>NZ_AP028032.1:0-1200000 GCF_030296935.1 Coprobacter fastidiosus | reverse complement strand
TTTACCTGAATTGTCAGGTCTATTCCCGAATGTTTTCCGATCTGATCGAGCATATGATCGAAAAATCCGAGTCCGGTAGAAATATTACATTTACCGTTACCGTCTAAATTGATCGTTACATGTATGTCGGTTTCAGAAGTTTTACGTATTATTTCTGCACGTCTTTCTCCGGCAAAAAGGAATTCTGTGATTTTATCCCAGTCGGGAGTGACCAATACGCAGGTTTGATCGAGCCCGTTATCTGTTATTTCTTGTAATCCTTGTTCTTCATTTTTTAAGAATATTCCCCGACAACCCATATTTTTTGCAAGCTGCATATCGGTGATGCGATCACCTATGACAAAAGATTGTTTCATGTCATAACTTCCGTCAAGATATTCTTTTAACATTCCGGTTCCGGGTTTTCGAGTAGGGAGATTTTCTTCAGGGAAAGAACGGTCTATTAAAATATTATCAAAAGTCACCCCTTCATTTTCAAAAGCACGTATGATTTTATTTTGTGCAGGCCAAAAAGTCTCTTCAGGAAAAGAATCTGTCCCTAAACCGTCTTGATTACTTACCATGACCAATTCGAAATCGAGTTTTTCTTTAATGAAATGCAGGTTGCGGAATACTTTCGGAATAAATTCTAATTTTTCAAGACTATCCAGTTGATAATCGACAGGAGGTTCTACTACGAGAGTTCCGTCCCGGTCTATGAATAGGACTTTTTTTATAGAGTTCATAACGTTACTTTTTTTAATGCGTCGATCAATGCCTTGTTTTCTTCGGGTGTACCGACTGTAATACGGAGGCAGTTTTCGCATAAGGTGATCTTGTTGCGGTTACGGACGATGATCCCTTTTGCGACCAAATAATCATATAAGGCTTGAGCGTCCCGGGTTTTTACCAGTAAAAAATTTGCATCGCTTGGGTATATGTGCAGTATGACCGGAAGTGCGGATAACTCTTTTTGAAGGATTTCTCTTTCTGAGACAAGCTCTTTTACCCATGCTTGTATTTCTCCGTTTCGTTTCAAGAGCTCCAAAGCGTGTTCCTGTGTCAACCGGTTAATATTATAAGGATATTTTATCTTATTGAATATCTGAATAATATTTTTTGATGCAAAAGCCATTCCTAAACGTATTCCTGCACTTCCCCATGCTTTGGAAAAAGTCTGTAATACCACCAAGTTAGGGTATTGGTCGAGTTTCTCCAAAAGAGAAGGATAAGCAGAGAAATCTATATAGGCTTCATCGACAATAACAATGCCTTGAAAATTATCTAATATATACCGTATCTTTTCAAAGGAAAACGAATTCCCCGAAGGATTGTTCGGAGAGCATAGAAATAGCAGTTTACTGTTAGAGTCGGCTTCTGCCAAAAGTTTGTCCGGTTCGAAATCGAAATCGTTGTTGAGTCGGACAGGGCGGTATTCCACATTATTGATGTCGGCGCATACTTTGTACATTCCGTAGGTCGGATCGATGGCTATAACGTTGTCTATACCCGGCTCGCAGAAAGCCCGATATAAGAGATCTATCGGTTCGTCGCTTCCTACGCCGAGAAAAATAGACTCTATGTTTACCCCTTTTAAATCGGCTATTTTTTCTTTAACTTTCCATTGTAGAGGGTCAGGATAGCGGTTATACGGAGTATTGTACGGATTTTCGTTGGCATCGAGAAAAACAGATGCTTCACCTTTAAATTCATCTCGTGCCGAAGAGTAAGGCTTGAGCCTCCATATATTGGGTCGAACCAGTTTTTCTAATTTTTTCATGCTGTGTTTATTATTGGTTTATTTTTGCGAGTCTTACCGATACGGCGTTTTTATGAGCGTCGAGCATTTCATTGGCGGCCATTGTCTCTATAGTGTTCCCGAGATTCTGCAGTCCTTTCCGGCTGATTTCCTGAAATGTTATCTTTCGTATAAAGCTGTCCAGATTTACTCCGCTGTAAGCTTTTGCATATCCGCTTGTCGGTAAGGTATGATTTGTTCCCGAAGCATAGTCTCCGGCACTTTCAGGAGTATATGGTCCGAGAAAGACAGATCCTGCATTGATGACTTTTTCACTCAATTCCTGGTAGTTACTGCTTTGAATGATGAGATGTTCGGGAGCGTACTCATTGGTAAGGTCGATCACTTCATCCCAGTCGTTTAATAATACAAGGCGGCTGTGTTCTAATGATTTTTTTGCCAGATCTTTTCTGGGGAGCTGTTCGAGTTGACGCTCGATCTCTTGTTTTACGTTTTCGATCACCGATTTTTCGGTAGTGAGCAATATCGATTGACTGTCTGCACCGTGTTCGGCCTGTGATAAAAAGTCCGAAGCCACAAATTCGGGAAAAGAAGAGCTGTCTGCAATAACTTCGACCTCTGATGGTCCGGCAGGCATATCTATTGCTACATCTTTCAGGCTCACGATCTGTTTTGCTGCAGTTACGTATTGGTTTCCGGGACCGAATATTTTATAAACTTTAGGAACACTTTTCGTGCCGTATGCCATTGCTCCGATTGCTTGAACACCTCCTAATTTGAAAACCCTATCGACCCCTGCGGTACGAGCTGCAAAAAGAATTGCCGGGTGGATGTTTTCGTTTGCGTTACACGGGCTGCACATGATGATCTCACGGCAGCCGGCGATGCGAGCCGGTACGGCAAGCATTAATACCGTAGAGAACAAAGGTGCTGTACCTCCCGGAATATAAAGCCCGACTCGTTCTATGCCTACTGCTTTTTGCCAGCATGTTACTCCTTCGGTAGTCTCTATTTTTTGAGGTGTTATAGCCTGTGAAGCATGGAATTTAGCTATATTTTTTTTTGCCGTCAAAATAGCTTCTTTCAACTCTTTGTCAAGCAGCTTTTCGGCTTCGGCGAATTCGTTTTCCTGAACTTCCAGTTCTGACAATCTGACTCCTTGAAATTGTTCTGTATATGAACGTATCGCACAATCTCCGTTTTCTCGGATTTCGTTTAATATGTTTCTGATCTTTTCGTGTAAGGCTAAAGTATTCAAATGCGGACGTTCAGTGATTTTGTTCCAGTCATCTCGGGACGGATATTCGATGATTTCCATAATTATAATACCATTTTTTCGATGTTCAGTACCAATATACCTTCAGCTCCGGCAGTTTTTAGTTTGTTGATGATTTCCCAAAAACGTTTTTCTTCAAGAACCGTATGCACCGAACTCCATCCCTCTTTTGCGAGAGGCATGATGGTGGGACTTTTGATTCCCGGTAAGACCTCAAGTATTTTATCTAAAGAGTTATTGGGAACATTCATCAGTATATATTTTTTGTCTTCGGCGGCTTGAACGGCATTGATTCGGAATATCAACTCTTCCAGTATTTCGAGTTTT
This sequence comes from Coprobacter fastidiosus, assembly GCF_030296935.1. NCBI lineage: Bacteria > Pseudomonadati > Bacteroidota > Bacteroidia > Bacteroidales > Barnesiellaceae > Coprobacter > Coprobacter fastidiosus. The sequence continues at coordinate 1,196,659 of NZ_AP028032.1, read as the reverse complement.
TCGTCTGTCAGATTATTGTTGGCAATGAGTATAGCCTCCGATTCTACAACGACCTCGACTTCTTTCAGTCGGTTACTGACAAGGGTACTTCCCGAACTCACAATATCGAAAATCGCATCGGCAAGGCCTATTCCCGGAGCAATCTCTACAGATCCTGTGATAACGTGTATATCGGCATTTATGTGGTTGTCTTTTAGAAATTTGTTTAAGATTACCGGATAAGATGTCGCAATTTTACGTCCCGAGAACCATTCCAGACCTTGATACTCTTCGTCTTTAGGAATTGCGAGAGAAAGCCTGCATTTGCTGAATCCCAGATTTTTAACGATGCGAGCTTGCTTTTCCTTTTCCATAAATTCGTTTTTACCTACGATCCCTATGTCGGCGACACCGGAAGAGACCGAATCGGGAATATCATCGTCTCTTAGAAAAAGAATTTCTACGGGAAAATTCCGGGCGGGGATCAATAAAGTTCGTTTGGCTGAGGATAATTTGATTCCGGCTTCCGTGAGAAGTCCCATTGTGTCTTCATATAAACGACCTTTTGATTGAACAGCAATGCGTAACATGATAAATTGTTTTTATAAGTTTATAAATTAATTTTGTTCCGGACATAAAAAAAAGGCTTACCCGATCGGCAAGCCTTCTATTTATATTTCTTTTTTACAATACAATTACAGCTCACCTCATTTGAGTTAAGAATGATGATGACCGTGATGTAAAGTAATATTTGTCATAAGTCTTTTATTTTGATGTTGCAAATGTACATTAAATATTATTATTTGCAAATAATATGGCGTTTTTTCTTTTTGAATGTTCTTGAAAAAATGTCGAAACCGATAATTCGTTATTTATTTTTCTCTTTTTGACAAAGGAATGAAAGCTCCGAGAACGATACCGAATATTCCGTAAGCGATAAGCATACCGATTGTGTCTAATATGAGGTTCGGAAGAATGATATTATCCACTGCTATGTATAGACCTATTTCCATTAATATAGCTATTACGATCCCATATATCAAGCCCCTTATCCAATCATTTTTTGCCCAACTCAGTATTTTAATAAAGAAAAGACTGTATATGAATGCAAATATCCAGCCTGCAATTAATTGCAAGAAGAAAGCTCCTAAAATAGAATCGTCTGCTATTGATGATAAAAATATAGGTGAAATATAATTGAATGATCCGCTGATATTTTCGATAAAAGAGACAAATAATAAGGCAAGGGTTGCAAAAAATCCTCCTATGATAGGTTCTTGTATTTTTTTCATATTACTATAATTTTGCGGTTTGAAATAAAAAGATAACCGATATTTGTAGTGTTTATTCGTTTAGAGATCTCTTCAACAAACCGGACGATTTGTTGGTTAAACACATTTTATGGTCATTTTGTTTTTGTGTATTTATTTTTCGGGACGAAAAAATATTTAAAATTCGGAGAATTTTTTGTTGCAGTTGGATGGAAATAGGGGAGAAATAAATAATCTTAGAGCCTGTTTGAATTTTGCTCGGGTCAGGTTTTGGAGTTTCTTTCCGTTTTGTTTTCCTGTTTCTGTATATCATGTAGTCCGACATTCTTTATCGAACTGAAAAACGCTCTCAAAAGATTCTCAGAAAATGTCTGTACGAAATTTGGGTGAGCTCTTACTTTTCTTCTTTTATTTCTTCAAACTCGACATATTCACCATCTGTTTTGTCGAATATTTTTTCTCTTCTTTTTTGGTAAGTATACCATTTTGTTGAACTGCGTCCGTCCTGACGATTGCCGGAGTTTTTTGTCGTATCGGCAGGGTTACGTCGTGTATTTCCAAAAAGGACACGTATTATTGTGCCAATAAAACCTAATCCTAAAAGAAGGATAAAGATGAATATAAATAGGAGACTATAGAGAATAATAACCATAACTGAGAATATTTTGTGTGCATCGATTATATTTTAACAAAAACCGTTCCGTTTTTGTTTTCACAGTTTTATATTAATAACTGATAAAACGATGTAAAGTACAATGGCTGCGGCGAATCCGCCGAATCCGAATAATGTAATAAAGACTATTGCTCCTAATAAAAGAATATACCGTATGTAATTATTACGCAATGATAAGTCTTTAAATTTTAAAGAAAACATCGGCAATTCGGATACCAATAAATAGGAAAAGATTAGGATCAAACAGCCTAATACATAAATATTGAATCCGTTTTCAAGTCCCCAAAAGCAAACTCCGATCCAGAAAAGTGCATCAGCTGGAACCGGTAATCCGATGAAAGACGTAGTTTGACGTGTATCGATATTGAATTTGGCCAGTCTCAAACCGGAGAAAACCGGTATTAAGAATGCTAAATAAGGGAAGTATTCTTGAATGAATATCGGATATTCGGGAGTGATTAATTGTCCGGTAAAAGAGAATATCAAGATACCTGGAGCCATGCCGAAACTGCTCAGGTCTGCTAAAGAATCCAACTCTTTTCCCATAGGGGAGTAGGCATTTAATAATCGGGCGGCAAATCCGTCCATAAAATCGAACAGTGCAGCCAGACAGATAAACAAAGCAGACGTTTCAAAATCGGTTTTAAATGCGAAAAGACAAGCAAAACATCCGGATAGTAAATTCAGACATGTAATTGCATTGGGTATGTGGACTATAATTTTTTTCATAATGATGTCATTTAGGCCTTGTCTTTTCCTGTTTTTCGACAAAGCTATAATCTGGCAATTTGAGTTATATTCCCTGTCGTTTTGTCATTTAATTTGACAAGAACCTCTGTCCCTAAAGGAAGAAATACATCTACGCGGGAACCGAATTTTATGAACCCCATATGTTCGTTTATATGACATTTATCTCCGACTTCTGCATAGGTGACAATGCGGCGTGCCATAGCTCCGGCAATTTGACGCATAAGAATTTCTTCACCTTTATCTGTTTTGATAACTACTGTAGAACGTTCGTTTTCTGTACTTGATTTGGGAAGATATGCTGCCATAAAACGTCCGTTTTGGTGGCTTACATGAGTTACCGTTCCGTTTACCGGAAACCAGTTGGCATGTACGTTGAATATGCTCATGAAAATAGATACCTGAATTCTTTTATCATGGAAATATTCATTTTCCATAACCTCTTCTACGGCTACGATCGTACCATCGGCGGGGGCTACGATGCTGTTTTCTATATCTCCTTTATAATGTCTTTTGGGTGATCTGAAAAAATTGAGAACCAATAAAAAGAATATGATCGAAATTACAAGAAAAGGGATAGAAACATAATGTATGTTTATAAAATAGTGAATGAGGCTATTCAGTATCAGTAAGATAATACATAATATAATAAGTATGTTTTGTCCTTCCTGATGTATTTTCATTTTCATAATATCGCAACGTAAAAATTTATCATGCAAAAGTAATGACATTTTTATGGAATAGCAAAAGAACTCTTTTAAAATCTTATAGACAGGCTTTCAGAGACAGTCCGAATTTTTCGATGAATTATATATCTGGACTTTTTGAATATCTTTTCTGAATTTATGAAATATACCCCGTAAAATATTCTTGAATGTCTATCTTTGTAACTTGAAATAAAAAGAACGCTTAACATGAGACAAACTCGTAATAATAGAAAAAGCAATAGAAGATATAATCAGGAAAGTTCGGTAAAGACATATTCGGTGCAGGAAGGTCCTGTCAAATTGTTGGATTATCTGTTCTCGTTGTTTCCTGAAAAGAGTAAGACAACGGTAAAGTCTCTTTTGTCCCATCGTCAGGTTGCAATAAATAATATTCCTACGACACAGTTCGATGATCTTTTGCATTCCGGTGATGAATTGGCGATAAATTTTGAAAGAGGATTTAGGGTGTTTAAGCATAGTCGTCTGCGTATTGTGTACGAAGACGAGTTTTTGATTGTCATTGATAAAGGATACGGACTTCTTTCGATGTCAACAGACCGCATTAAAGAAAAAACAGCCTATCATATACTTAGCGATTACGTAAAAGCAGATGATCCTGCCGGCAGAATATTCATTATCCATCGGCTCGATCGGGATACTTCCGGGTTGATGATGTTTGCCAAAAGCCAACAGATTCAGGAAACTATGCAACGGTCTTGGAACGATATGGTGCTGGACCGACGTTATGTTGCAGTTGTGGAAGGTGCTTTCGATAAAGATAAGGGAGAGGTGTCTTCTTATCTTGCCGAAAATGCTGCTTATGAGGTTTATTCTACACAGAATAAGGATGAGGGACAATATGCGCTTACTCGCTATGAGGTGCTCAAAAGCAACGGAAAATTTTCTTTAGTAGAATTGCAATTGGCCACCGGACGGAAAAATCAGATTCGGGTACACATGAAGGATTTAGGACACAGCATTATCGGAGATAAAAAATATGGAGCTACATGCAACCCTTTAGGACGTTTGGCTCTTCATGCTTCTCGTTTGAGGTTCGTTCATCCCGTAACGAGGAGAGACATGTTTTTTGAAACGCCGATTCCTGCTAAATTCAGGTATATTGTAAAAGGTCGATGAAAAAGATGCGGGTAAGAGGCTCGTTTTGAGAATACTTTTCGCTCGCTACTTTTTAATAACACAAATAATCTTATTAACTTTGCATACTTTTTTTATTAAAGTGCGGTTTTGGGTCATTTGTTTTTATTATTTTATGACGTTGAGAAAATAAATTATATAAGCAGCAAGGTGAATTTTCTTTACCTGACCAGTAAAATTTGTAACCTTTGTCCTGCTGAACCTTTAAAATTATATACAAAATGAATATTTCGTATAATTGGCTGAAAGATTATTTGAATATCTCGCAGACTCCGGAAGAAGTTGCAGCTGCCCTTACCTCGATAGGTCTCGAAACGGGTGGAGTAGAAGAGGTACAAACGATAAAAGGCGGATTGGAAGGTCTGGTAATCGGTAAAGTGTTGACTTGTATAGATCATCCTAACTCTGACCATCTCCATATAACTACTGTCGATTTGGGTAACGGCGAACCTGTGCAGATTGTTTGCGGAGCTCCTAATGTTGCGGCAGGTCAGCATGTCGTTGTTGCAACTCTCGGTACTGTACTTTATTCAGGAGACGAAACATTCACGATTAAGAAATCAAAAATACGCGGAGAAGAATCTTTCGGGATGATTTGTGCCGAAGATGAGATAGGAATCGGTGATAGTCATGACGGGATTATCGTATTGCCCGATACGGTTGCTCCCGGTACATTGGCTAAAGATTATTATAATGTAAAAAGTGATTATGTATTGGAGGTAGATATAACTCCGAATCGTGTCGATGCCGCTTCACATTATGGTGTAGCTCGTGATTTGGCGGCTTATTTAAAACAAAACGGGTATGATGCCGTCTTAAGACGTCCTTCCGTAGAGGCATTTGCTGTCGATGATAAAGAGGGGAAAGCTATATCGGTATCGGTCGAAAATACCGAGGCTTGTCCTCGTTATTGCGGGATTACAATACGGGATGTAAAAGTGACAGAGAGTCCCGAATGGCTGCAGCAACGATTATTGGCGATAGGTTTGCGGCCTATCAATAATGTTGTAGATATTACCAACTTTCTATTGCATGAAACCGGACAACCTTTGCATTGTTTCGATTTGAATCATATCGAGGGAGGAAAGGTTATTGTAAAAACACTTCCGGAGGGGACTAAGTTTGTAACCCTGGATGGTGTCGAACGTTCTTTGTCGGATCGAGATCTGATGATTTGTAATGAAAAAGAAGGAATGTGTATTGCCGGGGTGTTCGGCGGCCTGAAATCGGGTGTAACCGAACAAACAACGGATGTATTCCTCGAATCGGCATATTTCAGTCCGATGTGGGTGCGTAAGACGGCACGTCGTCACGGGCTTAATACCGACTCTTCATTCCGTTTTGAAAGAGGTGCTGATCCTAATAATTTGATCTATGTACTTAAACGTGCGGCATTATTGGTGAAAGAGTTGGCCGGAGGAAAGATAACGGGAGAAATCGTAGATGTGTATCCGAACAAAATCGATAATTTCAGGGTAGAACTCAGCTATGACCGTTTGAACAGTCTTGTCGGTAAGGTAATTCCTCAGGATATGGTAAAAAGTATTCTTTCCAGTCTTGAAATTGAAATCTTAGATGAAAAAGATGGAGTTCTGACATTGAGTGTACCTACTTATCGAGTAGATGTTCAAAGAGATGTCGATGTTATAGAGGATATTCTCCGTATTTATGGATATAATAATGTCGAATTTACAGATTCTGTACATTCTAATCTTTCATACAAAACAATGACGGATGAGAATCATCGGCTGTATAATTTGATTGCAGAACAGTTGACCGGATGCGGATTCAACGAGATCATGAATAATTCTTTGACAAAAAGTGCCTATTATACCTCTTTGACGACTTATCCTGAAAAGAACTGTGTTCCGCTTCTTAATCCGCTGAGTAATGATCTCAATGTTATGAGACAAACTTTACTTTTCGGAGGGTTGGAGAGTTTAGCTTATAATATCAACCGTCGCCGGCCGGATTTGAAATTCTACGAATTCGGGAATTGTTATAATTATGATGCAGATGCCGATACGTCTAAAAATGTACTGGCATCTTATTCGGAAGCACAGCATCTCGGTTTGTGGATTACAGGTAATCGTGTATCGGGAAGTTGGGCACATCCGGATGAAAAATCTTCGGTATTCGAGCTGAAAGGGTATGTCGAGAATATCTTTGCTCGTTTGGGTGTGGATATGAAGAAATTACAATTTTCTCAGATTTCAGACGATATATTTGATGTTGCATTGGTTTATACAATGCGGAACGGTGGAAAAATTCTTGCGAAGTTCGGATTAGTCTCGAAAAAAATATTGAAATCGTTCGATATTGAAACTGGGGTATCTTATGCTGAAATGAATTGGACTCTTCTTGTAAAAGAAGCCGTAAAAAATAAAGTCACGTTTAGTGAAATTTCTAAATTTCCTCCTGTGAAACGAGATTTAGCATTATTGGTTGATACATCCGTACAGTTTGCCGAAATAGAGAAAGTCGCTTATGACACTGAACGTAGGCTGTTGAAAGATGTGTACCTCTTCGATGTTTATGAAGGAAAGAATCTGGAATCGGGGAAAAAGTCTTATGCTGTTTCTTTTATTTTGCAGGATGAAACCAAGACATTGAATGATAAGCAAATCGAATCGATAATGAACCGGATTATTGCTAATTTGCAACAGAAGCTTAATGCGAAACTCAGATAATTTATTATATAAGAAATACAAGAATAGAATACAATGGGAAGAGCGTTTGAATATCGTAAAGCCAGAAAGTTAAAGCGCTGGGGAAACATGGCGCGTACATTTACAAAATTAGGTAAAGAAATTTCGATTGCCGTGAAGGCCAGCGGCCCTGATCCCGATGCTAATCCGCGTTTGCGTGTTCTTATGCAGAATGCTAAGGCTGCCAATATGCCGAAAGAAAATGTGGAGCGTGCAATTAAAAAGGCGACATCAAAAGATGAGGGCGATTATAAAGAAATCGTTTATGAAGGATACGGACCTTTCGGTATCGCTATTGTAGTAGAGACTGCGACAGATAATCCTACCCGTACCGTTGCCAATGTACGCAGTTATTTTAATAAATTCGGCGGATCGTTAGGAACCAGCGGTAGTTTGTCTTTCCTTTTCGATCATAAGAGCGTGTTTAAGATTAAGGCTAAAGAAGGAGTGTCCCTTGAGGATCTTGAACTTGAACTTATCGACTATGGTGTAGATGAACTTGAAGCTGACGGGGAAGAGATTGTATTATACGGAGAGTTCGAATCTTTCAGTAACATTCAGAAATATCTTGAAGAAAATGGATTCGAGATAGAAAGTGCTGAGTTTGAACGTATTCCGAATGATACTAAAGAAGTGACGGAAGAGCAGCGTGCTTCAATTGAAAAACTTCTTGAAAAATTTGAGGATGATGAAGACGTTCAGAATGTTTTCCATGATCTGAAAGAAGCTGACGATGAGGAATAACACCCTTTAGGTTTAAGATATAAAAAGAGGTCTTTTAAGGCCTCTTTTTATGTTCTTGATAGGTGGCTCTTAGAATTCGAAGCCGAGTTTTATAGATATTCCGTTGATTGCCATATTATCTTTATAATTTTTGATGTTCTTCGGTCTGTCGTTGATTTTCGCTTTTTGCATATTATATCCTATTGTTAAATTCATACCGAATCGAGGAGAGCTGGAAAGAGTGACTCCGATATGAGGGTTTATATAACAGCCTTTGCCGTCATAAACCGAGTATCCAGCTTTCAGTCCTAAAAACGGAGATATATTCTTGTTGAGAAAATACGTTTTAATATCAGCAAAAACAGGAATAAAAAAAGTTTCCCAATTCATGTGGTATTCTATTCCGATACCAGCTCCGAAGAAAAAATATGGGTTAAACTGATATCCGTGAGTTGTTGATACGGCAATTGCCCCGTCTCCTCTATTTCCGATCCCTATTACTCCTCCGAAATCTATGAATCCTTTGTAACCAGTTTTGTCATAAGTCGGATTGTTGTTGTACTGTTTGAGACGAAATTTTTTTTGAAAGATTTCATCTTCGGGCGATATAATTTTTTCTATTTCATGTATAGAATAGACAAGTATGCTGCCGTTCGATGTTTTTACTTTTATAGATGTATTGGGTATTTCTTCGATGATGATTCCCTTTACTTTGTTTCCGTTTTTCAGATATACAATTTCTTGATTGTTTTGGGCGAATGCGAGTAATGTGTTGCACAAGACCATGCAGATAATGAATAATATATTTTTCATATTGTAAATTATATTTTTCGAGACAGACTCCCTTTATGAAGAAATGGGATATTCATATATCAGCAAAGATAATTAATTTTATTATTTCCCGTTTTTTGTACTGTAAAGACTTTACAGATTAAAAAATTTTATTGTCTTAATCGTTTATAATCTATAATTTTGTAGCGGTAAATATATTCGGATGTAATGAAAATAAATTATAAACCCAAAGGTACGTGTAGTACTGATATTGAGCTGGAAATACAAGATGGGAGAGTAGAAAAAGTCGTTTTCAAAGGAGGTTGTAATGGTAATTTACAGGGAATATCGTCTTTGGTGAAAGGAATGAGAGTCGAAGATGTCATTTCGCGTTTAGAGGGTATCCGTTGCGGAACACGTTCTACCTCTTGTCCCGATCAATTATGTAAGGCATTGAGGACCTTAACTTCTGTTTAGTCTTTTTGTTTAAGGTCGTTCTTTCTTGAGATAGCAGGAATGCGAAAAAAACTCTTGAAACACGTTTTTTATACACTCTTTTCAGGAGTGGAGTTTATATGATAATCTATTAATAACATACTGTTTTTATTGTAAAATTCAGGCAAGCTCTAAATTTATAGAACTAAGATTTTTGCTTGTTCTGTATTCTGTCTGTTAAGATGGCATCCATGTTATTTTTTGCCCATGTTATCAGATCATTGATATGGGGCAATAAGGAGATGGCTCTCTCTGTCAGCGAATATTCAACCCTTGGCGGCACTTCGGCATATACTTTTCTTTTGACAAATCCGTCCTCTTCAAGGGTTCTTAAAGTCACAGTCAGCATTTTCTGTGAAATGTCCGGGATATTTTTTTGCAAGGTATTAAAACGCATTAATGCAGATTGGTTTAATGTAAAAAGAACTAATATCGACCATTTGTCACTTATGCGAGCAAGTATATTCCGAATAGGGCAATCGGGATATAATTCATTTTGTATTTTTGTTCTTACCATACTATCTTTTCTATATTACACTACAAAAGTAACAAACATTCTTCAAACAAGCAAGAATAAAATAGTAATTGTTTAAATAGTGTTAAATGTATATTTTTCAAATTCTTTATAATCAACAATAGTTTCATATCGGTAACTATCTGAGTACAAAGTGCCTTCTTGTATAACTAAAAAAAGAATTTCATTTTTGCATCCGAAAAGAGATAAACGATCTTTTGGATAGTAATATTGATTATTAAATATTTATAGTTATGAAGCATGTAGTATTGATCGGAGCAAGCGGTTTTGTTGGAACTGCAATCCTTAATGAGTTATTGAACAGAGGAAACAAGGTTACAGCAATAGTTCGCAATCCTGAAAAGATTGCAATTAGTAACAGTAATTTATCAGTAGTTAAAGCAGATGTATCTGATGTGGAAACGATAGCTGCTACTTGTAAGGGAAAAGATGTTGTTATCAGCGCTTATAATCCCGGCTGGACAAACCCTGACATTTACAAAGAAACGTTGAAAAATTATCCATTAATCCTCAAAGCGGTGAAGCAATCAGGTATTAAACGACTGTTGTGTGTCGGTGGTGCTGGTACTTTATTCTGCGCTCCGGGGGTTAGAGTGGTGGATTCAGGTGCAATTCCTGCTGAGATTATGGGTGGTGTGAAATCTTTAGGTGAGTTTTACCTAAATACATTGTGCAACGAAAAAGAAATCGACTGGGTGTTTTTCTCCCCTGCCGGAACTCTTGAACCGGGACAACGTACAGGAAAGTTCCGTTTGGGAAAGGACGATCTTATTGTTGACGAAAATGGGAACAGTCATATTTCAGTAGAAGATTATGCGGTTGCAATGGTAGATGAGATGGAACAGGCAAATCACCATCGGGAACGTTTTACTATCGGTTATTAAATAAAATATAGAAATTATGAAAAAGATATTTTTATTATTACTGGTTTTTGTGGCGGTAGTGGCAGAAGCACAGATAAAAGGAAATTTTGAGGTCTTGGATTTAGGCAGTTTCAAACTTCATGTATATAATACGAATGATGCACTTGGAGATGCAAGCTACATTATAGAGGGCAAGACCGGGCTTGTTACTTTGGAACAGCCGCTGTTTAAAGATAATGTATCGGAATTTGACGCTTATGTGGTTTCATTAAATAAACCTGTACAGAAAATTATCACCGATTATCATGTAGGCGGAACGGGTAATCATGATGTCGTGATGATTGAGGGAATGCCGGATTTTGTCAAGGGGAGTGTTTACGGCGGAATGATGCAGAATTTTGCAAAAATATTTGGTGATGCCATAGTTCCCATGCCAACCGGAAAAACAGAGGAAATTCCTTTGGGAAGTACTCAATATTGGGATGGCGTGAAGTTCTCTTTTCAAAAAGGAGCTCCAACCGATTTTCCGGCGGCAAGTATTATAATCGGTGATAAGGTCTATTATACGCATTGGACACCTGCAAAATCCCATGCCAGCCATTTGCAAATATCTTCTTTAACTGCGATTGATGCGGAAATAACAGAAGCGGAGAGGGCTTTAAAATCCGGTTGTGAATATTTTATCGGCGGACACGGGGGTGCTGCGAAAAAAGATATGGTAGAATTTAAAATTGATTATTTGAAAACAATGAAGCGTATAATTGCAGCAAATAAAACGGCCGATTCATTTATCGCAGCCATGAAAAAGACTTATCCCGATTTGCCGGGAGAAGCCGGGTTAACAGAGTTGGCTAATATATTTTATAAATAAAGTCGGGTTTCCTTTTTAATGTAAGGTTACCGCATGCGGTAACCTTATTATTTATATTTAGAAAAATTGAGATAATAAAAAAAATTAGATGAATCGAATATAAAATGTTGAATGTAGATTGATCGTGTCTATTTTACTTTTTTAAATCTTTTTGCTTTTTCCAAAGTTGCCAAGAATTGATGCTGTTTTGCCACACGACATAAGATGCAGGTCCTATGGAAGCCAGAGGGTGCAGATAAATGAGAGCCATCCAAATGGCAAGAACCGTATTTTTCTGACCCAATCCTTGACCTCCGGCGATTAAGTTATTGTTTTTATATCCGACCCATTTCCCGATAATGAATTGAGCGATACAGGCGATTAGTGCGAAAAGAGCAATTAAAATTTCTTCCTTGATATTTCCCGATCCCTGATTGATTATGAAAGAAACTGTTTTTCCCATCACTATAGTGAGAGATATAGCCCACATATAGAATGATATGCTTTGACGGTTTTGTAAGGCATTATGCGCTTTAGGAAAAAACTTCCTCAGAAAAATTGCTGCAATAAATGGCAAGATGAGGAGAGGGATCATCTGTTTGCATATAACCAGAAATGATTCCCAAAACGGCATTGTCCCGTGTGCTTCCATGAAAGAGAAGATGATGGGAGATGTCAGGGCTACGGTCATATTACTGAGAAGACTGTATGTCGCCAAACAGGCTATATCGCCTCCTAACATACCCGTGATAACGGCTGCTGCTGTTGCCGTAGGAGCGAATATACAGATAAATGTTCCTTCTGCTATCATCGAGTCGAGAGGTAACAAAAAGTAATAGACCAGCAGGCTTCCGAATATTTGTATCAATAGTAACCAAAAATGAAGCGGGGATATATTCATGTTGCGTAAAGACAATTTGCAGTAGGTGATCAACAGCATAGAAAAGATAAGGTAAGGAGTCAAAAAAGATACTGATTCGACATATTTATAAAATATCGCCCCTACTATCATGGCGATAGGCAACATGTATGTTTTGAGTTTCTGCAACATAATCATCATATAAAAATAAACGAGAAACAATCAGAAAATTCCGTTATGTTTCTCTCTCTTTTATTGTATCTTATAATTTTTTGATGGTGCAAAAATACGATTTATTATTGGGATAGACTTTGGTTATAACAAATTATTTGTTGTTTGTCTGATTCTTATGCTTTTTCATTGGAGAATATCCGGGGGTAGATAAAAAATCACACACCCATTTAAAGAGTGTGTGATTTTTGGATTATCGAATAATCGATACGTTCTGTTTTACTATCGGTTTACTTCTTTTGCCAGATAAATAAGTGTCGGGAAATGGTCGCTATATCCGTTCAGATATACCCCTCCGGCATGTGTTCTTTTGGGATATCCTTTATATTTACCTTCTGTTTGTTTCAGAAAATCTCGGTTGAATATTTCTGCTTTGATAAATTTTAGTGTAGAGCGGTCTTTACCTAAAAAATTCTCTGAGATAATGATCTGGTCGAAAAGATTCCATGATCCCTGATAAGCTAATGATCCGATGCCTTTGTCAAAAAAGTTCCACATCGTGTTATAGTAACCTCCCGGCTTAACATCTTTCTGGTCTTTTTTAGCTCCTAAGACAACTTTGCAGCTGGTATTGTTAGGATCATCGTTTAAATCTCCCATAATAATGACTTTAGAGTTCGGATCAGCAGTCAGTACCGAGTCGGCAATATGTTTGGTCAATGCAGCGGCAGCTTCTCTTTTAGGTCTTGATTGTTTCTCTCCTCCTAATCTTGAAGGCCAGTGATTTACGATTATATGTACCCGTTCTCCTCCGAGTATGCCGTTTACCAATAATTGATCCCGAGTACGCAACGAGGTGTCTGCAGGATATACCAGCCTGAAACTATCGCTGTTTTCGAGAGTAAACTGGTCTTTATCGTATATAAGACCTACATCTACGCCACGTCTGTCGGGTGAGTCGTAATGAACGATTCCGTAATTTCTTTCTGCCAGTTTACCGGTTTTGATAAGGTCTTCCACTACACCCCGATTTTCAATTTCGGATATACCGATGATTGCAGGACCGTTTGGCAGAGGAAACGGTCCGTCGGTAGCCAGTTGGCTGATGGCATAGGACATATTTTTCAATTTGTTGTTGTATTTCAATGAAGTCCAACGCATTCCGCCATGAGGAGTGAATTCTTCGTCCAAAACGTCCGGCTGGTCGATTGTGTCGAACAGGTTTTCAAGGTTATAAAAAGCAACGGCATATACGGCGAATTGTTTCCTTTGTTCATTGTTTTGAGCACTTAATGATAGGAAGCATAAAAAGATTAATGCCAGAAGTAAGCTGCATTTTTTCATAAGTCAAAATATTTAGTTTCTAATCTGTAAAATTATTCCTTACAATTTATAACTGGTATTTGCATATTAAACATGCTTTACGGGAAAACGAATTTTGAAAACCGCGTAAGAACAGCATATCATAATACAAAGATTCGAAAAAAAAATGAAATAAACATCTCGTTTCTATGAAATTTCAGAAAATTGTAAGGATTTTATCTGCGTGTATCGTGTAATGTATTTATAGTGAGTGGTATATGGGGTTTTAATTGATAATTTGCAAGCGCTCTCATCTTTTGAAAAGAAAAGTAAATACTTACTTTTAACACATCTGTGTAGAAAATATAATGCGAATGTAATATGAATAATCAAAAAAAATATATTAATTTGCCCAACTATTTCGCTCCTAAAAATATAGGGAAGTATGATAGAGACACAACAACAACAAATTATAAACTAAACCTACGTATTTTATGAATCGAAATTTATGGCTGTTTATAATGCTTTTTTTCAGTGTTTCCGCTTTTGCTCAAAAGGCGTCGTTGAGAGGAGTACTTATAGACTTTGGAACCAAAGCACCGATTGCCGGTGTTAAGGTTTCTTTAAAAAACAAGAACATTTCGGTAACGTCTTCTAAAGACGGAGTATTTATTTTCAAAAATTTATCTTCCGGAGCCGACGAACTTTTAGTCGTTTCGGCAGACTACCAGCCTTACCAGCAGAGTATTCTGATTGGCAAGGATGAAAAAATCGATCTTGGTAATATCGCCTTAATTAGAGTAGAGAAAGCCAGTCAGCAAGAAGAGAATATACAGCTTTTTGATGAGTCGGTTTTGGATGACGATAATGAAACTTCGTCTCAATCATCTTCTTATTTATCCGGAGCTTCAGATGATATTTATCTGAATGCAGCCAGTTACAATTACAGTCCGATGCGTTTTTCTATAAGAGGTTATGATCAGTCGGCATCTACGACTTATATAAACGGTATCAATTTCAATGATCAGGAACGAGGACGTTTCAATTATTCGAGCCTTGGGGGACTGAACGATGCGTTTAGAAATAAGGATGTAATTAATGGTATTGAGAATGCTCCGTTTGCTTTCGGCAGTCTGGGAGGAACGACGAACATCAATACTCGGGCTACGGCATTTGCAGCCGGAACAAAAGCAAGCGTTGCCTATTCTAATCGTTCGTATAATATGCGGGCTACGGCTACACACTCTACCGGTTTGATGAATAACGGCTGGGCATTTACCGGATCTGCAGTATGGCGTTGGGCAAAAGAGGGTATTATAGAAGGAACATTCTATAATTCTTGGGGTTATTTTCTTTCGGCAGAAAAAATGATCAATGATCGTCATAGCATTTCATTGGCAACTTACGGAGCTCCTACAAAACGTTCGCAATCGGCTGCAGTGACTCAGGAGGTTTATGATTTCAGAGGTATTTATTATAATCCGTATTGGGGATACCAGAATGGAGAAAAAAGAAGTTCTCGCGTGGTGAACAGCTTCGATCCTACTGTCGTTGCCAATTGGGATTTTAAGATTACGGATAAGCAAAATTTGAAAACCGGTTTCGGATTCCATTATAGCAATTACAGTAATACGGCTCTCGGTTTTTATAATGCAGCCGATCCGCGTCCCGATTATTACCGCAATTTGCCGAGTTATCAAATCAATGATGTTCTCGGATCGTATGGACTTGAAGACCAACAGAATCACATGGATATAATAATGGGTAATGTAGATCAGGATTTAGTGGATGAACTGACCGGGCAATGGGTAAACAATAATACGGATGTAACGCAAATCAATTGGAACTCCTTATATCAGTCTAATTATTTGAATAATGTCGCTAACCCTGACGGAAGTGCCAAGTATGTGTTGGAAGAACGTCATAACGATTTGATGACTACGGCATTAAACTCTGTTTATTCAAATCAGATAAACCGTCGTCTTAAACTTACGGCAGGAGTCGAAGCCAATTATTCGAGGGGTATGCACTACAAGACAATGAACGATCTGTTAGGCGGTAATCAATGGATCGATATTGACCAGTTTGCCGAACGAGACTTTACCGGGAATATGACGATTATACAAAATGACCTTCGTCATCCGAACCGGAAAATTGTAGAAGGTGATCGTTTCGGGTATGACTATAATATGCACATTGTAAAAGCCGGGGTATTTGCCCAAAATGAGTGGAATTGGACGAAATTCGATCTTTCTTATGCAGCGAGATTTACTTATACGACTTTCTGGCGTGAGGGAAAGATGGAGAACGGTCGTGCTGCGGTTATCGGAGTTCAGTCTTACGGGAAAGGAAAATCCTTGAGTTTTTATGATCCGAGTTTCAAGGCGGGATTGGTATATAAGATCAACGGTCGCCAACGTTTGGTTTTGAACGGCTTGGTAGAGACTCGCGCTCCTTATGCCGGGTATGCTTATGTCGCCCCTCGTGTTAAGGACACGCAAATACAAAAAGTCGTGGTGAATCCGAAGAATCCGAAACAGTATCGTTTGGAAGATTTGCCTTCTGAAAAAATTTATTCTTATGACCTGACCTACCAATTTACGACTCCGATTGTTAAAGGGCGTATTACCGGATTCCATACGATTACCCGTGACGGAGTAGAAGGTACAGGGTACTACAACGATGAATTCCGTACATACATTAACCATACGTTATCGGGTGTAAATAAACGTTATATGGGTGTCGAAGCCGGAATCTCCGTAAAACTGAACAATAGCTTCTCTGTCGAACTGGCGGGAACTTACGGTGATTATCGTTATACCGATGACGCAATGGGAACGATGAGTGCGGAGAACGGTGCGAATCTGTTGACCGGAGAATTGCCTGTAAATGCTGAAGCCGCTAAAAAGTCGGATATTCGTGAACGGGTATATATCAAAGATTTGAAGGTAAATAACGGGCCTCAATTAGCAGCCAGTATAACTTTGGATTATTTCCATCCGAAAATGTGGTTTGCCGATATAACGCTTTCGTATTTCGATAATAATTATCTCGATTTCTCTCCTTCTCATTTTACCGAAATGAACTATTACGGCGGTACTTATCAAGATGAAGCCGGACAGGATATTCAATACAGCGGTTATCGTAAGAAAGGAACATATACGGCTGAAGAGAGAAAAAGCGGCAAGTATGCTCAAGACAAGGCTTTGGTAGAAATGTTCGGTACACAAGAAAAGTTGAAAGGCGGATTTATGTTAGATGCTTCGGTCGGAAAAGTTCTTTATCTGAATAATCGCAAGCAGTCGTTAAATATTAATTTGAGCTTTAGTAATATCTTGAATAATAAAGATATGGTTACCGGCGGTTACCAGCAGGGACGTATAGCACGTAATAATAAGAGTCAGACCAAAGATATTCAGTTGGTAGATCGTTATCCGAATAAATACTATTATGCATGGGGATTCAACTGTTTCTTAAATCTCGGGTACAAGTTCTAAATTTTAGCGAAGAATAGTTATGAAAAAGATTAAATATATAGTTTGTGCATTATTGGCGGCAGTATCATTTACTTCGTGTGTGAATGATTATGATGAGATCACGCAGGAAATGGCGGTTTTACCGGAAAACGATCCTCGAGTTTGGCCGGCAAATATGTCTATCGGCGAGTTGGTGGCAATGTATGACCGAATCGATAGCTTGTATGTGTTCGGTAAAGACGATACGTTACGTTATCATGCTCCGATAGATGAAGCGACAGGAAGTATAAAAAACGCTTATTATACGGTGAATCAGGGCGATGTGGAATATCCGATTATTGGAGCGGAATATGTTGACGGGCGTCTTAAATTGCCGATCGAATATAAAGGTAAGAAATTTACCATTTATCGGGAAGAAGGAGAGACTTATAAGAATCTCTTTACACTGAATCCGATCGAAGGTCCGCAAGATATTTATATAAAGGGGCGTATTATTTCTGCGGATACTGCTTCTAATATTTACAAATATTTTGTTTTGGAAGATTTGAATACTCGTCAATCGTTGAAAGTAGCGATAGATGCCGGAAGTTTGAGCGGTGTTTTCCCGTTAGGGCAAGTGGTTGCCGTGAAATGTAACGGTTTGATGATGGGACGTTATGCCGAAATGCCGCAATTGGGAGTTTACTCTTTCCGGAATGATGACAAGACCCGTTATGAACCGGGACGTATTCCTTATGCTATGGTATATGACCATTTTCAACGTATCGGATGGCCTGATAAGAGTAAAGTGACAGTACCGGAAGAAGCTGTATTGACAATGGCTGAAATTGCAGCGTTGGATTCTACTTGGTACGGACGGTTGATCAAAATTGAGAATGTCGAATTTACATGGAAGAATGATCGAGATGCTGATTTAAAGACCGAATTTGTTTCATTACGTCGCTCTATCGAGAAAACCGGGAATGTAAATGCCCATCAGTTGAGTCCGGTTTTTGCACCTTCTACCTATGATATGAGTAAGAAATACAATATCGGTTATCCGATGTCTCGAGAGGTATCGGACGATACGGGAACATTATATATTTCAACGAGTGAATATGCCCATTTTGCCGAAACGTTTATTCCGAAAAAAGGAAGTGTGGGAACTGTAACGGCTATTTTGGGATGGTTTCATGATAAAAATGATAATTACGGAGGAAAATATCAATTGACACTTCGTTCTTTGGATGATCTCGAAGGGTTTGAATATTATAATGGTCCTCGTGAATATGCCGAAGGCGAAAGACCTCAATAAAAATAAGACAATATAAAATATACCAATAATTATAATTTAAATTGAGTTTAACTATGAAAGCAATGAGAAAATTAGTATGGATGCTTCTTGCTGTTTCGATGGTGGGATTTACATCTTGTGACAGCGATGATGATGACTGGATCGATGATGGCGGACAAGGCAGTGGCGGTTCGGACGAAGGAGGCGTTGCTACTCCCTCGGGTAGCGGTACTTATGCGGATCCTTGGAATGTTGCCGCAGCAAAAGAAAATCAAGATACCGATTATAAGTTCGTAAAAGGGTTTATTGTAGGACAAGTTCCCAGTGGAGATTTGGAAGAAGCTCAATTCGAGGCTCCGTTTAGCGGAACCAGTGTATCTGGTGAACCTCTGACTGAAGGTCAGAATATTTTGATCGCAGCAACTGCAGATGAAAAAAATGTAAATAATTGTCTTGTTGTACAATTGAATCCCGGTGCTTTGCGTACAGGTTTGAATCTGATTACCGAAGGCAATGCGGCTAAAGTTTTGGGTAAAGAAGTAATTTTACAAGGAAACCTTGAGAAATATTTTGGTGTGGCCGGGATGAAAAGCTCTTCTTATGCGACATTGGTAGAGAGTGGAGAAGAATTCGGTGCTATAATAGATCCGGATGGGGATTTTAATGTTCCTGAAATATCTATTGCTGACATTCGAGCTATGCATCAAGGTTCTGATATTACCATCACTGAAGATAAAAAACTTGTGGGTGTGGTGATTTCAGATGTTGTAAACAATAATATTTCTTCTTTGAAACAGTTGTATGTTGCAGCCGAAGACAACTCATGCGGTATCGTTGTGTTCTGTAGTGAAAATGCTTCATTCAATCTCGGAGATAAGATTGAAGTCAGAGTAAAAGATTTGTCGCTGGAAAATTATAAGGGATTATTGGAGTTGAATGGTGTACCTTTGGTTAATATTCGGAAAGTCGGTACGGGAACGATAACTCCTCGTCAGACGACTGTTGCTGAAGTAATAGCCAACATTGATCAATGGCAGTCAACTTTGGTTACGGTACAGGGAGAATATATTCCTAAACTTGATACGGGTACGTTTGGGGCTGATAAAAAAGCAACAACGAATACGATTAAAGATGGAGAAACAACGATAAATTCTTATGTTTCTGGATATGCTAAATTTTATTCAGAAACAGTTCCTACCGGAGTAAAAACAATTACGGGTATTGCTGGTGTTAATAATAACACACCTCAATTAAATATTCGTAATGTTGATGATATAAAATAAATCGTGGATTTTAAGATAATAAAAGAGCTGGCCGTTTGGTCAGCTCTTTTTATTTCAGTATATTTGCTCGCTTTATTAATTAATTTCGGAGTCATAAACCTATGTTGAAAAAATTTCGGATATTTCTTTTATTCTTATCGATCTTCAGTCTTATCCGTGCTGAAATTCCGGAGGGATATTACCCGGCGACGTTAAATGGAAAGAAAGAACGGGAACTGAAAACTGCCTTTCATTTATTGCTCAAAGATCACACTCGTATCGGATATGGTGCTTCGGGGACGTGGAAAGTATTCAGGTATAGCGATGCCAAACCGGGAGGGATAGTTTGGGACATGTATTCCAATACGGTACGTTACTTTACATCGGGAAGTACGGGAGCGACGAAAAATATGAATATCGAACACTCCGTACCGAAGAGTTGGTGGGGGGATGCGGCAGATTATAACGGTACGACTCCGTTTACGCGTTTTAAGTATGAGGCGTCGTATGATTTACACCACTTGACTCCGGCCGATGCTGGTGCGAATGAACAGAAAAGTAATTATCCTTTGGGGGTGGTCTATACTGAATCTTGGTCTAACGGAGTTACGAAAGTCGGTACCGGATATATCGGTGGTAAAGCTGTATCTGTATTTGAACCGGCAGATGAATATAAGGGAGATTTTGCCCGAATGTATTTTTATTTTGTAACCTGTTATCAAGACTATACATGGGTGAGTCTCGGAACAAAAATGTTCCAGAGAAACGATTATCCTACATTAACCGACTATGCCCGGAACTTGTTGCTGGAGTGGAGCCGTCAAGA
Organism: Coprobacter fastidiosus; assembly: GCF_030296935.1. Lineage (NCBI taxonomy): Bacteria > Pseudomonadati > Bacteroidota > Bacteroidia > Bacteroidales > Barnesiellaceae > Coprobacter > Coprobacter fastidiosus. The sequence continues at coordinate 1,176,013 of NZ_AP028032.1, read as the reverse complement.
TCCTGTCAGCCAGAAAGAGATAGATCGGAATGACGGTGTTTATAAGTTTCAGCATAACCGTAATCCGTTTATAGATTTTCCTGATCTTGCCGAATATATCTGGGGAACAAAGACGGACGAGGCTTTTTATTTGGGCGCGGGAATTACAAACTGGCAGACCGGAGATTATTTTATCTTTCCGAATTCGACTATCGGAGAGTCTGTCGAAAAGTCATTCAGAATTGAGGGAATACAAATAGCATCGGCAGTGTCGTTGATTCTTGACGGTGACGATAAAAATATGTTTTCTTTTGCCGTATCGTCACTTTCGGCTGATGAAGTGAATGCCGGGACGGATGTCGGCGCTACTTATATGCCTTCTTCAGCCGGATTGCATAAGGCAACGCTTACGTTGGCTGCCGATAATATCGCTTCGGTCGCTGTTGAATTACGGGGAGTATCTGTTCCTCAGACGATAAGGCGGATTGTTCCTGTGGGGTTGAAAAAGGAATATTCTTTGAACGATTCGGGAGTCGCCTTGAAATTGAGTGAAACGCTTCCCGGTTGTACATGGGAAGGCGATGGGGTGAGTGCGAATGTCTTTACTCCGGGAAAAGCCGGTAAGGGTACACATACACTGAAATGGAAGTCTTCATCCGGTTGCGGGTCGGTACAAGTTGTCGTTAAATGATAAAAAACTGGTAATGATGAAAATATGCAATATAAACTATATGGGGGTAGTGGCTTTATTTTTGTTTTCTATCCTTTTTGTTTCGTGTAAGGATGAAAATAAAAATGATGCGCCCAAAATACAGCTCGATGTTTCTGAGATTATTGTAGAAGAGGGAGAGGCTGTCGTGGTGACAGTTTCCGGAGTAGAGAGTTTTACAGCTTCTATAGCACCCGAAAATATTGCAAGTGCCGGAGTCTCGGGGAATGTAATTCGAGTCAAGGGGATACAGGCCGGTAAGGGTACTTTGACAGTAACTTCCGGAGAATATACTGTCTCATGTCCTGTGACCGTCTCCGGGGATTTTTATAAGGATACGGATGTCCGTATCGAAGGGTGGAAGAATGATATTGTATATCCTGAAAAAGAAGAGGGATATTCTTTCTCGAGAGAGAAAGGTTTTGATGCATTGGGGCTGGCAAAGAGTCGGTCGATTGTTTGGGACTATGCTCCGTTAGGGGATGATGCGACTTTTTTTCGGATAAGCGTTTCCGGTGATTTTGTAGAAGAAGGGGAAATATTGGAAGACGGTTTGGTGGTGATTCGTGAAGCCGGACAACCGGATCGTTCTCTGATTGCCGAGAGGACCGTTTTAAATAAAATTTCCGGTAAGAGATATTGGATAACATTCGAGTTCGGAGGTTCTCGACAAGATATTCGTTTAGTTGCCGACGGATTTTAATCGTTAACTGTTGATAAGACAAGCAGGGTGACTCGAAGAAAATTTATTCCTCGGTCACCCTGCTTGTTTCGGTGTAAGAGCCAATCTGTATTTCTCCGATAAAGATGAAACAGGCCCTGAAAATAGCGTTACTTATAATCTTTCAACATCTCTTGTAAACGTTGACGGGCAAAGAAGATGCGGCTTTTGACTGTGCCTAACGGCAACTCCATCTTTTCTGCAATTTCATGATATTTGAATCCCGCCACGTGCATAGAGAACGGAACTTTGTATTCGTCCGTAAAACTGTTTATTGCTTTGGTAATTTCTTTCACGGTAAAAGAGCCTTCGGGAGTATTGAATCCTGATTCTTGAGGGAGATTAAGATGATATAAATCTTCGGTTTGATCGACGATGGTCTGATTGCGGACTATGCGTCTGTAATTGTTTATAAAGATGTTCCGCATAATCGTAAATACCCAACCTTTGAAATTTATATTATCGATATACTTCTCCTCGTTATCGAGGGCTTTTAATGTTGTGTCTTGAAGCAGATCTTTTGCTTCTTCCCGGTTCGATGTCAGCATATAAGCAAAATTTAGCAGATTGTCTTGTAATCCCAACAATCTCTGTTGAAACGAATTTGAATTCATACATTCAAGAATTTAGATTAATTAATTGATATTGTCTTATATTGCTACTGCTCTTTTATCGAAGTTATTAAGATAAAGGGAGAGTTCAAAAAATATTTTCTTAAAAAAATCCCTTTTGTATAGTTAAATAACAAAAGTTGTGCTTTTTTGAAATGTGTTGAGTCTTTTTGAGGGCATTTTGACATTGATTGCTTTTTTGATGCCTCTTCTTCGAGATCTGCTTGACTTGTAGTTTTTCTCATTGTTGTAGATTTTGTTTTTTGGTTAATATAAATAATTTATGTTCAATGGTCGAATTTTGATTTCAAGACCCGAGTTTGTCGTTTTTATTCGCTTTTTTCTGAATAAAAATCGTAACTTCGGCAATGTGTTCCGAAAGAAAAGCGGATAACAGAAATAGTCTGTATCCATCTGTTGAAATCGGACACATCTTTTTATATAACGTATAAGTGATGAAAAAGTTCTGGATTATAACTATTATTTCACTATTTACTTACATTCAGGTAGGATATTCCGGTGAAAAACCGTTGTATTATAAGATTGATATTAAAAAAGAGATCGGGAGTACTACGTGGAGGTATATGCAACGCGGTTATAAAGAAGCTGTAGATCATGATGCGCAAGGAATAATATTGCATATGAATACATACGGAGGAACTGTCGTTCATGCAGATTCTATACGTACCCTTATTTTGAACAGTGCGATACCGGTATATGCTTTTATCGATAATAATGCGGCCTCCGCCGGTGCGCTGATCGCCATAGCTTGTGACAGTATTTACATGCGTCCCGGAGGAAATATCGGTGCTGCAACCGTTGTGAATGAGACAGGGGCGGCTATGCCGGATAAGTACCAGTCTTATATGCGGGCGACGATTCGTTCTACTGCCGAGGCTCACGGAAAAGACACGACAATTACCTTGTCTGGCGATACGGTTATCAAATGGTTAAGAGATCCTCTTATTGCGGAGGCGATGGTCGATACTCGAATCGTTGTCCCCGGATTGGATGATTCTACCAAAGTCCTTACGTTAACAGCTCAGGAAGCTCTAAAATGGGGATATAATGAAGCAATCGTGAATAATGTTCATGAAATAGTGACCGAACGGCTTGGTGTGCCGGAATATACGTTGCAGACATTCAAACCGTCTGTATATGATGATCTTGTCGGTTTTTTGCTCAATCCGGCGTTGCAGGCGATTTTGATAATGATAATTATCGGAGGAATTTATTTTGAGCTGCAAACTCCCGGCATCGGTTTTCCATCTGCTGCCGCCTTGATTGCTGCCGTACTTTATTTTGCACCTTTGTATCTGGACGGACTGGCTGCAAGTTGGGAGATTTTAATATTCATTGCCGGAATTATTTTGATGGTTCTGGAACTGATTGTGATTCCCGGATTCGGAGTGGCGGGTATATTGGGTATTATTTGCATGCTTGCCGGGCTTGTTCTTGCGTTGGTAAATAATGTCGATTTTGATTTTGAAGGGGTATCTTCCCGGGAAATGAATCGTGGTATTTTTACCGTAATATCCGGACTTGTCTGTGCTTTTATTCTGGTGATTTATCTGTCTCATAAAATTGGGCGTAAGGGGATTTTGCATCATCTTGCATTAGATTCATCCCAATCTGTGGAAAAAGGTTTTATTGCAGTATCTTCGGAGTATATGGATATGGTAGGTCAAGAGGGTGTGACAGTAACCATCTTGAGGCCTTCCGGAAAAGTTCGCATCGGAGAAGATGATTATGATGCCGTTTCTTTATATAATAAATTTATTGAACGAGGAACGCCCGTACGGGTAGTAAAGGTGGAGAATGCACAATTATATGTGGTAACTATCGATAATAAAGAAAAATAAAAATAAGACTTATGAAATTTATAGGGATTATTCCGGCACGATATGCTTCGACCCGATTTCCGGGAAAACCGCTTGCCGATATGAAAGGCAAATATATGATTCAACGAGTATATGAACAAGTAGAGACTGTGCTGGATCGGGTTTATGTCGCTACGGATGACCGGCGTATTTTTGATGCGGTTCACTCTTTCGGAGGAAAGGCCGTGATGACTTCCGAAAATCATAAAAGCGGTACGGATCGCTGTTTCGAGGCCTATTCCCGTATAGGAGAGGGAGAAGATGTCATTATCAATATACAAGGCGACGAGCCGTTTATACAGACTCGGCAAATAGAGGCGATTATGGAGTGTTTTGAATCTGAGGGAACACAAATCGCAACTTTGGTAAAGCCGTTTACGAAAGAAGACGGTTTTGATGCTTTGTTCAATAGCAATTCTCCCAAAGTCGTACTGAATAATCGGAATGAAGCTCTTTATTTCAGCCGTTCTATTATTCCGTATATTCGTAATTATAAATATGACACATGGCTCGATCATCATGTTTTTTATAAACATATAGGGATGTATGCTTACCGGGCAGATGTATTGTCTGAAATAACTGCGTTGCCTCAGTCTTCGTTGGAGATCGCCGAATCGTTGGAACAATTGAGATGGCTGCAGAACGGTTATCGTATCAAGGTGGGAATTACTACGCAAGAAACGATAGGGATCGATACGCCGGAGGATCTTGAAAGAGCTTTGAAATATTTATAGAGTTTCTTTGAGATTTTATCTGAAAAATAAAAATGATTTATTATAGGAGATTATAAATATGCTTGACCGGAAAACAGAGCCGGAAATACATGACTTCGATTTGTTAACGTTGCCTAAGGCAGATTGCCGTATTCTTCCGAATGGAGTGCCGTTATACGTGATCGATATGGGAGATCAGGAAGTGAACCGTATCGATATAATGTTTAATGCCGGACGATATGAACAGAATGTTCCGTTAGCTGCAGAAGCTGCTAATGCTATGTTGAGGGAAGGTTGTAGGGGACTGACATCTGTGGATATTGCAGAAAAACTCGATTTTTACGGAGCATGGTTGCAAAGTTCCGTATCTTATCACAATTCATATATGACACTCTATTCGCTGAACCGGAGTTTCGGTGAAGTGTTGCCTATACTTGAGTCTGTCATTTATGAACCTATGTTTCCGGAGAAAGAATTTAGGACATATATAGAACGGAGTAAACAAAGATTATTGGTTGAACAAGAAAAGGTGCAGACTTTAGTAAATCGGGAATTTTTCGGACAATTATTCGGGAAAGATCATCCTTATGGCCGTCCGGTAGAAGTTGAGGACTACGATCGTTTGACCATAGAAGATTTGAAGATATATCATAGAGACTTTTATTGTCCTGAACATTGCAAGATCGTTATTTCGGGGAAAGTTACGGAGTCTATGATTGATAGAGTTTCCGATTGTTTCGGGCAAAAGAGGGAATCTCCGGTGATAAAATCCGAGCAAAAGAATTATCCGATTGTCCGTTCAAAAGAACATTTCAGGTATTTTGAGAAACCCGGAGCTTTGCAGTCGGCTGTGAGAATCGGTATGCCGGTAATCAGCCGAACTCATCCCGATTATATGAAGCTCAGAATTCTGAATACTGTATTAGGTGGATATTTCGGAAGTCGTCTTATGTTGAATATTCGCGAAGATAAAGGTTTTACTTACGGAATATCATCTTCTGTAATCGGGCTGAAAGAAGATGCTTACCTTTCTGTGTCGACGCAGACCGGTACGGAATATGTACAGCCTCTGATAGAAGAGGTATTCAATGAAATAGAGAGGTTACGGGAAGAAAAAGTGCCTGAAGAAGAACTGAAAATGGTAAAAAGTTATCTGTCGGGAGAGTTAGCTCGTATTTTCGACGGTCCGTTTTCTATTTGTGATGCTTATATTTCTTTGATTGCGAATCAACTCGATTTTGAATATTATGACCGACAATTTATGATGGTTCAGTCTATAACGGCAGAGGAACTACAAGAGGTTGCTTGCAAATATTTTGTCAGAGATAAATTTTATACTTCGGTTGCCGGTCAGATGTAATAAAGAGTTATTTATTCTATCAGATTCGTGTTACTGAAATGATAGAATAACAAATTATTCATTATCTTTGTTATTAACTAAAAAGGTGTTGATTATGAATAAAACATTGACTATTGCATTGGTTGCTCATGATAATCGTAAGGCCGATTTGGTCGAATGGGCGGTGCATAACGCCGAATTGCTTTCCAAACATCATCTGGTATGTACCGGTACTACCGGAAGTTTGATTAAAAAAGCGTTTGATGAACATGGGATAAAGGCAGATATAACCTGCATGAATTCCGGACCTCTCGGTGGAGATGCGGAGATTGCGGCGATGGTAGTAAAGCATCAGATAAATCTGGCTGTTTTTCTGATCGATGATTTGAATCCCCAACCGCATGAAGCGGACATTCAGATGCTGCTTCGTCAGTGTCGGGTTCATAATGTACCTATTGCTTGTAACCGTTATAGTGCCGATTTAATGATTACGAGTACGCTATGGGACAATGACGATTATGTGCCTACTGAGCCGAAATATGTGTATTTTAAAAGATAATTCGGAAAATAAGAATAGCGAGGGAGGAAAAGATCTTTTCCTCCCTCGCTATTCTTATTTTATTTCACCTATTTGAAATTTTATTCGGAATTGCAATATTGTTCGGGAAATAGATTTTTAGAACGGAACATCATTATTTTGTTGTTGCAAAAAATCTTCTGCAGCATTAGAAGAAGTATGAGAAGGAATAGGAGCGGAAGAAAATGTTTTTCCGCTGTTCATCCCTGATCCGAATGTTCCGTATATCTCAGTATCGTCGTTAAGATTTTGGAATCTTGCATATTCTCCTTTGAAACGTAATCGCACATCGCCTACAGCACCGTTACGGTGCTTGGCTATGATTATTTCTGCAAGTCCGATCAGGGAATTTCCTTTTTCGTCTTCGGTTATTTTATAATATTCCGGACGGTGGATAAAACACACCATATCGGCATCCTGTTCGATTGCACCCGATTCACGCAGGTCGGCCAATTGGGGACGTTTTCCGTCGCCTTGTCGGGTTTCTACACCACGATTCAACTGGGAAAGAGCGATGATAGGAATATTCAGTTCTTTCGCCAATCCTTTTAATGACCGGGAGATCGTACTTACTTCTTGTTCACGGCTTCCGAAATTCATGCCACTGGCATTCATAAGCTGCAAGTAGTCGATAATGATCATCTTTATATTGTGTTCTCTGACGAGTCTTCGTGCTTTGGTACGAAGTTCGAATACCGATAAACTCGGAGTATCGTCTATATATATAGGTGCATCGTAGAGGTCCTTGATTTTTGCCATTAATTGTTCCCATTCGTATGGTGCTAATTGTCCGCTTTTTATTTTCTCTCCGGTAATTTCGCACGTATTTACAATCAATCGGTTAACTAATTGTACATTAGACATTTCAAGAGAAAAGATAGCTACCGGCGTATTATAATTGATGGCCATATTCTTTGCCATGGACAGAACGAATGCGGTCTTTCCCATTGCAGGACGAGCGGCGATGATAACCAAATCCGAATTTTGCCAGCCCGATGTCATTTTATCCAAATCATGAAATCCCGATTGCAATCCGCTTAGTCCGTCTTTTCGGTTCGATGCGATTTCCAGAATGTTGAGCGCTTCTTTAATAACCGGATTGATTTGAGTGACATCTTTTTTTACATTTCGTTGGGATATTTCAAATAATTTGCCTTCGGCTTCCTGCATCAGGTCATCGACATCATTTGTCTCATCGAAAGCTTTCGTTTGTATTTCACTGGAAAAGCGGATCAATTCGCGGGCAAGATATTTTTGTGCGATAATGCGGGCATGGAATTCTATATTTGCGGCAGAAGCCACCCGACCGGTAAGTACGGTTATCGTATATTCTCCACCGACTTCTTCCAATTCGCCTCTCCGCCGGAGTTGTTCGGTAACGGTAAGCATATCGATAGGTTGCTGTCTGAGTGCCAGATCTACGATAGCCGAATAAATAAGTTGGTGAGTATGCTCATAAAAACACTCCGGTTTTAAAATATCGCTGACGATAGAATAAGCGTCTTTTTCGAGCATAAGAGCGCCCAATACCGCTTCTTCGAGCTCTTTTGCCTGAGGTTGAAGTTTCCCTAAGTCGGTGATAGACGGTAAATTATTTTTTGCAGATCGATAATTGCGTTTCTGTTCCATAAGTAATATTGAAGATGTATTGCAAACGTAGATAAACTTTTTAGCCTGACAAAATTAAGAAATAGAATCTTATTAACGGATTATTCTTCTCTATCTTTATCGAAATGTGGATAAATAATCTGTATTTTTGCAAATAAATCTTGTTAAGCTATGATTACATTTCCGAATGCAAAAATAAATCTCGGACTGAATATTGTCGCAAAACGTCCGGATAATTATCATAATCTTGAGACGATATTTTACCCTATTCCGTTGGAAGACGCATTGGAAGTTGTCGATTTACCCGGAAAAACGGATGCTTGTTTGCATATTTCGGGTTTACAAATAGACGGAGAACCGAATAAAAATTTGATAATTCGGGCTTATGATTTATTGAAAGCAAGCTTTGATTTACCTGCCGTAGATATTTATTTGCATAAGGTGATTCCTTTCGGTGCAGGTCTGGGAGGCGGATCATCGGATGCTGCATTTATGCTCCGTCTTTTAAAAGACAAGTATAAGTTGCCCGTTTCGGAAGAGATGCTATTGTCTTTAGCCGCTCGTTTAGGGGCAGACTGTCCTTTTTTTCTTTTGAATAGGCCGGTATTGGCTACAGGTATAGGGAATGAATTCACGCCGGTTTCTCTTACTTTAAAAAATTATTATCTGGTGCTTGTCAAGCCCGATATTATGATTCCTACGGCAAAAGCTTATTCTTTGGTGAAGCCCGAGCAACCGAAAGTGCCGTTGTCCGAGATCGTAAAGAAACCTGTGGAAGAGTGGAAAAATCTTATGACAAATGATTTCGAAAAAAGCGTATTTTCCCATTATCCGGAAATTGCGGAGATAAAATCCCGATTATATGATATCGGTGCTGTTTATGCATCAATGTCTGGATCGGGTTCTTCGGTTTATGGCCTGTTCAGTAATTTGCCGGAGTTGCCGGACGATCTTTTTCCCGGAAGTTTTGTCTGGCAAGGAGAGTGCCGGTATTGATGTGAACGATTTGCCCGCTAAACTGTTATAAGGTCAAAGAAGAATTTCGGAGAACTTATATAATGTTATTATGTTGAAGAAACGGGTAGAAGAAGCGCTAAATGCTCAAATTAATGCCGAAATATGGTCGGCTCATTTCTTTTTAGCCATATCCCTTCATTTTGCAGAGAACGGTTATCCCGGGTTTGCCGCACGAATGAAATATCAGCATCAAGAAGAACATCGGCATGCTTTGAGACTTATGGATTATGTGATAGAACAAGGTGGAAAGGTCGAATTGCAAGATATAGTGGATATCCCTTCTGATTTTGGTGATCCAGTAGAATCTTTTGAACAGGTTTTGGTACACCTAATGCGGATTACAGATACTTTCGATACTTTGCTTGATGTTGTTTGTGACGAAAGAGATAGAGCTACGCGGGCTGTATTGGATTGGTTTGTGTTAAATCAAGTGAAAGAAGAAGCCGAGATTTCTCAGATTATTGCCTATCTAAAGCGAATGACGAACGAAAACGGATATTATATGATGGATTTAGAACTTATTAAAAAATATTAAAATATAAAGACTGACAAAACAACCTCGCAGAGGTGACAAAAATGCTGCCGATTCCTATTTGGCAGCATTTTTGTTGAACAAGAGGTGAGGTATTTTGTCGGATGATGATAATTTGTAGAGTCATGTCTCTGAATGCTTCGGTAAAATTTGATAAGAAAAGAAAAATATAGATAGCTATGAGTGATAAAAAGAACAAAAAGAATGAGATACATGATGAGAAGTCAGGTACTCAATCGACCGAAGAGGCTGCTGTTGAAACTTCTGAAGTTCCGGAGAATGTAGCAGATGAAAATCTTCCGGAGGCAGAAGATGCAGCATCAGATGCTGCCAGTTTGACAGCAGAAATAGAAGAGCTGAAGGCGCAAATCGAACAACTTAATAAGGATAAGTTGTTGTTGATGGCCGATTTTGAGAATTATAGAAAAAGAACTCTTCGTGAAAAAGCTGATCTTATCAAAAGCGGTGGTGAGGATTGTTTGAAACGGATATTGCCGTTAGTCGATGATTTCGAACGTGGTTTACTTGCTATTAACGAAAGCGCGGATGTCGAAGCGGTTAAAGAAGGTATGACTTTGATATATAATAAGTTCAAAACTTTCCTTGATCAACATGGTATAAAAGAAATTCCGGCCAAAGATGAAGATTTCAATACAGAATATCATGAGGCTGTAACGACATTCCCTGCTCCGAGTCCTGAGATGAAAGGCAAGGTAATCGATTGTGTACAAAAAGGATATACGATGAATGACAAAGTGATTCGCTTTGCCAAGGTTGTTGTCGGTGAATAATTGAAAGGGTAAGAAATGGCTAAGCGAGATTATTATGAAGTGCTGGATGTTGCCAAAAATGCAACAGACGAGGAGATAAAAAAAGCATATCGTAAGAAAGCTATACAGTATCACCCGGATAAGAACCCCGGCGATAAGGAAGCTGAAGAGAAGTTTAAAGAAGCAGCCGAGGCTTATGAAGTATTGAGCAATCCCGATAAGCGAAGTCGTTATGATCAGTTCGGACACGAAGGGTTGAACGGTGCGGCCGGTGGTGGCGGATTCAGTGCCGGAGGAATGTCTATGGAAGATATATTTTCTCATTTCGGAGATATTTTCGGTGGCGGATTCGGCGGATTCAGCGGTTTCGGTGGCGGTAGCAGTGGCCGAACACGGCGTCACGTTAACCGGGGATCAGATCTTCGGGTAAAAGTAAAACTTACATTAAAAGAAATATCTACCGGAGTCGAGAAGAAAATAAAAGTAAAAAAATATGTCGGATGTAAGGCATGTCACGGAACAGGAGCTGAGAACGGTACAGCTTACACGACATGTTCTACTTGTAACGGGAGCGGTGTCGTTACTCAGGTACAACAAACATTTTTAGGTGCGATGCAATCGACGACTACATGTCCCACGTGTGGAGGGGAAGGTCGCATTATAACAAAAAAATGTAATGTTTGTAACGGAGAAGGCATCTTAAAGGAAGATGAGGTTATTACATTGAATATTCCGGCAGGGGTAGCTGAAGGAATGCAGCTTTCGATGAGCGGAAAAGGAAATGCTGCCCGTCACGGGGGTGTAAACGGTGATTTGCTGATCGTGATAGAGGAAGAACCGCATCCGGAATTGTTACGTGATGAAAATGATCTGATATACAATGCTCTTCTTGATTTCCCGACAGCGGCTTTAGGAGGGTCTCTTGAAGTTCCTACGATAGATGGCAAGGCGAAAGTCAAGATAGAACCCGGAACTCAGCCCGGAAAGGTATTGAGGCTGAGAGGAAAAGGTTTGCCCTCTATTAATCGTTACGGTGTAGGAGATTTGTTGGTGAATGTTTCGGTATATGTGCCGGAGAGTCTGACTACATCGGAAAGACAGGAAATAGAGAAAATGAAAGGTGCTTCTAACTTTACTCCTTCCAAGTCTGTAAAAGATCGTATATTCAGCAAGCTGAAACACATGTTTGATTGATAGTGGTAATGTGAATTGAAAATAGCAATACGGCATCTGCGATTATTTGTGTAGATGCCGTATTTTTGTGAAAATACTTATGGTAGATTGTCCCGTCTATTTTGCTCCTCTACAAGGTTATACCGATGCTCCTTATCGAAATTATTTTCACACTTATTTCGGTGGAGTAGATGTTTATTATACTCCCTTTGTTCGTTTAGAGAATGGAAATAAATTTCGGAATAGAGATATTTCGGATATTGATCCTTTGCGGAATTCTGTGCCGATTCTTGTTCCTCAGGTTATAGCTTCCATTCCGGAAGAATTACGTTCTATACTATGTTTATTTGAAAAACAAGGTTATACAAGAGCAGATCTTAATTTGGGATGTCCGTTTCCTCTTTTGGTAAAACGCCATAAAGGTTCGGGTATATTGCCGTTTCCGGAAGAAGTAGAAGCCCTTCTTAAAGTATTTTTGGAGTTTCCTGCTATCGACTTTTCCATTAAGGCGAGATTAGGATGGGAGAGTGCAGATGAAATTTTTCGCTTATTACCTTTGTTGGAAAAATATCCGGTTTCACGAGTGGTTTTGCATCCCCGTTTAGGGATTCAACAATATAAAGGAAAAACCGATCTGAAAACTTTTTCCCGTTTTTATGAACTTTGTCCTGTTCCGTTGATTTATAATGGTGATCTGGTAACTTTGGAAGATATAGAGTGTATTATTGCAGATTATCCTCATCTTGCCGGTGTCATGTTGGGAAGAGGTTTATTGACCGATCCATCATTAGCTTTGACGTATAAATCGGGTACTAAATTGCCGGATAGTGAATTTAGAGAACGTTTATATTGTTTCCACAACGCCTTGTTACAATATTATTCGTCTCATTATCAGGGAGGAGATCATCAAGTTTTGGCAAAGATGAAAACTTTGTGGGAATATTTATGCCCTGATATGGACAGAAAATTAAGAAAATGTATTCTTAAATCTCGTAACTTGGATGCTTATCGGAGTTATGTACAGGAAATATTGAAGAAATAGGATTGTTTATTTGATTTTATTTTTCTACTTTTCCCGAAGAAAAGATTTATTGTTATGCTATCTGTATTGATTCCGATATATAATTATGACTGTCGCAGGTTGATCAATTCTTTGTCTGCCCAAGCAGAGAATTTGGACGTTGAATATGAGATTTTAGCATTTGACGATGGATCATCTCTTTTTTTGGAAGAGAACAGGGAAGTAAAAAACTTGCCTCATGTCGTATATCGTGAATTGGGAAAGAATATAGGCCGTTCAGCTATACGGAATCTTTTGGCAGATGAAGCTCATTATCTATATCTTGTTTTTATGGATTGCGATATGCAAGTCGTATCGGACTCTTATTTGAAAAATTATCTTGATCAGATTGGGAATGCTCAGGTGATGTGCGGTGGGCATATATATTGTCGAAAAGAAGATTTATCAAGGGATAGATTTCTACATTGGGCATATGGGATGAAACGAGAGTCGAAAATTAAAGGAAACAAAAGAGCGTTTCTTTCAGGTAATTTTTTCATTGAGAAAAATATATTCGAAAAAGTTCGTTTTGATGGAAAAATATGGAATTATGGACATGAGGATACTCTTTTCGGAATAGAATTGATGAAAAATAATATTGCAGTTTTGTATGTAGATAACCCTTTATTGCATCAAGGATTAAATACGAATAAGGAGTTTCTTGAGAAAACAAAAAATAGTCTGAAAAATCTTTTTTTGATTTATATGAATCTTCTTTCGGAAAAAGATGCCCAAAATATACGACTTATTGCTACTTATGAAAAACTCAAAAAAATGCGAATGACCGGGGTAATTCGTGTTTTAGGAAGCGCTTTAAAGCCTATTATAGAGCGTAATTTGAATAGTCGTTATCCATCCATGTTTCTATTCGACTTTTATAAACTCGCTTATTTTTGTTCAGTACTGCATTCTGAAAGGAAAGTTTGATGCGTATTTTCTGTTTTTTTAGAAAAAATCAGATACTTTGAATACAAGTAAAGAGTTTGTCCTTATCATTTTTGAAAATGTTTATTTTGAGGATGCATTATTTCCTGTTTCTGTTATTTGACTGAGGGTACAAGACAGCGTAAGGCAAGTAATACCGGACATATTCATGTGTAATATCAAATTCTGTAGAGTTCGTGTATTTGTTTCAGTTGATTTCCTTCTAATTTACTTTTTTATTGGAAAATTTAGCCAGGCTCTTAAACAATCTCTAAGTATTATATTGGCTATTGCGCAAACAGCAAAAGATAGAGTTCCCGTAAACATTCTTTAGAATTTGATTGTTCTTTCTTTACGGGATGAAGTGAAATATGAAAAATGGTTTTAAGCTAACCTATTAAATACAGAAAATTATGAATATGTTTTGTTTTCAATGTCAGGAAACTGCTCGGGGCACAGGGTGCACGGTAAAGGGTGTTTGCGGTAAAGACCCTCAAACAGCAGCTTATATGGATGTGTTGTTGTATGCTGTCAGGGGAATAGCTATCGTGAACCGGACTTTACGTGAGAAAGGCACGGCAGATAACGAAATAGACCATTTTGTTTTGGATGCTTTGTTTTGTACGATAACCAATGCTAATTTTGATGATGAGGCTATAATAGTACGGATAAAAAAAGCGTTTGAAATAAAAAACATTCTTGTTGGAACAGCCAAAAAGCGGAATATCGCTTTACCGGATATGCCTGAAGTCGCTTATTTTGTTTCTGAAGAGAATTATCTTGCTGAAGCTGCTGAAGTGGGTGTATTGAGTGAGCCGAACGAAGATTTGCGCTCTTTGAAACAAATGGTAATTTATGGAGTGAAGGGTGCGGCAGCTTATACAGAACATGCTTTAAATCTCGGATTTGAGGATCATGACATATATGCGATGATAGAAAATGCCCTTGCAGAAATATCTCGCTCGGATATTTCTGCCGAGGAGCTTGTTTCTTTGGTGTTGAATGTCGGAGAGTGCGGGGTGAAGGCTATGGCTCTTCTTGATAAGGCGAATACCTCTTCTTATGGAAATCCTGAAATTACGAAAGTTAATATCGGAGTAGGTAAACGCCCGGGGATTTTGGTAAGCGGACATGATCTGAAAGATTTTGAAGAGTTGCTCGAGCAGACGGACGGTCAGGGTGTGGATGTTTATACTCATAGTGAAATGTTGCCTGCACATTATTATCCGGCTTTTAAGAAATATAAGCATTTTGTCGGTAATTACGGAAATTCATGGTGGCGTCAAAAAGAAGAATTCGAGACATTTAACGGTGTATTTCTTTTTACGACCAACTGTATTGTACCTCCATTGAAAAGTGCGACTTATGCCGATCGCATTTATACTACCGGTTCTGCCGGATTGCCGGGTGCAAAACATATTCCGAATCGTCAGAAAGGCGGAAAAAAAGACTTTTCGGCACTGATCGCTCATGCAAAACAGTGCCAGCCTCCTGTAGAGATAGAACATGGTGAGATAATCGGAGGTTTTGCCCATCATCAGGTATTGGCATTGGCCGATAAGATTGTCGATGCAGTCAAGTCTGGGGCAATTAAAAAATTTGTCGTAATGGCAGGGTGTGACGGACGTATGAAGTCACGTGAATATTATACGAATTTTGCGGAAGCATTGCCTAAAGACGATGTTATACTTACTGCCGGGTGTGCTAAATATCGTTATAATAAATTGTCTTTGGGTGATATAAATGGTATACCTCGTGTATTGGATGCCGGTCAATGTAACGACAGCTATTCTTTAGTGGTTATAGCTCTTGCTTTACGTGATGCTTTGGGATTGAAAAATATAAATGATTTACCAATTGTTTATAATATTGCATGGTATGAACAGAAGGCTGTTATCGTATTGTTGGCATTGTTGAGTCTCGGAATAAAAAATATTCATCTTGGACCGACTTTTCCGGCTTTCTTTTCACCGAATGTCCTGAAAGTTTTAGTTGAAAAATTCGGAATAACGACAATTTCTTCGGTGGAGGAAGATATGAAACGTTGGATTCGTGCGTAACGTAGTTTGTATTGTGTTCCCCTTATCTGCCTGAATTGGAAAGAGGCAAATAAGGGGATTTGAATTTAATTTTCAGGCAGCAAGGGTAGCGCAAATACTCATATAAATGAGCATTCCTATAATATCGTTTGTGATGGTGATAAACGGACCGGTTGCAATAGCCGGATCTATTTTGAATTTTTCTAAAGTGATAGGTACTATCGTTCCGAAAATTGAAGCGAATATGACTACGGAAAAAAGAGATAAAGATACGGCTATGGTGACAGCATCAATACCCATACGAAACCAGTTGTATCCGAATACAAGAAGAGAAATCATGCTGGCATTGATTAAAGCGACGGCCAATTCTTTCAGTATCTGTTTCCCTGCATTGTGTAATGCCAATGATCCGTTTGCCAGACCTTGTACTACGATAGCGGAAGATTGTATCCCGACATTTCCGCCAGTCCCTCCGATAAGGGGGATAAAAAGGGCCATTGCAGGGTTTGTAATAAATCCGGTTTCGAAATTTCCGAGAATAATCGAATTGGTAAGTCCTCCGAACATACCTATCAATAGCCACGGAAGCCGGGCAGAAGTTTGTGTATAAATGGTGTCGGTAGTCTCTACGTCTTGGGAGATACCGGATGCCAACTGGTATTCCCTTTCTGCTTGTTCGCGGACTTCGTCCATGACATCATCGACCGTAATGCGTCCTACTAACCGCCCGATACTGTCTATTACGGGAACGGCGACAAGGTCATATTTCTCGAATACCTGTGCGACTTCTTCGATAGGAGTGTCTGTTTTTACCGATACCGGATCTTTTTTCATGACGTGTTTGATCTTCGATACCGATGGGTTGGTTATCATCTTTTTTAGAGGAAAAACACCTTTTAGCCGTTCATCATCATCGACAACATATACATAATATATTTCGTCCATCTCTTCTGCTTGGATGCGCATCTCTTTCAGACATTCGGGCATACTCCAATTCTCATTTACGACAACCATCTCCGTACCCATAAGTCCCCCGGCGGTATCTTCGTCGTATTTCAATAAATCGACAATATCTCCGGCCTGTTCCACATCATCGATATGGGATAAGATTTCTTCCTGAGCCTCTTCATCCATTTCACGGATCAGATCGACAGCATCGTCCGTGTCCAAGTGGTCTATAAATTGTTTAGCTATGACCTCATTGGGAAGATGTTTCAATAATTTTTTACGATCATCTTCATCTAATTCGATCAATACATCTGCTGCTTTCTCGCTATCGAGAAGCATATAGATGAATTCTGCTTCATCTAGATCCAAAGCCTGATAAAGTTCCGCAATATCGGCGGGATGCAGACCTTTTAACAGTTCTTTGGCTTTTTCTGTATCGTTATTTTTAATAATATCTCGTACTTCCTTGATATATTCTTCTGAAAATTGTTCCATAATAAATTAAGCTTAAGGTTGAGGAATAAACTTTTCTATTTGGTTGGTAAGGTCGATAAATTGCTTTACCGAAAGCTGTTCAGGGCGTTTGTCGAAAACGGGATCTTCCAGTAATTCGCATTTTTTGCCTAATAGTTGTCTAAGTGAATTCCGAAGCGTTTTTCTTCTTTGATTAAAGCCTGTTTTCACTATGGTTTTGAATAATTTCTCGTTACATCCCAGCCGTTCTGTTTTATTTCGGGTCATTTTTATTACGGCAGATTTGACTTTTGGAGGAGGGTTGAAGACGTGTTCGGGAACGGTAAACAGATATTCTATATCGTACCAAGCCTGCATAAGTACACTCAATATTCCGTAAGCTTTACATCCGGGCTTAGAAGCTATACGTTCTGCTACCTCTTTCTGAATCATTCCGCTGCAACATGGAATTTGGTTTTTATAATCGAGAACCTTGAAAAATATCTGGCTCGATATGTTATAAGGATAGTTTCCGATAACACAAAATTTTCCCGTGAAAAGATTTGTTAGATCCAATTTTAAAAAGTCTTGTTCCAATATTCTGCCGTTTAATTGGGGAAAATGTTCACTCAAATATCTGACAGATTCTGAATCTAACTCTACTACAGTGAGGTCATGATTGTTTTGTATCAGGTATTGGGTCAATACTCCCATTCCCGGACCTATTTCGAGAATAGGAATATCCTTATAATCGCCTACGGTATCTGCTATTCGGCGGGCTATATCGAGGTCTTTCAAAAAATGTTGTCCTAAAAATTTTTTAGGTTTTACCGAGTCTGTCATAAAAATTCAGGTAGCAGGATCGTTAATCAATGTATAATTTGCAAAGAGATTTTAATTAAATCCGGTAAAGAGATGTTTCTTTTATGGATAAAATCTATCTTTGCAATACACAAAGGTACAATAATATTTTTTTATCCCGATAAGTTGAAGAAATTACTCGGCAGTATATTGAAGTTTTTTATTCCGTTATTATGCGGAGCGGCTCTTTTTTGGTATCTGTACAGTCATTTGGACATGCACCAGATCGGAGTCATTTTACAATCTGAAATTAATTACTTTTGGATCGCTCTTTCTATGATTATCGGGTTGATGAGTCATATATTCAGAGCATTGCGTTGGAAGTTGCAGTTAAAGACCTTAGGAGTAGATCCTTCGGTAAAAGCTCTGACAAACGCTGTTTTCGGTATGTATGCCATGAATTTGTTGATTCCTCGTGTAGGGGAAGTGTGGCGTTGTACTTATTTGGCGCGTCGGGAAAAAATGTCTTTTACGCAGGTTTTGGGGTCTATTATATCCGAACGTTTGTGCGATACGTTAACATTGGTTTTTCTTACTGTTATAACATTTTTCTTGCAGATGAAGGTTTTCCGGGACTTTTTACGAAAGTTTCCTACAATTGAGGAAACCCTCTGGCGGATGATTACAACACCTTGGCTGTATATCTGCCTGCTTGTGATGGTCGGATTTTTGATTTGGCTTTTTACAAAGAAAACCGAAAATAGATGGGTAGCGAAGGTAAAAAGCATTGTGAAGAATCTATGGTATGGTTTTCGTACGATATTGCGGATGAAACAAGTAACGATGTTTTTGCTATATACCGTTGCGATATGGTTCTGTTATTTTTTGGAACTTTATGTATGTTTTTTTGCTTTCGGTTCGATGCAGCATTTAGGAGTTTTGGCAGCTATGACGTTATTTGTTATGGGAAGCCTCAGTATGGGAATTCCGGTACAGGGAGGTGTCGGCCCATGGCACTTGGCTATTATTGCGGCACTTTCTATATATGGTATAGGAGAAAATATTGCCGGAGCGTTTGCTTTGGTTGCACATGGATCTCAAATGTTATTGATCATATTATTAGGAATTTATACTCTGTTTTCTGTTTCGTTAGAGAAAAAAAAAGACCGAAGTGCCGGATTGGCGGATTTTGTCGGATCGAGGCGGGAAAATGATAATTATTAACTGTAAAAACAGATAAATTTATGAAATCTGAAATCGAAACTTTACAGCCCGAAGCCGTATGGCGTCATTTTAGTGCTATTTGTAAAATCCCGCGTCCTTCCGGACATTTGGAGAAAATAACGCAATATATTCTGGATTTTGGTAAAAATTTGGGATTAGAAACGGTTTTGGATGAGGCGGGAAATGTTTTGATACGTAAACCAGCAACTCCCGGTATGGAAAATCGAAAACCTGTGGTTTTGCAAGGACACATGGATATGGTGCCTCAGAAAAATGCGGATAAAGTTCATAATTTTGAGACAGATCCGATAACTTCTTACATCGATGGGGAATGGGTCACAGCTAATGGTACGACCTTAGGGGCGGATAATGGAATCGGAATCTCTTCGATTTTGGCGATTCTTGAGTCTGAGGCATTGAAGCACGGGCCGTTAGAGGCATTGTTTACTTATGATGAAGAGACGGGGATGTATGGAGCTTTAGGGTTGCAACCTGATTTATTGCAGGCAGAGATATTATTGAATACTGATTCGGAACAAGAAGGTGAATTATATATGAGTTGTGCGGGAGGAATTGATCTTACTGCTAGTTTTAGATATAAAGATGAACCTTATATTCCTGAAAATGAAATAGCTTTAAAGATTATTGTGTCTGGATTAAAAGGGGGACATTCTGGTGTGGATATTCATTTGGGGCGTGCAAATGCAAATAAGCTGCTGTTTCGTTTCTTGAAACATGCCGTACAAGAGTATGATGCTCGGCTGGCATGGGTCAGCGGAGGAAATTTGCGTAATGCTATTCCTCGTGAAGCTGAGGCGGTTGTTACTATTCCGGCCGAATATAAATCGGACTTTTTAGATGAAGTAGCCGATTTTGAGGCTCTCTATATCCACGAATACGGTTTGATTGAAGATGATTTGACTTTGACAGCAGAGGAAACCGGATTACCGGATTTTTTGATTCCTGAGCCTATACAGGACGATTTGATAAATGCCGTTGTCGGTTGTCGTAATGGGGTAGCCCGAATGATTCCGGGAGTACCTGAAGTAGTGGAGACATCTTCTAATTTGGCGATTGTTCGCTCGTCTGAAGGCTCGATAGAGGTACTTATCTTAATAAGAAGCTCGAGTGAAAGTATGAAGCAAGCTTTGGTCTCAAGTCTGGAGAGTGTATTTTTATTAGCCGGTGCTAAGGTAGAGACCAGCGGGGATTATCCCGGTTGGGAGCCGAACCTCAATTCACCGGTGCTTAAGGTGGCAAAAGATGTACATAAGAAAGTATTGGGATTTGATCCTGAAGTAAAGATTATGCATGCGGGACTCGAGTGCGGCATTATTGGTGCGGCATATCCTAATTTAGATATGATTTCGTTCGGTCCTACGATTAAGTTTCCTCATTCTCCGGATGAGAGAGTAAATATAGCATCGGTTGAACATTTTTGGAATTTTCTGACAAATTTGGTGGAAAATATTCCTGCTCGTTAAACCTTTGTAGGATTTCGCTGTCTAAGGACTGTTTTTGGACAAGAAAGGAGGCTGAAATCAACCGTATAAATATTTGAACTATTATATATAGGATTCTGCCCCATGACAGAGTCCTATATTTTTATAAGTATACGCACATCTACAAAAAATAAATAGCTCAGAGATTGCATGAAAAACAGGTATGTAAAGAATTTATTGAAAATCGGTATTCCCGTTTTACTTATTGGTGGGTTGATTGCAGTTAAGTTGATGGATTCTCCAGTGGGAGAAAGTAAAAAAGATATTAAGAAGGGAACGCAGATTCCGGTCAATGCATTTATTGTGAAGCCGTTCAGGTTGAGTTCCGATATTCAGGCTGTCGGAACATTGTTGCCGAATGAAGAAGTCGATTTGGTCGCTGAAACGACGGGAAAAATTGTCGGAATTTATTTTAAGGAAGGGCAACATGTCGAAAAAGGAGCATTGTTGCTTAAAGTCGATGATTCTGATTTGCAAGCACAGTTGAAGCGTGCACTTTTTCAGCAGAAACTGTTGTCCGAGAAATTGGAACGTCAACGCATATTATTTGAAAAAGATGCTGTTAGCCGTGAAGAGTTTGATCAGGTACAAACTGATTATAATTTGATAGAAGCAGATATTTCTCTTTTGAAAGTAAAAATAGATAAGACGGAATTAAGAGCTCCTTTTGCCGGAGTTCTCGGGTTTCGTAATGTCAGTTTAGGAGCATATTTACAACCGAGTACGATCGTCACACGTTTAGTTGATGACGGGTTATTGAAAGTCGAATTTTCAGTTCCGGAAAAATATGCGGGAAAAGCATTGGTCGGGGCAATGGTACAGTTTACGACGGAATCGTCCGACAAGAAATTCAATGCGTCGGTATATGCTGTTGACTCTAAAGTCGATTCGGATACTCGTACTATTTCGATACGTGCCCGTTGTGAAAATCCCGGTCGATTATTAGCTCCGGGAATGTTTGCCCGGTTAAATCTTATAACCAGAGTCTCCAATCATTCGTTGCTTGTTCCTACACAGTCGGTTGTCCCTGAAATGGAAGGTAAAAAAGTTTGGATGTTAAGAAATGGGAAAGCTCATTCTACCGTTATAGAGACAGGACAACGTACAGAGAATAAAATCGAGGTAATCTCGGGTTTGTCGGTCGGGGATACCATATTGGTAACCGGATTGATGCAAGTAAAAGAAGGGGCTGCCGTAAAGCCTGAAACCGTAGAATAACATTAAACTGTATTGTCCGCCATGAGTCTATCTTCTGTCAGTATAAAACGTCCGGTCCTTGCTACGGTGATGAATTTGGTATTTATCATTATAGGTATGATCGGTATAACATTTTTAGGTGTCCGAGATTATCCCAGTGTCGATCCTCCTATTATATCGGTGAGTACGACTTTCACCGGAGCAAATGCCGATGTTGTGGAAACGCAAATTACCGAACCGTTAGAGTCTGCTATTAATGGGATTCCCGGAATCCGTTCTTTGGTAAGTCAGAGTCGGGATGGTCGGAGTAATATAAGAATAGAGTTTGAGTTGGAAGTGCCTCTCGAGACAGCGGCGAACGATGTTCGTGACAAAGTTTCGGGAGCGTTGAGAAAATTACCTGAAGATATAGATCCTCCGGTAGTTTCAAAAGCCGATGCCGACGCTCAGCCGATTTTTGGCCTTTATTTAAGTAGCGATACCCGTTCGATTATCGATGTAAGTACGTATGCCGATTTGCATCTTAAAGAACGGTTGCAAACGATTCCCGGTGTAAGTAGCGTAGAAATATGGGGAGAGAAAAGGCTGGCGATCCGGCTTAAAATGGACCCGATGTTATTGTCTGCCTACGGTCTTACGCCGATGGACGTGAGTAACGCCGTTTCTGCCGGAAATGTAGAGTTGCCTTCGGGACGTATCGAGGGAGATAACACAGAATTGACGGTGCGTACGATGGGACGGTTGTTGACGGTAGAGGATTTTAATAACCTCGTGCTGCGTCGGGATGGGGATAAAGTCGTTCGTTTCAGAGATGTAGGAAAAGCTACCGTCGATTCGGAGAATAATCGTTATATAATGAAGATGAATAACAACCCTATGGTGGGGTGTGTTATTATCCCGCAGCCGGGAGCTAATTATGTGGATATTGTGGATCGGGCATATAAGGTAGTGGAAGATATTAAAGCCGATTTGCCGGATGATATGCAATGCGGTATTTATCAAGATGATACAGTGTTTATCCGCAATTCGATCAATGAAGTTAAAAGTACGATTGTAGAAGCTTTTGTTCTCGTTGTTCTTATTATATTTTTATTTTTACGTAACTGGCGTACGACGCTTATACCTGTGTTGACGATACCGATATCTTTGGTCGGTACATTTTTTATAATGTATTTGGCCGGATTCACGATAAATATCCTTACACTTTTGGCAATCGTTCTTTCAATAGGTCTTGTTGTCGATGATGCTATTGTCGTGATGGAGAATATTTATAATAAGGTAGAAAAAGGCATGTCTCCTTTGGAAGCCGGGTTTAAAGGTTCTCAGGAAATATTCTTTGCGGTAATTGCTACGACGGTTGCATTAGTTGCCGTATTTGTGCCTATTGTCTTTTTACAAGGAACGACCGGTCGTCTTTTTCGTGAGTTTAGTGTCGTAATCGCGGGAGCTGTAGCGATATCTTCATTTGTTGCGTTGTCGTTCACACCGATGCTTTCGACTAAATTGTTAACCCGAAATGTGACCGGTAATTGGTTTTACAGAGTTACCGAACCTTTTTTCGTATGGTTTACGAATGCGTATCGCAGTAGCCTGGAATCTTTTATGCGGCATCGTTATATCGCTCCGATTATTTTATTATTGTCGGGTGTAGCCATCTATTATTTTTGGATGACGTTACCCTCCGAAATGTCTCCGATGGAAGATCGTGCTCAGTTGAGGGTCGTATCTACGGCGACAGAGGGATCGAGTTTTGAATATATGGACCAGTATATGACGGATTTGACTACCTATTTAGAAAAAGAAGTTCCGGAAGAAGATTTGATTATGTCTTTGACCGGAAGAGGAGGACAAACCAATTCTGCATTTTGTAATGTAATGTTAGTTCCGTCAGAAGATCGTGATCGTACTCAGCAGGAAATTGCCGATGATTTAGCTCCTCAATTGAAGCAGCTTACCGGTGCTCGTACTATGGTAACACAACGTCAGACTTTCGGCAATCAGCGGGGAGGATTACCGGTAGAGTATGTCATACAAGCAAAGAATCTGGATGATTTGAAAGGTATTCTGCCTAAATTTATGAATGAGGTTTCTCAAAGTCCGGAATTTTCTACTTATGATTTGGACTTGAAATTTACTAAACCGGAACTGACGATTAATATTAATCGGGATAAGGCCGCTTTGTTAGGGGTATCGGTAGAAGATATTTCGAGAACATTGCAGCTAACCATGAGTGATCAGAGGATAGGATATTATATCCTGAATGGAAAACAATATCAGATCATAAGCGAGTTCGATAAATCGCAACGGAATAAACCTGCCGATTTGGCAACGGTTTATGTGAGGGGAAAAGATAATAAACTGGTCAGTTTAGATAATTTGGTGACAATGGAAGAGAGTAGTACGCCCCCTCGATTATTTAGATACGACCGTTTTGTCTCGGCAACAGTTTCTGCGTCTCCGGCAAAAGGAAAGACATTAGGACAGGGTATCGATGAGATGGACAGAATCGCAGACAAAGTTTTGAATGAAGATTTTAAAACGACTCTGTCCGGAAGTTCAAAAGATTTTGTAGAAAGCTCTTCCAGTCTTTTGTTTGCATTTGTTTTTGCATTGATATTTATTTATCTTGTTCTTTCAGCCCAATTTGAAAGTTTCCGAGATCCGTTGATTATTATGCTTACAGTCCCGTTGGCATTGGTGGGAGCATTACTTTCTTTATGGTATTTCGGACAAACGATGAATATTTTTAGCCAAATCGGTATAATTATGCTGATAGGGTTGGTTTCGAAGAACGGTATTTTAATTGTCGAGTTTGCTAATCAGCGTAAGGCTGACGGTTTAAGTATGCATGAGGCTATACTTGATTCTGCTGTAGCACGTTTTCGACCCATATTGATGACCAGTCTTTCTACGGTGTTGGGAACACTACCTATGGCGTTGGCTACAGGTTCGGGTTCGGAGAGCCGTATCGCTATGGGTATTGCTGTTGTCGGCGGAATGGTATGTGCTACCGGATTGACACTTTATGTAATTCCGGCAATTTATACATATTTGTCGGCTTCTAAGATCAAAGTGGTTAATGAAGAAACTTATACGAAATCATGATAAGAAGTATTGTAATATTTTTTTTATTGATTTGTCCGTTGGGAGTAACGGCGCAAGAGACCTTAACGCTTTCCGATTGCATCAGTAAAGCATTGGAATCTAATTACGGTATCCGTATTGCAAAGAATGAAGAACAGATAGAGCGTAATAACCAGAATTATTCTTCTTTTTTGCCTTCACTTTCGGCAGAAGGTACACAGAAAGAATCGATTATAAATTCGAAAAGGAAAGATGCGAATAGCGGAACAGAGAAAAAATTCAGTGGCAGCATTACCGATAATTATGGTGCTAATATAAATTTGAACTGGACTATTTTTGATGGTTTGGCGATGTTTACGACCCATGAAAAACTCAATGAGTTTATTGCTATCGGAGAACTGAAAACTCGTATGGCTGTTGAGAATTTGATAGCACAAGTTAATACAGAATATTATAATGTATTGGTACAGAAGAGTTTGCTGGATGCAGCTAAGCAAAGTCTTGATCTTTCCCGTCAACGATATGAAATAGCCTTACAGAAAAACCGGATTGGGAGTCTTTCAGGTTTGGAGCTGAAGCAGACCAAAATCGATCTGAATTCTGATAGTTCGACATTAGTAAAGCAGCAAGAGCAGTTGCGTAGTGCTTATATTACATTGAATACGCTGATGAATATCGATCTGCATAAAAGAGGATATGTAAAAGATACGATACTGTTACATCCGATGTACCCGAAAGATGAAGTACAAACGTTGATGTTGAATAACAATACGACACTATTGATTGCTCGTCGGGAACAGAAAGTGTCGGAGCTTGATCTTAAATTGGCCCGGTCGGCTTATTTCCCTTCGGTAGATTTTACGGCAGGGTATAGTTTTTCACGGACTGAATCACCGGCATCTATATCGACTTTTAATCAGAATACCGGCCCGTTTTGGGGGGTTACACTTTCCGTACCGTTGTTTAATCGTTTAGAAACCCGTAAGAAGGTAAGAAATGCGAAGATTGAGATAGAAAATAGTAAGCTGAGTTATCAGGAAGTAGAGTTACAGATGTTAAGTGACTTGGCTCAACTTTATAACAGTTATGAGAATAACTTGATTATGGTCGGTTTTGAGTCGGAAAGTGCAGAAGTAGCATTGGTCAGCCTTAAAACCGCATTAGAAAGATATCGGCTCGGGAGTCTTTCGGGATTGGAGTTCAGAGAATTTCAACGAAGCTATTTAGATGCTGTAACTCGAAAAATTTCGGCTCAATTTCAGGCAAAATCAACCGAAGTCTCATTGTTGTTGTTGAGTGGTCGTTTACAGATTCAGTAAAAACCTATTTAAATTTTGTACAGATCTTTTTTGAGTTGAAAAATTTAAATAGGTTCTGAACCTAAAAATCTATTGTATAATTCCGCTGGCCAGACAAAGTTCTTTATCATGGCTGTATATGACACCGAATTGTCCGGGGGCGATACCTTGTATTTTTTTTTCGGAAGTGATTCTGACAATATTATTGTCGATGCATTGTATCGTTCCCGGTGTAAATTCCGGAGTGTGCCGGTTTTTAAATGTGATCGGTGTATTATGTGAAAGGTCTCCGAGAGGATTTCCGGATATGAACTGGAATCCACTTAAATCAAGAATGTTTCCGTATTGTGTTTCCGGGTCAGATCCGTTCGAAACATATAGTATATTCTGTTCCGGATCTTTTTTTATGACAAACCACGGCCCCCCGCTGAGGCCGAGACCTTTTCTTTGTCCGATGGTGTGAAACCAGTATCCTTTATGTCTTCCGACTATATGCCCACTTTTTAAGTCTATTATATCTCCTTCTTTTTCTCCTAAATAATTACGTATAAATTGGTTATAGTTAATATTCCCCAAGAAGCAAATTCCCTGACTGTCTTTTCTTCGAGCACTCGGAAGATTCTGTTGTAAGGCAATTGTTCTGACTTCGCCTTTCATCATATTTCCGATAGGAAATAGTAATTTGGAGATTTGTACGTGATTAAGTTGTGCCAAAAAATCGGTTTGATCTTTTATCGTATCTTTTGCAGTGGCGAGATAAGTAATATCATCCATGATTCGGGTATTAGCATAATGCCCTGTAGCTATTTTATCGAAGTCTTTTCCCCAATATTTTTCAAAAAATCCGAATTTGATGAATTTATTGCACATTACATCAGGATTAGGAGTCAGACCTCTTTTTATCGTTTCGAAAGCATACCCCATGACATATTCCCAATATTCGTTATGTAGAGAAACTATCTCCATCGGACATCCGTATTTACGAGCTATATAAGTGACTATTTCTATATCTTCCTCCGAGTGGCAGTCCAGATTTTTATCTTTATCTTCCATACCGATACGGATGTAAAATAGAGTAGGAGTATATCCGGCTTCTTTCAATTGATAGACGGCAACCGAACTATCGACCCCGCCGGAGGCTAACATGGCTATATTCATTGATATATTATGTTTTCTTAGTGTAGTTGTTTTGTTTTTTGAATAACGATATGATCATTCTTTTGTCTGCAAATGTACATGAAAATGGTGTAGATTAAATTAGAAAACACTTTTTTAATTATAATTTAGGTGCTTTTATAATATAGGTTCTTAATCAGTATAAATTTATTTTTAAATGCATTTTATTCGTTTGTATTTACAAATTAAGGCAGAATTATGAGTATTATTAATATCACTCTTTTACATTTGTTCTAAATAAATTTATACATAGTGAAAGCACATATACTAAATTTGAAAGCATACGTCCTGACCGTTGCTTTAGGTGCGGCATTTAATTATGGAATTGCCGCAGAGAAGAAATCAGAAACTCCGGATACGAAAATTTACCAGCATTTTATCATTTACGGGCAAAGCCTTTCTACCGGACATCAATCTTATCCGGCTTTGACAACAGAACCTTTGTCGGGGAATTATATGATCGGAGATCAAATATGGATTAATCAAGGTAATCGTAATTCTGCGATTTTGAATCCGTTAAAATCCTCTTTGGCTCTAACCGAGAAAAGATCTCCTTTGAGTCGGAATGGCGGTATTGCCGAATGTCCGATCGTTGCCGCAGTCAATCATTTGAGATTAAAGATAAATGATCCGTCTGTTAATTATATTGCGACTTCTACGGGTGTGGGAGGAAAGACGATCGACCAATTATCGAAACATTGCCGGAATAAAAATATTTATCAGGAAGGTTTTTTGAAAGCGGCATTTGCCGCACCGCAGATAGCGGCTAAAGAAAATGCAACTGTGACGTGTCCTTTAGTGATTTGGATGCAAGGGGAATATAATTATTGGGCAGATACGACGAGGGGATTATTACCCCATATTCCGAATGTGGTGGGAAAAGATGAATATAAGACTTTAATGCTACGGTTGAAAAACGATATGCAAAATGATGTCGTTTCTATTTATAATCAGCACAGTAAGCCTCTTTTTATAACCTATCAGGTCGGTGCGCAATATACTCGAGGGAGAACCTTGAATATCGGTATGGCCCAATTAGAGGCTGCAAACGAAACGGAAGATATTATTTGTGCCGGTCCGGTGTATCCGATGACGGACCGCGGGGGACATCTCGATGCGAACGGTTACCGTTGGTATGGAGAGATGTTGGCTAAGGCTTATTACCGTACTATAATCGGGGGAAAACCTTTTATTCCTTTACAACCCGAAGAATTATCGAGAACTTCTGATTCTAAAGAAATTAAAATTTGTTTTAGAGTTCCTGTGAAGCCGTTGGTACTTGATGATTATACTACGGAAAAGATAAAAGATTACGGTTTCGCTATTTATAATGATGGTATCCGGCAAAAGATTACGGATGTAAAGGTAAAGGGTGACTGTGTGTATATAACTTGTGAAAAGGATTTATCGGGAGCAATAGAGGTGACTTATGCCGGAGCTGATGAATTTAAAGGCCATGGTAATTTGCGGGATAGTGACGATTATAAAGCATATTATACATATATCGATCAGGATGAAAAGAATAGCGATGGGACTTTTGTTTTTGCCCGGGATAAAGATAAGAATGGGAATTATGTCACTTTGCGTCCTAATTATGAACCGAGAGATAAGTCTGGCAATATCATATACGGTCGCCCGTATCCATTATATAACTTCAGCGTGGCTTTTTATTATAAGTTAGATAAAGGTGTAAAAAAATACCGGATATATATTCCTGAAAAAGATAAGTCCAAATTAGATAAAGTCTTGGAGATAAATAAATAATTAATTAATTAATTAATCTTTATTCTATATCAGTATGAAAAATAATTTACTAAAAAATGTACTCGTTGCTGCATTGTTTTGCAGTTCAGGCAACTATCTTTCGGCTACCGATTTGTATCTTTCTTCTGCCGGAAATGATACAAATAACGGTTTATCGGCAGAAACTCCGGTAAAAACTTTGTCACGGGCATTCACTTTGGCTGAAAACGGTGATGAGATACATGTGCTTGATTTTATCGATATTTCTGCCGAGCCTAAGAAAGAGGGTAGTACTTCGAATAATGATATTAAAGTAGATGGTTCTACCTCATTCGAACTTGGTGGTATAACCTATGCAACTTGGAATGTTCAGGGTAAAAATGGTGTGAGACCTTTGGATAAATCTTTGAAAATTATAGGGAAAAGTGCTGAAACTTGCGGATTTGTCGGAAATGGAACGACACGTTTGATTCGTATCGATTCTTTTAATCAATCGATAGAGTTTGCTAATCTTTCTTTCAGAGAAGGGAATAGTATTCCTATGGGAAATGATTTCGGCGGAGCGGTGTATATTCGGAATGCATCGGCATCTTTTACCGATTGTGTTTTTGACGGTAACTCTGCTGACGGAAGAGGTGGTGCGGCTGTTTATGCTTTGTTGGAACAAGATCGGTTTAGTGTGTCTTTTACCGGTTGCTCATTTTCCGATAATACGACGGGTAAAGGGAACGGAGCTGTAGCTCATATTTTAGGAGGTAAAAATATTTTGTTCAAAGAATGTCTTTTTGAGAATAATACGACAACGGGTCTGGGAGGCGTATTTTTCGTGCAAGGAGATCTTATGCTTAGAGTTGAAAAATCTGTATTCAAAAATAATACCGCAAAAGACGGAGGCGTGTTTGCATTTTTGGATAATGCGGCTAAAAATACCGGAGCTTATTTTGAAGGTTGTGCATTTTTGTATAATTCCGTTACAGAACATGGTGGTGCTGTTTATGTAGATAATAAAACAACCGGATCGACATGTGATTTGTCTTTTATCAATACGACTTTTTACGGTAACCATGCCGCATCTTTCGGAGGTACTATTATGATGAATAACGGTAAAGACGGAAGCGTGCTTAATCTTGTAAATTGTACGATTACCCGTAATACGAGTGCTTTCGGTGGGGCGACACCTCAAGCCGGAATACGTGTTACTGCTGGCGCTGCCAATACCGTAATCTATAATATATATAATTCTATTATTGAAAATAATTATCTGAAAGATGATCCTACGAAAGTCTTGGATATGTCTGTACAAGGTAATGATTCTTATCTGATAGACGGGAAGAATTTTAATCTTAAAAATTCTTTTTTGGGACGTTTGTTGGCGGATCATGGATATACTTCTCCTCTCGAAAATGAGAATTATATAAATTATAATGGCGGATCGATTGCGGGATTGGCTATCGATCCGGATCAATATATTGCTACGCAAAACAGTGTCCCGGTTTATACCACTTCTCCGGCATATCGTCAGGGGAATGCTGAATTTTTGCAGGATTTAGGCATTATGACCGATCAATTGGGTGCGATACGTTCCTTTGCCAACGGACGTTGTGCATCAGGAGCGATCGAGACGCCGCTGACTCCCGGTGGCGGAGAAGGAGAATCGTCGGTTTATGAGCATTTTATAATATACGGTCAGAGTCTTTCTACCGGGCATCAGTCTTATCCTTCTATGTCTACCGAATCTTTAGAGGGTAATTATATGATCGGAGATCAGGTTTGGATAAATCTCGGGAATACGACTTTTGATAAGTTTAATCCATTAAAAGCATCTTTGGCTATTTCGGATAAAAATTCGGCTAAGACTAAAAATGGCGGAATTGCCGAATGTCCTATCGTTGCAGCGGTGAATCATCTTCGTTTAAAATTGAATGACCCTGATGTAAAATATGTAGCGACTTCTACCGGTACGGGAGGCAAGACGATAGAACAGCTTTCAAAACATTGTACCAACGGATATTTATATAATGATTTTAAATATGCGATGTTTTACGGGGCTAAAATTTCTCGGGAACTGAACAGCGTGATTTCTTGTCCGGCAATTATTTGGATGCAAGGAGAATATAATTATACTTCGGATTCTGAAAAGGGATTGACTCCGGGTGTACCCAATACAACTGATAAGAATGAATATAAAGCGTTGTTGTATAAATTGAAGAATGACATGCAGCAGGATGTTATGAACAGTTATGCTCAAAATGAGAAACCTTTGTTTATCACTTACCAGACCGGCGCGCAATATACTCGGGGGAAAACTTTGGAAATAGGTATGGCTCAATTAGAAACCGCTAATGAGAATGAGGATATGATTTGTGCCGGTCCGGTGTATCCGATGACAGACCGGGGTGGTCATCTCGATGCGAACGGTTACCGTTGGTATGGCGAGATGTTGGGCAAAGCATATTACCGTACGAAGGTATTGGGGCAACGCTTTGTTCCTTTGCAGCCGATAGAAATCTCCCGTACGGATAATGCTAAAGAGATAAAAATTCGCTTCCTTGTTCCAAAATTACCTTTGGTGTTGGACGATTGGACAGTACAAAAGAAAACGGATTATGGCTTTAGAGTATATAATGATAACGCACAACAGACAATAACGAATATCCGGATAGAAGGAGATTGCGTTTATTTGACTTGTGCTCAGGATTTGAGTGGTGTAGTTGAAGTAAATTATGCCGGAGATGGAGCAAACGGCGGACATGGTAATTTGCGTGATAGTGATGATTATGAGGCTTATTACAAATATATCGATCATGATAAGAAAAATCCTGATAACTCTTATTTCTATCCTCGTGATAAAGAAAATGATAACTATGTGACTTTGAGACCTGATTATGAACCGAAAACGCAGTCGGGAGAGATTATATACGATCAACCTTATCCGCTTTATAATTTTAGCGTAGCATTTTATTATAAATTAGATAAGGGCGAGCAAAATTATAAAGTTCCGAATCTGGATGATATTACCGATTCGGCAGAGGCTGTTCAAGTAAGTGGAGCATCTTTGCATCAAGCCGGTAATTCTATTCTGTTAAAAGGAATTAAGACTCCTGTACAGGTAAAACTTTATTCTCTTTCAGGAAGTTTGTTGCAAATTATTGATGCACCTCAAGCCGGTTTATATTCTTTGAATGATTTTAATAAAGGTATTTATATCGCTAAAGCGGTAATTGACGGGAATCCTTGTACTCTGAAAATATCGATACGGTAAAATTTTAATAATTAAGTGAGAAATGGGCTGTCTTTTGAGGGCAGCCCATTTTTATTGATAATGAAGAGCTTGTTGCCGTTCAATTATCAAAGAATAACTTTCTTTATTTCATTTCCTGCTTTAATCAGATAAACTCCTCGAACAGATAAGTTTATAAAACATGAGTTTTCAATTGTTACGGTATCATAGATGATTGCACCGTTTAATGAGAATACAGTTATCTTTTCTCCTGAGGAAAGTCCGGACAAATGTATTTTTCCGTTTGATACTGTTACGTTAAAAGAGCTGTTTTCAGATTTATCGACAGCCGAAGTTCCTTTATTCACATTTTCCGATTTTTCTCCGAGACTTCCGGCTTCGTTGACGGCCTGGATGCAATATTCGTCGTTGTCTTTACTTGCTGCATCGGTATAAGATGTTTCGGTAGTAAATCCGATTACTTCATTATTGCGAAGTATTACGTAACAGATGGCATAAGGTACGGCTTCCCAACTAAGCACATTTTCTGAGATCGTTACATTTTGCGGTATGCCTATTGTTTCTATTAAGCTGCGAGGATTCCAGTTGTCATTGCCGCTGACGATATTTTCATAGGTATAGTGGGCTGCTTCATCGGCAGAAAGTTCAGCTTTACACTCACCGCCTTCTTCCATACCTTCGTCAGTACCTGTATAAAATGTTCTTCTGTTATTTAGATCTACGGGATTTCCATCTATATCCATACTGTTATATTCTGCAAATAGGGCGGGTATTCCTCCCATTTCACTCCAGCCCTCCGGAGCAATTCCTACTTTCATGGTCGTGTTTAACCATACGCAAATCGGGTTATTATGCCAAGGTCGTCCTAATTTGTTTTTGCCGTCGTTCGAAGCTTCATTCCCATCGATGGTACAGTGATCGAAAACATATCCCCATTGAGTTCCTTTTTCATGCTCTGGAGCAGTGATGACCGATCCGCTTCTGACATTGTATAATGTGCAATCTTCGAATAGGCAATCTCCAGCTCCATAGACATAATCGACAGCTCCTTCGATATAGCATCCTTTTACATAATGACGGTATCCGGTGTTTCCCGGAGTCATCCATGTATCTTGGTAAGAGCGGAATTTACAATTATGAAAAGTTATGCGGTCACCCTTTGTCATCATAGCTAATGATTGCGGTCCGTTTTGGCGTTCTACACCCCAGTCGTTAATGAAGGAAATATTTTCGGAAAAGAAGTCGTTACTATTTATTCTGACAACAGTTCCTTCCATTTGGTATGTCGGAGATTCGGGATTATGTACCGAATATTTCCATGCTGCCGTGTCGTTCTGATACCATTGTGACCCTTCTTGCGGTTCGCTTTGAACATTGATTTTCAAATGTATGTTTGTTTTTTCTTTATCTTGACCGATAAGGTGTATGTTCGGTTTGTCAGAGGGAATAACGACTTGTTCTTCGTAAGATCCGTTTTTAATGAATATCAAATAAGGAGTAGTTCTGTTTTTCGGGGCAGCGTCTATTGCGGCCTGCACCGATTCATAATCTCCGGTTTTATCTGCTGCGACTACGGCATCAAATACCCGTGCAATCGGCTGGGGACGATTCATTGTCGTGAAATTCAATGTAACGCCTTCAAATGGATTTCCTGCACGGTCGGTAATTGCACCGGCTGGTACGGTAAAAGTATAGGATGTATTATACTCGAGACCTTTGTATTCAAAGGATGCTGTACTGCTTCCGAATATCGGTTCGATAGCAGAACCGTTAAATTCTATTTCTTCTGTACCGGCTTGTACTTGTTCGTTAAAAGATAAAACGATTTTTCCGTTTGCAGATGCCGTATTAGAATCGTTTTCAGGAGAAGTCGATAGTAGTATCGGCGCTTCTTTATCATCGATGCTGGAATTATCGGCATAGACAAAAATATTTGTTAAATAGAAGCCTTCGGTATCACTACTTCCCGGAGTTCCGATCAAATCGCTTGTCGCATCTGCCGCCCAACGAATATATACCATATTTGCTCCTTCAGCTTCTTCGGGTAAAAAAGCTTCCATTTTTTCCCAATTTGCACTGGTCTCTTCCATAGTAATAGTCGTTAAATCTGTAAAATCGTTTCCGTTTAGGGAATATTGCATTTTTTGCGTTTTGTGTACGCATGCGTTGTCTGCAGCAACTAAGGAAGTTACTTTTATATTTACATAGTCTTTTGCTGAAAATTTAGCCTGAAAATAACGGGGATTATTCATTGAGGCATAATCGGTATAACGTCGTGCACAGTTATAAGTGATACCTCCGAAGGTACGAGTACTTCCTCCCCAGTTTGTCGTACTTCCATCTCCATTATATAAGGAAAGTAATCCCTTATTGTCTGTTGTGGCGGCATAGTCGGCCGGACGTTCTCCTCTTGGTTCGCTTGTTTCCAAGTCCCAGCCTACGATAAATGGGATTTTGTCGAAAGTTGCGGTATAAGCTTTATCTCCATCGATTTTAACCGTACGTTTATTTTCGCTCGAACCGTCCTCCCATTGCAGGAAAGATGTAATAGGATTAGTCTCTATGGTCATGGTTACAATCGTACCTTCGATATATTTTCCGTCAGTTGGTTCGGGATTAAGATTTACTATTCCCCATTGAGCGCCTGCCCCATCTTTATTTACAGTAAATGTGTAAGTGGTCAGTTTGTCAAATACAGCGACTATCTCTAAATCATTTTCGATATTGAAGGAATAAGGATTTTCTGTCGATAATATTTCCCCGTTTTTTGTTTCCCATTGCTTAAAAGAGTATCCGAAATTCTCGGTAGCGGTGACTGTGACCGGATCACCTTGATTAAAAGTGACGTTTGTGGGAGAGACGCTTCCGGCATTTTCCGGCATTACCGTTACTGAAAATTGTGCAGGAGATGTGACCTGCTTGATCCATCTCGCATCTCCCACACATTTGCCGTCTTTTCCTGCGGTAGCTAATGGAGAGCTTGATAAAATGGTAAAATCACCGTTGGCGGCATCGGGAAATCCGATAGTGGTTAATCCTAAGCTCTCTAAAGTAATATCGTTTATCGTCTCTGTCCGGTTATATCCGCCGTAGTTGACAATCAGGTTTTTTTCGGCAGTAAGTGTTCCTCCGGTTGCATTTAGAATCGATGGTGTTTTGCCGCTTACTCCCGGTTCATTGATAATATTGTTTGTGAAATTGTAAATAGAATTTGTACTGTAATTTTTTGCCGTGTTGCAAATAGCGTATTTTGTATCTTTAGACCATTTGTAAACCGTATTGTTCTCAAAAATAAAAGTAAATATATTGTTATTGTCCGATCCGGTAGGAGAGAAAAAGCTTTCGCCTAAATAGTTATACAGTGAACAATTTTTTACAGATACCTTTTTAACGATATGTTTAGGATATAAAAAATTCCATCCGTTATTTCCACAATCGTGGATTAAGCAATTTTCGAATTCTATGTTGTTTATCGTGCCTTCATTGCTTGTCCGTAATAGACAACGTCCAATGTTCGTAATTTCTGAATTCTTGAATTCCAGAGTAGATATATTTCCGAAATTTCCGCTTATAAAATAATCTGCCGAACGGTTTATTTTTACGCCATCGAAGATCAATCCTCCTCCATTTTCAGATGTATCGTCATTTCCCGTTATGTCGAAAGTAATAACCACTTCTGCATTTTTTTCCGCTTTTAAAGTAATACTTTTGTCTGAGGGAAAAGATATTTGCTTATTATATGTTCCGCTACTCATCAATAATATATCTCCGCTTTCGGCTAGAGTATAAGCTTCATTGAAAGTTTGAGTGGTAACATTGATTTCTTTTGCGTAGATTTGAGGTAGCAGAGAGCTTAAAAAAGCGATGCTTCCAAAAAGTTTTTTAATATTCATACAGTAAAGTTCTAAAGTTAATGATAATAATTTTGTGCTCGTTTTACACGAGCACAAAAAAGGGTGTTATTCTTTTACGATTAGTTTGATGATCTGGCTATCGGCTTTTATAAGATAGATGCCGTTATTCAGTTTTATCGAAAATTGCTGTCCATAGATTTTATCAAGAAGAATTCTTCCCTGCATATCTGAAATACATAAATTTTCACAAGGATATTGCAGTGATAGAATGCCGTTCCGGTAATTGGCCTGATTCCCGTTTTGGACGGTTTCTTCCTTAATATCGGAAGTATTCCCTTTTACAGTCAGTGTCCCATTACCTTCGAAAAATTCAGAATGAGAATTTGCATCGAATGTTCCTTCCGTATATTCTGTATCGTTTAAAATCAATTTGCCTACTATACCGTTTGTGTTCATAACAGCTTTACTTCCGGAAAGAAGGGATAATGTAGTCGATTCTCCTGCGGCGTTTGCATGTTTAAATATAACCTTGTTTCCAGCACCTACTTGTATTTCTGAAGCACCGAAAGCATTTGCTCCTTCCCCTGATATACAGATAGAAGAACCTTCGGTACGAGGACTGTTCGTGATATTCCATATTCCTGAAAATTCCGAATTATTTCCTTTTAAAACAATACTGGCTTCAGTTATGCTGTTCGAACTATTATCTATCGTTACGGTAGATTTTCCATCGATGTTTCCGGGAAAAGTCATTGCATTTATCTCACCTCCACTTAATTGCAGATTTATTTCTCCATTAATATGGATCGGAGCATTCAGAGAGAAACCGCTTCCACTGGTTGCATAGTTAAGTTTAGTGCCGCCTGCCATATATAATTCTTTGATTTCAGTATCTTTTCTTAACCTGATATTGGCACTGTTCAGATAGATTATTACCGGAAAACTCGCTGTTTCAGCTTCTATTTCCGATTCAACGATTACGGTGTCTCCTTCTGTGGGCAATATGGCGGGAGTATAATTGGCCGCCACATTCCATTTTTTATTATCTTTAGGAGTCCATATAAACGGATATTGAGGATGTGTGATTGTCAACGTTCCGTTTCCTTCCAAATATGCAGGTAGTGAAGATGCTGTATATTTTCCTTCGGCGAGCAGATTGTTATTTGTATAGACTTCACTTAAAGAAATGTTTGTGCTGAGGTTGATTTTTCCTCCTTCTGCTACCTCTATTTTAGTTTTATGAAAAAGACAATTGTCAGATTTTACGGTCAGTTTAGCAGAATTCTCGATTTTGATGTTTCCTGTTCCTGCTGCATTCATACCCGAAACAGCTAATTCACCGTCATTGATATTCAAATCCCCGCTGAAGTTACTGTTGTCGCCTTGTATAGTTAGTGTTCCTGAACCTTTTTTATCGATAGAGCCTTCTCCTGAAATCGAAGTTGCAAGTATTAAAGTACCTGTTATTTGAAAATTCGTGTTATTTTCGATAGATGCACTTCCGGCAGTGAAAATAACTCCGTTTTGATCATTCTTTACAGAACCGCCTTCAAAAGATAAGTTGCCTTTTAATTCTGATGTTTTGGATATGTTGACAATGGAATTTTCGTGTATGCTGATACTTCCGGCAAAAGAATTTCCGTTAATATCGATTTCTCCGCTGTTGACGATGCCTAAATCTTTATCTCCGGGAACTCCTACCGGATTCCAGTTATTTGCTTCATTCCAGGTCGAAGATGAAGATCCTGTCCATTCATAGATGTTGCTGACAGGAACTAATGTATAAGATTGCCCGGCTTCTGTCTGAAGATCGTATACTGTTGTTTCTTGTAATACTAATTCCGGAATTTTAGATTCGTCTTTGATAATTGGATCGGGAATTTCGTAAACAGAATTCAACGGGTTGCTGTTGTTTCCTGTGGCAACACTTAATGTGAAATTTCCGTTAGCTTTTAACGGAGTTGCCGTACGAATGCGCAAATTTCCTCCGATACTGGATTTTATCGTTACCGAAACAATTTCTCCCCATTTCCATTGCATATCGACAATTTCAAAACCTCCACGAGCTTTTAATCCTTTTACGTTTCCTTCAGACCATGCGTCGGGTAGGGCAGGTAATAGATGCACTGTCCCGTCATGGCTTTGCAACAACATTTCGGCAATACCTGCACAACATCCGAAATTTCCGTCAATCTGGAAAGGTGGATGTGCATCGAACATGTTTGCATAAGTACCACCGTCGGGATCATCAATTGTTGCATTAGGGTCTTTCAATTTTAATTGGTTTTGTATCAATTTATATGCATGATTTCCATCAAGGAGTCTCGCCCATAAACATACTTTCCAGCCCATAGACCATCCTCTGCTTGCATCGCCTCTTCCTTCTAATGATTTTTTTGCTGCTTGAAACAGTTGAGGATTGGTATATGGCGAAATTTGGTTACCGGGAAACATTCCCCATAAATGGGATACATGACGGTGTCCGGAAGTTTCTCTGTCCCAGTCTTCAAGCCATTCTTGTAGTTGTCCGTATTTTCCGACATGCATAGGGGGCAGTTGATCTTTCAACTTTTTCAGATCTGCTGCGAAGTCGGCGTCTTTACCGAGAATTTCGGCTGCATCGATCGTGTTTTTAAGTAAGTCGAAAACCATTTGATTATCCATTGTAACTCCGCTGAAAAGTGCGACATTCTGTTTGTTTCCGCTGTCATCGACATAAGAAAACAGTCCCGGATGATTTTCCGGAGAGTTTGATGGAGAGACGACCTTATATCCTGTTTTGGGGTCGGTAATAAGGAAATCTTGATAAAATTCGCAAGCGCTTTTGAGTATAGGATATACTTCGGATAAAAATTCTTTATCTCCGGTAAACAAGTAATGTTCCCAAAGATGAGAACAGAACCATGCATTACATGTCGGCCATATTCCGCAGGCACTTTTATCGACTGCGCCTGTGGAGCGCCACAAGTCGGTATTGTGATGAAGTGTCCATCCCCTGCAACCATACATCGTTTCTGCAGATTCTTGTCCGGTGACGCTTACATCTTTCACCATTTCAAGAAACGGTTGGTGGCATTCGCTCAAATTGGTTACTTCTGCAGGCCAATAGTTCATTTCCACATTTATATTTGTCGTATATTTGCTGTCCCATGCAGGATATTGTCCTGCATTCGGATTCCATATACCTTGCAAATTAGCCGGTTGTGATCCCGGTTGAGAGCTGGATATCAATAAGTAACGTCCGAACTGAAAATAGAGAGATGCTAATGACGGGTCATTTGTGTTGGAGAATTCCTCGATACGTTTATCTGTCGGTTTCTTTTCTTGAACGCTATTATTTCCGAGGTCAAGAGAAACTCGTCCGAATTGCTCTTGATATCGGGTGATATGATCATTCTTTGCCTGCTCATAATCTTTGTCGAACTTGTTTAAATAGGAAAGTGCTTTTGCATCGCTGTCTCCACTTATGTCTTTATAATTTATAAAGTTTGTGGCTGATGAGATGTATATGTAAGCGATGTCGGCATCAGAGACTTTTAGTATTTTATTACTGCTGTCTGCCGATTGAGTTCCTCCCTCTGCCACTACCCTAATATAGGTTGTCGGTCTTAAAAGATTGGGAATGTTTTCTTCAGCAGTTTTGCCGGGTGTATTTTTTACTCTTATCGTATTATTTGTTCCACTGACGATTTCGGTAGATGCTTTGACTCGGTTGCTTTTCAACGGCCCTACAAAAGATGTGTTAAAATTTACCATTCCTTGTTTTGATGCGGAAATTTTGATGATAATCAAATCGTCGGTAAATGATGTAAATGCTTCACGTGTATAATCTACTCCGTCAACTGTGTAAGTTACTTTCGCTATTGCATTGGAAAGGTCTAACTCTCTATAATAATTTGTTGGAGTTTTATGGCTTTCCGGAAAATCTAATAGCAGATTACCGATAGATTCATAAATCATGCCGTGCCCGGTAATATTGCGGTCTGCAATAATGTTTGCCAGTGCTATTTTTTGAGCTTCGGCATATTCTCCGTCATTGATATATTCTCGAATTTGATTTAAATGTGTTTTCGCATTGGGATTTGCATTGTTATACGGACTTCCTGACCAATAAGTATCTTCATTGATCTGGATCGTGTCTTGTAGAATTGTACCGTATACCATGGCTGCCAATCTTCCGTTTCCTAACGGAAGGGCTTCCACCCAATAATCGGCGGGGCGATCATACCAGAGTTTCAGATCTTCTGCTTTTACAGGTGTTATCCATGTGATAAATGACAGGATAATCAGCAATAAATGTTTGTTCATTGTCATTCGATATTAAATTTAGTAGTTAAAATTTTGATAACAAACATACGAATGCAGGGTGGAAACAGGTAGGTAAAAATGTACGGAAAAGAGGGTAAATTTGTGTATCGATAATAAATTTATTTTTTTTGAAATAGTTCTCGATGTGGAAAATTTGATAGCTTGAAGTATCATTATTTTATTGATGTCGCTGTTAAAAGGTATTTTTAATGTGTTTTTTTTGTTATAGCCCATTTAAATTTTCCGATAAGGAAATATCATCATGTTAGGTTCTTAGAGTAGTTGAAAACTTTTTTAAGAAATTGGGAAATAAGAAATTCTATTTTGTTGTAAAAAATACACGAATTTTCTTTTTTATTCTGAATTCATCATGATTAGTTTATACTTTTTTTCTATTTTTGGCATATAGGAAAACACACACAATATGTATAATATGAGAATATACCTACTATGTATTTGCATTTGGATGCTGGGAACCCGCCTTTTTGCAGAATCATATCCCGAATCTACAGACCGTTTTAGTGTCGGCTTGCAAGATGCATTCGCTCAAATAAAGG
Source organism: Coprobacter fastidiosus (assembly GCF_030296935.1). NCBI lineage: Bacteria > Pseudomonadati > Bacteroidota > Bacteroidia > Bacteroidales > Barnesiellaceae > Coprobacter > Coprobacter fastidiosus. The sequence goes on along the minus strand of NZ_AP028032.1, from coordinate 1,134,975 downwards.
GTTTGAACGGAAAATCATCTGAGCAAGAGATTGATCGGATGAAGAAAAATTTTCATAGAAGTTTAATGAAAGAATATCCGGTGGGATATGATTGGTGGTTGCAAGATGGGGAAAAAATAGATTGGTTTGACGGTGATATGGCTTCGCAAGTGAAATTACGGTTATTGAAATTAGGAATTTCTTATCCGGTAAAAGATAATTTCTCTTCTTTGTCGAAGGCTATATCCCTCTATGTCGATGCCTGTGTGGAACGGAGGGAAAAGAGGTTGCAGGTATTCTTGAAAAATAAGCCGGAAATTGTCTTTACTAAATTTCATATACTTCGCCCATCTTATTTTGCCTATACAGAGGGATTGTCCGATGCCAGAGGCGAAAAATGTTTTATTCCGGACAGCGAATTGTCTTTATTGCGAATGAAAGGAATTTGGGGAGAACAAGAGCTTTTGGGAAAAGCTCCTGAAGGAGTTTTTCGTGATCCTGAAGTTCATTTTGATGGGAAACATATTTTATACTCATTAAAAAAGTCTTCTAAAAAAGATGATTTTCATTTGTATGAAATGAATCTTGATACTCGGGAAGTTAAGCAAGTAACGTCCGGAATAGGATTTGCTGATATTGAGGGTATATATCTCCCCGATGATAATATTTTATTTAATTCGACTCGTTGTGGAACTTCTGTCGATTGTTGGTTTACAGAAGTGAGTAATCTTTTTATTTGTGACCGGAGCGGGAAATATATGCGTCAGATAGGATTCGATCAGGTTCATACCTTACATCCGGTTCTTTTAGAAGACGGTAGGGTAGTATATACGCGTTGGGACTATAATGATCGGGGGCAGATTTTCCCTCAACCTTTATTTCAGATGAATTTTGATGGTACAGGACAGGCTGAATATTATGGTGGAAACAGTTGGTTCCCGACTACTATAACACAGCCTTGTGCTATACCAGGAAGTCGTAAGGTGATGGCTGTGCTTATGGGACATCACAATCCTCAGCACGGAAAACTTGCTATTATCGATCCTGAAGCCGGACGGGATGAAAATGAAGGTGTGATGTTCGTTGCTCCTGTACGAAAACCGGAAGCTGTGCGTGTGGATGGATATGGACAAGAAGGTGAGCAGTTTCAGCATCCTTTTGCTTTAAATCAGACTGACTTTTTGATTTCTTATACTCCATTAGGATATAATATCGGTACTCCCATAGAATTTGCTATTTATTGGATGAATATCGATGGAGAAAGAGAACTTTTGGTAGCTGATTCTAAAATATCTTGTAATCAGCCGGTACTGGTTGCACCTCGTAGGCGTCCTTTCCAGCGAGTGAATATGGTCGACTATACAAAAAATACCGGGATATATTATTTACAGAATATCTATGAGGGGCGTAGTATGAAAGGAGTGACTCCGGGTACGGTTAAGAAATTGCGTATTGTAGAGTTGGAATATCGGGCGGCCGGAGTAGGCTGTGCGTATGGGCATGGAAAGGGCGGAGGAGGTCATGCCTTCTCTCCGGTGGGAGTTGGTAATGCGAGCTGGGACTTGAAAAAAGTTTTAGGGGAGGTTGATGTAGAACCTGATGGTTCGGCATTTTTTGAAGTTCCTTCTCGAAAACCCCTTTATTTCCAAGCGTTAGATGAGAACGGGCATGTTGTACAAACCATGCGAAGCTGGTCAACTTTGCAACCGGGTGAAATTCAAAGTTGCGTAGGGTGTCACGAACATAAAAACTCTGTCCCTTCGGCGCAACATCCGGTTTCGGATGCGATGAATAAGAAAATACAAAAGATCGTACCGATAGATGATAAAGGGATTAGAAATTTCGGATTTATTAATGAAGTTCAGCCGATTATAGATAAGCATTGTATTTCTTGTCATGACGGGGTAAAACATCCTATGAGCTTAAAAGGAGATTTGAAGGTTGTCGATAATCAAACTAAACGAATGTTTTCGGACGCTTATCTAAATCTTACGCATGCTCGTAAGACGACAGGGGATAACGATTCGTGGCAGGGACAGACTGATCACCCTGAAGTAAATTGGATCAGTGCGCTTTCAGAGCCGTCCGTATTGCGTCCCTATTCGGCAGGATCGGCGACGAGTAATTTGATAAAACGGTTGAAGTCCGGACATGGTAATACGCAACTTTCTCAGGATGAAATAGATGTATTTGCTTTGTGGATCGATCTTTTAGTTCCGTTTATCAGTGATTATCGACAAGCGAATAATTGGACTGAGCAAGAAAAAGCTTATTATGATTATTATGATAAAAAAAGAGAGCAAGCAAAAAGTGCCGAAAGAGAAAATATAAGAGAGTATATTCGTTCTTTAAATGAAAAAATGGTAAAATGATGAGGGTTTGGATTATAAATTTTTGCTTGTTGTTTTGGGGAATGTCCGAGATATGGGCTGCATCGGAAAATATTGTTTCTCCGGATGTTCTGGCTTGTTCGACAGATGGTAAGACTTTATGGGTCGGCAATAGATTCTCTTCGGAATTGTTGAAAGTCGATTCTCGAACACTTGCTGTAAAAAAGAGAATTGCCCTAAATGCTCCGGTAACGGCAATAACTGTTATGCCTGACGGCTCTTTGTGGGTTTCTTCCGATGGAGTATCCGGAAAATTATATAAGATAGACGGGAGGAGCATGAAAGTGTTGGGGGCGTTCGATACCGGTTATTCGCCCTCTTCTTTGTTGATAGATTCTTCCGGTAAAGCTGTTTGGGCTACCTTACGTTATAATAATGAGATTAGAAAATATGATTGTGACAAAGGTTCTCTTATTTGTAAGATTTCGGTCGGGCGTGAACCTGTCGGGGCTGTTTCCTTTGCTGATGGAAGGCGTATTTTAGTTGTAAATAATATGCCTGAGATGTCGGCTTTGGCTTTTCCGGTTGCTGCTAAAATGGATATTATCGATACAGAAAAAAGTAAGGTTATCAAGAGGTTGCTTTTGCCGAATGGGTCAACTGACGTAAAGTCTGTGACGACAGATGTTACAGGTGAGCATGCTTATGTAACCCACTTATTAGCAAGATATCAGTTGCCTACAAATCAGGTGGATAGAGGATGGATGTACACGAATGCGCTGACTATTGTGGATTTGAAAAATGAGAAGGTGGAAGTAACTGTACTTTTAGATACGCCTCAAAAAGGAGCTGCCAATCCTTGGCAAGTGATGGTCTCTCCCGATAATAAAGAGATTTGTGTTGCTCTGTCGGGAGTACATGAGGTTTGTCGTATAGATAGAGAAAAATTGCATGATCGTTTGGCTCAGGCAAAACAGGGAGTAGCGGTAACACCATCTTATAACGGGTGGGAGAATGTGATGAATGATGCCGGAATGCTTTATGGTATTGCTCAGTACCAACCTGTCGGGGGGAAAGGGATAAGAGCCATAGCAATGAACGGAAAAACTTTATATGCTGCGGGATATTTTTCAGGAGATATCCATGTCGCAAAAGGGGATGTATTTGATGTACAGCGGAAGTTGGGCAATAACATGCTTGCTTCTGCCGAAGGAAGAGGGAATATGTATTTTCATGATGCGACATTAGGTTTTCAAGGATGGCAAAGTTGTGCAAGTTGTCATCCGAATGATGCCCGTGCAGACGGCTTGAATTGGGATTTGCTGAATGATGGCCTCGGTAATCCTAAAAATACCAAATCTTTGTTATTGTCACACCAGACGCCTCCTTGTATGGTGACAGGGATTCGTGCAAATGCTGAAATAGCGGTACGTTCCGGAATAAAATATATTCTTTTTGCTGTTACTCCGCCATCGGTTGCTGATGATATGGATGCTTATCTGCGTTCTTTAAAACCTTTGCCGAGCCCTTATCTGCAAAATGGACGTCTCTCTGAAAAAGCTAATAAGGGGAAAGCGATCTTTGATAAAGATTGTTTATCATGTCATTCCGGACCTTATTTTACAGATGGAAAACTATATCCTGTAGATTGGGCTTCGGGAACGGAGGTCGGGAAAAAAATGGATGTTCCGACGTTGATCGAAATATGGAGAACTGTTCCGTATCTGTATGATGGACGTTGTGCTACGATGAAGGATATGTTAAAGGTACATGGACCTCGCATACGCGTTTCGGAAAAAGAAATTGAAGAGTTAGAAGAGTATATCTTGTCTTTATAGTCGTGTTTGTTCGGTTTGTTATGAAACGTTTTTATTTGTCTGTTCTGTTTTTGTGTTCCTTTGGGTCTTTGTTTGCCGGAGGACCGTCTTTTGCATTTTGTGATTATTCGCAAGGTAAAGTATTTATTCAAGAAAACGGTGAAATCGTATGGGAACACAAAGCTCCTGATTCGAATGATATTTGGGTGCTTCCTAATAAGAATATCTTATTTACGGCTGGGAAAGAAGTTCTTGAGGTTAGCCGGAAAAACGATACGATTTTCCATTATACGTCCGAAAGTAATATTTTTGCTTGTCAGCGTTTGAAAAACGGAAATACATTTATCGGAGAGTGTGATAACGGACGACTTTTAGAGGTCTCTCCCGATGGTAGTATTGTAAAAGATGTATCGATTTTGCCGTTTGGAGTAAAAACCGGAGGACATGCGTTTATGAGGAATGCCCGGTGTTTGGACAATGGGCATTATCTGGTTGCGCATTATGGCGGTAAATCGGTTGTTGAATATGACGAAAATGGAAAAGCAGTCTGGAATATACCTGTTCCCGGAGGTGCACATTCGGTTATACGCTTGCCATCGGGAAATACATTAGTTGCTGTTACGGATAAAGATAATAATCCTGGTGTATTTGAATATGATATGGCCGGAAATATTGTTTGGTCATTGACGAATAAAGATTTACCGGGAACTCTGAAATTTGCCGGAGGTATGCATTATTTGTCAGATGGACGATTGTTTCTTACCAACTGGGTCGGGCATGTCGATGCGAAAAATCCTGTACATTTATTAGTTATAGATAAACTTTCGAAGAAAGTTCTTTATAAAGTTTCGGACAGGAATGAAATAAAGACAATGTCTTCTGTATTTGCTTTAGATGCATTGAAAAAACGGGTGAGATCTTATCATTGATGTTTGTCTAATTTATTGGTTTTGACAAAGATATTGTAGAATTTTTGAATAATGTTTTTTGTCGGTATAATTAAAAAATAGCATAGTTCAATAAAAAACGTTTCCGGTTCATGAACCGGAAACGTTTTTTATTGAATACTCAAATAATTGTTTTTATTTAACTGTGATTTTTTCTACTTTTTGATTATTCTCTGTTTTGATAGCTACCATATAAATTCCGGGTATAAATTCATCTATATCGATTTTTTCGATTGATGCCGGAGCTTTTATTGTTTTCATGACAATACCTTGTAGATTTATAATCTGGATTATTTGAGCATTTTCAGTTTCGATTATTAGATTTTCTCCGTGTTTAACAGGATTGGGATAAATGGAGATCGTTTTTTCCGACTTTGAGTCGAGTCCGGTTATTGTCTGTTCTTTTACTTCTGCCGTAAATATTTGGGTAGCGGAAGTTCCGTTATTGAAAACATAGACATTCACATAACTTGATCCGACTCCTATACCTGTTAAGTTGAAAGAAATAACTTGTTCGTCTTTGTCTATATTTACATTGGAGATTCTCACATTAGGGTCTATTACCATATTTGTATATACCATATAACTGAAATCTGCTTGTTCTGCTTCTCCATCGAAGTCATAATTTACTTTTACAGAAATAGTTTCACCCTTTTTGAATGTTTGTCTTGGAATTTCGGCAATGTTTACTACAGGATCTTTAGGTTCGATAGTAACGGAAAAATCTTGAGTGATAGTATGCCCGTTGTTTATGAGTGTAACAGTAATGATAGATTCTCCGGCAGTAACTCCCGCAATATCAAAAGAATAAGTTTCATTACTTATATTTTCATTTGAGATAGTAATAAAATCATTATTAGCAATGGCTTTAATACTGAAATCAGATCCTTGTTCTTCTCCTCCTAAACTGAAGAATGCGTTTATGGTAGTAGGTTCATTCCCAATTTTTATTGTTGTATTTTCGATCGGGTCGATGACAGGCTCTACTGGAGTAGGAGTATTGTCTTGCAATGCAGAAATTGCGAAAACAAATAATCTTGAAGCGTAAGAGTCTCCAGGTTTCGAACCACCAGATTCGTTTGTAAATGATATAGATTTGATTTTCTTTTTGTAATTAGTGATGTTTAATTTATATTCATATATAGAGAAGTTGCGGGTATCAATGGCATTATCATTTCTTCCAATGAGATAGAGTTTGTTTTGGGCTGTAGAAGCATCAGGTTCTCCCGATTGAAACCAATCTTTTACATTGATTGATGAATAAGTTTCTGTTGTATTGTCTTCGAATGTGATTTTTCCTGTTCCACTGCTACCAGCACCGAAATCAGATGCTCCATTCGTTGAGGTTGCGAGTATCATTAAAGATTTAGTACTTACGGGAGTGGCGAATTGAATTTCAACTAAACCTCGGTCGGTGTAACAGTCGGAGAAGAAAGCATTATTACTTTCATAAGAAGCCAATTGGTATTTTACGCCACTGTTGATACTTGTTATGATTCCGTTTGCAGGAAGTGCTCCTGTACCGTTGTTGACATTGTTTCCGAAGAAAACTTTGCCATCGTTATCCAATCCGGCATCTGTTGTTCCGGAAGCCGGAACATCCTCTGCAATAACATCTTTATTGAATCCGGTTAAAGTGACAGGTATGTACGCAGGTTCTTCTTCAACTGCGGTAATAGAGATAGAGAAGGTCGATTCTTTACTAAATTCTCCATTTGTCAGTTTAATAGTAATATTTGCTGATCCTTCGGAAACTCCATTTACATTGAAATTGACCTGAGAATCTGTGTTGGAAATTTCTGTAATAGATGCTGCGGCATTGTCCGATGTAATGTCGAATTTAAAATTCTCTTCTTTAGGTGCATTTCCTAAACTGTATGTAGCGGATAACGTCAAAGACTTTCCTATTTCTACCGTTTGATTGTCTAAATTTTGCAGTTCTAAAGTGTTGACGGGAGTCTGTTCGACTAATGCAGAAACAGCGAATACATATAATCTGGATGCATCGCTTGATCCGGGTTTTGAGCCTCCGGACTCATTTAAAAAAGAGATTGATTTTATTTCTTTTCCTATATTTTCTTCAGAAATCGTTAATTTATTTTCGTATAATCCGAAATTTCTTTCATCGATGGCATCGTTGCCTCTTTCAATAAGATAAAGACTTTTTACCGCTACATTGTTCTTGGGATCGAACCAATCGTTTACCGTAAAGAAGTTATAAGACTGACTTGTTCCGTCAGAGAAATAAATTTCTCCGCTACCGAAATCCGATGATCCGTTGGCAGAAGTTGCCAATATCATTAATTCTTTTGTTTTTATTGGTTCTGCAAACTGAATATTCGTTAATCCAGCAGCTTTGTAACAATCGGAGAAGAATGCGTTATTTTCATTATATGGAGCTAATTGGTAAGAGGCCTTGCTGGTTTCTCCTATTATGATTCCATTTGCAGGAAGAGCTCCGATGCTGTTCACATCTGTGGTATAAAATACTTTACCGTCGTTATCCATTCCGTCATTTGTAAATGAAGATGCCGGCTTATTTTCTGCAATAATATCTTTAGTATAACCGACTAATTTTACTGGGACGTATTTTGTTGTAATTTGTACATTCTCAGATATGGATACGTTGAAAGAAATTTCTTTAACAAACTTTCCGTTTGTTAAAGTAACAGTGATATTGGCAGTTCCTTTGTTGATGCCATTTATAGAGAAATTTATTTTGTCTTCTGTGTTGGATATGTCTGAAATTGTTACAGAGGTATTGTCTGAAGTAATATCGATTTTAAAATTATCATCCTTTTTAGCTCCTCCAAGACTGTATATCGTTGATATTGCCACTGTTTTCCCGACTTCGACATTTTGATTTTCTATAGTTTGAATCTCGAGAGTATTTTGTTCTGGCGTTTCTCCTCCGATAATTGCCGATACAGCGAACGGAATCAGGTATCCTTCATTTCCTGTTCCCTTGATAGTTATCGAGTTTACTATTTGGGCGGGGTCACTGCTTATCGAAACTTCTGAAAGCCTGAAATTAGCTCCGTCAATATCGTCATCGTATGCTCCACTGTCAAAACCGCCTTCTTTCCAAGTACGGAAAATGCGACCTAATCCTGTAATAGCACCTTCGTTACCGTTCCAGTCATCTATAGATAGCTCTGTGGCGGTATCATTAGAACCGTCATCGTAGTTGAGTGTAACTTGGAATAACGATTTCCCGTTAGTACTGGTTGCTAAAAGCATCAGTTTATTAGCTTTTACCGGGTTGCCGAAAGTCAGAGTTTTTTCTTCCTTGTTTTTCACAACGATTCGAGTTGCGTTGTTCCCTGTATATGGAGCTAATTGATAAGTGACATTTCCTGATTTTACTATACCATCGGAAGGAAGACCTCCTGAACTTTGTAAATCTGCACTGTAATATACCCAAGAAACATCATCCATACGTTCAGAAGAATGGGTTTGTGCAGGTTTTGCTTCTGCGATGAAATCTTTATCGAATCCGCTCGAAATTGTGAGAGGGATGACTTCTTCTGTGGTTTTGGTATTCGGATTTGTTGGAAAGGATAGGGTATGTTCTTCTGATATAGCTTTGACGAAGAAAGCTCCCGTTAAAAATACTCCTGCAAATAGCAGAGATCTGTGTGGTAATTTTTTTACTTTCATAACAGATATTATTTTAAGGTTGAAAATAGTTTGATAAACTATATATAAAACAAGAAGAGCGTAAAAAACACTTATTTAAAAAATGAATAAAAATAAAAGGCATTGAAATTTTTCAATGCCTTTTTTAGATTTTATAAAATTTGAATTATTTTACGATGATCTTCATAGTCTTTGTATAGTCTTTTCCGGAAATTATTAATAAATATGTGCCTGTTGTCAGATTGTCTGTCTGAATAGTCGTTATCGGAGTGTTTATATTTTGATTAGAAATCGTTACTCCTTGTAATGTCATCAGACGTATTGTTTTTGCATCGGTAGTTTCTACGGTCAGACTATTTCCTTTTCGTACGGGATTCGGATAAATTTTGATTTCGGAATTGTCTGCGGTAGATTTTTCTATTCCTACGATCCAGCTAACTTCTTCTGCTGTTGCCGCCAAAATATATCCCCATTCGTCATTTTGGTAACCTTGCAGTTCGACGGATGCAATTTCCTTTTCTGGATTTGTATTTATCGATATTTCTGCTAAACAACATTCTGAATCGAATAAAGCTTCACTATTCCAATTGTAGCCTTTTATTCCTTTTATTGCAATCGGGTTGGCTGTTACTTGTTGGTCTGATTCATTTAGGTTGTTGAATCTTCTCATCCAGAAAAAGCTTCCGTTATTGTGGTCTGCCGTAGTTCCGTCAGTATATCTTACCCGTGCATAGGCGGCTTTAGTAGTCGAATAAGGAGAATCTCCTGGACCGGCGGTTACCAGAATATGTATTTTTTTTGCTTTTACTCCTTTATTTAAAGAGAGAATAGCATTTTCTTTTCCTACACTTTTAACCGCATTAGCTCCGTTATATGGTGCTAATTGGTAGCGTACTCCCGATTGGCTGGTTATTTTTCCGCTTTCAGGTAATCCGTATTCTGGCAATATGCTCCGGCTAACCCATACAAAAGACGGTAGATTATTTGTCTGAGTGCTCATAGCAACTGAAGAGGATTGTATTGGAGTGCTTTCAGCAATGATGTCTATATTATACCCGCTTAGTTCTAAAGGCATATATTTATCTGCGACTTCTTTTCCGAAAATGCGCACTTCACATACGGCATACCCCATTAATTCATCGGTAGCAGGGAGAACTAATTTTACAAAACGCATGTTTTGTCTGCTTATTTCGTATGTATTTGTCCCTACATTGCAGGATTTTGAGATAAATTCACGATATTCTTTCGTTTCGTCATCGGCAGCATAAAATTTTAAATTCTTAGGAACTGCAGTTACTCCGGAAATATTTTTCAGTACGATTTCGACTTTATTGATTCCGTAAATAGCCCCTAAATCAAACTCTAATTCGGTATCTACCTCATCATAAGATGTCATTGCGAATGTTTCATCGTTTTCGTCGGTCAGATATTCTATATGTTTTTTGATGGAAGGATATTGAGTCATGCCATCGTCCTCATCATAACTTGTACCGGCTTTTAGGATCGTAGCTATTTTTCCGGCAGCTCGATTAATATTTTCCAGATCGGTGACATTCACATTGAATATCGTAGATCGGGTATATTCTCCTTTTCTGAAATGTACGGCAACCTTTGCAACTCCTTGTTCCGTACCGGTTTTCATTTTATAGCTTACGGTTTTGGCTTGCAAATCGATTTTACCTATTTCTGTAGTCAGTAGGTTTTCATTGAATGATTCGACAGTAAAAGCATAATCGTCATCAGCTTCGCCGCCCCAGTCAAATGTAAGTTTATTTTCTTGTTCTGCAGAAAGACCCATGACAAGATCTTCTTGTTGCTGAATAGAATGTTCTCCTAATTCAGTCCCGTATATTTCAAATTCCCATACTCGTATTGTAAAAGGAGATTTGTCGTATATATTGAGTTTTACATAGCGACCTTCCGTAGGAGCAATATAATCATCTTTAATTTTTACACTTCTCTGTTCGGTTTTTTCAATAACGGGTTTCCAATCTTGTGCATCTTTGCTGATATATATTCGGTAATTGTTGAAATTATCTCCCGATTCTGCGACCTGACAGTCCATTATGCGGGTTCTGTATATGTTATATATCTGTTCAAGGTCTATAATAACTGTATATTCCCGATTGCCGGATGCACACCATTTCTCATGCATGGTTACATCATCGGAAGAATATTTACCGTCTAACAGATATTCCGGAGCTTCATTGTCTCCTTCGTTCCATTTGCTGCAAGAATATATGCTTTTGTCAACACTTACCAGTTCTAATGACTTATCATTATTTACTTCTATCATGTTAGATTGTGAATAGGTCACACTGGCAACTTCGTTTGCCACGGTAACGGAAATGTCATACAAACCTTCCTGTGAGAAGCTGAAAACAGCTTTTGAAGTACCTTGTCCGCTTACCAAGGTCGCATTTTGCGGTATTGCCCAAGTATATGATGTCGGAGAATTATCGGCTTCCGCCGTAATTGTAACATTAGTTCCTGTTTTTACTAAGGTTTGAGAAGCATAGCATTTGACCGTAATTTGTTCACGAGAAGGATATTTCACTTCTAAAACAGAGGGAATACCTTCTTTATAATCGTTAGAAACTGTAACTACTTCTATCTTTACAGATGTTTCGTTTGTGGATGTACGTTTAAATTCAGGAATGTAAAAACCTCCGTTACGAGTTTGACCGATCAATTTTCTTTCGTTTCCCTGAGTCATGTATATGTTGTAATGATGTACGTCGGTAGATTCTTGTACATCCCATGTAATTCTTAGATCGCCTCCTTCTGTTGTTAATTTACTTTCTGTTTTTAAGTTAGTTACCGGCAGAGCAGAAGGTGTATATGATTTGTTGAATATACCTAATTGTCCTAAAGATGCTGTATAGGAGGAGGTTGTTGAGGTTGATTTGAAATTTAATGCGATGACGCATACCGTTTTTCCTGAAATGGAGGAAAGGTCGGCTTCTCCTATTGTCCATCCGTTTTCTGTTTTTACAGTATTCAGTTTGAAAGTTTCTAAATCAAAGGTGTTGTTAGAAGTACCTAACTTAACTTCAATCGAGCCCGATACTGATGTTTTGTAAACTAATTGTACTTTGTCACCGGATTTGATAATCATGTTCGTCTTGAATAGCCGTATTAGGTTATCTCTGTTCGCAGTCAAAGAACCTTCGACACTGATAGAAGTTCCGTTGTTATAAGCATCATCCCAATTGTAATCGAAAGATAAATTACACCCTGCTTCGGTCCACCAGCGCCATGTCGGTAAAATGTCCTGCATACCTCTATGATACCAATCTTGTGTATTTCGTTTTTCTCCATTGACAAAACGATGCTTTCCTAATCCTGCACTGAACGAGGTAATAAAAGGTGTATTTTGAATGACAGATCTTTCGGACATAGCTGTGGACAGAGCGCAAACTTGTGCACTCCAACCATCGGTAGATGAAGGATTTGCATTTTGTACCCAATAAGTAGATTCGGCTTTGAAAGAGCTTTTCATTGCAGAGTAAGCCGTTTCACCGGATGCTGAAGGTTTGCCGATAAGATTTCCTACGAATTTTTTCCAAGTCGTTTCTTCTGGCTTAAAAATAAAAACAGAAGCATTGTGTTTGTTCTTCGAAAATATTTTACTGAATTCATCGCTCGCTATATCTTGTTGGCATCCCATATAATTTCTCTGTACAAAGTCTTCTTCGTCCCAGCCGAATCCTAACCATCTTTGAAGATTTTCGTTAATATGTTTCGAACTTGCGTATTCTTGCATGTAGTAAATGCCGTTTTGTAGTAGCCCTTGACGAGAGCTTACATTCATAGAATTGTCGTACCAGCCGATAATCATGTGATCATTGCCGTCGGCTTTTTTACAGTCTTCAAATTCTTTGATAAATCCAGACCATCCCGGATTTCCTCCATGATAAGTTTCCTCATTGATCATCCAGCCGTCAAAACCGTATGCAACTGCGATTTCATATAGTTTTTTAGCGTAAATATATTCTCCGTTTTCCATTGTCAGCATTTGATCGATCCATTCTCCTGTGCCACCATAAGCTGATGGTGGGAAAAATATAGTTCCCAGTATTTTTACTCCATTCATGTGGGCGACATCGATTGCCGGGGCTGAGGGAGGTACGATGATACCTTCGCTGGCAGAGCCTCCCCACCAAACCAATATATCGATGTATTGCCAGAATGTGGGGTTGCAGCCGATGAAATTGAAAGCATCTTGAGATGGAGTCGTGCTGCATGCATCATTCATAGTTATCATAGCGCATAATTGACCCTCGTAATGTTGGTAAGGATTTGCATTCAAATTTATGTTTTGAAAACGGGGTTGCAATTTTATTGTAGCTTTGTTGAACTGAAAATCGGGATCCATTGACGGATTCCATCCTTTTAAATTTAGAGGATGCCAACATGGTGCATAAGGTTGTTGGGACATTGCAATTTGTCCGCTCCATAAAAAGAGCAACACAAGAAAAAAAAGTTTTTTCACTTTCATCGGTTTATGATTTAAAAATTAACATATTATTGGTTGTGCAATATTTAATAATTATAAAACGTATGGTCGTCATAAAAACACTTAGTCATAAATTTCATTTTTCATTACATATTTTTAATCCGAAAATCTACATTGTCATCTGAAATTGTCAGGAGTCTGTCTGATTCCCGAATCATTATTTGTATCAGCTATGTCCCAAAATATCTTGGTATCTTGACGATCGATGTAATTTTGGGGTATATTCTCCTGATTGCTGGTATATTCGCTGTTCGGGTAACGGATGCGTTTGATGAATTTTCCGACGGGGACATCTTCTGATATATTGCCGATATGGTTTTGTAGACGGGGATAATCTGTCCGACGAAATTCTGCCCAGCCTTCGTTTCCATTCGGGAAAACAGCTAACCATTTTTGTGTTATGATAGCTTCTAAAGCTTTTTCTTTGTTGTTAGTAAATACTCCTTCGTCAAGGTTGCTCATAACTCCGTTAACATAAGCTGTTGTGAGTCGTGATAAGATTCCGTAGTAGTCGCAGGATGCTTGAATTCCTTCTTTAAAGTATGTCTCTGCATCTTTTTCTGTTCCCCAGTTTCTTAATGCAGCTTCTGCAAGGAGAAACTTTGTTTCGGCATAACTCAACCATACAGATTCACGAGCATATCCAAACCATCGTGAGTTATCTAATGTCGTAGAGTTTCTTGAATAACTGCGTATTACCGAATATTTAGCTGAAGAGCGGTCTATATCGGAACTGCCGATTGCACATCCCGTAAACTCTGATGAAGTATCTTCGGTATCTTGATCTTTTAATTGAGTTGTCGGTGTGGGACGGTACCAGCATACCTGCATACGAGGATCATCCCGTGAACTTTGTGTTTTATATGCCAGTTCCATGTCTTTAGACATAACGACATCCAAATAAATATAGCTACACATGGCATGAACATTTTCGTTGCCACCGATACCGTCTCCTCCTAAATCGGTAGGAGCGTGTTTCGGTATTGTACGCATATTATCTTCATTGTTTTGAATTAATCCTCCTTTAGCTGTTAATGCGGCAGTTCCTTCCTTACGAGCCCAATCCGGGTCATAATTAGATATCCGTAAAGCCATGCGTAGCCGCAAAGTATTTGCAAATCTGACCCATTTTGAGGCATCTCCATGATAACAATTATCATTATTCCCGGAGAATGTGAATTGACTTGCATCGTCGGGATTTATGTTTTCTACGGCTTCGGCTAAAATGCGAAAACACATGTCATATACTTCTGCACCTGTATCGTATCTGGCTTTTTCTCGCGGATTTTGTCCCCGAACATAATCTGAGAAAGGAATATTTCCGTATGTATCTACCATTTGTACTCCCAAAAAGGCGAAATAGATGCGGGTGATATAAAATGCGTTTTTGTATTTCTCGGGATTAACATATTTGAATACACGGGTTAGTCGGGAATATTCTTTGCAACGGTCGCGATAGAAATGTTCCCAGCGTGTTGATGAATAGCGATCGGTATAACGATAGTTGGGAGACTCGTTAACGAAAGATGGGTGGTTGTTGGCAAAATATCCTGCGTATATATCATGTGTTAAGTTTGTCGTTTTTTGATAATCGTTGTACATCCCTTCATACGAGAATGTTTTAAAATCTGACTCAACAGATGCTTCGTTTTCTTTGGCAAAAGCTAATTCGTCATCCGGGATGGTTTCAGGAAAATCTATACTGGTAGAACGTTCGTCATCGTTTGAGTCATTCCCTGTATCTCCAGCTCCTACGTATATAGAGTTTTCAGGATCGATATTTATTTTATCGAAATCTGCACATGATGTCACAGATAGAAGTATTGCCGATATCGTAATATAATGTAATTTCATAATCTTATATTTTCAAATAAAATGATTAAAATCCGACATTAACAGAAAATCCTAATGTTCGTGTATAAGGTATGGATGTGAAATCGAATGCTTGAGAAAACATTGTCGTATCATAACCTCCTTCTGGGCTTGTTCCCGGAGTGTGACTCATCAAATAACAAAGGTTACGGGTGACAAATGCGACTTTTAAACTGTTAAAAGGAGTTTTCTTCAACAATGTTTTGGGAAATGAGTAACCGAGTGACAGCTCTTTTAGCTTGATGAATGATGCATCATATAAGAATTCTTCTGCTACGTTGGCTATTCGTTTGTAGTAACTTTCTGCATCAACGGCTGTCGTGTTGGGTGTGCCGTCTTCATTTACTCCTTTTACAGTAATTGTTCCCCGATTTTCTGTGCGTTTTGCCATACCGTAGTTTGTAGCTACCGATTCGGACATGGATACTATATCTCCACCGAATTTCATGTCGAAAAGTGCAGTCAGGTAAATACCTTTATATGCAAATGACGGAGTAACAGACATTAGTAATTTAGGTTGTATATTACCGATCGCTTTACGGTCATTACCTTTGCTTTCTTCGATCAATGGGTAACCATCGCGAATAATGATATTTCCGTTGTTATCGCGTTTGTAAGATTGTATCGGGTAGATATCTCCTAATTTCCCTCCTTCACGAGCTCCGACGTCTATGATAAAGTTAGACTCTCCTTCGTTAAATATGACTTCTTTCTTTTCTGGTGTTAGTTCTACCACTTCAGAGAGGTTGTGAGCCATGTTTATTGTAAGATCAAATGAAAAATCTTTAGTTTTTACAGGAGTACCGTATAGCATGAGTTCTACCCCTTTATTGCTTACCAGTCCGGCATTGATATATTTTCCGTTGAAAGAACCGGTCATCGGGACTATTAACACTTGATTTTTTGTCCGACTGTTATAATAGGTAAAATCTATTCCTAACCGGTTTTGCAAAAATTTTAATTCTAATCCGCCTTCATACGAAGTAGAGATTTCAGGCTTTAAGGTAGCATTAGCTCTGATTGAAGTATCGGGAGAAGTTAAATCTCCTGTATTCCCGTTTTGCTTATAATTCAGCCAGTTGCACAGTTGATATGGATCGGTATCTTTACCTACTTGTGCCGCCGAAAGTCTTACTTTTGCGAATGTTAACCAAGCCGGAAGCGCCCAATTTTGATTACGAATAAAATCGCTTACTACAAAACTTAAATTGGCAGAAGGATAAAAGAATGACCGGTTATTTGAAGGTAATGTAGAAGACCAGTCATTTCGCGCTGTCAAGTCGAGAGTAAGATAATTGTCAAATGTAAATTGGAAAGTTCCGAAAACCGAATTGATCTGTTTTTTCATATATGAAGCATTCGCTCCGTTTACACCTAATGCGGAATTCATCTGCCATACTAATTTTTTTCGCATGTTTACAGAGAATGCATCTAGTCCTGTCCTTTGTTGAATCATGATATTACTTCCTAAAGAGTAACCTATTTGTATGCGGTCTCCGATATTGTTATTTCCTAACAACATAAATTCTGCATTTTGTTCGAAGAAACGACTTTCTGATCGGTCTAATCGATCTTGTTTTTGTTCGTCTAGAGTCGTGACATCCAGACATTTGGTAATGTCCGTAGTTTTGAAGGTTGTGTTATAATAATCGAAAGCATATTTGGCTGAGCCATGTAACCAGTCGGTAAAGTTCAGTTTTGCAGTATAGTAACCGAATGCCCTCCAGCGTTCGTCATTATTGCTGTATTGATTTTCTATAAAATAGGGATTTAATACTTCTTCAAAAGGTCCTGTCCAATTGATATGAGCTTTTTCAGGAGACATATAATGATCTTTCAAATCACTTAACCGGATATTATTGGGTATGAATAATAGTTGATATACAATACCGTTTTTCCCGTAGAGGGGACGATTTTCGGTTTTAGTGCGAGATAAGGATATTTTGGAATCCATAGACAAGTATTTATTCATTTTCATCCCAGCAGTCAGATCTACATTGATTTTATTCATCTTTTCACGGGAAAATATGCCGTTGGCATTTGTACTTCCGAAAGATGCCCTGTAATTAGAATCTTCTTTTACGTTTCCGATAGCGACGTTATGAGTCTGAGCAAATCCCGTATCGAAAAAATCTTTTAGTTTATTTCCGTATTTTTGAAAAGGGATGTTTTCTCCGGTAAAAGTCGTATATTCATGTCCGTCAAGCTCTGGCCCGAAACTATAAGGCGTGTCACTGTATATACCATTTGTTCCTTGACCGTATTTATCTTGCATTTCCAATGTCGAAGCGACTTGAGTCCATGTAAAGTTGTTGTTGTATGTGACTCCGAATCCGTTAGACTTTGTCCCCTTTTTCGTAGTAATTAAGATCACTCCGTTTCCGGCTCTTGATCCGTATAACGCAGCAGCATTAGGACCTTTCAAAACGGATATTGATTCGATATCTTCTGGATTAATATCGACAGTAGTACTTCCTCGGTCATATCCGCTGTATGCAGAAGCAGTGGAAGTACTTTCTTCTGTAAAAGGGACACCATCTACGATCCATAACGGTTGATTATTATCTACGAGAGAGCTATTGCCTCGTATGGTTATTTTGGTAGATCCATTTAATCCGGTATTTGATGTAGTCATTTGCAAACCTGCAACTTTCCCTTGTAAAGCTCCTGTTATAGACGGATCTCCGGTTTGGTTGAGCTTGTCGCCTTTTATTTCTTGTACCGAATATCCTAACATTTTTTTCTCTTTTTTGATTCCCAATGCCGTAACGACGACTTCGTCGAGGGTATGAGTATCCTCTTGCATTTGAATGTTAATTTTATCTCCTTTAATTGCGTGCTGTTCGGTTTTAAAGCCGACGTAAGAAAATTGAATATCTTTATATCCCTCCGGAACGATTAATGTATAATTTCCGTCCATGTCGGTCATTGTTCCGGATGTCGATCCTTTTACGGATACGCTGACCCCGATTAGAGGTTCTCCTGAAGCATCGGTTACTTGTCCTTTTATAATTTGTTTTGAGTCTTTTTCCTTCGGCGTAGATTTTATTTCTTTTTTATTGGGGTATAGATAAATGATTTGAGAATCTATTTTATAAGTGACGCCGATGGGTGGCAATACTTTGTTTAATAACTCTTTTACCGGGATATTTTTTTCGTTTATATCTCCGACCTTCAGTTTGGTTAGTTCGTCATCATAAAAAAACTTATACTCAGTTTGAGTTTTAATTGTTTGGATAATGTTTCCTAAAGTCCCGTTTTTAAGAGACAAAGTAACTTGTGAGAATGTTAAGTGTGTAGAAAGAAACAAGAACAGAATCATCGAGGCTATTTTTATATGCCTCTTTTTTGTTAAAACATTTTTCATAGGTATTTATTATTGAATCAAACACATAAAGGGATAAATTCCTTTGTTTTTTCCCCCCTTTGCATATAAAACAGTCGTATTTGAGAAAACACTTACTCGAAAATTTGTTTTTTATGTGAATGTTGAGATTTTCTTGATCTACAAAATTTAAACGGCGACAGGCAAGAAAGAATCGCTTTCTTGCCTGTCACCGTTTAAGGATAAATTGTTATTGTATAAGATGATTTACTTTTTAATCGGTTTTATGTATATTTTGCCTTCATTTTTTGTATATTCTATCGGCATGGCTAATGTCAAATTAAGTAATACGGAGTCGAGGTTTTCTTTTTGATAAATAACTCCGGAGTAAGTGCTTTTATCAATGTCTGGAGATAGAATGATCTCTGTTTTGTATAAATGTTGGAGAGTCGAAACGATTTCCGAGATTGTCGCATCTTCGAATGGAATCATTCCGTCATGCCAAACTGCATCGAGTTGCGTATTGAATGTTCTTACGTGCATTTGTTTCGTTGATTTGTTTAATTCAGCTTTTTGTCCCGACGAAAGAACAATCATTCCTTCGTCATGTTTTCCTGTGACTTTGACAGATCCGCGAATTAGAGAAACTTCTGCCAATTGTCTATTTTTATCGCAATTCATATTAAATACAGTTCCGAGCACCTGTACGTCTAAAGTTTCATTCTGTACTGAAAACGGGCGTTTGGTATCTTTTGTTACTTCAAAATAAGCCTCACCTTCTAATTCTACAACTCGTTTCTTTTCAGTAAATTTTTTAGGATATTTTAGAATAGAAGAGTGGTTTAACCACACTTTCGTACCGTCGGGTAGAATAATCTGCCGTACAGGATCGGTTTTTGAAGTAGAGACAATCTCATAATCAGTCACATTAAATCCGAAGTAATTTATCGCAAAGTATGTTCCGATGAATAAAATGATGATGGCGGCTGCGTATTTTATTGTAGAATATAGCCACTTTGATTTGCTGATATTTTGTTTCTTTTCTTCTATATCTTTGATTCGGCTATATAAAAGTTTCTCGGCGCGGAGTATATGACTCTCTTTTGCAAAACGGATTTTGTCTCCGGAATGCCAAATTCTTTCCATCTCTAATAATCGATTACGATTATCTTTAGACAAGTTCATCCACGAATTAACGATCGCTAATTCCTCTTCTGAGCAGTTGTTCTGTAAATATTTCAATAATAGTATTTCGTCTAATTCATTCATTATATAAATCTTTTATTATAAAAAAACAACTGGTTGCTGTAAAACACTTACTTGTATTTCATAAAAAATACTTGTATCCATAAAATAACAGGCATCAAGTGGGATAAATTAGCACGAAGAAATTTTAATGCTTTATACATATGGGCTTCTACAGTTCGTAAAGAAATATTCAGTAATTCAGCAATTTCTTTATTTTTCATATCATTGAGATAACTCAGTTTAAAGACCTCTTTACATTTTTCAGGTAAAGACTCTATTACCGAGAAAATTTCTTTATTGATTTCGTTACTTTCCATTTTTCGGATCGTATCGTTTTCATCCGGATGAAAGTAATCTATTTTCTTTTGGTATATATCAATTAAAGATTGAGAGTAATTATTTTCTACATTTTTATGTCGAATTATGTTGATAGCCTTAAAATAAACCGAACGGTACATAAATGTGTGGATAGAATCTCCTAAGTCTATTTCATTTCGTTTTTCCCATAATTCTACAAATGCATCTTGTACTACATCTTCTGCCTCATCTTCATCCAAAAAGCGATTTGCATAAAACATCAATCCCGGATATAACCGTTTGAATAATAGATTATATTCTTGTTCTATTTTTCCTTTTTCAATCAATATATTTTTCTCTTCAAATTTCATAATTTATGATTTCCCTTTTGTTGTTAAATGATAAGGGAATTTCTCCAATGTGTATAATTTATTTATATACAGACTTTTAAAATAATATTTAAAATATATATTGTTGAATTTAAGAGCAATATTAATATATTTTTTTTGTTCTTTTTGTACTTGACTGCAAAAATTTACACAATAAATATATGATTATTGCTTAAAAGTTTGTATAATAGAGCTTAAAACTTATAATTCCCTTTTTTTGATGAATTCTCAATTCAAATATATTGAAAATAGATTGATATATTCCAAAAGTCGATATTATTTTATATAGAGAATCGCACTTGTTTTATCAGAGTTTTTTTTCATAGCATATAAAATTCCCTCGATTTCTTGTTATCGTTCCGGTTTTTGTATATCCTAATTGTTCATAAAGGTTTGCTGCTGTATGGTTGCTGATGCGGGTATCCAGTTGTAACGATGTGTATCCTTGTTCACGGCCAAATGTTTCTGCAAAATTCATTAATCGGCTTCCGATGCCCTCTCTTTGTCGATGAGGATCAACACATAGTCGATGTAATACTAAGGGTGATGTTCCGGAATTTTTCCATATAATACTTTGGTAGTCGGGATCTGGTCCGGGAATAAGAGATATGATGCCGATGACAATATGGTTGTCTTCATAAACATATAGATACTGATTATCTATATCTTTAACGAAAATTTCTTTGGTGGGGTAAGTTTTGTTCCAACCAGAAGATGATTGTCCGGATATTACTGTCCTGGTAATTAATTCCATGATTTCTTCTATATCATTTTCTTTTGCCAGACGTATGGTCATCATATTCGGTTGTTAATATATAAAAAACAGTCCTTCATACATATGAGAACTGTAAAAGTGACTCCGACAGGATTCAAACCTGTAACCTTCTGATCCGTAGTCAGATGCTCTATTCAGTTGAGCCACGGAGCCGTTTTATAAATATGTGACCGCGACAGGATTCAAACCTGTAACCTTCTGATCCGTAGTCAGATGCTCTATTCAGTTGAGCCACGCGGCCGTTTCATTGCCGAATCCGGTTTTGTTTTTGAGCCGCAAGCCGGAATCGAACCGGCGACCTTTTCATTACGAGTGAAACGCTCTACCGACTGAGCTATTGCGGCGAAAACGGTGCAAAGGTAGTGCTTTTTTTCTAAAATACTACTTTTTGATGCACCAATTTTTTTCTTTTTTAGGTGCTAAAATTATATATTCCTATATATCAATATGTTTTTGTACTGTAAACCATCTCAATTTTTATATTTTTCGTATCAAGTTCGACAAATGTCGGAGCTGAGATGTAAGGAGTTATTGCATTGATTATTGTCCCGTAATAATCACTGGTCGTTGTAGAAAGCATAACTGGGACAAGAATGAGATCGGAATCGATGGGATAACCGTTTTCTATGCTTCCTCCATTGGGATTTTTTTGTATGATATTGGTAATAAATCCTCGTATATTTCCGAAATCGTAGGTATTTGTCGTTGAATTATAAGATGCGTAGAAGTAATTCAATCCATCGGTTAATTTGCGATCGAGGAAGAACTGATTCTTGTCCATT
Source organism: Coprobacter fastidiosus (assembly GCF_030296935.1). Lineage (NCBI taxonomy): Bacteria > Pseudomonadati > Bacteroidota > Bacteroidia > Bacteroidales > Barnesiellaceae > Coprobacter > Coprobacter fastidiosus. Next base: position 1,113,056 of record NZ_AP028032.1, on the reverse strand, counting down.
TCTACAATATCTCCATTACTGTCGGCAACTTTTCCTCCGGCGCGCATCAGCAATAGATAGGGAGGAGGGGTAAGCCCGTAGTTTGAGAAAATATCGTTTGCTGATTTCTTAATGGGAATTGAAAAGTTTATTGCGTTTATCAATCCAGATACAGCTCCTGTATTTTCAGCTTCTTCCGGTACTACTTCCCGGTATTTTTTTATAATGTCCGTAACCGGGAAAGTTATATGGGCATCGTAACCGTCAGGAGATTTTATAATTGCACGGTCATCGGCAATGGCATTTTCTATATAAGATGCGTTTGTCGATATGATATGGTTGATTGTCGGAACTTCATTGCTTGAAACCAAAACAGAAGTTGTCGCTTTGTTTACTACAAGGGGGTGAGTTCCGTCGTCATTTGTTATATCTTCATTTTCTTCCAGACCACCACCGCCTTGGTCGTTATATACGTACGTATCGTGGTATATTTTAATTACTGAAGAAAGAATATTGATCAATACGCCTTTTCCATAAGTATTTGTTACATAAACACCTGGGAAGAAGTCTGCTATATCGCTTTCTGTTAATATGCCGCCTTTGTCATTATATAGTTTGAAAAATTCTTGTGCCAATTCTTTGGATGTGTGTCCGGGACGTGCTAACTTGATTTTGATGATTCGTGAACCGTCGCTATTGATTAACGAATCAGGATAACTTTGCCGAGAAGTTGTATAAATTTGCTGTCCGAGTATTTCTTCAGGTGAGAAATAATCTGTGGGATCAAGATTGCTGTATATCGGTTTCTCAAGCACTTTATTAAGCGGATATACACTTACTTGCATCGGGGTCAGAGAATCTCCTAAAAAGCTACTGGGCAGAAATCCGAGTTCGAGAACCAAAGAATCCAGCATATCTTCTGTAACCAGTCTGGAATCGAATTTGGCTATCGGTCTCATCTGAGTAAGAAAATCTGCACGTATAGATCCGTAATCTACCATATCGACAGCTCCGAGCATTTGAATAATGGTACGATTCGTGACAGGACCGGCAGGAATAGAATATACCGAATCGGCAGTTGTATATGCTAAAGAGTTATCTACTTTAATAGAAATAAGTGTATCGTCGATCGATGTCCCTATTTTGTTAATGTCGTCATTACAAGAGATCGTTAAGGCGATCAGGACAAATGGTAATAACCAATTTAACTTCATACTGGTTTATTATTTATGAGCGTTTTCCCATACAACGTCATAAAATTCGTTGTATGCATCGATATAGTTCTCCGGATCTTGATAAGGTAAAAACGGAATGCCGGCATTTTTAGTATATTCGAGAATGTCCGGCTGCATTGTTTCGCTTGCCTGAATGACTCCGTCCGAAAAACGTATGGCCAATTTAGTGAGTTCAGAGAAATCTATCGGTTTATCAGTAAAATTCAAGTCTTCTTTCCGTATGCCTTCCAATAGAAGTTTGTCGGAGAAAGATGCCGGGAAAGGAGAGTTGAAACTATTATTATAAGAAGAGTAGATAACTTTGGTATCTCTGAAACATGGGTCTTCGGCATAGGCTTTTTTAATATAAAGAGGAGCTAATGCTGTCATCCATCCGTGACAATGAATGATGTCCGGTACCCAACGAAGCTTTTTGACAGTTTCCATTACACCTCTCACAAAGAAAATGCTTCGTTCATCGTTATCGTCAAAACTATTTCCGTTTTCGTCTTCGGTAGTGAATTTTCGTTGAAAGTAATCTTCATTATCTATAAAATATACTTGCATGCGGGCTGCCTGAATAGATGCGACCTTTATGATCAAGGGATGGTCTGTGTCATCGATAATGAGATTCATTCCCGAAAGTCTTATCACTTCGTGTAATTGGTTTCTCCGTTCGTTGATATTCCCGTATTTGGGCATGAATGTCCTTATTTCACGACCTCTTTCCTGAACTCCCTGAGGGAGATAGCGACAAACGTTCGCTATTTCCGATTCAGGCAAATAAGGAGTTATCTCTTGTGCAATAAATAATACCTTAGTGGCTTTCATTTTATAAATTTCTCTTGTCTCAATATTATTCTGCAAATATAATAAAAAAATCATCTTGAATCTCCAAATATTAGAAGTATTAACAAGCTTTCCGTTTATATCGGGTAAAAATGCAGATAAAATAAGTTTTGTTAGAGCCCGTATAATTAAATCACTTTATCGGAAAATTAGGCTAAGCTTTTATTGGAAAAGTATGCTTCTTCGGTATCTTGATAGTATGTTTTTTTAATTTTCTTGTCAGAATACTTCGGGATGTGGGTTTTATTTACTTCTTTTGCACCGATTTTTAAAATTATGGTAATGGAAGTTGTTACTAAAATAGCTGATTTACAGAAGAAAATAGCTGAAATACGTACCAATGGCGGTACTGTGGGGCTTGTCCCGACTATGGGAGCATTGCATAACGGACACCTTGAATTGGTGAAACGTTGTGTTGCGGAAAACAGTATTTGTGTGGTTAGTGTATTTGTAAATCCTACTCAGTTTAATGATAAAAACGATTTATTGCATTATCCCCGTACTTTGGATGCTGATTGTAAGTTGTTAGAATCTGCAGGTTGTGCAATAGCATTTGCTCCTGAAGTTGAAGAGATGTATCCTGTTGAGGATACTCGGGTTTTTAACTTGGGAGCTGTAGCGGAGGTTATGGAAGGCAAATATCGTCCGGGACATTTCAACGGAGTCGCTCAAATTGTAAGTAAACTGTTCGATGCCGTACAGCCCGATCGGGCATATTTCGGTGAAAAGGATTTTCAACAGATTGCTGTCATACGTTCAATGGTAAAATTGTTGAATTATCCTGTGGAGATTGTCGCATGTCCGATTGTGAGAGAAGATGATGGTATGGCATTGAGCAGCCGTAATTTACGTTTGACCCCCGAACAGAGAAAAAATGCGGTGAGCATATCTCAGACTTTGTTTAAAAGTCGTACCTTTGCCGAACAACATTCAGTTGCTGAAACGATAGACTATGTCGTGAATACATTGAATTCTGTGACGGATCTAGATGTGGAATATTTTGAAATCGTAAATGGGAATACATTGCTCTCGGTAAATGATTGGTCAGATTCGGATTATATTGTAGGATGTATTACGGTATATTGCGGGGAGGTGAGACTGATCGATAATATCGCTTATCGCCGTTAATGGAAAGCCTGAATTTAAAACAAAAAGAAATGCTGGTAGAGGTAGTAAAATCGAAAATACACAGGGTTACGGTCACGCAAGCCGATTTGAATTATATCGGTAGTATTACGATTGATGAGGATTTGATGGATGCTGCTAATATTATTGCTAACGAGAAAGTGTATATCGTAAACAATAATAATGGTGAACGTTTTTCTACTTATGTTATTAAAGGAGAACGTGGCTCAGGAGTTATCTGTTTGAATGGAGCTGCAGCCCGTAAAGTGCAGCCGGGAGATGTCGTGATTATCATGGCTTATGCGATGATGGATTTTGAAGAAGCTAAACACTTTACTCCTGCTGTAATATTTCCCGATACAAAGACAAATAAGCTGATTTAATATTGACAATAAGATAAATCGAGATTTGTGGCTTGACATTTCCGATAGAGATAAATTAAGAAAACCCGTCATTTCGATGGGTTTTCTTTCACTTAGACGATATTGTAAATTATGTATACAAAAAAAGAGATCTGGAAAATATCTTATCCCATATTGATCAGTCTCGTTGTTCAGAATTTGATTAACATTACTGATACGGCATATTTAGGGCATGTCGGAGAAATCGAATTAGGAGCTTCGGCTTTGGCCGGTGTTTTCTATATGGCTATCTATATGATAGGATTCGGGTTCAGTATCGGTTCTCAAATTCTTATCGGCAGACGTAACGGAGAGAAACGTTATGAAAGTATCGGAACGATAGTTGTGCAGGGAAGCTTGTTTTTGGTTATTCTCGCATTTGTGTTGTTCGGTATTTCTCATTTTTATGCTCCTCATCTAATGCGGAGTATCATTTCCTCAGAGGTAGTTTTCAGTGCGACCATGCAATATCTCGATTATCGGATATATGGGTTATTCTTTTCTTTTGTTGCTGTCATGTTCCGTGCGTTTTATGTCGGAATAACTCGGACTAAGATATTGACGGTGAACGCATTGGTAATGGCTATTGCAAATATTGTATTCAATTATATGTTTATATTCGGGAAGTGGGGGTGTCCTCAAATGGGAATAGCCGGGGCAGCTTTAGGCTCTGTACTTGCTGAAGCACTTTCGTTGTTTTTCTTTATTATTTATACAATTTGCAAAGCAGATATTCATAAATATGCTTTTTTTGAGACGATACATGTCGATGTTAAAGTAATTGCCCGTATATTGAATATCTCGGTATGGACTATGTTGCAATCTTTTCTGCCTATTATCACGTGGTTCTTTTTCTTTATTTCTATAGAACATTTGGGAGAAAGACCTTTGGCTGTATCGAATATCGTGCGTAGTATATCGACGTTGTTCTTTATGCCTGTAAATGCATTTGCTGTCACTGCAAGTTCGTTGGTGAGCAATGCAATCGGTGCGGGAAAACCGGAAGAGGTTATGTCTATAAGCCGTCGGATAATAGGTCTTTGCTATATGATTGTTATTCCGATGATGGCATTGGTCTATCTGATACCTGCTCCTGTTTTGAGGATATATACCGATTCTGCATCTTTACTTCAAGATTGCATTCCTGCACTGTATGTGATGTTGGGATACTATTTCATTGCCGTGCCGGGAAGTGTTTGGTTCAATACGATGTCGGGAACGGGAAATACACGTTCTGCATTGTTGGCAGAATTGATTACGGCTGTTGCTTATACTTTGGCAATCTATTTTCTGATATTCCGTTTGCGGCCTAATATTGCATCGTGTTGGATTGTAGAATATGTTTATTGGGGTGTTTTACTGCTGTTTTCATTTGTATATTTGAAAAAAGCCGATTGGTGGAATAAAAAGATATAGAGCCTATTTCAATTTTGTTCGTGTCGGGTTTGAGAGGGTGTCGTCTTGTTTTTAAAAGGGGATGTGAGTTATCTGACAGGCGAAAACGGGAAAACAGACCGAAAGAAAACATAAAGAGGACCTGATCGTATTTCCTTATCGGAAAATTTAAACTGGCTCGTAGATAATCTCAACCTTTTTTGTATTTTTGCACTTTCAGAAATTAAAACGGAAATATTACCATGTTTGAGAATCTAAGCGACAGACTTGAGCGGTCATTTAAAATATTGAAAGGTGAGGGCAAAATTACGGAAATTAATGTTGCCGAAACTTTGAAAGATGTGCGGAAAGCTTTACTCGATGCCGATGTTAACTATAAAGTTGCTAAGCAATTTACCGATACTGTTAAGGCTAAAGCCTTAGGAATGGATGTCCTTACGGCTGTGAAGCCGAGCCAGTTAATGGTTAAGATCGTTCATGATGAGTTGGCTTTGTTAATGGGGGGAGATTCTGTCGACGTCAATATTACCGGATCTCCGGCAGTGATATTGATGTCAGGTCTGCAAGGTTCGGGTAAAACGACCTTTTCCGGTAAGTTAGCTCAACTGCTTAAGGGAAAACGCGGAAAGAAGCCTTTATTGGTGGCTTGTGATGTTTATCGTCCTGCTGCAATCGAACAGTTGAAAGTGTTGGGTGAGCAGATCGGCATTCCGGTTTATAGCGAACCGGATTGTAAAAACCCCGTTCAGATTGCACAGAATGCCATTAAACAAGCTCGTCAGGACGGACAGGATTTGGTCATTGTTGATACGGCCGGACGTCTCGCTGTAGATGAAGAGATGATGCGTGAGATAAAAGCGATCAAAGATGCCATAAACCCGAATGAAATACTGTTCGTTGTCGATTCTATGACAGGGCAGGATGCTGTTAATACAGCGAAAGAGTTTAATGATCGTCTTGATTTTACCGGTGTTGTTCTTACCAAATTAGATGGAGATACTCGTGGTGGTGCGGCGTTATCGATTCGGACGGTTGTCAACAAACCGATAAAATTTGTGGGAACAGGCGAGAAGATGGATGCTCTCGATGTTTTCCATCCGGCACGTATGGCAGACCGTATTCTCGGAATGGGTGATATTGTTTCTTTAGTGGAACGAGCTCAAGAACAATACGATGAAGAGGAAGCGAAGCGATTACAAAAGAAAATTGCGAAAAACCAGTTTGATTTTAACGATTTTATCAGCCAGATACAGCAGATCAAGAAGATGGGTAATCTGAAGGACCTTGCTTCGATGATACCGGGTGTCGGTAAAGCGATTAAAGATATAGATATTGATGACAACGCATTTAAAAGCGTCGAAGCCATTATTTATTCGATGACTCCGAAAGAAAGGAGTAATCCTGAATTGTTGAACGGCAGCCGTCGTCAAAGAATTGCAAAAGGTAGCGGAACATCAATACAGGAAGTAAATCGGTTGATAAAACAATTTGACCAGACACGGAAAATGATGAAAATGGTAGCGGGTGGAAAAATGGGAAAAATGATGCCCAGAATGAAACGCTGATATGAATTTTGATATAGGAGAGGAGAGAGTTTTTTACTTTCTCCTTTCTTTATTTTGTAATATGAATAGAGTCCATTATATTTGTTTTGATTGATCTAAAAATTTGAAAATTAAATAATATGCAATTAATCGACGGGAAAGCTATTGCCGATCAGGTAAAACAGGAAATTGCTCAGGAAGTTGAGCTAATTAAAGCAGCAGGAGGGAAAATTCCCCATTTAGCGGCTGTATTAGTGGGGCATGATGGAGGGAGTGAAACTTATGTCGCCCATAAAGTGAAAGCATGCGAGCAATGCGGATTCAAATCTACATTAATTCGTTTTGAGAGTGATGTAACAGAGGAAGAGTTGCTCAGAGAGGTAGATAGATTGAATAAAGATGAAGATATAGACGGATTTATTGTACAACTTCCTTTACCTAAGCATATTTCGGAACAAAAGGTGATCGAGGCAATCGATTATCGGAAAGATGTGGACGGATTTCACCCGATCAATGTCGGACGTATGTCTATCGGATTACCATGTTTCGTGTCGGCGACTCCAGCCGGTATCATGGAGTTGTTGAAGCGTTATGACATTGATACGAAAGGGAAACATTGTGTCGTATTGGGTCGTAGTAATATCGTAGGGAAACCGGTTGCGACGTTGATGATGCAAAAGTCAAATCCGGGAAATGCGACAGTTACCGTATGTCATAGTTACTCTGAAAATCTCAAGGAAATGTGTTTACAGGCAGACATCATTATTGCAGCATTGGGAGTTCCTGAATTTTTGAAAGGGGATATGGTAAAAGAAGGAGTTACTGTTATAGATGTCGGTACGACGAGAGTTCCTTCGGATAAAACAAAATCGGGATTTAAGCTGACCGGTGATGTGAAGTTTGATGAGGTTGCTCCGAAGTGTGCATATATCACTCCTGTTCCCGGAGGTGTCGGTCCTATGACAATCGTTTCTTTAATGCGTAATACACTGTTGGCAGGAAAGAAAGCAATCTATAAAGATTGACGAATTAAAAAAGAGAATAAACTATCCTGTTTTAATATTTTGAAATTAAAGCAGGATAGTTTATTTTTATAACCGTATAAATTCTAATTTATGAAAACACGATTTTATCTCCTGTCCCTTTTCTTTTTAGTTTCAGTATATATACAAGCTCAACAACGTATTACGCTTTTGTTTGCAGGAGATGCGATGCAGCATTTGGCACAAATAGAAGATGCCCGGACTCCATCGGGGTATGATTATGATTCGTGTTTTGTACAAGTCAAGAATGAAATACAATCTGCGGGATTGGCTGTTGTTAATTTGGAAGCTCCTTTAGGCGGATTTCCGTATTCCGGTTATCCTCAGTTTTGTGCTCCGGATGCTTTTGCTCAGGCTCTCAAAAAGGCCGGATTCGACCTGTTTTTAACGGCAAACAATCATTGTCTTGATCGTCGAGAAAAGGGACTGGAGCGTACTATACGGCAATTGGATTCTTTGGAAGTTTTTCGTGCAGGAACATATTGCTCTGAAAATGAACGTAAACGTTTACATCCTTTACTTTTACGAAAAAACGGAATACGATTGGCTTTTTTGAATTATACTTATGGTACGAATGGAATACAAGTGCGTCCTCCTTATATCGTTAATTATATACAACTCGAGAATATATTACGAGATGTAGAAACTGCAAAGAAAAATGGAGCTGATGTGATTATTGTGTGTCCTCATTGGGGGGACGAGTATCGAACTCTATCGAATGTTTCACAAAAAAAATTAGCGGATACATTGGTCGATGCCGGAGTACATCTTATAGTGGGAGCGCATCCTCACGTAGTACAACCGATTGAAGCTCGTTTGGATTCTATAGGTAGAATTAAGTCTGTAGTCGCATATTCTTTAGGTAATTTTATTTCTAATATGAAAACCCGAACAACAATGGGAAGTATTGTTTTTAAAGTTGATGTTGTAAAGGATTCATCGGATATTCGTATCGAAAATCCTCGTTATGCCCTGATATTTACTCAGCGACCTGTACATGTTCCGGAACAAGGTTTTACCGTACTTCCGGCTGCTCGTTGGCTGGCTAAAGGCGATTCTATACCATCATCTTTGTCGATTCCTTTAACCCGTTTTGTTCAAGACACAAGGAAACTTTTTTCACAACAAAATAAAGGTACGGTTACAGAGTATGAGTTTTAGAGAGGCTTAGAAAAGCAGTTTAAATTTTCTAATATAGAAAAATTATCAGATCATTTTTGTATTTTTTCTGGTCTGTCTTCCTATTTTCACTCATCAGATAGCCTGCTATTTTCTTTTCGTAAAAACAACAAAATATCCTTGAAAGAGACTCTCAAAACTGTTCTAAACAAAATTAAGCAGACTCTTAGAGCCTGTTTCTGAGTAAATAAAAGTGGGATTACAAGAATCTGATTTGGTTTTTGATAAAAAAGTATAGTTTACTATTGTATGTTTCAAAAACAAATACTATCTTTGCATCGCAATTGAAAATGGTGAATGTAGCTCAGTTGGTTAGAGCATTGGATTGTGGTTCCAAGGGTCGTGGGTTCGAGCCCCATCTTTCACCCTTCTCTAAATTAAATAAGAGGTCAGGTTTATCTGACCTCTTTTGTTTTATCCCGAAATATATTTTCCGATTCTGGGTATTTTGTGAATTGTCATTATCAATAAAAGAGATAGAAACAGACAAGAAATTACTAATGTCGGAATGCCTATTGCCGGATGTATATAATAGGTATATTTAATCCAATATACAGATTTTAATTGTTCTAATACATATACATGGCATAAATAAATTCCGTAACTGTAAGTGCATATCCATTTTCCGGGAATTTTTTCTTTTTTGAATTCGATATGTTTGAATAATAGAAAAATTCCGAAAGACATGAGCACAACAGTCGGAGAGAGGCAATTGAAAAATAGCTCGTTGGTTTTTCCTTTATATAGAGAGAGGATGTAAGTTCCGGATAAAGTTAGAAGTATTCCGATGATAATAGCTGCAATTGAAAATCTGCGTATTGTTTGATGAGGTTTATGAAATTTGAGTATCGATAAATAATAACCGGCAATAGGATATCCCAAGTAGTAAAAAAATTCGATATTGAGACTTTTTACCAATTTACCGGTTTCATCGGTTAGCCTTAGTAGAAGTAATATTCCCCAGAACAACAAAATAATTCGAATACTTTGGGTAGATATATTCTGTACCCATATACGTACTGCGGGAATAGCCAAATATATTCCCACAAGCATGTAAATATACCAGAGGTGATAACTGCTTCCGGAACATATTCCGTTCAATAACCGATAAAATTTTTCGGATAGAGATATGTTTACGGGGAGATTATGGAAATAGTATATTGTCAGCCATAATAAAAAAGGAATAAGTATGCGGTGCAACCTCTTTGAGTAAAAGCTTTTCATATCCTCTTTTTTAGGCAGTAATAAAGCTCCCGAAATCATTAAAAATATCGGAACTCCAAATCTTGCTATTGTGTCGAAAAATGTAGCGATCCACCATGACTCGCTTCCTATAGGTCTATGGTAAAATAATGTACTTGATGCGTGTATGGTAATTACGGCAATTGTTGCTAATGTCCTTAGTTTATTATAATATATTGTGTCGTTTATAGACATTTGTTTGAGTAAGTTGTGGAATGCTTTTAAAATAGCAGTGATATATGATAATTCTTTACAAAACAAAATAGATTTAAATGAAAAATCCTTCAAGCAATTTTGCTCAAAGGATTTTTTGTGACTCCGACAGGATTCAAACCTGTAACCTTCTGATCCGTAGTCAGATGCTCTATTCAGTTGAGCCACGGAGCCATTTTTCGAATGCAAAGATATAAATAATTTTTGTTTTGCAAATAATAAATCAGAATCTTTTTTTGCAGAAAATAGATTATGCAAATCAAGAGATGATAACGCTTGAAATGTCCGGGCTAAATTTAAACAATTTCTTATTCTAAGAATTTAGGATTATATAATAATAGTCCTAACCCGATACCGAAGTTCCAGTTCTTTTTGGGGTAGCTATAATGATTAGTATAAATGCTGATTGAGGCAAAAGGCAGATCGTACACTAAAGCAATTTCTCCCATATATTTAAAAGAGTTCATGAAGCGTCCGTAATAAGGCTGATTGTTTTTACCTTGTTTAATTTCAAAAAAGGGTACAAATCCATATAACTCTGTACGTAATTGTAAATTGTTAATGATTTTCCAAATAGGAAGAATCCCGGCAGCAATATATTGGTTTGCTCTAAAAGCCTCATTAAAGACCATTTTGCTGTGCGGGGTAGGAGTGAATGCCGGAGCTTGAATAATAGTAGCAGTATAATTACTGAAAAAGTTTTTGCTGGAAACAACTATTTCACTGCGTACTCCGAGTGTGAATTTGGGTGCGGTATTGAAATATTGATCGTAAGTTCCAGAAAGTTGCAACCATGAGTGAGTCGCTTTTTCAGTGTGTAAATTGGGGTCGGAGGGTCTGAACATTTCTCGTCCATAAACGGCCTCTCCGATTACGGAAACTCGATTTCCTGTTACCGGAAACATAAAACTGTTCAGAGTATTTTTTTCAAAACGTAGTGACCCCATTGCCAATCGATAAGAACTTCTATCTGCCTGAATTTGTGAATAGTCAACCGTATTTGATTGGTAATATTTGTCATATAAATATCCGTATCCTAACGTTACTTCGGTTTTTGCGTTTGTAAGGAACGGAAGACCCATACGGAGTTTTACGTAATTTTCGCTTTGAGTGATAAATGTCGGAGATTCTTCGATTTGAAAAAGTTTTTCACTTTCGTAATATTTCTTTTTGGACACTACTCCGATAAATTTCAGGTACATAGGTATTGTTCCCGGCAGTTCGAAACGAGCGGAGGCCAATCCTGTATTATACGATCTTCCGAATTGTCCGTTTAAGTCGAAATCCAAAGAATAGAGACTTAAAGTTCTGTATTTTGCTCCTAAATAGATTTGATTGGTATTTCCTGAAGAGATATATCCTCCTAATCCTATGGCTATATTATCCTCGAGCTTTGCATTCAATAAAAGTTTGAAGTTCCCGGATTCTTCATCGTATACAGCGTGTGGAATAAGATCGGAGATTTTCGAATCGGAGAGTAGTTTGTAGTAAGATTGTTTGACATCTTCTTGATCGAGGAGTTTATTTTCGTCTAATTGAAACTGTTTACGAATATAATTTTGTTGAGAGTGATTGCCTCCTTTAATAGATATATCTTCGAATAAGAGTTCCGGAGTTTTGCTTTTGAATACCATTCTTTGGAGTTTCCGTGTTTCAGATGGCAGTTCTCTGGGTATTCTTGATTTTATAGAATCCATCATCGACACGGCTTTATCATATCCGATTTTGAAAATTTGGTCTGCTTTCGGAAAATCGAGGAGATTATACTCTTTTAAATTGAAATCGATTAGAATTCCGTCTTCTTCTTTGATCTTATAATCTGTCTTTTGCATGACCATATTTTCGATTTGCGCCATGAGATTATCTTCCTTAGGCTTTTCAGGATTTGAAGATACATTGCTTCCGATGATAATATCCGGATTGAAGTCCTTTTTCATGACATCTATCGGGAAATTATTATAGATACCTCCATCATATAGCAATACACTATCTATTTCGATAGGTTTAAATACGAATGGGAAACTCATAGAGGCACGTACGGCATCACCTAAATCTCCTTTTTCGAATATAACCGGACGTTTATGGTAAACATCCGAAGCTACGGCCCGGAACGGTACGAACAAATTGTTGAAATTTCCTCCTGATTGTGCTGTATAAGGAGCAAATATACGCATGAATGCCAAATTCATCGGGAGAGGATTTATTAAACTTTTGGGCAAAAAATGCGGCGTTATTTTACTGGAATCTTTCAAACCTATTTTGAAAGAAGCAAATTCAGGTGTTTGATCGGGTTTTTTGAAATAGTAGATATATTTTTCTTCCATTTTTCCTGTTGACCAAGATGCAAAATCATCGGACTTTATCAGTTCGATCATTTCGGCAGGAGTATATCCCATTGCATATAAAGCGCCTACGATAGCACCCATTGAAGTTCCTGCAATGTAATCGATGGGAACATTGTTCTCCTCAAGAGCTTGGATAATTCCGATATGAGCGATTCCTTTCGCCCCGCCTCCGCTGAGTACTAATCCGACAGTTTGAGAAAAAGAAACGGATGAAAGTGTCAGAAATGCGGTAAATATGAGCAAGAATCTTTTCATATACAGTTTTCAGTCAAAAAGAATAATCAGTCAAATGTACAGATTTTTTTAGAACAAATCTTTATGGATAAAATGATTTTGAGATACTATATACTTTTTTTAATTGATATGCTTAAATAGCAAAAGAACAGTTATCCGTTTAACAAAATTACTTTTTTGCTTGTTCTTTGTTTTATGAAATATTTTCTTTTGCTTTATTTCCGATCTTGTTTTTTGTTGGGACAGATCGGTATCGATAGAAGAGATAGATTCAAAAACTGTATTTCTGTTTTCAGGGATAGGAGATTTATTATTTATCGAGTATTAATTTTTGTCGGTTATAAGAGCCGGCTTAAACTTTGTTCAAGCAAAATTCAGGCCGGCTTGTAAATACTATATTTTGTTTTGCCTATTTATCTTATGTATATCTTATCGGTTATTATTATTTATCGTTTTCTTTTTCATAAATTCCTGTTTCTTCTATTCGACTGAGCTCGGCAAATAACTGGGCATATTTATCGGCTATGACATTGGCAAAGCATTTCCCTTTTTCTGCTGTGGAGAGAGCCGGATCGCCGATACCGGTATCTTCAGATACTTTTTGCCAATTGCGAGGTATCCAAGCAACTTTTTCTCTTAGAGATTCTAAAGCGAATGATTTATATTTCCCTTTACCGGCGTTTTTGAGATTGACTAATTCCGGATAATAATGCATCATGACCGAAGTTTCTACTTCATCTGCATGATCTCCCGGAGTGTCGAAATATTGTTTTGCAGGGAGTACTGTATACCATTCACTTGTGGCAATTAAAAAATCCGGATAATCTATCGACAGATCTCGGATCATATTTTTAAAGCAATTTCCACCATGACCGTTAATGATGACTAACTTATTGATCCTTTGTATGTGGAGAGACGAGACAATATCTGTCAGAATTGCTTTTTGAGTCTCATAACGGGCATGTATGCAGAAACTTAATTCCCGCTGACCCGGGTTTTGAGCACCCAAAGTAATCGGAGGCATAACCATACTGTTTACGCCGAAATGATCTTTTGCGATTTTTGCTGCATCGACAGCGATACTATGCGATAAAATACAGTCGGTTAAATACGGTAAATGCAAATTATGCGGTTCGGTAGCTCCCCATGGCAATATGACCAGATCATATTTTTTATTTAATACATCTCCAAATGAAGATACTAAAAGATCAGTTCCTTTATTTTTAATATTCATTTTTATTAGGGATAATTCGGTTTATTGGTTTTGAATTTGTTTCTGTTTTTAGCAGAATTCTTGTTATATCCGGAGTACGAATGCCGGGTTTTAGTTCCCCGTTGATAAGTAAATAACCATAGCCGTCGAAAATGAGAGATGCTCCGGCTCTGGCAGTCTCAGATACTTTTGCAATTTCTTTCCATCTTTTTTGACGAGAGTTATATACCAGTAAACGATTATTGAAACGATACCATTCTATGGGATGTAACAGGTAGTCGGGAGCATTGTGTTTAAGGGCTTGTAAAAATATATCTTTGTTTACTCCTCCTGTACATAATATCAAGCTGTCGGATAAGGCAATGATGCTACCACCTCCTAAAGAAACTGTCTCTCCTTCGTTGTTTGTAGGATCGGGTAATGAAACCCATTTTTTTGTACTTGGAGAATAAGCATAACCGTCTGTCGATAAAGTTGCCTGTCGATTTCCGTCAGAAGTAGAGAAGCCTCCCCATAAACAAAATATTTGTTCTCCGTGTGGGCCGATTTGTGCTACACTGACGGCTTGTATGCGTGGAGATCTCGGGAAGTCCTGTAATTTTTGCCAGCCTTTTGAAAGACTGTCTAAATCTAAACAATAAAGATCGTTACAAGGGATACCGTTTTTATTACCTCCGGCTACATACACTACGTTGCCGAGCAATGAACCTGTCATGTTGTCTAAAGTACAAGGTAAGGCCGGTAAAGTTTCCAATACAGCTTTTTTGTTTTTTAGTGTAATTCTATATACTGTATTCAGCCTTTTTTTTGCATTCATGCCTCCAATACAAAGAATACCGTCGGGTGTAGATATGGTAACACCATAGGCAACATCTTGAGGAAATTCTCCGATTTTTTCCCATGTGAAAAGCGAGTCTTCGGTAACTTCGGCGGCATATATACTTCGGTAATATTTTTTAGATCCTCCGTCTGCCGCCGAAATATCGGGAAAATTGCATCCTCCTCCTATCATCAGTGTACTATGTCCGTTGAAAATACCGGCAAAACAGGCAGAAATGCCTTTTGTAAAATCTTTTTCTTTGTCAGGAAATCCTTTTATCCGGTAAACGTAATCGAGTCTGACCGGAAATTCCAAAATCTCTGCTTGAAAAGAGGATACTGGGATATTGCATTCTGAATCATATATGATTTTGTAATCGGTTTTGGGGGATTTAGGCTCTTTTTTTATTTCAGAGTATGTATATGACTCTTCTCCGGCAAAACTTGGCAGGAAGAATAAAGACATATAGAAAAAAAAGACGATTCTTTTTGTCATTTATTTATTATTTTAAACTATCGTTCAGAATAAATATTGTGCCTTGGCATAACTAACTGAGTAAACTCGTTGTTTTGCTCTTGGTGTGCAAATTGTTTTATAAATGAGTCCCCATGTTATTTTCAAATCATTTCTTTACAAAGCATATAGCTGCATATCATCATTCTCGGAATATGAAAAGGCCCTTTGAATAAGTTCCCTTTGGCGGGTTGGGCTACTGTTCCGTCACGATGCAAATAGCCATACCATTCCCCGAATTTTTTATCCGGAAAATGAGAATAAGTCCAATCGCTGATCTGTTTATGCATGATAAGATATTTTTCATCATGTGTAGCTCGATATGCATATAGTGTAGCGATGATGGCTTCTGTTTGCGGCCACCAGAATTTCATATCTTGAGAATAGTCTTGAGGTGGAAAATTTTTGCAGTCACGAAAGTTGATAATGCCGCCGTATTCTTTATCCCAGCCCCATTCCCAAGACCAGTCGAGAATTTGTAGAGCCAATTGTACTAAGTCTTTATCCCAGTTCCTGTGTCGGGCTTCTTCCATAATAAACCATGAAGTCTCAATGCAATGTCCCGGATTAATGGTTCGACCGTTGCAAGTATCTATCAGTTCTCCCTTAGGACCGACCATTTCGAGTAAAGCTTTAAATTCGGGATGCATGAAATATTGACGTATAGAGGTCAGAGATTCATTTATTTGTCGGTCGAGTACAGGATCTTCAATTACTTCCCGTATTCGAGATGCCGTGTTGATGAGGATCATTGTGATCGAATGTCCACGAGATTGCAGTGTCGGTAAATATTTCGGTTCTAAAAAACCGGGTGTAGAGAGAAACTTGAGAATCCTCTTAAACATCTCCAATGCCTTTGTTGCATAGCTTTTGTCTCCAGAGGCTATGGCATATTCCGACATTGCGATAGCGGCAAAACATTCAGAAAAAACATAACGTCTTTTTCGTAAAGGTATTCCCTCTTCTGTTACTTCGAAAAACAGATGTCCGTCAATATCGGTACAATGAGTCTCTATGAAATCGATGCAACTTTTGGACGCAGCCAGCCATTCTTGTTTTTTTTCTATGTGATTGTAGGCATAAGATGCGATAAAACCGAAACGCCCCTGAAACCATACCGATTTTGTGGAGTCCATTAATTTGCCGTCTCGGTCGAGACAGGTATATATTCCGCCATGTTTACGATCGAGACCGAATTTCATCCAAAAGGGCATTATGTTCTCTATGAGATCATTTCGATAAGCAGCAGCCCATGTATCTAAATATTTTGTTATATCCATCTTTGTCTAAAGTTTGTTGCAACGATCAAAAAAGTTGATAGCTTCAAGCTCGGCTTTCATTTGAATTTCTTCTTCTTCAGTCATATTTTGAAAAGGCGTTCGGTTTTTGCCTAAATCCAGACCGATAAGTTTCATAATGCGTTTTCCGCCTACAATATTGCCCCGATAGTGGCATATGACATTTATTACTTCTTGAGAGAAGTTCTGGCGTTCGCGTGCCAACTCGAGATCTCCTTTTTCCCAAGCATCAATGATTCCAACTAGTTCTCGACCGTTATAATTCGTTGTTCCGCCGATGCCTCCACGTGCACCTCCCATAGCCAAGCAAGGCAATATCGTTTCGTCTTGTCCGTGTAGCATATCATATTTTCCTCTTTTGTAAAGCCGGCATTGATTATATTCATACATGCTTTCGAATGTATATTTGATACCGGCAAAATTAAGAATCCGCCCGTCAACAGCCTCCAATAATTTTACCATAGGTAGAAAAGCTCCGTTAAAGGCCGGAATATGGTAATAGTAGAATGGCAAATTCGGAGCTCCTATTGCGATCTCTTCGATATATTTCACCAATTCTTCGATACGTCCGATTTTAGGGAAAGGAGGAGCCATCGCTCCAATACCCCATGCGCCTATTTTTTGTGCATGTTCAGCCAAAATTCGACTTGATTTTACACAGCAACTGCCTACATGAACTATGACTTTAAACCCGTCTGGAGCTGCGGCCATCCAATGTTCGGCCAGTTTCATTCGTTCATCTTCCGTCAGCATATAGCCTTCTCCTGAGGAACCGTTGATGAATACACCCTGTAATCCGTTTTTTTTGAGCATTTTTGCATATGCATCGATCGGTTCGTAGTTTACCTCTCCATTTTCATAGAATGGAGTAAACGGAGCATCTATAAGACCTTTAATTTTTTCCATAGTAGTTATGTTTTAATGTATGATTTATTCCATATTATCTGTCTTGGGACGAAGAAAATAAACTTGCAAGAGCAATGCTGCAAGAACGACGATACTGAGTAAGGCAAAACCTATGCCTAAATTCCCTCCATCGGTCCATTTGCCTAATTGTTCTGTTACGGCTGCACCGGCAAATACACCGGTCATATTCATGATACCGTAGGCAGTTCCGCGATATTTTGCGGATATAAATTGACATAAGATAGGCATATTATTGGCATCGAAAATACCGAACCCTATTCCGAAAAGTAACCCTGCACCGACAACAGCCATAAAACTTTCTCCAAAGCCGAGTAACATTAGAGCCGGAATTGTCATCCCTAAACCGATAGCTCCTGTGTAAACCCTTCCGCGAATGTTTTTCTGTACCCAACGATCCGATAAAATACCACCGACAATAACTCCTATAAATGAAGAGACGGCAATGGTAATCGTAGATATAGGACCGGCTTCGGACATGGGAATATTCAGTGTCTCGGAAAATAATGTGGGTAACCAGTTTTTTGTTGCCCATCCGGGAAGACTGGGTGCGGCAAAATAGAAAAGAATGATCCAAAAAGCCCATGTTGAGAAAAGAACAGATAATCCGCTAAACAAAGAGATTTTCTTTTCTGTATTATTAATTGGGATATTTGTCTTTTTAATATTATGAGCCGGATTTTCTCTTAATGCGAACATGAGAATCAGAGAGTAGGCGATACCTATGATTCCGAACCAATGAAAAGTGGAATGCCATGAAAATGTCGCTGCGATTGTAGCTCCGAAACCACCGACTGCCTGTCCTACATATAATCCCGTCATGTGTATGCCTATGGCCAATGATCTGGATTTTCCTTGATGCCAGTCTGCGATAAGCGATAACGCTGATGGAATGTAAAGAGCCTCGCTTATTCCCATTAAAGCTCTTAACCAATATAGCTCCTGAAAACTGTCTGCATATCCCATTAGATAGGTGACTGTTGACCAGACAAACAAGCTTCCGACTATCAGCCATTTTCTGTTCAGACGATCGGCGATCATCCCCGAAATGGGGCTCATAAAGCCGTAAATCCATAAAAAAACGGCCATTAAAGCACCGAAAGCTTCGGCTTTGTTTAGCTCAGAAATGTCGATTTTCATTGCTTCTTGCATGGTGGAGAGCATTTGACGATCCATATAATTGAGTAGGGCAACGACCCATAGCAAACCGACTACCACCCAGGGATACCAATTGTTGTTTTTCATAAGTATTACTGTTTTTTCAAGTATTATAAATAATGAGACAAATATAAATGATTTTTCGTTAATACAAAAAGCTATTTTTTAATAAAAAGCAATAAGTAGCAGAACCTTTATGAATTATTGTATTGGCAGTAAACGAGTAAAATACCTAAAAAAATATACTTTGGGGTAGAATTATCTGTTTGGATATAGATTTTCAGAGTATTTCTGAAAATCTATATCTTGGATTTGAGTTTTTTGATTTATATCTTATTGTCTCCGATATAGGAATCTTTGAAACCTAAGAAATAAAGTACACCATCGAGACCTATTGTTGAGATAGACTGGGAAGCGTTTTCTTTTACTTTCGGTTTGGCATGATAAGCTATTCCCAAGCCAGCTATATTGAGCATGGGCAGGTCATTGGCACCGTCACCGACAGCGATGGTCTGAGCAATATCCACGTTTTCTACTTGTGCGATGAGACGTAATAGTTCAGCTTTACGTTTTCCGTCAACAATATCGCCGATGTGTTTTCCTGTTAACTTACCGTTCTCTATTTCCAATTCGTTTGCATACACATAATCTATTCCGTATTTCTTTTTCAGGTAATTTCCGAAATAGGTGAATCCTCCCGAAAGGATCGCAATTTTGAATCCTGCTGTTTTAAGAACCTGCATCATACGATCTACGCCTTCCGTTATAGGAAGATTTTGAGCAATATCTTCCATTACAGAAACATCGAGTCCCTTTAATAAAGCCACTCTTCGTTCAAAACTTTCGGAAAAATCGATTTCTCCACGCATGGCAGATTCGGTAATTGCTTTTACTTCATCACCGACTCCGGCACGTATTGCCAATTCGTCGATTACTTCTGTTTCGATGAGAGTAGAATCCATATCAAAACATATAAGGCGGCGGCAACGGCGAAACATATCGTCTTGTTGAAAAGATATGTCCATACCTAATTCCGAAGATAATTGCATAAAATTCGATTGCATTGAAGATTTATCTCTCGGAGTTCCTCTGACCGAAAGTTCTATACATGATTTTGGCTTACGGGCCGATTCGTCCAGAGGAATTCTTCCGGTAAGCCGTTGAATGGCATCGATGTTTAATCCCTGTTCTGCGACGACACGAGTCACTTCTCCGATTTGTCGGGCAGTAATTTGTCGGCTTAGGATCGTGATGATATATCGGTTTTTTCCTTGGAGGCTTACCCAACTGTTATATTCACTTTCACTAATCGGAGAAAATTTGATATTTATTTCTAATTCATAAGCCTTGAATAACAGATCTTTCATTATTTCTCCTGAATTATCATCAGTCGTTTTAAAGAGAATACCCAAGGATAAGGTGTGGTGAATGTCTGCTTGTCCGATGTCGAGAATCGTAGCGTTATAACGTGCTAATATTCGTGTTAGAGCTGATGTTACTCCCGGTTTATCACCTCCGGAGATATTGATCAATATGATTTCGGTCTTTTGGCTCATAAAATTGTATCTTATAAATATGGGCTGCAAAGATAATTAAAATACTGTTATGTATTTTTTGTAGCTTAAAAAGATATGCATATTTCAGTAATGAAGAAAATAAAACAATGTTATAATACTATTTTGTTTAGGTTGTATCGTTAAAAAATATAAATATTTTTGGGCTGTTTTTCAGAAAAAATGCATCTTTGCACTCGTTTTCTAAATCTCTGTCGAAGAAAAGGCGTTTTCGAGATAGTAGATTTACCGCTGAAAATCAGTGGGGCTTGCAGAATTCTGACGAGATGTCGCAACTGCAGGTTTAGTATGAATTATAAAACTTCAGTATGAAGAAAGTAAAGTCAATCTTTGCGTTATTTGTATTGTTTTTGATGTTTTCAGCTAGTAATAATCGGTTTCCTAAAACCGGATTGTTTGTCGGAGAAAAAGCTCCGAACTTTCAAATGACTGATTCCACCGCCGGGACTTTCGATTTGAGAGATCTGAAGGGCAAATATGTTGTGCTTAATTTTTGGGCTAGCTATGATGCTTCGTCGCGCATTTCAAATGTAAGAATGCGTCAGGAGATCGAAAAATTGAATCATCAGAATCTTTCGTTTGTTTCGGTTTCGTATGACCCGAGCAGAGTCATTTTTGAAGAAACCGTCAAATTAGACGAGTTGGATAGAAATACGCAATTCTATGACAAGGAAGGGGAGTCTTCAGATGTTTATAAGGCTTTCCGTCTTAAAAAAGGTTTTGGAAATTATCTATTGGATCAAAACGGGGTAATTATAGCCAAAAACTTTAGTCCTGAGAAGTTGACGGAATTGATAGGTCAATAATCCTTTATAAAAGAGATCGGATATTATTATCCGGTCTTTTTTCTTTACTAATCGGTATTTATCCTTTTTTCTGTTCCCTGTATTTGCTTGGTGACATTCCCATGACTTGTGTAAAAATCCGGGTAAAATAGAATGCATCCTCAAATCCGAATTTGTGACATATTTGATTTATTTTCATATCTGTGAAGTCGAGATAGTGACATGCTTCTTGAATACGTAAATGTGTGAAATATCGAAGTGGCGAATATCCGGTCTTTTTTTGGAATATAGATGATAAATGAGAAGATGATAATCCGGCATGAGTTGCTAAGTCTGATAATGTAATCTTTTTTTCTATATTTTCTCTCATATAGTGAATAATATCTTCGATAATGTCCATTTGTTTGTTTTGGGGTTGTGCACTTTCTCTGTATTCTCCCAAAAACTTCATAAATCCGAGAAAATAGAATAAGCTTGTAATTGCATAATAGAAATTATTTTTGCTATATCCTTTGCTTAATGTATAAAATATTTCTTCGAAAAGACGGAGACGCTCTTCAATACGAGAGTCGGAATTGGGAGTGATGTTTGTCGGTTTGTCAAATCCGTTTGCAAAGAATGATGCTTTTTCTCCATTGAAATGTATCCAATAAATAGTCCATGGGTCTTTGGAGTCGCTCCCGTATGAATGTGCTGTATTTTTAGGTAAGATAAAAAATTGGTTCGATTGTACCGAGTATTTATTCCCGTTTATGCTGAACCATCCGTGACCTTCAACACAATAAATCAATATAAATTGTTCCGCTTCTTCTTTTGTGCGTTCACGGTAATGATATGACGCTTGTGGATAATAACCTATGTCGGTAATATGCAGCTCTTTCCCTAAAACATCTTGAGCGATGCTATCGACAACTGCGGAAGGCAGAACTATAGCTCTTTCTCCTTTGAATCCGCTTTTTATTTTAGCCATAAGTTATGTGATTTAAGATACACTTTCGCAAATATATTGATAATTTTAATTTGTAACAAGCATGTATTCATTCTTTTAAGAGCTGTAATGTTATATAGTATATATTCATATAAAATTGATAAACAGAATAAAATTATCCATGTAAATAACATTTTTCTCTATGTTGTAGATAAAAAAAAAGCGTTCTCTTTGTATTGTTGAAATTTAATACTGAAAACCGATGAATGCACACAGTAAATTTTTTCTGTTTTTTATAGCCCTGGCTTCCGCAATGGGAGGATTTCTGTTCGGATATGATTGGGTTGTTATCGGAGGTGCTAAACCTTTTTATGAACAATTTTTCGAGATTGCCGATAATCCGTATATGCAGGGGTGGGCAATGAGCAGTGCCTTGATAGGCTGTCTTGTCGGAGCTTTAATAGCGGGGAAATTTAGTGACCGTTTCGGTCGTAAACCGATTTTGATTTTAGCCGCAGCTCTTTTTATTTGTACTTCTTTGGGTACAGGCTTGTGTAATAGTTTTACTATGTTTAATGTATTCAGGCTTATCGGAGGTTTTGCCATAGGAATTGCGTCCAGCCTTTCTCCTATGTATATAGCAGAAATTTCTCCGTCAGACGTGAGGGGACGTTTTGTATCGATAAATCAGTTGACAATAGTGTTGGGTATATTAGCCTCTCAAGTGGTAAATTGGTTGATTGCCGAACCTGTTGCCGAAGATGCTACGGGTGAAATGATTCGGTTGTCATGGAATGGCCAATGGGGGTGGCGTTGGATGTTTTTAGCCATGATTGTTCCGGCAGCTTTGTTTTTTATAGTTGGGTTCTTTTTACCCGAAAGTCCTCGTTGGTTAGCTACGGTAGGGCGCAGAGATGCAGCTTTACAGGTTTTCGATAGGATTGGAGGGCGAGAGTATGCTCTTGCGGAGATGCGTGAGATAGAACATACTGTACCGGCAGAACCACAGGGCGGATTTAAGACATTGCTGTCTCCGTCTTTACGTAATGTATTGGTAATAGGTATTGTATTGGCTATGTTTCAGCAATGGTGCGGTATAAATGTGATATTTAATTATGCGCAAGAGATATTTATGGCTGCCGGATACGGAGTTTCTGATGTATTGATGAATATCGTAATAACAGGAATAACAAATGTCGTCTTTACCGTTTTAGCCATGTTTGTAGTTGATAAATGGGGACGGAAAAAACTGATGATGCTGGGAGCATTTGCACTGACCGTAATTTATGCGTTTATGGGTGCTGCATACTATTTTCATGTATCTGGACTTCCGCTGCTGATTATCGTTGTGCTGGCAATTGCATGTTATGCAATGACATTAGCTCCCGTTATGTGGGTTATCATTTCTGAAATATTCCCCAACAGAGTGAGAGGTGTTGCTATGTCTGTCGCTACATTCGCTTTATGGGCAGCATGTTTTATTCTTACTTATACATTCCCTATTTTGAATCATAGTTTAGGCGCTTACGGGACATTTTGGTTTTATGGTTTGATTTGTTTGGCTGGAGGAATTTTTGTTACGATAAAACTACCAGAAACAAAAGGCAAAAGTTTAGAAG
The DNA here is from genome assembly GCF_030296935.1 of Coprobacter fastidiosus. Classification (NCBI taxonomy): domain Bacteria; kingdom Pseudomonadati; phylum Bacteroidota; class Bacteroidia; order Bacteroidales; family Barnesiellaceae; genus Coprobacter; species Coprobacter fastidiosus. The sequence continues at coordinate 1,089,461 of NZ_AP028032.1, read as the reverse complement.
ATATAGAAAAAGAATTGGTTAAAAAATAACACTATAAAGTATGGAAAAAATTACAGAATACCTGACCCGTTGTGAGGTTGGGGAAGGACAGGTACGTGCTTGGGAAGAAGATATTATGCTTCCTACGTATGGTATAGGAAAAGAAGAAAAAAATCCTATTTTTTTAGAAAAAAGAGTATATCAAGGGAGTTGCGGGTCTGTGTATCCATATCCCGTAGTTGAGAAAATAGAGGATGTAAAGTTTGAGAAAAAATACAAGGCTCTATTCCTTGAAAACGAATATATCAAGATGATGGTTTTACCAGAGCTCGGAGGTCGTGTGCAAATGGCCTACGATAAAATCAAGAAACGTCATTTTGTATATTATAATCAGGTTATAAAACCTGCTCTTGTGGGACTTACCGGTCCTTGGATTTCAGGTGGTATAGAATTTAATTGGCCACAACATCATCGTCCTTCGACATTTTTGCCTACAGATTATTCTATCGAAGAAAACCCTGATGGAAGTAAAACCATTTGGTGTAATGAAGTAGAACGGATGTTTCGAACGAAAGGGATGCATGGTTTTACTCTTTATCCCGGAAAGGCATATATCGAAATAAAAGCTAAAGTTTATAATCGGACATCTTTCCCCCAAACATTTCTTTGGTGGGCTAATCCGGCAGTTGTGGTGAATGAACACTATCATTCGGTTTTCCCGCCTGATGTAAACGCTGTTTTCGATCATGGAAAGAGAGCCGTCTCGAGTTTCCCTATTGCTACCGGTGTGTATTATAAACAAGATTATTCTTCTGGTGTAGATATTTCGAAATATAAAAATATTCCGGTTCCGACTTCATATATGGCGATTCGGTCGAAGTTTGACTTTGTCGGAGGATATGAGGAAGATAAAAAAGGAGGATTGCTGCATGTTGCCGATCATCATGTTTCTCCTGGGAAAAAACAATGGACATGGGGAAATGGAGATTTCGGTGTTGCATGGGATCGTAATCTCACAGATGAAGATGGTCCTTATATTGAATTGATGACGGGCGTATATACCGATAATCAGCCTGATTTTACATGGTTGCAACCGTATGAAGAAAAATCTTGGGTTCAATATTTTATGCCTTATGCAGAGGTCGGATATGTCAAGAATGCAACAAAAGATATGATTTTGAATGTTGACGTACAAGGGAATAATACTAAATTGATATTGTATGCTACGGGAAAACAACCGAAAGTGCGTGTTTTGGTGAAGGATGTAAGCGATAAAATATTGTTCGACAATACAGTGAATATATCACCGGCAGAGCCTTTCTGTGTCGAATTTCCGTCAAACGGGGTGCTTGCAGAAAATATGATTACGGATATATACGGTCAGGATGGAAAATTATTGCTTACCTATAAAGCCGATAAGGAAGAAATAAAGCCATTGCCGAATCCGGCAGAGGCAGCAAAAGACCCTAAAGAAATAGCTTCTATCGAGCAACTTTTCTTGACTGGGTTACATTTGGAACAATACCGTCATGCTACCTATAATCCGATGGATTATTATGAAGAAGCGTTAAGTCGGGAACCTGGAGATGTCCGTTGTAATAATGCTATGGGACTTTTATGGATGAGAAAGGGTGAATTTGCTAAAGCCGAAGTTCATTTTCGTACTGCAATAAAAACTCTTACACAACGTAATCCTAATCCGTATGATGGAGAGCCTTATTTCAATTTAGGTTGGAGTTGCCGTATGCAGGGAAAGATAGACGAGGCTTATGATGCGTTTTATAAGGCTGCATGGAATGCCGCATGGCAAGATGCTTCTTACTTTGAAATAGCCCGAATAGAAACCATTCGGGGAGAATATGAGAAAGCTCTCGAATCTGTTGAAAAGTCATTAACACGCAATTGGCATCATCACAAAGCTCGTCAGTTAAAGTGTTCACTTCTCCGTAAGATGAAATACAATGAAAAAGCAGTAGCTTTTGCTGACGCTTCTTTAGAAATCGATTCTTTCAATATGGGATGTCGCTATGAACGTTATTTGGCATCCGGAGAAAATTCTGATTTGGAAAAATTGAAAGAGTTGATGCGAGACTGGTCTCACGGGTACATTGAATATGCTTTGGATTTTGTTGCAGGAGGGTTATATGAGGAGGCTGCAGGTTTACTCGGATTATATCTTCAGGATGTCGAAAAAGTATATCCTATCATTTATTACTTATTGGGTTATATATGCATGAAACAAAGTAATCCTTCTTTGGCACAAGAATATTTTGTTAAAGCAGAAAAATGCGATTCGGCATATTGTTTCCCTAACAGAATAGAAGAAGTCTTGATTTTGCAAGAAGCCGTCCGGCAAAATCCTTCCGATGCAAAATCCTTTTATTATTTAGGAAATTTTTGGTATGCTTCCCGGCGTTATGAGAATGCTGTATCTTGTTGGGAGCAGTCGGCAACAATTGATCCTGAATTTCCGACAGTATGGAGGAATCTTTCGTTAGCATATTATAATAAATGTAATAATCGAGAAAAGGCGGTTGCTGCTTTAGAAAAAGCTTTTGCTTTAGACAATACGGATGCACGTATATTGATGGAACTCGACCAGCTTTATAAGAAACTGGGACGTTCATATGCCGAACGGTTGACTTTCCTTGAGAAACATGTCGCGTTGGTCGAATCCCGTGATGATTTGGCTTTGGAACGCATCACTTTATATAATCAGTTAGGACGTTATTCCGAAGCAAAAGCTTTGCTTGCGGCTCGTAAGTTCCACCCGTGGGAAGGCGGTGAGGGAAAAGTGACAGGACAATATGTTTTGTGTCACGTAGAACTGGCAAAAGAAGCAATTTCTGCAGGACGGTTTGAAGAGGCTTTGGATTTGTTGAATAAAACAGAATCGTATCCGTACAATTTGGGAGAAGGAAAACTCGCCGGAGCAGAGGAAAATGATATCTATTATTATAAAGGATTGTGTTATCGTGAGCTCGGTAAAGAGAGCGAAGCTTTAAGTTGTTTTCATAAGGCGACAGTCGGATCTTCTGAACCTGCACAAGCATTCTTCTATAATGATCAACAACCTGATAAAATATTCTATCAAGGATTGGCATGGCGAGCTTTAGGTGATGAGAAAAAGGCTCGAAGCCGCTTTAATAAGCTGATCAAACATGGTGAGAAGCATCTTTTCGATAATTGTAAGATAGATTATTTTGCTGTTTCATTACCTGATTTGGCAATTTGGGAAGAAGATCTGAATAAGCGAAATCTCCTTCATTGCAACTATGTAATGGGATTAGGACATTTAGGTTTAGGGAACTTGGTGAAAGCAAGATCATTCTTGGAGGAAGTTCGGAAATTAGATGTAAATCACCAAGGAGGACAAATACATTTGAATATGTGCAATAGGTAGAAAGATTGTTTGATAAAATTATATCCTTGTGTTAAAGGTGGAAACAAAAAGATTGATATTATCTTTTTTTGTTTATTTTTCCTCTCAAATATTTGTCTTTATTTGAAGGAGAATCCACCTTTGGCAAGATATAATAGATAGGCGTGTTTTATATAATAAAGTATATTATATTTATAAATACCGGATTTGTACCATTTTAGGCTTATTTTATGAAAAGAAATATTTTGTTTTTGCTTCTGATATTATTCGGGCTTGTTCCGGAGGGTTTTTCTCAGGAATATGTATTGGATTTAAGTGGGACATGGCAATTCGCTATGGACAGTAAGGATGTCGGTGAACAGGAGTGCTGGTTTGAAAGATCTTTGGAAGATGTTATTCTGTTGCCCGGTACGACCGATTTGGCAGGGAAGGGTATTCCGAATGAACTCTCTCCGGCTTTGGAAAAGCCTCAAATGTTACACTTGACTCGTCGTCATTCTTATGTAGGTCCGGCGTGGTATAGCCGGGAGATTGAGATTCCTGCATCGTGGAAAGGTCGGAACGTTTCTCTCTATTTGGAACGTGTTATGTGGCAATCTAAAGTTTGGATAGATGGGGTTGCTTTGGAGGGGGTACAAGAGAGCCTGACTACACCGCATCGTTTCGATTTACCATCAGATATTCGTCCTGGGAAACACCGGTTGACGATCAGGATTGATAATCGCAAACAGTATGATATTTCGGTTAAAGATTTGGCGCATGCTTATACCAATGATACTCAGATTATGTGGAATGGTGTATTGGGACGTCTGGAACTTCGTGCGGAAAATCAAATCTCTGTTGAGGATGTTCAGCTTTATCCGAATGTATCTCAGAAAAAAGTGCGATGTGTGGTAACTGTGTCGAATTTTGGAAAGAAAGAAAAAAAAGGAACTCTTTCATTTAATCCGAAAATATTAACAGATGGAAGAGCATTGTCGTCACAGTTATTGACTACATCTTTTCGTCCCGGAAAAAATACTATAACGTATGATTATGATATGGGCGAAAATACTGTTTTATGGAATGAATTTTCTCCGGTTTGTTATCAGATGGATGTTATTTTGACACAAGGGAAAAAAACTTCTGCTTTTTCAGCCCGGTTCGGAATGCGTAATTTATCGACGTCGGGTTCTGTATTGATGAATAACGGCGACCGCATTTATTTAAGAGGAACATTGGAATGTTGTATTTTCCCTTTAACAGGTACACCTCCTACTGATAAGGAAGGCTGGAACAAAGTATTTAGTGTTGCAAAAGCATACGGTTTGAATCATTTGCGTTTCCATTCGTGGTGTCCTCCTCAGGCAGCGTTTGAGGTAGCAGATGATATGGGATTTTATTTGCAGGTAGAGTTGCCTTTATGGTCTTTGACCGTTGGTAAGGATACGACAACCAACAGATTTCTTTATGAAGAGGCTGATAGAATATTAAAGGAATATGGTAACCATCCTTCGTTTTGTTTAATGAGCGTCGGAAATGAATTGCAACCGGACTTTGACTTTTTGAATAGTTTACGTTCTTATATGAAATCAAAAGACAATCGCCACTTATATACGACTACTACGTTTACTTTTGAAAAAGGTCATGGTGATTGGCCGGAAACCGGTGATGATTTTTTTGTGACGCAATGGACGAAAAAAGGTTGGGTTAGAGGACAGGGTGTTTTTAACGACGAATCTCCTTGTTTTAATAAAGATTATACTTCTTCCGTTGACGGGATGAATGTTCCTCTTATTTCTCATGAGATAGGACAGTATGCCGTGTATCCTAATTTGAGAGAGATTGAAAAATATAAAGGTGTACTTGACCCTTTGAATTTTAAGGCGGTAAGGGCTGATTTGCAAGAAAAAGGATTGTTGTCTAAAGCCGATGATTATTTGAACGCTTCGGGAAAATTGGCTGCTATATTGTATAAAGAGGAGATTGAACGGGCTCTGAAAACACCCGGATTCTCAGGTTTTCAATTGCTCGATTTGCACGATTTCCCCGGACAAGGAACTGCTTTAGTCGGTTTGTTAGATGCATTTTGGGATTCTAAGGGGATTGTTGCTGCTGAAGATTTTCGTAATTTTTGTTCTCCAGTTGTTCCTTTAACTCGTTTCCCGAAAGCGATTTATACGAATAACGAGTTATTCGAGGCGACAGTGGAAATTGCTAATTATGCTGCTTCAGATATTGAAAATAAAAAAATTTCGTGGAATTTATTTGGTCCGGGTAGAAAATCTGTTGCATCAGGATATTTTGATGCAGCACACATTGAAAAGGGTAAAAATTCTGTTATAGGAAAGATTTCAGCGTCTTTAAATCAGGTTACGGTTGCGACTTGTCTTACTTTGGAAGTGGCTGTAGCGGAAACGCCTTACAAGAATAGCTGGTCGGTATGGGTGTATCCCGAAAATGTAGCTATAAATGCGGGAGATGTTTGCGTGACAGATAATTTGGAAAAAGCTCTTTCAGAGTTGTCAAAGGGTCGGAAAGTGCTGCTTTCACCTCCTGTTGGCGCATTAAAGGGTATAGAAGGCAAGTTTGTTCCGGTTTTTTGGAGTCCGATTCATTTTCCGAAACAAGCGGGAAGTATGGGGATTTTGTGTGATTCCGGACATTCGGCTTTGTCGGATTTTCCAACCGAAAATCATACCGACTGGCAATGGTGGCATTTGCTGAAAAACTCTAAAACGTTAGTCGTCGATTCTATAGCTCCGGTGTCTGCGATAGTAGAACATGTCGATAATTTTGCGAACAACAGGCGATTGGTTTCGGTCTTTGAGGCTACTTGCAATGGCGGTAAGTTGTTGTTTTCTTCTATGGACATTCTTTCGGAAAAAAATCGGAAATATCCGGAAATCCGTCAGTTGCTTTACAGCCTTTTGAATTATATGAATTCAGAAACTTTCAAACCTTGTTCAGAACTTCCTAAAGAAGATCTTAATAAGTTGGTAGATAGTGAAATACATGAAGTGAAATCGAGTAGTGCGACTTCTATATATTGAAAACATTTTTGATAAAACCTGAAGAAATGGATAGACCGAAAATTTGTCCATGTGCTTTGTGAAATTGTCCATTTTTTTATGCTTTTTATAGTCGTATTTTCGTGATGTAAACTTAAAAATCGGTAGTTATTTATCTTTAAATAATCATTGCCGATCTTATCAGATATTTTTTAATTATAAATTTTTGAGCCATGAAACATTGTTATCTAAAACGAAATCTGAAATTTTTTACAGGATGTCTGTGTGCTTGGGCAATGTTCGCCCCTATGACAGCACAAGTTTTGCCGGATGGAATGACCCGTTTGACACCGGAAGGTTTAGAGTTGGGTAGTGTTATGTCTGTTGCCAATCCATTGGGTCCTAAAGAACATGCCGTGAGAACAGAGAATTTTCTCTTTTTTGCCGGCAAGGATGCTGATCATGGCAGCGAGTTGTGGTACACAGACTTGACACCGGAAGGTACGAAGTTATTTATGGATATTATTCCGGGATCTGAGAGTTCCGAACCGAGTGGTTTGAAATGGGTGAACGGAAAATTGTTCTTTACGGCAGAAACTGCTGAATACGGACGGGAACTTTGGGTCTCAGACGGAACAGTAGAGGGGACGAAAATGGTAAAAGATATTTATCCGGGAAATATCGGTTCTCAACCGGGAAATATGGTTATTCTCGGGGATAAAGTTCTTTTTACAGCGAGGGATGAAGAAAGTGAAATGATGCCTGTTGTAGATCCTGAAACTCCTGAGAGTTGGATTTGGATATCCGATGGTACAGAAGAAGGAACAGTGCGTATCGCAAGCATTCCGATGAGGAGTTATTTTGAGGTAATGGGCGATAAGGCTTTTTTCGCAGGAGTTGATCTTGAGCATAACGAAGAATTGTGGATTACCGATGGAACACCTGAAGGAACAAAGTTACTGAAAGATATTAATAACAGACCGAGTGATGATGGTACATTCGGAACCGGTCCGGCAGGGATTGGAGCATTGCGTAATATCAATGATAAGATGGTGGTTTTTCGTGCTGAAACGGTAGCGGAACAAGTCGGTCAGGATTACGGGAGTGAAATTTGGTATAGCGATGGAACTCCTGAGGGGACTAAGTGGTTGGGATTCGATTTCGCCAAGGGAGAAGTTGGAGGTCTACCTGCGGCTACGGAATTTGCTTACCCGATAGCAATTGGTGATACGATTTATTTCCGAGCAAAGGACGGTATTCATGGTTGTGAGCCTTGTTTCTGGGATTTGACCAAGCCTATCGAAGATGGAGTAAATCCTCGTATGATTTATGATATTAATCATTGGGGTGGAAATGTTGCTTTGGATTCTTGGGGGTCGAATGCTGATTTCTTTGTATATCAAGGATATTTGATGATTCAGGCCAACGGAGGATATTATATGCCGGAAGATGTTAACCAATATGCTTCGGGATATAGTTTGTGGTTGGCTCCTACCGCTACTTTGGATACTTGTATTTATCAGCGTCAGTTCTGGGGTACAGAGATTGCTGCCGGAAGTTTGGCTGATAATTGCTCAAACTTCAGAGAAGTAAGCGGCAAACTGTTTTTTAAAGCACAAGATGAGAACAACAATAATGAATTATGGGTGATCGACGGTATTGAAAATGCCCCTGTTAAAGTTGTCGATTTACCGGATAACGGTTCTCCTACGGGATTTTATAATATTAATAATAATCTGTATTTCGGCTCTTCATCGACAAAAGCTCTTTACAAATATGATTTGGGAGGAACCAGTGCTATAGAAGATCCTGCAACGGTGGCTGTTAAGGTGACGGTTTACCCTAATCCTGCAACCGAAAGAATTTTCATCACGACACATCAGGATATAAAAACCGTACAAATTTATGATCTTTCGGGTGCACAGGTGTTGGAGACGGCAGCCGATAATATTGATGTTTCGGCTCTTAACGGAATCTATTTTGTAAAAATTGTATTAGCTGACGGACATCAAGTTGTTGAAAAGATTGTAGTTAAATAAATTATAAGATATGGGACTATGGTTCTTTACATAGTCCCATGTTTCTTAAAATAAGATTAGAAAAAGGTTTTCGAAAGGTACAAATGATTATTTGATGTGAAAAACCTGTTTCTACAGGTTTTTCTTTAGACCATTTTATTTTATAACTTAAATAGTTTTAACCATGCTAAGCCATAGAAAAATAAAGGCTTTGTTGTTATTGTTCATGATTATGCTTGTTATGCCTGTTTATTCTCAGGTGATTACGGGTAAAGTGATAGATGCGAACAACAAAGAGCCGATTATCGGCGCTTCGATACAGGTGAAAGGAACAAGTATCGGAACAATGAGTGATCTGGACGGTCAATTTAAAATTACCGTGAAGGATAAAAATGCTTCTTTGCAGGTCTCTTATGTTGGGTATAAGACCGTTGTACAGCCTTTGAACGGGAAGACTTCTATTACGATTACTTTACAGGAATCGACTCAAGAGTTGGATCAGGTCGTGGTTATCGGTTATGGAGTACAGAAAAAAAGCGATTTGACAGGGGCTATTGCTTCTGTGGACGCAGATGAGATAGCTAAATTACCGGCAACGAATGTCATGCATGCTATTCAGGGAAAGGCTGCAGGAGTTGAGATTGTACAGAATTCCGGAGCTCCGGGTGCCAGTTCTACGGTTCGTATTCGAGGTATGGGTACGATCAATAATTCCGACCCTTTATATGTGGTTGACGGAATACCGATGGATAATATCGATTATTTGTCTCCGGATGATATAGAATCTATCGAAATTTTAAAAGATGCATCTTCTGCGGCTATTTACGGTTCTCGTGCTGCGAACGGTGTAGTGCTCGTTGTTACTAAATCGGGTAAAAACAGCCAGAAAATCTTAAATGTGAATTTTAATGCTTATCTGGGATGGCAGGAGTCATGGAAAGATCCCGGACTAATGGACAAACAGGATTTTGCTTATTATTCCGACTTTGTGAATAATCTGAATATTGTTACGGATTATGATGCGGCTACAGGCCAGATGAAGGTAAAGCCGGAAACTCAAGAGTTGATAGATAAAGGGGTTGATTGGTGGGATGAATTGTCTCGTAGTGCATTAATGCAGAAATACAATATCTCATTGTATGGAGGCAATGATAAATTGAATTATTATGTCAGTGGTAATTTTCAGAATACGGACGGTATTATAAAAGAGTCGAATTATGAACGCAAATCTTTTAACGGAAAGATGAATGCTAAGTTGCTGAAGAATTTGTCTCTTGGTACGAATCTTACTTATGCGCGTGAAGATCGCAGAGTTGTCGGAGAGGGAACTTGGGGTGTAATTAAGACAGCCATTAACTATAATCCGCTCACACCTATTTATGATCAGAATGAAAGTTATAATTGGACTACTCCGATCGAAAATCTTCGTCGTACGACTTATGATACCTATGTTAATACTTTTATCGGGCAAATAACATTGGATTGGGATATTGTGAAAGGATTAAAATATTCAACTCGTGCCAGTTATTCGAATTATGCTTCCGATCAAGAACAGTTTAACCGTTATAACGTAAATCCTGAAATTGTAGGAACTATAAAATATGATGTAAAACGTTATCCGACGACTACCGATAATATAAGTTGGGACAATATTTTGAATTATACGGCAAAATGGGGCGATCACGATTTTTCTGTGATGGTCGGTCAAACGCTGGAAACCTCGACAATGAAGCGTACATGGGCACAAGGTACAGGATATGGAGGGTATGATGATGAATTTAATGCATTGAACTTTGCTCAATTTTCTCAATCGACGTCTGGATATACAACTTCTTGGACTGCTTTAGGTCTTTTGGGACGTATTAGTTATGACTATAAAGACCGTTATTTATTACAAGCGAATTTCCGTGCGGACGCTTCATCCAGATTTTCGAAAAAAAATCGTTGGGGATATTTTCCGAGTGTATCTGCCGGATGGAAGATTAATTCGGAGTCATTTATGCAGAATGTAGATTGGATAAGTCTTTTGAAATTGCGTGCCGGTTGGGGACAGTTGGGTAATAATCGTATTGGAAATAATGCTTATGCAACTTATGTCGGACAGCAATCGGCTACTTATATATATGGAGTGGGAATGCCTACAATTCAACCGGGTATGAGTATATCTTCATACGGAAATTCCGATATTCTTTGGGAACGTACTCAATCGACCAGTGTCGGACTTGATTTTAATGTTTTGGATAATCGTATCTCTACATCGGTCGATTATTTTATTAAGGATACACACGATATGTTGGTTGCTGTCCCTATTGTCTATTCGTCAGGGTACACTTCTACTCCGATGCAGAATGCCGGAAGCGTGAGAAATAAAGGGTGGGAAGTTCAGCTTTCTTATAAAGATCGTATAGGAGATTTTAATTTTGAATTGTCGGGAAATTTTACGAAAGTAAAAAATGAAGTGACTGCTTTAGGCGGAAATAATGATGCCATATATGGTGGAAATTTAGGCAGTCCTAATAATTTGGGTTATGTAAATAAAACGGTAGTCGGAGCTCCTATTGCTTGTTTTTATGGTTGGAAAACAGCCGGAATCATGACCGAAGCAGATTTCAATGAAGACGGTTCTCCTAAAGTTCCGGTATTTTCTTCTGGATCAACTTATACACCCGGAGATATGAAATTTGTAGATGTAAACGGCGATGGTGTAATCGATGACAGCGATCGTACATTCATCGGGAATCCTAATCCGGATTTTTATTACGGATTTAATATCAACATGGAATATAAGGGATTTGATTTGTCGATGTTTTTCCAAGGTGTTGCCGGAAATGAGATTTATGATGTGACAAAATATTTCCGTTATTCAAATGTGGCTTACAATGGAGTATGGGAAAACTTAAATTATTTGAGTTATTCAAATGTGGCGAAAGATTATTTCGATAAAGTTTGGAGGCCAGTTCCCGATCCTGCTAATCCTTCTTATCGGGATCATTGGGGTGCTAATTTGAATGGGACAGTGCCGTTACCCAGTTCGGACGGAACTAAAAATGAAATGAATTTCAGAAATTCTGATTTTTATATACAAGACGGTTCATATTTGAGGTTAAAGAATATTCAATTAGGATATACTTTCCCTAAAAAATGGGTAAATAAATTGTCTGTGAGTAATTTAAGAGTTTATGCTTCTGCTACGAACCTATTTACTATCACTAGTTATGATGGTTTGGATCCGGAGGTCGGTAAAACTTCAGGTCAAGAAAGTAATAATCTTTATTTGGGTATCGATCAAGGAGTATATCCTCAAGCGCGCTCTTATATGTTTGGCGTAATTATTGATTTTTAAATAATTTCGAATATGAAAAAGTTGATATATATTCTTTTAGCAATGTACCCGTTGTTTTTTTCGTCGTGTGAGGACTATTTTGAGCCTGAACAGACCGGATTGGTAGAAGGGGACGTTTTTTATAAAGATTTGAATAATCTGCGTATCGGATTAAATTCGGTTTATAATCTGATGCAATCGCAACAGTATCAGTTGAGTGAAATTATTTTCGGTGAGGCCATGAGCGATAATTCTTGGAATAAGCAAGATGTCGAAATTAATGAAATGGGGCAATTGGTTAATTTCCAGTTTAATACAGAAAATACGTATATCTTGCAACGTTATCAAATAAATTATCAGGGTATCAATAAAGCTAATCAGGTAATCAGATCGGCTCCCTATGTCGATTATCGGGCAAATGGTACGAGCGAAAAAGAGATACGTGAAGTTTTGGGACAGGCCAAATTGTTGAGAGCCCTTTTTTATTTTAATTTGGTGAAAACTTATGGCGGTGTATCGATACAGCCTGAAGATGTAGATTTGGGAAATATGGTAGTGCCCCGATCTTCTTTAGATGAGGTGTATGCTTATATCGAAAAGGATTTGCGTGAAGCAATTCTGATTTTGCGTAGAGGTCGTTATCAGTTAACTGAGGCCGGACAGATTGGAGTCGGCGGAGCTTTAGGATTGCTGATGAAAGTATTGGTATATGAAGCATCGCCGGGCGTAAAGTTGACATTGGTGGATAAGGAGCAAAAATGGCAAGAGGCACGGGAGATTGGAGAATTTTTTATTGAAGGTAAAAATTTGACTTATAATCAAATACTGAAATTCGATGAAAATTATCCTAATGAGTCGTGGGAGTCTTTGGCAAAACGTTTGGTATTAGATCCTTCGGCTACCAAAGAGACTGTTTTTGCAGGACAAGATGTAGTAAGTATTCATCAATTGGATGAGTTCGATAAAATATTCCGGCTTGAGGGTGAGTTTTCTCCTGAATCGTTGATAGAAATAAATCATTATGATTATTCCGGCTCGGGAGTTTCGACAAATGAAAGTTGGCCGTGTGGAGGTTCTTTGATAAATTCGTTAGGAGGAACTTCTTCAACAATAGCTATTACACCGACAAATGATTTGAATAATCAATTTCAGAATGATCCTCGGAAATTGTTTACCATTACAGGACGTACGATCAGTGAATATTATAAACAAGAGGAGACATCTCCTCAAATCGGATGGTTTAATTATGGAGATGGGATGATTTTTGTTAAATATTATATATTCCGTAGCGAGGGTTCTACAAACGGACGAAATTATCGTGTAATGCGTTATCCGGAAGCATTATTGTTATTTGCCGAAGCATTAAATGAGACCGGCGATTCTCGTAAAGCGGTCGATTATGTGAATAAAATTCGTCAACGTGCTCGTAAATTGTTAGATCCGGATAATCCTAATTCTCAATATATATCGATTCCGGCAGCTAATTTTCAAGATGTCGCTTATGCTCCTTATGATGTTACGCAGGATGCTATCTTAAAAGAAAAACGAATAGAGATGGCAGGAGAATTTGACCGTTGGTTTGAAATTGCACGTTTGGGTATTTTAAGCGAGAGAATGGCGTCTGTATATAAAAATGCTCCGGTAGAACAACCGTCTGGAAAAATCAGAGAGCGAGGAAAATATTTCAGAAAAGGAGTAAACGAAATATTTCCTATTCCTCAGGAAGAAATATCTATTTCCAATGGGGTAATCGAACAGAATTTTGGATATTAAAATGGAGAGTAGTGTTATGAAAAAGATAAGAGTTTTATTATATAGCTTATTGGCTGTTCTGATGCTCGTTTCGTGCGATGAAAACGGTTATCTCCGGGATTTATATGTAGCGCCTAAGGCTGCTTTTGAAATAGAAAAAGATACTTATGATGTCTTTGAATCGGTTCATTTTGTGAATAAGGGTTCCGGACAGTATTATGTCGTTTATCCGGGAGATGCAAATCATGTATATGGAAAGGAGGGAGATACCGGTTTTGCCGCAGCTTCGGATGGTACGTTTTCTTATTCTTATCAAGAGCCGGGAACTTTTAATGCTGTATGGGTCGCTTCTTCGATTAATGAAAATGGAGAGCGGGAATTTCAGGTTGACTCGGTAACTGTTAAAGTAGTTGCCTTAGACGGGGGATTGGATAATTTGAGAATAAATAATATATACCGAATGTCGGAATATGCAGGAACGGTATATTATAGTTCGTATGGAGAATTTATCTCTTCGGATTCGTTGATCTGTCCGATATTGTTCGATGCGTGGAGAGATGCGACGTTTAATTCGATTAAGGCAAAACAATTGGTTAATTTTGAGTTATCGTCGAGCTTGGCGGAAATGTATTGGATTGATCCTGTAGGGGAAGAAAAGAAAATCGTTTCTGGTTCTACAGCTTCGCGAATTGTAGAATTTGTTCAGGATGGTAAACTGAAAATACAAAATTTTAGAGTTATTACGGCATCCGGAGTCATTTCTAATTATTATGTAGCTCCGGTTATGATTCCTAAAATGACGAAATTTTCTATTAATGGGGTAGAGGGGACTGTAACTCGTGATATTGCATATTATGACCGGTATAATATTACATTGCAATTAGCCGATGATATTGATTTAAGTAATGTGATTCCGGTTTTTGAGACGATGAACAATGATCCGAATTTGTTGGATGGAACAAATTGCCGTGTTACGATCGATGGTGTTGAACAAATATCGGGAGTTACTCCGGTCGATTTTTCGCAAGGAGACGTTACTTATACGATCGATTATAATTTTATGGGGAATAGTAATCCCAAGCTGACTCAACAAGCTCTGGTGACTGTTTCTGTTTCGCATTAAATGATATTGTTGAGAAATAATGTCTTCGTTGTCTTCTGATAGAAGCTCGGAGACATTATTGTTTAATCTTAATATTAAAAAAAAGAGCCATGAGAAGAATGTCTTTATTTGTTTGTCTATGTTTTCTTTTGCCTATATATGCATGGTCGGTTAGCGATAATAAAGCAAAACAGATTGCAGATATAAATTTTGAGGACGGTACAGCATCGGATAATTTAGGAAATGTTATTGCCGAAACATTAAATGGGGCTTCTGTAATATCTGATGATATACGGCAGGGAAAAGTGCTGAGTTTTGATGCTGATTTGAAAGGCTGCTTACAGTTGAAAGGGGATATATTATCGGATGAAATGACCATCTCTTTTTTTGGTAAAAGAGAAGATATCGATCCCAATGCAAATTGGCGGATGTTTTTAGCACTGTATGCCGATGACGGAAGCAATATCTATTTAACTCCTAAAACATCATGGGGGGACGATAGTTATATCGTTATCGATAATAAGCCTTATTCAACTTATCGTTCGATCGCAGGAGAACCTTTAGAAAATAACCAGTGGTATCATTTTGCTCTTGTTTTCAAAGGAATTCAAGTAAAATATTATGTAAATGGAAAGTTGTCGGGAGAGCTTGAAACGTTGCTGAATCTTTCAGATTTTAATATTTCAAAAATCTTTTTAGGATGTAATCCCGAGACAAGTTATTCGATGAGTGGGCGTATCGATAATATAAAAATATATCATACGGCTCTTGCCGTTAACCAGATTGCAGCACTTGCTGAAGATAAAGAGTTGCCAGAGCCTTCTGTTTCTGAGGACGGGGAAATAGCTTATGCGCGGTTTTCTTTTGAAACAGGATTGGAAGATGACATGAAGAATATTGAAAGTTCGTCTTTAAACGTGGAACGAACAAAAAATAATGTAAGAGGATATGTAGCCGACATTAAAAGTGATAGCCGAATGTCTTTGCAAATTGGCGATTTAATGAAAGAAGAGTTATCTTTTAGTTTTGTATATTTTAAAGATTTGTTTAAAGAGGAGGATGTCGGTAAGGTGTTAGTCCGTTTCCAAGGTCAAAATAATGATGAAGCTTTATTGCTTGTTTCACAAATTACTTCGGGGCAAGCCGTGTTTGAATTTAAGATTAGAGAAGACGGGATTGTCCGAACTACTGGGAAAATGGCAACTGTTCCATTATATTCCGGCAAATGGAACAGCATATCTTTGGTACAGGTTTTTAGTGCAGGAGGTAGTCCTTATTACCGAATATATTTGAATGGGGCTCTGGGAAAACAGATCGCAGGATATACGAATAAAGAAAACCCTTTTTCTCAGATCGATTTTGGTTGTGGAGAAAATACGTGTACCGGTCTTTTTGATGAGATAACTTTAGAAAAAAGTTCTCTTACTTCGGACGAAATTCGGGACTGGGATGCTGAATTCTGTGATTTTTCAGAATTTACGGTTTGTGTAGATCAGAAAAAGCAAACTATACGCAATTTTGGGGCATCAGATGGTTGGAGTACTCAATTTATAGGAAAATATTTTCCGGAAAATAAAAAAGAGCATTTAGCGGAGTTATTATTCAGTTGTGATACTTTATCGAATGGTACGCCTAAAGGTATAGGATTGTCTGCGTGGCGTTTTAATATAGGGGCAGGGACATCTGAGCAAGGAGCAGCCAGCCGTATTTCGGATGAAACACGTCGTACCGAATGTTTCTTGAATCCGGATATGACTACATATGATTGGACAAAACAAGCCGGACAGCAGTGGTTTTTGGAGAAAGCGGTAAAAACGTATAATGTGCCGGATATTATAGGTTGGCAAAATTCTCCCCCTGTCTATTATACAGTGAGAGGTTTGGGATTTCGGGAATACGGTGATGCGAAATCGACTATTTTGAAGAGAGAGCATTTCAATGATTTCGGGAAATTTTTAGCCGATGTTGTCTCCCATTTTAAAGAACAAGGAATTAATTTTAAATATATTAGTCCTTTGAATGAACCTCAATGGGAGTGGAATGCAACTTCTGACGGAGGAGTCGTATCGCAAGAGGGAACTCCTTGGACAAATCAAGAAGTTTCGGATGTAGTTAAAGCGATCGATGCAGAATTTGTAAAAAGGGGTATTGATACCAAGTTGTTTATTACAGAAGCTGGCTCTATAAATTATTTATTGAAAGAAAGTACGGGAGATTATGCAAATCAATTATATAATTTTTGGGATGATCGGTCTGATCTTAAGATAAAAGATCTTCCTTCGGTTTCATCTTATGTATCTTCTCATAGTTATTGGACAGATGCTTCTGCTACGGATATTGTAGAGAAGAGAAATGCGTTGCGAGATCAAATAGAAGAGACCGATCCTGAATTAGAGTATTGGCAAACTGAATATTCGTTGTTGGGAAATGGCTATAAGGCCATTCATAGCGGAGGCTCTTCCCGTACGTTATCTCCGATGGAATGCGGAATATCATTGGCTCGGATTATTCATAATGATTTAGTAGAGGCTGATTGTTCCGGTTGGCAATGGTGGACGACATTCGAAAAAGATGCAAGTAGTGGCAATGAAGAACGTTTTGCTCTAATTCGATATATTTTGAATAACCAGCAAACAGATGGTGTATACCGTCCTACAAAATTACTTTATGCTTTGGGAAATTTTTCTCGGTTTATCCGTCCGGGCATGAAACGGGTCGATGTAATGCGGTTGGATGGTCTCTCTGCCGCAGATGCAATTGCAAACCAAATGGTTTCGGCATATATCGATGAAATCAACCAGGAACTTGTAATTGTTGTGATAAATGCTTCGACACAATCCCGTTCGATACGTATGAATATATCCGGATTAAGTAATAATATGGGAATAACACACTTTACTCCCTATATTACGACTAATAATCTGAATGATGCTTTAAGACGAGGATCGGATATTGCTGTTACAGAGAATTATACGATGCCGGCGACATCAATTGTTACTTTTGTCGGTAAAATAAAGGATCTTTCCGATACCGGCATAATTGAATCTGTTAGCGATTCTCGGATTACTGTATATCCGAATCCTGCAAAAGATCAGGTTACCATCCGTTCAGAAGTTCCGGTCAATAAAATATCTTTAATTGATTTAAATGGTAAAATAATCTATTCTTCAAATCCGGATTCTGAGATAGCGGTATTACCATTAAATGGATTATATAAAGGTGTTTATGTATTGAAATTAAATACTGGAGAAGAAACTGAAATTCAAAAATTGATTGTCAAATAAATCGTAAGATACTCTATTTCGTTTGGATAATTGTCCATTCTATTTGAGGAAGGGTATTTTTATTTTTGCTGATAACAAAAAGAAGAATTTTGTTTATGAAAAAGGTGCTGTATTTAATTTGCTTTTTGGTTTATTGTTTTGGACTTGAAGCCCACCAAATGAAAGTTGCTTCATATAATATTCGGTTTGCGAATCGTAATGATTCGATTAATGGCAATGGGTGGGGGCAGCGCTGTCCTGTTATTGCCGATTTAATCCGTTATCACGATTTTGATATATTCGGGACGCAAGAAGGAAAGTTTCATCAGGTAGAAGAGCTGAAAAACAAGTTGCGGGGGTATGATTATATTGGAGTAGGACGTGATGACGGAATGAAAAGGGGAGAGTTTACTGCTATTTATTATAAGACAGATCGCTTTGAACTTTTAGATGAAGGAAATTTTTGGCTTTCTTCTACTCCTGATTATCCCAGTTTGGGATGGGATGCCGATCAAGTGCGTTTGTGTACTTGGGGAAAGTTCAAGGATAAGCAGACAGGTTTTGTTTTTATGTTTTTTAATTTACACGCCGATCATGTCGGAGTAAAATCCAGAGATGAAAGCGCTTCTTTAGTATTGCAGAAAATTAAGAAATCGGGAGGTAAATTGCCTGTTATCTTAACCGGTGATTTTAATGCGGATCAAAATAGTAGATGTTATATGACGATTGTGAATTCAAAAGTGTTATCGGATGCGTATGAATGTGCTGGTATACGTTATGCTGTAACGGGAACTTTTAATGCTTTTGATCCTAATAGAAAGACTACAACCCGTATCGATCATATATTTCTTACATCGCATTTTAGTGTTGATCGGTATGGAATATTGACTGATACTTATCGAATTCCTGTGAAAAACATGGAAAATGCATTTCAGGCACGTAATCCGTCAGATCATTTTCCTGTAGTTGCAATTATTGAATATAAATAGTAAGGTAAATTGATATACCTTGAAAATACACTCTTATGAAACGTTTAGTTTTTTTTCTTCCTTTTTTTCTGGTCGGACTTGCATTTCAGATGCAAGCCCAACCGGGATGTCATACAATTTCTTTAGATGGAATATGGTCATTTAAAGCAGATCCTCTCGGGATGGGTCTTCAGAGTAATGGATTGCAGATGTTTCCATCTCTTACCGAAACAATTACATTACCCGGTTCTACTGATGAGGCGGGTAAAGGGATTCGTACACAAGGACTCTCTTCTATACGACTAACAAGAATGTTTGAATATAAAGGTCCGGCATGGTATGAAAAAAAGGTCTTCATTCCGGAAGATTGGGCAGGGAAAGAGATTTCATTATTTCTTGAAAGAGTCCATTGGGAAACTAAATTATGGGTTAATGGAGCTTATGTCGGACGGGAAGAAAGTCTGTCTGTTCCCCATATTTATACATTAGGAAAATTTTTGAAACCCGGAGAGGTAAATACAATACGTTTACGTGTAAATAATGACCTGATTTATAATATTGAATATAGCCATGCCATTAGTGCCGAAACACAAACTAATTGGAACGGCATTATAGGAAAAATAGAACTAAGAGCTACGGACAAAGTATATATATCGGATGTGCAGGTCTATCCCGATATTAAGGGCAAAAAGGCTCGTTTGGAGGTGACTTTCAATAATAGCGATAAGTTATCGTTGAAAGGTGATTTGGAAATTATGGGAAAAACTGCGGATAATCTTTTTGATATTCCAAAGAAAAAAATTCCTGTGACCGGAAATGATTCGC
Source organism: Coprobacter fastidiosus (assembly GCF_030296935.1). Classification (NCBI taxonomy): domain Bacteria; kingdom Pseudomonadati; phylum Bacteroidota; class Bacteroidia; order Bacteroidales; family Barnesiellaceae; genus Coprobacter; species Coprobacter fastidiosus. The sequence goes on along the minus strand of NZ_AP028032.1, from coordinate 1,069,860 downwards.
TTATCTTTATGGAAATAGATTTACCTCTTGGAGATCAGATCAGGACATGGGATGAGTTTGATCCGAATCTTTATCTGTTAAATCTTTTTCTGAATGTTAAAGCAGATAAAGAATCTTATTTCGATACGAAACAGGTCAAATTCGGAATGCGTGAGGTGGGAGTGAAAGGTTCTCATTTTACGATGAACGGACGTGAAATATTTATACGGGGAACTGTTAACAGTGCCGAATTTCCATTGACCGGATATCCGGTTATGGATGAATCGGGATGGTTACATATCCTAAAGACCTGTAAAGATTACGGATTGAATTGTGTTCGTTTTCATTCATGGTGTCCTCCTGAAGCAGCATTCAAGGTTGCTGATAGTTTAGGAATTTATTTGCAAATAGAGAACTCTGATTGGCGGTTTACGGTAGGAGAAGATAAAACTGTTAATGATTTTTTACGTCGTGAGGCAGACCGGATATTCAAAGAATACGGAAACCATCCTTCTTTTGTCTTTTTCTGTGAGGGAAATGAACTTTGCGGTTCGGGAGTAAAAGAATTTCTTTCAGAATCGGTAACTCATTGGAAACGAGATCCCAGACATCTTTATACAGGAAGTGCTGCATATCCTTATGTCCCTGAAAATCAATATAACGTTTTATATGGAGCACGCCCTCATAGATGGAAAGAGGGTTTAAAGAGTCGTTTTAATGTTGCTCCCTTGAATACTTTGTATGATTATTCGGAGTATGTAAAAAAATATCCGATACCGATGATTACACATGAAATAGGTCAATGGTGTGTTTATCCTAATTATGACGAGATAAAAAAATATACGGGAGTTCTTAAACCATATAATTATCAGATATTCAGGGAATCGTTGCGGGATCATCATATGCTGGATTTAGCTGAGGAGTTTACACGTGCATCCGGTAAATTTCATTTAATACAAAAAAAAGAAGAATTCGAATCTTATTATCGTACACCGGGTATGGCTGGATACCATTTGTTGCAATTGAATGATTTTCCGGGTCAAGGAACTTCTCCTGTAGGTGTGGTCGATGTTTTTTGGGATCCGAAACCTTATGTTACTGCAGATGAATTTAAAAGCATGGTTTCCCCTTGTCTTCCGTTATTGTTGACTTCTTCGTTTGTTTGGACAAATGATTCGATTTTTACCGGTGAGGCACGTATTGCGAATTTCGGAAAATCGGATATAAAGAAGGCTGTACTGAAATGGACGTTGAAATATCCTGATGGCAAGATATATGCTCAAGGAAAGCTCCCGGCAAAAGATATACCGATCGGTAGTCCGCATTCATTAGGTAAAATAAAAATTTCTCTGAAAGGAATCAAAAAAGCGGAACAGATGAAACTCATTTTTGATATTTCAGGAACTTCATATCGGAATCAATGGGATATATGGGTATATCCCTCTGTATTGCCGGAGGTGAATGTCCCTTCTGAGATAAAAATCGTAAATTCATGGAATACAGAAGTGAAAGAGTACTTGAAACAAGGAGGAAAAGTACTTTTACTTGCAGATACTGCAGATGTCCGAACTACGGTTTCATCGTGTTTCTCCGGGATTTCATGGAATGCAGTCTGGTCTGGTATGCCTCCTGAATTATTAGGTATTTTGTGTAATCCTTCGCACCCGTTATATGCATATTTCCCAACAGAGTTTCATTCTAATTGGCAGTGGTGGGATTTGGTTATTCCTTCTAAATTGATGAATCTTGATCATACACCTTCGACTTATAGGCCGTTGTTGCAGATGATTCCCGATTGGAATAAAAATAATAAGCTGGGGTTAGTCGCTGAAGCCAAAGTCGGGAAAGGAGAATTGTTGATCTGTACGATCGATTTGCTCCGGAATATGGATAAAAGACCAGTCGCACGGCAATTTTTATATAGTTTGAAGAAGTATGTAAGCAGTCCTGATTTTCATCCGGAAGAAGAACTGTCCGAACAGGCTGTCGATGTATTGTTTAATTAAATAGATCTCTTTATGCTTATCAAAAGATTCGTATCGGTAGTATTTGGTGTCTGTATAGTTTGTGTTGTAAATGCCCAATCGGCAACAGGAAGCTATGCTAATAAATTGAGAAATGAGTTAGTAAAGACATGGCCGCATAACCGGACGATAAATATTGTATTTCATGGTCATAGTGTTCCGTCCGGTTATGCCAATACTCCTGTGGTGAATACTTTAGGTGCTTATCCGCATTTGACCCTTCATGCAATAAAAGAGCATTATCCTTATGCCGTAGTGAACGTGATTACGACTTCTATCGGGGGAGAACAATCGGAACAAGGTGAAAAACGATTTAAAAAAGAGGTATTGACTCACCGTCCGGATTTGTTATTTATTGATTATGCATTGAATGACAGGAGTATAGGGTTAGAACGATCATTAAAGGCTTGGGAAAAGATGATTAAACAGGCTTTGAAACAAGACATAAAGATTGTTCTGATGACCCCGACTCCGGATCTTACTGAAAATATTTTAGATGAGAATACTCCATTAGCCAAGCATGCCCGGCAAATACGTGATTTGGCATCGAAATATCATTTGGGGTTGGTCGATAGTTATGCTATGTTCAAAGATTTGGCTAAGGAAGGGAAAGATCTTCGGGAATACATGAGTCAGTCGAATCACCCTAATGCAGAAGGGCATAAGGTCGTATTAAAGGCAATTGAGAAATGGTTTGTTTCACGGTAGGAAAAGAAATATATGAGAATAGGAAATTATATTAAAATAGGAACTTTTATTATTATCGGAATATTTGTTTTCCCATACGTTTTGTGTGCACAGAACGGTTACTATTTTTTTTCGGATTCGGATAAGGTTGCCATTCGAAATTCTGCAAATACTTTATGGGGCAGTGTAATTGTAGAATCGATGAAAGAAAAAGTAAAAGAACGCCGTTCTCATAAAATGGAAGTTCCTTTGTTAGAAGGGGGGCATCTTCATGATTATTTTTGCCCGGTACATAATCTTTCTTTTAGTTTTGAATGGGATAAACCGAATGAACATTATTGCTCTGCATGTAAGAAATATTGGAAAGGAAACAAGCGCTATGATTGGGCATGGATAAATAAGGTCCACGCGGAGAATCTACAATATCTGGAGAACTGTACTTATTTGTATTTGGCGACGGGAGATACGGTCTATGCAATTTATATCCGTGATATGTTACTTGATTATGCATACAAATATCCCACTTATTTCGAGCATAATATAAATCGTGTGGCAACCGGCTTAAATAGTGGCAAACTGTTCGGACAAAGTCTCGATGAGTCAGTTTGGGCGAGTGATGCTGCCCGGGCTTATTCGGTTGCAAAGGAGATAATGTCCTCCGGTGAGATAAAGAAAATAGAAACCGGCTATCTGAGACCTTGTGCCGAGTTGTTGCTTAAACGTCGGGGTGGAGGAAATTGGCAGGTATGGCATAATAGCGGATTGATTGCTTTAGGAGTTGCTTTGGAAGATGATAAAATAGTCGATATTGCACTGAATGACAAACAATGCGGATATCATGCCTTAATGGAAAAACATGTACATGATGATGGCTGGTGGAATGAAGGTTCTCCGACATATCATTATTACCCTTTAAGAGCTATGATGCTATCTGCCGAAGCGTTGCGTTGTCGAAATATAAATTTGTATGATCGTAAGTTGTTGGATATGTTGGCTTCTCCGGCGCAAGGTGTATATGCCGATCTTTCTTTTCCGGCGCATAATGACGGTTGGTACGGAGAATCTCTTTTGGCGCAGACTAAATTGTATGAATTGGCTTATGCAAGGTCTCATAATCCGTTATTCCGTAATATATTGGAGCGTTGTTATTGTTTTGTCAACCGAACTTCCGCTGAGGCTTTATTCAATCCGGTATCGATGGAGCAAAAAGGAAAACCCGAATATGGAAAGAGTACCTATTTTAAGGATCTCGGGGTCGGTGTTTTAAGATATCAAGATAAAACAGTCGTTTTAAAATATGGACCGTATGGTGGTGGACATGGACATCCGGATAAGCTATCCATATCTATTCACAACGGGAAACGTGAAATTTTACCCGATTTGGGAACGTCGGCTTATGGCGTACCTGATTTTACAACTTGGTATCGGAAATCTTTAGCGCATAATACGGTTACGGTCGATGGTAAAGATCAAGCTCCGGTTACAGGGAAATTGGTTCGTTTTTTACCGTCTTCATCCGGAGGTACAATTGAAGCAGAAGTGGATAGTGCGTATAATGGTGTAAAGATGAGACGTTGTGTGACGCTTAAAAAAAATCGGTTGTCGGATGATTTTGTTTGCGAGTCGTCGAGATCTCATGTTTATGATTATGTATTGTTGTTTACAGAACCTTTGGACCTTCCTCAGGTAGGGAAAGAAATAGCCATAACAGATGCTCCTGTATATGAAAAAATCCAGAATATGAAACGGTGTATTGTCCGAGGAAAATTTACTATACAGACATCTGATGCAGAGATACGAATCGAGCCTGGTTGTGATGAAATAGAACTTTATACCGGGGTAGCACCCGGAATACCCCCCACGAATCCCGGAGTTATAACGAAAAATCATAGTGAGCAACGAGAAACACAACCTTGCTATCCTTTAATTATCAGAGTAAAAGGTGAGAAAATGAATATACAAACAATTTGGAATTTAAAATAGAAAAGTATGAAAAACATAATTATAAAATATAGTATCGTCTTTTTTAGCTTTTTATTTCTTATATCGGGAAGTCTTTTTGCTCGTGAGGAGATGTCTCTTTGCGGAGTATGGAAATTTGCATTAGAACGAGATTATAAATCTTATGATTCTTGGACAGAAGGTTTTGAATTCGGTCGGGATGTAACAGTCCCTCATACGTGGAATGTAGAAGATAAAACGGAACGTATATTCGGAAAAGCTTGGTATGAAAAGCGAACGATTGTTCCGGAGAATTGGAAGGGTAAACATGTCCGCCTTTGTTTTGATGCGGTATATAGAGATGTTGTTGTTTGGGTCAATGGAAAACAAGTGGGTACACATTCGGGATCAGGATTTACGGAATTTTCTTTTGACATATCTCGTTTACTAAAATATGGGAAAGAAAATCGAATAACAGTGTCTGTCGATAACTCTTTTTCTGAACATGCTCTGCCTTATAAAGCCAAATTCGATTGGCCGAATGATGGGGGCATTATTCGGCCGGTAAAACTTTTAGCTTTGGAAAAACCTGCAGTACGCTCTGCGTTTGTTCGTTACGATATAGATTTTAGTAATAGTTCCGCAGATATGGATATAGAGGTGAGAAGTTGGAATCCTGAGATAAAGGAGCTTTCTTATGACGTAATTATCAAAGAATGGAAATCGCAGAATACTATTTTTGAAAAGACATTTGAGGCCAGTATAAAAAATGGCATATCCCGATTGAATTTTAGATTGGATAGTGTTAAATTGTGGCATTTCGATACTCCTCATTTATATACACTGGAGATAAAAAGCGTGCAGAAAGGTAGAGTATCAGATTCATATACAACACGTTTCGGAATAAGAAAAGTCGAGATTAAGGGAGATACGCTTCTTTTGAATAACGAACCTGTTCGGCTTCCGGGAATAGAATATATGCCCGGCAGTTATCCTGAGTTCGGTATGGCAGAACCGTTGTGGGTTATGGAAAAGGCTGTGGAACAAATAAAGGACTTGAATTGTGTCCTTACCCGTTGTCATTGGCAATATGATAAACGCTATTTCGATTTGTTGGATGAAAAGGGAATATTGGTCCAGGAAGAAATTCCCTGGTGGCAGGCTCCGGGGAATTTGACTCCGGAATTAGAAGATTTAGCAAAAAAACAGATCGACGAAATGATAGAGCGGGATTTTAATCATCCGTCGATAATTTCATGGGGAGTAAGTAACGAAGTATTTTATAATACGGATAAAGATATTTACCGGAGGTTGATTCGCCATGCCAAGGATTATAATTCGGGACGGTTTGTGACGGTGGTTTCAAATGAGATATTTGATCGCCTTGAGAATGACGAGTCTCTTTTAGGTGATATTCCTACATGGAATGATTATACGGGGACTTGGCATGGTAAGAGCAGGGAGGAGACTCCCGATAAATTGGCATTGATTAACAATCGTGCTTTAAAAGGACGTCCGTTATTGATTACAGAACACGGATTGTGTGAGCCGCGTTTTGTGGGGGCAGATGCTCGTCGTGTCGTAGAAATGACTTATCATTATGACCAATGGGCTAAAAATAAGTTTATTATCGGAGTGATTTATTTTTCATTAAACGATTATCGCACTCATGTCGGAGAAGCCGGTTTCGGACGATATAAATCGCGGGTACATGGACTGTCTTCGATGTGGTTTGATAAAAAGCCTTCATTTCAAGTCTATAAAGGATTAGCAGCCCCTATATATGTAGAAAATTTGCATATACGAGCTTCTGGGAAAGAGGCCCAGGTTGTTTTAAAAGTAAAAGACGATCTGCCTTCCTATACTTTAAGAAAATATACAGTATGCTGGAAGACCGTTACTGGTATGAAAAAATTGGAGTTACCCGATCTGAAACCGGGAGAACGATATACTTTCGAGATTGACGGGCTAGATCCTTTATCTCGTCCCGATGTGAAAATTTTCAGACCGACAGGGTATTTAGTTACGGAGTATTAAAATGTAGGTAGTATGAAAAGGTCGTTGTTATTTATTCTTCTTTGCAGTTTGTTCACATTTGCTTTTTCAAAAGAGAATACTGTTGTCGTATTCCCTAATGAAGTGCATCAGACAATTCACAGTTTCGGTGCTTCTGATTGCTGGCGTACCCAATATATCGGGAAAAATTGGCCTTTAGAAAAAAGAAATGCCATTGCCGATTATCTGTTCAGTTCCGATTTTGATGACAAAGGAAATCCCCGTGGGATAGGATTAACGCTTTGGCGTTTTAATATAGGTTCGGGAAGCCATGAGGCTGGAGAGAGAGGTGGCGTAGCGTCGGAATGGCGTAGAACCGAATGTTTTTTAGATTCTTTGGGAAATTGGGACTGGTCAAAACAAGAAGGACAGAGATGGTTTTTGCAAGCTGCCCGGGAGAGAAAAGTTCCTTATACCTTAGGTTTTTCTATTTCGGCACCTGTATTTATGTCGAAAAATGGAATGGCGCGGGCTAGTGAGCCTACACCTTATGCTAATTTGAGACCTGATAAATATGTCGATTATGCTCATTTTATGGCTGTCGTTTGCGAAAAATTGGGACTTGACTATTTGAGTCCTATTAATGAACCTCAATGGAATTGGATTCATGCAGGTCAGGAAGGTATGCAAATGACTAATGAAGAGTGTTGCCGTTTGATCCGGTGTCTGGATAAAGAATTGAAAAAAATAAATGGGAATACTCGTGTAGTTTTTGGAGAAGCAGGTTGTATTAATTATTTATATGAACGGGTGAAAGATAATCCGTTGAGAAGTAATCAAATAGAAGAAATATTTGCTACCGATGGAAAATATAGCATATCTGGACTGCAAAATGTCGCTCCTATTGTTTCGGGACATTCTTATTGGTCAACATGGTCGTTGGATTCCTTAATCAGTTGGAGAAAACGATTGAATCGTAAAATAAAAACGGATTTACCCGGTACAGCTTATTGGCAGACCGAATATTGCCCTATGGAGAAAAATGATGATAATCCGTATGGCGGTGGAAAACGAGATATAGGGATGAATACGGCCTTATATGTAGCGCGTGTTATTCATAGTGATCTAGTTTATGCGAATGCGGCTTCTTGGCAGTTTTGGACTGCTTTTTCGGAATGGGATTATAAAGACGGTCTGATTTATATCGATGATGGAAGGTCGCCTCAAGGAGCTAATTCGCTTGATAATCCGTTAGTAGAATCTTGTAAATATGACGGAGTGTACAGAACGTCAAAACTAATGTGGGCTTTAGGAAATTACAGTCTGTTTGTTCGTCCCGGTATGCAGAGAATTTCTGCGAATTTGCAAGGAGTTTCGGATGAAGAATCGGTGCGATCGCTGATGGTGTCTGCTTATAAAGATCCGATTTCTGGTAAAATGGTTTTGGTTTTTATCAATTTCGCTCAGGATGAAAATATTGTGAATATTCAGTTCAAAGGAAATAAGAAGGTTGCTTCAGTAAAATATAAACAGTATATTACTTCTGAAGAGTGTGATTTATCATATAAAGGTAATGTCGGAAATAAGGTCGTTATTCCTGCTCGATCGTTAGTGACTTTAGTATCCGAAATGAAATAAGTTATATTATGAATAGGTTAAGTGCTTGTATTGTAATGAGCATAGGTTTGTTCTTTTGGGGAATAAACAGCGTGTCGCATGCTCAAATGAAGAGTGTGAAAGAGTCTTGTATCGCATCGTTTCGGATGCCGTTACCCCCTCCCGGTTTTAAACCGAAACTGGAGGATTTGAATGGTGACGGGAAGCCGGAGGCTATCTATTCTATGACAGGTGATAGTGTTCCTATTCTTTGGATCGATGATGACCGAGATATGAAATGGACGGACATCGAAGGCGATATGGATAATGACTGTTTATTGATAGACCGAAATAAAGATGGCATATATGGCGGTGACGGAGATTTGGTAATCGATTGGGTTGATAGCGATAATGATGGAAAAGCCGATCTGCAGATTGTGATGGATTATCCGGCCGTGCATGCTACAGAAGTATGGCCGAATGGGCATGTGATGATTTTGTTAGATACGGATAAAGACAATATTTTTAATTATATTGATTGGAATACTTATCAAATAAAAAGCTGGAATAAAAGCGGACGAGCAGCGTTCTATACGGATTATAGCGGACAATCTGCATTTACCAAAATGCATGTGGCTACCTATAATATGGGGGATTTAAGACTTAATTGGGAGAATCCATTTTTGTTTTATGATCCGGATAAAGATGGCCTTTCGGAGATTGCCGTTCGTTTGTTGGATTCCCCGAGTACTAAGGATGAGAAAGCGTCTTGGAATGATTATGTAAATATGCAGTTGGAAGGAGTAATCGATTGGGTGTCCATTTCTGTAGATTTGGATAATGATAATGCTCCGGGAAATGATTTCGATTTCGATTTTACTTTAGGTCTTCGAGGAGGCGGATTTGATTATATGGATCAGGTTCATGTATTTAAGAATATGAGAGGTTTGCCCGAAGCTGATAAATTTTTTATGGATCCGCGTTGGCGTCAAATGGATGAATTGATTTATCCTGATCATAAAAATGCATTCGATCTGATTTTCAATAGAGGAAAATGGGAAAGCGCTCATTTCGTTTATGATGAAGATGATGATTGTCATCGTTGGGAGCGTGTTGAGTTTTATGAAGCCCGTGATCCTTTCAAGGTAGGGGCGGGAAATGGAGGATTAGACCATAATACACAGGCTGATGCGGCCGGAGACCGAGGGGAATGGGATATGGACTGTTCGGGAAAAGGTAATTTATATATTAGTCCTTTAGATGGTCGTTTACATTTATATGGAGCTGAATGGGGGTGCTGGCGTGTAGATCAGAATACGGAATATTATCAAGGTTGGGATCGTCTTTGGATCAATAAAAATCCTAAAAAGTTCGCAACGGTAAAATATACAGATAAAAACGGTAATGGATTTCTGGATTATGTAGAATACGATATGGATGGTGACGGGAAGTTCGAGACTGTATTTGATTTGAAAGCTTTAGGAATTGATGATAGAGCTAAACTGATCGATGTTTCGTCGTTTACATACAGAGATTATACTAAAATGATGAAACGTATGTCGGACGGAATATGGGAACGTGCACAAACAGCCGTACGTGTAGCACACAAATACGGGTTGAATACCTCTTGGTATGCATGGTGGATAGAAGCACTTTCGATGCGTGAAAAATATCATCGCGGATATTGGCTGCAATATTATCTGTTTCAAGATTTGATGAATTACGGTCTTCGCACAGGAGATAAAGACCTGCAACAAAAATTGGTTGTTGCTTATTGTAGCGGGAATTGGAAAAGTTTGCTTTAAAAATCTGGTTTTATGAAATATCCGGTTTCTTCTTCTGCGTTATTTCCGGTGGCGGGATTGTTATTTTTTCCGCTTACGGCTCAAACCCAGACTCGTCCGAATGTCGTGTTCATAGTTGTGGATGATTATGGATGGGCAGATGTCGGGTACAATGGAAGCCGTTTTTATGAAACTCCCAATATAGACAAACTTGCTGCAGACGGAGTGATTTTTACGGACGGATATGCCGCAGCTCCGGTAAGTTCTCCTGCAAGGGTAAGTATAATGACAGGTAAGAATCCCGCACGAACGGGGATCACCGATTGGATTCCGGGTTATCAATATGGCCTGGATAAACAGAAACTGAGCAAATATAAAATGTTGTCTCCTGAGATGCCGTTGAATATGCCGCTTGAGGAAGTTACTATCGGAGAAGCATTAAGGGAACAAGGGTATAAAACATTTTATGTCGGGAAATGGCATTGTGCTGAAGATTCTTTATTCTATCCTCAATATCAAGGTTTTGATGTGAATATCGGGGGATGGTTAATGGGAAAACCTAACGGGGATGTCCGGAAGAAAGGAGGACGGGGAGCATATTTCTCTCCCTATCATAATCCGATGTTATCGGACGGTCCGGATGGAGAGTACCTTACGGATCGTTTAGGAGATGAATGTTTGAAACTAATGGATTCGGCAGGAAGATCACCTTTCTTTCTTTTCTTGTCGTTTTATGCAGTGCATACTCCGATAGAGGCGAAACCTGAGGTTACGAAATATTTCGAGAAGAAGGCTCGGAAAATGGGTTTGGATACGATCTCACCTTTTACGACAAATAAAGATTGGATACGGAATACTCCATATAGAGCTTGGCATTGGAAAGAACGTACGATACAGAGTGATGCCGAATATGCTGCATTGATATGGAGTATGGATGAAAATGTGGGGAAAGTTTTAGATTATTTAAAAAAAGAGGGCTTATATGATAATATGGTCGTTTGCTTAGTTTCTGACAATGGTGGTTTATCTACAGCTGAAGGTTCTCCTACTTCTAATTTCCCGTTACGGGGAGGAAAAGGCTGGCTGTATGAAGGCGGGATACGGGTCCCCTATATTATTAAGACTCCTTATATGAAAGGTTCGGCTGGGATTTGTAAAACTCCAGTTTCTTCTACGGATTTTTATCCTACTATACTGGAGCTTACCGGAGCGACTTTGAAACCCTACCAGCATAAAGATGGAGTAAGTCTTGTACCTTTATTGAAAGGGAATACGGTCTTTGACCGGGGAGCTATTTATTTTCATTATCCTCATTATGGAGGTAAAGGTGATTCTCCGGCAGGAGCTATACGTAAAGGAGATTATAAGTTAATATGGTTTTATGAGGATGATCATATAGAATTATATAATCTTAAAATGGATATTTCTGAAAAGGAAAATTTGGCGGAAACTCAAAAGGAAAGAGCTTTGTCTTTACAGAAAGAACTGCAGGAATGGTTGTGCTCATGTGCTGCAAAAATGCCTGTATATAATCCGGATTATAAGGAAATAAAATATTGAAATGAAATATAATTGAGTTATGAGACTGAGATATGTATGCTTATTATTCTGCATCTTTTTTGTAGGGTATATGAAAGCTGGAAATACGAAAATTTCTCCCGATTCATTAATGAGTGTAATGAAACGTGTTGCCGATTGGCAAATAGCGGATTATCCTCGACATTTACATAAATGGACGCATACTCCTGTAATGTGGACTAACGGAGTAATGTATATCGGAATGGCGGAATGGGCTTCATTGTGGAAAGACGACTCTTATTTTGAATGGTTGAAGAAAATTGCTGCAAAAGAACGGTGGCATCCGGCAAAGGGTATGTATTTTGCTGATGATATTTGTGTGTCGCAGCTTTATTGTCAGTTATATGAAAAATATAAAGATCCGGTAATGCTTCAACCTACAGAAGCCCGTTTGGAGTGGGTAATGAATCATCCTTCAAAGGCAAAACTGACTTATGAGGCTCCGCATTCCCATGATCGTTGGTGCTGGTGTGATGCTTTGTTTATGGCTCCTACCGTATATGCACGTATGGGAAAGATTACGGGTGACATACGGTATTGGAATTTTATGGAAAAAGAGTTTTGGGAAACCGTAGAGCTTCTATATGACCGCAAAGAGAATCTTTTTTATAGAGATACCCGTTATTTGTCAATGCGTGAAAAGAATGGAGCTCCAGTTTTTTGGGGACGAGGTAATGGTTGGGTAGCGGGGGCTCTGGCCGTAATTATAGACCAATTACCGGAAAATTATCCGACACGATTAAAGTATATAACTTTATATCAGCAGCTTATGAAACGTGTTGCCGGATTACAGGATGATGAAGGATATTGGCATGCCAGTATGCTTGATACAGAAACATACCGAATGCCTGAAACAAGTTCTACGGCCTTTTTTGTATATGGTTTGGCTTGGGGAATTCGTCGTGGATATCTGCCTGAAAAGAAATATTTTCCTATAATGGAAAAAGGGTGGAGTGCCCTTGTGCGGGCAGTACATCCGGATGGGAAATTAGGTTGGGTGCAGGCCATCGGATCTGATCCTCAAAGAGTATCGGCAGATATGACAGAAGTATATGGCACGGGGGCTTTTCTATTGGCTGGTACTGAAATTTATAGAATGCTTATGGAGAAATGAGACGATATTTAATTTTTTTATTGTTCGTTGCTGGAATTTCCGGAATATTTGCTCAGACTGTAATTCGAATAGATAGGGGAAGTTCCGGATTGGAATTTGAAGGTATTGGTGCTGTAAGTGCTGGTGCTTCGTCACGTCTACTTATTGATTATCCAGAACCGTACAGGTCTGATATATTGGATTTTTTATTTAAACCTCATTTTGGAGCTTCGTTACAACATTTTAAATTTGAGCTTGGAGGAGATATAAATTCTACTTGTGGAACAGAACCTTCTCATGCACGTACGAGGCAGGAGATGCAGAATCCGGTCCGGTTTTATTTTGAAAGAGGCTACGAATGGTGGTTGGCACGGGAGGCTTTGAAAAGAAACCGAAATATAATTTTCGATATATTGCAGTGGGGGGCTCCGGGGTGGTTTGACGGAGGTTTTTATTCTATGGACAATGCAGAGTATTTAGCATCGTATATAAAGGGAATGAAGCGTTATCATAATATCGATATAGCTTATTGCGGATTGTGGAATGAAAAACATATACCTGATTTATCCCGCAATTATGCCGTAAATATTTTACGTCCGGTTTTAGATAAAAACGGGTTGAAAAAAGTAAAAATAGTCGGTAATGATATGTATTGCTCTTCACCTGAACATCATGAGCCGTGGAGTTATGCGAGAGAGTTATTGAATGATTCGATTCTGAAAGAAAATATAGATATCCTGGGGTATCATTATTTGAATGTCGATGCTACACAGGACGTGAAATCATTAGATATGCCTGTTTGGGAAAGTGAGGCATCTATTTTGTCTGGAAACTGGAAAGATGCTCTTACTTTTGCGCGAAATACGAATCGCAATTATATCCGGAGTCGTGCGGTCAAAACATTGATATGGTGTCCTGTAGATGCATATTTCCCTAATGTGAGTTGGAATGGGGTAGGAGCTATGGAAGCCCGTATGCCGTGGTGCGGTTATTATGATGTGCGTCCGGCTATTTGGGCGATAGCTCATACGACGCAGTTTGCAGATCCGGGATGGCGTTATTTAGATGATGCTTGTGGTGAAACCGATACGGGATTGTCATATGTTACTTTAAAGCATCCGAGAAAAGAATTGTATAGTATGATTATCGTAACCGGAAATAGACCGGATACTCTTGTTCTGGATGTTTCTCTTATTGGTTCAACAGAATTTTGTTTATGGAAAAGTGATGAAAAAGATCAGTTTATCCGACAGACATCTGTCCCTGTCAAGGACGGGCGTTTAATTTTGACCCTTGCACCGGATGCTATTTATTCGTTAACAAATACGGTAGGGCAAAAGAAAGGAAAGGCTATTCATCCTATTCCTGCAAAGTCAGAATTTCCTGCATATTATACAGAGAATTTTGAGTCGTATGAGAAAAATCGTATTACTCCGCGCTGGTTATCTGATCAGGGAGGAGCTTTTGAGGTTGTGAAGTTGCCGGATGGCAACCGAGTATTGCAACAGCAAATAACAGAATCGTTGATTTGTTGGGATCCTTGGGGAAAGAATAATCCGGAACCATATACGCAGGCCGGATCGTCGAACAGTAGTGATTATGTTGTATCTGCCGATTTTAAAATCGGAGAACAAGGGTGTGCTCGGATTTTCGGAGTAGTGTCATGGTTCGAAAGCAATACAGCTCCGCACGGCGTTGGATTAGAGATAACACATAGCGGGGAGTGGAAATTATCTATAAATCAAAAAGTTATAAAAGAGGGAGTTATAGAAATTGATCCTTCTGCATGGAATCATTTTGTTTTGGAATGTGGAATCTCTGAAGTCAGAGCCATAGTCAATAATTGTATATTGGCCGATATCCCGGCTGATCGTAATTATGTAAAAGGTTTTTTTGGAGTCGGATCTGATTGGAATAGAGTATGTTTTGATAATTTGCAGGTAAGGCCATTAAATGTGAATTGAATTTATTTATATGAGAAGGTCAAATTATGATAAATTCCCGGTAACAAATATAACGGGAGAGATATGGGTAGGAATAGAGGATATAATTTCGCAATTGCAGCGTGAAATTGTAAAAAAGGATTTTATATTAGTTGTGGATTGTTATGTCGGGGTTTCCTTGGATAAGTTGTATGAATGTTTAATAAATCTGCATCCTGATTTGTGTATAAATACGGAATGTCTGATGAAACCGGAAAATGAAGTTCGCGATATGACTTATCCGTATGTGACTGATGACGAATTGTTCGGATATAGAACAAGATTAAATATTTCCGATTTTTTTGATCATGAAAAAGTTTCGGCTTTCCGTAAACGGATTTCTTCTGAAAAAGGCATAAAAATTATTCTGGGGTGTGGAGCTTCTTGGATTTGCCCTGATGCTGATTTGTTGGTATATGGAGATATTGCACGTTGGGAGTTGCAACAGCGTTTTCGTCGTCATGAAATAAAAGCGTTAGGTGTGGATGTCCGAAACGAATCACCAGCCCGGCAATACAAGCGAGGGTATTTTTGTGATTGGCAGGTGTGTGATACTCTTAAAAAAAGTATATATGAGAAAGTCTGCTATTGGTTGGATATGAATATTCCACTGACTCCTAAGATGATAAGTAAAGATACTTTTATGCGGGGACTTGCCAAGACGATTGAGGGACCTTTCAGAGTTGTTCCGTTTTTTGATCCGGCCCCTTGGGGAGGTCAGTGGATGAAGGATGTTTGTGATTTAGATAAAAATGCCGATAATTTCGGTTGGTGTTTCGATTGTGTCCCGGAGGAGAATAGCTTGATGTTGCGAGTAAATGGTGCCGATTTTGAAATGCCTTCGGTGAATTTAGTTTATTTGAAAACCTCCGAATTGCTTGGAGAACCGGTTGAAGCTCGTTTCGGACAGGATTTTCCGATACGGTTTGATTTCTTAGATACTATAGGTGGAGGGAATCTCAGTTTACAAGTGCATCCAACAACTCAATATATACGAGATAGATTTAATATTCCTTACACTCAGGATGAAAGCTATTATTTGCTTGATGCCGAAGAGGGGGCATCTGTTTTTTTAGGAGTAAAAACGAATGTCAATAAAGAAAGCATGTTAGCTGATTTAAGAAGCGCCCAATCTGGAGAAATGATTTTTGACCCGCAACCCTATATCAATTGTTTTCCGGCATTCAAACACGATCATTTTTTGATACCGGGAGGGACAGTACATTGTTCCGGAGCTGGAGCAATGGTTTTGGAGATAAGTTCTACCCCGAGTATATTTACTTTTAAACTGTGGGATTGGAAACGGTTAGGTTTGGATGGTAAACCTCGGCCGATAAATGTGGAACATGGTAGTCATGTAATAAATTGGAAAAGAGACACGGAGTATGCTTTGAAATATCTGGTGAATTGTGTGGAGGTTGTTGCGGAGGGTGACGGATGGATAGAGGAAAAGACCGGACTGCATCCAAATGAATTTATTGAAACCCGTCGGCATTGGTTTGAAAGAACGGTAACACATTATACAAGGAATAGTGTCAACGTTTTGAATTTGGTGGAAGGAGATGAGGTTATTATAGAGAGTCCTGATGAACGATTTGAACCGTTTGTGCTTCATTATGCAGAAACGGTCATTGTCCCGGCTTCGGTCGGAACATACATGATAACGCCTTATGGTACAGCTTCGGGAAAACGTTGTGCTACTATAAAAGCTTTTGTTCGGTTAAATGCTTAAATGAAACGGTATGGGATATGTAAATGATAATAGAATAGTAATGACATTGGATGCCGGCGGAACGAATTTTGTTTTTTCGGCGATACAGGCCGGTGAGGAAATAATAGAACCTTTTTCTGTTTCGTCTTGTAGTTATGACCTGAAGTCATGCTTGAACAGTCTGTTAGGCGGTTTCCGAAAAGTATGCTCTTTGTTGCCTCAAGATCCGGTTGCAATCAGTTTTGCTTTTCCCGGTCCTGCGGATTATGAAAATGGGGTAATCGGAGATTTGCCGAATTTCCCTTCTTTCAGGGGTGGTATAGCCCTAAAAGCTTTTCTTGAAGAAAAGTTTTGTATACCGGTGTATATTAACAACGATGGAAATTTGTTTGCATATGGAGAAGCGCTTGCCGGAGCATTGCCTTATGTAAATAGTTGTTTGGAGTCTGTGGGGAGTAACCGGCGTTATAAAAATTTATTAGGTATTACTTTCGGTACGGGGTTTGGAGCAGGAGTTGTGATAGATAAGGTCTTGTTATCGGGAGATAACGGTTGCGGTGGTGATGTATGGCTTGTTCGTAATGGTTGTTATCCGAATATGATAGCGGAGGAGAGTGTCAGTATTCGTGCTGTAAAACGAGTGTATGAGCGGTTTGCCGGATTAGAGGGTTCAGATTTGACTCCAAAAGATATTTTTGAAATAGCGGATGGAAAGATGGGTGGTAATAAAAATGCCGCAGTGAAAAGTTTTCAGGAATTTGGCAAAGTTGCAGGAATGACTATTGCCGGAGCTTTGAATATAGTGGACGGAATTGTCGTTTTGGGAGGAGGAATTACAGGGGCGGCAAAGTATTTTATGCCATCTTTGTTGGAGGAGTTGCGAGGAAATCTTTTCTCTTTTTCCGGAGATAGTTTTCCTGTTTTGCAAATGGATATTTTTGATCTTTCGAACAAGCGAGAATTCGATTCTTTTTTATCGGATGAAGATGAACTTATAAAAGTTCCTGATTCGGATAGATATATTCCATATCGCAAAGTTAAGAAAACAGGGATACTTGTGTCATCCTTAGGGACTAGTAAAGCTATTGCATTAGGAGCATATACATTTGCTCTGACACAACTTGACAAGAGTTAATATATCTGTTTGCATAATTTAGTAGGATATAAAGAGTTTCTTTGGGAATAGTTTCTATCTTTACAAATAGGAAGTAGTAATGAACTTTTATATAATTATATCCTATGTCCTCAATCGTTTTTTTCGGGGCAAAGCCCTATGATATAGCATCATTTGATGCAGCGAATAAGAATTTCGGGTTCGAAATTAAATATTATAAGGGAAACCTTAACATGGATAACCTGATATTGGCGAGGGGAGTCGATGTCGTTTGTATTTTTGTGAATGATAATGCTGATGCAGGAGTGGTCAAGGCTTTATCTGAAAACGGAACTAAATTATTAGCCTTGCGATGTGCGGGATATAATAATGTCGATTTAAAAGCTGCTCGGGAATATGGAATGAAGGTTGTAAGAGTTCCGGCTTATTCACCTCATGCCGTAGCTGAATATACATTAGCTTTAATGCTCACTTTGAATAGAAAGATACATCGGGCTTCGTGGCGTACCCGTGACGGTAATTTTTCTTTGCACGGATTGATGGGATTCGATATGTATAATAAGACTGCCGGAATTATCGGAACCGGAAAAATCGCTAAAATTTTGATTCGCATTTTGAGGGGATTCGGTATGAATGTTTTAGGATACGATCTGTATCCGGACAAAAAGTTTGCCGATGAGGTAGGAATGACCTATACTTCGTTGAATGAGCTGTATGCTGATTCGGATATAATCTCATTACATTGTCCGCTTACACCGGAAACAGATCACATGATTGATAAAAACGCCATATCTAAGATGAAAAAGGGGGTTATGGTTATTAATACTGGACGAGGCCGCTTGATCGATACGAACGATTTGATAGACGGGTTGAAAGAAAAAATTATTGGTTCTGCCGCATTGGATGTATATGAGGAAGAAAGCAATTATTTTTATATGGATCGTTCGGATTATATTATTGATGATGATGTGCTTGCCCGGTTGCTTTCATTTAATAATGTCATCGTAACTTCTCATCAAGCTTTTTTTACTCAAGAAGCTATGGCAAATATTGCAAACACGACGCTGCAGAATATTCGTGATTTTCGGACTGGATCAGAGTTACAAAATGAAGTTAAGACCGAGTTTTGATATTCGATTTTAATTGCATATCAGAATATAAAGATTTAAATAAGTTGCATAAGTTACCCACAGTATATACGGAATGAATAAAATTGAGCTGATTTTATTTATTCCGTAACTTTTTACACTATACACAATTATTAAGAATTCGAGCAGAATAATATTTATGAATCCGAGCAACGGATTTTGCATATAGAAGAAAAAAATACTCCATGTGAAATTAAAAATTAATTGCAGTATAAAGAGTCGTATCAGTGATTTTCGTCCGTAATGGGAGGAATTGAGTATAAGACCTAAAGAGATACCCATGCAGAGATAAAGTATAGCCCATGCGATCGGAAAGACCATATTAGGAGGTGTCAGGCTTGGTTTATTTAAGTAGGGATACCAGTTTAAAATAGAACTTTCTTGAATCTGTCCGGCTATAAATCCAATTAAGAAACAACACAGAATGGGTATAATAAATTTGTAAGCTTTTTTCATATATCGATAGATTTTGTTGATATAATAACACTTGTCCGTATTCTTTTGTTGAATCAAATTGAAACTAAGAACCTGTATAGATTTTGCATGGATCAGTTTTGAGAGTCTTTTTCGAGAATGTTTTTCTGTTTTTGTTCATCGGATATTTCGTTGTTTCCTTTGTAAAATAAGAAAATATACTCAAAAGTTTTCTGGAAATATCAAAGGTCGGATATGATCTAAAAAACTACCATTCGATTTCTGATATTCCTTTACTCTTAAAATATTGATTAGCTTTACTGAAATGTTTGCATCCGAAAAATCCTCGGTCTGCAGACAAAGGAGAGGGATGTGCGGCTGTTAAAACACAGTGTCGGTTACGGTCGATAAATGCACCTTTTCTCTGGGCATAAGAGCCCCAAAGCATAAAAACGATGTTTTCTTTCTCATCGTTTAGTATTTTAATGACAGCGTCGGTAAATTCTTCCCACCCCTTTCCTCTATGTGATCCGGCTTGATGAGCCCTGACCGTAAGAATAGCATTGATGAGTAATACTCCTTGATCAGCCCACCGTTCTAAACGCCCGGATTTAGGCATAGGTTTACCCAAGTCGTTTTCGATTTCTTTGAATATGTTAAGAAGAGAGGGTGGAAAAGGTACTCCATCGAGTACGGAAAAGCAAAGTCCATAATATTGCCCTGGTTAATGATATGGATCTTGGCCGATAATGACTACCTTTACCTTGTCGAAAGGGCAGGTGTTAAATGCGTGAAAGATAAATTTCCCAGGAGGATAAATCGTATGTTTAGAATATTCTTCTTTTACAAAATTTGTCAGATTATAGAAATATGGTTTGTCAAATTCTGGTTGTAGTCGTCTTTTCCAACTGTCTTCTATATTTACTTCCATGTATTCGATATTTTTGAAATCAGGTTTTAAATATAGTCAAATTCGATATATATTTTAAATTTATTATACGAAAACTTGTTCTAATTAAATGTGTCTTATAATTGAGAAAGTTTCAGGTTAACTATTAAAAGGGTTAATGGGGCAGTCCTTTACGGAAGTGCCCCATTGTTTTATAATTAGCCTTTTATTTGAACTGTAGATTTTCGATAGGCTGTTTAAGTGTTTGGTCTAATGGATGTGATTGGTAAGAAATTGTATTGAAATTTATATCTTTAAGATCGATACAGCGAATATTGTTATTGTAAGCGGTTTTGTAATATACTTTCTTTTGTGTTAGGTCGATGGCGGAAGTCCATTGTGTTGCACTGGGAATATTCGGAGCTTTTCCTGGTGCAAATTCAACACCGATAGGAATATCGAAGTTATTAAGGATGTGAAAACATTGTAGTATCGTTTCGTCTGATGTATTTTGCTGGGGAGCTGTAGCTTTGTAAAAGGCTATCCTGACGAAACGGGAAGGAGGGGTAATGTCTCCAGGTATACCCAAGAAACCGGAGCCCGCACCGAACGGAAATATCGTGACATTTCCGATCTTTTGAACAGGAGCATTGCCAGGGAAAAGGTTGACGTAATTATTCAGATTGGTAACCTGCCATTTAAAGTCAGGGGAGTTTGTCAATACACCTACTTGGTTTTCGTAAAAACAAGGTTTCCCGTTTTCAAATTCAAGCACGACTTGTCTGCCGGAAGCTTCTCCTATACGCCAATGTACAGTTGAAGATGCCCCCTCTTTATCTAAGGAAACGATCCGTACTTGTTCAATGGCTTTTTTTACTTCATCGATAGTCGAAAAATTGGATAATATCCATGAGACGAATTGTAAATCGGATAATGTACGGCTGTTTTGTTTCTGGTCATATTCTGGATACTTTCCGTAATGAGGGAAATAAAATAGTCCGGCTGATAAGCCGGCTTCATTTAGACCTTCGGCAATAAATTCTTTTTGGATGATTGCAAGTCCGACTACGCCATATTTGGATTTAAATTTTAACCCGTTTATACCCGTTGGAGTATATGATGTCTGATTTAGATTACGGGGTATAATTACATATTCACTTGGTAGGAAACTATCTCCCCACTCGATAGTTCGGGCTTGTACATATCCACCGTCTTTGGCAAAAAAGGAAATTCCTGTACAGGCAAGAGCAGATGAAAGCCCGCTGAAGAATAATGCGAAAGTTAAATAAAGTATTTTCATAATTCTTATGTGTTTATATATTAAAACAGTTATTTTGATGATATGTTTTGGGAAAATTGAAAAAAATAAAGATAAAATATTTTGAGTTTTATTGTATTTCTATTGTTTTGAAAATTTATTTAGAGGGTGTTGCAGAATCTTTTGAAGAAATTTAATAAAAGGAGCTCTCTCGCAGTGAAGTGCACCCCAAAAGTTAGACTCAAAACTTTTGGGGTGTTTTTTATGAAGTACAGTTACGAACAGAGGCTCATTATTGTTAACCGTGTAAAACAAGGAGAAGCATTTATTAATTTTGACGTAAAATCTGTTCCTTCAATAATCCAATTGATGTAAACCTTAAAATGGTAAGTATAATACCTCCAATAATGCAGAAGATGCCACTACATAAACTTAAAATCATTATTATATATTCTCGTTTTTATAGTTGTAAGTCCAAAGGCTGTATTAGCTATTTTAGGGTCAATATCCACAGTGCAACTGTGTAAACAAAGAAAGGCTAAAATAGAGATTATGAGTATATATATAGTTCTATTCTTTTTATTTTGACTGTGAAGCACCATATCCTTTAGAAATATTCAAATCCCTAATTTTAGTATATAAATCAAACATTGTTCCTTTGTTTGAAATCCATTCAGTGATAATGTTAACAAGCTCATTTATATCTGAAATATAGGACATTCTTCCGTCTGCTCCTCTTATACCTTGTGCATCTTTTCTGTGTCCACGAGTTAAAAATGTATTCTTTTCTTCATAAATCAAATCTCTTGCATCTTTATATGTATCGCCTTTTGGAAGATATTTTCTTAATAAACAATTGACAACATTATAATATAAATTATATTTAGCTTCAGGGTCATCGATTTGTTCTAAAACCATATCTGCCAACTCATTTTTGAGTTCGATTTGACCGTTTACATCAAAATCAAATGTTTCTTCTTTGATTTCATCAGCTTTCATTAAAATTGCTGTACGTTCTAAATCTTGTTCTTGCTTTTTTTGGAGTTCTTCTAATTCCTCCTGAGATTTTTTTTTCTTTTTTTCTTCCATAATTAATTGTATAAAAATTCTTTGATTTGTTGTACTGATTCCATTAATGTTTCTTTTTCAAATGGGTGAGTATTTATAAGCTCTAAGGCTTCATTCATTTTAGGTATATATTTATTATAAAAAGCCCATTCGTTGGTTTTATAACAATACATTACATATATAATAGAGGAGTGTACTCCCCATTCTTTAGCTAGTTTTTCAATATTATAATGTGATGTAATATACCCTGATGCAAATTTTAATCGGGATTCATTTAATAAATATTCGCAAGCAAAATTATCTGCTTGTTCTTCATTCATTAAAAATAAGTCTCCCTCATTATTGCTAATATGATACGTCTGTTTTTTGATTTCATCAAAATCAAAAAGTACATGATGTAGTTCATGTAAAAGAGTAAACCATAATGTAGGATAATTATTTTGTAAATTAGAAAGTACAATACATGGTTTATCATTTATTATCATGGTAGCTCCTCTAACTTGTATTTTTTCTAAACTTGGTTGATATATAACTGTGATCCCAGTACGAAATAGTGCTTTCAGAACTCTAATTAGACCATTTTTTATATCTCTTGTGTATGGTCTAATTTTGGGTATTAGTTCAACTAATTCTTTTCTTATGTATGGATTGGGATTTGCAATAGATTTAAATTGGATGAACGCAGATTGTATCCAAAAATTACGCATTAAATCATTCGAATTTCTTTTAGAGCGACTAAAAACGGGAAGCAAAGAATTTTCCGAGTAACTGTAAATATTATCAATGTCAAAAAAACGTTTGATTTTATCACTCATATCTTTAGATGAAGCATTGGAATTAAAAAACTTCATCTTAATAAGGATAGATACATCAAAATTTTCAACGATATATCCTGCTTCTTTTGCTCGTTGGATTTCTCCTATTTGTTTAGGAGCTAATTCTGGTACGTAAACTTTTATTAGGTCATTAACAGACAGACCTAAAAAATGAGCCAATTTTACTACATTTATGAAATTGATTTGTTTAGCAGTTCCATTTAATATAGGATTTATAGTTTTAGAATCCATTCCTAAAATTTTCTGAATCTGTCTATCTGATAAGTTTAGTGAATTTTTCTTTTCTTTATATAAATCCTTTAGAGATGCAACCTGACCTATATCAATTGAAGATTGAACAGCTGCATCAATTACTTTACTAAGTTCTATGTCTATATTGTCCATATTTGCAGAAAATTTTCTGCAAATATAAAGAAATAGACTAATGCTCTCTAAAATTATGAGGAAAATTTTCCTCATAATTTTAGAGAGCATTAGTTCTATAAGTATGTATTAAGTAATCTTTTATTATACAGATAGTTGTTGCTCAACGGCTTGTATATCCCTTAGTATCGTTTGGTCTAATACTTTCGCATAATGCTGCGTCATTCGGGTGGATGAATGCCCAGCATTCTCTTTTTCCTGCGACCAAAGTGGGACTTTTACGCTCCGCTTTAGTTGAAGTTCCACGTATAGGCGGTCATAAGTGACACGCACACGCACGGGTGCTTCCCCGTTTTTTAACAGTTTGCTACGCTTGATGAAGAACAACACGCTGAATCTTTTTCTTTCCATACGGCTCAATTTTTAATGATACAAAGTTAGGAAATCGAACCGAGAACCCTGTTATGTAAAATAGCGCAACAGACTGTAAAAGAATGAAGTAAATACTTCGAAGTGGAACATTTCGGGCTTTTAAAACCACTCCCTTGAATAAGGACGTATAGTTTGCTCTAATCCCACTGATTTTGCCTATTCTTGGAAAAGAAAAATCCCCGAACTTCTTTGAAATTCAGGGATTTACATCGTTTTTCTTTCTTAAAAAGTGGTGCCACCAGGAATCGAACCGGGGACACAAGGATTTTCAGTCCTTTGCTCTACCAACTGAGCTATGGCACCATCATTTTTGCGTGTGCAAAGATATAAATAATTTTATATTTGCACAACATTTTGTCGGCGATATTTTAATTTTCTTCATTGAGAGAGTTCCAGCCTTGAGCTTTTAATTCTATCTCAGCACCGTCTCTGGTAATCATATAAGCCCCAAGGGAAGGAGCTGTAATATGACCTATAATACGAATACCCGGAAGAGCTGAAATGTCATCATGTTTAGCCAGCGGTACGGTAAATAGCAGTTCATAATCCTCTCCACCATTAAGAGCAGCAGTGATAAGGCTCATATTGAATTCTTCCGCCATAACAGCCGTTTGGTAATCTATGGGGATTCGTTCCTCATAAATGCGACATCCGGTATGACTTTGTTTGCATATATGCAGTAATTCGGAAGAGAGTCCGTCCGAAATATCCATCATTGCTGTTGGCACAATATTCCGTTTTGCCAGTTCTTTGATAATATCTTTACGAGCTTCCGGTTTTAATTGTCTCTCGAGGAGATACTCTCTACCTTCAAAAGCAGGTTGAAAATTTTTTTCTCCAGCAAAAACCTTTTTTTCACGTTCGAGCAATTGTAACCCCATATAAGCAGCACCCAGATCTCCACTTACGCAGATCAAGTCATTTTCTTTAGCTCCATTCCTATATACAATCTTTTCTTTATTTGCTTCACCTATGCAAGTAATGCTGATTGCCAACCCGGTGAGAGAAGCGGAAGTATCTCCTCCGATCAGATCTACATGGTAAACATCACAAGCAAGTTGAATACCGGCATATAGTTGTTCTAAATCTTCGACCGAGAAACGTTTTGAAATGCCTAAGGAAACAGTAATTTGTTTCGGCTGTCCATTCATTGCATAAATGTCTGAAAAATTAACAACGGCTGACTTATATCCTAAATGTTTTAAAGGAACATAAGTTAAGTCGAAGTGGATACCTTCAAGTAGCAGATCGGTTGTTACTAATACTTGTTTTTCTTTATAGTCGAGTACGGCAGCGTCATCCCCGATACCTTTTAGTGTAGAGTTGTTTTTTACTTCTACATGTTTGGTTAAATGGTCGATAAGTCCAAATTCACCAAGAGATGCTATTTCTGTACGTTTAAATTCTTCCATTTTATTTAATTGGGTTAGCAAAATGCGGAGTACTTTACAGATAAAGACTCCGCATTTTGTCAAATATATCTTTTAGAACTGTTCTACGAGTTCTTTCATTATTAATGTCATTTTAGGTTGAGCCAGGGCTGCGGCTTTTTGAACTTCTTCGTGAGAAGCTTTTTCCACAATACCTTCGACTCCGAGGTCGGTGATGACTGATATTGCAAATACTTCCATATCACTATGACGGGCAACGATTACTTCAGGGACAGTAGACATTCCAACGGCATCACCACCTATGATTTTGAAATACTTGTATTCTGCAGGAGTTTCGAAGGTAGGCCCTTGTGTCCCTACATATACGCCCTGTTGTAAGTATATGTTGTTTTTTTCTGCGATCTCAAAAGCTTTTTTAATGAGTCGTTTAGAATAAGCTTCACTCATATCTGGGAATCGAGGACCGAGCTCATTATAATTTTTCCCATGCAACGGATGTTCCGGGAATAAGTTAATATGATCACGTATCACCATTAGGTCTCCTACTTTAAAAGTGGGATTCATTCCTCCGGCAGCATTTGAAACAAATAGAGTTTTTACACCTAATTGTTTCATGACGCGTACCGGGAAAGTTACTTGTTTCATATCGTAGCCTTCATAAAAATGGAATCGGCCTTGCATAGCCATGATGTCTTTAGTGCCCAGTTTCCCGAAAATGAGTTTTCCGCTATGTCCTTCTACTGTAGAGATTGGGAAATTAGGAATATCTTTATATGCCAGTTCTTTCTGGTTGGTGATATGGTTTACCAGTTCGCCTAATCCTGTACCTAATATAATGGCTGTTTCAGGGATAATCGGGAAACGTTCTTTAATAAATGCCGCAGTTTCTTTAATTTTTTCAATCATAGCTAATTCGGTTTTTTAGATAATTATTTGATAACAAATATAGCGAAAAACTTTGAATAAGAATTCTTATTTTTTTTCAAACGATGCTATTAGCTCTTTTTGATTAAGAAGTTTTTATAGTTTTGGGAATATAATTTTTCCTGTTTTTGGTTATAACATCTTTTATTTGTGCATCAAAAGCTGTGCCTTGATCTTGTAAAAAGCATATTTTGAGTGGCAAATAATATAGATTTTGTTTTATTTCATTCGTTAAATGAGGGTTATGGATTAGTCTGGCTGCATCTTTTTCTGTCACAATTATATGGGGCAAAGTGTTGCTATTCTTCATTTTTAATGCTCTGTTCCGGATTTTTTCTATGTCTTTCGCACTGAAACTATGATGATCCGGAAAACATAAACTCTCTGTCTTAGATACAAAGTTTTGAATATATTGTATAAACGGTTGGGGTGAAGCAATCCCAGAGATCAGTAAAGCTTTATCTTTTTTTATATTTGTTATGGATATAGGATTGTGAATTTCATTCGGAAATAAAGGAATTAATTCATCGTAACATAATCCGGTAAAATATAATCGTTGATATGGATATAATTGCAGACGTTTCGAAATAATTCTGAAATCTATAGGTTTTATATCTTTAGGACATTTAGTTACAATAACGATCTGTGCACGAGATTTTTCTCCTATCGGTTCTCTTAATCTACCATATGGGAGAAGTTTATCTTCATAAATCATCCGATTGAAATCGGATAGTAAGATAGATGTAGATGGTGCCACATATCTATGCTGGAAAGCGTCATCTAATAAAATGACATCGATTTCGGGCGTGAGTCGCATTAGCTTTTCTATACCTCTTCGACGGTTACTATCTACGGCCACTACGATTTCCGGAAATTTATGTTTTATTTGAAAAGGTTCATCTCCGATTTCTCTGGCTGTAGAAGAATGGGTTGCTAGAACAAATCCTCTGGTTTTTCTTTTATACCCTCGGCTCAAAATGGCAATCCGATATGAAGAAGCCAATAATCGTATTAAATATTCGATATGGGGCGTTTTCCCTGTGCCTCCCACTGTGATATTACCTACAGATAGGATAGGTATATCATAACTTTTGCTACGTAAAATATCCCAATCGAAAAGTTTATTTCTCAATCTTACTCCTAATCCGTAAATGAGGGAAAACGGAGATAACCACTTATATAGCTTTACATTTTCCTCCTCCAGCATTCTTTATGAGCTTTAGTATTATTTGTTATTCTAGTTCTATATTTTCCATTTGAGCTTGAATCGGGTCGATCTGCTTTATTTGGTCTAAAATTTTTTTATACTGATATTCATTACCCAAAAATAATCGCATAAAAGATTGTGACACTCCATTTCTAAGTTCATTCATCAGTTCTTCGTAAAAACTTTTTTTCTTTGGATATTCAATAACTTCATAATCTGTTATGTCACATTTTTTTGCAATCCATTCGGTTGCTTTCTGCATATCACCAAGTTCGTCTATTAATCCGATTTTTAAAGCATCTTTACCACTCCATACTCGTCCTTCTGCAATATTTTTTATTTGATCGACCGACATTTTTCGTCCTTGGGCACAACGTTTTATAAAGAGATCATACCCACGATTTATGTATGTTTGCATTTTCTGTTTTTCATCATTTGTCATAGGGCGTTCTATGGTAGGGAAAGCTCCGTATTTGTTTGTTTTTACCTCGTCAAATGATAATCCGATTTTCTCTGAAAGTAACTTTTGCGCATTTGGTACGAGTCCAAATATCCCTATTGAACCGGTTAGTGTTGCGGGATTTGCAAAAATACGATTTGCTCCGCAAGATAGATAATAGCCTCCAGAAGCGGCATAATCACCCATTGATACGGCAACAGGCTTTGTTCGTTTCAACTGTTCTACCGCATGCCAGATCTGTTCAGATCCGAAAGCACTTCCTCCGGGAGAATTTACTCTAAGTACAACACCTTTTACAGACTCGTCGTCTTGAACTTCTTTTAGAGTTCGTACCAGTTTGTCAGATATAATGCCGTTCGAAGATATTCCGTCTATGCTACCTACTGCATATACTATGGCAATTCGATCTTTTGATTTGATTTTTTTAGCTGTAGATACAATATCTGTTGGTGATGCCCAATTGATATCATTAATATTTTCGACACCGCAAAGCTGCGTTAAAAAGGATTCTACTTCCGGACGGTATAATAAAGAATCCACAAGTTTGGTTTTCTGTACCCATTGAGGCTCTTGTAAAGAAACTAATGAGTCGGCATAATCATTCAGTATGTGTTTCTCTATTTGACGTTCTTCTGCGATGTCAGAGATAATAGTTTCCCATATCGAGTTTAAGTATGATGCGGTTTGTTTTCGATTTGCTTCACTCATCTGAGTAGTTATATAAGGCTCTACGGCAGATTTGTAAGTCCCTACGCGAAATACTTGCATTTCAACCCCTATTTTATCTAATGTATTTTTATAAAAAGTGGGAGTCGTGCTTAATCCTCTAAAATCCAGCATTCCAATAGTATTCATGAACACCCAGTCGGCTGCAGTTGCCAAATAATATTCTCTTTGGGTGTACATGTCGGCATACGCCACAATAAATTTACCACTTTTTTTGAAATCGGATAGAGCATTACGTATTTCTTCAATAGAGGCATAACCTCCAGTAAAATTTGAAATATCCAAATAAATACCAGTGATATTATTGTCCCATTTGGCGATCTGAATAGCTTTTAATATTTCGTCTAATCCTGCTTTCGGAATATATTCTCCTGAATTTAAAATATTTAATGGGTCATCTTTTGCTCGTTCGGTAAGTTCTCCTTCTAATTTCAATATTAAGATGGTGTTTTCTTTAGAGGTGTAACTCGGAGTTGTCGAAAAAGTTGCGAGACTTATAACTGAGCCGATGAAGAGCCAGAATAGTAATATCCCGGCAATAAAAACACCTAATACACAGGCAAATGTCGTTTTGAAAAAACTTTTCATATTAAATATCTATTTGTAATAGCAAGAAATATAAGATTTCCAAGCAAATATAAGGCTTTTTTTGTTAAAAGAATGTTTTCTGTTATTGAAAAGGGGTATATCAGTCCTTAATCTTTTATATATTACAATGAATTATCTTCTATTTCTTGGAAATATTATATAGAACAAACATTTCTTTTCGGTTGTTCTAAGTGTAGTATAAATCATAATATATAATTGATATGAAAACATCTTATTTATTTCTTTCCAATGGTTTTGAGGAAATTGAAGCAGTTACGATTATTGATATTTTACGTCGGGCAAAAATAGATTTAAAAATAGTTTCGATGGGAGAGGAGCGTGCTGTAATTGGTGAACATGGCATTACGTTAATGGCGGATGTCCTGTATTCTAAAACAAAATGGGATAACTCTGAATTTTTTATTTTGCCCGGAGGAATTGGTAGTACGAAGGATCTTTTTATGAATGATTCTTTGAAAATGGATATTTTGGAACATTATAATCAGGGACGCTACATTGCAGCTATCGGAGAATCTCCTGCCATATTAGGAGAGTTAGGCATTTTAAATGAAAAGAATGCAACAGCTCTTCCTGCATACATGAATTTTTTACAGGGTGCTACTTATACAGGGCTGCCGATAGAAATTCAAGATAATGTTATTACCGGGCGTGGAGCAGCCGATTCTTTGAAATTTGCTATCGGTATAGTTTCTATGTTAAAAGGTAAAGATGTTGCCGATGATGTTTCGAAAGAGTTGCTGCTGATTGTCGGATAGCTATTTGTTACTTGTTAGAGTTTCTTTTTGACTTTTTCTTTTGTTTTACATGTCATGTAATTATAATGTTTCTAAACAGAGTCAGCGAATAGGCTAGAAGTTATTTTAAAATGAAAGAAAGCTCAACATCCCTATCACGTAGCTTTTTATTCGAAAAAAAGTTTTGTATATAATAGAGTTATTTGCAGGCAGTTATAGAAATATTTATTGTAGGTATATAAAAAAGGCCAAAAAAAATTTGGAGGTAAGAGTTAAAGTTCTTACTTTTGCACACGCTTTTCGGGAGAGAGGGGCAGTAATAGAAAAAAGAGGGATTTTTTTTGGAGAATAAGAATGAAACCCTTAGATTTGCAGTCCGTTTCTGAATGAGAAAAGCAAGCGATCCTTGAAGAAATTACAATAGACAAAAAAAGTAGTACGAGACGAGTAAAAGTCTCCGTCACGAGCCAGCAGGTTGTGAAAAAGAAGTAAAAAGAAATCATACAACGAAGAGTTTGATCCTGGCTCAGGATGAACGCTAGCGACAGGCCTAACACATGCAAGTCGAGGGGCAACATGGTATCAGCTTGCTGATACCGATGGCGACCGGCGCACGGGTGAGTAACGCGTATGTAATCTACCTGTAACAGAGGGATAACCCGGAGAAATCCGGACTAATACCTCATAGCACATATTATTCGCATGAATTTTATGTTAAAGAGACTCGGTTACAGATGAACATGCGTTCCATTAGCTAGTTGGCGGGGTCACGGCCCACCAAGGCAACGATGGATAGGGGTTCTGAGAGGAAGGTCCCCCACACTGGTACTGAGACACGGACCAGACTCCTACGGGAGGCAGCAGTGAGGAATATTGGTCAATGGGCGGAAGCCTGAACCAGCCAAGTCGCGTGGAGGAAGACGGCCCTACGGGTTGTAAACTCCTTTTACCTGGGAATAACGGGCGCTACGTGTAGCGCTGTGCATGTACCGGGAGAATAAGCATCGGCTAATTCCGTGCCAGCAGCCGCGGTAATACGGAAGATGCGAGCGTTATCCGGATTTATTGGGTTTAAAGGGTGCGTAGGCGGAAGAATAAGTCAGCGGTGAAATGCTTCAGCTCAACTGGAGAATTGCCGATGAAACTGTTTTTCTAGAGTATAAAAGAGGTATGCGGAATGCGTGGTGTAGCGGTGAAATGCATAGATATCACGCAGAACCCCGATTGCGAAGGCAGCATACTGGGCTATAACTGACGCTGAAGCACGAAAGCGTGGGTATCGAACAGGATTAGATACCCTGGTAGTCCACGCCGTAAACGATGAATACTAACTGTTTGCGATATAATGTAAGCGGTACAGCGAAAGCGTTAAGTATTCCACCTGGGGAGTACGCCGGCAACGGTGAAACTCAAAGGAATTGACGGGGGCCCGCACAAGCGGAGGAACATGTGGTTTAATTCGATGATACGCGAGGAACCTTACCCGGGCTCAAACGACAGGGGAATAATCCCGAAAAGGATTAGCCAGCAATGGTCGCTGTCGAGGTGCTGCATGGTTGTCGTCAGCTCGTGCCGTGAGGTGTCGGCTTAAGTGCCATAACGAGCGCAACCCTTACCGGTAGTTACTAACAGGTCAAGCTGAGGACTCTACCGGGACTGCCAGCGCAAGCTGTGAGGAAGGTGGGGATGACGTCAAATCAGCACGGCCCTTACGTCCGGGGCGACACACGTGTTACAATGGCAGGTACAAAGAGTCGCGACGTAGCAATACGTAGCCAATCCCAAAAACCTGTCTCAGTTCGGATCGGAGTCTGCAACTCGACTCCGTGAAGCTGGATTCGCTAGTAATCGCGCATCAGCCATGGCGCGGTGAATACGTTCCCGGGCCTTGTACACACCGCCCGTCAAGCCATGGGAGCCGGGAGTACCTGAAGTATGCAACCGCAAGGAGCGTCCTAGGGTAATACTGGTGACTGGGGCTAAGTCGTAACAAGGTAGCCGTACCGGAAGGTGCGGCTGGAACACCTCCTTTCTGGAGCGACCTGCAAAAAAGGGCTAAAAGAGGAGATTATGTTCTCGTACTACGAAGGTCTATTGAAAGAGATACAATAAATAAGAGACAGCCACCGTTCCGGCAGGCGATTTGCCAGTCCTATAGCTCAGTAGGTTAGAGCGCTACACTGATAATGTAGAGGTCGGCAGTTCAAATCTGCCTGGGACTACCTGACAGAAGGTTAGGGGGGATTAGCTCAGCTGGCTAGAGCACCTGCTTTGCAAGCAGGGGGTCAACGGTTCGAATCCGTTATTCTCCACGAAGAAGAGATCATTGACATGTTGAAACGAAAGTAAATCGAATAAAAAAAACGAACGAGTATAACGCCGGTATATACGATACCGCACGTGAGATCGTCAGAAAAGATTTCACGAGCACGGCGAAGAAAGTAAAGAAGGGCGTATGGCGGATGCCTAGGCTCTCGGAGGCGAAGAAGGACGTGATAAGCTGCGAAAAGCTGCGGCGAGGAGCAAATATCCTGTGACCCGCAGATTTCCGAATGGGGCAACCCGGCAGGATAACCTGTCATCCCGAATAACGGGAAGCAAACGTGGGGAACTGAAACATCTCATTACCCACAGGAAAAGAAAATAACAATGATTCCGTCAGTAGTGGCGAGCGAAAGCGGAAGAGCCCAAACCGACTCTGTTTCGGCAGAGTCGGGGTAGAAGGACTGCATAAGACAAAGAAGCAGGTAGCCGAACGGTCTGGAAAGGCCGGTCAAAGACGGTGATAACCCGGTAGGCGAAACCAGCGACAGCGACAGCAGTATCCTGAGTAGTGCGGGACACGAGAAATCCTGTATGAATCAGCGGGGACCATCCCGTAAGGCTAAATACTCCCGAGAGACCGATAGCGAACCAGTACTGTGAAGGAAAGGTGAAAAGAACCTCGAACAGAGGAGTGAAAAAGACCCTGAAACCATACGCCTACAAGCGGTCGGAGCCCCTACGTGGGGTGACGGCGTGCCTTTTGCATAATGAACCTACGAGTTACTTTTGCCAGCCAGGTTAATCGATTCAGTCGAGGAGCCGAAGCGAAAGCGAGTCTTAATAGGGCGGTATAAGTTGGCAGGAGTAGACGCGAAACCAAGTGATCTACCCATGAGCAGGTTGAAGGTTAGGTAACACTAACTGGAGGACCGCACCGGTAAACGTTGAAAAGTTTTCGGATGACTTGTGGGTAGGGGTGAAAGGCTAATCAAACTTGGAGATAGCTCGTACTCCCCGAAATGCATTTAGGTGCAGCCTTCTGAATATATTTAAGAGGTAGAGCGACTGATAAGATGCGAGGGCTTCACCGCCTATCAAGTCTTGATAAACTCCGAATGCTTAAATATGAATCAGAGGAGTGAGGGCATGGGTGCTAAGGTCCATGTCCGAGAGGGAAATAACCCAGACCACCGGCTAAGGTCCCGAAATAACGGCTAAGTTGAATTAACGAAGTAGAATTGCAAAGACAGCTAGGATGTTGGCTTGGAAGCAGCCATTCATTTAAAGAGTGCGTAACAGCTCACTAGTCGAGGAGTTCTGCGTGGATAATAATCGGGCATAAGCCGTTTACCGAAGCTGTGGAATTGGCAACAATTGGTAGGGGAGCATTCCATGAGCCGCAGAAGGTTTTCCTTGAGGAATGCTGGAGGTAATGGAAAAGCAAATGTAGGTATAAGTAACGATAAAGAGGGCGAGAACCCCTCTCGCCGAAAGACCAAGGGTTCCTGATCAACGCTAATCGGATCAGGGTAAGTCGGGCCCTAAGGCGCAGCCGAACGGCGCAGCCGATGGCAGAAACGGTTAATATTCCGTTACTATGATACGGAGTGACGAGGAGACGGAGAAGTGACACTCTCGCCTGCTGACGGAATAGCAGGTTGAACGGAGTAGATAATGACATGGTAGGCAAATCCGCCGTGGCAGTCGAACCGGATAGTACTGGGCGCCCCCGGGCAACCAGATAGTAGAGGTAATCAGGCTCCCGAGAAAATCCCCTAAACATATGCGTATCATACCCGTACCCGAAACGGACACACGTGGTTGAGTAGAAAATACTAAGGCGCTCGAGCGACTCACGGTTAAGGAACTAGGCAAATTGACCCTGTAACTTCGGGACAAAGGGTCCCTCCCTGGTGGGAGGGCGCAGAGAATAGGTCCAGGCAACTGTTTAACAAAAACACAGGGCTGTGCGAAATTGAAAGATGAAGTATACAGCCTGACACCTGCCCGGTGCTGGAAGGTTAAGAGGAGATGTCATCGCAAGAGAAGCGTTGAATTGAAGCCCCAGTAAACGGCGGCCGTAACTATAACGGTCCTAAGGTAGCGAAATTCCTTGTCGGGTAAGTTCCGACCTGCACGAATGGTGTAATGATCTGGACACTGTCTCAACCGTGAACTCGGTGAAATTGTAGTATCGGTGAAGATGCCGATTACCCGCAACGGGACGGAAAGACCCCGTGAACCTTTACTGCAACTTAACATTGAATTTGGGTAACTGATGTGTAGGATAGTCCGGAGACAAAGAAGTGGATACGCCAGTATTCATGGAGTCACCCTTGAAATACGGACCTTTGGTTATTTGAGTTCTAACCCGTAGGATATGGGGACACTGTTTGGTGGGTAGTTTGACTGGGGTGGTCGCCTCCAAAAGCGTAACGGAGGCTTCTAAAGGTACCCTCAGGCCGATTGGTAACCGGCCGGAGAGTGTAATGGCATAAGGGTGCTTGACTGAGAGACCGACAAGTCGATCAGGTAGGAAACTAGAGCATAGTGATCCGGTGGTTCCGCATGGAAGGGCCATCGCTCAAAGGATAAAAGGTACTCCGGGGATAACAGGCTGATCGCTCCCAAGAGCTCATATCGACGGAGCGGTTTGGCACCTCGATGTCGGCTCGTCACATCCTGGGGCTGGAGAAGGTCCCAAGGGTTGGGCTGTTCGCCCATTAAAGTGGCACGCGAGCTGGGTTCAGAACGTCGTGAGACAGTTCGGTCCCTATCTGTTGTGGGCGCAGGAAATTTGAGGAGACCTGACACTAGTACGAGAGGACCGTGTTGGACAGACCGCTGGTTTATCAGTTGTTCCGCCAGGGGCATAGCTGAGTATCTAAGTCTGGAAAGGATAAGTGCTGAAAGCATCTAAGTACGAAGCCAACTTCAAGATGAGATTTCCCTGAAGGGTCGTTGCAGACGACGACGTAGATAGGTTGCAGATGTAAAGGCGGTAACGTCAAAGTCGAGCAATACTAATCACCCGAGACTTTCCGCTGCGAGAGCGGTATATTATGTACGATGGCGTTATACGGGATGCAGTTTAGTGAAAAGATTTACGGACGAATCGACATGTCAAAGGAAATTCAGGTGGTTATAGCGTCAGGGATCCACCTCTACCCATACCGAACAGAGAAGTTAAGCCTGACCACGCCGATGGTACTGCGTAAAAGTGGGAGAGTAGGTAGCCGCCGATTTTAGATAGGAAGGGGGAGACGAGAAAAGATCGTCTCCCCTTTTTTTATCCCCCCCTCCCGATGCTTCTTGCCCGGACCGAGGATACGAAGATAAAATGAATATAAGTTTGATGTTGATGAATGATATGCACTCCGGAGAGCAGGCCCTTCGGCAGTGAGAAATGACGGTATGCTTTCCCTATTGTCCTGTAAAATAAAAAAGAGCCGTTTGTAAAGCAAACGGCTGTTCAGGCTAAATAAACAAAAACGATTAATTATTATTATTGTCTCTCTATTAATGAGTCTATTAAAGAGTAAATGATAGAATTTGACAGATTATCTTTTTGTTTATTATTTTTGAGTAGCTGCGGTTGAAATAAAAATTGATTGAATATTTTATTATTTTGTCGGATTTTATTGTCTTCAAAAAATTCTAATGCTTCACGGTTTATATAATAAATTAAGTTAGATGAAAAAGACGAATCACCTTTGTAAACTTTGTAATATTCATCTGTATATTCTACCGTATATGTTAAATTAGACATAAACGAAGGATCTCCTTTATAAATTTTATATCCTTCGTTTGTATATACCAATGCATAAATAAGGTTTGAAGAAAAATCTGTATCTCCTTTATAAATTCTGTAACCTTTATTATCTGCTTCTACTGCATAAATTAGATTTGAAGAAAAAGCGGAACTACCTTTAAATATTTTGTAATTTTTGTTGGAAAACTCAATTGTATAAACCAAATTTGAAGAGAAAGCCGGATTCCCTTTATAGATTTTATATTCGTTATCAGAGCTTTCGATCGTATATCCCGGGTAATGAAAAATAGGTTCTCTTCTTTTCCCTATCTCAGAGCAGAATATATTCCCAATTGTGCAAATACTAAAAATAAAGGAGATGATCAGTTTCTTCATAAAGTTTATTTTTAGCAGGCTTTAAAACTCATGTCTAACCCTTTGACAGAATGAGTTAATGCTCCTACTGATATAAAATCTACACCGCATTCTGCATAATCCCTAATCGTGTCGAAAGTAATTCCTCCGGATGATTCTGTTTCGTATTTTCCTCCGATTCGTTTTACAGCTTTACGCGTAAGTTCAGGAGTAAAGTTGTCTAACATGATACGATCTATGCCTCCGATACGCATAACTTCTTCGAGTTCGTCCATGTTGCGGACTTCGATTTCTATTTTCAGATCTTTTCCTTTTTCCTTCAAGTATTCTTTTGCACGTGTTATAGCTTTTTCTATGCCTCCGGCAAAGTCTATGTGATTGTCTTTAAGTAAAATCATATCGAAAAGTCCGATTCTGTGGTTTACTCCACCTCCGATTTTTACAGCCGCTTTTTCGATCATGCGCAATCCCGGTGTTGTTTTACGAGTATCTAATATGCGGGTATGAAGACCTTCTAATCGTTTTACATATTTGTTTGTAACGGTTGCTATTCCACTCATTCGCTGCATTACGTTCAACATTAGACGTTCGGTTTGCAGAAGGGATCTGACTTTTCCTTCTACAGTAAAGGCTATATCTCCCGGTTTAACAGCTGTTCCATCTTTGATAAATATTTCCATCTTTAGATTAGGATCGAAATCTTTAAAAATGCGTTGAGCCATCTCTACGCCAGCTAGAATGCCTTCTTCTTTGATTAGTAATTTAGATTTACCCATAGCGTTTTCTGGAATACAACACAAAGTTGTATGATCTCCATCGCCGATATCTTCGGCGAATGCCAATTTTATTAAATCATCAATTAATTTGTCCATTAGAAATTTTCTATTCTTAATTGGTTTATAATATATTTTTTATCTGTTATTTTCATTAAAATGTGTACTCTGAATTCATGATTGTCAGAGGAAAGTTTTCCGATCATGTATCCTGAGTTGTTTTGTTCGCTTTGGTGGATCGTTTTAAAATCTGTCGGTTTATTTTTAGAAAAGAATGCTGATAGTTTTTCTTTTGCTTTTGGACGAGGCAATTGTCGTTTTATGCCTGATATAGTTAGAAGTATTTTATCTTCCATGTATTTTTCGAGACATTGAACATCTCCGGTTTTAAAAGCTTTGGGAATATCATTCGGTATATTTTGAGACAGAGTAGTTCCCGTTATGATTAGACCGAAAATCAATAGTGTAATAACTTTTAGCTTCATAACATTATTATTTTATGAGTTGTCAATCCTTAGAACTTTCTGTAAAATTTTATTACCTTTGCTCCCCAAAAAAAGGAAAATATCCGGACCGATTTTTATTACTTAAATGCAAATGTAAACAAAAAGCGGGAATATCATATCTATAAGATGAAAATACTCCTTTTAGTTGTCGGAAAAACTACTGAATCTTATTTTTCAGAAGCAATTAAAGAATATAGTGAGCGATTAAAGCACTATATCACTTTTGACATGGAAGTAATACCTGATTTGAAAAATATGAAGAATTTGAGTTTTGACCAACAGAAAGAGAAAGAGGCCGATCAGATTTTTAAATTTTTGCAATCGGGAGATTATTTGGTTTTATTAGACGAACGGGGTAAAGAATATTCTTCTGTGCAGTTTGCTGCTTATATTGAACGGAAAACACATGTAGTTCCTAAAAGACTTGTTTTTATTGTAGGTGGGCCATACGGTTTTTCCTCTCGTGTGTATAAGGCTGCTAATGAGAAAATATCACTTTCAAAAATGACTTTTTCGCATCAAATGATCCGGATGATATTTGTAGAACAACTTTATCGGGCTATGACTATATTGAATAATGAACCGTATCATCATGAATAGATTTGTTTGTTTTAGAATAACGTTAATAATAGTGTTTGTTGCTGTTTTTTTTAATCGTGTTTCTGCTGTAGAGTTTGATAGTGGGATGATGTTCGGCATCACTGTACAAAAGCAATTTACAAAACGATTTGGTGCGCAAGTGCAACAAAACTTGTGGATAAATCAGAATTTTACTCGTTATGAACGTTATATGCCTATTGTTGGTTTGCATTATTCTATATGGAAAAATTATTTGAAAGCTAATGTATATTATTACTATTTGAACCAGCTGTCCGAAACAGGATATCGAATACATCGGCAACGTTATCAATTAGGATTAAGCGGAGGATATACATTTACTCACTTGTCGGTATCTCTTTTGTCTCGTTTTGAGTCTACTTATACCAGAAATGCTTCTCGGAATCCTAATAATAAATGGCGTAATAGGGCACAATTCAGTTATATAATCGGTAGACAATGTAACTGGAAACCGTTTATTGCTGCAGAGGTATTTAATACTTTAAATCGTTTAGGTGGAAATGCTACTGAACGTGTATGGTATGAAATCGGAGCTGAGTGTAGTTTAGATAAGTCGATGTCTATAGAATTAAAGTTGCGTGAAGAACAAATGCTTTTGACTTCACCTGAGAAATTGAATACTTTTTTAGGTGTAGCTTATAAAGTAAGATTATGATATTTATTGTCTCTTTGTAATAAGAAAGTTACAGAAGATCGCATTTGGGAGTTCTGTACTGTGAATTGATTGATTTTCGTAGTAACTTATAGTTGTTAGACATTTCGAAAATATTTTCCACTTTCATGCATGATAGGAAATTATTTTCAGGTGTAGCATAATGTGTGGGGATAATCATATGTGCCGACTTAGACAAGGTACGGCAATAATTATTATGATAGTAGATAGGATTCCGACGAAAATTCAGAAATATTTCCGATCTAGTTTCATAGTAGAAAATTTATAAAAAATCGATGCTAAACAAATGTAGTGAATAAATCTGATTTCTTTTTTTCGTATGTCTTTTTTCAATTTAAGATAGAGCGATTTTCTAAAAAATGATTACATTTGTTCACTATAAAGAGAACTCCGTATTTGTGGAAAAATATTTTTCGGAGGGATTGAGAAGAAATAATAAATAAAATATAACATCATGAAATTTATTGTATCAAGCACAGCTTTATTATCTCATTTGCAAGCGATCAGTCGAGTGATAAATACAAAAAACTCTATGGCTATTCTTGATAATTTTTTATTTCGGCTCGAAGGTAATTCATTGACCATGACAGCATCGGATCAAGAAACCACTATGACTACCACAATAGAAGTTTTGGAAGCCGAAGGGCAAGGGTTATTTGCTGTTTCTGCAAAAATTTTGTTAGAGCCGTTAAAAGAATTGCCCGATCAGCCTTTGACATTTGAAATCAATGATGAGAATTTGGAGATATTTTTGTATTTTCAAAATGGTAAGTATAATTTTATTGGTGTGAATGGCGATGAGTATCCTCAAAAATCTCCGTTGAGTGATACGGCAAAAACATTTTCTATCAGTTCACAGGTATTGTTGAATGGAATTAATCGCACGATATTTGCTACGGCTGATGATGAATTGCGTCCGATAATGAATGGTATCTGTATGGATATTCATCCTGAGGATATTGTTTTTGTAGCTTCAGATAGTCATAAGTTGGTTCGTTGTAAAAATGATTCGGTACAATCCGGAATCCAGGCATCGTTTATTCTTCCCAAAAAACCGGCAAATCTTTTAAAAAATATTTTACCCAAAGAAGCCGGAGATGTAACGGTCTCTTTTGATGATAAGAATGCATGCTTTACATTATCGAATTTTGTTTTGAATTGTCGTCTTATTGAAGGCCGTTACCCTAATTACGCATCGGTAATACCTCAAAATAATCCCAATAGATTGATTATCGACAGGGCTTTATTTACAAATGTATTGCGTCGTGTATCCGTATTTTCTAATCAGGCGAGTAATTTGGTGAAATTGCAGTTGAGTGAAAATCAGATTGTCGTTTCTGCTCAAGATATAGATTTTTCTACATCGGCAGAAGAAAGCATTTCTTGCAGTTATTCAGGAGACTCTATGGGTATCGGTTTTAAATCGGTATATCTTATTGAGATATTAAATAATATCTCTTCTCAGGAAGTCTCTATAGAACTTTCTGATCCTTCGCGTGCGGGGCTTATTTTGCCAATAGAGAATCAGGCTAATGAAGATTTGTTGATGTTACTGATGCCTATGATGTTGACCGATTTTTAAACAAATAAGAAATTAAATGCAGCTGAATCTTAAAAATCCGATTGTTTTTTTTGATTTGGAAACAACCGGAGTTAATATTGCCACCGATAGAATTGTCGAAATAAGTTATTTAAAAGTATATCCTAACGGGAAAGAAGAGTGTAAAACATTGCGGATTAATCCGGGAATACCTATTCCTCCAGAATCGACAGCCGTTCATGGAATAAGTGATGCTGATGTTGCAAATTGTCAGACATTTAAAGAAGTTGCAAAAACGATTGCTCGTGAAATTGAGGGGTGCGATTTGGCTGGTTATAATTCGAACCGTTTCGATATACCTCTTTTGGTCGAAGAGCTATTGCGTGCAGGGGTCGATATTGATCTTTCAAAGCGAAAGATGATCGATGTACAGACTATTTTTCATAAAATGGAACAACGTACGTTGTCGGCGGCCTATAAGTTCTATTGTGATAAAGATTTAAATGATGCTCATACGGCAGAGGCTGATACACGGGCTACTTATGAAGTTTTGAAGTCACAACTTGATCGTTATGAGAATTTACCTAATGATGTAGCTGCACTTGCAGAATTTTCGACTCATAATAAAAATGTCGATTTTGCCGGTCGTATAGTGTATAACGATAAAGGTGAGGAGGTCTTTAATTTTGGAAAATATAAAGGACGTTCTGTTGCCGAAGTTTTTAAAACGGATATCGGATATTATGGCTGGATGATGCAGGGTGATTTTACTTTGAATACTAAAAATGTGATTACTAGCATCAAATTGAGAGCCTTTAATAAATAAGATTGTTAAGCCCGGTATTTTTTTTCTACCAATAATTGGCGAGAAGAGAATATTGGGGCTTTTTATATAAGATTTTTTCTGATAAAGATTGCTTTGGAGATGAGAGGGAAAAAAATTATATTGGGTATAACCGGAAGTATTGCAGCATATAAAGCCGCATATTTGGTGCGTGCATTTATAAAGAAAGGAGCGGAAGTTCAGGTCGTGATAACACCGGCGGGAAAGGAGTTCATTACTCCGGTTACGCTGTCGGCATTAACGGGTAAACCGGTAGTAAGTGAATTTTTTACGGCAAATGACGGTACTTGGCATAGCCATGTCGATTTGGGGCTATGGGCTGATGCAATGGTTATTGCACCGGCAACGGCAAGCACGATCGGAAAGATGGCAAATGGAATTGCCGACAATATGCTGATAACGACTTATCTTTCTGCGAAAGCTCCTGTATTTATCGCTCCAGCTATGGATCTTGATATGTTTGCTCATCCGTCCACTCAGCATAATCTTGATTTACTACGTTCGTATGGCAATCATATAATAGAACCCGGAATTGGAGAATTAGCAAGTCATCTTGAAGGGAAAGGTCGGATGGAAGAACCGGATAAGATTGTTGCAATTATTGAAAACTTTTTTTCTATTCGGCAAGAGTTGGCAGGAAAAAAAATTATAATAACTGCCGGTCCGACATATGAAAAGATCGATCCTGTACGTTTTATAGGTAACTACTCTTCCGGAAAGATGGGTTTTGCTTTAGCCGAGGAGTGTGCAGCAAGGGGGGCAGAAGTTACTTTGATAGCAGGTCCAGTCTCTTTAAAAGCATATCATTCTTCGATCTGTAGGATTGATGTTGAATCTGCTCGGGAAATGTATGATGTCGCATTAAGAGAATATCCCGGTGCTGATGCTGCGATAATGTGTGCGGCCGTTGCCGATTATGCTCCAGATCATTGTAGTGATATAAAGATAAAACGTTCGGGAGATGATATAGTCTTACGTTTGCAGCCAAATCCTGACATTGCGGCTGCTTTAGGAAAGATAAAGCGTCAGAATCAAGTGTTGGCGGGTTTTGCTTTGGAGACTGATAATGAAGAAGAGCATGCACGGTTGAAGATGAAGCGGAAGAATTTAGATTTTATTGTTTTGAATTCATTGAAGGATGCCGGAGCAGGATTTCGGTGCGATACGAATAAAGTTACGATATTAACAAGAGACGGGGAAAAAATTCCGTTTGAAGTTAAGCCTAAAAAAGAAGTGGCATCCGATATAATATCGGTTTTATCCGGATATATGAAATAACAGGAGAATAAAGAATGAAACGAGTATCTTTTTTTATCATGTGTTTTTTACTTTTGTCGTCTTTTTTGTCGGCACAAGAATTGAATTGTCGGGTACAAGTCAACAGCGATAAAATACAAGGTACCAATAAGCAGGTTTTTACTACGTTAGAACAAGCTATTTCGGAATATATTAATAATCGGAAATGGAGTAATGCTCAAATTTCTAATAACGAGCGTATCGAATGTACTTTTTTGCTTACAGTAAATGAAGTGGAAGATAATCGGTATAAATGCGATTTGCAAGTGCAATCGAGACGTCCGGTTTATAATGCTTCCTATTCTACGGCAATGCTTAATTTTAGGGATACGGAATTTGAATTTAATTATCAAGAGTATGAACCTTTGGTATATAATGAAAATACATTAGAGAGCAATCTTACTGCAGTGATAGATTTTTATGTGTATATGATTCTGGGATTGGATTTTGACAGTTTCTCTCCCGAAGGAGGAACGGTGTTTTTCCAAAAGGCGGAAAAAATTGTAGCGATGGGACAATCTTCTATGGAAATCGGATGGAAAGCTTTTGAGAGTAATCGTAATCGTCATGCTTTGATGTCGGCTTTTATTGAACCTCGAACTGCATTATTCCGCCAATTGTGGTACACATATCATCGGAAAGGCCTGGACGAGATGACTGTCAGTGCGGATAAGGGGCGAGCTAAAATAACAGAGGCTATCAATCAATTGAAAGAGGTTCGTTCCGAATCTTCTACTTCGGTGGTATTGCCTATATTCAGCGACAGCAAGTTGGATGAAGTAATTAATATATATTCTAAAGCCCCACAGCAAGAAAAAGAAGATATTTATAAAATTTTGATTGGTATATATCCTACCGAAAACAGTCGTTTGAAAGCAATTCGCGAGGAAAGTCGCTAATAGAATAACTATGATTCGAAAATTGTCTATTCGCAATTATGCACTCATTGATGCATTAGATATTGATTTTTATTCCGGTTTTTCAGTTGTTACGGGAGAAACAGGGGCTGGTAAATCAATTATTTTAGGAGCTCTTTCTCTTCTATTGGGGCAAAGGGCAGATAGTAAAGCTGTAAAATCTGGGGCGACAAAGGCGGTTATCGAAGGCTTCTTCGATATTTCTGCCTATTCATTACGATCGTTTTTTGAATATAATGATTTGGAATATGATCCAGAAAATTGTATTTTAAGACGTGAGATGCAGGCGTCAGGAAAGTCGAGGGCATTTATTAATGATACTCCGGTGTCTTTGGCTCAGCTTAAAGAATTGGGGGATCAATTGGTCGATATCCATTCTCAGCATCAAAACTTGCTTTTAGGAGATGGTCGTTTTCAGATGAAGGTTATTGATGTGTTAGCTCATAATGACCAAATTTTGAGCGATTATCATAAGGAATATAAAAAATATAAGTTACTTATTAAAGACCTTGAACGGTTAAAGATTGAGAATGAGAATAACCGTCAGGAAGAGGATTATATTCGTTTTCAGTTAGAACAGCTTCAGGAAAT
The DNA here is from genome assembly GCF_030296935.1 of Coprobacter fastidiosus. NCBI lineage: Bacteria > Pseudomonadati > Bacteroidota > Bacteroidia > Bacteroidales > Barnesiellaceae > Coprobacter > Coprobacter fastidiosus. The sequence goes on along the minus strand of NZ_AP028032.1, from coordinate 1,025,768 downwards.
TGCTTTGGTTGACGGGGAGCAAGAAACTCTTGAGCAGGAACAGGAGATGCTTACACATGCCGAAGAAATTAAAAGCGAATTATATACTTTGTCCGGATATTTTGAATCGGAGAATATCGGAGGGCTTTCTTTAATGAAGAATATTCTTTCTGGTGTGCGCTCCTTACACCGGATTTATCCGTCTGTTGAGTCTCTTCAAAATCGTTTAGAGACACTCTATATAGAATTTAAGGATATTGCTGAAGATATAGAAACCCGATTAGAGTCTGTTTCTATTGATCCGGAAAGATTAGCAGAGGTGGAGGAGAGATTAGATGCCATTTATCGGTTACAGCAAAAGCATCGTGTTCAGACTGTTTCAGAGTTATTGGAAATTCAACGAAAGCTGGCGGCTAAACTTGAAATGATCGATAGTTCTGATGAGGCGATAAATTTGTTGGAGCAAAAGATTGCCGGACAAAAGGATGTGCTATGCCGTATGGCAGGCGAATTATCGCAAAAGCGTGCTGATGCAGCCTTGTGCTTTTCTAAAATGCTGGTTTCAGCGGCGACTCCTCTCGGAATGCCAAATCTTCGTTTTGAGGTTTTTTTTAGGACTAAAGAAGATTTAGACGAAAATGGGGCAGAGCAAGTGCAATTTTTGTTTTCTGCAAATAAAAATCAATCTTTACAGCCTGTTGCCGAAGTTGCTTCAGGAGGTGAGATTTCGCGATTGATGCTGTGTATAAAGTCGTTGATTGCAGGAGCTGTAGCATTGCCTACTATTATATTCGATGAGGTGGATACCGGCGTATCGGGAGAAATTGCCGATAAAATGGGGGTTATTATGAAAAATATGGCATGTTATATGCAAGTAATCAGTATAACACATTTGCCTCAGGTTGCGTCTAAAGGTTCATTTCATTATCGGGTATATAAATCGGATACCGATTTGGATACGGTAACCCGAATCGATTGTTTATCGGAAGAGGAGCGAATTGAGGAAATTGCCCGTATGTTGAGTGGAGTCGAATTGACTGATGCTGCTTTATCTAACGCACGTGAATTGTTACGTAAATAAAAAAGAATTAAAGAATGGAAAGAAATGAAATGATCTTTGGTATTCGAGCGGTAATTGAAGCTGTTGAGGCCGGAAAGGATATAGATAAAATATTAATAAAAAAAGATTTGCAGAGTGATTTGGCTCAAGAGCTTTTTGCTGCTGTCAGAGGACGTAATATCGTGGTACAAAAAGTGCCGATTGAGAAAATTAACCGGATGAGCCGCAAAAATCATCAAGGTGTTCTTGCGTTTATTTCTGCCGTAACTTATCAGCATCTCGATGACATTGTTCCTGGATTGTATGAAGAGGGAAAAAATCCCTTTATTATCTTGCTCGATGGTATAACGGATGTCCGAAATTTCGGTGCTATTGCCCGAACTTGTGAATGTGCCGGAGTGAATGCGATTGTGATACCGGAGAGAGGAAGTGTCTCAGTCAATGCCGATGCAGTGAAAACTTCGGCCGGAGCATTGCTCCATTTGCCGGTTTGTCGTGAATCATCCGTTTTTGAAGCAGTACGATTTTTAAAAAATAGTGGATTTAGAACCATAGCGGCTTCTGAAAAGGCTGTAGTCAATTATACAGATATTGATTATACAGTACCGGTAGCTATTGTAATGGGAGCAGAAGATACAGGAGTTTCTAAAGAGGTGTTGCGTTTGTGTGACGATATGGTTGCTCTTCCTCAGATGGGAGTTATAGGGTCGTTAAATGTTTCAGTGGCAGCAGGAGTTATGATGTATGAAGTCGTACGTCAACGAATGGGGAATTGTAAATAGATATTTATTAAAGAATAAGCACAGCGCGACGCTCATTTTGGGCGTCGCGCTGTGCTTATTCTTTACTTAGGTAAAGATCCTGTCTTTTTTATATAATAAAATATATGGTGAAAGAGAGGGCTGAGAGTTTTTACTCTCGGCAAGACTATACATTCCCGACCGAATGTTTAGGAGCCTTGCAATCGTAACGGATAGTGTCGGCGTTTTTTGTGTGTTTTAGGTATTTAGAAGGATAACAAGATTGGTAAGAAGGTAACTCTTGACCTTCTACTTATATTCCATCTTTGCAAAGGTAGGCTTTTTCTTTAAACTTCTTTCTTGAAAGAGAGAAAAGTTTTGTCCAAACGGTTGATTTATATATAATATATGTTAAATTCATAATAAAACGACAGATAAGTGTAAAATATACAATCAATTTGTGCTTTCCATTAGTAATAATAGAGACTATTCGAGCCCGTATAATTTCAATTTGTTATATAAAGTTTTTCTGTCTATTTGAAGTAGCCGTGCAGCTTTGGATTTATTATTTCCTGTTTTTTCTAATGCTTCTTTTATTAAGATCTTTTCTGTTGTTTCATTTCGTAATGGTATTGCTGTTTTGGTTTCCGAATGTTCGTATATTTCTGGTGGAAGTTCAGATAAAGAAATATAGTCTGTCGATGCAAGTAGAGCTGCCCGTTTTATAACGTTTTTCATCTGGCGTAGATTTCCCGGCCAACTGTATTGTAAAAAGATAGCAGAACATTCGGAAGTAAACCCTATTACATGTTTCCCCAATTCTTGATTTGCCTGATCTAAGAATAGATCAGCAAATAAAAGAATATCATCTTGGCGTTCTTTCAATGTCGGGATACGCAAAGTAAATTCGTTGATCCTGTGATATAGATCTTCTCTGAAATTACCTTTATTAATAGCCTCTTCTAAATTTTCGTTCGTTGCTGTAACCAAACGTATATCGACTGTTATTTCTTGATTACTACCTATCGGTTTTATTTTTCTTTCTTGTAACGCCCGTAGGAGTTGTACTTGCACTTCATAACTAAGATTTCCGATTTCATCCAAAAACAGAGTACCACCTTGTGCGGCTACAAAAGCTCCTGTTTTATCAGTTAAAGCTCCGGTAAAAGATCCTTTGACATGTCCGAAAAATTCAGATGCAGCCAATTCTCGAGGTATAGCTCCACAATCGATCGCAATGAACGGTTTATCCTTGCGCTTACTTAGTTGGTGTATTTCTTGTGCAATATGTTCTTTCCCTGTGCCGCTTGCTCCGTTTACAAGAACAGACATGTCAGTCGGAGCTACCAGACGAATATATTCGTATAATTGACGAGCCTGCTCGCTTTTCCCTTCCATGAATCGTGGAGGGGCAGGAGCTTTAGCTGAAGATTCATTTTGATGGTTATTGACCGAAGATAATTCTGTTTTTTGCTGTAATAACTCGTTTATTTTGATTAGTAATGCTTCTGGATTAAAAGGTTTGGCAATATAATCTGATGCTCCTGATTTCATTGCCAGCACCGCCGATTGTATATCTGCATAACTCGTCATTATGATAAAAGGGGGGACGGGAAAATTTTGCTTTTTTAGCCAAGCTAGCAGCATTATTCCTTCTTGATCCGGTAATCGGAGGTCAGATAGTATTAGATCGAACTCTCCTTTGGATAATTGTTTCTGAGCATCAGCCACATTTCCGGTATGAGTTACATCGAAACCTTTGCGAGAAAGCCATGTTTTCAGCATTAGAGCAAATGTTATGTCATCCTCGATAATTAATATTTTCCTTTTATTCATGAAATCTATTAGTAAGTCTGTTACAAAAATAAAGGATTTTAGGAAATTTGTTTTGTTCGATCATACTTTTTTCACCTATATTATATATTGATAATCTGTCAGAATTTTCTGATAAAGTAATCTGGTCGGTTCTTTTTTTGCATTTTCTTCCGACCTGTTGTTTTAAATATAACTTCGAACAAATCTCCAGAATATGTCGAATAATGATTACCTTTATCCCATTAAAAGAAGATTGAGAAGAATGATAAGTTTTTTACAGGTAGAAGGATTGACTAAATCTTTTGGAGATTTGGTATTGTTCGAGAATCTCACTTTCGGGATTTTTGAAGGGGATCGTATCGGTTTGATTGCGAAAAACGGAACGGGAAAGACTACGTTATTGAATATCATTACGGGAAAAGAAGATTATGACTCCGGTAATGTTGTCTATCGTAGGGATTTGCGTATCGGTTATCTACCTCAAGATCCTCATTTTCCCGAAGGTATAACAGTTCTCGAAGCCTGTTTTCATAGCGATAGTGAGGTTGTGGGTGTTATATCGGCATACGAAGAAGCTTTGATATCGGGAGATTCCGGTCGTATAGAGGAATTGGTAGAACAGATGGACCACCTGAAAGCGTGGGACTATGAATACAGGGCAAAACAAATTCTTTCGCAACTGAAAATTAATAATTTTGATCAGAAGATAGAACATTTGTCGGGAGGACAGTTAAAAAGGGTGGCTTTGGCAAATGTTCTTATTTCAGAGCCTCAGCTGTTAATTTTGGATGAACCGACCAATCATCTCGATTTGGAAATGACAGAATGGCTCGAAGAATATTTGAAGCGTAATAACATTACTCTGCTGATGGTTACTCACGACCGTTATTTTTTGGATCGAGTTTGTAGTTCGATTATGGAGATTGACAAACGGTCTTTATACTCATATAATGGTAATTATAGTTATTATTTGGAGAAAAGGCAAGAACGTATCGATGCGCAGAATGCAGAGGTTGCCCGTGCGAATAATCTGTTGCGAACCGAACTTGACTGGATGCGTCGTCAGCCTCAAGCTCGGGGTTCCAAAGCTAAATATCGTATAGATGCTTTTTATGAACTTGAAAAGAAAGCCAAACAGGAGCATGATACTGGAAATGTCAAACTCGATGTAAAGTCATCTTATATCGGATCGAAAATATTTGAAGCAAAGCATCTTTCAAAACGATTTGGAGATGTGAAAATCTTGGAAGATTTCAATTATATTTTTGCCCGTTATGAAAAAATGGGTATTATCGGAAATAACGGAGCGGGAAAGTCTTCGTTTATTAAAATGCTGATGGGACAATTGCAACCTGATAGTGGAGAAATAGAAATTGGGGAGACTGTACGTTTCGGTTATTACAGTCAAGACGGGTTGCAGTTTGACGAGCAGATGAAAGTAATAGATGCCGTACGCAATATAGCAGAAGAAATATCATTGGGAGATGGGCGACGTTTATCTGCATCTCAGTTTTTACAACATTTTCTTTTTACACCCGAAACACAATACAACTATATCTATAAATTGAGTGGGGGAGAGAAAAGGAGACTTTATCTCTGCACGGTGTTGATCAACAATCCTAATTTTTTAGTTTTGGACGAGCCGACAAATGATCTTGATATTGTTACCTTGAACATTCTTGAGGAATATCTCAGATCGTTTAAAGGATGTGTTATTGTAGTTTCCCATGATCGTTATTTTATGGATAAGGTTGTCGATCATCTGATGGTTTTTAAGGGTAATGGAGAACTAAAGGATTTTCCGGGAAATTATAGTGATTATAGAGAATGGAAGAATTTGATGGAGGAACAAAAAAAACTGGAAGTTTCCGAGAAAAATAAAAAAACGAAGAATGAAGCGAAGCAAATACGTGAAGTAACGACGACATCGAAGCGTCGTCTATCTTTTAAGGAAAAAAGGGAATTTGAGGAGCTGGAAATATTGATTCCCCGATTGGAAGAGGAAAAATCGAATCTTGAAGTAGAACTTAGTTCAGGGACTCTTTCTAATGATGAATTGTTAGAAAAATCGAAAAGAATTAGTGTACTTATCGATGAGATCGATGAGAAAACAATGCGTTGGCTTGAACTGAGTGAGATAGAAAGTTAAGCAAATATTAAAATGACAGCCGTTATTATTCCTATAATAATAACGGCTGCTTTTATTTACTCCCGATGTTTAAATTTTCTGGAAAAGAAATTTAAGCAGGCTCATGTCAGAGATGGTTTTATTTGTTATTTTCCAACCATTTTAAACGACGTTGGTCGGGTAGATGCTTTACTTTAAAATATTCAAATTTTGCATCGAAACCGTTTCCGTCCGGACTGGCGGCCATTAATCCGACCATGACAGGAGTATTATCTTGTAAATGAGCGTTTCTCATCATCGTATAAGTTTTATCGTCATACGAATAGAATATTTCTACAGCGTCGAGACGTCTGACGGCTTTTATCCACACAAAATCCGGTGTTTTGTCTAATGTAATCACACTCCAATCACTTGTTTTATGTGTTACTACGGTACTTAAATTGAATTTTCCATCGACAAATTCAACTCCGGCTTTGATGTAGTTTTCATGATCGATGCGGAGCATAAGTCCCATTTGATCGAACCTGCTTTTATAATCACCTGTAATTTTTACTTTTACCTCGAATTCTCCGCCATAAGTTGCATAATAAAAGGGCGCATCATCGACTGTGAAACCGTAATGAGATATTCTCCAATAGTCGCATTGCGGTGTGACGAACATGGTGAGGGCATTATCTTTTATTTCCCATTTTTCAGGTTCGTTGAACCATTGCATTTTTTCTAAACTTTGAGCGTATGTGCTTTGGAATATTCCTAAAGCCAAGATACCTAAAAATAATTTTTTCATCTTTCTATTATTAATTTTGTTTTAGGTGTTTTTATCTTATTATGTTCAGTTCTTCTATCAAGTGGGACGCATTTGCATATTTATCGATGATAAATAATATATATCTTATATCTGTACAAATGGTGCGTTGATAAGTTTTTTGATATTGAATGTCTCCAGTTATACCCTCCCAATTCCGGTCGAATCCGATACCGACAAGCTCTCCTTTTGAGTTCATTACAGGACTTCCCGAGTTACCTCCTGTCGTGTGAGTGTTTGCAATAAAATTTACAGGCATAGAACCGTCTGTTCGACTATAATTCCCGAAGTCTTTTTTCTTGTACAATTCTTTTAGACGAGGCGACACCACGAATTCCCAGTTGTCGGGATCTTCCTTTTCCATAACTCCGTCTAAAGTAGTATAATAACGACAAGAAATTCCGTCTGCCGGATTTAACGGAGATACGTTTCCGTAAGTTAACCGGATAGTGAAATTTGCATCCGGATAATTGGGTTTATCCCCGTTCATTTCTAAAATACCTTTGATGTAGGTGCGTTGAGCATTAGCTATTTTTATCTCATCTTGCTTTAGCGCTTTTGAAATATTTTTTGCTTCATCCCGTATTGATCGGGCAAAAGCGATCATGCCGTCCTGTTCTAAAACCTTAACGGATGGATGTTTTTTGAATTTTTCATATTGAGAGGGATTACCATATATCGATTTTTCAAATAATTCATCGACATACCTATCGATATTTCCGTTATATTTTTTGTCTATTGTTTTAAAGAATGTCGGACGCTTTTCCGGAGATATTTTTTCAGCATATAGTTTCAATAATGCTTTTGCGATTTTCTTGTCTACTTCAGGTGCGTAATCTTTATTTCGGAAATTAGAGTACCCTTTATTTATGATCTGCATAGCCGAGTCTGGAAAAATTTTCTTTCCGGATTTTTTCATTTTTTCAATTAAACTTTGATGCGTAGGAACCCGACTGAATTCAATGCCGATAAATAGAGCTTCATTGAGATATTGCATGCGTTTTTTTAGATTGGCTCTGTTATTGACAATCGTTGCTATATCTTCTGCGGCCTGTTTATATTCCGGTTTGTCGTTTTGTTTGCTCCATTCCAACAACTGTTGTTGCTCTTTCTCCTTAAGAGTTACAAGTTGCTGTTGGTTTATCATTTTGTTCATTCCTTTACTGCTTTTATAACTATTGGTAGAATTGGCATATTTTCCGGAATATTGAATGCGTATTTTCGGATCTTTCAACATTTCTTCCAACATTAATTGTTGACGAAGGTCTCGTACCTCGACTCGAATGCTATTTTCTATGTCTCGTCGTTCGATGACTTCGGCCGGAGTATAGTAATGATTAGTACGTCCCGGAAAGCCCATGAGCATGACAAAATCATTTTCTTGAATACCTTGTGTCGAAAGATTGAAATATTTTTTAGGTCTTAAGGGAATGTTTTTTTCAGAATACGGGGCTGGATTACCCATATTGTCGGCATATACTCTGAATATAGAAAAATCCCCTGTATGACGAGGCCACATCCAATTGTCCGTATCTGCACCAAATTTGCCGATAGAAGAAGGTGGCGCTGCTACCATTCGCACATCCGAATAAACTTTTTGGGTGAACATGTAGTATTGATTTCCGCCATAGAACGGTTTTATCGTAACTTCGATTCCCGGATGTTTTTTTAAAAAATCTTTGCCGATTCTCTTTTCTGCAAGATTATTCAAATATGATGCAGACAAATAATTCAGTTCTTGTTTTGACGTATCTTTTTTTATCTCGTTTTGAACATAAGCCGTTACATCTTCTATTTTGTCGATAAATGTGACGGTCAGTCCGGGATTGGGGAGTTCTTCTTCTCTGTTTTTAGCCCAGAACCCGTTGGTCAACAGATCGTTGTCGACAGAACTATGTTGCTGTATGTAACTATATCCGCAATGATGGTTAGTCAAAATCAACCCGTTGGGGGATATGACTTCCCCGGTACAACCTCTTCCGAAAATCACAACGGCATCTTTCAGAGATGTGGAGTCCGGGTGGTAAATGTCTTCGGCACAGATATCTAATCCGAGACCTTTCATTTGTGATATGTTTTGTTGGTTTAAGAGAGGAAGTACCCACATTCCTTCATCTGCCTTTGTAGAAAAGAAAGAAGAAGAAAAAAGCAATAGAATAAAAAGAAAAATTTTTTTCATAGAGGAGAAAATCTGATTTGTATATTCGAGGCGAAGATAAAAATAAAATCATCCCGTTCCAAATAGCGGCGCAGGATGATTTTTTGTATGAAAGAATATCAAAATTCCAATATTTCAGATTGCATAGAAAGGACATCTATTGTAAACAGCCGGTTACGTAACGGTTTTCCGCATCCGGTGATCACTTTAATGGTTTCCGAAGCCTCTATACATCCGATAATACCGGGGACTACACCTATGACACCGTTTATTGTGCGGGGCTTAGAGGTCAGTTCTTGTTCGTCGGGGTAAAGATCTCGGTAAGTCATACCACCTTGATAATTGAATACGGACGCTTGACCGAAAAATTCTCCGATTGTTCCGTATATATAAGGCTTTCCTGCTGCAACACAACAGTCGTTTATCAGATAACGTGTAGCGAAGTTATCGCACCCGTCTATAACCAGATCATATTTCTCGACTAAACTCATCGCATTTTTTTCTGAAAAAAACTCTTGATATGTATCGATTTGTATATTTCCTGACAGAGCCTGAAGGCGACGTTTCGCACATTCTACTTTCGGTAATCCTATTTCTTGTTCGGTGTATAGCACTTGTCGTTGTAAATTACTTTCTGAAACAACATCGGCATCGATTAATCCGATACGTCCTATTCCTGCTCCTGTAAGATAAAGAGATATAGGAGAACCCAATCCTCCTACACCCACTAATAGTACCGATGCTTCAGAAAGTTTCTTTTGTCCTTCGTTCCCGATTTCGGGAAGCATAATTTGACGGCTATAGCGTTCCATATTCGTTTAATTTATCTATCGAATATCTCATCCCAATCTTTCCATACAACTTCATATCCCTGCTGTTTGATCGCTTTTTCGACCTCTTCGGGGGATCTTTCGTCACTGACTGCGAATTGTTCCAAAGCTTGAGGATAAGTAAAATATCCACCCGGTTCGGTTTTTGACCCTGCGCTCATCGATGTGACACCAAGAGTCGTAATATTGTTCCTGAAGTTGGGGCTTTCTCGTGTAGAAATCGATATATCGACATCATGATCAAAAATGCGATACGCAAAAATCAGTTGAGCCAGTTGTCTGTCGGTCATTACTACATTCGGCTGGAAATGTCCTTCAGAGGGACGCATACGCGGAAAATTTACACTATATTTCGTTTTCCAGTAGTGTTTTCTCAGATATTGTAAATGTATGGCCATCATAGTCGTGTCGGTACGCCAATCTTCCAGTCCGATCAATACGCCCATTCCGATTTTATGGACTCCTGCTTGCCCCATGCGGTCAAACCCGTTTACTCTCCACTCGAATTTCGATTTCATTCCTTTGGGATGATATACCTTATAACGATCTTTGTTGTAAGTTTCTTGAAAGCATACCACACCATTTAACCCTGATCGGGTCAGTCGATAGTATTCTTCGCTTTTCAGAGGCATTACTTCTATTGTCAAATTCGAAAAATAAGGGCGGGCAAGCCGTAAAGCGTTTTCAAGATAATCGACACCTGCGTCACGGGGATTTTCTCCTGTCACTATCAATAAATTTTCAAATGGTCCGATTCTGCGTATGGCCTTGCATTCGTTGACAATTTCTTCATCCTTCAATATGACTCGTTTTATCGGGTTATCATGTTGAAATCCGCAGTACACACAATGATTTGTGCAGGAATTTGTAATGTATAAAGGTACATACATTTGTATCGTTTTACCGAAACGTTGTTGGGTGTACATGCGGCTTAGAAATGCCATTTTTTCAAGATATTTATCTGCTGCCGGAGAAATTAGCGCTATAAAATCGTCTATTTGCAAATGCTTTTTATTTAAAGCTCTTTCTACATCGGCATCTGTTTTGGCATAGATCTGTTGTGTGATCTCATCCCATGAATATTTTTCTAATTCTTCAGAAAATAACATATACTTATTTTTCTTTTTTATGCAATGAATTGATTCTTTTGAGAATGTTTTTTCGGGTACATCGTACACCAACGGAATAATATTCCGGTTCGGCATTCTCCAGATAAACTTTTAGTTCACGTAATAACTCCTGTTCTTGCATACACAATTTATAGGCTAATTTCATGCAAAGAGCCTGTACCGCAATGCTTTCACCGGGAGATAGCATATGATTGATACAATAATCGAAAAGGGTAACAGGGAAATCCCCTGTTACCGGTAATTGATATAATATAGACAGTCGCAACCGCTTTATTCCGTCGTGAGGAGAGTCCGGGAGTTCCTGTATCAATTGTTCGTAATAGGGGACGAACCATTCAGGATACATTTTACATAACTTTTCACATGCCCAAGTTGCTCGCCATGCAATTTTTATTTCGCTGTCTTTAGTTAATTGTATTAACGGAATAAACTCTTGTGGACGGCGCGAAACAGAAGTGACAATCTGATCGATAATCTTGCGTGACAAGGACTCTGATAACAATCGGCGAAAATCGGTTACTTTTTCCATTTATATTTATTTTGTACAGTCGTTTAAGTTTTGACTGATGCGCATGGCACAAAAATTCGGACCGCACATTGTGCAATATTCTCCGTCATTTTTTGAGCCTTCTTTATAATACTCTAATGCTCTTTCCGGATCTAAGGAAAGGTTAAATTGGTCTTTCCAGCGGAATTCGAAACGGGCTTTGCTCAGTGCATCGTCCCGTACCTGAGCACCCGGATGACCTTTGGCTATATCTGCTGCGTGAGCTGCGATCTTATATGCGATAACGCCATTACGTACATCCTCGCGATTGGGGAGACCTAAATGTTCTTTAGGAGTTACATAGCAGATCATTGCTGTACCGTACCATGCGATCATTGCGGCTCCGATAGCAGACGTTATATGATCATATCCCGGAGCGATATCGGTAGTCAACGGTCCTAACGTGTAAAAGGGTGCTTCATGGCATGATGTCAGTTGCTTGTCCATATTTTCTCTGATTTTTTGCATGGGAACATGTCCCGGACCTTCGATAATGACTTGTACATTATGAGCCCATGCTTTTTGGGTTAATTCTCCAAGTACATCTAATTCGAGGAATTGTGACCTGTCGTTGGCATCATGTATCGATCCGGGGCGCATGCCGTCACCTAAGGACAAAGCAACATCATACTGTTTCACGATTTCACAGATTTCGTCGAAATGAGTGTATAGGAAATTTTCCTGATTATGACTTATGCACCATTTTGTCATAATAGAACCTCCACGAGATACGATTCCTGTGAGTCGTTCTCCGACAAGTTCGGCATGAGCTTTTAATACTCCTGCGTGTATAGTGAAATAATCTACACCCTGTTCGCATTGTTCGATTAAAGTGTCCTTATAAATTTCCCATGTGAGGCCTTCGGCTTTTCCGTTTACTTTTTCGAGAGCTTGATAGATAGGAACAGTTCCCATCGGAACAGGACAATTGCGAATGATCCATTCTCGTGTCTCATGAATATTATCTCCGGTGGACAAATCCATTAAAGTATCTCCTCCCCAGCGACAACTCCATAACGCTTTGTCAACTTCTTCTTCAATACCAGAAGAGAGTGCCGAGTTACCGATATTCGTATTTAGTTTTACTAAGAAATTTCTGCCGATAATCATCGGCTCGGCTTCGGGATGGTTGATATTTGCAGGGATAATAGCCCGTCCGGCGGCAACTTCATCTCTGACAAATTCCGGAGTAATATGGCTTTTTATACCAAGCATCTCGTTTTGTAGATTTTCTCGGATAGCCACATATTCCATTTCCGGGGTAATAATTCCTTTTTTGGCATAGTACATCTGAGTAATTTCTTTCCCTTTTTTGGCACGATAGGGCAGTTGTACATTTTTGAAACGAATCGGATCTAAAGATTTATCTGCCGTGCGGGAACGTCCGTATTGGGATGTAATTTCGGAAAGACGTTCGACATCATTACGTCCTGTAATCCATGATTCCCGCAAGCGTGGCAATCCTTTTTCCAAATCTATTTCTATTTTCGGATCGGTATAAGCTCCGCTGGTATCGTAAATATATACGGGGTCATTATGCCTTGTGATCCGTTTTCCGTCAATGATTTTTACCGTATCGGTCAAATTTACTTTCCGCATGCCTACCTGGATGTTATATAATTTTCCGGGTACATAGATTTTTTCAGATCCCGGATAACTATTTTTCATGTCGTTTTTAGGTTTCATATCGTGTATTTTATTTATCAGGTGAATTAATCTAGAAAAGAGGTGAGGGGGCTGCTTGCTTCGGCATGGCGTCTTTGAACTCCGAGTCCTGATTCATAAGCTAACCGTCCGGCTTCTACGGCTTGTTTGAAAGCTAAAGCCATTTGCTCAGGATTTCCTGCGATTGCGATTGCTGTATTTACAAGTACAGCATCTGCCCCCATCTCCATAGCTTCTGCAGCATGTGATGGAGCTCCGATACCTGCATCTATAACGACAGGGATATTGCTTTGTTCTATGATAATTTCAATGAGATCCCGGGTAATGATGCCTTTGTTCGTTCCGATAGGAGCACCTAAAGGCATCACAGTAGCAGCACCTGCTTCTTCTAACCGTTTGCATAGTACCGGATCGGCTTGAATGTAAGGCAATACGACAAACCCCATTTTCGCTAACACCTCGGTTGCTTTCAGTGTTTCTATGGGGTCTGGTAATAAATATTTCGGATCGGGATGTATTTCTAATTTTATAAAATTAGTTCCGAATGCTTCTCTTGCTAATTGTGCAGCAAGTACTGCCTCCTCTGCATCACGGACTCCCGATGTATTCGGAAGTAATTGTATATGATCTCGATTGATATGGACTAAGATATCATCTTCCGGATTTTGCATATCAACACGTTTCATGGCAACGGTCACCATCTCTGATCCTGAAGCGATGATCGCTTTTTCCATTAACGGATTAGAACTGAATTTGCCTGTACCTACAAAAAGACGGGAGTTGAATTCCCTGCCTCCGATTACTAATTTATTCATTGTTATACTTGTTTATAAGATTTATAATCAATTGAGTTTCGACTTGAGGATTTTCTGCTCGCAGAATGCTTCCTGATAAAGCAATGCCTGTGACTCCGGTTGACATGATTTCAGGAATGTCATTTTTGGTAATTCCGCCTATCGCAACGATGGGTATTGTATACCCTTTTTCTTTACAAGCCATAAGTATTTTTTTATAACCGTCGATCCCTAAAATAGGGCTCAGATTTTTTTTTGTTTCTGTATAGCGAAAAGGTCCTAACCCGATATAATCGACTCCTTCTTTTATTAGCCGTTCGATATCATCGAGCGTATTGGCTGTTCCACCGATAATATATCCGTTCCCTAATATTTTTCTGGCATCAGATGGGGACATATCGTTTTTCCCTAAATGCACTCCGTCTGCTCCGGTTTTCAATGTCGCTTGTACATGATCATCGAGAATCAATTTTGCATTATATTTTCGACAATATTCTTTTAGTTGTAGAGCTGTTGCCATAACGGTCTGTTCCGGTATATTTTTCATTCGGAGTTGTATCCAGTGGCATCCTCCTTTTAAGGCTTCGATTGCAGATGTCAGATAATCGTATTTTTCGTTGCTATGGGTAATGAATTGTAACATAAACAGATTTGTTAGCAGATTGAATTTTTTAAGATGTTTATTCGATGTTGTAAAGTATGTAGCGTTATGTCTTCCCATAAATAACCGAGTACGGCAACGCCTCCGAAACCGAATTCTTGCAGTAATGGAATATGTTCGGGAGTTATTCCTCCTAATGCATAGACCTTTGAATTGATAATTCCTTTACGTGATGCATCAGCGAGTTCTTCTTTAGAAAAAGCAGATAAATATCCTTTTTTGGAAATACTGTCGAATATGGGACTGAGGAAGCAGTAGTCTATATCTTCGATATGATCGAGTTCTTCTATTGAATGGCATGATCGGCTTACCGACCCTGTGTGTATTGATGGACATACAGGATTGCGTTTGTTCAAATGAATGCCTTTTAAAGGAAAGGATTCGATTAAATCGAAATGATCGTGAATAACGATTTGTGAATACAGATGAGGTGGTATATCAGACAATAGAGATGCAATATTTTCGGACAAAGAACCCGGTTTACGTATATGTAATAAATCGAGTCCCCCCTCTAACAAAAGTGTTATGGCGTCTGCTTCTCCTTTAAAGAAAGTCGGTCGAGTAATTCCTACTAATTTCATGTAGTGTGCATCTTTTGGAAAGTTCGGTTCTTCTAATGAGAACCGAACTTCAGATTAATCGTATTTTAAAGAACTGAACCGAATCAGCCTCCACACGTAGCCCGAATTACCGTAACTTTATCGCCGTTGGCTAAGAAGGTATCAGGCCAATCTTCTTTACTGATAATTCGGTTATTGACAGCTACTGCTACTCCGTCTGACGTGATGCTCTGACCCGCGAGTAGATCTCGTAGTGTGACCCTGCTTCCTACACAGATTTCTTGGTGATTCAAAAATACTTTCATACACTGTTTTGTTTAATTTCAAGTCTAGGTTGTTACTATTTGTTTTGTTGTTGTGAGTTCAGTGGAATGTGTCTTCTTCCTTTTTTAGGATATGCAAGGGCTGTGGGGCAAAAAAGTGATTTAATGGACCATGTCCCTTGCCGGTTGTAACTTTACTGCCGGTTTTTATGGCTGAAGTAACAAACTGCTTTGCTAGTTTTACCGAATCGGATAAGGAATGACTCAATGCCAGATAAGAAGCTATAGCCGAGGATAGGGTACATCCAGTTCCGTGAGTATTGGATGTTGTTATATTCTCAGCTTTAAAGATATATTCTTCTCCATCTGCTGTAAGTAACAAATCGGTCATTATCTTACTTTTTAGATGCCCGCCTTTCATTAAAACTGCGTGGCAACCTTTCTCCAATAATTTTTTCCCGGCTTTATACATGTCTTTCTCTTTCGAAATTGGTATATTGCTTAATAGTGAGGCTTCATCAAGATTAGGAGTGATAATTGTCGATCGGGAAAACATTGTTTCTCGAATAGTATCGATGGTATTATCTTCGATCAATTTATGCCCGCTTGTCGATACCATTACCGGATCGAAGACGACATAACGAGGGGTATATTTGTCCAAAATTTCAATGACCGCTTTTATGATATTGACGGAGTGTAACATTCCTATTTTTATAGAATCTGTTCCAATATCGCTCAGAACTGCTTCTAATTGTGCCGTTACAATATCAGAATCGATGGGCTGTATAGCTTTTACGCCACAAGTATTTTGTGCAGTAATAGCTGTAATGACAGACATCCCGTACACTCCAATTGCCGACATGGTTTTTAGATCGGCTTGTATTCCGGCTCCGCCGCCACTGTCAGATCCTGCAATAGTCAGACATTTCGGATAATAAATCATCTTTGCTCAACTAATTAGATTTGAGTTTTGTTTTAACTCAAAAGAGGCAGGACCCTATGTAGTTTATAATATATGCTATGAACAAATTCCTACGCCGGCATTATCCGTCAGGTTCATAGGGTATAATCTCAGCCTTTTAGGGCACCCCTTTTGTTTCGTACAAAAGTAGAAAAAAGGTTTGGTTTTATTGCTATAATTTGATTAAAATCGGAAAATAAATTAAAAATGAACTTTAATTTAATATAAGTGGTTTATAAACAATGTTATGAATAATCTGTATATTTGTTTTATTGATATTTTCGGAGTTCTTGAAATTTTGAAAGATTTTTATAATACTAATTTGATAAAATATGAAAATGAAATTTGTAAATGATTTTAAGCAGTTTGCTATGCGTGGTAATGTGGTCGATATGGCTGTCGGTATCATTATCGGTGGTGCATTTGGTAAAATTGTATCGTCTGCGGTTTCTGATGTAATTATGCCGGTGGTCGGTTTATTGATCGGGGGTATTAATTTTACGGATTTGAAGTTGACGTTACATGCTGCTGAGGTCAATGCTGCAGGAGAGGTAGTAACTCCTGCTGTAGAGCTGAATTATGGAAATTTTATTCAAGCAAGTGTCGATTTTCTGATTATAGCGTTTGCTATTTTTTGCATGATTAAGTTAATGGCGAAGTTTACTTCTCGGCAAAAAGAAGAAAAAACGGCTACACCTCCAGCCCCTTCAGAAGAAGTTCAGGTTTTAACACAGATCAGAGACCTTTTGCAAAAACAAAAAACAGAGTGATTATTCTAAATTTTCCCGATAAAAAGATATTATCAGGTCATTTGAGTGTTTTATTTCGGTCTGTTTTCGTTTGTCGGATAGCTGTTGTCACCTTGCAAAGGTAACAAACTATACTTGATTGAAAGAAACTCTTAAATCTGATCCGAATAGATTTTATGTAAGCTCTAAAGAAGTATAATCATTCCGCTTTTCTTAACAAGTCACCCTGCAAAACCAAAATTTTGCAGGGTGACTTTATGGAAGTTATGGAAATTATGTGCTTTATTCTGTGGTTGTTGATTCCGTACCTGTAGAATAAGATAATTCTGTATAATAAGCATTCTCAATCACTTTACCTTCATCGTCTTTTACAGAAAAGACTCCGTTAGGTTTTTGTGAGCTTTTAAATTGGAATACGAGTTTGGTTATTCCGGCCTCTTTAGGAATATAGAATGATCTCCATGCCGCTTCAGTTGCATCTTGATTTATAGTCCCTTCATCATAAATGAGCATGACGGTTTTAGTTTTAGCATCAATTTCTTCTCCTTCAGCCGGTAGCTTTTCTACCAGTTTCAAAGAAGATGCTGTTCCCCCTTCTGCGGTTTTATAAGTTAAAGTTCTGAATGTAATAATGTTGTCTCCATAATCATTAACTTCCATCGTAATAGAAAGATTAGCGATATTGATCAAAGGATCGCTATCTTGAATGGTTATTTCCGAAGATCGGGTGTATTCCTCTATTTCCCATATAGAAATGTCACTCAACTCGGCTTGTATTATAGGAGAATCCGGTTGATTATCCCAGTCTATCAGATAACCGCAGTAGATGCGTTTGCCCCGATCTTCTGCGCTGATACCGTTTCCTGTAATTTTTGCATTCAGATTATCTAAATTAATGCAAGGAACTCCGCTTGAAATCTGTATAGTCCCTATCCCTGAAGATTGTGTCGTATTGCCGTTATCACCGATACATCCGGTTAATAATATCAGAGATAAAACTGTAAATGTAATTCCAACTGTTTTTAAGAATTTGTTCATATTTATTTTGTCGTTTATTTTGTGTGTATAAGATCTTTTTTATTGAAAACTCAAAAAACTCCTGTTAAAAGTTTGTTCTTAAACCTACTTGAAAAATGAAATTCAAGGGTTTATCTTTCCATAAATCGGGAATATCGCTTTTATTATTAATGTAATATGCCATTGATGGTTCTGCATATAATTCTAATTGAGGAATAAATGCATAAGCTGCTCCGGCTCTGAGTTGCAATGACCACTGCGGTTTTTTATCTCGAATATCTTCTGTCCCGTTACTGGATGCAATACCGTTTCTGGCAGTTTCGGTCCTGCGCCCGCTGACATTGAAATCTATTTTAGGCCCTGCCGCAGCATAGAATGAAAAATTCCCGGCACGGGCAAAGCGATATATCGCTTGTAAAGGTATACCTATGTAATGTAATTCTTGTTTTCCTTCTTGACTTAATGATTGAGTTTTGTAGTCTGAACGTAATAATGTGTAGACTATACCACTTTCGACTCCCCAATGCTTACCGAGATGTTTTTCAATAGTCAAGCCGACAGATATGGGTGTCTTGTGTGTGAACTTTAACGGTTCGGGAGTCGAGAATAAACTAAGCTCATCTCCCATAATCGAAGAACTTCTTGTCAGAGGTTGGTTATTCGTATTTTTTGATCCCGGAAGAGCATTCGCAGCCAATAATCCGAGAGAAAAACCGTTTCTTTTTTGGGAATTGAAATTGGTTTCTGTCAAGACCTCTTTTTGACCTGCTTGTTCAAATTCTTTTAGTTTACGATTGTATTCTTCTTCGGAAATGTTATCCGGATGTCTTTTCTGTTCGTTATTTGCTTTTTTTACAACAGAAGGAAAAGTCTTGCTCAGTTTTTCCTCTTTCCCCTGATTATTCGGTTGTTGTGTAATAAATTCATTTATCACCACATTCTCTGATAATTCTTTCTGAACATTTTTTTCTTTTTCAGTAGTCGTTTTAGACTGAGTGATCAGGGGCTTGTGTGGCAGGGAAACCTTAGCTTCTTGTATATTCGGTTCTTCTGTTTTAGGAGGTTGTTGTTGAGGAATGGCAGAATGTCGGTTTTGAACAATTTGTATCTTATCCGATTGTTCTAAAAACAGATAAGCGGTAACAGAGCATACGGCAACAATGATACATGCTGCTGCGTATCTGATAAATACAGGTAAAGAAAAGACTTTTTTACGAGGCAGTTCTTTTTCGATAGATTCCCATAAACCTACAGGAACCTCTGTTTCGTGGTCTTTTAATTTTTCCTGTATAAGATGTTCAAAATCTTTATTGTTCATCTTTCTCTGTTTTACAAGGCATAAACCTTTTTATTTTTCAATTATCTATTATAATTCTTCTAATTTTTTTTGTAACAGCCGTTTGGCTCGGGTCAATTGGGAACGAGATGTACTTTCTGTGATACCTAAGGCATCTCCTATTTCTTTATGGGAGTAGCCTTCTATGACAAACATATTGAAAACCGTCCGAAATCCCGGGGGAAGCTCCGCTATCAGTTCCATTAACTCGTCTGCCGATATTCGTTCTATGGCCGAATAATCTACCTCTTGTAAAACTTCCGTATTGTCGATTTCAACCGACTCTTTCAGAATATCATTTTTACGGAGATATTCTAATGCCGTATTTACAAAAATACGTCTCATCCAACCTTCAAAAGATCCGCTTCCTTCAAAAGATCCGATTGCAGAAAAAACCTTGATAAAACCCTCTTGCAACAGATCCTCAGCCGTTTCCCGGTTACTTCCGTAACGCAGGCATACCGACATCATTTTCCGTGCATAGGTATCATATAAAGCTTTTTGAGCTTTCGGATTATGCTGTTTACAACCTTCTATAAGTTGCGTTTCATTCATTCGGTTCGCGTAATTTATTGCGAACAACTATCAAATAGATGTTTTTCTCTATTTGATAGCTGCATCACATACGTATTTTTTGTCTTTTTTTAGGAATCTGGAACTTTAATAATCGTTTTAATGTCAAAAGTTCCAGATTGCTTCTATATATTTCGGAATAAGAATTAATCTAACTTGTGGATTATAAGTCCAGATCGAAGTTTGGGCTCGAACCATGTCGTTTTGGGAGGCATGATATTTCCGGAGTCGGCAATGTCCATTAATTGTTTCATTGATACAGGATAAAGGGCTAAAGCCACCTGCATTTCTCCGCTATCCACTCGTTTTTTCAGTTCTCCTAATCCGCGGATTCCTCCTACAAAATCGATACGTTTATCAGACCGGAGATCTTTAATCCCTAAAATTTCGTTTAATATGAGATTGGATGAAATCGTTACGTCAAGAACTCCGATCGGATCATTATCGTCATAAGTTCCCGGCTTTGCCGTAAGACTATACCATTTGCCTGCAAGATAAAGAGAGAAATTATGTAAAGCAGAAGGTTTGTATATCTCGTATCCTTTTTCTTCCACAATAAAATTCTGATGTAATGCAGACAGAAATTGTTCGGCTGTTAATCCGTTTAGGTCTTTTACGACGCGATTATAATCGATGATCGTAAGTTGGTTGGCAGGGAAACATACGGCCATGAAATAGTTGTATTCTTCGTCTCCTTTATGATTTGGATTTTGTTTTGCCTTTTCCGCACCGACCAACGCTGCTGCTGCCGAGCGATGATGTCCGTCTGCGATATATAGTGCCGGCATTTTTGCGAATTCTGCCGTAATGGTAGAGATGTCGTTTTCATCATTGACTATCCAGAATGTATGCCCGAATCCGTCCCCTGGTGCTATAAAATCATATACAGGTTTTTGATCTGTATATTTCTTTATGATCATGTCTAATATTTTATTATCCGGATAAGCGAAAAATACCGGTTCGATGTTGGCGTTATTTACACGAACATGCTTCATCCGGTCTTCTTCTTTATCCCGGCGAGTCAGTTCGTGTTTTTTGATAATGCCGTTCATATAATCCGGAACATAAGCTCCCACGACGAGACCATATTGAGTTTTCCCGTTCATGGTTTGTGCATAAATGTAATAATTTTCTTTTTCGTCCTGTATCAGCCAGCCTTTATCTTGAAATTTTTGAAAATTTTCGGCTGCTTTTGCATATACACGCTCATCATGTTCATCTGTTCCGGAAGGAAAATCTATTTCGGGTTTAATAATGTGATAGAGTGATTTTTCATTTCCCGCAGCTTCGGTTCGAGCTTCTTCCGAATTCAATACGTCATAGGGGCGGGATGCTACCTCTTCTACAAATTTTTGGGGTGGTCTTATTCCTTTAAACGGTTTTATTTGAGCCATATTATAGATTTTAAAATATATGCGAAAATAATATTTAGAACGGATAAAGCGTTAAGATGACAGAGGAATTTAGATTTCTTTGTCATCTTAACGCTTTGTTATAAACGTAAAAATATGTTTATTTGTTTACTTTAAACTTGTCTATACCCTCTTTCAAAAATCCTACCGATTGTTTTGCTGCGGCGATTCCTGCGTTGATGTTGGCTTCGGCTGTTTGAGCACCCATTTTCTTCGGAGTGAAGAAATAGCGTCCTGTAAATTTTTCTGCGAACACAGATGCATTATCAGGTGTAATGTCCGATACGTAACGGAAATCCGGACGTTCATCCATTATTTGCACTAATTCTTCTTCATTTATGACTTCCTTGCGTGCTGTATTAATGAGCATAGCGCCTTTGGGCATTTGTTTCAGAAGAGCATAATTGATCGATTTTTTAGTTTCATTGGTTGCCGGAATATGCAATGATACATATTGACAGGTTGAGTAAAGTTCATTGATGTCTGTAATCGGTTTTACTCCCTCTGCTTCCATCACTGATGCCGGGCAATAAGGGTCAAAAGCGAAAACTTCCATTCCGAAACCTTTCGCAATGCGTGCAACGTTGCGACCTACCTGACCAAATGCGTGAATACCTAATTTTTTACCTTTTAACTCTGTCCCTGATGTTCCGTTATACAGATTCCGGGCCATCATAACTGTCATCCCGAATACTAATTCGGCTACTGCGTTTGAATTTTGTCCGGGAGTATTCATTACACAAACTCCGTTGGCAGTTGCTGTTGCAAGGTCGATATTGTCATATCCTGCTCCGGCACGGACAACGACTTTTAATTGTTTGGCGGCATTGAGAACTTCTGCATCGATAATATCACTACGGACAATCAAGCCTTCAACGTCTTTAACAGCGTCCAATAATTTACTTTTTTCTCCGTATTTTTCGAGTAAAGCTAATTTGATACCGGCACTTTCTACTACATCTTTGATTCCGTTTACAGCAACAGCTGCGAACGGTTTATCTGTTGCAACTAATATTTTCATGATCGTGTCTCCTTATTAATGAGCTTTTTCAAATTCTTTCATCGTGTCGATCAAAGCTTCGACACTTGATTTTGGCATTGCATTGTAAATGGATGCTCTGAAACCTCCTACGGAGCGGTGACCTTTAATGCCGACCATACCTTTGCTTGTCGCGAATTTGATAAATTCGTCTTCCAGGTCTTTGTATTCGTCATTCATTACGAAACAAACGTTCATGATCGAGCGGTCTTCTACATTAGCTGTTCCTTTAAACAGTTTATTGCGATCTATTTCATCGTAAAGAATAGCTGCTTTTTCGATATTCATTTTTTCAAGCACCTTAACGCCACCCAATTGCTTGTAGTATTTTAATGTTTGCAATGCTGAGAATACCGGTAAACAGGGAGGAGTGTTGAACATAGATCCTTTTTTGATATGGGTTCGGTAATCGAGCATGGTGGGAATAGCACGATCTACATGTCCGAGAGCATCTTCACGAACAATTGCGATTGTAACACCGGCAGGTGCTAAGTTCTTTTGTGCTCCGGCATAAATGATATTGTATTTGGCAATATCGATCGGGCGCGAAAAAATGTCCGAAGACATATCTGCTACCAACGGTACTTTTACGTCCGGATCATAGCGCATTTCAGTACCGAAGATAGTATTATTGGTAGTGATGTGAAAGTAATCGGCATCTTCGGGTACTGTATATCCTTTAGGAATATAAGTAAAGTTAGCTTCTTTTGAAGAAGCGACAACATCGACTTCACCGAATAACTTGGCTTCTTTAATAGCGTTTACAGCCCAAGTTCCGGTTTCAAGATAAGCGGCTTTCTTTTTCAACAAATTGAACGGAACCATGCAGAATTGCAAACTGGCGCCACCACCGAGGAAAACGACTTCGTATCCGGACGGAACATCTAATAACTCTTTTACAAGAGCTTGTGCTTCATCCATTACAGCGACAAATTCTTTGCTACGGTGTGATATTTCCAATAAAGATAATCCTGTCCCTGCAAAATCTAATACGGCATCAGCCGTGTTTTTGATGGTGTATTCACTCAGAATAGAAGGACCTGCGTAAAAATTGTGCTTCTTCATTTGTTCAATATTTATAGTTTATATACTGTTCTATTAATATTTAGGAAATTGTTTTCCGGCATGCATATTAAGGTTTCTATAAATATGTAATATTCGGAGAATTCCGGATCGGATTAAAAACAATTTCTGTTGTATATCGATGCTGCGAAATTAATACAAATTTTATGTATAACAAAAAAAATATCCGATCAATTTGAATATAAATGGACAAATAAAAAAACTATTTGTTATTTTACTCTTCGTTTGGTTTACAATATTATAGTTGTAATCCCGTTTTTAAGGAGTTTGTCTATTTATAACGGTCTTTCCATAAATAAGATAAATGGTCTTTTAATTTATTTTCTGCCGGATTGGGCTGAGGTTTCCATATAGAGTCGTTTTTTAATTCGTCCGGAAGAAATTGTTGTTTGACGAAATGATTTTCATAATCATGTGCATATTTATAGTTTTTACCGTATTCCAGTTCTTTCATCAAAGATGTCGGCGCGTTTCGCAAATGTAACGGAACAGGTAGATTTCCGGTACGTTCTACTATCCCTAAAGCATCATTTATTGCCATATAGGCCGAATTGCTTTTAGGACTGCTCGCCAGATAAATCGTTGCCTCGGCCAAAATGATCCGTCCTTCAGGCCATCCGATATTCTGAAGCGCGTCGAAACAAGCATTGGCGATTAACAAGGCATTCGGATTAGCGAGTCCGATATCTTCTGCTGCCGATATGACAAGACGTCGGGCGATAAAGGCCGGATCTTCTCCTCCGGCTACCATTCGGGCTAACCAGTAAATAGCTCCGTCCGGGTCGCTTCCCCGAATCGACTTGATAAATGCCGATATGATGTCATAGTGCATTTCTCCGCCTTTATCGTATGCTGACGGATTTTGTTGCAGTCGTTCTGTTACTGTCGCATCATCGATAATTATTGTTTTTTCAGTTTCGTTCGAGCTGGTAATCAGGTCTAAAATATTGAGAAGTTTGCGGGCATCGCCTCCTGAGTAACGAAACAGTGCATTCGTTTCTTGTATTTTTATTTTTAAGTTTTTCAATACTTTGTCGCAATGAATCGCTCGATCGAGAAGCGCTTGTAAATTTTTTACTTCAAGAGATTTGAGAACATATACTTGGCAGCGCGATAAAAGGGGACGTATTACTTCAAAAGAGGGATTTTCTGTCGTTGCACCGATCAAGGTAACAGTCCCGTTTTCTACAGCGCCTAATAAAGAGTCTTGTTGAGATTTATTGAATCGGTGTATTTCATCAATAAAAAGTATCGGTCTGCCCGTTTGGAACATCCGGTTATTTTTGCATTTTTCTATAACATCGCGTACGTCTTTTACTCCCGAATGAATTGCACTTAGGGTATAGAACGGAACGTCTAACTGATTGGATATGATTTTAGCTAAGGTCGTTTTGCCGACTCCCGGAGGCCCCCATAAAATAAAGGAGGAAATTTGTCCGGCATCGATCATTCGCCGTAAAATAGCGCCTTTCCCTACCAGATGTTCTTGTCCTATGTACTCGTCTAAATTTTGTGGACGTAATCTTTCTGCCAGAGGTTGTAACATAAATATCGCTTTTTGATTTGATATTACAAAAGTACGAAAAAATAGATCGGTGAGATTCTTGTCGGAAGAATAATTTTGATGTGTATGTATAGGGTGTGGAAAGATTAACAACCAATTTATTGTTTTAACTCAAAAAGTATCTTATTTTTGTAAAAATACTTTGGATATACAAAATCTAAACTATGGAATAAGTTGTCCTTTTTATTAATGGTTGGTATATGGTAAACTTTAAAAATACTATTAGAATGAATCATCCTTATTTATTATGGAGTCTGCTCCCCGGATTTTCTTTATTTACCGGATGTACGGTTTCCCCGAAAAAAGAAGTTATAAAGTCAGATGATCGGTTACCGAATGTAATTTATATTTTTTCGGATGATTTGGGTTTTGGTGATTTGAGTTGTTATGGTGCGACAAAAATACAGACTCCACATATCGATTCGTTGGCGGCTCAGGGAGCTCAGTTTATGAACGCTTATGCATCGTCGGCAACAAGTACCCCTTCTCGGTTTTGTTTGTTGACAGGAGCATATCCGTGGCGTTATGAGAATACCGAGATCGCTACGGGGAATGCCGGTATGATTATCGATACGGCATGTGTTACTATGGCTGATCTGTTTAAGAACGCTGGTTATGTTACCGGTGCGATCGGTAAATGGCATTTGGGATTAGGAGGGCCGAATGGACCTGATTGGAATGGAGAGATAACTCCGAGCCCTCGAAATATAGGTTTTGATTATGATTTTGTTATTCCTGCTACGGTAGATCGTGTTCCGTGTGTATATGTCGAAAATGACAGGGTGGTAAATCTTGATCCGAAAGACCCTATTTTTGTAGATTATAATAAAAAAGTAGGTAATTGGCCTACGGGAAAAGAAAATCCTGAATTATTGAAAATGAAATCGAGTCATGGACACGATAATACGATTATCAATGGCATAGGACGTATCGGATATATGACGGGAGGCAAATCCGCTTTATGGGTAGATGAAGATATTGCCGACACGATAGTTTCTAAAGCTAAAGCCTTTATAGCCAAAAATAAAGAAAATCCGTTTTTTCTATATTTAGGGACTCAAGATGTGCATGTTCCTCGTATTCCACATCCTCGTTTTGCCGGGAAAAGCGATTTGGGTGTGAGAGGTGATGTCATATTGCAACTGGATTGGACTATCGGGCAATTGATGCATACGCTTGACAGTTTGGGCATAGCGAATAATACCCTATTTATTTTTACAAGTGATAACGGACCTGTGATTGATGACGGATATATAGATGGAGCTTTGGAAGACCTGAACGGACATACGCCTATGGGAATTTATAGGGGTGGCAAATATAGTGCTTATGAAGCCGGAACACGTGTGCCGTTTATTGTTCGATGGCCGGATAGAATCAAACCTGTAAAGCAACATGCGTTGTTTTC
This sequence comes from Coprobacter fastidiosus, assembly GCF_030296935.1. Lineage (NCBI taxonomy): Bacteria > Pseudomonadati > Bacteroidota > Bacteroidia > Bacteroidales > Barnesiellaceae > Coprobacter > Coprobacter fastidiosus. The sequence continues at coordinate 999,494 of NZ_AP028032.1, read as the reverse complement.
GCAAGTCGATGTATTTGCTTCTATGGCAGAACTGTTAGGCAAGAAATTACCGGAAGGGGTTGCTCCGGATAGTCGAGGCAATCTTTCTGTCTTTTTAGGTGACGAATCGAAAGACCGGGAATATGTCGTTCAGCAAAATCTGAATAATACACTCTCGATTATTCAGGGAAAATGGAAATATATAGAGCCGAGTAAAATGCCTAATGCCGTTTCATGGGTGGAAATGGATTTGGGAAACAGCCCTGAAGCTCAGTTGTACGATCTGTCTACCGACCCGGCAGAAAAGCAGAATGTAGCGATACAATATCCGGAAGTTGTAAAGCGTCTTTCGGTCTTGTTGAATGAGGTGAAATCTCGAAAAAAATAATGGAATAATTATTGTAAACCTTAAGAATCTGTTTCAGTCAAGTTTTTAAATTCTATTCGGAAGTCATCTTCATAGTTGAAACGGATAGTATAAGATTTAAACAGATTCTAAAATTTAACTGATACAATGAAATATTCTGGTCAAGTTTTATATTCGTTATCGGGAGTCGCAGTTCTGTTTTCTGCATTGTCTTGTTCAGGGAAAAAAGAGAAATCGGCAACACCTTATAATATTGTATATATTATGACGGATGATCATACGGCTCAAATGATGAGTTGTTATGATACCCGTTATATGAATACTCCGAACCTGGACCGTATTGCAGCAGATGGCGTTCGTTTTACGAACAGCTTTGTTGCCAATTCATTAAGCGGGCCGAGCAGGGCTTGTATGATTACGGGAAAACACAGTCATGCAAATGGATTCACCGATAATACCACTTGTGCTTTTGACTCTTCTCAGCAAACAATGCCTAAACTTCTCCGAAAAGCCGGATATCAAACTGCGTTGGTGGGTAAATGGCATCTTGAAAGTCTGCCTTCAGGATTTGATTATTGGGAGATTCTTCCCGGCCAGGGTGATTATTATAATCCGGATTTTATCCGTATGAATAATGATACGGTACAAAGACGAGGATATGTTACGAACCTGATTACCGACATAGGAATAAATTGGCTGGAGAATGAGAGAGATGAGACCAAACCTTTTGCTATATTCTTGCATCATAAGGCTGTACATCGAGACTGGTTACCTGAGATAAAGAATCTTTCTTTGTATGAAGATAAAATTTTCCCGTTACCGGATAATTTTTTTGATGATTATAACGGACGTCTTGCTGCTGCGGCACAGGAAATGAGTATTGCCGAAGATATGGATATTATTTATGATCTGAAAATGCTGGCAGTTGGGAAAGAGAGTCGTTTAAAATCGGTATATGAACAAATTATAGGTCGGATGACTCCGGAAGAACGTAAGGCTTGGGATCATTTTTATGATCCGATAATACAAGATTTTTATTCTCGGAAACTAAGCGGGAAAGAGTTGGCTGAATGGAAATTTCAGCGTTACATGAGGGATTATATGAAAGTAGTAAAATCCTTGGATGACAATGTCGGGAGGATTCTCGATTATCTTGATAAAAAAGGCTTATTGGAGAATACATTGATTGTTTATACCTCTGATCAGGGATTTTATATGGGAGAACACGGGTGGTTCGATAAACGTTTCATGTACGAAGAGTCTATGCGTACCCCCTTGATTATGCGTTTGCCGAAAGATTTTGATAAAAAAGGAGATATTTCTCAATTAGTTCAAAATATAGATTATGCACCTACATTTTTAGATTTGGCAGGAGTACCTGTCCCTGAAGATATGCAAGGTATTTCTTTACTTCCTTTATTGAAAGGGGAGAATCCGAAAAATTGGAGAAAGTCTCTTTATTATCATTTTTATGAATATCCGGCAGAACATGCCGTAAAACGCCATTATGGAGTTCGTACGGATAAATATAAGTTGATACATTTTTATAACGATATAGATGCTTGGGAACTGTATGATCTCGAAAAAGATCCGACAGAGATGCATAATGTGTTTGATGATCCGGAATACGGGAAAGTCGTTGATTTTATGAATCGAGAACTGGTGCGTTTACAAAAACAGTATAATGATACATTTGCATTATCCTTGAACAAGTTTATGATGGAATAATTGGGGGATACCTTCTCAGAACTTAATAAGAAAGAGGCTGTCTAAGTTTTCCGATAAGAGGATAATATTAGTCTTTTTGGCATTATTCTGGGCTATAACGATGTTGGCGATATCGGTGGTTCTTTATGGGCAGGGAAACCTACTATTTTTCAGAGAAATATTTACTATTATTGAAAATTAGTATATTAGACAATTGAAGAAGCAATCAAGGCACAAACATTTATAAAGTCTCCTATTGAGGAGTTGATTCTCGCTTGTCATACAATTTATATCTAATGGTATAATAAATATATTAAGATATTGAGTATCAGGATAAAATTAAAGAAAAATCATTCAAAGATAATAGTTTATCATAGAAATTCTCTACTTTTGCATTTGGACTAACTTAACTCTATCCAAGACATACGAAAATAAGAAGAAGCGTTATGCTTATCTTGTACTTGAAACCATAGGAAATTTTCAAATTGGATACGAGGATAGCATAGTGCTTTTCACGCTATAGCGTGGACTGTTATTGTTGCCTGTATACAAGGTTTCAAGTAAAGAGTGTGGCATACAGTTCCACGCTTTTGTATTTTATAATTAACGGTTGCAGTTGGGACGTGCACCAATAAAATAACATTATGAGTAAATTCTGTTTTAATTTTGAATGGATAAAGACTTTCTTCTATTTGTGTACCATGTTTATTGTACAATTTGCATACTCTCAAAATATCAAAGAAGAACCTTTTAGTTATTCAGCAGAACTGTTGTCTGCTGCTAAAAAAGGTAATACTGATGCGATGTACAAAATAGGAATTTGCTACTATGTAGGCAGACCGGGAACACATACCTCTGATGTGAAAAAATCAAAGGATGATTTAACAGAGATGTTACGAAGTATAGGGAATCTTTCATCAACACTACCGGAAAGTCAATCTAACGTGACGGATAGACTTACAATTCTGATACAAAACGATATTCCTTTTGCACAAGATTACAAGAAAGCTCTGAAATATCTACAAAAGGCAGCAGATAAAGGTTCGCCTTTAGCGATGCTTACTTTAGGCGACATTTATTATTCCGGTGAAGGTGGAGTTAAGCAAGCGGACCTAAAAAAAGCAGTTATGCTATATACCAAATCTGGTGAAAGCGGCTGTAGCGAGGCATATCTTAGGCTTGCCAATATTTATAGCACACAACACGCTTGGCTTATAAAAGAAGGCATTGAAAATTATAAACTTAGAGATGTTGTTAAGGCAATGTACCCACTCCTTCAAAAAGCACTTAATTATAATAAACTTGCAGCAGAGTTGGGATCTGCTCAAGCTGCGTATAATATCAATCATGCTTATCTTGGGCAAGGAACAACTGTGGCAGATTATCAAGAGTCATTGAAATGGCTGCGGCGCGCAAATGAGTTGGGGTATGCTCGTGCTACAACAGAACTTGCAGTGCGGTATCAGTTAGGTTGGGGTACTATGCAAAATAAACGCTTCGCCCTTCAGCTTATGTGGCAGGCTGCAAGTAAAGGAGATGCGGCGGCTATGCATAACCTCGGAGAATATTATTATCATGGTGCATTTTTGCCCAAGGATAGAGAAAAAGCTGTACAGTTCTTTTTCCTTGCAAATAAGAAAGGACAAAATAATTCTTCCAGCCTTTCTGCCTGCTATAAAGAGGGACTGCACAATGCAGCCAAATATTCCTCGGAACAAGAATGGTTTGCGGCATTAGAAAAAGAGTTGCTAGAAGGTTCTTTGCCTGAAATCACTTTACCCAAACCACAAGTACTTTATACAGTTGCGGTAGGAGATGTGATTAGTGATTGTGGTTCTTTTTCTATAATAAAAGACGGTATTTGTGTGACAGAACGGAGTTATGATGCAATTATTAAGGATATGAATACAGGCAAACTAACAGCGTCTGCTTATGGATTTAGAACAACTCTTGCTGACGATGGCAGTGAAGAACAGCCTATCCTCAATCAAATAGGCGAAAAAATGGTTACTGCCACAGATGTGTCAAGTGCCTTTTCTTATTGCCTCCAGATGCTTCAAGCCGATCCTTTCAATACAATGGGTTACAAAGCTATTGTTTATTATAATATGGCTGTATTCTATCACAATTATAATGATTTTGGCAAAGCCGAGGCATATCTGAAAAAGGCATTGGAGATAGAGCCAGAGTTTACTGCTGCAAAAGAGAGTTTGGCTTTACTTGATAAATCGGTTAAATCGGCAAATAAAGCAGCAAAAAAAGCTCGTCGTAAACTAGTATGGGAGTGCATAATGATAGGGGCACAAGGTGTTTCTGACGCTATGGGACAATTCGCAAGCATTCAACAATCCAAACAAACACGAATTGATAATGAGGAGGCAAGGAAAGCAGCCAACAAAGCCCGCAATAAAGAACGTGTACGTGAACTGAAGGCACAAGGTAGAGCTGCAAGGCAAAATAGGGTAGGCATGATAGGTCGAAGAGCCGTTTCCAACCAATATACAGATAATATCGGTAGGCTTACAGATATGAAAAACAATGGCATGTATGGCTCTCCAGAATTTCGTTCTTTGCAACAAGAGCAACAAAGATTAAGTAAAAAATACGGCATCACAAGCCATGAATCAGAGAATTGGTAAACTATAAATATATAAACAACGATATTCTAACGCTAATAGTTTTATGATTAGGTATAAATAACAAGAGCAAATCCACTGGGGAAAAGAATAACAAATCAATTAAAAGATAGACAAAAATGAATATATTAAAATTTTTATTTGCTGTTTCACTGTTTGTTATCGTATCATGTTCTTCTGATGATGATAAAGATATTACGGAACAACAACAGATTGGAGAAACGAATGGTTACCAATATGTTGATTTAGGATTGAGTGTAAAATGGGCAACTTGTAATGTCGGAGCAACATCGCCATATGACACCGGAAATCTTTACGCATGGGGAGAAGTGTCTCCTAAAGAGGAATATCTATCAACCAATTATAAATACTGGACAAACCAAAGGAATATCACCAAATATTGCACGGACAGTGACTTTGGTACGGTTGATGGATTGAAAAGTCTTGTCCTTGAAGATGATGTTGTCCGCATAGAAATGGGAGGGGGTTGGAGAATGCCGACAAATACCGAAATTCGGGAACTTATTCTTCAGTGTGATACTAAAAGAGACACGCTGAATAATGTTCCGGGTGTATTGCTAACTGGGCCTAACGGAAACAGCATGTTCGTTCCCGGAAAAACTCGTTGGCAAAAACCTTCCTCAATTCACACTCCTGCTACTGAAGATTACACCGGTGCTTTTTGGTCGGTAAACCTCTGTACGCTTTATGAGCAAAAACAAACTAATGCTTACGCCTTTATATTTAATACAAACGTTATAGGTGGTGGTGTCGTATGCGAGACCTTCACTACACAAGAGCGTTATGTAGGATTAGCCTGCAGGGGTGTCATTGAATAAAATGTTATCTCTAATTTGAAATACAATCATAAGCGATATACAACATTGGGGCAATTTGAATGTCGTCCCAATGTTTTTTATTTACTTGTTGGAAGTCTTTTAAATGTTATACATCTAATTTATATAATTTTTTATTTTAACAATTTACGGTCGTTGTTGTCACCTCCAATACTTTTATCTGTTGAATGGCAATCTGATTGAGTTTAATCAATTGCTTACACTGTGGAATGCCTTGGTCTATGAACACGGTGTTTAAGTTTTCCATGTTCGAGAGACAAATCGATTCATTAATAGAAGCATGGTCTCGGATATTCCCTTTCAATTCAGGGTGTTGTTCACGCCATATTTTGGCAGTCATTCCAAACATCGCCACATTGGCTTCATCGGCATAGACAATACAGGACTGTTCATTTTTCGGTAAGAGTCAATCCATTCTCTATGTTATGCACCATCTTTAAACGTCAATAATCAAAATCTCTATTTATTAGAATATATTATCTGAAAATCAGTTGTTTGTAACTATTTTTGCATCCGTTTGCTCTCGTTTTGTTTGATTTATTTCCATGTGGATTTTGCCCGAGCAAAATTTGTTGGCTCTAAGTATTTTAATTTTTTAAGCGATAAATAGAGCGGTTTTGCGATATTCAAGAAATGATAAATGATATAAATCGAGTATCTTTGCATCGGTTTAAGGAAAATTCAGATAGGCTCTGAGAGCATGATCATTTTTCCCGATCTGAATGAAAATACGGAGTTTGAATTTTTTCATGAAGTTTGATGAAAAAATTGTGTGATTTCGGTGGAAAATAGAGATGGATGAGGTGGAAAAAGAAATTACCGTTTAAGTTTAACAGATCTGTCACTGTATCTTTGATAGTTGCTATTGCATTTTTTATGCAATTCTTGGATACGACAGCCGTAAATACGGCAATACCCGCAATGGCTCGTTCTTTTAGAGTTGATGTTATTCATTTAAGTACAGGAGTAACGTCTTATTTAATAGCTTTGGCTATATTTATTCCGGTCAGCGGGTGGATTGCCGATCGTTTTGGTACACGCAATGTTTTTTGTATTGCTGTCGCTTTTTTTATTTTAGCTTCGACATTATGCGGGACATCTGTATCCTTGACTCAATTTGTTCTGTATCGTATTATGCAGGGAATGGCGGGTGCGATGATGTCTCCTGTGGGGCGTTTGGCTGTATTGAAGACTACACCTAAGGAAGACTTGCCGGTTGCAATGAACTATATTACTTTACCTGCATTAGTCGCTCCGATTATCGGACCTCTTGTCGGAGGATATTTAACGACTTATTGGGATTGGCGGTATATTTTTTATTTAAACGTTCCGATCAGTATTATATGCATCTTTTTGGCATGGAAGTATATCCCTTCTGAAGAGCGTAAAGAACGGTTGAAAGTTCGTTTTGACGCTGTAGGATTTGTATTGAGCGGTTTTTCTTTAGCCGGATTTATGTATGGAGTTGAAATTTTAAGCAAAGACGGTGTTTCTTATTTTTATTCTTTGTTGATTATAGGTTTTAGTTTGCTTTTGTTGTGGTTTAATGTCAGATATTCGAAACATATATCGCATCCTTTGATCGACTATTCTGTAATGAAAATTAATTCTTATAAAGTGACGATTCTTACCGGGTCTGTATCTCGGATGATTATAGGAGTTTTTCCCTATCTTGTACCGTTGATGTTTCAAGAAGGATTTGGACTGAATCCTTTTGAGTCAGGACTGCTGTTTTTATCCACAATGGTTGGAAATTTGTCTATGAAATCATTGACAGTATGGATTATGCACCGTTTCCGATTTCGTACGATATTGATCGTAAACGGTTGTTTTTCGGCTTTGTTTACTTTCTTTACCGCATTGTTGATGCCTACGACTCCGGTTTATGTCATTGTCTTAGTTTTATTTACAGCAGGTCTTTTTCGATCATTACAGTTCAGTTCTTTAACAACTCTGGCTTTTACCGATACACCAGCTTCCCAGACGACAGCGGCAAATACTTTGTATAGTACCATACAACAAATGTCAACAGGCATGGGAATCGCCATGGGAGCGGTAGTTTTGCGTTTTTCGAATATTATAAATCATGGAATTGCAGGACATTATACCATTCCAGACTTTAGATTGGCGTTTATTTTTGTAACGGTTCTCGGTTTTGTGCATCTTTATGGATACACTAAGTTGTCAAAAGATGCCGGTAGTGTAGTAATGCTGAAGAAAAAAATGTTTTGAAGTTCTCTTTTGTCGGTCAATAAGTTTGAGTAATTTTATAAATAATGAATATTAAAATTAGACAAGAACAAATTTTTGATTATAAGCTTGTTGACGATTTGGTAGAATATGCCTTCAGAAATGTAAAAGAAAGCGATCATACCGAACATCTATTAGTCGGTCGTTTGCGCAAATCGGATGCTTTTATTCCGGAACTTTCTTTAGTAGCAGAGGTTGATGAGAGAAAAATAGTGGGACATATTTTACTCACGAAAGTGGCGATAGTATCGGGAAATGAGTCGGTTATTTCATTAGCTGTAGCTCCGCTTTCCGTCTTACCTGAATTTCAGAAACAGGGTATAGGAGGAGAGTTGCTTCGGGAAGCACATAAACGAGCTTCACAGTTGGGCTATAGTTCTGCCGTTTTATTAGGGCATAAAGACTATTATCCGAGATTCGGTTATAAAAAAGCTTCTGATTTTAACATCGAGTTTCCTTTCGATGTCCCAGAAGAATATTGTATGGCAATAGAATTATTTCCCGGTGCTTTGGACGGAGTACAGGGTATAGTACATTATTCCGATCCTTTTAGGATATAAGATATATAGGCTTTAAGAGCAAATGTTTTATTTTTTTAGATAAGCATACCAATAAAAACTACCTACGAATAGAGCACCTCCGATAATGTTTCCTAATGTTGCCGGAATGAGATTGCTTACCAAGAAATCGTAAACCAATATGTCTGCTCCTTGGAGCATACCTAACGGAATGAAGAACATGTTGGCTATACTGTGTTCATATCCGATTGCGACAAAACCCATAACCGGGAACCACAATCCTATGAATTTCCCGGCAGTACTTGACGAACTCATTCCTAACCATACGGCAAGACATACGAGCCAATTAGCTCCGATTCCTTTTAAGAAGACTGTAATCCAAGACATCGATACTTTGGCGACTGCAATATTTTTTATTGCCGAATGCCAAGGATCGGATGCGACAACTCCTGTCGAATGTACCATAACATAAACAAAAAAAAGAGCTCCGAGAAAATTACTGAAGTAAACGATAACCCAGTTTTTCCATACTGCCGTCCATTTATATTTGTCGTTTAATACTCCCGGTATTAAAATCGCATTATTGCCGGTGAATAGTTCTGCTCCGGCGATGACAACTAATATGAGCCCCAAAGGGAACATGCAACCGGAAAGAAGTTTTTGTAGTCCGGGATTGTTATTCGTTATTTCAGGAAATCCGCTGCCGATTAGAAGAGACAATAATCCTCCCATTGCTATATAAATTCCGGCCAATATGCCTAAAATAACGGTTTTTCGTGTACTGAATTCGATTTTTTGCAAAGCCGATTTTTCTGCAGATATTACTATTTCTGAGGGAGGTAATGTGCTCATAATGTGTTCCGTTTTTTAATAAAGTGCAAATATAACGGATTTTATTGCAGTCGAAGCGGGTGGAAAAAATATCTTCATAAGATTGAATCGGTTTTCATTGTTAAATAATGTTTATTGAAAAACAATTGAGAGATTTGGAATGTTTTATAGTCAAACAAGCGATACAGGATCGTTTATTAGACGAACAATAGAGATTGTAGTCTGGAATAACGTGGAAAGCTTTAAGTTTTATCTATTTATGATATTCTTGTTTTTTGTGTGTTTCATTGGTATTATTATCCTTGCTTATTCTTGGAATAAGCTATCCTCTTTCTTGTTTTTGATATATTTCAAGTTTGGGAAGGCCGGCTCGGGAGAGACCGGCCTTCTGTTTTTATATTCAATAAAATTTAAACATCTCCTTTGGGAGTTTACCTGAATTTTATACGGGTCGGTTAGGAGCTTCCTTCGAGGATGTTCTGTTGTCTTTACGAGGATGATAGCGGGCTATTTGACGAGGGAAAACGGGAAAATAAACCGGAAGAAAGCGCAAAAATGACCTGATGATATTTTCTTATTGGCAAATTTAGATAGGCTCTAAATCTCATGCAGCTTTTTCAAATAAATAAGGCAGGTTTTTGTCGCCTGCCTTAATCCTTTTTCGGTTATATACTTTTTTTGAGACATGGATTCGATTAAAAGAAACCGGACGTCCGTGTTTTTCGATTTCTTCCTCTCGGCTCGCTTTTCTGTTAGCTTTGAGGTAATCTTCTTGAGTAAATTTCATTTTCTTTTTCATCGCCGAATTAAATTAACGGACTGCAAAGATAGTGAAATTTAGTGGATAACACATCATAAAGCTTCTTTCCAATGTTTTATATTGGAATTTATCGTTTCCATGACTTCTTTTGTTCTTCCATTCAAAATTAGTTTGTACATAGATTGTGCAAATCCGAGCATTTGGTCGAACTCTATTTTGGGGGGCATTGCTAAAGCATTAGGATCGGTCATAATATTTACTAATACCGGACCATCTGTTTTCATCGCCGATTCGAGAACAGATTCTACATTGTCAGGATGTCGTACGGTAAACCCGGTCATACCCATAGCCTTAGCTACAAGTTCAAAGTCAGGATTCAGCATATTCGTTTGGTTGTCAGGGAGTCCGGCTACTTCCATTTCTAATTTTACCATTCCTAAAGCCCTGTTGTTAAACACTATGATTTTTACAGGGAGTTTATACTGTACAATTGTTTCTAAATCTCCCAAGAGCATAGAAAGTCCGCCATCACCGCACAGGGCTATAATTTGCCGTTCGGGAGCAGCCAATGCAGCGCCGATTGCTTGAGGCATAGCATTTGCCATTGATCCGTGATTAAATGAGCCTAACATCGTTCGTTTTCCGGTACTTTCCAGATAACGAGCTCCCCATACGCAAGTCATCCCTGTATCTACGGTAAATATGGCATTTTCATCGGCTTTTTTATTGATAAGATGCATTACATATTCGGGATGTATCTTGTTTTCCGCACCTTTGTTTGTGACATAAGTATTGAGATTCTTTTTTACGGTTTCGTATATTTTCAAATGCCGTTTAAGGAAACTGTCGTCCTTTTTGGGTTCTATAAGCGGGTTTAGTATTTTGAGAGTATCTTTAACATCTCCGACTACACCCATATTTACTTTCGCTCTTCTTCCTATGCGATTAGCTCGGATATCGACTTGGATGATATAACTGTTTTCGGGCATAAAGGGGGTATATGGGAAATCCGTGCCTAACAATAATAATATTTCCGCTTCTTGCATACTATAATATCCTGATGGCAAGCCCAATAGTCCGGTCATGCCTACTTCATTCGGATTATTATGTTGAATTCCCATTTTCCCTTTAAACGAATATGCGACAGGTGCATTTAAAGATTGTGACAATTCGACTACTTCGTCATGAGCATTTTGTGCACCTATACCGCAAAAGATGGTGATTTTATTCGCTTTGTTCAATAAAGAAGCAATTTTTTTTATTTTTGTAATCTGGGGAGAAACAACGGGTTGTGTGTGATAAGGCGTGTTAGAAGAATCTATGTTGGCAACTTTCTGAGAAGTTAAGTCTCCGGGTAACCCGATGACAGAAACGCCTTTTTTTGAAATAGCTGTTTGAATTGCAGCTTGCATCATTCTCGGCAATTGCTGTGCGGTTGTCGCTATTTCGTTGTAATAGCTGCAATCATCGAATAATTTTATCGTATTTGTTTCTTGAAAGTATTTAGTGCCGAATTCATGGGTGGCGATTGTTGAGGCTATTGCTATTACTGGAGCATTGGAACGATGAGCATCATATATTCCGTTTATCAGATGCACATGTCCCGGTCCGCTGCTTCCAGCACAGCAAGCGATATTACCGGTTATTTGGGCTTCAGCTCCGGCGGCGAAAGCTCCTGTTTCTTCATGACGGACATGTATCCAATCTATTTTTTCATTTCGTCTTACTGCGTCATTGATTTCATTCAAACTGTCTCCAGTGACAGCGTAAATTCGCTTTACTCCGGTATCGACCAGCATGTCAACGACTTGTTCTGCTACTTTTTGTGCCATAAATATCTCTATAAGTTTATATAATAACGATTTTGCGTAGATATAAAACATTTGACAGGGAGAATGGTTTTCATATATTGGCAATTTAAAGATATGATTTGGCGTGAAAAATAGTTTTGATAGTAAAAAGAGGTTATATTTTGGAGTTATTGGCTGTGAAAGAAGAACTTGTGCCGAATTTAATTGTATTATTATAAATATGTAATATAATTGTAACGTAAGTATTCTTCTTTTGCAGAAAATACGATGATATGGGAGATAAGAAGTTAAGCCGATATTACTTAGACCGGGATATTAGTTGGATGTATTTTAACCGAAGAATTCTTCAGGAAGCCTGCAAGGAAGATGTTCCTTTGTTAGAACGTTTAGCTTTCTTGGGAATTTATTCTAATAATTTAGATGAATTTTTTCGGGTACGTGTGGCAACTCAAAATCGGATTGCCGAATGTAATGATCGCTCTGCTTTACGGGAAAGAGAGAATGCCAAACAACTTATTAAGCGTATAGCTAAACTAAATGGCAGTTATTCTAAGGATTATGAGAAGGCGGTAAAGGATGTGACAGAGAAATTACGCGGTGAAAATATCTATTTGATTTCTGATAAGGAAGCAGATGAGGAGCAACTCGGTTTTATTCGTTCTTTTTATTGGGAAAAATTGAATGGTTTTATTGTTCCGGTTTGGTTTTCGGCAATAAAGCAACTTGACAGTGAGACTGATGAAGATATATATTTGGCTGTAAAATTGTCGAAAGAGAATACGAACGCTACTTCGGAATATGCATTGCTTGAACTTCCGGTTTCTGTTTGTGGGCGTTTTGTACGGTTACCCGATAAAGACGGGAAAAGTTTTTTGATGTATCTCGATGATGTAGTCAGATGCTGTTTATCTTTGATTTTTAATGGATTGGATTATGTCCGTTTTGAAGCGTACTCTTTTAAATTTACTCGTGATGCTGAGATGGAAATCGATAACGATTTGCGTAACGGAATGCTTCAGAAAATATCCAAAGGAATCAAAAGCCGTAAAAAAGGAGAGCCTTTGCGTGTCGTTTATGACATGGAGATGCCTAAAGATCTTTTGAAAAGGGTATTGAAAAAATTAAATCTTGACAGTCTCGATACTGTTTTGGGAGGTGGACGTTATCAGAATCATAAAGATTTGATGCACTTCCCGGATTGCGGGCGTAAAGATCTGAAATATCCTTTGTGGCCTCCTATATTGAAGAAGGAACTTTCTGTTTCCGGAAGTATTTTTGATGAAATTCATAAAAAAGATCGTTTTATACATGTTCCTTATCACAGTTTTGATTCTTTTATACGGATATTGCAAGAAGCTGCGGTAAATAAACAGGTAAAAGGTATCAAAATAACTCTTTATCGTTTAGCTAAAGAGTCGAAAGTGGTAAAAGCTTTGATCGGTGCTGCTCGTAATGGGAAGAAAGTAACTGTTGTTATCGAGTTACTTGCGCGTTTTGATGAGGCTTCTAATATCGGATGGTCGAAAAAGATGCAGGATGCAGGAATAAAAGTGATTTTTGGAGTGGAGGGTTTGAAAGTACATTCGAAAATTGCCCATATCTCAATGAAAACAGGTACGGATATTGCTTGTATAAGTACGGGAAATTTTCATGAAGGAAATGCACGGTCTTACACTGATTGTATGTTGATGACCTCAGCTCCACGTATTGTGAAAGATGTTAATTCCGTATTCGATTTTATCGAATATCCTTACATACCTGTTCGTTTTAAAGAATTATTGGTTTCACCGAATGAGATGAAGCGAAAGTTTTTATCTCTTATCAATGACGAGATAAAAAATAAAAAAGCGGGAAAACCGGCGTATATTAAGATTAAGATAAATCATGTAACAGATCCTGTTATCGTAAATAAATTATACGAAGCGTCGCAAAAAGGAGTGTTGATAGATATGCTTGTACGAGGAAATTGTTCTCTTATTACAGGAGTGCGGGGAGTAAGCGATAATATACATATTAACGGTATTGTCGATCGTTATTTGGAGCATTCGCGCATATTTATTTTTGCAGCAGGAGGAAAGGAAAAAGTTTTTCTCGGTTCAGCTGATTGGATGCCCCGTAACTTGGATAACCGTATAGAAGTCATAACGCCGGTGTATGATCAAGCTATAAAGGAAGAAATGAAAAAAATTATCGATTATGGATTGAGAGATACTTTGCAAGGACGTGTAATAGATGGTACTGGGAAAAACAGTTCTTGGACTACGGATGACAATATCCCGTTTCGTTCTCAAAGTGCATTGTATGATTGTTATTTAGAAAAAAATCAAGAATGAATAAAGAAAATAAGAGTAGAAATAAGCGATCCGAAAAGAATTATGCCGCTATTGATATAGGTTCTAATGCGGTGCGATTACTTATTAAGCATATAAACGAAAATTCTGAAAAAAAATTCTCGAAAGTATTGTTGCTTCGTGTACCTCTTCGTTTAGGATTTGATGTCTTTTCTAAAGGACGTATCTCTGAAAAGAAAGAAAAGAATATGATTCGGTTGATGAAATCGTATCGTCATTTAATGAAGATATATGATGTCGCAGACTATCGAGCCTGCGCAACTTCTGCAATGCGGGATGCTGTCAACGGGAAAGATATTATTAAAATGATAGAGAAAAAAACCGGAATTAAAATTGAAATTATTACGGGACAGGAAGAAGCCCGTATGGTCTATAATAACCATATAGAGTGTATGGAAGACCGGCATGGGAATTATATGTATGTGGATGTCGGTGGTGGAAGTACAGAGGTCAATTTATTGATAAAAGGAGAGTTGGTATGCTCTAAATCTTATAATATAGGAACAGTGCGCATGTTAAATGATGCGGTAGATTTTGAAGAGTGGAAACGTCTTGAAGCCGATATGAAAACATTGTCGGAAAACTATCTCGGAACTAATATTATCGGTTCAGGTGGGAATATCAATAAATTGTATCGTTTGGCAGAGAAAACCGATAAGAAACGACAGCGCATATCGGTTATAGTATTGAAGTCTCTTTATGAGAAACTTAAGTTGCTTTCGTTCGAAGAACGTATGCAAGTATTTAATTTGAAACCCGATCGGGCAGATGTTATTGTTCCGGCATCCGAAATATTTCTGACGATAGCAGAAATTCTCCATTCTGAATACATTTATGTGCCTGTGATCGGACTGGCTGATGGCATTATAGATGGGTTGTATGCAGCTAACCGTAATAGGTAATATGTGTTTTTGTAATAAAAATGTAATATAAATGCATTATGAATGAAACATGAATGGCTAATTCGCTGGTTATCTTTGCAAAATAATTAAAAGATAATATATGGAGTCATTGGCTTTTATACAGTGGTGTCTTGACCATTTGAATTATTGGACTATTACTTTATTAATGGCTATAGAAAGTTCGTTTATCCCTTTTCCTTCGGAGATTGTAGTTCCACCTGCTGCATACAAGGCGGCTGCCGGTGAACTGAATATTTATCTAGTGGTTTTGTTTGCGACGTTAGGAGCAAATATCGGAGCTTTAGTGAATTATTATTTAGCGATGTGGATAGGACGTCCTTTGATATATAAATTTGCATCGAGCCGTATCGGACATATGTGCTTGATTGATGAGGCATCTGTTATGAAAGCAGAAAAATTTTTCGATGATAACGGTCGTATATCGACTTTTGTAGGACGTTTAGTGCCTGCAGTCAGGCAGTTGATTTCTATACCTGCCGGGCTTGCACGTATGAAGTTGTCTACATTCTTGCTTTATACGACATTAGGGGCAGGTCTTTGGAATATCATATTAGCTGTGATAGGATATTATCTCGAATCGGTCGTTCCTCAAGATCAGTTAATGAGTAAAGTAGCAGAATATAGTAAAGAGCTTTCTTGGGGTTTTATAGCTTTGGGTATTTTAGTATTAGGGGTGTTGATATATAAAGGAGTAAAAAAGCCTTGATGCATTATGAAAATTTTGGGCAAGGTTCTTTGAGTTTTCACTTTTAGAGCCTGTCGTAAATTTTGCTCGGGTCAGATTTGAGAGTTTCTTTCGAGGATATTTTTCTGTTTTCAGGAGGATGATAGCGGGCTATTTGACGAGGGAAAACGGGAAAAAAGACCGGAAGAAAGCGCAAAAATGACCTGATAATATTTTTTATCGGAAAATTTAGACAGGCTCTTAGATAAGTACTGTTTGCAGTTCCTTTAAATCTTTGACTATATAATCGGCTTTGGCCTGTATGAGTTCTTCCTTACTACCGTAGCCATATAGGACTCCTGCTGAAGAAATGTGATTAGCCTTAGCTCCTTCTATATCGTGTTTCCGGTCTCCGATCATGATACATTTATCTAATTTGTTTTTGAGTTGGCAGTTTTCTAATACGTAGTTAATGACGTCTTTCTTGGAAGATCGGCTGTCATCAAAAGTCGCGCCTCCTATAAAATCGAAATAGAATGATAGTTCAAAATGATCGAGTATCTGTTTGGCTAAAATTTCAGGTTTAGACGTTGCTAATAATATTTGCTTGTTTTCCTTTTTCTGTTTCTGTAAGAAATCTTTTATTCCGGGATAAACTGCGTTTTCGAATATTCCTTTTGAAGAAAAATATTCATGATATTTTGATGTTGCAAGAGTTGCTTGCTCTTCAGTAAAATGATAGAATTCTTTAAAAGAATCTTTGAGAGGTGGACCAATGAACGGTTGCAGCAAGCTTAATTCTTTTATTTCAATTCCAAAATGTTTCAGAGCATATTGTACCGATCGGGTAATGCCAGTCATTGAATCGGTAACAGTCCCGTCCAAATCTAAGAGCAGATAGGAGTATTTCATTTTTTATTTAAGGGGTATTTTGACGGTTATTTTTGAGTGTGGCAAATAAATATAATTTTTTTTAATCCGTCAATAGATGATGTTGGAAAATCGATTTTGAAAAAACAGAATCTGATTTCTTGGATGTAATTTTGAAAACATTATAGACAACATTTTGTTGCCTATAATGTCTCCTATATTAGGAATAAAGAGTCTAAATTTCACTCGGCTCTGTTTTGAAAATAATAATTTCTTAATCGGAAAATATTTAAGGATTTTCCAAGTTTTTTATTTTCTCGACCAATGAATAAGCGTGATTAATGGCTTTGTCTTTCATTTGTCTCAGAATCTTCTCATCATGCCGGTTGGCGTAAGAGAGGCCTCCGCTATATATATAGCCTTCCCATTGCAATCCGCATAGATTGGCCAGCTGTTTATAGGGCGGAAGAAAATCTTCGATAGGATAATTTTGTAATCCGCCGTAACAGTACATTTCCTCTGGAGCACCGGAAGTGAAAGAAAGTATCAACTTTTTGCCTTTCAGCTTGTCTCCTGTTCGCCCGTGAGAAAAACCGTGTACAAACGTTTGTTCTATCCAACGATGCAGTAGAGAAGGTGCACTATACCAGAATAGAGGAAATTGGAAGACGATAATATCTGCACGAAGCAGCCGTTTTTGTTCTGTTTCTATATCTATACGGAAATCCGGATATAATTTGTCTAAATAAGCAAACTCTGCTTCAGGTAACAGACTGTTCAGTTCTTCCAATATATTTTTATTTGCGAATGAATTATTTAAATCAGGGTGTCCCGATACTATCAATATATTTTTCATATTTCAATGTAACAGGTTATTTACTTGTTTTTGGGATTGAATTGTTTATCATAATTCAGCAAAAAACGTACCAGCTCGGGATTACGATGTGACCATTGGAAATCTGCTTCTTGATCGAGCGGGCGAATAGCTTCCATTTCTGCATCAGTAAGGGAGAAATCAAATACATCCAAATTCTGCTTCATCCGTTCTATATGAGTAGACTTGGGAATAGCGATAATATTTCGTTGAATGAGGTAGCGCAAGGCTACTTGTGTAGCTGTTTTGTTGTGATTCTCAGCAATTTTTGCGATAGTAGGGTTGTCGAACAGAGTTTTATTTGCCTGTGTGAGCGGAGCCCATGCCATAATATGGGTATCGTATTTGTTCATCTCTATCTCCGCATCCCATTGTTGGCTGAATACGTTCGTTCGTAATTGATTTACCGCAGGCTTTATATCGACATTTTCTGCTAAATCTACGAAACGGTCGGGATAAAAGTTACTCAAACCAATACTTCTTACTTTTCCGGCTTTTACAGCTTTTTCCATAGCTCGGTATGTTCCGTAATAATCTCCGAAGGGTTGGTGAATGAGTAACAGGTCGATATATTCGGTGCGCAATTTTTGTAAAGACTCATCGATACTGGCTGCTGCTCTACTTTCTCCTGCATTGCTGATCCAGACTTTGGTAGTAATGAATAATTCGCTGCGAGGAACACCGCATTTAGTAATGGCTGCACCCACACCTTCTTCATTATAATATGCTTGTGCTGTGTCTATGCTACGGTAACCTACACTGATGGCATCGAGTACACAACGTTCGCATTCTTCAGGAGTGACCAGATAAACTCCATAACCTAAGATCGGCATCTCTACGCCGTTATTTAATTTTACTTTTTGCATGATTTCTTATTTTTTTAGCATTTCTATTTTTTCTAACCATTTCATAACATCTTCTTCAGCTTGTTTTACCTGACTACCTCGTATCGGAAGCCCCTTTAAAACATTCGATTTCGGACAAAGAGCCTTTATGTCGTTTTCTGAATGCCCCATGCGGCTTCCTTCATGAGTCATAAACGGAATGACTGTTTTTCCTGAGAGATTATAACTTGATAAAAATGTCGCTATCGGAGGTGCTATTGTAGCCCACCAGCAAGGTGAACCGACAAAAATGACATCGTATTTATCGATATCTTTTACTTTAGTTTTTAGAGCGGGTTTATAGTTGTCGTTGATTTCTTTTTTAGCTTGATCGACAACTTCTTGATAGTTTTTGGAATAGGGTTTTATAGGTTGAATTTCAAATAAATCACCATCAGTACCTTTTTGTATCTGTTCGGCAACAGCTTTGGTATTCCCGCTATAAGAATAGTAGGCTACTAAAATTTTTGAATCGTTATTTTGTGCCGAAGAATTAAAGGTAGTTGATATCATAAGGATAAAAATAAGTATAGAATGCAGAGTTTTCATAATTTTTTATGTTTAGACATTGAGAGAATACTCCCTTTTTCTATTTGTTTCTTCCTTTTGCTATTAAAATTATTTATTTGTAAGATGCTGCATAAATATTTATACAATCCTCATTACTTAGCGGGATACGATCACAAGAGAAGAGAAAACCCATGGTATCTTTAGCATTGATAGCGAATTTTTTAAATTCATCGGGGGTAATACCATAATCGGACATTTTGAGATCGGCTACGCCGCAATCTTCCTGAAGCTTTGTAAGAGCAGCTATAAAATCCATTGGTTCTGTTGCGTTTTTCATACCCATGACCTTTGCCATCTTTATAAAACGATCATCGCATACGTGTTGTTTAATAAGGTGGGTAAAGTAAGCTTTGCTTATCATGATCAGCCCGGCTCCGTGAGGAAGTTCCTGGTGATAAGCAGACATGGCATGTTCCAGAGAGTGTTCGCTGTTACACCGGCCTACGCACATTACAGATCCGGAAAGAGTATTGCCGAATGCAACTTTTGTGCGGGCTTCTATATCGTTCCCGTTTTTTATTGTCTTCGGCAGATTGAGAGACACATTTTCTATTGCAGTTAAAGCATACATGTCACTCATTAAATTTGCACCGTTCGATACGTATGCTTCTATGCTGTGAAATAATGCATCAAATCCTTGATAGGCAGAAAACTTCGGAGGAACGGATAGCATTAGTTCAGGATCGACAATTGCGAGAACGGGAAATAAAGCAGGATGTACAAAGCCTGTCTTCTCATGAGTTGTTTCATTCGTGATGACGCAGCCGGGGTCGGTTTCCGACCCTGTTCCTGCGGTTGTCGTGATAGCGATAATAGGTAGCGGTACATTGGTTATAATCTTACCTTTTCCGCTTCCTGAAGGAATATAATCCCAATAATCTCCGTCATTAGTAGCCATAACAGCGATAGCTTTTGAAGCGTCCATGACACTACCTCCTCCCAAAGCTACAATAAAATCACATCCATTTGTTCGGGCAGCATTTCCTCCTGCCATGACCGTAGATTTTAAAGGATTTGCTTCAATCTGGTCAAATATAGTAAATTCTACTCCGGCTTTTTGAAGTTGTTCTTCTGTACGTTTTAGGTACCCGTTTATTTTAGTTGATTTGCCGTTAGATATTACGAGTAAAGCTTTTTTCCCCGGCATTTTCTGAGAATGCAAATGGTTTAACATTCCTGCACCGAATAAGGTATGTGTCGGGACATACATATCAAAGTTCATTTTTGTGTCCATAATTGATTTTGTTTTTTGTTATCTACATTGCAAAATTATATTGGTTATTTATATTGATTTATAGATGAATTACAGGTATTTGTACCATTATTACGGATTTGAAAAAGTACAGATTATAGTATCGATAAAAGTGTTAACTTTGCATTAATCCAAAACAGCAAAGCTATGAAAGATAATATTTTAAAGATAGAGACGGTCGATCAGTATAATTCTCGTATGGGGATCGAAACTTTGCATCCGTTAGTTAGTGTGATAGATATGTCAAAGGCAAAGCCTGTGCGTCATGCTCGAATGAGTTTTGGTTTTTATACGATCTTTTTGAAAGAAGTGAAGTGCGGAGATTTGATATATGGCAGACAATATTATGATTATCAAGAGGGGACTCTTGTTTTCCTTGCTCCGGGTCAGATAATCGGTGTCGAAGATAATGGGGAGATTATTCAGCCTAAGGGGTGGGCTTTGACTTTTCATCCTGATTTAATAAGAGGAACATCTCTTGGTAGAAATATCAAAAATTATACGTTTTTTTCTTATGAAGTGAATGAAGCGCTTCATTTATCGGATCAAGAAAGACAGATCGTATATGATTGTTTGCATAATATAGAGCATGAACTTCGACATGGTGTAGACAAGCATAGTAAAACTTTAATTTCAAGAAATATCGAGTTGTTGTTAGATTATTGCATTCGTTTTTATGAGCGTCAATTTGTAACACGGACTAATGTCAATAAAGATGTACTTATGAAATTTGAGGACATTCTGAATGACTATTTCCATACAGATAAACCTCGTAGTATAGGATTACCTTCTGTGAAATATTGTGCCGACCGGTTGTGCTTGTCTCCTAATTATTTCGGTGATTTGATAAAGCGAGAAACCGGAAAAACGGCACAAGAATATATTCAACTCGAGCTGATAAATATGGCAAAAGAACGGATTTTAGATACGGATAAGACGATAAGTGAAATTGCGTACGGTTTAGGTTTTCAGTATCCACAGCATTTCAGTCGTTTATTTAAAAAGTGTGTAGGTTGCACGCCAAATGAATATAGACAGCAAAGTTAATTGGTAGATTTATGGGAAAGTTTGGCAATTGTAACAGAGTAATTCTTGAGCTTTAGAGCTCATCTGAATTTTACCCGAGATTTGGGAGTTTCGTTTGAGGATGCTTTTTCTGTTTTATGAGAAGGGCAAGAGATATATCTGTCGATTGAAAACGAGAAAAAAGACCGGAAAAAGACGTAAGTCTTAATTTATTTGATTACCGATCTTTCATTTTTTATGACTATCTTTGTTCAAACTATTTTATTGATAAGATCCGGCTGATAAATGGGCTTTGGTTATCGTGAGTAGTTTTTTTTGAAAAGTAGTAGAATTATATGAGATTTGATGAATTAAATCTAGGACCGGAAGTTCTGGAAGGTTTGAGTGCAATGAATTTTAAAGAAACGACTCCGGTGCAGGAACTTGCCATACCTGTAATTTTGGAGGGAAGAGATTTGATCGCTTGTGCTCAGACGGGAACGGGTAAGACTGCCGCATATATACTTCCTTTGTTGAATTTACTTACTAAAAATAAGAACGGTGATGATGCCGTAAGGGCTGTGATCATAGCGCCGACAAGAGAATTGGCACAACAAATAGATATGCAGTTTGAGGGTTTTTCTTATTTTTTGCCTATTTCGACTTTTGTCGTGTCCGGAGGTGGCGACGGGGCGCAATGGGATCAACAGAAACGAGGATTGCTTATGGGGGCTGATGTGGTAATCGCTACACCGGGGCGGCTTATATCTCATTTGGTAAATAGCGGAGTGAAGTTGCCTTTTGTGGAATATCTTATTCTTGACGAAGCTGACAGGATGCTGGATATGGGATTTTATGACGATATTATGCAGATATGTAATCACCTTCCGAAGAAGCGGCAGACAATTTTATTTTCTGCAACTATGCCTCCTAAAATAAGACAGCTTGCTAAAAATATATTACATAATCCTGCAGAAATTAATATAGCGGTTTCAAAACCTAATGAGGCGATAAGGCAGTCGGCGTATGTTTGTTATGAAAACCAGAAAATGGCGATCATAGAAGCTGTTTTTTCTAAGAAAATTGAGGGTAAGACTATTATATTCTCTTCTTCGAAACAGAAGGTTAAGGAACTTACGACGAAACTTAGGCGAATGAAGTACAATGTCCGGGCTATGCATTCTGATCTTGAACAGTCTCAACGGGAAGAGGTAATGCTTGATTTTAAAAACGGTAAGGTTGATGTTTTGGTTGCAACGGATATTGTGGCCAGAGGCATTGATATTACAGATATCGGTTTGGTTATCAATTTTGATGTACCTCATGATCCTGAAGACTATATTCAT
This sequence comes from Coprobacter fastidiosus, assembly GCF_030296935.1. NCBI lineage: Bacteria > Pseudomonadati > Bacteroidota > Bacteroidia > Bacteroidales > Barnesiellaceae > Coprobacter > Coprobacter fastidiosus. The sequence goes on along the minus strand of NZ_AP028032.1, from coordinate 977,039 downwards.
CGTATCGGACGTACGGCACGTGCAAGTGCTGAAGGGGAAGCTATTACTTTTATATCTGATATAGAACGGGATAAGTTTTTCAGGATAGAAAAGTTTATTGATAAAGATATCTTTAAAAACCCTATTCCTGAGGGGTTAGGCGAAGCTCCGGGATATGATGTGGAACAGCTTTCCCGAGGACACCGCAGAAGAGGGAGACATAATAATTCTCGTTCGGCTGGAGGAAGAAGTCAGGGGAAACGGACTTTTTACCGGAAAACACCTAAGAAAGACGGGAACAAAAGAAAAGAATTGTAAATTATAATTTTTATAAAACTTTTTACTTGAAGAAATGTTATTGAATTATAGTTTTTAATATATCAAACTTAAATAATTTAGGATATGGAAAAGGAATCTTCTTCAAGTGTGAAATCAAATAAATTTATACAAATGACTCTGACTTTTTTATTGTCGGAGTGCTGTTCCAATGCAGCAAGGCTTTTTTTACGGTTGTTTGTCGGGATATTAATGTTGACTCATGGAATTGCTAAAATTGAAAATTTCGATACATTAGTCGATACTTTTCCCGATCCGATAGGTTTGGGAACGTTGACTTTGCCTTTGATCATTTTAGTCGAAGTAGGAGCTTCTATTTTAGTCATGGTCGGCTTTCTTACCCGATTAGCTTTAATCCCGTTGATTTTCTCGATGATTGTCGCTGCTTTTTTGACATTCCCTACATTCGCTTTGGCTACATCCGAACTTCCGTTGATGTATTTGGGAATTTTTATAACGCTTTTATTAGCCGGTCCGGGAAAATGTTCGATAGATTATCTCTTGGACAAGGCCTATAACAGAAAATAAAAACCTTATATTTGTACTCAAAAGTATGAAGATAAGGTTATGAGCAAGAATTTGAAGAGGGCATTGAAGATAACGTTTATCTCTATGCTCTCATTAATTGTTATCGTATTATCGGCTATTGCGGTAGCCGTGAATTTTGTGTTTACTCCGGAAAAGCTTACTCCGGTTGTTAATCAAGTTGCGAATAGAACTCTAAACGCTCAAGTTGAAATTGGAAGCGTGGAGTTGACTTTTTTTTCATCGTTTCCTGATTTCGAGTTGAAAATATCCGATGGGAGATTAGTCTCTAAAGTCTTCAAAGATACATTATGGCAGAAAAGTGATACTTTGTTGCAATTTAAAAAATGTGCAGTTTCAGTAAATCCGCTTTTATATTTTCAAAATAACCGGGTCGAGCTGAGAAAATTCGTTTTTGATGATGCTACGATTTATGCGTTTATTGACAGTGTTGGAAATCCGAATTGGAATATTATGCGAGCTGATGCTTCTGCCGTGCAACAAAATGCCGATACGGTTTCTTCGGGTTTTAATAGCAGTATAAATATCAATCGTGTCAAATTTAAAGATGTATCATTGATTTTTGATGATCGCAGTACACAGATGTACAGCCGGATAGATAGCCTTAATCTTGATCTAAAAGCGTTCTTGTCTGAAGATATAGCCGATTTGAGAATGAAAACCTCTTGTAAGAATATTCTTTTTTGGCAGGATGGAGAATTGTTGGCGAACAGGATCGCTTTTGAATTTGATACAGACCTTTCTCTGAATCGAAAAACCTTATTTTGTAATATAGAACGTTCATCGGTCAATCTAAATGGAATATCTTTTGACGTTGGCGGTTCATTGCATAGAGATACAATTGCAAAAATTATAGATGTTGATTTGTCATATAAACTTAAGACTCCGGATGTTGCTACTGTATTGAATATGCTTCCGGCATCGGTTATCAAAAAAAGTGCTGTTACTGCAGCCGGAGATGTAGAACTGTCGGGTTCGCTTAAAGGTGCGTACGGAGATAAGCAAGTACCGGTATTGACAATGCTTATGAAGATTCAGCAAGCTTCTGCCCATTATAAAGGAATGCCTTATGGAATCGATAATTTAACGGCCGATCTAAGTTGTTATTTAGATGTGATGAAAAAAAAGCCGTCTTATCTGAATATGAAAATATTTCGTTTTCAAGGAGCGGAAACTGATGTATTGGCAGATGGTCGTATAGATGATTTGATGGGAGATCCGTTGATAACTTTTAATACTCATGCAAAAGTAAATTTTTCAGCTTTAGCAAAGACTTTTCCGCTGCAGGATGGTGTTGAAATGGGAGGAAAAGTTTCTGCCGATTTAAAATTTAAAGGCAGATTAAGTGCTGTAAAAGAAAAAGATTTGGGGCGTTTACAGATAAAAGGAAATGTGGCGATTGAGAATGTACTGTTTAAAGATTCCAATAAAGATTTTAATTTTAAAGGTAATGCTAAATTAGGCTTTATCGGAGATAGTTCTTTGGCCGTAGGGGCAAAGATTTATGATCTTATTTTAAAAAGTCGAATGGGGTCGGCTCAGGTAAAACAGATGTCTGCGTCAGTATCGACCCCTGTAACCGAGATAGATACCACGAAAGTCATACCTTTGGACTGTAAATTCGCATTGGAAGAAGCTAAGGTGATAATTGGCGATACGATTCGGGCATATAGTCAAAAGACAGAGGCGTCTGTTGGAGTAAGACCCTCTAAAATGAATGTGAAAAAGCCTGTGTTTGATCTATATCTGCGTACTGACTCTCTTTTTATGAAAGCAAATGAGACCCGTATAGGAATGGATTTGGCAGGTTTTAAAATATCGACATTTCAAGGACGTGATTCATTGTGGCATCCGAAAGGTACGATTGGTTTTAACCGTTTGTTTTTTTCAACTCCCGAATTTGGCCTGCCTATTCGCATGCAAAAAACAGAAGTTGCGTTTGAAAGAAATACCGTAGCGTTGAGACAAGCAAAAGTTCGTATCGGACATTCTGATATAACGGCAACAGGTTCGGTTTCTAATTTGTCAAAAGCAATAATGAAGAATGAATTATTAACCGCCCGGTTAAAGGTCGTATCGAAACGGATTAATTGTAATCAGCTTATAGAGGCATTGTCCGGCCTTGAGAATATGGACGAAAATGCGGTTGAAACAGATACAATATCTTCTGTATCGACAGATAAAGCCCGTTTGTTTATTGTCCCTAAAAATGTTGATCTGGAGTTTGAAACGAATATAGGGAGAGTCCGTTATAATCACATGATCTTCGAAAATGTTCGGGGAAAAGTGCAGATAAAGGATCAAATGATAAACCTTGAGAATTTGAGTATGAAAGCTTTAGATGCCATGATGAGAACTTCCTTGCTTTATAAAGGAGACTCTTCTATAGACGGATATGCCGGCTTTAATTTTGATATTTATAAAATCAATATAGGGAAATTGGTAACATTTATTCCTGAACTGGATACGATCGTTCCGATGCTGAGATCTTTTAAAGGTCTTGTCAATTTTAATATAGCGGCAGAATCGCGTCTTGATTCTCTGATGAACATACGTATCCCTTCTTTGCGAGCTGCAGTGCATATTAAAGGGGATAGTTTGGTTTTATTGGATGGGGATACTTTCAGGAGACTTGCGAAAATATTGATGTTTAAAAATAAAAAGGAAAATATGTTTGATAGCATATCCGTAAATATAACAGTTGATAATGGAGCAGTAAAAGTTTATCCTTTTGTTGTAGAAATAGATCGTTATCGGGCAGCAGTAGGAGGTACTCAGAATCTGGATATGTCATTCAATTATCATGTTTCTATACTTAAATCTCCTTTACCGTTTAAGGCGGGAGTTGATCTATATGGTAATTTGGATAAAGTTAAATTCCGGATAACGCGTGCAAAATATAAAAATATGGTTTCTCCTGTACAAATAAGGCAAATCGATAGTACGCGCATAAATATGGGAAAAGTAATTACATCCCATTTTAAACGTTTGGTTAATAATTAAATAGGCTTTGATTCGAGGCTCAAAGATGATCTATTATCCGATAAAAATACAGCCCGTTCACTATATGAATAGTTGGACGGGCTGATTCTGTACTTGTAATACCTATGTTTTACTCATGTTTTTTATGTTTACCTTCATGAGACTCTTCAGCTTTTTCAAGTTGATATTCTGATTTCTTCTTTGATTTACAGAATTGACCTTTCTGTTTTTTTTCTGAACTTTTCATATTATTTGAATTTAAAAGATCACTATAAATATGAAGATTAATATAGAAGTTTTATTTTACTTCTATGTTTCTAACAGCCGGTTTTTCGGGGATAATTTCTTTTTTAGGAATATCTATGGTTAATATCCCGTTTTCAACTTTTGCTTCGATTTTATCTTTATCTATGTTATCGGGCAGAATCATATTCTGACGGAATTGTGTATAAGAAAATTCCCGGCGCAAATACCGGCCGTTTTTATTTTCATCTTTATGTTCCTCTTTTTTCTCCATAGAAACAGAGATCTGATTATCATCATCGATTCTAATCGAAAAATCGTCTTTAGTCAATCCCGGAGCAGCAATCTCTACTTTATAATCTTTTTCACTTTCGATAATATTTATGGCGGGAGAAGTTGAATTTGCTTTTTCCATCCATTCGTTTCCAAAGAAATCGTTAAATATTCCCGGAAGCCAATTTTGTGATTTTCTTACAGGCATCATAGTTATAATCTCCTATTCGTTAATTAAACATCTATATTTCTTTGAATCGGGTTTGTAACTCAAATTCGCTTAAATAATTGCAAAGTGTGTGCCATTTGTTTTTGGGACTGTTTTGTCAGAAAAAGTGCCAAATTGTATCTATCTGAATGACAGAATTTACTCAGAATTAAACACTTGAAACATAATGTAGTATAATTTAAAAAGGTCTTCGTTTGAGAAAACTGTTGTTTTGTGTGAAAATAATACACCCTCCAGATAAAGAAAATGTCTGAAGGGTGTATTGAAAAGATTTCTATGAAATTTAAGAACCTGTCTGAGTTTTACTCAGCCTCTATTTTTTGTATGGCCTTTTCGGCCTCTTCTTTTAACTTATCTGCCTGTTTCTGTGCCTCTTTTACCAATGCTGCAGCAGCAGTTTTCGCACCGATCTTTTCGAGAGGCTTTTGAGCTTTGTCTATCAGTTTTTGCCCTTCTTTCTCTGCAGTTTCTACTAATTTTTTTCCTGCTGCATCGGCTTGTTCTCTTAAAGCGGCGATACGTTCTTCTTTATCCTTTCCGGTAAGTTTAGTCAGTTGACTGTTTACGGCTGTTTTTACGGCATTGTTGATCATTTCTTTAGTGTCGAGTTTGATCTCGGGCTTTGAAAATGTACCTCCGATAGTTGCCGTTACATTACTGATATATCCGCCAGTAGCAGATTCGGGAAGTGCGATTTTTGCGGTGTAGTCGATACTCTGATCTAAACCGGTTGTTCCGCTTAGATTCATACTGATATTACCCATTTTTATATTAAAAGGATCGGTTTTTAATAGTCCGTTTTCGATTGTAAATGGTATTTTTATATCTTTAGCTTCGATGTTTTTAAGTTTATCATTTTTCAATAATGTGGCAATCTTGTCAAAAACTTCGAGGTTTTGTACATGAATATCATTGGATTGTAGAACCCCTTTAGCCGTCAGTGACATTAATTCGGGGCTCATAGTGTTATCCAAAGGGGTCTTTAAATCAAGATTTACAGAGTAGTTACCTCCTGTTTTTGCAAAAATTGGGACGATCTTTTGGATCATATCCAATTGTTTGAACGTTTCTTCGAAAGAAGCTTTCTGGATATTCAGTCCAAAATTTACCATAGGCCGGTTTTTATTCTCGGCGGTACTATATGATCCGGTTGCTGATATAGATCCATCAAAGGCATTAAAATTTAGAGGATTCATTCGAACGACCCCATTTGAAACAGATAGATTTCCGTTGATATTATTGATTTCGATTTTTTGGAAAATGACTTTTTTAAGGTTTGCTTTAAGCGACAAATCCAAATTTTTAGGAACTTCTATAACACTCATGGTTGTCGTGTCTGTTGTTACTTCGGTTTCTGTACTTGTCTCTTCAGTGTCACTTATAAAATCATTTAAGTTCAGATATGAAGAATTTAAAGAAAGGTTGCCTTTTAAAGTTTCATTTTTCAAAAAATAGGGTAGGTAGTTAGATAAAGAGCCTTTTGCCTGTAAATCGTTTTTCCCGATATTTACGTCCATTTCATTTAAAGACATAGCTTTGGGGCTGATCGTTGCAGATGCTTTCTTTAATGTTATGGCAGGGATTCCAGGAGATGTAAAATTCATATTGCTTATAGAAATATTCCCTTCACCTTGTATATTTTGATATTTTTCTTTTTCAATATCCGACATTTTACCCGCAAAACTTAATGTGGTCGTCAGTATTCCGCTTAGTTTTATCGAGTCTCCTAAAGGATATACCTCTTTAATCATATCCAGATTCAGAGTTCCATTTGCTGTTGCTTTAAAATTCAGATCAGATACGGGAGTCGATGCGTTTAATGTCAGCTTGAACGGGTTTTCTGCCATTTTAAAACTGAGATTATCTATATTGATAGTAGTTAAGTCGGCATTGCCTCCTGGATTTTCTGCAGAAATATAGATGTTGATATTGTTAATCGCTTTGGGCATACCGGCATAATTGATCATGCCGTCTTTGACGTTTAATAAAAATGAAAATTGTGGTAATAGGTCTCCGGTCATTTTGCCTTTGGCTGCAGCTTTAAAGTCTAATGCTCCTTTAGCAGTTAATGACTCGAAATTGTTTTGATAAATGCCGGGAATGAGAGAAAGAATGTCTTTGAACTCTATTTTGGGACTATTTAAACGTATATCCATGTCCATATCATTTTCGAGAAGTGCTATCCAGCCGTCGAGATTCAACTCGATTGCATTAAGTCGAAGTTTGTTTTCATCAAATGTGAATTTGTTATTTACCAAATCAGCCAGAACTTTCATGTCCATTTCAAATTCTGCGTTTTTGAGATAAGGGACAGCTCCTGATATAAAATCTATATTTTGGGTTGTCATGTGACAATCAATCGATGTTGATTCGGTACTCATATCTCCCGATAGTTTCAAGTTCAGTTTCTGAGTATAGAATTCCATTTTAGAAGAGTCATCTATGTATGCAATACGTCCGTCTTCTATGGTGAATTTTTTTAATTTAAGAGCGAAAGACGAGCTGGATGAAGTCGTGTCTGTTGCAACAGTCGTTGTTGTGTCTGGTTTCATTATGTCCCAGTTTACATTTCCATTCGCTAATTTGACTGCTTTTACCTGCGGTTTTTCCAGAATGATATGGTTTATTTCGATTCCTTTATCACCGAACAGACTCATTATATTAACGGCGATGTCTATCTCCTTTGCAGAGACGAGAGTGTCTTTCTCGAAATCACCGATACCCGTAAGAGATAATTGTTGCAACTCGATAGAGGCTTTCGGAAAATGAGAAAAGAAACTGAGGTTCAGATCGGCAAATTCGAGCTTGGCGTTCAGCATGTTATTTGCCTCTTTTTTCACTATCTCCAATATCTTGCCTTTAAAAGCAAAAGGGAGAACGAGCATGATAACCAAGATTGTACCTATGACTATCCCGGTAATTTTTAAACCTTTTTTTACTTTTGTATTCATACCCAAATGATTTATTTGTTATGTTTTCTTTCTCTTATTTCTTCTGCAATGCTCCAGAAACGACCGGCTGTTTCTATTTCACCGAGTTTAGAAAATGTATCTCCGAGCCGGTCGTGCAAAGTCGCATTTTGTGGCTTTAGTTTTACTGCTTTCAGAAAATCGCTTGATGCACCTTCATAATCTTCAAGTTTGTATCGTAGTTTGCCTCTGTTATAGAGAGCTTTAAAATATAACGGACTTAACCGTACAGCTTCGTTGAGACATTGTGCTGCTCCAGATAAATCATCAGCATCCATTAAGGTAACACCTTTTCGTACCCAAGCGTCGAGCAGTAACGGATCAAGAGCCAATGCCTTGTCAAAATTAGCGAGAGCGGCCCTGGTGTCATGAGCCTTCGTAATACACTCATTACCGAGTAAATAATATTCGTATGCATACTTTTTTAATGTTTCCCGGCGTTCATGATCTCGTTGTTCGAGAGTTTTTATACGTTCTTTTAATTCTGTGATAACACTTAATTTTTTTCGGATCAATCGCTTTACTTCCGGTTTTTCAAGATCATATCTGAGATGTATAGCCTCGAACAAAGCCGTAAGACTTCCGTCAAAATCATCCTTGTCGAATTGTTTGGCTGCAGTATGATAAAGCCTGTCGGCTTGTGCCAGTTTCATTGATTGTTCGATAAGGCGAGGATTGTTGAAATTTTGGCTGAAGTGGATGATTTCTGGTTTTATAAAAATATCGCTTCTTGATATTCTTTTTTTCAAGATTATTCCGTCAAGAGATGTACAACGGCTTAGTGCCACATAAGTTTGACCTCCGGCAAAAGCGCCTCCGCTAAAATCTATAATGACATGGTTGAACGTGAGACCCTGACTTTTGTGTACGGTTATGGCCCAAGCCAGACGCATGGGATATTGGATGAAAGAGCCTAGCTCTTCTTCCTCGATTCTTTTCTTTTTTTCATTATACGAATAACGTATATTGCGCCATGAATCACGCGCAACTTCGTGCTCTTCTCCGTTTTCAAGCAATACATATATTTTCCCGTCTTCGCTAATCGAGGAGATAATTCCGAGAGTACCGTTTACCCAGCGATGGTCATAGTCGTTTTTGATAAAAATTATTTGTGCACCCTCTTTGAGAATCAACTCTTTTAATGTAGGAAGACTTGATTCGGGAAAATCGCCTTTTATTTCTCCCTTGAATACAAATTCTTTTCCGTCAAGATCTGCGAGATGTTTGTCATTAATGTAATCGACGTTGTCTCTTCTTGTTGCCAGAGTAATTGAAAAATCTTCCTGCTGTGGTATAAAATTAGGATTATATCGGCTATTGAGTATTTTTAGATCGTTATCGTCTGTTGTGTTGGTACGAATTCTGTCGAGAAGATTTACAAATGTTATGTCGGTTTGTCTATACACTTTTTTTAGTTCGATAGGAACAAGACTTACCTCTTTAAATACTCGTGCTGAGAAAAAATAAGAATTGGGATAGAAACGATTCAATATGTCTCGCGCATCTTGGGTGACTACCGGTTCGAGTTGATAGATATCCCCTACAAACAAAAGCTGTTTTCCTCCGAAAGGCAGACGCATATTACCGGAATAGATTCGAAGCACACGATCTATAAAATCGATCATATCGGCACGTACCATAGATATTTCGTCTATGATAATGAGTTCGACTTCTTTGATTAGCTTACGATGCGATTTTCTATATTTTAAAAATTCAAAAATACGTCCTTCCGTTAAACTTAGATCAGGATCATCCGGTAAAATAGGACGAAACGGCATTTTAAAAAAAGAATGTATTGTACTGCCTCCGGCATTGATTGCGGCAACGCCGGTCGGAGCTAATACGATATGCTTTTTATTTGTTTGGTCGCATATATATCGCAAAAAAGTAGATTTTCCCGTACCGGCTTTTCCAGTTAGGAATACCGATTGCGAAGTATATTGAATCAGGCTTAAGGCATTCTGAAACTCTTGATTGTCGGTATCTATTTGCTGTATATCCACTTTATCACTATTTATAATTCAAAGATAAGAATATTTCCTGATTTTGAATTAAAATCGATAGTGTAGAATTGAATAAGTTTTAGCAGCTTTTTAGAGCCGGTCTAATTTTGTCCGGGTCAAATTTGAGAAAAATCCATATTTTTGTATGTTCTTATTGGACGGGTTCGTGTACAAAACTATTTTTCTTTTGTATTTTTTTGATATGTATCCATATTGCGATGATTGCCATTATAAAAGCAATAGAGTCGGCAACAGGAATACTTGCCCATACTCCGTTTGTTCCGAGATGAATTGGTAAAATCAACAGACACGGAATAAGAAATACCAATTGTCGGGAAAGAGAAAGTAAAATCGAAATTTGTGATTTCCCGATAGATTGGAAAAAATTTGTAATTACGATCTGGCATCCTACGACAGGGAACATAATTGTACATATTCTTAATCCGGTAGTTGCAATGTCGGTAAGCTCGTCATTTGTCGTGAACATAGCTACTATGGCGTGTGGGAAAATTTCATCTAAAATAAACCCGAAAGTCGTAATACATACCCCGGCGATGATTCCGTAGCGAAGAGTTTGTTTTACCCGGTCATACTGTTCTGCCCCGTAATTATATCCGATAATCGGCTGCATTCCTTGAGTCAGTCCCATAACGATCATTACGAAAAATGTGAGCATGCGGTTTACTATACCATAAGCACCGATGGCTAAATCTCCTCCATGACTCAATAAACTGTTGTTTATGATAATCACTACGCCACTGGCGCATACATTCATTAGAAATGGTGATAAACCGATAGATAAAATACTTACGATAATTCGCTTTTTAAGCACATAAGCACCCTTTTGAAAGTGTATAAAACTATTTTTATCCAGAAAATGATGGAGTACCCAGATCATTCCGCAAGTCTGAGAAATGATTGTGGCAAGAGCTGCGCCTTTGATACCCCATTTCAAGACAAAAATAAATATTGGAGCGATGATAATATTCGCTCCTACTGTAAACAATGCGGAAATCATTGCTTTTTTGGGGTATCCGGTAGCCCTCATGATATTATTGAGTCCGATAAATACATAAGTAATCGGTGTTCCGAGAAGAAGCACTCCCATAAAATCTCTGGCATAGGGAAGAGTCTCGGCACTTGCCCCGAAAAATAACAGAATCGGATCAAGAAAATATAGGGTGACGAGTCCGAACATAATACCGTTGAATATTAACATTAACAGTACATTGTGTAGGACGTATGTCGCTCGTTGCGTATCTTTTTGTCCCATATAAATAGAACTGATCGTAGCACCGCCGACACCTACCAGTACGCAGAATGCGACAATAAGATTCATTAGAGGAAAAGTTATTGCCAGCCCGGCTATTCCTAAAGCTCCGACACCATGCCCTATGAATACGCTGTCGATTATATTATAAAGAGAAGTTACAGTCATCCCTATAATTGCAGGGATAGAATATTGCAGCAAAAGCTTTCCGATAGGCCGCGTTCCCAAAATAAGGGGAGAATTTGATTTTGCCATATAATTTCACAATTATTTAGTGTGGCAAAGGTAGTGATTATTTGTGTAGTCAGTATGCTTTTATTTATTTTGCAGCGTTAAACAAATAAAAGATAAGATAAAATGAATCGTACGATTGCCGCACTATTTGATTTGGATGGAGTAATAGTTGATACAGAATCTCAGTACAGCATATATTGGAATAATGTGGGAGTGAAGTATTTATCTGATCCTGATCGTTTCGGTGATAAAGTAAAGGGAAATACATTGCGTCAGATATTTGAGAAATATTTTTCCGGAAGAGAAGAAATTCAGCAAGAAATTGTTGAAAATCTCGATAAATGGGAACACGATATGTCATACGATTACATTCCGGGTATCTTGGATTTTTTGAATTGCTTACGTAAAAATGATGTAAAAACGGCAATCGTTACAAGTTCTAATGATGTGAAAATGGCAAATCTTTATCGTGAGCATCCTGATATTAAATCATATTTTGATGTAATAGTAACCGCTAATCAGATATCTCGGTCTAAACCTGATCCTGAGTGCTATTTATTGGCGGCGAAGCTATTGGATGCAGATATTCAAAATTGTTATGTCTTTGAAGATTCTTTAGCCGGACTGGCTGCCGGGCGTGCGGCGGGTATGACGGTTGTCGGACTTTCTACGACTTTACCTTTTTCCCGGATAGAAGATAAAGCAGATATTGTAATTTCAGATTTTAGAGAATTTGATTTTGATAAATTGATGTCAATAAAACGCAGTTAGTTTTTAGGCAGGCTTTTGGACTTACATAAATAAATTGCAGAAGCAAGGAGAGACAACAGACAAATCAAAAGAACATACATCCCTGTTGATCCTCCGGTTAGGTCATTGATAATTCCGATGATTAAAGGAATTATTGCTCCACCCGATACGGCCATTATCATTAGTCCTGATATTTCGTTGGCTTTATCGGGACGGTATTGCAAAGCAAGGGAAAGTAATATAGAGAATACGTTTGCACATACCAGTCCGATAATAAAAATAGAAGTCAAGGCAATATATAATTGGGGAAATAACATCATTATAATGAAAATAATTACTCCGGTCGCCATTGTATAGAGATAGATATTTTCTGAGCGATATCGCAGTAACAGTACTGCTCCGATTAGAGATCCTATAATTCGGGCTGTAAAATAAAGACTCGATCCTAACCCCGCTTGTTGTAAAGGAAGTCCGCAACGTGTTTGAAGAAAATCCGGAACATAGACGTTGAGACCCACGTCGATGCCGACAAACGCAAAAAGTGCTAAGAATAGGATCAAAATGTGTCTGTCTTTTAGAAGTTGTAATATGGATAGATAAGAACTTTTTTTTGTGTCGTCGGTATTCCGTTCTGTAACGGGCGATTTATATAGCCATAGAATCCCGATTACGGTGATTACGGCATAAATAGGAAACGTGTTTTTCCAGTTTCCGGTCAGAAGCATAATTGTAGTTACCAGAATAGGACCTATTGCCGAAGAAACAGACCGGAAAAATTGTCCTAAAGTGAGACTGCTTGTAAGCTTGTTTTCCGGAACGACATCCGCTAAAAGAGGGTTGATGGAAGTTTGCATGACCGTATTTCCTATCCCTACCAAAGCAAAAGTCGTCAACATGGCAGGGAATGTATAACCGGTAATCGGGATCGAGAGAGCTATGAGTGTAATTATAAAACTTGCCAGCACACTGTTTTTTCGTCCTATTCGGTTCATTAGCATTCCGGAAGGAACAGCGAGGAAGGCAAAACTTATAAATGCGATTAATGGCAAGAAAGAAGATACGGAATCGCTTAACGAAAAATCTGCTTTTACATAATTAGCGGAAATTCCGACGATATCGACCAGTCCCATGATGAAATATCCGAAAAAGATTCCGGCTACCGTACTTCTGTTTTTTATCTGCATTTATCTTTTTATTTATCGAATTTATTGATTGTTTCCCGAATAGCCGTCAATCTCACTAATAACCCTTCTAATAAATCCAGACGAAGCATATTTGCACCGTCAGATTTGGCTTTTTCCGGTTCGGGATGAGTTTCCATAAATAATCCGTCTGCTCCGGTTGCTATTCCGGCACGGGCGATTGTTTCGATCAGTTGCGGCATTCCTCCGGTAACGCCTGAAGTCTGATTAGGTTGTTGAAGAGAATGTGTGACGTCCAGAATGACCGGATATCCGAATGATTTCATTTCAGGAATTCCTCGGAAATCTACTAATAAATCTTGATACCCGAATGTCGTTCCTCTTTCGGTGATCGCAACTTTTTTGTTTCCGGCATCAATGACTTTTTGAACGGCAAATTTCATTGCTCCCGGAGATAAAAATTGCCCTTTCTTTATATTTACGACACGACCTGTCTCTGCAGCAGCGACTAAAAGATCGGTTTGTCGAGACAAAAAAGCAGGTATTTGCAGTATATCTGCATATTCAGCTGCCATTCGAGCCTCTTCTGCCGAATGTATATCGGTAACAACCGGAATATTGAAAGTTTCTCCCACTTTTCGAAGTATCTTCAATGCTTTTTCATCTCCTATACCTGTAAAAGAATCTATTCTCGAGCGGTTCGCTTTACGATATGACCCTTTAAAAACATAAGGTATATGCAGACGGTCTGTGATCTTTACGATTGTTTCAGCAATATTTAAAGCCATATTTTCGCCCTCGATAACGCAAGGTCCGGCTAAAAGGAAAAAAAGACCAGAATCGGTATGTTTAAGTTTTTCAGTTTGCAGTAACATATCTGTTAAATTAATTGATGGTGCAAATATAGAGGAATAAATGAGAATTTAAGAAAATTATTGATTGATGACATGTATTGTATGACAGGCGACAATTCCGGCTGTCTCGGTACGTAAACGACTATTCCCCAGTGATATGGGTAAAAATCCGTTTTCGATTGCAAGTTCTACCTCTTCCGGGCTGAAATCTCCTTCCGGACCGATCAGTATAAGAGCATTATTTCCCGGTATATATCTTTGTTTTAACAAAATCTTGTCGCTTTTTTCATAACAGTGTGCTATGAATTTTTGCCCCTCAAAAGGACGAGTCACGAATTCCTTAAACGTCGTCATGCCGTTCAATTGAGGCAATGTCGCTTTTATAGATTGTTTCATTGCCGATACCAATATTTTTTCGATCCGTTCGGTTTTCACCTCTTTACGTTCCGAAAAACGGCAGCGGAGCAGGGTAATGGCATTTATACCTATTTCGGTACACTTTTCGGCAAACCATTCGATTCTGTCCATATTTTTAGTAGGGGCAATGGCTATATCTATTTTAATGGGACAGGGGCTTAGCGCTTGAATTTCTTCAACGATTTTTACACCGCATCGTTTGTGATGTGCGAGTGTGATAATTGCCTTATAAAATGTGCCTTTTCCGTCTGTGAGCATAATTTCAGTTCCTTCGGAGAGTCGGAGTACCTTTATGCAATGTTGGGATTCTTCTTCAGGTAATTCTTTGACGGATTTGATGTCCGGAGTATAAAATATGTGCATGAGTTGTATTTTTTTATGATTATCCAATGATCATTCCAACAATTGTGGCAGACATGCAAGAAGCTAAAGTTCCGCATATCATAGCTAAAAATCCGTATCGGGTTAATGTCTTTCGCTGGTCGGGCGCTAATACGCCTATACCTCCGATTTGCATTCCGATAGAGCTGATGTTAGCAAAACCGCACAATGCGAATGTCGCTATAATTATCGATTTTTCTTGAATAAATGTCCCTGCATTTTTCAGTATGTTCAGATCGGCATAGGCGACAAATTCGTTTAATACGATTTTTGTCCCCAGTAAGCTTCCCACATATCCGGTGTCGGCATTACAAACCCCCATGATCCATGCTATGGGGGTAAATATCCATCCGATAAGAGTCTGAAAATTAAATATAACAGGATGCTCTGCCATTTCGGATAACCATCGGTTTAAACCTGTATAGTGTCCTATAAGGTCTCCCAACAGATAATTGAGTAAAGCAACCATAGCTATGAATACAAGAAGTAATGCGGCAACCGTTACGGCAAGTTTTAGCCCTTCTATAGCGCCGTTTGAAATAGCGTCCAGTATGTTTTTCCCTGCTTTATCTCGGGGAATAGAAACTTCGATATGAGAAAGCGGTTCGGTTTGAGGAATTATAATTTTAGAAAAAACGATAGCTCCCGGTGCTGCCATAACAGAAGCTGAAATGAGATATTTGGCAAATTGCAGACGTGCGGTAGGATCATCACCTCCCAACATTCCGATATATGCCGCCATAACACCTCCGGATATTGTCGCCATTCCGACACTCATTACGAGAAACATCTCGGATCGGTTCATAAAAGGAAGATACCGTTTTACCAATATAGGAGCTTCGCACATGCCTAAAAATATATTTCCGGCTACGGTGAGCCCTTCTGATCCGGACAGTCGGAATATTTTACGGATGCACCAGCCGACTCCTTGTACGATTCGCTGTATAATGTTTAGATAATAAAGTAAACTGATAAGCGCAGAGAAAAAAATGAGCGTCGGGAGTACTTGAAAAATAAAAATGTATCCGACTTTGGATGTGTCGAGTAAACCTCCCGCAAGAAATGCTGTCCCTTGTCTGGTAAATTCGAGAATTTTTACAAATATTTTTCCAAGAAATTCAAAGAAAATTTGAAGTGCGGGAATATATAGCATCCCGAATGCCAATAAAATCTGAAGAGAAAGTCCTGTAACGACAATTTTCCAGTCTATTTTTTTTCGGTCCTTGCTTAATAGCCAAGCGATAAAAAGCAGAACGCATATTCCGAGTATTCCTCGTAGTACGGATGTTAATGTAAGTCCTTGTGCAGGAGTTATATACATATTGAATAAGATATTATTGATACCGGCAATATAAAAGAATTAATTTATATTGCCGGTAAATTTATTAAATATTTATCCTTGTTGAAAAGGATTTTATTCAAATTCTTTTGGATTATGCTTATATTTAAATACGATAGCAAATATAATTGCTACGAGCAGAGCATAGGAGGCAAAAACATACCAAGCAGATTGCCACTCGCTTACTTGCGGAATATTGCTGTTGAAATCTACAAAATAATTTACTACGGCCTGAGCTCCGAGAGTCCCTATTGTCGCTCCGAATCCGTTAGTCATGATGACAAACAGTCCTTGTGCACTGGAACGGATCGATATATCGGTTTCTTTATCGACATATAAAGATCCTGATATGTTGAAAAAGTCGAAAGCGACACCGTAAACAATCATGGAGAGAATAAACATCCATACTCCGTCTCCGGGATTTCCGAGTCCGAATAGTCCGAACCGGAGTACCCATGCCAACATGGCAATTAACATTACCCGTTTAATCCCGAATCGTCGCAGAACAAATGGTATCAATAAGATACACAAAGTTTCTGAAATCTGAGATAGTGAAATTAATATGTTTGCATGTTGTACGCCGAATGTGTCGGCATATTCGGGAATAGAACCGAAACTGCTGATATATGGGTTTGCGAACCCGTTAGTTATCTGCAATGAAACCCCTAATAACATCGAGAAAATGAAAAAGATTGCCATCTTCCTTTGTTTGAACAAAGTAAATGCTCGTAATCCTAAAGCCTCGACCAATGATTTGGTGTTATCTCCTTTACTTGTCGGACAAGCAGGCAGGGTCAGAGCGTATAATGCATATACAACACCGATAAGGGCACATGCAAAGAATTGTCCGTATGTGTCTTGCAATCCCAAAAGATCGACTGTCCACATAGAGCAGATGAAGCCGATTGTACCGAAAATCCGGATGGGAGGGAAATTTTTTATAGTGTCCAATTTTGCTTTGTCGAGTGCGGTATATGCAACGGAGTTGGAAAGGGCTAATGTCGGCATATAAAAAGCTACACTTAGCGAATATAGTGTAAATAAAACCGGAAATTCGACATTTGTTCCATAACTCATTCCGTAATATCCTGCTGCGGCCATGAATGAAGCAGCGAGAAAATGGCTTAGACTCAATAGCTTCTGTGCCGGTATCCAACGATCGGCAATGATACCGAGTATTGCAGGCATAAATAGGGATACAATACCCTGCATTGCATAATACATTCCGATATGTGATGCCTGGTTAATACTTACGAGGTAACTTCCCATAGATGTAAGGTATGCCCCCCAAACAGCGAATTGCAGGAAGTTCATTATGATTAAGCGAAGTTTCACGTTCATAGCACTATTTTTTATGAAATTTAGTGTAGTTAATTGTTTTTCAGGTAAAAATCCGGTCTTGTAAACCGGGATTATTCCGGTATAGGCGGACAATTATCGTACAAAACTAATAAATATTTATTACTAACCTTGTTTCTGTTCCCGTTTTTTTAGTTCTTGTTGAATAAGGGCTGCTTTTTCGTATGCTTCCATACGGACGGCTTCTTCCAAACGTTCTTTTAACTCTTTTGTCGAATAGTCGTTAAGATGTTTACGTTTGACTGTTTTTGTTTCTTCTTTCTTTTTTTCTTTGGGTTCTTCCTGAAATATGATGCCGGCTTCGCTGATAATTTTTTCTGTAGTATAAATGGGTGATTGGGTACGCAAAGCAATAGCAATAGCATCAGATGTCCGTGAATCTATTCTGATTTGGCGAGTTCCGTCATCGAAAAGCAATTCAGATGAGAAAACTCCGTCTTCATAGTGATAGACGAAAACTTCACGCAATCGAATTCCGAATCCTTGAGCGAAACTGGCAAACAGATCGTGAGTCATGGGACGAGGAGGAGTTAAATGTTCGAGTCGTATGGCAATAGACTGAGCTTCGGCAGTACCTATTATGATGGGAATACGCCGGTCTCCGTTTTCTTCTGCCAGTACGAGAGCATAAGCTCCATTTTGTATTTGGCTATATGTAATACCCATAACTTTGAGTTTTACCCGGTCATCCATGTTTGTTTGTTTTACTGTTTTATATAAGCAAATATAAATAATTTATTTGTGGATATGAAAACTTTTTTATCGAATGTTCTGTATTGAAAAATGACTGGAGGTATTGTCGATTTATCTTTTGTAAGGTTATCGTGTTTTGTTTATATTTGTAGTTTCGATAGATAATTAAAAAGGGAGATTATTATGTTCTGGGAATTTGTATTAAGATTGTTTGTTGCTGGAATCCTTGGTGCTATTATCGGACTTGAGCGAGAGTATCGGGCAAAGGAAGCCGGATTTAGGACACATTTTCTTGTTTCTTTGGGCAGTGCCCTTATTATGATTGTATCTCAATATGGTTTTCAGAATGTCTTAGGAATGCCGTCGATGAGCCTTGATCCGAGTCGTGTGGCTGCTCAAGTTGTTACAGGTATAGGTTTTATAGGGGCTGGCACGATAATTATACAGCGGCAGTTTGTGCGAGGACTGACTACTGCTGCCGGAATATGGGTTGCATCGGGCATAGGTTTAGCAATTGGTGGCGGAATGTATGGTGTAGGAATTGTGGCGACCTTTTTTACATTATTGGGATTAGAACTGTTGACGGTATTGTTTAAACGTATCGGTTTGCATAGTTCTTTTGTGCAGTTTTCTACCGGACAGCAAGAAAATTTGCAGAAAATAACCAATATGATAGTTCATTCAGAAGGCCGTATAACGAATTATTCGGCCCGTAAAGAATTTCAAGGGGAGCGTCAGGTTTATTGTGTCAGTATGGTAATTAAAACTCGGGATAACGATAAAGAGGGAGATATTTTTACTTTTATCCAGAACCTTCCTGATTTGATGATTGAAAAAATAGAATGATTTTTGAGGGTTGCCTAAATCTTCGAATCCTTTATTTTGTTTCATCACTGTTTTGTTCTAACCACCAGTCGATCATTTTGCGTGCCAGACTTAATTTGTGAGGAAGTTCCGGTAAGTTATCTCGTGTATAAAATGCACCTGAGCTAAGTTCATCATCTTGCAGTTCGATTTTCCCACTTTCATAATCGGCTATGAATCCGACCATTAATCCACTTGGATAAGGCCATGACTGGCTACCGAAATAAGAAATGTTCTTTATCTTTAACTGAGTTTCTTCCATGACTTCTCTGGCAACACACTCTTCGAGATTTTCTCCGGTTTCCAGAAATCCGGCAACCAGACTATTGAATGTCCCTTTGAAATTACGAGCGTGAACTAATAAGATAGAATTTGCTTTTCGAATCAATACCAATATTGCTGTTGAAATGGCAGGGTATAATTCTTTCCCACAAGAAGGACATCGTTTCGTTATGTCATTCTTTAGTTCCATTAAGTTTCCGCATACCGGACAGAATCGGCTGTTTTTGTCCCAATGGAGAATTTCAAAGGCTTTTCCGGCGCTTTTATATGATTCTTGCGGTAGATAATCATAAGATGATCGTAAACCGATCCATTCATATTGCTCCGAGACAGAAATAGGTTTTGTCACTCTGAATGTTTTGGCTTGATGCCCTGGTACAGGTACATTTAAAACAGGAATATCTATTTCTCTTTTTAGCGGAGACTCTGGCGTATAGGGTATTTGGTGTTTTCCGTTTTTTTTCTCAATTAGTAATTGATCGTTGTAAAAGATGAACCAGTATATTTTTTCGTTTGACATAATATGAGTGTTCATTGCTGATTTTCGATTTTGTCGTAAAGTTACGTATTATTATGCAACATTGTACGGTTTATGATTGTTATCAATAGATATAAGTCTGACGAAATTATTTTATCGGAAAATTTAAACAGGCTCTAAGTAAAAGAAAATTATTATGAAAAAAGTTGTAGATAGAGCTTCTTCAAGGGGCTATTTTGATCATGGTTGGTTAAAGACATACCACACTTTCAGTTTTGCAGATTATTATAATCCTACGAGGGTGCATTTCGGAGCATTACGTGTTTTGAATGACGATTGGGTTGCTCCTTCACAAGGATTTGGAGCGCATCCGCATAAAAATATGGAGGTTGTGTCTATTCCTTTGAAAGGAAAACTTCGTCATGGAGACAGTGTTGCAAATACCCGGACAATTACTCCGGGAGATGTTCAGGTAATGAGTACCGGAAGCGGAATTTTGCATAGCGAATATAACGGTAGCGATAAAGAGCCCGTAGAATTTTTGCAAATATGGGTATTACCGGATAGAGAAAATACACCTCCGGAGTATAATAATTATAATATCAGAGGATTATTGAAAAAAAATGAATTGGCTCTGTTTATATCACCAGACGGTAGCACTCCGGCCTCTATTTTGCAGAATGCATGGTTTTCTATGGGAAAATTCGATGCAGGAAAGATTATTGATTATAAAATACATGATAAAAATATGGGTGTTTATATTTTTATTATTGAGGGGAAAATCGAGGTTGCAGAAGAGATTCTTTCGAAAAGAGACGGCATCGGAATTTGGGATGTTTCTGATCTAAAGATAAATATTATAGAACACTCTGATCTTTTATTAATAGAAGTGCCGATGATATCGTGATCTGAGAAATTGGATATTTTATATAAAAAAATATCCATAAGAATTGCATGAAAAGTCCATCTAAAAAAAGGTGTAAAGATGGTTTTTGTTGTACATGTTGTTAATAAATAAGTGTTTAAAAATGTGTTTGTTGAGGTTTTCGACAATCCATTGAGCCCGCTTTACCGGTATTAGACGAGGAACGATGATTGTTTGGTATCCAAATTCTTCATATACGTTTTTTAGGGTATGATATGTGCGTTCAGCTTCTTTAAAGTCTTGCTTCCGTTCGGTATCATTCGTATAAATTTCTTCTCATGGGGGAAATAAAAAGACTTTCGGATTATATCTATATTCGTGTGCCGCTTTTTTCAATGAAGTAGTTATGGGAATATTTATTAATCGGCAGTAACCTAAAATGTCGAGTATGCCTCTATCAAAGAAACATGTTTTTTGAACATGAACAAGTTCTTCGAAATCGGTGATCGCATGCAAAAACATTAGTCGTGCATAACGGGAGACGTTATTCCATGGGACGGCATCTCCGAGGCTTTTTATTTGTTTTTGAATGATATTTCTTCCAGTTTCTTCGACGGTCAGATACCCCATATCTGATAATAGTTTGAGCACGGTCGATTTTCCACTACCTGGTCCTCCTGTAAGAATATAAAAATTAAGATTTTCCATTTGCATTATAAATTAAGTTTATGATTTTATTTTTGCCTTACAAAGTTCTTCTTCATAAAAATTCTGATATTATTTTTGTCTCTAAAATAATATCTATCGAATTCGAAGATGAATAAAAATGAATTTATTATCGGTGTTTATGATGTTATAAAGGAAATACCTCGGGGAAGTGTTGTGACATATGGTCAGGTAGCCCGACTATTGGGAAAGCCTCAGTGTTCTCGTATGGTGGGGCAGGCGATGTCTCGAGCTCCGAAAGAATTGCATCCATTTTGTCATCGGGTAATAAACAGTCGGGGACGGTTAGTTCCCGGCTGGGAAGAACAACGGAATTTACTTGAAAAAGAGGGTATAACTTTCAAAAAAAATGGTTGTGTAGATTTGAAAAAGCATAATTGGAGAGAAGTAGCAATATTGCCTAAAATGTGAAAGTTATAAACTATCGTTTTTTTGAAATAAAAATAAATGTCTGATTTGTATTTTTTTATCAGAAAATTATACGGGCTGTAAGAGAAAAGAAGAACTTGACAGAGAAAAAATAATTAGAAATGTACCCCGGAAATATTGTATTTAATTCCCGGGGAACATTTCTAATTATAAAGTCACCCCGGACTTGAAAATAGCGATTTCACGGAATCCGTTCAATTCATTGTTTACACGCCTACCGCTTGCGACATCGATAACAAAACGAATAAATCGTTCGGCAATATCATCCATAAGATCGTTTTCAACAAGCGATCCGGCGTTAAAATCGATCCATTTCGGTTTGTTTACAGCCAACTTACTATTAGTTGAGATTTTCATAGTCGGGACAAAAGAACCGAAAGGCGTTCCTCTTCCCGTAGTAAAAAGCACCAACTGGCAGCCTGCAGAAGCTAAAGCCGTTGCAGCCACCAAATCATTCCCCGGAGCACTTAAAAGATTCAGCCCCTTGGAATGAATACGCTCTCCATACATCAAAACATCCTTTACCGCCGATTTTCCGCATTTCTGAGTACACCCCAGAGACTTTTCCTCAAGAGTAGATATGCCTCCCGCCTTGTTTCCCGGTGACGGGTTCTCATAAACAGGTTGATTATTAGCCAAAAAATAGTCCTTAAAATCATTGATAAGATGTACCGTTTTATCGAATAACTCAGGCGTCTCGCAACGGTTCATTAAAATCGTTTCAGCGCCGAACATCTCAGGCACTTCGGTAAGAACAGATGTACCTCCCTGAGCAACCAGAAAATCAGAAAATACCCCCAAAAGAGGATTCGCCGTAATACCGGAAAATCCGTCTGATCCGCCGCACTTCAACCCAACTTTCAGTTCGCTTAAAGGAACTTCCACTCTTGCATCCTGAGAAGCGATATCGTATAATTGTCTCAAGATGTTCATGCCTTCCTCATATTCATCATCAACCTTCTGACACTCCATAAAGCGAATGCGCTCGGCATCATATTCCCCCAACAAATCCTTAAAAGCACTTAATTGATTATTCTCACAGCCCAACCCGACGACCAGTACTGCGCCGGCATTCGGGTGCAGTACCATATCTCGTAATATTTTGCGTGTATTCTCATGATCATTTCCCAGTTGAGAACATCCATAATTATGAGGAAAGGCAACTATTGCATCTACATTTACCTCCCCGGTCTCCCGGCGGAGAGAATCAGCCAATCGGTTAACAATCCCGTTGACACATCCGACCGTAGGAATCACCCATATTTCATTCCGGATACCGACCTCACCGGTTTTACGACGATACCCCATAAAAGAAAGATTCCTGTTCGGAATATTCAGTTCCGCCAACTTAGGAGAATACGAATACTCCAGTACCCCCTCCAGATTCGTTTTGATATTTCTTTCATTGACCCAAGCACCTTTAGTGATTGCACAACGAGCATGCCCGATAGCATATCCGTATTTAATAATATCCTCGTTCTCGGCAAAATCTTTAAGTGCTACTTTATGACCGGCCGGAATATCTTCTTGCAGGAAAATATCCTTTCCATCCACCGAGATACACACCCCCTTCTTCAAGGGATCTATGGCCACGGCAACATTATCAGCCGGATTTATTTTTAAAAATTTCAATCCCATATTTAAAGAATAGATTTAACAGTTTCAATCATGCCCTTATCTTGAATCATTCGGAGATATTCGGACAACTTTTCGGTCAATCCCGGAATCAAATTTAAATCCTCCCCCCAGATAAATTCAGCACCTAACACCCCCTTAGCTACCTCCATAGGACATCCGTCAGTCCAAAGATTTTTCAATAAGTCTATAATCTCTTGGTCATCTTTAAGTACGATCTCGTCATTCCCCCGTTTTCCGCCTTTGTAATAGGTAACGATACCGGCTAAGCCTAAAACCAGACCCGAAGGCAATTCCTTTTTTCGTTCCAGGAAAATTTTCAATCCCGGCAAATCCCGAGTTTTAAACTTCGGAAAAGAATTAAGCATGATGCTGGTTACGAAATGTTTGACAAAAGGATTACGAAACCGTTCCATAACAGCATCGGCAAATAGAATCAACTCCTCCTTTGGAAGATCAAGAGTCTCAAGTAACTCACCATACATTACTTTTTTTACAAACTGTCCGATGACCGGATCTTCACAACATTCTTTTACGGTATTCAGTCCCGCCAAATATCCCACTGGAGACAAAACCGTATGAGGTCCGTTCAGCAAAGTAACTTTCCGATCATGATAAGGTTTTTCGCTCGGAACAAATAATACATTCAAACCAGCTTTGTCTGCCGGAAATTCTCTCTCTACCGTTTCCGGTGCTTCGATAACCCATAAATGAAAAATCTCACCTTTAACAACCAACTTATCATCCAGTCCGATCCGGTCGAGAATTTGACCGATTGTATCGCGCGGATAACCCGGAACAATACGATCCACAAGCGTACAGTAAACGCCGCAGGCGGTATCGAACCAATGTTTAAAATCCTCCCCGAGATTCCATAGCTCGATATATTGATCGATACACTTTTTCAACACCTTTCCGTTATCGAAAATCAGTTCGCACGGAAAAATAATCAACCCCTTATCCATTGCACCATTAAACACTTTGAAACGATGGAACAGAAGTTGCGTCAATTTTCCCGGATAAGATTTAGCCGGCGCATCCTCCAGTTTACAAGAAGGATCAAACGCGATTCCGGCCTCGGTAGTATTGGAAATGACGAAACGCATCTCAGGATTTTCGGCCAATTTCAAAAACTCATTATATTGCGCATAAGGATTCAATCCCCGGCTCACCACATCGATCAACTGGATGCTGTCCACTTCTTTACCGTTCTGTAACCCCTGTAAATTAACATGATATAAACCATCCTGTTCATTAAGCATATTGACCATGCCGTTTTCGAGAGGTTGAACGATAACAACGCTGCTATTGAATTCAGCCTTTTGATTCATGTTGTAAATGATCCAATCGACAAAAGCCCGTAAAAAATTGCCTTCACCGAATTGGATGATTCGTTCAGGATACTTGTTCGCTTGGACGTTGGTTCTGTTGAGCTGTTTCATAAGATAAAATTATTAGGTTGATATTAATTAATTTATATTGATTGAAAATCAAGGTAGAAGTCGATATTTTCACTTGTCAGAATATCTATCGGCATGAAATTTTTTCGTTTTATTTCATTTTTGAATATTTTATATTCACATAAGGCTTTCATCCCTCTATAACTTTGGATTTCGGGACGTTGGGCTAACAGATAATTGACTTTCCCCGATTTCAGGGCTTTGACATTTTTTTGTAGTAGGTCATATCCTATAAATTTTATACCTGAGATATTCATTTTCTCCAGATATTCCGTAATCAGATATACTTTTGAGTTGAATGTTATCGCTTCTCGTATATGGGGATGCTGTTTGAAAAAATCTTTTATAATTTTTAGATTGCGGGTATGATCTTGAGCATATATTTTAATAGAAAACAACTTGGCTGTCGGAAGATGTTCTTCTATATACCGTTTGAATCCATTTATTCGTAGTTCTGTTTGGTTAGAACCTTTATTCCCGGATCTGTAAACTTGAAAGATCGCAATTTCCGAGTTTGGAGAAGCATCGCTTAATAATAATTTGGCAGCAAGATAACCGCTTTGTAAAGAATCCATTCCGAAATAGGCAAGAGAATGTATTTCTTCCATATCCGAATCGATAAGAACGTATGGAATTTCTTGAATCTCTAATTGTTTTGCTAATGAAATGGACTGCTCTTTAAATATCGGGGCAAGTAAAACAGCATCCGGAGTCAGCTTTAGGACTGTTTCTATTGCTTTTTCAAACGATGTGCTGTCATATTGATTGAAAAATATCTGTTCTACAGAGATATTTAAGTCCAGAAACTCATGTGCTGCTTGATCTACTCCTTTTTTTATATCGCTCCAATATTCTCCCTCGTTAGATTCCGGTAATAATGTAACAAATGTGTATCTTTTTTTTGAAGCGAGAGCTGAAGCATAAATGTTGGGTTGATAATTTATCTCTTTGAGAACTTTTTCAACTTTTTCGCGGCTTTTAGCCGAAACCTCACCTCGGTTATGCAATACGCGATCGACTGTCCCGGTAGATACATTGGCTAAACGGGCAATATCTTTGATTCGTATTTTATCCGGCAAGCTTTTCATATTGCTTATATATTGTTATTCGTGCGTGCACACGGTTTATAATTTGTAATTTCATCTGCAAATATACAGAATATTTTTGTGTTTCAAAAAAAAATCGTAATTTCGTGCCCGAACACGGAATTTATTTGATAGGGCTGTGTTTTCAATTTGCTATGTCGTTTTTTGCATTTATACATCATTTAAAAATACTCTATTATGAAAAACTTTATGGATGAAAATTTCTTGTTGCAAACGGAAACTGCACAGAAATTGTATCATGAACATGCGGCAAAAATGCCGATTATCGATTATCATTGCCACTTGATTCCGCAAATGGTTGCAGATGATCATAAGTTCAAATCGTTAACCGAAATTTGGTTGGGTGGAGATCATTATAAATGGCGTGCTATGCGTACCAATGGGGTAGAAGAACGCTATTGTACGGGAAAAGATACTTCTGATTGGGAGAAATTTGAGAAATGGGCAGAAACAGTTCCTTATACAATGCGTAATCCTCTTTATCATTGGACTCATTTAGAATTGAAAACTGCGTTTGGTATCGATAAAGTTCTGAATCCTAAAACTGCCCGTGAAATTTATGACGAATGTAATGCTAAATTAGCTTTGCCCGAATATTCTGCTCGAGGGATGATGCGCCGTTATCGTGTTGAGGTTGTATGTACGACTGATGACCCTGTAGATTCACTTGAATATCATATTAAAACTCGTGAAAGTGGCTTTGAGATTAAAATGCTTCCGACTTGGCGTCCAGATAAAGCTATGGCGGTAGAGATTCCTGCAGATTTTCGTGCTTATATAGAGAAATTATCTGAAGTAAGCGGTATTGCAATTTCTACTTTTGACGATATGATTGCCGCATTGCGTAAGCGCCATGACTTTTTTGCGCAACAAGGTTGTAAACTTTCGGATCATGGTATAGAAGAATTTTATGCTGAAGACTATACTGATGCAGAAATCAAGGCTATTTTCAATAAGGTTTACGGAGGAAAAGAACTGACTCGCGAGGAGATTCTGAAATTCAAATCGGCAATGTTGGTTGAATTTGGTGAAATGGATTATGAAAAGGGGTGGACTCAGCAATTTCATTACGGGGCTATTCGAAATAATAATACAAAAATGTTTAAGTTATTAGGTCCTGACACCGGTTTTGATTCTATCGGAGAATTTACGACAGCTAAAGCAATGTCCAAATTTTTGGATCGTTTAAATACTAAGGGAAAACTGACAAAGACGATTTTATATAATTTAAATCCTTGTGCTAATGAGGTGATAGCTACCATGCTGGGAAATTTTCAGGATGGTACTATTCCGGGAAAGATACAGTTCGGCTCCGGATGGTGGTTCCTTGATCAAAAAGATGGTATGGAAAAGCAAATGAATGCTCTTTCTTTGTTAGGATTGTTGAGCCGTTTTGTAGGTATGCTTACCGATTCACGTAGTTTCCTTTCTTATCCTCGTCATGAATATTTCCGTCGTACTTTATGTAATTTGGTGGGTAAAGATGTCGAAAACGGAGAGATTCCTGTTTCAGAGATAGATCGGGTAAATCAGATGATAGAAGATATCAGCTATTATAATGCAAAAAAATTCTTTAATTTTTAATTAATCATATCTATTTGAAAGCTATATGAGCAAAAAAGTAGTCACATTCGGAGAAATCATGTTGCGGTTGGCCACACCGGGTTACCAACGCTTCAGTCAGGCAACGGAATTCACCGCCACATTCGGAGGGGGAGAAGCCAACGTATCGGTATCGCTGGCCAATTACGGTATGGAATCGGAATTCGTAACCCGCCTGCCCCAAAACGATATAGCCAGAAGTTGCGAGATGGATCTCCATAAACACGGAGTAAAGACCGATCATGTCATTTACGGAGGCGACCGTCTGGGAATCTATTTCCTCGAAACGGGAGCGGTAGCCCGTGCCAGCAAGGTGGTTTATGACCGGGCACATTCGGCGATCGCCGAAATCAAACCGGGTATGATCGACTGGGACGAAGTCCTCAAGGGAGCGGACTGGTTTCACTGGACCGGTATTACCCCCGCACTTTCACAAGGTGCTGCCGACGCCTGTCTCGAGGCCATACGGGCAGCCAACCGTCTGGGCGTAACCGTATCGTGCGACCTGAACTACCGGAAAAACCTGTGGAAATACGGCAAACAGGCATCAGAAATCATGCCCGAGCTGGTAGCCGGCTGTGATGTCATACTGGGAAATGAAGAGGATGCGGAAAAGGTATTCGGTATCAAACCGGAAGGTTTCGACGTTGCACAGACCAATGGAGAAGTGAATGCCGCCGAATTCGAGTCGGTATGTACTCAGTTGATGAAACGTTTTCCCCGAGCCCAAAAAGTCATCATTACGCTCCGCGGCTCGATCAACGCCAACCACAACACATGGGGCGGTGTATTGTACAGCGGCGGGAAACTGTATCAATCCCCGCGTTACGATATTACCCATATTGTGGATCGTGTAGGAGGAGGCGACTCATTCATGGGCGGACTTATCTACGGGTTATTGACCTATACCGGAGACGATCAGAAAGCACTGAACTTTGCCGTAGCGGCATCATGTCTGAAACATACCATTTACGGAGACTTCAATTTGGTAACGGTAGAAGAAGTCGAGAAACTGATGAGCGGTGATGCTTCGGGTAGAGTGTCGAGATAATTGACAATATAGTTTATATACTGAAAAACGGTTGCGAGGATTATCTTGTAACCGTTTTGTTTTTTTTGGGGTTAGCATTATAAGCTGTTTTCAAAATTTGTGGCATATATATAAAAAGAAAAGGTTGTCATCTCGACAACCAATCTTCGTTAACCTTAAATCTAATACCATGAAAAACACATTACAAATGTAGAGATAATATTTAATACGGCAAGGGATCGTACAAAATTTTGTATGCTATTTAACATGTTTTTTGATATTAGTGTATTGGATACGCTTATTTTTTGATTTATAAAGATTATTGTTTGATAAATCTTTTGAAGTATGAAGTGGGTATAATAGTAAAAGGTGTACACGACAGGTGTACACCTTTTATTTATTCGAATATTTTTAGACAGTTTCTAAAGAATTGATGCAATTTATTCTACATATAGGACTAACCCTTTTAAATATTCGCCTTCGGGGTGATAAATATTTACTGGATGGTCTGCTGGCTGAGTCAATTGATGCAGTATTCGTACACGTCTTTTAGATTGAGCTGCTGCACTGAATACAGCTAACCGGAAATTTTCTTTAGTAACGACTTGCGAACAGGAGAATGTGAAAAGAATGCCCCCCGGTTTTATTTTTTCAAAAGCTTTTGCATTAAGTTTTCGGTATCCTTGCAAAGCGTTGTGCAAAACATTTTTATGTTTGGCAAAAGCCGGAGGATCGAGAATGATCAGATCATACTGATCTCCCATTCTGTCGAGATATTTGAATGCATCTTCTGCGAAAGCTTCGTGCCGTCTGTCTCCGGGAAAATTCAGCTCTACATTTTTACAAGTCAGGTCTATCGCTTTGGCAGAACTATCGACCGAGTGAACAAGTTTAGCTCCGCCTCGCATGGCATAGAATGAGAATCCTCCAGTATAACAGAACATGTTCAATACCGAACGATCTTTAGAATAATGTTCGAGTAATGATCGGTTTTCCCGTTGATCGACAAAGAAACCGGTTTTTTGTCCTTTTAACCAGTCTACATGAAATTTTAATCCGTTTTCTATTGCTATATTCCCGGCATCGCCTCCGATCAAATATTCATTTTCCGGGTCGAGTTGCGCTTTGTAAGGGAGTGTGGTTTCTGATTTGTAATATACATTTTTTATTTGTTCACCCATTACATCGGTTAATGCTTCGGCAAGAATATGTCGGGCAAAATGCATACCGGGATCGTGTGCTTGCATTACGGCGGTTTTGTCATAAATATCTATGATTAGACCGGGAAGAAGATCTCCTTCTCCATGTACAAGACGATATGTATTATTTTGTTCTCCCCGATTGAGTCCGATGCTGTTCCGCAGATTATAAGCAACTTGTAACCGTTTCTTAAAAAACTCTTTATCGATAATTTCTTGTTCGAAAGAGAGTATTCTTACCGCTATACTGCCGATTTGGTAGTGTCCTATAGCAATGAAGTTCCCTTTATAATCTGTAACTTCGATAATATCACCCTCTTCCGGTTGTTTTTCAAAATGATGGATTGCTCCGGAGAATACCCATGGATGAAAGCGTTTAAGAGACTCTTCTTTTCCTGGCTTTAATATGACTTTGGTATAATTCATTTTTGTATGTAAGGTTATTTAAAAATAAATCGGAATAAGTCATTTCCGTTAGCATATATCAATAAACCGAACAACAGTGCCATACCTGTGATTTGTGCATACTCCATAAATTTTTCATTCGGTTTTCTGCGGGCAATAACTTCGTATAAAAGAAATAATACATGTCCTCCGTCAAGCGCCGGAATCGGCAATATATTCATAAACGCAAGGATTATAGAAAGGAATGCAGTCATTTCCCAGAATGCCTGCCAATTCCATACGGAGGGAAATATGCTTCCGATTGTTCCGAATCCGCCTAAACTATTTGCCCCTTCTTTAGTAAAAATATATTTGAGATCACTTACATAACTTTTTAGAGTAGAGAATCCTTTAGATATGCCGACAGGGAATGATTCCCAAAATCCAAAATGTTTTGTTACAAGAGGATATATTTCGTAAATAGGAGTGAGGCTTATACCTATTTTACCGTTTTTATCTACTGCCACAGAGGCGTTTTGTTCTTGTCCGTCTCGGTAAAATGTGATATTTACGTTTTTCCCTTTGTTTTGATTTAATAAATCGAGCATAATCGGAATATCCGGAATCGCTTTCCCATTTATAGCAGTCAGGCTGTCTCCGCTTTGCAGTCCGGCTTCGATTGCTCCGTTCCCTTTTATTGCTTCTTTAACTACTACAGGATTTCGGAACGAAGCGAATTTTTCGTTTGCCCCGATTAATTTTAACATAAATTCATCCGGCATGGTGATTGTTTCTGTTTTACCGTTACGGATGACTTCTACATTTTTAGCTTCAGCAATATTACGGATCATATCGCCTGATAATGTAGTCAATTCTTTTCCATCGGCTTTTATGGGGATATCTCCATCTTCAAATCCGGCTTTATGTGCTGTTTCGCTGAATGATAATCCGGCTTTGGCGTTTTTTAGAGGTAGATAAGACTCTCCCCAAGTAAAAGTTATCATAGAATAGATAAAAAGCGCCAGAATAAAGTTGAACAGTACCCCGGCAATCATGATCATCAGCCGTTGCCCGGCGGGTTTAGATCTGAATTCCCATTCTTGTTCGGGCTGAGCCAATTGTTCTTTGTCCATAGACTCGTCTATCATACCGGCTATTTTCACATAACCTCCTAATGGTAACCAGCCGATACCGTATTCCGTTTCACTGTTTTTAGGTTTGAATTTAAAAAGAGAGAACCAAGGATTAAAAAAAAGATAGAATTTTTCGACTCTTACTTTGTAGATTCGGGCGAAAATAAAATGCCCGAATTCGTGAACGATGACAAGAATCGATAAACTTAATATTAACTGTAAGGCTTTAATTAAAAATGTCTCCATTATTTTTTAGTCTAAATTTATTTCGTTTTAAAAAGATATTATTTTCTCCCGTGTTAGTCGGCGTGCTTCTGCATCGGTCGATACATAATCGTCATAAGACGGTGATTTTATGAAAGAGACCTGTTGCATTATATCGGCGATAATATCTGCCATTTGTAAAAATCCGATTTTATCTTTTAGAAAAGCATCTACGACAACTTCGTTTGCAGCATTCAATATACATGGTATATTTCCACCTTGTTTCATTGCTTCATATGCGTAATTTAGAAGGGGGAATTTGGTAGTATCCGGATGCTCGAATGTCAGATGAGCATATTGAGACAATTCCAGCTTAGGAGATTGGTTTTTCAGTCGGTTAGGATAAGAAAACGCATATCTTATCGGTAATTTCATATCCGGCGTTCCCAATTGAGCTTTTATAGCTCCGTCTTCGAATTGTATCATGGAATGTATAATTGATTGAGGGTGTACGACAACTTCTATTTGTTCCGGTTTTACGTTGAAAAGCCATTTGGCCTCGATAACTTCAAATCCTTTGTTCATCATAGAAGCCGAGTCTATAGTAATTTTAGCACCCATATTCCAGTTGGGATGTTTCAATGCTTGTTTTTTCGTAACATGTTCTAATTCTTGTCGTGACATTGTTCGAAAAGGACCTCCGGAAGCCGTTAATATGATTTTATCTATCGGATTATGCATTTCTCCGGTTAGACATTGAAAAATGGCGGAGTGTTCCGAATCTACCGGTATTATTGGTGTGCGGTTTTCATGTGCCAGTTGATTTATCAGTTCTCCGGCAACGACCAACGTTTCTTTATTTGCAAGAGCTATTGTCTTACCGGCCTTTATCGCTCGTATGGTCGGATATAGACCTGCATATCCGATCATGGCTGTAAGCACCATGTCGATGGGTTCTGATTCGACTATTTGAGCGATGGCGTCATGTCCTGCATATACTTTAATCGGCAGGTCTTCCAGTGCATCTTTAAGTTTAGGATAAAGAGATTCATTAGCGATAACTACCACTTCGGGGCTAAATTTTCGTGCTTGTAAAATAAGCAGATCCACATTGTTGTTAGCAGTAAGTGCATATACCTCGAACAAGTCGGAATGCTCTGAAATTACTTCCAAAGCTTGTGTGCCGATCGATCCGGTAGAACCCAGTATAGCAAGTTGTTTCTTCATTCTCCTTTTTATTTTCACCTGTGATTTGTTTATCACTGATGCAATATCTTATTTGTGTGTCGTTAAAATGCAATATAATCTTCGGGATTCAAAGCCTGTCCCATGTGCCATAACTGAAATTCTACAAGAGGAGGAAAAGAGTCCTTTGTTCCGTTTCCGGTAAGAGCGATAACCTCTCCGCCCGAAACTTTATCTCCGATAGATTTTAGAAGTTCGGCATTATATTTATATATAGATATAAAGTTATTGCTATGCTGAATTTCGATTACATATCCGTAATCTACTGTATACCCTGCCGAAATGACCGTGCCGTCTAAGGTTGCAGCTACCGATACTCGTTTCGGGGCAAGAATGTCAATGCCGAAGTGATTGTTTTCCGGATTGAATTTTTGTTTGATCACTCCTTTTATCGGAGCGAAAAAAATAAATCCGTCAGTCGGAATCGTCTGATTAAGCACATTAAGTTTATATTTCTCTTCTTCTTCATAGCGTTGCATGAAACTTGTCGTAGCCTGTGATTGAGTCAGAAAAGAATCAGTCGGGAAAGAAAGCAGAGAATCTTTGATGTTCCGTATCGAATCTATTTTGACATTTCCGGTAAGTATGTTAGTTAGATTTTTCAAGTATGCGTCGTTTAATTGCATAGCCTGGTTCAAAGAATCGATACGTAATGCATTATCCATAATTTTTACCCGTGTTTCGGTTTTCAAATATCCGGGTAAATAATTTTTTAACGGAGTCCCGACAATCAGATACATTGCTCCAGAAAAAATGATGATAACCAATGCCGAAAAAAACAGAAAAGCTCCTAATCGGGACAAACGAAAAGTCCATACCTCTTCCAATGTATTTTCATTGAAGAAGGAAAGCTTATATTTTGATCGCATTTTTTTCCAAAATGCTTTAAATTTATTTCTTTTGGCCATATATGAATGTATCCGTTCCCGAACTTGCAAATTTAGTAAATAATACGATATCCGAAACCGCATTTCTTTTTTTTATCATTTCTCTTTATTTATGAAATAATGTCTTTCGTTTATTTTAATATATGATTTTAACAATATATGTTGAACCTATTTTGACATTAACTTGTTTTACAGTCACAATAAGAATACAACGCTGTTCGCGATATTCATGGTAAACCGGTTATTGGTATATATGAATTTTTGTCCCGGACGCAATATTTTGTAAACAATAAAATATTTGAAAATGAAAACGAAACATGTTCTTTACTCATTTGCATTGGCGGCGATAGCATCGTTTGCTTTTGTTGAAACCGGGTCGGCTCAGGTTACTGTGGTCGAAGAAGAGGTGACTGTTACTGAACTGATACCCGGAAAACCCTATTATTATGCTCCGAAAGTCGGGAATAATTGGTATTTGTCTCTCGGTGCTGGTGCTCAGACTTTTCTTACCGAGCATAAAGGTGATCCCAGTTATACTTTGGCTATGAGTTTGGCTTTAGGTAAGTGGTTGAATCCTTATGTAGGTATTCGGTTGAATGCTATGGGCGGGTCTTTACATACCCATTGGCCGACAAAAGAGATAATGAATCATACCCGTTATGCAGCTGTTTATGGAGATTTGATGTGGGATCTTACTAGTACTTTGGGAGGATATAATGAAAAGCGGGTGGTATCTATTATTCCCTTTGCTGGTATTGGGGGAGCTTTTGCATTCAAAAATCCTGAAGCTGGTCATCGGACATATGCCTTTCCCGTGTCTATCGGTATGAAACTGAATTTTCGTTTATTTCACTATCTTGACTTCTTCCTTGAAGGTAGGGCAAATGCTATGGGAGACCATTTTAATGGTGTTGTAGAAGGGAAACAAGTAGAGTCTATCGCTTCTCTTATCGGAGGTTTTACCGTTAAATTCGGAAAGACTCGTTTCAAAGCTTATGATCCTTATGCTGACCGTATGATTATCAATGATTTGAATGGTAAAGTAAATAATTTGCGTTCTGCTTTAGAGACTTGTGAAGCACGGGAATGTCCGCCATGTCCTGAAGTCACTGTTACCGAAGTTGTTACAGTTCCAGAACCTGTTCAGACTTGTAATCCGGATCTGTCGATTGTTGTTCGTTTCAAGATCAACAGTGCTGTTGTGTCACAAGAAGAGATGGTGAATGTCTATAATATTGCCGATTGGATGAAGAGAAATCCGAATTGTAATGTGACAGTAGCCGGATATGCCGATAAAGAAACCGGAACACCGGCTTACAATATGCAGTTGAGTAAAAAACGTGCAGATGCGGTTGTGAATATATTGACTAAAAAGTATGGTATTAACGCTAACCGAATAAAGATGGTTGCTAATGGTAGTGATACTCAACCTTATCCGAAGAATAATAACTGGAATCGTATTGTAATATTTTCGGGATCAGCATCTCAAAAATAAAGGTTTAATAGTTAGATAGAAAGCTGTCCTCTTTGGGGCAGCTTTTTTTATAGAAAATTTGAATAACGACAGAAAAAAGATGACAGATTATAAGTTGATAAATAATGAGAATAGTCGTCGGTATGAGTTTCAAATAGACGGATTTATTCCGAAGATAGAATATATTTTATCCGAAAACGGAGAAATTTATCTGACACATACTGAAGTCCCTCCTGCTTTAGAAGGAAAAGGTATCGCCTCTCAACTTGTGTTGAAGGTGTTACAGGACATAGAACATAAAAATCTGAGATTAGTTCCTTTGTGTCCTTTTGTTGCAGGTTATATTCAAAAGCATCCGGAGTGGAAAAAGTTGATTATGAGAGGTGTTAGAGTAGAATAAATTATTTTGATTACTATTTGAATTTCGTACGAGTCAGTTTTGAGAATGTTTTTATCGGAAAATTTAAGCGATTTTTGAGATTAAATAATTAAAAAAGACAGGATACTATCTTACTTATAAGGACGGTATCCTGTCTTGGAAAATAGATACAGCTTAATTATTTATTTTTGATATAATCGGCAATCCATTGTCCTACTTCTGAAGTTTTATAAGACTTTCCATTTTGAGCTAAATCTTCTGTTACGATACCTGCTTCTATTGAAGCATCAACAGCTTCACGAATCATTTTGCCTTCATCCATGAGATTAAATGCATATTCGAACATAAGGGCTGCTGATAAAATCGTTGCTACAGGGTTAGCGATATTTTTGCCTGCGGCTTGCGGATAAGAACCATGTATCGGTTCGAATACTGAAGTATGAATACCTATGGAAGCAGAAGGAAGCATACCTAATGATCCTGTAATTACCGATGCCTCATCGGTAAGTATATCACCGAACATATTTTCGGTAACGATTACATCGAATCGGTTAGGCCATTGTATCAGTTGCATCGCAGCGTTGTCGACAAACATGTATTCGGTAGTGATTTCAGGATATTGTTTTTCTATTTCTTGAGCAACTTCACGCCATAAACGAGAAGTACACAAAACATTGGCTTTATCTACGACCGTAACTTTTTTATTTCTTTGCTTAGCATATTTGTAGGCAAGATGCACTATTCTTTCTATTTCTTCCCGGCTATAAACACATGTATCGTATGCAATAGTTCCGTCTTCACTTCTTCCTTGAGGACGTCCGAAGTAGATTCCTCCAGTCAATTCTCGAATGCACATCAGGTCGGTATCTTTTACGATGTCTGCCCGTAAGGGGGATTTGTATATAAGTGAATCGAATGTCGAGACAGGACGTATATTGGCATACAATCCTAATTTTTTTCTCATTCCGAGTAATCCCTGTTCTGGTCTGACTTTGGCAGACGGATTGTTATCATATTTCGGATCTCCGATAGCCCCGAATAATACAGCATCTGATTGCATACATAATTCGTGAGTTTCGTCAGGATAAGGATTCCCTGTTTTGTCGATAGCGCAAGCTCCTACTAAAGCATGCTTGTATGAAAGTTCATGTCCGAATTTTTCACATACGGTTTTTGTCACTTTCAACGCTTCGTTTACGATTTCTGGTCCTATACCGTCACCCGGTAATACGGCAATATTCAATTTCATGATTTTTTTGTTTATACGGTTTCTGATATATTATCTTGAATTTTTTCTATTTGGTTCAACATTTTAATAGTAGCCTGTATGGCTGCTTCTGTCTGGTCTGCATCAAGGCCTCTGGTTTTGAACGTATGGCCTTTGAAATTCCATGTAATAACTGTCTGAACAAATGCATCTGTACGGCCTCCCGGTGGAATATCGACTGTATAGTTGATGAGTATCGGGAATGTCTTTTTTAGTTGATATTTGTATATTTTTCGCAAAGCTTTGACGAAAGCATCATATTGTCCGTCTCCTGTTGCCGTTTCTTCATATTGTTCACCATGAATCTCTATTTTTATGACTGCGACCGGATGCAAGCCTTGGGCGAGTGAAAGTGAATAGTTGAGCAAATGTATCTTTTGGTCTTCTGAGTCGTGATTCAGAACATCTGAAATAATATACGGAAGATCATCTTGAGTTACTTGTTCTTTTTTATCACCTAAAGCAATGATCCGTTCTGTAACTTTTTTCATTGAAGTTTCATCTAACTCGATCCCCAGAGCTTCCAGATTTTTTTTGATATTGGCTTTGCCGGAAGTTTTTCCAAGTGCATATTCTCGTGTACGTCCGAAACGTTCGGGGAGCAAGTCGTTAAAGTAGAGGTTGTTTTTACTGTCTCCGTCAGCATGCACTCCAGCACATTGAGTGAAAACATGTTCCCCGATAACAGGTTTGTTGGACGGAATTCGTACGCCGGAGTAAGATTCTACTACTCGACTTACCTGATTTACTTTACGTTCGTCGATATTCGTTTTTGTTTGTAGTTGATCGTGCAGTACCGCTAATATACTCGATAAAGGAGCATTGCCGGCACGTTCTCCTAATCCGTTTATAGTACAATGAATCCCCTGTATTCCGGCCTTTGCTGCAGAATAGACATTTGCCACAGCGAGGTCGTAATCGTTGTGAGCATGAAAATCGAATCGAATCTCCGGATAACGATTTATCATTGATTTACAATAATCGTATGAAGAGTAAGGGTTTAGTATCCCTAAAGTATCGGGAAGCATGATACGTTCGATAGGTTCGTTTTTTAGAGCATTTACAAGTTGAAAAACGTATTCGGGAGAATGTAACATACCATTCGACCAATCTTCCAGATATATATTTACTTGAAGTCCGTTCGTTTTTGCGAAAGAGATTTCCTTTCGGATTGCTTCTATATGTTCTTCCGGAGATTTCCGTAATTGTTGTGTGCAATGTTTCAGAGAGCCTTTACATAGCAAATTCGCAACTTTTCCTCCGGCCTTCTTAATCCATTTTATAGAAATACCGTTATCCAGAAATCCGAGAATTTCGACTTTATTCAAGTGACCGCGTTTCCCTGCCCATTCACACACTCTTTTTACAGCTTCGAATTCTCCTTCAGAGACTCTTGCCGATGCAATTTCAATGCGATCTACACGTAATTCTTCTAACAAAAGTCTTGCAATACTGAGCTTTTCCTGAGCTGCGAATGAGACTCCCGATGTTTGTTCTCCGTCGCGCAGAGTCGTATCAAGTATTTCTATTTGCCGCATATTTATCTGTTTTGAGACTTTTCCCACGCTTCTATTCTATCCTTTCTGCTTAATAAATAGTCTATATCATCATATCCGTTAAGCAGGCAATCTTTTTTATAAGGATTTATTTCGAATGATTCTTGAGAGCCATTGTAGTTGTTCGTAATTAACTGATTTTCCAGATCTACTGTGACTGTGGTTTTCGGGTCGGAGGCGATTGCTCCGAACAGATCTGATAGAAAATTCTCAGAAACCACGACCGGAAGAACACAGTTGTTTAATGCATTGTTTTTAAAAATATCGGCAAAAAAACTTGAAACGACAACTTTGAATCCATATCCGGCAACAGCCCATGCGGCATGTTCTCGACTCGATCCGCTTCCGAAATTTTTTCCCGCAACCAAAACAGTGCCTGAGTAAGTGGGATCGTTTAATACAAATCCGGGAATAGGATTTCCTTCTTTATCGTAGCGCCAGTCTCTGAATAGGTTATCGCCGAAACCCTCTCGGGTAGTTGCTTTTAAAAAACGGGCAGGTATAATCTGGTCTGTATCGACATTTTCCATAGGAAGTGGGATACAGGTAGAGGTCAGAGTTTTAAATTTATCGGTCATATTTTTTATTTCTAAAAGATTATATAATAATTATTGCATAAAATTTCGGGGATCGGTAATTTTCCCTGTAATGGCAGCGGCAGCAGCGACAAGAGGTCCTGCCAAAATCGTTCGTGAACCTGGACCTTGTCTCCCTTCGAAATTTCGGTTAGATGTGGATACGGCATATTTTCCGGAAGGAACTTTATCGTCATTCATTGCGAGACAAGCAGAGCATCCGGGCTGACGAAGTTCAAATCCCGCTTCTGTTAAGATTTTATCCAATCCTTCTTTCCTGATTTGTTTTTCTACCGCCCAAGAACCGGGTACTAACCATGCGACTACATGATCAGCCTTTTTATGTCCTTTTACAAATTCGGCAAAGGTTCGGAAATCTTCGATACGTCCGTTTGTACAACTACCGAGAAATACATAATCGATCGTTTTCCCTTCTAATTTTTCACCGGGTTTGAATCCCATGTAATTTAAGGACTTGATAAAAGATATTTTACCGGCTTCATCAATCTGTTCTAATGCCGGAATCGTGTCGTGTATTCCCATTCCCATTCCGGGATTTGTCCCGTAAGTAATACGAGGTGCAATATCCGAAGCGTCGAAGAATACCTCTTTATCAAATACAGCATCGGCATCACTATACAATTCTTTCCACTGTTTCAGCGCTTTTTCCCACTCTTCTCCTTTAGGGGCAAATTCTTTATCTTTGACATAAGCGAATGTCGTTTCATCTGGGGCGATCATTCCGCCTCTTGCACCCATTTCAATACTTAGGTTACATACTGTCATGCGCCCTTCCATACTCAGTGAGCGAATCGCCTCTCCGGCAAATTCTACAAAATAACCGGTTGCGCCGCCTGTAGTCATTCGGGAAATTACATATAGAGCTATATCCTTTGCCGTAACCCCTTTTCCAAGTTTTCCGTTAATAGTGATTCTCATTCTTTTGGGTTTAGGCTGCAAAATACATTGTGTGGCCAGAACCATCTCGACTTCGCTTGTCCCGATTCCGAATGCAATAGCTCCGAAAGCTCCGTGAGTAGATGTGTGGCTGTCCCCGCAGACAATGGTCATTCCCGGTTGTGTCAGTCCGTTTTCCGGTCCTATAACATGAATAATTCCATTCTTTTCGTGTCCGAGTCCGTATAGAGTAATACCGAATTCCTTAGCGTTTCTACTTAATGCTTCTACTTGGTTTCGGGATATGGGGTCTGCAATCGGTTTGTCTTGGTTCAATGTCGGTATATTGTGATCAGGTGAACAAGTCGTACGGTCGGGACGGAATACTTTCAATCCACGTTCTCGCAAACCGTTAAATGCTTGAGGGCTGGTCACCTCATGACAATAATGTCTGTCGATGTATAATTGTGTGGGTCCGCCTTGTATAGTAGAAACTACATGTGCATCCCAAATTTTGTCGAATAATGTTTTTTTAGACATGATAAATGATGTTGTTTATTAAACGATAAATTTATTAATAGCGTCGATAAATGCCTCGACAGATGCTGCTACAATATCTGTATTGGCTGAGAAACCATAATAGTGTACTCCTTCATAAGAAACTGTTATATGCACTTTTCCGACATCGTCACTTCCCTTTGTGATAGCTTGAATTAAGAATTCTTGTACGGTCATTTTACGGTGAATTATTTGTTTTACCGCATTTATTGCTGCATCTACGGGTCCATTACCGGAAGCTGCCGCTTCGAATTTCTCTCCGGCGATATTTAAGCCGATACTGGCGACGGGGCGCATGCCGATACCGGAAGTTACCTGCAAATAGTCGATTGCGATGCGGGCATTTGCCGAGCGGTCTTTTCCTACAAGCATCAATATGTCATCATCATTTATGTCTTTTTTGCGATCGGCAAGTTTCAGAAAATCGCTATATGCCTTGTCTAGCTTTTCTTTGTCGAGTTCGACTCCGAGAATGTGAAGGCGATGTTTTAATGCTGCTCGTCCGCTACGGGCAGTCAATACGATTGAATTTTCGTCTATTCCGACATCTTTAGGATCGATGATTTCATAACTTTCGCGGTTTTTCAAGACTCCATCTTGATGTATTCCCGAAGAGTGGGCAAATGCGTTGCGTCCTACAATAGCTTTGTTCGGTTGCACCGGCATATTCATCAAACTAGAAACCATACGACTTATGCCATATATTTTTTGTGTATTGATATTAGTTTCTATATTGAGATCGTGATGGCTCTTAAAAATCATGGCAACTTCTTCTAAAGATGTATTTCCGGCACGCTCTCCGATACCATTTATAGTAACTTCAGCTTGTCTTGCCCCATTCAGTATTCCTGAAATTGTATTTGCCGTGGCCATTCCCAGATCATTATGACAGTGGGTAGCTATGGTTACTTTATCGATTCCTTCTACATTTTCTTTTAAGAAACGTATTTTGCGCCCGAATTCATCCGGAAGGCAATATCCTGTAGTATCCGGTATATTTACTACCGTAGCGCCGGCTTTTATTACAGCTTCTATGACTCGGGCTAAATATTCATTGTCTGTGCGTCCGGCATCTTCTGCGTAGAATTGGACATCTTCTACAAATTTTTTTGCATATTTGACCGCCGATACAGCACGTTCGATGATTTCTTCCCGAGTGGAATTGAATTTGTATTTGATATGATAATCAGATGTACCTATTCCGGTATGTATTCGTCCGTGTTTGGCATATTTTAATGCTTCTGCGGCCACTTTTATATCATTTTCTACTGCTCGTGTCAGAGCACAAATGGTAGGCCACGTTACTGCTTTAGAGATTTCTACTACCGAGTTGAAATCTCCCGGACTGGATACCGGAAACCCGGCTTCGATAACATCAACACCTAGCCCTTCGAGAGCTTTAGCTACCTGAATTTTTTCTACGGTATTCAATTGGCAGCCGGGAACTTGTTCTCCGTCTCGCAATGTAGTGTCAAAAATGAATAATCTGTCAGACATAATTTTATTTCTTATCTTTATTTTTCTATATAAAAAAACCTTTCAACACCGGAAGTGAGAAAGGTTTTATATTTATCTCTTTATATTATTGTACACTGGCTCACTTCCTATTAATTGTTCTCAATAGAATAATAATCTGTAAACCTAGTAGTAGAATTGCAAACGGCTTCATATTAAGTTTTATGTTTATTTGAAAAATATTTATACCTTCGTTTTCGGTTGCAAATATAGAAATGCTTTTTTAATATTCAAAACAAAATGAATTTTTTTTCTATATAAATCTTATAGAATATAATTTGTAAAGATGTGATTCTTTTGATTTGTAATTAATTGCTGCTTTATTTTTTTAGAATTGTGTGCCAATGCGAATGGCTAAGCCATTCTTTCCGGTTAATATTTCTTTCCGTAATACGCAGGTATCTTTACGTCTGTGATCTTGAAATTCATAGCCCATGCTGAGAAACAGCTTGTATTTTGTTTTAGATATGAAATTTACTCCTAAACCGATCGAGGCATATGCTCCTCCTCTGTCATTGTTCCCTGAAGTAGATAAACTGAATCCTCCTTTGCCATATATAAATGTCCGTTTCCAACATCCTCTTAATTCTCCGAATATGGGGAACATTGTAAAATTTTCTCTGAAGTAAGCTCGTATTCCTGCGCCTGGTCCTATGTAGAAATAGCTATTGATAAAATAACCGTATGATATATCTAAATCTAAGCTGGCATTACACTCGGATAAATCGGGATATGCCGGATCTTGTCTCATGAAGAGGGAAGTTCCGAAATCGGTAAATGCTGCGAATGTTTTTGCTTTAGAGTGTTCTTTTGTTTTTTTAGAATAGACAACCATCGCCCTCTCTTTTACTTCTTGAGCGTTGGTGACTGAGGAATATAAAATTGCGGTAATAGTGAGAATGAATAGCAAATAATTTTTTTTAGACATGGTATTGGTTTTTAGATCAAACGAAAAAGAGTGATTCGGAGTTAATTGTCCGAATGCACTCTTTGTTTTTTAGGATCACTCTTTCTTGTCTTATCCTAAGTAGGTTTTAAGCAGTTTGCTACGAGAACTTTGTCTCAATCTTCTTATGGCTTTTTCTTTGATCTGGCGTACGCGCTCTCTGGTGAGGCCGAATTTGTCGCCGATTTCTTCCAATGTCATTTCTTGACATCCGATACCGAAAAACATTTTGATAATATCACTTTCTCTTTCGGTTAATGTAGCTAATGCTCGATCTATTTCTTTAGCGAGGGACTCATTGATCAATGACCGGTCGGCAATAGGCGAATCATCGTTGATAAGCACGTCTAACAGACTGTTGTCTTCTCCTTCGACAAATGGGGCGTCAACAGAAATGTGACGTCCGGAAACTTTCATTGTATCCGAAATTTTGTCTACGGGGATATCCAATTCATCTGCTAATTCTTCCGGAGAAGGACGACGTTCGTTTTCCTGTTCAAATTTAGAAAAGGCTTTGCTGATTTTATTCAGCGATCCTACTTGATTGAGAGGAAGACGTACGATACGAGATTGTTCTGCTAAAGCCTGAAGAATCGATTGACGTATCCACCACACAGCATAAGAGATAAATTTAAAACCTCTGGTTTCGTCAAATTTTTCAGCGGCCTTTATCAAACCCAAATTTCCTTCGTTGATCAGGTCGGGAAGACTTAATCCTTGGTTTTGATATTGCTTGGCGACAGAAACGACAAAACGCAGATTGGCGCGGGTTAGTTTTTCTAAAGCAACCCGATCTCCTTTTTTTATGCGCTGGGCAAGTTCAACTTCTTCTTCGACAGTAATCAGGTCTTCTCGTCCGATTTCCTGAAGGTACTTGTCAAGCGAAGCGCTCTCCCTGTTGGTAATTGATTTTGTGATCTTTAATTGTCTCATCCTGCAGATTAGAAATTTGGAGTGCAAATATAATGTTTTTTTACAAATTCTCAAACCTTACGGTTAAGAAAAGAACTTTGTTCCATTTTGTCCTAACTCTTTTCTTCCATATTGGCTATTCGCAAAACGTACGGTGGAAATAATTTGTTTCCGATATTAATCTTCTTTGCCATTTGCCAAGATAAAAGCACAATTCTGCAAATTTAATTACAGTAAATTGTGCTTTTATGATTTGATTTAAGAACTATGCTTTATTCCGAAAGATCTACAGCATAATATCCAGTTTTCCCATTCGGATATATACCGGTGATGAACATGACTTTATCTCTGCTGTTTCCTTTCATGATGTCATTGAAAATACTTTCGATCGTATCGACTGATTTTACGTTGACACCGTTGATATTAAGAATAATAAATCCGTCGCGAATACCGGCTCTTTGGAATTTTCCGGCTTTGATACCGACAACTTGAACTCCAGAACTGATATTTAGTTCCCGTTTAGTATTATCTTTCAACTCTTTGAAAGCTGCTCCAAGACTCTCGATACCTTTTGTTTTGGTAATTTCGGTATTGCCTTGATTATTCTTTAACGTAACCGAAAGCGTTTTAGTATCTTTTCCTCTGTGAATTGTTACTTTTATTTTATCACCGGGGCGATAACGGTTTACCTGTTCCTGTAATGCAGAAGCAGTTTTTACAGGTACATCGTTGATTGCAATGATAATGTCTCCTTTCTTTATTCCGGCTTCCATGGCGGCACTACGGTCGCTGACTTCTTCTATATAAATACCATCTTGTATCTGAATGTCTTTTTCTTTTGCGAGATCTGAATTAATATCGCGGATGATAACTCCAAGCACGGCACGTTGTACTGTTCCATATTGTTTCAAGTCGGTAATTACTTTGCTTACTATACTTGTCGGAATAGCAAAAGAATATCCAGAATAAGCTCCTGTTTCGGAATAAATAGCTGTGTTTATACCGACTAATTCTCCATTTGTATTTACAAGAGCGCCTCCGCTATTACCCGGATTTACTGCTGCATCAGTCTGTATAAAAGATTCTATACCCATGGTTTTCCCTGTACTGATCATACCTAAGCTACGAGCTTTGGCACT
Organism: Coprobacter fastidiosus; assembly: GCF_030296935.1. Classification (NCBI taxonomy): domain Bacteria; kingdom Pseudomonadati; phylum Bacteroidota; class Bacteroidia; order Bacteroidales; family Barnesiellaceae; genus Coprobacter; species Coprobacter fastidiosus. Next base: position 932,293 of record NZ_AP028032.1, on the reverse strand, counting down.
TACAATACCGGCTGTAACAGTAGAGTAGAGCTGGAATGGATTTCCGACAGCCAGGACCCATTCTCCGACTTGTAGTTTGTCCGAATCTCCGAAAGGTAATGTCGGAAGATCTTTTGCTTCGATTTTGATTAAAGCCAAATCGGTACTTGGGTCTGTTCCTATGATTTTAGCATTGAAAGATCTTTTATCATTTAAAGTTACCTCTAATATATCCGCGCCTTCAATTACATGGTTGTTCGTTACAATATAACCATCAGGGGTGAGGATTACTCCCGATCCCATTCCTACACGAGGTTGAGGTTTCATATTTCCACCCCCTCTTTGTCCGAAAAAGAATTCAAAGAAAGGATCTTGCATCATTCCTTGCTGTTGTTGTTTGGCAGATGTCGTAGATTTTATACTGACAACGGCATTTACTGTACTGGCCGCCGCTTTTGTAAAATCGGTTTCAATAGCCGGACGGTTTGAAACCGGAGTAAAAGCTACGGGTTTGGCGTATTTGCTTCCGGCTTCCTCAATAGCGTTATCGCTTATTGATTTCGAGCGGTTTAGAAAGGAGTAAGCACCAATGGATACTCCGGAACTAACGAGAGCCACGAGTGCAAAACTGATAAGTTTTTTGCTGAAATTTTCCATGACGTTTCTGTTATTCATTTGTTAATAAATCTCTGTTTTTAAATGTTTGAGTCGTTAAATTTAATACAATATCCGTGCGGTTATTTCTCTCTCTGTTTCTTTTTAGAAACTTTTAATAGCTCTCTTAGGTGATTAACAGGGGTTAACTGACCATTGTCTGGAAAACCGACAAAGTTACCGATATAACTGACATAAAGTCTGATAGATGAAAACAATCATCTCTATAATAATGTTATAATCGCACAAGATTGTTCTTTTTGTCGGGCAGCAGTTTGGATAACCGCCGGTAATCGATTATCTTTGCAAGTATATACAGCAGGACAGTCTGTCGCTCATGGAAACATGTGAGGAAAGTCCGGGCAACATAGAGCACCATATTTCCTAACGGGAAGCTATTCGTGAGAGTAGAGTAACGTAACAGAAAATAACCGCTGCTTGCAGCAAGGGTGAAAAGGTGAGGCAAGAGCTCACCGGTTTTCGTGGTGACACGAAAAGCCGTACGTCTTATGGGTTGTAAGGTTATGTATACCGACGCAGTAGGGCTGCTCGTCCAATGTCGGGGGGTAAACCGCTAAAGCTTTATGGCGACATAAAGATAAGATAAATGACAGACGCCTTTTTTAAGGTACAGAACCCGGCTTATCGTTCTGCTGTATTTTTTATTCAATGATTGTTGTAAATATGGCGAAAAATAATATAGTACTCCGGATTGTAACATTCTTTCGCACCGCATCGAAATTTATATTTGAAGATATGTGGCGTATTACCGGGAATGATGTTTCGGGGTTGCGTCGTAGGTTGATCAATCTGGCAAAGACTATATTTATTTCAGTACGTCGGTTTCGAGAAGATGACCTTCAGTCAAAAGCATCGGCACTTACCTATAGCACATTATTAGCTGTCGTTCCGGCTTTAGCCTTAATGTTTGCCATAGCTAAAGGTTTTGGTTTTCAAAATATTGTGCAAAGTCAATTGTTCGATTATTTTCCAGCTCAAAAGGAAGCGCTTGCACATGCTCTTTCATTCGTCGATGCCTATTTGACGCAGGCTAAAAGCGGAGTATTTGTCGGAATCGGTATTATCTTTTTACTTTGGACGGTAATAAGCCTGATGGGTACTGTAGAAAGTACGTTGAATGATATATGGCAGGTAAAGAAAAATCGTTCTTTTTATCGTAAAATTACCGATTATACTTCGATGTTTGTTTTACTTCCGGTCTTGATGATAGCTTCCAGTGGTATATCTTTGTTTATATCTACGGGTATTGACAGCAATGCGTATTTATATTTTATAAGTCCTTTGGTAAGAAATCTAATTTCGTTTAGTCCCTATTTCTTGACCTGTTTATTGTTTACAGGAATATATGTTTTGGTGCCCAATACAAAAGTTAAATTCTGGAACGCTTTTATTGCTGGTATTATTTGCGGTACGGCTTTTCAGATTTTCCAGTTTTTGTATATCAGCGGGCAAATATGGGTGTCGAAGTATAATGCTATTTACGGAAGTTTTGCATTTTTACCGTTGTTTTTATTATGGATGCAACTTTCATGGCTGATTTGTCTTTTCGGTGCGGTTCTTTCGTTTTCAGCTCAAAATATAGAAAGTTATGATTTTGAACAGGATACAAAGAATATAAGTCGTCGATATAAAGATTTTGTCGTATTGCTGATCGCATCGGTGATCGTAAAACGTTTTGAAAACGGAGAGACACCTCTGACAATGCAGCAGATAAGTAAGGCTTATCAGATTCCGATTAAGCTTACCAGTCAGGTTCTATATTTACTTATTGAGATAGGGATTGTCAGGGAAACGACAACTGATGATGAACGTTTGCTGGCATATCAGCCGGCATCCGATATTTCCGGAATGACGGTAGGAACATTATTAATGCGTATAGATGAGCTGGGTTCTGAGCAGTTTAAAATTAATAGAGATACTCTTTATAACAAGCATTGGGTTGCTTTGTTGAAGGCACGTGAACAGATGTATGATACAGCAGGTAAAGTGCTTTTAAAAGATTTGTCATTTAATGATTTACCTGTAAAAATTCAAGAAAAATAATATTTTTTTATCGGGAAAATATAGGCAGGCTCTTATTGATTTGTTTATATTTGTATCAACCGAATTTTTAACCTTCGATTAACTATGAAACAGTTTTCATGCCTTATGCTTTTTTTGATTCTTTCTTATTCCGGATATGGATATGAAGAGAGAAATCTTTTAGAAAAACAGGCCGATGTAACACGGCTTAAAGAAATTTTTATTCCCAATCAAAAATGGGTATCTTATCCAAAATATACCGATCGTGAAGGATGGGATGCTTTAACAAAAGAACATAAACAGATGCTGATCAGACGAGGTGAAAAGCAACTGAATTATGAATGGAAAGTCATAAAAGCTACCGATTATTTGGAATATGAACGTACAGGTAATCGTAAAATTATGGAAAACCCTAATAGCAGTAATAATAATGCGATTGCAGATCTGGCAATTGCTGAATTAGCTGAAGGAAAAGGCCGTTTTATCGATCAGCTAGTCAATGGTGTAGTATATTCGTGTGAAATGACATCTTGGGCTCTTTCCGCCCATCTTCCTGCTCAGCACTCTAAACGGTCTTTACCCGATTATACGGAACATATAATCGATTTGGTTTCTGGAGATATGGGAGCTCTTTTGTCATGGGTATATTATTTTTTTCATGAAGAGTTCGATAAAGTAGATCCTATAATATCAAAACGTCTTTATAAGGAGATAAAAGAACGAATTATGGATACTTATATGCAGGAAGATCGTTTCTGGTGGATGGCATTTGATTACAAGGGGCAGTTGGTAAATAATTGGAATCCTTGGTGTAATGCAAATGTATTACAATGCTTTTTGTTATTGGAGAATGATAAAAACAAATTGGCCGATGCCGTATATAGGACAATGGTTTCGGTAGATAAATTTATAAATTATGTCCATTCTGACGGAGCGTGTGAAGAAGGACCATCCTATTGGGGGCATGCTGCTGGAAAAATGTATGATTATCTGCAATTGTTGTATGACGCTACGGGAGGAAAATTGTCTTTGTTCACGAACCCTTTAATCCGTAATATGGGGGAATATATTTCTCGGACTTATGTCGGTGACGGCTGGGTCGTTAATTTTGCCGATGCTTCTGCAAAGGGTGGCGGAGATGCCGGTTTGATTTTTCGCTATGGAAAAGCAATCGGCAGTGATGAAATGCAAAAGTATGCAGCTTGGCTGTCGCGTAAAAAAGGTGGAATCGTCATAACGTCGGGAAGAGATATATTCCGTACATTGCAATGTCTGCTTTATAGCGAAGGTATGCAAAAAACGACTCCGGTACACCAGACTCCGGAGGTAACATGGTATCCGGAAACACAATTCTGTTATTTGAAAAATAAAAAAGGTTTTTTCTTAGCTGTTAAAGGCGGATATAATAACGAAAGTCATAATCATAATGATGTCGGGACATTTTCTTTATACTATAACGCAGTTCCGGTTATTATAGATGCCGGAGTCGGTACTTATACACGGCAAACTTTCGGAAAAGAACGTTATACGATATGGACGATGCAAAGCAATTATCATAATTTACCGATGATCAACGGAGTGCCTCAAAAATTCGGGTCTGAATATAAGGCTACGAATGTTTTGTTGGACAAAAAGAAAAAGCAATTGTCTATGAATATTGCTGCTGCTTATCCCGATAATGCGGAGGTCGAAAAGTGGATAAGAACATATCGTCTTCGGGACAGTAGTCTGGATATTTCTGATGATTTTATTTTAAAGAAATTGAAAAATGAAAATCAGGTAAATTTTTTATTATGGGGAGATATTGATTTGAATACGGCAGGGAAAGTGAAAATTTCGGTAGAGGGACAAATTGTAGAGCTCTATTATGATAAGTCTTTGTTTACACCGTCTTTAGAGACAATTTTGCTTACAGATCCCAGATTATCTAATGTTTGGGGTGAGAAAATATTCCGTCTTTCCCTGACGGCAAAAAAAATGGTAGAAAAAGGACGCTATGTCTTTAGCGTGAAAGCATTATAAATAAATTACTTTTTAGATATTAAGATTAAGAACTTGCCTGAATATTGTTTTGTCGAAAAATTTAGGCAGGTTCTTAATCTGACTGTGAGATTTTATATAAATTGATTGGTTTTAATGCGATATGTTATGTATCTTTGATTTCGTTAATTTATTAATTTGTCTTTTAACTTTGAAAATATATGATACTAAGTATCGTTGTCCCGTGTTATAACGAGTCGGAAGTAATAAACGAAACATCCAGACGTCTTATTTCTGTCCTTGAAGGATTGATAAAGAAAGAGATGATTTCTCCCGACAGTTTTATATTGTTTGTCAATGACGGTAGTCGGGATAATACATGGGAACTTATCCGTAAATTATATAAAGAGAATAAGTATATATATGGTGTTAATTTGGCCGGTAATGTCGGACACCAGAATGCGTTGATGGCAGGATTGACGGTCGCTAAAGATATGAGTGATCTTGCGATTTCGATAGATGCCGATTTGCAAGATGATGTTTCGGTTATAGAAGAAATGGTAAAGAAATACGATGAAGGATTCGACATTGTATATGGAGTGAGAAAATCTCGACAGAAAGATACTTTTTTCAAACGGACTACAGCTCTTTGTTTTTATAAGTTGATGACGGGATTAGGAGTGAAATCGGTTTATAATCATGCCGATTATCGTTTGATGAGTAAACGGGCGTTGGAACAACTTATGAAATTCAGAGAACGTAATTTATTTTTACGAGGTATAGTGCCGTTGATCGGTTACAATACGACATGTGTATATTATGACCGTCATGAGCGTTTTGCCGGAGAATCTAAATATCCCTTGAGTAAAATGCTCAATTTTGCGATAGACGGTATAACCTCATTCTCGGTAAAACCTGTGCGTTTGATATTCGGTGCTGGCGTATTTTTCCTGATTATGACGTTTTGTGCATTTATATATACGTTATGTTCTTATTTAACAGGAGATATTGTTGCAGGATGGGCATCACTAATGCTTTCTGTGTGGTTTATCGGAGCTTTGGTTCTGATTTCCATTGGGATAATAGGAGAGTATATCGGAAAAATTTATATCGAAGTGAAAGATCGCCCTCGGTATAATATCGAAACTATTCTTACTCATAAAGAATAGTAATCTGAAAGATATGAAAACCTCCTTTTTCAAGATAATACATTGAAAAGTTGCTTTTCCTGTTTTATGAGGATGATAACTCGCTTATCTGACGAGTAAAAACGAGCCTATAATATTGTTGGCAATACCGGTACGGTTCTCCTTCCTCTTGAAAGGGGAAGGGGGATTTTTTGTAGCAACCCGTTCAATACAATATTCAAATCTATTGGCATGCACTCATTGATACGATCATACACTCCTTTATTCCTTTCGAGAAAGGGGCTGACTTCTTGTGGATTTCTCTCGAACTTGATCCGTGCAAATTTTAGACAGCCCCTTTAGAAGTATGGATTTAAAACGGAAAAATAAGAGGCAGGGTAAAGATCATGATAACTCCGATAATAATCTGAAGAGGCAATCCGACTTTCACATAATCCATAAATGTATATTGTCCTGCCGGCATTACTAATGCGTTCGGAGGTGTGGAGAACGGAGATGCAAAACACATGCTTGCTGCAACGGTTACAGCAAATAGGAAAGGATAGGGGCTTACTCCGATTCCTATAGCCGATTGCATTGCGATGGGAGCGAGTAATACTGCTGTAGCTGTATTGCTGATAAACATCGTCATCAGTGATGTCGTAAAATAAACTCCTGCTAACAATATGACCGGGCCGTATTGACCTAATCCTGTAACCAACGAGTGCGAAATGACTTTTGATGCGCCTGTTTTTTCCAATGCTAAAGACATGGGAAGCATGGCAGCAATAAGTACGATACTTTCCCAATTAATAGTTTTATAGGCTGATTCTACATTTCGAAAACATCCGGTAAGAACCATTAACAATCCAGCTATCATAACGGCTGTAACAGGTGCGATCGGAATAAAATCGAACATCATTGCAGCTATCATAAGAACCATGATTGTTGCAGCGACGGGAGCTTTATAATCTAAGGTCACTTTGGCAGCTTCGGTAAGCGGTTGACCTAATACGACCCATTCCGATTGATCTTCACTTAACCGGGCTATATCGTTCCATGTCCCTTGTACGAGTAATACGTCTCCCGAGTGGATTTTTTCATCTTTTATATCATGTAAAATATATTCCTTTTTACGACGTATTCCGAGAACATTTAGATTGTATTTATCTCTGAACCCGGCATCTTTAACACTTTGATTGATGAGGCGTGAATTTGGCATCAATAAAATTTCGGCAATACCGATATCATAAAAATCGAGAGAGTTCTCTTTATTCTTCCCAGATTCTTCAGTAGTATGCGAGTCGATGATATAAAGATCTAATTCTTGCGCAATTTGGTGTATCCGGTCGAAATCTCCCATTACATAAATTACATCTTCGCTTTGTAATGTCGTGTCAGTTGCAAGTTTTTGATTGACCGACTTTAAGAAACGTGATTGAGACTGAGAGATGCGTCGTACTTCCAAAACGTTCAATCCGTATTTTTTTCGAATATCCAGTTCAACTACATTTTTACCGATGACAGGAGATTTAGGATTTACTTTTATTCTGAATAAATTATCTGCAAGTTGGTATTCTTTAACCAATTCATTCAAAGATTTGTTTCTGTTTGTTTTATTATTGTTATTTTGTCCTTTTTGGGAAAGAAATATTTTGCTTAACGGAATAAGTACTATAATACCTGTCAGGACACAAATAATACCGACCGGAGTGAAAGAGAAAAAAGAAAGGGGGGCATATCCGTTTTCTGTCAGTGTATTTTGAATGACAAGGTTAGGCGGAGTTCCGATTAAGGTCATCATACCTCCCATACTGCTTGCGAATGCTAACGGCATGAGCAGACGGCTGGCGTTCATGTTTGCGCTTAAAGCCAAACTGACGACGATAGGTAACATCAGAGCAACTGTTCCTGTATTGCTGACAAATGCTCCGATTGCAGCGGTTACCAGCATAACAAGGATGAATAGTTTCAGTTCACTTTTACCTGCCATTCTTAATATTTTCGCACTGATCATTTTGGCTAATCCGGTCTGAAAAATAGCACCTCCGACAACAAATAGCCCAACCATCATAATGACAATGGAATTGGAAAATCCAGATAATGCTTCTTCCGGAGTCAATATTTGAAAAACTAAAAGAAGTACGAGTGCACAGAGTGCTACCACATCCGAACGAATCTTGCCGTTCATGAAAAAAATTGCGGATAATACTAAGATAGTAAGGGTTATGTACATAAAAATCGAATATAAGTTGTATAATGTATTTGTAATATACAGATTTATAGCTTATTTTGTTGCAAATATATTTTCGTTTGTTTTATAAATCAAATGTGAAAATGCTTTTTTATGTTCTATTAGGATCTTATTTTGGTTCTGTGGGTATAAAAAAAGCGGCGAGATATCTCGCCGCTTTTAAGATTAGAGGTATAGAGATTATTTTTTCCACAGTTTACTCATGTCTTCTAATGATTTGCCTTTAGTTTCAGGGACAAAACGCCATACGAAGATCGCTGCGATTACACAGATGATGCCATATAAACTGTAAGCGAACATAGGACTGAATTCGTATAAAGGCGGGAATGTAGAAGATACGATATAGTTAAATACCCATTGGAATGCTACTGCGATAGCGACAGCTTTTCCTCGAATCGTGTTAGGGAATATTTCTGAAATTAACACCCAGCAAATAGGACCCCAAGACATCATGAAGAAAGCAGCGTATACAATAATGGAAAGAACGGGAATGATACCTTTAAGACCGATATTGTCACATATAGCTACGGCAAATGCACCGATAGCCATACCGATAGATCCGATAATTAATAACGGTTTGCGGCCGAATCTGTCAACTGTAAAGATTGCAACGAGAGTGAAAAGGATATTAACAATACCCATAATCACGGTTTGCATCATACCACCGCCTTCAGCTCCTGCATTTTCAAACATACGAGGTGCATAATATAAGACCGCATTAATCCCTATGGCTTGTTGGAATACCGATAATAATATACCGATAATGATTACCGGAACGCCATAAGTAAACAACTTTTCGGTTTTTTCGTGTACCGTACTTTTTATATCGTTTAGTATCTCTTTTGCCTTTTTCTGTCCGTTGATTTTCTCCAGAATAGAGAAAGCTTTCTCTTCTTGTTCTATCAGCACCAAATATCGAGGAGTTTTGGGTACAAAAAATAGTAAAATTCCGAAAAGTATTGCCGGAAACGATTCTGATCCGAACATATAACGCCAGCCTTCTTTTACTGTCCACATATCAGATTCTGGGCTTACCGATAGAACGCCTTGTGCGTCTTTCAGTATAATGGGATTTTGATGGTCGCCTAAAATCAAGTAGTTTACAAAATATACGACCAACATACCGAAAATAATAGCGAATTGATTACAAGAAACAAGAGTACCGCGTATTTCGGATGGAGCTATTTCTGCGATATACATAGGAGATATTGCAGAAGCAAGACCTACACCTACACCTCCTAAAATACGATAAAAGTTAAATGCTATCAAGACATTTAGATTCGCTTCTCCATATTTAAAGAATAAAAATTCGGGATAATAAGAACCTAATGCTGAGAGTAAAAGCAGTACGGATGCCAAACGTAAAGAATTACGGCGACCTAAACGCAATGCTGATATGCCGGAAATTGCTCCTCCGATAACACAACCCAATAATGCGCTGGAAGAAGTAATACCATGTAATATTTTGTCATATTGAAAATCGGTGGCAGTAAGAAAAAAAGCTTCTAACCCTTTTTCTGCACCCGAAACAACAGCTGTGTCGTATCCGAATAGCAGACCGCCCAAGATTGCTACAGCTGTGATGGAGTATAAATAAAATTTACTCCCTTCTGTGGTTGTATTGTTCATAGTGTCTTAAAATAAGATAATAATGAAGTTAAAGTTGATATTATGCAAAAGTGATAAGGGAATATTCCCTTATCACTTACTTCAATAATGTGAGAATTAGCAATACATATTTACGATTGCTTCGTATAATTCTTGTTTGCCGCTGGTTTGTTTAGGTTCACCGTTAGCTTTAGCGTAAGCTACGATGTCTTCCAGAGACAATTTCCCTTCTTCAAACTCTTTACCTTTACCTGAATCGAAAGAAGCATAACGGTCGGCCAACATTTTTTTGTAAGGAGATTCTTCCAACAACTTGGCTGCACTTAATAATGCTCTGGCCATAACATCCATACCTGCAATGTGTGCAATAAAAATATCTTCAAGATCGGTAGAATTACGACGAGTTTTAGCATCGAAATTAGTACCGCCATTGCCGAAACCGCCGTTACGGATAATTTGCATCATTGCTTGAGTTAATTCGAAATTATCGATAGGAAATTGGTCTGTATCCCATCCGTTTTGATAGTCTCCACGGTTAGCATCGATAGAACCTAACATACCGTTGTCCACTGCTACGCATAATTCATGTTCGAATGTGTGCCCTGCCAATGTTGCATGATTGACTTCGATGTTTACTTTAAAATCTTTATCCAAACCATGAGCTTTTAAGAATCCGATAACGGTTTCCGTATCTACATCGTATTGATGTTTGGTCGGTTCCATAGGCTTAGGTTCAATCAAGAACGTACCCTTGAAACCTTTTGCACGAGCATAATCCCGAGCCATTTTCAACATTTGGGCTAAATGTTCTTTTTCACGTTTTTGATCGGTATTCAAAAGAGACATATAGCCTTCACGTCCACCCCAGAATACATAATTAGTTCCGCCTAATTCGATAGTAGCATCAATTGCATTTTTGATTTGAACGGCAGCTCGCGCTACTACATCGAAATCAGGATTAGTTGCTGCACCATTCATATAACGTGCGTGTCCGAATACGTTAGCAGTACCCCAAAGCAGTTTAATTCCGGTTTCTGCTTGTTTCTTTTTAGCATAAGCTACGATTTCTTTTAAATTTGCTTCATATTCTTCGATAGTTTCAGCTTCTGCGACCAGATCGACATCGTGGAAACAGTAGTATTCGATTCCCATTTTTTGCATGAATTCAAATCCTGCATCCATTTTGTGTTTTGCAGCTTCTACCGGATTTTCAGAATCGTTCCACGGGAATTTTTTTGTTCCTCCTCCGAATTGATCTCCACCTTCTGCACATAGTGTATGCCACCAAGCCATAGAAAATTTCAACCAATCTTTCATTTTTTTACCCATTACGACTTTTTCAGCATCATAATACCGGAAAGCCATCGGATTTTTACTTTCTACACCTTCAAATTTAATTTTTCCGATACCAGGAAAATACTCTTTTGTTGCCATAGTTTTTTGTTTTATAAAAGGTTATTATTTTTATTTCATAGACTCTTCAAGTCTTTTCTTCCATAAATTATATGCGCCTTGATAAGCGGAGATATTTTTTATTTCTGGTTCGATCACCTCTATTTTCTTTAATGATGCAAAGGCCTCTTCGGCATTTTTATAAATTCCTGCACCTATTCCTGCGCCTTTGGCTGCTCCTACCGAACCGTCTGTGTCATACAATTCTATTGTTGCTTGAGTGATTCCGGAAAGTGTATTTCTAAATAACGGACTCAAAAACATGTTGGCATGTCCGGCTTTGATTGTATGAATATCGATTCCGATACTTTCCATGATTTCCATTCCGTATTTGAATGAAAACACTATACCTTCCTGTGCTGCACGCATCAGGTGACGTTTATCATGTATGTTATAATTTATGCCATGTACGGATGCTGATATTTCTCGATTTTGTAAAATGCGTTCTGCCCCGTTGCCAAAAGGTATGATACTTACACCATCAGCTCCTATTTTTACTTGAGAAGCAAGATTATTCATATCTGTATAAGATGTGTCGGCAGATGCTATATTCCGTTTTATCCATGAGTTTAGGATACCGGTTCCGTTTATACAAAGTAATACTCCGAGTCGAGTATTTGCTTTATCATGGTTTACATGAGCAAAAGTGTTGACTCTTGACAAAGGATCATAATTGACATGACCGTTAATTCCATAGACGACACCGGATGTCCCTGCGGTAGATGCGATTTCTCCGGGATTTAGAACATTTAAAGATAGTGCATTATTGGGCTGATCTCCGGCACGGTAGGTAACGGGAGTACCGATTTTCAATCCTAATGTTGCTGCAGCTTCGGCATTCATCTCACCTTGTAGCCCGAATGTCGGGACGATTGAGGCAATCAAACTTTGATCAAATCCGTAGTATTCCATTAGCTCTTTTGAGATGGTCTCATTTTTGAAATCCCAGAAAATACCTTCGGACAATCCCGATATGGTTGTGCAACTATTGCCTGTTAACTTCATGGCGATGTAGTCTCCCGGCAGCATTATTTTGTCTATTTTTTCAAAAACTTCCGGTTCGTTTGCTTTGATCCAAGCTAATTTTGAAGCCGTAAAATTTCCCGGAGAATTTAATAGATGAGAAAGGCAGTACTCTTTCCCGAGAGTTTCAAATGCTTTTTCTCCATAAGGTACTGCACGACTGTCGCACCAAATGATTGCCGGACGCAATACTTTTTGATTCTTGTCTACGACGACAAGACCGTGCATTTGATATGAAATGCCGATTGCTTTTATATCGGAAGCATCGATATTAGATTGTTTGAGTACCGACTCTGTAGCTAACTTCAGGTTCTCCCACCACTGTTCGGGATTTTGTTCTGCCCAACCTGATTTTACCGCGATAATTTCCATTTCCTGTTTCGGGAAAAAATCCGAAGCTACGCATAATCCGCTTTGAGCATCCACTAATGATGCTTTTACAGAAGAGCTTCCTATGTCATATCCTAATAAATACATTGGCTTTATGATGATTTAAAGTTGATAATTTTAATATTGTCCGTATAGTTTGTTATATGTTTTTTTATCGAATCGATAATATCTGGCAGCCCTGTGTGCGACATTTGTTTGCTTTTCTTCTAATGCTATGACATAGGGCATTGCAGTTATTTTTTTATGAAAATTCCTTACATCCATTTCCTTATCGTAGATCACTTCATATAGGCGACGTAATTCTAAAGCTGTGAATTTGGCCGGTAATAATTCGAATAAAATAGCCGGATATAGTTTAGATGTACGTCTTATTTCTCGTATAGCTTCTTCAATAATATTTTTATGGTCGAAAGCAAGGCGCGGTAATTCTTGAACGGGACACCAAGTGACTTTATGATTTTGAAAATTCATGTTCATTTTGTTCGTGATGCGAATGACCGACATATAGCCGATTGTCACGATACGTCCCATTTTTACTTGAGTCGTTTCTTCCAGCCAAGATAAATCATCCGGATTACTGGTTCGATCGGGAGCACCGAAAGTTTTAAATTGTTTTAGATACGGATCGTTCATTCCGGTAATTTCTAAAAGAACTTTATGTGCAGCTTCATCCAAATCTTCATCATCAAATATCGGACGTCCCGGTAATTTCATACCGCTTCCTTTTTTGTTATTGGGAGTTTCACTTTGTTCCGTAAGTAAGACTTTTAACGATTCTCCGTTAAATCCGATAAGGACACAATCTACAGAAACGTGTGGGTTATAAGCGTGTGTTTTCATAGCGAATAACTTACCTTTTTTCGAAATTCGTATGTCAAATATAGAAGATATATTTTTGAAATAAAAGCCTAATCGCCTTTTATTTAGCAGTTTTATTTTGTATGTCGGATATTCTATTTGTATTGTGTACAATAAGATCCTTTCTTTGTGTCGTCTTTACAGTATCTAAGAAACATTTTTCTTATCTGATTTAGTACAATAACTATAAATGTTAAATAACTATAATCTTATTATCGGAAAAGGATAGACACCTAATTTTACAAAAACAGCCGGCACTTCTATCGGGTGTCGGCCGTTTTATCCAAAACATAACATGTTTATTTTTTTCGGATGTCAACGATAGGTACAGTTTTTTCAAATCCATCCTTTGTTGGGTACTTATATACTCCTATTTGTTTTACACATTTTCCGGAAGGAATTTTAATAATTTGGTCGTCATAATAAGATTTTCCGTTTTCGTGTAAAAATAAAACGACTAAACCTGTGTGTAATGATGTTGAATATTTTTCTTCTATCTCATTTGCTAAAGCGTCACCCGAATCCAATACTTGGAAAACTTCAAAAGAGTTTTCGCTGATACATTCTCCTTCATTTTCAAATAGATTCATATCATTATGGGAAAAATTACTGGCAAAGACTAAGGAGATAAAAATCATTAAGACTGCCCCGGTAACTATTCCGGCGGTAAATATTAATATGTCCTTCATAATTTAACTTTTATAAATCTTCTCCGGTTGCACTATTGTATAAATTTTCATAGAATATTATGATGCGATATTTTCCATATTTTTCGTCTATCATAAACCAAACCGTTTTTTTTGATAGTTTTTCTGTCATATATTCAAGAGAAAGCTCAAGAATATCCGATTGCATTTCTTCTGTCGGATTTGCTAATTGTTCTTCTGAATATTTAGATAATAGGAGTGTTCTTATCTCTTTTTTAGTAGTTATAGAATCTATAGTTGTCGGTTTTTGATAAAAAACGGCTTGATAACGCTTGTTATTGACATTCATTTCATAATTGATGTCTTCTTCGTCAGGTATAGAATAATCTTGGAATGATACATATTTTTTAGTATATATTTATTCATAATTCTATTATTTGTTCAAATCGGTTTTCTTCGTATTATTGATTATCTTTGTATGTTTAATATAAAATAAATAAAGATGAAAAAAGTAATAGCGACAAAGGCAGCCCCTGCTGCAATAGGTCCGTATAGTCAGGCGATAGAAGTTGGAAATATGCTTTTTGCTTCCGGACAAATACCTATTAATCCGGCTACTTCGGAAATTGTAGAAGGAGGGATTAAAGAACAAACGACACAAGTTTTTTCTAATATTAAAGCCGTATTGGAAGAAGCTGGTTATGCGTTTGATAATATTGTAAAGACAACGGTTTTTCTTGCCGATATGTCTCTTTTTGCTGATATGAATGCTGTATATGCAACCCAATTCTCCGGCGCTTTTCCGGCTCGTTCTGCAGTGGCTGTTAAAGAATTGCCTAAAAGAGCATTAGTAGAGATAGAGGTAATTGCGATAAAATAATTTATTTTATGGACATAAAAATGTCTCACATCTTTGTTGTGAGACATTTTTGTTTTAAAAAACTTAGCAAGTCTGCTACAATAAATGTACTACCTCCGACAAAAATCAAGTCACTCGGATCACTGTCGTTAATAGCTTTCTTATAGGCTTCTTTTACTGTGGGGAAGTGTGTGCCTATTAAACCATGAGCCAAACCTTTCTGCATCATTTCTTGAGCGGGAAGTGCTCGAGGTATCGATGCTTGTGTAAAATAATAGATGGCGTCTTGAGGCAATATGGATAGAACTCCATTTATATCTTTATCATTTACCATTCCGATTACAATACGGAGAGTCCTGTATTTTTCTGAATTTAGCTGACGCACGATATATTGTATTCCTCCGATGTTATGTCCGGTATCGCAGATTACTTTAGGAATATCATTTATACGTTGCCACCGGCCTTGCAATCCTGTAAGTTTAGTGACATTCCTGAATCCTTGATATACGGCTTTATCGGGAATTACATAATTCATTTGCTGTAATAGTTCTATTGCAGCAAGAACTGTTGCTGCATTTTTTTCTTGACAAAAACCACCAAGTTCGCCTGTAAGATTTGGATATTTGTTACTCTCGAAAATCCATTTCCCAGAATCTTCCAGTCTTGAATGAATAATAGGTTTAATATCTTCAGCAAAATAAATAGGAGAGTTTTCACATCGAGCTTTATCTATAAATACTTGTTTTATTTCTCCTTCGGCTTCTCCTATTAGGACCGGAATATTAGGTTTGATGATTCCGGCTTTTTCTTTGGCGATTTCAGGTAAAGTATTTCCTAAAAATTGTACATGGTCGAAACTTATATTTGTAATAATACTGAGGTCTGGGGTGATAATATTTGTACTGTCTAATCGGCCTCCTAGCCCTACCTCAATGACTGCGACATCGACTTTACATGCAGCGAAATAATCGAAAGCCATCATCATCGTTAACTCGAAAAAGGAGGGATATATATTACGCGTCGGTTCAATATATCTTTGAGTAAAATCCATAACAGCTTCTTTGCTAATTACTTCCCCGTTTATTCTAATCCGTTCCCGGAAATCGACGAGGTGAGGTGAGGTGTAAAGCCCTACTTTATATCCGCTTTGTTGCAAAATTGCAGCTAATAAGTGAGATGTAGATCCTTTTCCGTTTGTTCCGGCGATATGTATAGTGTGGTATTTGCGGTGAGGATGATCAAAAAATACATCTAAAGCCTCACTATTTCCTAATCCCGGCTTATAGGCACTTGAACCTACTTGTTGAAAAACCGGTAATTGATTATATAAATAATGTAACGTTTCTTCGTATGTCATATTTAAAAAACTTCTTGTAGATCAATATACAAGGAATCCGGTGACTCCTGCTAATACAATAATCCATATAGGATGAAGCTTGGTATAATGTACCAGACAAAAAGCTCCGATACAAATTAAAATGCTGAGAGTATAGTCGGGAAAATTTTCTTTATTCATGAGAATTAAAGCTGCTGAAGCTATCAATCCGACGACGATTGGCCGTAATCCTGCAAAAATGCTTTTTATATAAACATTATTTTGATGCTTTAATAAGAATTTGCCGATTAGTAGCACTAATATGAACGATGGTAAACAAACGGCAACTGTCGCTAATATAGAGCCTAAGATACTGCCTCCGGTTGCTACATATCCGATATAGGTGGCACTGTTGATACCTATAGGACCGGGAGTCATTTGAGAGATGGCTACTATATCGGTGAATTCTTTAGAAGTGAGCCATGGAGACGATTCACCATAATGAATTACTTCGACAGCTTCGTGTTGTATTAAAGAAAGCATGGCATATCCGCCACCAAATCCGAAAAGTCCGATTTTCAGATAAGCCCATAACAAATTAAGATACACCATCTCTTTTATCTCCTTTATTCTTAAAATGACATTTTATATATCTGTAATAGAGAATACCTCCTATACCTCCGGCGAGAACAAAATAAATCGGAGATAATCCTGTACCCCATATCAATAATGCTACTGAGGCTGGAATCCATATATTGCATTTATTGATCTTTGCTGATTTTCCGGTAGTAAAGACCGGGGCTATTATCAATGCTACTACCGCAGGCCGTATTCCTTTGAAAATTCGTTCTACTATCGGATTATTATAAGATTTTGCAAAAAATATAGCAATAAGTAAAATGAGAATAAAAGACGGAAGTACAGTCCCTAATGTCGCAGCAATACTTCCTCGAACTCCTTTCAGTTTATTTCCGGTTAAAATAGAAATATTAACGGCCAAGATTCCCGGTAAAGATTGAGATATGGCTAATGCATCCAGAAATTCGTTCTTATTCAGCCACTTATGCTTATCAACCACTTCTTTTTCTATTATGGAGATCATTGCCCATCCACCACCAAAGGTAAATGCCCCTATTTTAAAGAATGTATAGAATAATTTCCAGTACATATTTGCCGGTAAATTTGTTGGCAAAGGTAGAACAAAAACAGAAGTAAGGCAAGTAATAAAAGAAATAAGCTCTTCTTTATTATTTATATTTTCCCAGAATTTCCTTTAACGCCTGTGTTTGCATAACACCAGATTGTCTCCATATGGGTTTCCCTTCTTTGAAAATAATAAGAGTAGGTACGGACTGTATACCGTAATGTATAGCCAGAGCCCTGTTTTTGTCGATGTCTATTTTCAAAATCGTAAATTGATCACCTACCGATTTTTTCAGTTCTTCTAAAATGGGTTTCATCATTTTACAAGGTCCGCACCATTCAGCAAAAAAATCGACTAATACGGGATTTTCAGAGTTGATAATTTCGTTAAAACTGCTCATAATATCTTTGTTTTTTTATTTACAACAAATATACTACAAAAAAGATGTTTTTCTCCGTTTTTCTATTCTCACTTTAAATGTTGCTTTGTAATTTGTTATCTTGAATATTGTGTCCAAATATGAAAAAATATGTTCAAAATTTTGTGTATTTATAGAAATAAACTACCTTTGCATCGCTTTTGAAGGACAAAGGCATTGGAGAGGTGGCAGAGTGGTCGATCGCGGCGGTCTTGAAAACCGTTGTACTGCAAGGTACCGGGGGTTCGAATCCCTCCCTCTCCGCAGAACCTACTGGACAAAAAAGGACAGTAGGAAGACAAAAACCTACAAATCAGCGATTTGTAGGTTTTTTTTATTGCCATAAACTCCGGTCTCCAATATTTTCCCCAAAATAAAGTTCATAAATCTATTTACTGAGAATTATATAGTCAAACAATTTTATTTATAAGTAATATATCTTCTTTTTTATACGAACAAAAAAGTAAAATATTTTTTTGCTCATCAAAAAAATATCTACATTTGCAGAGTCAAAATATCGTACTTTTCGCTGCAAAAGAATAGCAGTATTGGAGAGATGGCAGAGTGGTCGATTGTGGCGGTCTCGAAAACCGTTGTACCTTCGGGTACCGGGGGTTCGAATCCCCCTCTCTCCGCTGAATTAATCGGACAACAAGCAGATAATTCCCACAAATTATTGAATTTGTGGGAGTTTTTTTTATCCCCTTGTGTCTGCCTTAAAGTACATCTTTTTACCTTTAAAAGACAAAGTTCATAATATCCACAAACTGTGATAAGTTTTCTGAAAATATTCGACATGCATTGACTCCACTTCTCGCATTTTTAGAGCAGGGTGTTGCCATGTATAGAGGTATTTATTGAATTTGCGCGTTGATTTCGTTTCTGAATTTTATAGGATTAGCAATAAAGTTAAATTTATTTGTCACCCCACCCGTAGTTACGATAATAGAACCAAAACCTAAAATACGTCCCATAATACTTTGATTAATACGTAGTCCCTCACATTTACTTAAAATCAATTCGAGAGCGTCCCGGCTTAAAATACCTGATTTTAGAATTACCTTTTTATTTGTGACAACATATTCAGCTCCCACCTTTAAAAGAATTCTTTTTGTCAAATGAAACAGTCCTAACAATAACAAAAGTAAGCCGATATAATAAATGATACCTGTCTGTGCACATGAAAAGAAAACTCCCAGTAATAATAGTATTATCGGATATACGAATATATACCAGTGAATATTTGCTTTATATTTTATTTCTTCACCAGCTTGTAGGTTGTTTTGAATATAGCTCATAGTCTTTGTAAATTAATTACATGGTTTTATTATCAGAGGACAAATGTACGTATTAATTTGAGCGATATAAAATAAATTTTATATTTTTTTAGACTAAAACTTAAATTCTGAAGTAAAATCATTTTCTCAGTTTTTCTTATTGTAAATCTTCCTTTTAGGCAGTCTCTTACACCGTCGGAATATGGATATTTTTAATCACAGACTTTTTTATTATCTGGTTCATTATTATAGTTATTTTATTAATACCCTTCTTTGTTTATACCAACGTCTTATTGCTCGTTTGAAGAGATATTTTACTACAATTCTGTGAAATATCCAGATAATATAGAAATATATTTTCCCTAATAAATTATTGTATTTGACTATTGTTGTCAAACTTACGCTTTGTCGTTTGTTATAATTTTTCGAACAATATATAGATATATAGAAGGTTAGGTGTTTGTCTTCTGTTCCCCAAATAATTTCTTCATTATTTTCTTCAATTATTAAATCTATAAAAGTTTTGTTTGTTTTAAGTCCTAACGGTTTAACTATTAAATCTCTTACTTTTAGCAGCCATAATCCCCATTTGGGATATTCGATAAACATTAGTTTAAATAAGTCGTTGACTTGTATTGAGGACTCGCTGCTGATTGTTTTTTGAAAGCTATCGGTATAATCTGCAGGGAGATATTTTGTTATCAGTTGCATCATATATAAATTTTAGTTTTTTGTTAGGTTTACGGAAATTGTATAATATTGAAGGTAAATATAATAGCAAATTTTTTGTGATTATATTTTATGCGAGTTTTTTATTATATTTCTCTTTTAGGAAAGGGAGTAGAAAATAAAGTCAGCCTTTAAAAAGGAATTAATGCTGTAAAATAATTGAAATTTCTTTTTAATCTTTTTTTAACTCCATATTAATATATCTCATCTCATTTTTTTAACATGCGTGTCATACCTTGCAATCTGAAAATCGGTATCCGGAAAAACGGATATGGAAAAAGTTTTTATTTATGAAAATACACACATGTATATTATGCGTATTATTTGTTTGTAGTCACTTGTTTTCTCAAGAGGTTGTCAATCGCGGAACTGATGAAAAAAGTTTGTCTCGTTCGGAGTATTTCTCATGGATTAACAATACGAATGAAGGCCCTTCGGAAAAACAGACTCTTATAAATATGGATTTCTTTGAATGGCTTCGGAACGAATACGGGATGGAGCTGGACATTTATGCTTTCGATGCAGGTTTGATCGATGGAAAAAATTTTTACGGAGATATGGAGTCGATACGTTTCAAACAGAAATTTCCTGACGGATTAGATACCGTATATAGAAAAGCTCAGAAAAATGGTATGCGCTTGGGAATGTGGGGAGGGCCGGACGGTTTTGGGAATACATTGAAGAGTGCTCAGCGGAGAAAAGATATGTTGGTATCTCTATGCCGTGATTATCATTGGGCTTTGTTTAAATTTGATGCAGTTTGCGGACCTTTGAGAGAAGATAAGGAAAGTATGTTTATAGAAATGATGAAGCAGTGCAGAGAATATTCTCCTGATTTGATTTTGCTGAATCATCGTTTGGGACTCAAAAAAGCCGAAGAGTATGCAACTACATTTTTGTGGGAGGGAAGAGAAAGTTATATCGATGTTAATTCGAGCAATACCGTAGCGGCTACTCACAATCGAGTAGGAGCTATGAGTCGGGGACATGCTCCGGATTTGAGGAGACTTACCGAAGATCATGGTGTGTGTGTGTCTTCTTGTTTGGACTATTGGGAAGATGAGTTAGTGTTGCAGGCTTTCAACAGAGCGCTGATTCTGTCTCCTCAGATTTATGGAAATCCGTGGTTGTTATCCGATGAAGAATATCCTAAGTTGGCAAGAATCTTTAACCTGCATAAGAGATTCGCTGAATGTTTGGTTAGTGGAATGAAATTACCGGAAAGTTATGGAGAATATGCCGTATCGCGAGGTAATGATTCAGTGAGAGTAGTTACTTTAAGAAATTTGAGTTGGTTGCCTCGAACGATTACTGTCAGATTAGATGAAGAGATCGGATTGAAAAAAGGAAAGAGGGTAGTATGTAGGATGTACCATCCTGTGGAGCGAATATCGGGTATATATTCGTATGGTCAGTCTGTCGAAGTGATGGTTTTACCGTTCCGTTCTTTACTTTTATCTGTTTCATCGGATAAGTGTATAGAAGAATTCGGAGTAGAGGGTGTTGATTTTGAGATTATAAAAGATGTTTCGGGGAAGCCTGTAGAGATGAGATTATTGGGATTCCCGGGAACAGAGGCGAATATCCGTTTAACGGGTGTTTCCGATATAGAGAAAGTCGAGATTTCGGGAAAGGATGTGACAAAATCCGTGACTCGGAAAAATGGTGTTAAGATTTCGTTTCTCGGTGAGAAATATACCGAATTTTATCATAGAAAACTTGTAGAACTATTTCCTAGTTCTATTCCTCGGGATGCTGCTGCTTTATATGAAGCAACGGTTTTTGCGGCAGATAATAATGCTTTGGAAGTGCGATCTTTGTGTCGGTCTGGTAATACGAAAATTGCGCAAGTAAAGGCTGCACGTGAAGCCTTTTTTACTCAACCTGCATTTATCAATCGTGGCGTTTGGGATAAAAACTTGTTCGATGGACGTATGAATACGTTTTTCGGGGTATCTAAAATTAAAGGAGGTCGTCGGATAAAGGGCGGTTGCTTTCGATTAGATCTTGGACATTCATTGTTTGTGGATAGTATCCGTATAAAAGTGAATAATGAATATATGTTGCAACCATTGATGATGGCAGAGGGTAATTTTGCCAGAATCTCTTCCGATTTGAAAACATGGGAATCTATTTTATTTTTGGCAGATACGACGATGAATCTGAAGATCGAAAAAGAAATGCGTTATCTGAAATTAAATCCGTTTCCTGAAGCTATTGCCGAAGTCGAAGTATATGCAGGTGGGAAAAAACTGAATTCGGAAAATTTCAGAGCCAGTAATCTGTTTGCTGATGCCGTGAAATGTGCAGGGGCATGGAATGGTAATTTTAGTTTGCGACAAGTGCCTAAGGGCAGCTATCTTTGTGTTGCTATCAATGGCAGACATGGGATCGAAGGAGCGTATGCAACTTTAAAAGTTGATGGCCAATATATAGGTGCTGCATCAAGGGCCGTGTCTTATCCTGCCAATCCGTGGGAAAATGCAACAGTCTTGTCTGATTCTAATTATACTTATTTTTTCCCTTTAGATAAAAGTATGGAAGGAAAGCAGATAGAGGTTTTTGTGTTGGGTTATGAATCTGATAAATTGAATTTGAAACCGGAAGTTTGGATAACGGCCTATCCTATACCTTATGAAGAAAAGCTAATGAAAGTCTATCGTCGATAATAATGAAAAAAATAAGTTTCATGAAAAATTTCAGTTTTGTATTGTTTGTACTTTTTTTATTGTGCCCTGTCTGTGTGACCTTAGGAAAAACTCTTCCGGATCAGTTTAATAATAAAGATGTTCGGGGATGGATTATTTTATCAGATGATATGAATGCTGCTGTCCGAACGATAAAAGCGGCGAAAGAGTATGACATAAATCAGCTTCAGTTATCTCATGAGATTATCCATGATTTGAGGGAAATAAAAAAAGAAAAAGTGTGCGCGCAAGTCAATGAGCTTGTAAATTTGGCTCATTCGGAGGGGATAAACGAGGTTTTGCTATGGGATCATAGTTTGTATGATATAGATTATTATCCTGAACGTTTCAGAACCGGTCCTGGGGGAACGATAGACTTGGATAATCTTGAATTTTGGGAATGGTTGAAAGACGATTATCGTCAGATGCTCGATCGGGTTTCAGAGGCAGACGGGCTTGTCCTGACTTTTATCGAAACCGGAGCTTATGCGGAGAGGCAGTTCTCTAAGAAAATGAAATCTTCGGAAGAGAAGTTGGCAGCAGTGGTGAATGCTATTTCAGATGTACTTATCGGTGAAAGAAAAAAGAAATTGTATATCCGTACATTTGCTTACTCTGAAGAGGAATATAAAGGCACGACGGGTTGTATCGAGTATCTGAAATATGATGAGGTGATTTTGATGATGAAAGAGACACCTCATGATTTTTTTCTGACTCATCCGGATAATTATTATATACAGAAGATGGATCGTCCTGTCATTGTAGAATTTGATTTAGGCAATGAATACAGCGGACAGGGAGTGGTGGCGAATACTTGGCCTGAACATGTAATGAAAAGATGGAATAGCTATATACATTGTCCTAATGTAACCGGATATGTAGCTCGTACCGATCGATATGGGAATACGAGTATTGTAAACACTGCTAATGCTATCCAATTGTACGCCTTGAAACGAATGACGGAAGATCCGAAAATTTCTGTAGATCGGGTATATAACGAATTTATAGAGTCGGAATATGGCAACACAGCTTTATTGCCGATAAAAAAAGCTTTTCAGGAAGCATTCGATATAGTGACGTCTGTTTTCTATACATTAGGCACAAATCTTACAGATCACTCTTCGTTGAACTATGAAAATAATAAATGGGGCTATAGTCGGCATGTGTCGGGTCGATGGATAGATCCTCCGGTCGTTCGGGTAGAACATGATGTAAATAGAACCTTCCATTATTGGAAAGATATTGTAAATCACATAGCTCCGGTACAATTCAAGTCATGGTTTTCTCCGTCATTTGTTGAAGTAAAAGAAGTTTTTGATAGACGATGGATGGATGTCGGTGAGAAGATGGACAGTTTATATTACCGATATATAGTAACGGAAAAGCGATATGGAGTCAGGCTTGCTGCCGAAGCATTGTCAGAAATAGAAAAAACGAAACCTGTATTAGATTCTGTTGCATATAACGAATTGCAACAGCTTTTTTATCGTACCTATCTTACCGCTTCTTTGCATGAAGCTGTGTGTACGGCGTATTATGGAATAAGAATATATACGGGAGATAAAAAGTCATATCCTAAAATGTTGAAAGAGGATATTCTTTCAGCATTGGAAAGAATAACGTTGACAGTTAATGAAATGGAGCAGATGAGAGGATCATATCCAATCGGTCAATATAATTGGCTGAACGATGCCCGGACGGCATTATGGTATAGAGATAAGATAAAGAGAATGCTATATGAATGACTATTTTTAATTCTATAATTCATAATTAATAAGAAATCATTGTGTTATAATATCCGAAAGTGTTTTAAATATATGTATTTTTTTATTATCTTTCGTTAGCGTTTATTGAAGAATAAATACGATGAATTTATGGGAGAAGAGAAATTATTTTTCGTTTATGTAAAAGCACTTTTGCTATCCGTTATGTTTTTTATGTCATTACAGATAATGGCCGTATCGTTATGTGTTTCGAAAGATACTGTTGCAGAGATGAATAAGAAACAACCGGTTTATTTTGTGAATGATACTTATGTCGATTCTGAAGATTTTGAGGATATGCAGATTCTTGAAGACATTGTTTCTATCGATGTGATTAAGGATGCAGATAAAAATCCTCAGTTGAAAAGGCTGTTTGATAAATACGGGAAGAATGTAGGGCTAATCTTTGTTCGACTGAGACCTGGGATAGATATTAAAGGTGTCATCGGACCGGATGGGAAAAGATTGGAAAGTGAGCGATTACCTGAATTTCCCGGAGGTAAAACGGCTATGTTTAATTTTATTGAGAAGAACAAGAAATTTCCGTTTGCTTTATTAGATAAAGGAATAGAGAGCGGGTTTGCACAAGTAACGTTTGTTGTAAAGTCTGATGGTACGTTATCGGATATAAAAGTGACAAAAAGTACAGCACCAGAATTAGCTAAAGAAGCTATACGAGTGGTAAGTAAAATGCCGAAGTGGATTCCGGGAAAGAAAGGAGGAATACCGTCTGATTATACTCGTACGGTCAATATCGATTTTAGGGGGATAATAATTCGGTAATTTAAGAATTTGTTCCCGGATGATTTCGAAAAACAGGGGAATGGAGTTATAAAAAAGCAGGGATTTTCCCTGCTTTTTCTCAATCTATATTGGAATTAAGTTTGTGCCATTCGTTGATAGGAGGAATTATACCCATCGCGATAACTTCATCCCGTAGTTTACACAAGTGTTCGTAACTGCTTTCAAGTTCTTTCTCTTCAGTGGCATTGCCTTTTACTTCTTTATAAGATATGCCGTCTTTTGTAATAGCAGTCTCCATTGCCATCATGATATGGTTAAATTTGCCAGAATGTACATATACTCCGGCCGGCCAGCGGAATGGAGCACCACCCATGGCAGCAGCAATCATCTCAATGGATAAATAAGCCGGACTCTGGAACGAAGAACGTCCTCTTAAATCGATAATATGTTTACCGCCTTGTATAACCTTTTGTTTTATTTCTTTCCATTCAGCTTCCGGCAATTGTTCACTTCCTATTAAAGAAGAAAGAGCACTGCCTTTTATTGTAGTTGTTGAAGCGAATACCGCCATTTGTTCTCCGTGACCGCCATAAGTCCGACAATTTTTTATTTCGGAAGCCGGAATCTTAAAATATTTTACCAATTCATTTTGTAAACGGGTACTGTCAAGAGCTGCTAAAGTCGAAACTTGAGAAGGTTTTAATCCTGAATAAAGTAAAGTTATCAGACCTGTAATGTCTGCAGGGTTAAATACGACAACGACATGTTTTACATTCGGACAATAGTTGCGCAGATCTTTTCCAAATTGGGCTGCTATTTCTGCATTACCTTTTAGTAGATCTTCACGGGTCATTCCGGCTTTACGGGCAGCGCCTCCGGAAGAAACGACATAGTCAGCTCCCGTAAGAGCATCTTTTATATTGCTGGTAAAAGTGATATTTGCTCCTTCAAAACCGCATTGAAGCATTTCTTCGGCAACACCTTCGAGAGCCGGCGCATAAGGATCATAAAGACAAATGTTTGGGGTTAGTTTCATCATTAATGCCGTTTGAGCCATGTTTGAGCCGATCATTCCGGCAGCTCCTACGATTGTCAGTTTTTTGTCTGTTAGGTAATTCATAACCTTGAATATTTTATGTTAGAAATAAATACGTAATTATATTAACAAAGATACGTAATAATTGGTTTCTGAAAAATGTCCGTTTATTCAAATTTTAATATTATAACCGATAGTTATGAGAAATACCTTGAAAGGTCCGATATATAAAAGAGAATAATATAATTAGAAATTTATTTGATGATCTTATTGTATAACTCTTCGTTTTTATCTATGCAAGCTACTGCTTGAATTTTTGCCTGTTTGTTTTGTACAGTAATGGGATTTTTAGATACATAGTTTCTCATCCGGCAGCCAAACATAGATATTGTTAACCGTTTATCCCCTTTTACAAGTAAATAATCATAAGATTGTCCGATTGCGGTGAGAGCTCCGTTCATTCCCGAAAAAGCTTCTACATTCGATATTGCCGTGTGCCCTTGTCCTTCAATGACAATGGGATGTATCTCTCCTATCGATTTTCCGGCATTAGCGATAATCGAGCCTTGAGCGATTTGCCAGTTTCGGTTTTTTGTGCCCGATCCGTTCTTGTAGATACCTATTGTGACGCAGTCGAGATTGAAATTTGTTAACTGTCCGTATGATTCAGCTCCTAAATATATCCCACCGTATGTCCCGAATGTGAATACATCCATCAACTGTGCATTATCTGTATGGTCTATATAAAAAGCATAGGTTTGATTTGCAATTACGGCATCGATAATTTCCCGTTTGAATGAACGGCCGAATTCCCTCATATTTGCCGGATTTACATGACAGTGTAAAATTCGGGGGATGTCATAACAATAATCGATTCGGATAAATTGTCCACTTAATGGATAACCGTAGCAATGTTCGATAAGCACCAGTTCGCTTGTATTTTTTCGGGTTGCAGTAAAGTCCATGGCAGTATATTCTCCGTAAAATGTTAGACAAGACAGAGTAACACCATGAGCTCTTTGATCGGAACACATTTGGATAGTCGGTTTATATTTTATGATTTCATCGGCTTTTGTGTGAGTTTGTTCCGGATACCAGAATTGGATACCTCGTATTTGAGTTGCCGATTGTACGGAAATGAAAGGGTTGTCTTTGTCGGTAATGCTGAATACCGAACCTACGGGATGATTTTTTGAGGGATGCTTAGTTCCTCTTCCCGTAGGGCCGTGCACTCCGATCAGAGAAACATTCTTTTTTAGAATTATTCCTCCGTTTACGGGATAGGGGGTCTCTGACGGATCGACGAATAAAGCTGCTCCCGATTGAGCCGCCCAATCTATTGCTTTTTGGAGATTTTGTTTGTTTACTTCCGGAGTGTTAGTCGGCAATACGTTGAAATCCCGGATACTTTTGTAATTGTTCGCTTGTGCCGTTATAGCGCAAAGAACACAGAAAAAAAATAATTTAAGTGTTTTCATTATGTGTGTGTTTAGAATAGTGATAATGCAAAAATAGGAATCATTTGACATAAAACAAACATAATGTATTTGTTTTTAATGTATTTGAGAATGTGAAAATATTATTTAGGTCTTATTTTCAATAGTATTGGATAAAATAAAAAAGGCGGCTGCTTTATAAAAGCGGTCGCCTTGTCCGGTTTGTATGGTATAGATTTTATACTTTCCGGATAATTTCCATTCCTTTCAAAATAGCCTGTTCGTTCATCGGAATCAATTTATGATGCCGTTCGGGTAAAGACTTCTTCAACCCTTTCAGCACATTTTCAAGAGATACCATCGGTTTTACTTTCAACAATCCGCCGAGCACGATCATATTGAATGCTTTCGAATTTTCCATTTCGATTGCAGTGTCCATAGCATCTATACGATATATATCGATATCTTTTCGAGTAGGAGCGTGGTGTATTCCGTAACCGTCGTATATTAGGATTCCGCCTGGCTTTACTTTGTTTTCAAATTTCTCTAAAGACGGCTGATTCAGAATAATAGCGACGTCGAAAGTATTCAATACGGGAGAACTGATACGTTCATCACTTAAAATAACAGTTACATTGGCTGTTCCGCCACGTTGTTCCGGTCCGTAAGAAGGCATCCAACTTACCTCTTTATCTTCCATAAGACCCGAATAAGCCAGAATTTTACCCATCGAAAGGACACCTTGCCCACCGAAACCGGCTATAATTATTTCTTCTTTCATTGTGATCGGTTTTTACAAATTATTCATTTTTCAAATCTCCTAACGGGTATTTGGCAAACATGTTTTGTTCCATCCATTTATTTGCTTGATCCGGAGTCATTTTCCATCCGGAGTTACAAGTCGAAACAAATTCGACCAATGAAGTCCCTTTGCGTGCCATAGAGTTCTCAAAAGCCTGACGTAATGCTTTCTTCGCTTTTTTTACGGCAGCAGCCGTGTGCACGCTTTGACGTGTAACATAACATGTCCCGTCTAATTGTGCTACGAGATTTGATATTTTTAGCGGATAACCATTTAATTCTACATTTCTTCCGTAAGGGCAAGTTGCCGTTACCATTCCTTCTAATGTCGTAGGCGCCATCTGTCCGCCGGTCATACCGTAGATTGCGTTATTAATGAATATGATAACGATGTTTTCCCCTCGGTTGCAAGCATGAATAGTTTCTGCCGTACCGATAGCGGCTAAGTCTCCGTCACCTTGATATGTAAATACCATTTTTGACGGATTCAGACGTTTTACGGCGGTCGCTATTGCCGGTGCACGTCCGTGTGCCGCTTCGAGCCAGTCGATGTCGATATAATTGTAGGCAAACACAGCACAACCTACCGGAGCGATACCGATGGCTTGTTCTTCCATTCCCATTTCATCGATAACTTCGGCGACAAGTTTGTGGACAACTCCGTGGCTGCATCCCGGACAATAGTGCATGGGATTATCGTTCATCAGCCTCGGTTTGTCATATACGAGGTTTTCGGGTTTTATGATTTCGTTTACATCCATAATCTTGAGTTTTTAATCGTCTGTAAGAATACTTTCGTACTCTTTTGTAAAAAGGTTTCGATTTTATCCTTTGTAAAAAGGAAATGCCCGGATTACATCAATTTCTGTTTAAGAGCATTGAGCACTTCATCCGGAGTAGGAACGATTCCTCCTAAGCGGCCGAAATGTTCGACTTTAACTTTTCCGTTGACGGCCAAGCGTATATCTTCGACCATTTGCCCGGCATTTAATTCTACCGAAATCATACCTTTTACCTTATTTGCATATTCGGCAATGATTTTCGATGGGAAGGGCCATAATGTGATCGGACGCAATACCCCTACTTTTATGCCTTCTGCGAGGGCCATTTCTTGTGTTTTCAGACAAATACGGGCCATTGAACCGAATGCTATCATTAAATAATCGGCATTTTCGCAACCGATCTCTTCATAGCGCACTTCCGCTTCTTCTATTTTGCGGTATTTGGCTTGAAAACGAATATTGTTTTCTTCCATGATAGCCGGGTCGAGTTCCAAAGATGTGATAACGTTCCGTTTGTGTCCGGCTAGTTTACCTTGAGTTGCCCAAGGCATTTGTTTACGTATCTCTTCTTCGGTGCGACGTGGCCGGAAAGGCGGCAAAACCACTTTTTCCATCATTTGACCGATAATACCGTCTGCAAGAATTATGGCGGGATTATTATATTTAAAAGCCAGATCGAAGCCTAAAGCGACGAAGTCTGCCATCTCTTGTACTGAGGCCGGTGCTAAAGTAATAAGACGATAATCTCCGTGTCCTCCTCCTTTTACTGTTTGGAAATAGTCTGCCTGACTCGGTTGTATAGTTCCTAAACCGGGACCTCCTCGCATGACGTTAACGATAAGGCAGGGAAGTTCGGCTCCTGCAATATATGAAATACCTTCTTGTTTCAAACTGACTCCCGGACTTGAAGATGATGTCATCACGGCTTTTCCGCATCCGGCACCACCATAAACCATATTGATTGCAGCTACTTCGCTTTCTGCTTGAAGTACCACCATGCCGGTAGTCTCCCAAGGTTTCAATTCCATTAATGTCTCCATAATCTCAGATTGCGGAGTGATAGGGTAACCGAAATATCCGTCTGCTCCATAACGTATGGCAGCATGGGCTATTGCCTCGTTTCCCTTCATTAATTTTACATCTTCTGTCATATCTTGTTCTTATTTTAAAGTGAAGAGAGTGGGAGACTCTCGTTTATAGTTTTACTTTATATACGGTAATACATCCGTCGGGACAAACATAACCGCAACTGGCACATCCGATACAATTATCGGGATTTTTCATGTATGCATAATGATACCCTTTATCGTTTACCTCTTTCGGCTGGAGAGCCAACACGTCAGCAGGACATGCCACAACGCAAAGTTCGCATCCTTTGCAACGCTCGTTGTTCACTACAACAGCACCTTTTATCTTAGCCATACTTAAAAAGATTTGTTTTATTCACGCAAATGTAGCCTTTTATTTTGAAAATAGTTCCGAAAACAACGATTTTTCTATATAAACAAAATTCAATATTCGGTTAATCGCGTTAATTTGTAACAGCTTAGAACTTATTTAAACTTTACTCAGGTAGAATTTGAAAAAAATTTCCATAAATAGTCGAATAGTCGATTTCCCTCTGGAGAAATTGTACCGATATTGCCAATAACATAGATCGGAAGAAAATATAAAAATGACCTGATAATATTTTTATCGGAAAATTTAGATGACAGGTTTTTATATCGTAATTTAAATTTTATAAAAAATGCCGGTATTCTTTATTTGAAAGTACCGGCATTTTATAATGATTGTTATTAATGTTTCCCGTCTCGCTCTACTTCGTAAGTCTTTCCGGGTTCTGTCATTATATCATATTCATACACTTTGTATAATAGAGGATATTGGGGATTGATTTTCGGAGAAATTAAGGGAGTTTTTATGTTTGCCGTTTGGTAAAGGGGGTTAGGGTTATTACCTTTGGCCGGCTTTATTCCGTCTCCTTTTAAAGGAACGTAAGAGCGAATTCGCAGGTTTCCTCCGAGCTTTGATAATATACGGGCTTTATTGAGTTGTACACCGTCCCAGTCCATACTGACTTCAAAACCTCCGCGTGCCATAAGGCCGTTTACACTTCCTCTGCGCCACACATCGGGTAAGGCTGGCAACAAATGTACAGCCCCGTCGTGACTTTGTAGTAACATTTCGGCTACACCGGCCGTATATCCGAAGTTCCCGTCTATTTGGAAAGGTGGATGTGCATCAAAGAGATTCGGATATGTTCTTCCATCATTATTACCCTTCTCTACCAGCATCAACATGTTTTGTATGATTTTGTAGGCGTGGTTACCGTCTAGCAAACGTGCCCATAAATTAATTTTCCATCCGATAGACCAGCCTGTCGCTTTATCGCCTCTGTAAACTAAAGAGTTGCGGGCAGCTTGGAAAAGTTCGGGATGATTGTACGGTGAAATTTGATTGCTGGGATATAGACCGTATAGATGTGAAACGTGACGGTGGTCATTGTTGGGATCATCTACGTCTTGAAGCCATTCTTGCAATTGGTTATACTGGCCGATTTGCATAGGAGCAAGGCGATCTATCATATTTTGCAATTTATTGCAGTAATCCGCATCTCCATTTAATATTTTAGTTGCTTGCAAGGCGTTTGAGAGAGCGTCGAATGCGATCTGATTGTCCATCGTGCAACCGGCTACGATAGAGTTACCGTTACCTCTCGGTCCATGTTCCGGAGAACTTGACGGTACGGTTACCATCCATTTATATGTCGGGTGTTCTGTCAAAAAATCGAGGAAAAAATCGGCAACGCCTTTTAGTGCCGGATAAACATCTTGTAGATATTCCTTATCTCCGGTGTAAAGATAATGTTGCCAGACGTGTTGAGAGAGCCAAGCTCCACCATTGGGCCATACATAATCTGCGCCATCGACAGGGCCGCAGCTGCGCCATAAGTCTGTATTGTGGTGTGTTACCCATCCGTTGCAACCGTACATCTCTTTTGCAGTCTCTTGTCCGCTTACCGAAAGCTCTTTAACCATTTGGATCAGAGGTTCATGTGTTTCACTAAGATTGGTTACTTCTGCAGGCCAGTAATTCATCTCTGTATTAATGTTTATCGTGTATTTACCGTCCCACGGAGCTTGTAATTTTTCGTTCCAGATTCCTTGAAGATTTGCCGGTTGACCTCCGGGCTGGGATGAAGATATGAGTAAATAACGTCCGAATTGGAACATTAATACGGCGAGGGAGATATCATTCCCGTTTTTAAAGTTTTTTACTCGTAAATGGGTCTCTTCTTGTGCCTCTTTAGACGTGCCGAGATCCAATGTTACTCGATCGAATTGCTTTTTGTAGTAAGCAATGTGATCGGCCAAAGCTTTTTCATAAGGTTTCTTTAGTGCTGCTTTCATATAAGCGTCTGCACGTTTATGCTCATTTGCACTTACATCATTGTAATTAACAAAGTTTGTAGCGGCTGAAATATAGATAGTAGCGGTCGTTGCATCGGAAACTGAAATTTTATTGTCCGAAGTTTTTACTTTGCCGTCTGTCGTTTTTATGAATGTCTGGTTTTCAAGTCGGATAACACCGGGCACGCCTTCATGATCAGCACCTTTTCCTGATAGAATTAATTTCCCTTTTTTGGTGGAAACGGAGTGTTTTAACGGTGATACATAGTCGGCTGTAAAATTCAAAGCTCCTTGTTTATCACTGGTGATTTGCATGATTACTACATTATCGGCAAATGACGTAAATAACTCTCGTGTATAGGTTACACCGTTTACTTTGTAACGAGTGGTAGCAACAGCTCTTGTTAAATCTAAGTCTCGGTAGTAATCTGTGTAATTTTCATGTCCGTCAAAATGCAACTTTAAACTTCCTATGGTTTGGTAAGGCATTCCGTTGCGGGGAGTCCTGAATTTTTTTTCCATGATCGGTTTGGCCTCTTTTGATTTACCTTCGAAAATGAGACGTCGTACTTCTGGCAGAATGTCTTTTGCTTCCGGATTGTCATTGCGGTGTGGGCCGCCTCCCCATACAGTCTCTTCATTTAGTTGAATTTCTTCGTTATCTGGAATTCCGTAGACCATTGCTCCCAGTCGGGAATTTCCTAAGGGTAAAGCTTCGACCCATTGTGTCGCAGGCTGTTTGTACCATAGCTTTAGATTTTCAGCTTTTACCGGAAGAGCGCACATGATTAGAAAAGTGCTTGATAGAAAAATCTTTTTCATGATAGTGTGTGTTATGTAAATATTATGTGTTTTTATAAATTCGACGGGAATGGATTGTCCGGAGGCGAATTTAAGAATAAAAAATGGAATATAAGAACGCCATGCCTCAGAAAAACAAGGCATGGCGCTTTTGTAATAGTTGTTATTTTATGAGGTGTTGGAAACTTATTCTTGTACACCTTTCATCGAAACTTCAATAAATGCGGCTTTTGAAAATAACTTTTTCATTAATTTTTGGATACTTTCCGGAGTCTGTTTTTTTACAATATCTTCGAATCCCGACATATTATCAATACCGTACCGGTTATATGTATTGATTACTCCTAACCAGTATTTATTTTCATGCAAATTTTCCGTATGACTTTTCAGCATGTATTCTTTTACTTTATTGAAATCTTTTTCCGAAGGTCCTTCATTTATGGTCTTTTCCAATTCAGAAATAGCTCGTTTCTGGAGTTTTTCCTGCATTTCGGGATTTGTGTCGAACCCGAAAAGGAACATCCACGTGTCTGTTTCTTTAGAAAGGACAGATTGAGTCCCGACTCCGTATGTTCCGCCTTCTTCCTCTCGAATGGTCGCTGTGTAAACAATATCCATAATTTGGTCGAACATGTTCAGTTTTATGTTGTTTTCCAAAGAGTATTTACATTTGCCTACATACGCCCCATATACTGTTGAAGTCAGGGTCTGCATGGGTTTTTCAAAATGGTTAGTATAATTATCCATGCGAATTCCCACTTTATCCGTACCCGGTTTTTCTTTGCTGTATGTAGATGGGAGAGAAGCAATGTATTTTTCTACCAACGGTTTCAGTTCTTTTTCATCAATATTTCCGACAAAAGTAAATGTGAAATCAGAAGCGTCTCCAAACCGTTCTTTCCATATTTGCAATATCCTGTCATAGTCGGTTTGGTCTATTTCTTCAGGTTTCAGACTCATTTTTCTCGGGTTCTCTTTATATAGAGCTACATTGAGAGAATCTTTGAAAGCTGCACGAGGATTGGCGCTGACATTTTTCAACATGTCCTTTATTTTGCTTTTCCATGCTTCTACAGCTTCTGGATCTTTATGCTGATCTGTAAATGAGAGATAAAGCAACTGCATTAATGTAACCAAATCTTTAGGAGTAGAACTTCCGTTAACGATTTCAGAGCGGTCGTCCAGTCCTATGCTCAGAGATACGTTTTTTCCGGCCAATACTTTTTTTAGATCTATGTTATTAAAGTTTCCTAATCCTCCCAAATCTATAATATTATTGAATATTTTAAGGTTGGGAATATCTTTGTCTTCGTATAACAGATTTCCGCCTTTGCTGATGCCGGTCATTAAAATTTCGTCATCTTTAAACGTCGTTGGTTTAATAACGACTTTAGCACCGTTTGATAGAGTCCATATCGTTGTACCGAATTTTTTGTCGGTAGTCGTTTTTATTATGCTTCCGGCTTTAGGTTCGTGGCTGATTAACGGTTCGTTCGAAACTTTATCGGTATAAGGTTGAAGTTCCTCATTTTTAATCTCTTTTAAAAGAGTCAGTATTTCTGCTTCCGATGGATATGAAACTCCGTCTTTTTCTGGTCCGGTAATAGTAACTACGATATTTTCTTCTCCGATAAGGTCTTGTATGTATTTGTTTACTTGTTCGATACCGGTAGAAGCAGCGACTTTATTTAAAAGCATATAGTCGGTTTCGATACCGCATATTGATCCTCCATCTGTAAAATGGCTGACATATTCTTCAACATAAGAATTATTCTTTTGCTTTTCCCGTTCTTTATACATACTTTCGATCATACTCAACAGATTAGCCTTTGCCCGTTCATATTCCGATTCGGTGAACCCAAATCGGTTTACACGTTCGGTTTCTTGGAGAAGAGCCTTAAGTACTTTTTGAGTTTCTCCCTCTTTACTGACAGCCATAGTCGTAAATGCATCCATTGTTTTGGAAACAATAAAATTTGCGTCATAGCTGTATGCAGACATGAAAGGGGCATTCGGCTTTTCCGATATTTCTTTTAGACGATCGTTCAACATCATTGAAGTGACCGATTTAAGGTAAATACCGGCAATACCTGCAATAGTAGCTTTCAGCTCTTTGGTCATAGGTTTGTGTTTGTAATATACGGTCACTTGACTACCTGTAGCTTCTTTATCTTTTGCAATGGCGATAATCGGTTCTTTATTGTCGGGGACAGTATAGTAGATTCGTTCGGCAGCATTTTCCGGTTTGGGAATGGTATTGAAAATTTCCTTTAGTTTTTTTTCTGTTTTATCTGCATCTATATCTCCTACAATAATAATTCCTTGTAAGTCGGGACGATACCATTTGTGATAATAATCTTTTAATGTTTGGTAAGGAAAGTTCATAACTATATCCATTGTCCCGATAGGCATACGGTTGGCATATTGGCTACCTGCGAATACCTGTGGAATAAGTTTTTCGAGAATACGCATGTTGGCGTTGGTTCGGGTTCTCCATTCTTCTCTAATTACCCCCCGTTCTTCATCGATTTCTTTGTCTTCCAAGGCAATGGCATTAGACCAGTCGTGTAAGATGAGCAGACATGAATCAACGATACCTTCACGGTTTACAGGAACATTTGATATGTTATAAACCGTCTCATCGAATGATGTATATGCATTTACATCTGTTCCGAATTTTACTCCATTCGATTCTAAATAATTCAGCATCGATTTGCCCGGAAAATTTTTACTTCCGTTAAAAGCCATGTGTTCCAGAAAATGAGCAAGACCTCTTTGGCTGTCGTTTTCTAATATCGAACCGACGTTTTGTGCGATATAAAATTCGGCTCTATTTTTAGGAAATGCGTTATGACGAATATAATAGGTCAGCCCGTTTTCCAGCTTTCCATATTTAACTTGCGGGTCGATAGGCAGAGGGGCCATTTGTTGGGCATATGTTATCAACCCGAATACAGACAATAAAATAATTGTTGTTACACTGCGTAATTTCATTACTTTCTTATTTTAATTAATAATTTTCATTTATTCAATTTCTGCAGAAGAAACATATCCGTTCATCATCGCATAAAAACTGAGTCCGGACACACTTTTTATTCCCAATTTGGCTGTGATGTTTTTTCTGTGACTCAAAACCGTATTGATACTGATATTGAGTCGGTCTGCAATCTCTTTGTTAAGAAATCCTTGTGCTATAAGTTGTAGTACTTCTATTTCTCTGGGAGACAGTTCTTCCTGACTTTCGTTCGAAAATTTTTGACATGTGCGTTCGATCAGGTTTTGTAATTGTTCGATCAAAGAGTTTTGTTCCGAGCGTATGCAAAGCTGGTATTCTATATTTGAAAAGTCCGTTTGCGGATAACTACAGTCTGTCAGCAGAATGGTTTTCCCTTTACGCGGAAGGAAAAAATCATAATGGAGCAGAAATGTATCCGGAAATGTGAAGTATAAATCATATTTCTCCGGAGATTCTGATAAAAAATATTCGGTATCGGTATATACCGTGATATTCCCGGCAGAAAAATAATCGGTTAGAATTTGTTTCAATCCGATATTGATCAATGTAACAGGAGAGATAATCGCAATATCTTTATTATGTAACATTAAGCCTGATTCGTTTTAGTTGTCGTTTTTTCCTCGTTTCATAGCTTCATTCATCGGTAACAAAATTCTGTTGCGAATGCGGTTATGTTGTTTTATATCTTTTTCAAGCGTATAAATCGCGAAAATTACCCCATAGCAGAGGTTCGGATCTATCGTCCCGGACAAATGCATAACAAACAAACTGGTGAGATCATGAAGCTTTTCTTCTAAAGAGTTTTGCTCATCATACGATCCTTTTGTCGGAAGTTTTATTCCATCGGGACGTTGGTTGCCTATTTTTTCAGACAGTAGTTTTATTTCGGGAAACCATACAGCCCGGTCATGCTCGATACGGCTCAATAACTCATTTTTCACTTTTAGAAAAAATTGATGTATCAATTCGAGATTGTTTCCCGAAGTCCCACTGTACTGAATGAGCGAATTGAAATGTCGCTCAATATTAGGTAACTGAAAGCACTCATAATAAATGTTGGTTTTTGTCAGATAGTCTACTATTTGAGTCGCACAAAACGTTTTTAGCCTGTTTTCCGGAAAAAACTCTTCATTGATGAATGTGTTTAGTATTGTGAGAAAGAAATCCGTATCGAGAGAATTTTCTTCACAAACCGAGCGGATACTCTTGTCTCCTATACCTAATGTGATCCCGAACCGGTTTAATACGGGTATCAATGTCGGTTCATGCAATATGATGTCGCAGAGCTTCATATCTGCATATACTAAAGGCATATTCTTTAATTATTAGAAAGTTTAAATATTCACACAGTTATATGATTCCCGATTCCGTGATTATGTAGTCCATCGGAATATCATGTTTCTCTACAGGCAAAAAGTCTGTAATCTGACAATCGTAACAGATTCCTATTTTGCATGTTTCAACTTGTGATAGTAACCTGTCGTAATATCCTTTGCCTCGTCCCAGCCGATTACGTTTTTTGTCGAAAGCGACTCCCGGAATAATGATCATATCTATAACCGAAAGATCGGTAATTCTGTCTCCTTGAGACTCGATGATTCCGTAACGTCCTGTTTTGAGTTTTTCCGGATGATAATTTCTGATTATCAGATTGTCCCCTTTTACGGCTGGAAGTAAGAGGCGTTTATCTTCTTTCCATAATCTCAAAAAAGAAGAAGTATCTACTTCATCCGGTAAAGAATGATATAAAAGAATCGTTTTTGCCTGTTTAAATTCCGGCAACTGTTCTATACGACATCTGATCTGTTCCGAGAATCGGGTTCGCTCTTCTGCCGTTATATTTTTTTTTAGGTCTTTTATGCTCATTCTGATGTCAGACTTCTTGCACATGACTTTATTTTTTATTTATCAGGTATTTCCGGAAAACCTTTATTTTCATCAAGAATATCTACTGCTTTCAGAAATGTTTTATCTTCCAGCATCAATATCGGATAAAATGCTTCATCTCCCAATAAATTCCGGGCTATATAAGCATGTAATTGGTTATTTATTATTTTTCGGGAAATATTAATATA
Source organism: Coprobacter fastidiosus (assembly GCF_030296935.1). NCBI lineage: Bacteria > Pseudomonadati > Bacteroidota > Bacteroidia > Bacteroidales > Barnesiellaceae > Coprobacter > Coprobacter fastidiosus. Next base: position 893,985 of record NZ_AP028032.1, on the reverse strand, counting down.
TACCGGACGGGGTTTTACTCCTTTTGATGCGGCATATATAACAAACTCATCAAGTAAAGGTTTCCGTTTCAAATATTGCAATAGACTTCCGTAATCTTTAAATTGAGATAGTTCTTTTCTGTGTTTATTCGTATATTCCAGAGCGAACTGATAAATAATACCGTTATTTACGACATTGTTCAGGTAGGACGTGATACCGATTGTATCTCGGGGTACGAATATGTCCGGCATAATACCGCCTCCACCATATACAATGCGTCCGTTTCGAGTTTCGTAGCTTAAGGAATCGTTTAGCTTGATGCTGTCTTTTGTATCGAATTCTCCATGCAAGAAACGGTTCATCAGATCTTGATTGTAATCTTCTATATCCCCCATCTTATACTCTTTTTGTATCGATCTTCCGGAAGGGGTATAATATCTGGCGATAGTCAGGCGTATGGCCGATCCATCGGAAAAAGGAATCTGCTGTTGTACCAGTCCTTTCCCGAATGAACGTCTTCCTACTATCGTACCGCGGTCATTATCTTGAATTGCTCCTGCAAAAATCTCGCTTGCAGATGCAGACCATTCATCCATAAGTACGACCATTTGATTATTTTGAAAAGCCCCTGTCCCGTCCGAGTAGGCTTCGTTTCCTTCACTGCGGGGAAAAGCCTTTCCTTCGGTATATACGATCAATTGGTCTTTGGGAAGAAACTCATTAACCATTTTAATTGCGGCATCCATGTATCCTCCTGTATTGCCCCGTAAATCGATAATATATCGGTCAGCACCTTCCTTTCGCAATTTAGCCAAAGCATTCATAAATTCATTGTAAGTATTACGCCCGAATTTACTGATCTTCAGATATCCTGTTTTGTCATTTATTTTGAATGATACATCTACGCTATTGACAGGAATGTCGCCTCGAGTGATGGTAAAATTAAGCAGTTTCTTTGCCGATGAACGTTTTATACCTAAATCAACTTTAGAGTCTTTTAGACCTCTCAACTTCTTCATTACTTTATCCATAGGTTCTACGCTTTTACCCACAAAAACCGTATCGTTGATCGTAACAATTCGGTCTCCCGGGAGAATCCCTGCTTTTTCTGATGGTCCGCCGGGTATAACACTGACTACCGTAATCGTATCGTTCAATATACTGAATTGTATGCCGATACCGCTGAAGCTTCCCTCCAGTTCTTCATTTACGCTGAGCAGATCTTTGGCTGGAATATATGCAGAATGGGGATCTAATTCTCCGATAATTTTAGGCATTGCGTTTTCTACCAGCTTGTTGATATTTACTGTATCGACATATTGACTTTGGATGATGCTCAATAGAGTTTCTATTTTATTCTGTTTTGCAAAAATACGAGAACCTATTGTACTGGCTTGATGGTAAAAACGTCCTATACAAATTCCCAAAACGATACTTATTGCAATGATAAAAGGAAGCCAGATTGCGGTTTTTTTCTTCATAATCGATATTACCTGTAAAACTTCTATATATTAATTTAAGAGTCTGCTTTTAATGTTGGTTTCACTATTTGACCTCAACAAAATCAACTTCTATTCCGGCTTTTTTTAAGAGGTCTATTCCATCATTCAGTCTATAATATTCTGAAAAAACGACTCGGCGTATTCCGGATTGAATGATCAGTTTGGCACATTCTATGCATGGTGAAGATGTGACATATAGGGTTGCTCCATCACTGCTATTATTCGATCGTGCGACTTTCGTGATTGCGTTTGCTTCGGCATGTAAAACGTATGGGTATGTACGGTCGTTTTCGTCTTCGCAAACATTTTCAAATCCTGCAGGAGTTCCGTTATATCCGTCCGATATTATCATTTTTTCTTTAACGATAAGCGCTCCGACTTTTCTGCGTTTACAATATGAATTTTCCGCCCAAATAAGAGCCATACGTATATAACGTTTGTCCAATGTTAATTGTTTATCTTCCGAGTTCATCTTTTCTATATTAAAATTCGGATATATTTCCATCAATTTTATGCAAATGTACGTCTTTTCAGCTATATATCATTTTTTTTCTCCTAAATAAACCCAAATTTTATATCTGTTCTTTTAGCCATTGAATTTCTTCTGCCCAGATCGATTCATCAGGAGTTTCAAGAATCAGCGGAATATTATCCATTCGAGGGTCTTGCATGATGCGGCGGAACAATTCTTTTCCGAGAATGCCTTTCCCTAAACTGTCATGTCTGTCTACATGAGATCCTAAACCTTTTTTAGAATCGTTAAGATGCATTCCTCGTAAATATTTGAATCCGATGATTTCATCAAATTTTCGGAAAGTCGCTTCATAACTTTCTTCGGTCGTGAGGTCATATCCTCCGGCTATGGTATGGCACGTATCTATGCATACGCCGACACGGCTTTTGTCTTCTACTTTATCTATAATATAGGCGAGATGCTCGAATGCATAACCGACATTAGATCCTTGTCCTGCTGTATTTTCTATTACGGCCGTTACATCGTGTGTCGCATCCAATGTCATATTGATAGAGTCAGCAATGCGGTCGAGACATGTTTCGAGCGATATTTCTTTCAAATGGCTTCCCGGATGGAAGTTCAATAGTCGCAGGCCTAACTGTTCGCAACGTTGCATTTCGTCAAGGAAAGCTTCTCTTGATTTTTCGATTCCTTCGTTCGTAGGGTGTCCGAGATTAATCAAATAACTGTCATGCGGTAATATTTGTGCTGCTGTATAATTATATTTTTCGCATCGTTCATGAAATAAATCGATGCTTTCTCTGGAAAGCGGTGAAGATTTCCATTGCCTTTGATTTTTTGTAAATAAGGCAAATGCCGTAGCTCCTATCTTAAATGCGTTTTCCGGTGCATTTTCTACACCTCCCGAAGCGCTTACGTGTGCTCCTATATATTTCATAAATATCGAGTTTTAAGTTTGATAATAAATACAAATTTACACTTTTCTATTGGATATTGAAGCCTTCTATGCTATTTTCATTCAGAAATGGAAAAAGATTCTTTATCTTTGAAACGGTAAATAACATGAATGTATTTTTAGAACCTGTTTGAATTTCGTTCGGGTTGTTAAAAAGTGACTGAAAATCGCTTATTCGTATGTATCTGATATATGTTGAGTAAAAATAAAATAAAATTTGTCCATTCTCTTGAGCAGAAAAAAGCTCGACGGGAAACAGCATGTTTCGTTGCCGAAGGAAATAAATTGGTAAATGATACGATAAGAAGTTTTGATTGCAGATTATTGGTTGCAACGGCTTCTTGGCTTGAGGAGCATCCGGGATTAAGGGCTGAAGAAATTATAGAAGTGTCTTCGGAAGAGATCAAAAAAGTGTCATTGCAGAAGACGCCGCAAGACGTAATTGCCGTTTATCGTATTCCTGATTATTCTATAAATTTCGAGAGTTTGGACGGATGTCTCTCTATTGCTTTAGATACGGTACAAGATCCGGGAAATATGGGGACAATTATCCGTTTGGCAGATTGGTATGGTATTGAGAATATTTTTTGTTCTTTGGGTTGTGCAGATATATATAATCCTAAGACCGTACAGGCGACAATGGGGGACTTGGCGAGAGTGAAGGTTTGTTACGTAGATTTAAGGGATCTTTTTGAAACGGTAAAGATTCCGGTTTATGGAACGTTCTTGAATGGTGAAGATATATATAAGTCTGAGTTGACTTCACATGGAATTATTGTGATGGGAAATGAAGGGAAAGGCATATCTGAAAATTTAGAACGTTGTATTTCAAAACGTCTTTTTATTCCTAATTATCCGCAGGGAAGGGAAACGACGGAATCCCTTAATGTCGCGATTGCAACTGCCATTGTTTGTGCAGAATTCCGTCGTCGTATGCGATAAATTATAAGCCTTTTTTCTTCGCTTCATCCCAAATCGCATCCATTTCGGACAAAGTCATGTCTTTTAAGTTGCGTCCTTGTTGAATTGTGTGCTGTTCGAGATAGTTAAAACGACGTATGAATTTTTGATTCGTACGTTCCAACGCATTTTCCGGATTGATTTTATATAGACGTCCGGCGTTGATGATGCTGAATAATAGATCTCCGAATTCAGCCTCCATCTTGTCTGTTTCCATATTTTCGATTTCGGTCTGTAACTCTTGAAATTCTTCTTTTACTTTTTCCCACACTTGACTGCGTTCTTCCCAGTCGAACCCGACATTTCTTGCTTTGTCTTGAATGCGGTGAGCCTTGACCATTGCCGGAAGAGCCGAAGGTACTCCTTCAAGAACAGTCTTATTTCCGCCTTTCTCTTTTAGCTTTAACTGTTCCCAGTTTTGTTCTACTTGATTAGAGGTTGCAGCATCGGTGTCTCCGAATACATGAGGGTGTCTGTAAATCAGTTTATCACATAATGAATGACATACGTCAGCTATATCGAATTGATCTTTTTCTTCAGCTATTTTCGCATAAAATGCAATATGTAATAAAACATCTCCCAATTCTTTACGAATGCCGTCGATATCGTTTTTTATGATTGCATCGCATAATTCATAAGTTTCTTCTATTGTATTTGTTCGTAAGCTTTCATTAGTCTGCTTCTTGTCCCACGGACATTTTTCTCTTAATTCATCCAGAATGTCCAGAAAGCGGCCGAATGCCTCCATCTTTTCCTCTTTACTATGTTTCGTCATTTTAATTGTTGTTTAAAACGGTTCAGACCGTTATTTAAGAAATTTATATATTGTTTTATATCAATACTATAGCCGTATGCAGAACTTAAAGGGTTGCCTTTGGGAGTAAGAATTACTTGGTAAGGTTGGGATTCGCTTCCGAATTTTATTTGTTGCAAAGCTTGCCATTTTTCTCCGAAAGTCGTAATTTTCGTCGGTTTCCCGTCGATAGAAATGATTTCTGCTTTTGGGAGTTTGGTTTTGTCATCTACCATTAGTCGTATGACGACGAATTCTTGATCGAGCAAGTGTTTGATGCGTGGATAAGTCCACACCGAAGCTTCCATTTTCCGGCTTTCTGCGCAGCCATATCCGGAAAATTCGAGTAATACGGGTTTCTCGGAATTTTTGGCGTATTCCATACCTTCATTATAGTTGTCGAAATGATTGCCGAAATCTTTTGTGTAAAGATTGAAGTCTTGTGCATAGAGAGGAGGAACTAAAGCCCCTATTTCTTTTAATGGAGCGCCCAAAAGACCCGGTACCATGTACAGTGTAAAGCTAAAAGTCAATATGGCGAGAAAAAATCTTCCGACGCTTATCGACGGAGTCTCTTTGTCGTGAGTAAATTTTAGTTTCCCGATCAGATATATTCCTAAAAATGAGAAAATGATTATCCATAAAACAAGGAAAATTTCCCGATTTAGTAAATGTTTGCCGTATATAAGATCTGCTATGGATAAAAAAGTCAGGGAATAAGCCAAAATGAAAAAACCTGTGATTCGGTTAAGTAGCAGTAGCCGGTGAGCTTGCTTGGGCGTTGCAGGATTCCATGTTATAAAAACAAGGATGATTGCAACCGGAAGAACAAAAGCCGAGACAAATCCCGTGAGTGTTAAATAAGGTCCTAAAATCGAATGCAGTGATGCAGCCTGCGTAAGATATGATCCGATATAAGATCCTGTGCAGGAGAGTGATAGTAAAACTGTTAGAATCGATAATCCGATAAAATTACCGACAGCCTTTTTTTTGCTGATGATCGAGGAATGAAATGCTCCGAGTAAAAATGCTGCCAGTATGACGAACAGAATAAACAAGAATAAATTAGATATTAGGTTTGTTGTAAACTGATAAAAGATCTGTATCCCGAATGCTGATGTGAGCAGGATTCCACAGAGCGGAAATACAATTAATAATGTAACGCTGTATAATAATGTGCGAAAAATAGACTGTTTGCGCGATGACCTTTGCTGTTGAAAACTATATATGCTCATCAATATCATCGGCCACAAACAGGGCGTCAACAAAGATAAAAGTCCTCCTTTAAATCCATTTACGTAAGCTTTGCGATAGCTGATTTCTGTACCGGCGAGATTTTCTCCGAATGCCTCCATTTGTTGTTTTACAGGTTTCCAAGTATTTAGATAAGCTTTATTTGAGTGTCCATGTTGGGTAGAAATGGTAGATGAGATAGAAGGTTCTGCATTCGGAATGATTTTATTGATAGTTTCTTCTAATACAAAATTATGACGGGTAGGAGGCAGGCAAGTGACATTGTTACATGCCTGATATTCGATATGTCCTTCGATTAGGACTTTTTCACTTTCGGGTATTATTTCGATTCCTTGTATAAATCGGGCAGAATGATTGTACCATTTGAGATTCATTTCGAATAGAGAATTATATTCTTCTATCGGACGATCGATTTCCTGTATATTTCCTAATAAAACCGCCCCTTCGATTTTATCGAATACAAAGGCTGTAGAATGAGGACCGCCTTCGGGAAGCTGTGTTCCAAAGAGATGCCATTCTCCCAATATGTGGGCTGAAAATACAATTTCTTTGAAATTTTCTTTTTCTGTATTGTTGATTTGGGTATTCCATTTGACCGGTTCTGTTTTTTGTGACTGGGCATTAATACAGGCTATTAAACAGAAAGCTAACAGAACAATAATCTTTTTCATATTTGTGTATATTGAAACTAAAATACAAAGATACTTCATAAAAACATATAGTAATAGTCTATTTTTCGTTTTAATCGGTATAAAAGTGATAAAAATGAAAGAGATTTACAACTTGTTGTTCAAAACCGCTTTTGGTTAGGGATTTTTTTCTAATTTTGTTTCTTAAATTTATGAATATATGATGTCGAAAATAATACCTGAGTCGCAAATTGCTCAGGTAAACAAGTTGATAGACGAGGCTGATCATATCGTAATAGTATGTCATGTTTCTCCAGATGGTGATGCTGTCGGTTCTACTTTGGGTTTATATCATTTTTTATCTGCAATAGATAAAGAAGCTACGGTAATTGTTCCGGATGCTTTGCCGGATAATTTATTATTTTTGCCGGGAGCTAAAGATATTTTGATATATAGTCGTTATACTGACTTTGCAAATGAACTGATACAAAAAGCCGACCTGATTTTTTGTCTCGATTTTAATGCTTTGAAGCGTATAGATATGATGGAGCTGGCGATTAAGAATGCCGGTGCGAAAAAAATCATGGTCGATCATCATCTTGATCCCGAACAGTTTTGCAATGTAACGATTTCTCATCCCGAAATATCATCTACATGCGAACTGGTATTTCGTCTGATTTGTCGTATGGGAATGTTTGATGACTTGAATGTTCAATGTGCAACAGCGATTTATACGGGAATGATGACCGACACGGGAAATTTTACTTATAATTCCAATAAGTCCGATATCTATTTCATTATAGAGGAATTAGTAAAAAAAGGCATAGATAAAGATAAAATATATGCGAAAGTCTGCAATACAAATTCAGTCGATAAACTTCGATTGAACGGATATGCTGTGAGTCAGAAAATGGAGATTTTCCCGGAATATCGTGCTGCGATGATTTCTTTGACACGAGAAGAACTGAATCGTTATCATTATCGGAAAGGAGATAGTGAAGGATTGGTGAATGTTCCTTTAAGTATAGAAAATATTGTATGTTCGGTATTTTTGAGAGAAGAGACAGGTTTTATTAAAGTTTCGTTGCGCTCCAAAGGAACTTTCCCTGTAAATAAAATCGCAGCCGAACACTTTAACGGCGGTGGTCATCTGAATGCTTCCGGTGGAGAATTTTTCGGAACGATGGAGGAGGCGCAGGAGTGTTTTCGCAAACTATTACCTCTTTATGTCCGATATTTGAAAGATTAAATTTTTTTATTGTCTTATATAGATTGCTTATTCTACGAATTCGTTATTTTTGAACCGATTAATATATCAGGTATATATTGTAACAAGAGAATTCTTACTAAATAAAAATAGATTAAATGAAACAAAAGCTTATATTGATTATGCTTCTTTGCGGATTCCTGGTTATAGGAACTTCCTGTAAAGATGATAAAACTTACGCTGAGTTATTGCAAGAAGAGCAAGATTCTATCGATAAATATTTAAAAGGGTATAGAGTGGCCGATATTCCGGCAAATCTCGATGACTTGGAAACTACGAATGGAGACAGGGAAAGTGCTGATGCTCCGTATTACAGGCTTGAAGACGGTGTTTATATGCAGATTATCTCTAAGGGGAATGGTACTCCTATACAAAAAGGCGATAAAGTTTATTTCCGTTTTTTACGGCAAAATTTAAATACTCTTGCTTCTACGGGAAGTGCTGATGCTGTAGGTAATTTCTATTATGAAAATATCGACGATTATTATTTCAATTATAATACGGTTACGACATCCTCTTCTACAACCTATGGTCTTGGCATAGAGTACCCGTTGCAATATGTCGGAAATAAAGCTGTTGTAAAGGTTATCGTTCCTTCGAAAATGGGATTTACCGAATCTATTTCGTCTGTTATTCCATATTTATATCTTATTGAGTATTCATTGAGTGAACAATAATAACCCTAACTATAAAAATTTCAATTATGTCATTAATTAAATCGATTTCAGGTATTCGAGGTACTATCGGCGGTAAGGCCGGAGAAGGTCTGAATCCCCTCGATATCGTTAAATTTACGGCAGCCTATGCGACATTGATCCGCAAGACGACATCGGTAAATACAAATAAAATAGTAGTAGGTCGTGATGCCCGTATTTCGGGAGAAATGGTTAACTATTGCGTGGTCGGTACTTTGATGGGTATGGGCTTTGATGTTGTGAACATCGGTCTGGCAACAACCCCGACAACCGAATTGGCTGTAACGATGGAGAATGCTTGCGGCGGAATTATTTTGACGGCGAGCCATAATCCTAAACAGTGGAATGCATTGAAGTTGTTGAATGAGAAAGGTGAATTTCTGAATGCGGCAGAAGGCAATCAGGTTCTTGAAATCGCAGCGAGAGAGGATTTTTTGTTTGCCGATGTAGATCATTTAGGTAAAGTTACCGAAAATTTCACATATACACAGAAACACATAGAGAGTGTCCTTGCTTTGGATTTAGTGGATGTCGATGCTATTAGAGCCGCAGGTTTCACTGTCGCCGTAGATTGTGTCAACTCTGTCGGAGGAATTGCTATTCCGGCTTTATTGGAAGCTTTAGGAGTAAAGAAAATCGAAAAGTTATATTGTGACCCGAACGGACAATTTCCACATAATCCCGAACCACTGCCTGCACATCTTACCGAAATTTCTTCTTTGATGAAAAAAGGTGGAGCAGATGTCGGTTTTGTTGTCGATCCGGATGTCGATCGTCTGGCTATTATTTGTGAAAACGGAGATATGTTCGGCGAAGAATATACTTTGGTTGCGGTTGCCGATTACATTTTAAAGCATACACCTGGCAATACGGTATCGAATCTGAGCTCTTCCAGGGCTTTACGGGACGTGACCCGTTCTTACGGTCAACAATATAATGCTGCTGCCGTAGGAGAGGTAAATGTCGTAACCAAAATGAAAGAAACCGGTGCAGTAATCGGTGGAGAAGGGAACGGTGGAGTTATTTATCCGGCAAGTCACTACGGTCGGGATGCTTTGGTGGGTATCGCGTTATTTTTGACTCATCTGGCAAAAGAGAAGAAATCGGTTAGTGCTTTGCGTGCTACTTATCCGCCTTATAGCATTGCTAAGCAAAAAGTGCAGTTGACACCGGATATTGATGTGGATGCCCTGTTAAAGGCCGTGAAAGAGAAATATGCACAATATGAAGTAACGGATATCGATGGTGTGAAGATAGATTTCCCTGATAAATGGGTACATTTGCGTAAATCGAATACCGAACCTATTATCCGGGTTTATGCCGAAGCTAAAACTCCTGAACTGGCGGAGGAAACAGCTGCAGAAGTTATGGCGGTAATTGAAGAAATGGCGAAAAAATAAGTTTTGAAATTTAGATAAAGTATCGAGAATAGGCCGTCTCAGAATTCTATTTTGAGACGGCCTATTCTCGATACTTTATTAGTTAGTTTCCGTTTTGCTGGATATTGCCACTTTAATAACTCCGTCTTCCCGATTCTCGAAAATGTGGTAGGCCTTTTCTATTTCAGTCAAAGGAAATCGGTGGGTAATAAGTGGGGTTGTATCTATTTTCCCTTTTTCTATCAAAGTAAGAATCTCGGCACAGTCGCATCCGTCCACTCCTCCTGTCTTAAAAGTTAGATTTTTTCCGTACATATAAGGTAAGGGTAGTATTTGCGGTTTATCATAAAGGGCTACGACCGTGACGATAGCATTGGGACGGGCACATTCCCATGCCAGACGAAAAGTATTTTCACTGCCTGCTACTTCCAATACGACATCAGCTCCCCCGTGATCACTGTTTTGGAGAACAAACTCCTTACAATTTTCAGGTTCTGTTATCAGTATATTAGGGTAATGTTCACGGACAAAATGAATCCTGTCAGGGGATTTCTCACAAACAATGATACGTTGCGGTTTTTTTAGCATTGTGCAGAGTAGAGTACAAATTCCCGTAGGACCTGCTCCAATGATGAGTACCGTATCTTCTTCAGAAATTTCTGAAATACGGGTTGCCCAAAAGCCTGTGGCAAGAATATCTCCGACGAATAATGCCTGTTCGTCACTGACTGTATCAGGGATACGATTCAATCCTTGATCGGCAAACGGTACTCTGACATACTGGGCCTGACCTCCGTCGATGCGACATCCCAAAGCCCAACCCCCATTGGGATCGGTACAGTTGTTGACATATCCGTGTCGGCAGAAAAAACATTCACCGCAGAAAGTTTCAACATTTACCGTGACTCTGTCACCGGGTTTGACTGATAATACGTCAGCGCCTATTTGTTCAACAACGCCTACCATTTCATGTCCGACAGTTATGCCGGGAATTGCACGTGGTACACTTCCGTGTTTGATATGTAGATCACTGGTGCAAATACTGCTAAGAGTCACACGGATGATTGCATCGCGGGAGTCTCTTATTTCTGGTCTTGGCTTTTCCAACAATTTGAATTTTCCGTGTTCAATATAGGTATATGCAAGCATGATGTTCTTTTTAAAGAGTTCTTTTTGTTACAAAAGTAACTATTTTATCCGCAAATCATTCTGCGTCTTCATCCAAAGTTTCGATTAAGAAACTTACCGGGCGAAATCCGTCATTACATGAGATCATGGCCGATTTTTTATTCTTCATCCATCCGTTATAAAAATTGCTCCCGCCATGAGCTAAAGTCATCACAAAAGGCGACATGCTTTGCCAAGCACTCTCGCACATGCCATCAGGTTTTTCCCAACCGTTAGCGATAAATGTTTGTCCTTCTTTCATATCGCATGCATGTTCGATATAGTTTTCATATTTTGCCATTAAATCTCGATAGCAGGCCGTTCGCATAACGGTAATCTTACATTTTTTCATGAAAGTATTTCTATATTTTGTGCCATAAAGTTAATGAAATCAAATGAGAGATTATATAATATATTTTCTATTAATTATCTTTGTAATTCAGCAAATGTATAAATAATAAGAATATGTCATTAGGTAGAGTGCTTCTTTCTATTATCTTTCCACCACTTGCAGTATTGGATAAAGGCTGTGGATCTGTTCTTATTGTATTTATTCTTACAATAGTAGGATGGGTTCCCGGAGTAATAGCTGCATTAGTTATTTTAAATAAATCGGAAGTATAATAGGTGTATAAATGGTAGTTCGTATTACCGAAAATAAAAAACGATTTCTTAATTTGTTGCTGCTTGCCGATGAGCAGGAATCTATGATAGACCGCTATTTGGAAAGAGGAGAGATGTTTGTCCTTTATAAAAAAGAGATTCCGGTAGCGGCATGTGTTATTACCGATGAAGGAGATAATGTTTGTGAAATAAAGAATATAGCTGTCTTACCTCAATATCAACGACAGGGATATGGCAGACGTTTGATAGATTTCTTATTTGAGCGTTATAAAAAATCTTATCGGGTTATGCTTGTTGGGACGGGAGATACTTTTTCAACCATATCTTTTTATGAACATTGCGGCTTTGTGCGTTCTCATTATCTTCCAGGATTTTTTACAGATCATTATGACCATCCGATATTTGAAGAAGGGAAGCAATTGGTAGATATGGTTTATTTAAAAAAAGAATTATGATTTTTTCTCGGAATATTATTTGTTGTTTATTCCGTATCCGAAGAGTGCAAAGTCCCCGAGACAGGGATCTTCAGGAAAAATTTGTTTCATAAAGTCTGTTATTTCCATAGCTGTTTTGATGTCCGGTGTCGATCTTTGGGTTATACCGCATTTTTTTGCGATTTGATGTACGTGTGTGTCGAGAGGAACTATCAGCTCTGATGGAGAAAAACTTTCCCAGATTCCGAAATCTACGGTTTTATCTTGCCGGATCATCCAACGCAAAAACATACAAATTCGTTTGCAAGCCGAGTTCCCTTCCGGTTTCGGAATCCCGTTTATATTGATAAAAAGATTTTGTATTCGTTGAACAAGAGTCTGTCCGGGGGTCGATTTTAATGCAGACTCTAAAGATCCGAATTTTTGGTAACAATAATGCATTCGTTCACAAATTTCATACAGATCGTGATATTTGAAAAAGCGATAGAAACTATTATAATTATTTTGATAGTTAGAATATTTATTGTTCAGGATAAAGTGTAGGGGTGAGCCTCCGAACATACGATCCAATTCTTCGGCCTTGGTTATGATACATTTTCGATTACCGTAAGAAATCCATGCTGTGAGAAAAGCGCTTATCTCTATATCTTTTGCTTCTGAATATCTGTGCGGAAATTGTACCGGATCGGAATGTATGAATTTATCCCGGTTATATTCGGCTGCCCAGTCTCTTAATTGTTGTATGTCTATTTGGTTCATGAATTTTTAGATATTCGAGTTATTTCTTTTTATAAAAACGGTCTTTAATAAGTTTAATAAATAGCCCGGTAATCTTTGAATAGACTATCGGGCTATTTTATATATCGGAATGTTCTTTTACCGGTCGTTTCTTTTTTCGAGTGTAATGATTATTTTCCCTTCCGAATCACAAAGACCTGCATACTTTTTTCCATTCTTTTCCGGTAACAATTTAAATGCCTTTACATTTTCTAAAGCTTTTAGAAATGTAGGTTCTGTGTTTCCCGGACATGCCATACGGGTGGTCGCAATCTGTCCTAAAGATAGGAAATATTCATTGGCATTGTCTGTCGTTATTTGTCCGTTCATACGGTTACAGCCTGCGTTTCCTGTAATTTTCCGATCTTTTGTATTGAATGTAATAAAAGGCTTTTGATCATCGGTGAGAGGTTTTTCGTTTATCAAGGTGACGTCCCATGTCCCTTCAAGCTCAGAGAATGGTTGCCTTTTTAGAGTGATCACTTCTTTTTTATTTGCATTATACAGTTTGAGAAATTTATCAGATTCGATTTTAAAAGAAGTCGTATTATTAAGAGCTTCCATAATTTGGCGTTCGGGATTCTCTCCCATACAAGCCCTCATTGTACTGATAACTTTATCTAAGCGGAAAGAACCATCGTCTCCGACGATCAATTCCCCGTTGATGATATTGCATCCATTATTTCCATGTATTCTTTTTTCTTTGAGATCGAATGCGAGGAATGTCGGTTCTTCGCTGACGATTTTTTTTCCATCGACAGAAATAATATTCCAGCTTCCTTGCAGAACTTCGGTCGAAGTTGTATAAGATTGTGTCGATTTACTTTCTTTTTTTGAACTGCATGAGATTGTTCCGCAAAGAACAACAGCAGTTGCTACATACATCCATTTTTTCATTTTTCGTTAAGTTTTATGTTATTGAATATAACTGCGCGTGAAAACAAACTATTGCACGGCATATTGATATCAAAACAATTTATTGTCTACAAAAGTACATAAATCTTTTAAAACTTTCTTGCAAGAAACATTAAATGTGTATAGTAAAAGAGTCAGCATCCTGTAATACAGGAAATTTTTGTCTAAATGCGATTAACTTTTCTGCCGATAAAGTTGTCGTAATGTGTGTTTCCCTTTCTTCGGGTGTCGATAAAATAATTTTTCCTTTCGGATCTATAACGGCCGAGTGTCCGGAATAATATATTCCCGTAGGATCATACCCTATGCGATTTACACCGCAGACATATGCTTGATTTTCTATTGCTCGTGCTTGCAATAATATATCCCATACCGAGATGCGGGAGTGAGGCCAACATGCCGGTATGATTAATAGATCGTACCGGATATTATTGTTGCGTAACCATACCGGAAAACGCAGATCATAACATATCGATAAGCAAATATTCCACCCTTTGTAAGAAATTATTGTTTGTTGTTGTCCTTCGGAAAAACTTAGGTTTTCTTTTCCTACACGGAATAGATGCCGTTTGTCATAAAATGTAATTTGGTTACCCGGTGCTATAAAGAATCCTCGATTATAAAACTTGTCATTTTGATTACAGATAAAACTTCCGACAAGAGCAAATTCATAAGTATTAGCCCAATACTTTAATCTCGAAATTGTTTCTCCGTTTTCAGTTTCAGCAAGATTTCGACTGTTCATTGAAAATCCGGTAGTGAACATTTCCGGAAAAATAACAATATCGGTTGTCCCTTTTAGCTTTTGGAGTGTTATTTGTTGTTTGTTTAGGTTTGCTTCTTTATTTTCCCAGATAATATCTGTTTGTATTGGCGTTATGCGGAGGTCATTCATGAGTTTGGAACTTTAGGGGAAGAAGTAGCAAAAAAGTTTTTATTCTATAGCAAATAAATCGGGGTATTTAGCATGATAATTTTTATAGAATTGTTTAATCTTGATCAGATCTTTTTCAAAGTCTCCGGTAGGGATGAATGTTTTTTTCAACCCGATAGATTTTTCTTTATAATCGATATATGCCAGTACGATAGGTACATTTGCTTTTAGAGCGATAAAATAAAATCCTTTTTTCCAATCCGGATTTCTTTTTCTTGTTGCTTCTGGGGTAATGGCGATGTTGAAATGTTCGTGTTTGTTGAATTTGCCGACGATCTGATCGATCAGATCAGAATGTTTACTCCGATCTACGGGAATGCCCCCCATAGACCGGAATATAATATTCAAAGGGAAAAAGAACCAGTCTTTTTTTATTAAAAATCCAGCATGTCTTCCGATCGAAAGATATGCCAGTTTCCCGAGAAAAAAATCGGTATTGCTGGTATGCGGAGCTACGCAAATTACACATTTAGGATAATCGGGAACTGAAACTTCTACTTTCCAACCCAATAGGTGTAAAATGAAACGGCATACCTTTTTTCTCATCTTTTTTATTTGTTCAGTTCACCTAATTCTTTTAATATTTCACCGATTTTATTGTCAAAAGACTGTATCAGACTCTTGTAATATTTTTTTACCAGTTTGGGGTTTTCCTTACCATCAGGAGTATTTACACGACGCAAGAAGTCGTCTTGGCAGTTGATAATTCTTGATAGTAGTTCGTCTATTTTTTGAGGATCACTGTTTTTTATGTATAATTTGTTGAACAGACATTCTGCAATAAGTTCATTCGAGATGAAATTGATCTCTTTTTTTAGTTCTCTTTTATTTGCCATAGCTTTTTATTTTAGAGGTTATACCGACAAATATAGCTATTTTTTTATAAGGTCGTATAAAAAAAGAAAGCATTTTCTTTTTATAGGAGTTTGTCTGTGAATATATTTTGTACGTTGAATTTGAAAATGTTTTTATTCTAAAAAAGAGAGACTTATTTTCGTTAGAAGAGATAATTGTTGTACATTTGCACTTTATTTTTACACATTAAAAACGTGTTGAATATTGATTAATATGGAAAAGAACCCCCTGAACTTGGACTATCTTTTTGAAGTGAGTTGGGAAGTTTGTAATTTGGTGGGTGGTATTTATACTGTGCTTTCTACTAAAGCAAAAACTTTACAACAGATAAATAAGGATAGAAATGTGTTTATTGGTCCTGATTTGTGGAAAGAAAAAGAATCACCTTATTTTATTGAAGTTCCTTCTCTTTTCAAAGATTGGAAAAAGATAGCTGCAAAAGAAGGATTGCAGGTCAGAACCGGACGTTGGGATATTCCGGGCAGACCGATTGTTATCCTTATTGATTACAATAATATGTACCCTTGTCGTAATGAATTGTTTACCGATATGTGGAATTGGTTCGGTGTAGATTCGTTACCGGCTTATGGTGATTATGACGAGTCGTGTATTTTTGCGTATGCTTCGGCACTCGTGATAGAGAGTTTCTATAAATATATTCGAGGAGAAAATTTAAAAGTGATAGCTCATTTTGATGAGTGGATTACCGGTATGGGGTTGCTGTATATCAGGCATAAATTACCGGCTGTCGCTACTGTTTTTACGACTCATGCGACTTCAATAGGGCGTTCTATTGCCGGGAATAATAAGCCTCTTTATGATTATTTGCCGGGATATAATGGTGATCAGATGGCAAGAGAGTTGAATATGGTATCGAAACATTCGTTAGAAAAACATGCGGCACATCAGGCACATTGTTTTACAACAGTGAGTGATATAACGGCGCGAGAATGTGCTCAGTTGCTCGAGCGCTGTCCGGATATTGTAACGCCTAATGGATTTGAAGAGAATTTTGTACCTAAGGGAGCTTTATATGAGGAAAAACGCAATATTGCTCGTGAGCGGTTATTGAAGCTTGCCGGTTCATTAGTTGGATATGAACCGGATGAGTGTTCGTTTTTAATAGCCACTTCGGGACGTTACGAATATAAAAATAAGGGTATTGACCTTTTCATAGAAGCAGTACGGCGGCTGAAAGAAACCTATACGGGAGAAAAGGAAATAATTGCTTTCGTGATGGTTCCGGCATGGTCAGGAAATGCGCGAGAAGATTTGGCTTTGCGGATGAATGCAGTCGAAAATTTTAAAACAGCATTGCCCGATCCTTTTATAACACATGCACTTTACAATTATAACGAAGACCGTGTTATGTCGCAAATTCATAATGGTGGGTTCTCGAACAGACCGGAAGATAAAGTCAAAATTATTTTTATTCCCTCATATTTAAAAGGTGATGACGGTATATTGAATCTTTCGTATTACGATGTGCTGATCGGTCTGGATGCAACAGCGTTTCCTTCATATTATGAACCGTGGGGATATACTCCGTTGGAGAGTATCGCTTTCGGAGTTCCTACTGTTACGACCGATTTATCAGGATTCGGACTTTGGAGTTGTCCTTCGGGAGCTTGTCCTGTGAACGAAAAGGGTGTTGCCGTATTACATCGGACAGATTCTAATTATGATGAAGTGGCAAGTCAATTAGTGGAGACAATAAGAGATTTGTCCGGTAAAACAGTAACGGAAATCGAAAATATACGCAAGCTTGCAATGAAAACATCGAAGCAGGCATTGTGGAAATATTTTATTTCTTATTATGAACAAGCTTATAATTGGGCTTTGAAAAGTGTAAATAAAACTGACAATTAGAACATTATAATAAAGAGGCTGTTTTAATTAAGCAGAGACAGATAAAATATAAAGACTATTAACTAACAACCAAGTTATATGAAAGTACAAGTAAGTAATACAAACGCACCGTGTTGGCGTGACATTACGGTAAAATCAAGAGTTCCTGCACAATTGGATATCTTGCAGGAGATGGCTCGTAACATTAGTTGGGTGTGGCATAGTGAGGCGATCGAAATGTTCCGGTCTATTGATCCGGTATTGTGGAAATCGACAAACGGGAATCCTGTATTGATGCTTCAGCAGATTAATTATGAACGCTTGGAAGAAATTGCGGCAGATAAGGCGATAATGCGTCGTATTAATGACTTATACGATGAATTTAAAAAATATATGGATGTAGAAAAGAGAACCGATCTTCCTTCTGTAGCTTATTTCAGCATGGAATACGGTTTGGCTAACATCCTGAAAATATATTCGGGAGGATTGGGAATTCTTGCCGGAGATTATTTAAAAGAGGCCAGTGACTGTAACGTCGATATGGTCGCAGTGGGTTTTTTATATCGGTATGGATATTTTACCCAGACACTTTCTATGGATGGACAGCAGTTGGCTAATTATGAACCTCAAAATTTCAACCAGCTTCCGGTAGAGCAAGTTACTGACGAAAACGGACATCCGATAGTTTTAGAAGTGCCTTATCCGGGACGCATTATTTACGCCAATATCTGGAAAGTAAGCGTCGGGCGGGTTCCTTTATACCTCATGGATACCGATCTCGATTTGAATAGCGAGTTTGACAGACCTATTACATATCAGTTGTATGGGGGAGATTGGGAACATCGTATGAAACAAGAATATATGCTTGGTATAGGTGGTATTCTTATGTTGAAGCGTTTAGGTATCAAGAAGGATATTTATCATTGTAATGAAGGACATGCTGCGCTTATTAATGTGCAGAGGTTGGTAGAGTATGTTCAGAATGAAAAACTTTCATTCGAAGAAGCTCTTGAGGTCGTTCGTGCTTCGTCGCTTTATACGGTGCATACACCTGTTCCGGCCGGTCATGATAGTTTTGATGAAGGATTATTCGGAAAATATATGGGTGAGTTCCCTGCAAAACTGGGAATTTCATGGCAAGACTTGATGGATTTGGGAAGAGAAAATCCAGGGACGAACGAAAAATTCTCGATGAGTGTGTTTGCATGTAATACCTGTCAGGAAGTAAACGGTGTGAGCTGGTTACACGGAAAAGTTTCACAACACATGTTCCAGCCTATTTGGAAAGGATATGCAGCCGAAGAACTTCATGTGGGATATGTGACTAATGGTGTGCATTTTCCTACTTGGGCGGCGACCGAATGGAAAGAGTTCTATGTCGAGAAATTGGGACGGGATTTTTTAACGCATCAAGATGACCGTAAGATGTGGGAAAAAATATACGACGTACCCGATGAGGAGATTTGGAAGCTTCGCCAGACAATGAAAAATAAATTGGTGAATTTTGTGAAAGACGATTTCCGTGAAAACTGGTTGAAAAATCAGGGAGATCCCTCTCGAATTGTTTCTGTTCTTGAGCGTATCGACCCAAATGCACTACTTATCGGGTTTGCTCGTCGTTTTGCAACTTACAAACGGGCACACTTGCTTTTCACCGATCTTGAAAGATTATCCAAGATCGTGAATAATCCTCAATATCCGGTACAATTCCTTTTCTCTGGAAAAGCACATCCTGCGGATGGTGCTGGACAAGATCTTATAAAACGAATTGTCGAAATTTCACGTCGTCCTGAATTTTTAGGAAAGATTATTTTCTTGGAAAATTATGACATGAAAGTAGCCAAACGTCTGATATCCGGTGTAGATATTTGGCTAAATACTCCGACACGCCCTTTAGAGGCATCCGGAACATCTGGAGAAAAAGCCGAAATGAATGGAGTTCTCAATTTCTCCGTGCTTGACGGCTGGTGGTATGAAGGTTATAAAGAAGGTGCAGGCTGGGCATTAACAGATAAACGGACATTCCAAGATCAAGGTCATCAAGATCAATTGGATGCTGCAACGATTTATTCTATGCTTGAAAATCAAATCGTACCTCTTTATTTTGCTAAGAATAGCAAAGGGTATTCACCTGAATGGATTCAGTATATTAAGAATTCCATTGCACAGATTGCCCCAGAGTTTACGATGAACCGTATGCTTAAAGATTATATTGATCGTTTTTATAGCAAAGAGGCCAAACGTTCTAAACTTTTGGTTGCTGACAACTATAAAAAAGCCAAAGAAATAGCCGCTTGGAAGCAAGAAGTCGTAGCTAAATGGGATTCGATCGAAATTAAGTCGGTTAACTTGCCCGAAGCGATACTTTACAGTCCGCATGTAGGCGAAGAATATCCGATTGAGGTAGCTATTGATCCTAAAGGACTTGGAAATTGCATTGGTGTTGAATTAGTCGTTACTCCTGTTGAGGACGGTCAAATGAAACCTTATCAGGTGTATGAACTTAATGTAGTAAAAACGACAGATGATTCTACTGTCTTCCACATCGATTACCAGTTACGGGCAGCGGGAACATACAAATATTCGTTCCGCATGTATCCTAAAAATCCTGATCTTCCTCATCGCCAAGATTTTGCTTACGTGCGTTGGTTCTGATTGTAATAAATGTTATCATAAAAGTCCGGGATTTTAACGATTCCGGATTTTTTGTTTTTTAGTCTACCTGCAAATGTTTAAGAAATGATGGAATGTAAGGATATATTTTAAGAATTTGTATCTTTGTTCAGAAAGATTCTATATCGATGAAATTTCAAGATTTACAGCAAATAAATGCACGTTATGCTGATGAACTGAAAAAAGTTGCGTCAGAAGTGATAGATTCCGGTTGGTATCTGCAAGGAAAAAGAGTTGCCGCATTCGAAAATCAATTAAGTGATTATCTGGGGTGTCGTTATACCGTGTCTGTAGGAAATGGCTTGGACGCATTGAGATTGATATTTAAGGCTTATATCGTGAGGGGTTTGATGCAACCGGGAGACGAAATTATAGTACCGGCCAATACTTTTATCGCTACGATATTGGCAATAACCGATAATGGGTTGAAACCGGTGTTTGTAGATCCTGATATACAGACATTCAATCTCGATATAGAAAAAGTAGAGATGAAAATAACCGAACGTACTCGGGCGATTGTGGTAGTACATCTTTATGGCCGCTGTTGTTGGAATGAAGAGTTAAAACATTTGGCGGAAAAATACAGACTGAGAGTTATAGAAGATAATGCTCAAGCGATAGGAGCGGTCAGTCGGGTAGAAGGGTTTAACGGAACATACAAAACAGGAGCGTTGGGTGATGCTGCGGCGATTAGTTTTTATCCCGCAAAAAATTTAGGAGCGTTGGGTGATGCCGGAGCTATAACTACGAATGATACGGAATTGGCCGATGTGATTCGTGCATTAGCCAATTATGGTTCTATTGAAAAATATATAAATGTTTACCAAGGGTTAAATAGCCGCATGGATGAATTACAGGCTGCATTTTTATCTGTAAAGTTAAAGTATCTCGATAAGGAAAACCGAGCTCGTCGCCAAGTTGCTATTTGGTATGATAAGTATTTGAACCATCAGGACATTATAAAGCCCAGTATAGAATCTCCTGAGGGACATGTGTGGCATCAATATGTGATTCGGACCGTACGGCGGGAAGAACTTCGCTCTTATCTTGAAAAACAAGGTATTCCGACAATGATTCATTATCCTATCCCTCCTCATAAACAGTTTTGTTATCATCAATATAATGATTTAGACCTCCCTGTCTCCGTATTGCTTAGCCGTGAAGTGTTAAGTCTTCCGGTTTCTCCGGTAATCACAGAGTCCGATGTTATTGAAATATCTTCTTGTATAGCGGATTTTTAGACCGATTCTAAGATTTTATGGATATAAGGTTTTGTTTGAAGTTTTGATTTCTGATGGCTATTTAAATTAATTAGGGTCGGAAAATTTCGTTAATTTCGATAGAAAAGGATTCTGGTCTCTCGTTTTCCCAACATATTTCCGGGATATTACATAATAAACAACGCCCACCCATATTAGGCATATTATTTTTATACACGGGATTTTTTAAAATGGCGAGGGATAATCGGGTTTTAGGATTTTCTATCTGTTTTTTTATCGTAGCGATGAAGTCTGTTAAATGAATATGGAATGAGGGAGATGCGACAATCAAAATACCATCGATAAAGGTAGTATTTGACGTTTCATTGGAAAAAGGAGTTATTTCGATTATTTCATCTTTTTCATTTAGAAAAAGAATATGTTTATGATATATTTGCTCTCTATAACAAATGCAGTGTGCAAAAAATCCCCGTTTCATGGTTTTTATTTTGTTGCGGTAGAATCATTCTCTGCCGTTATTTCCGGTCGTGTTATTTCCGACTTTCTATAACGGATACGGGTGAGAGAAATGCTGTCGGCGAAAGTTTTTATCCAATCGGGACGTGATGGAACAATAATGTTTCCGTATATTTTATTGATAGCAGACGAATCGGATTCGACTCGGAATGTTGCCCACCCGTTATTGCGGATATTAGAACTGATGAAGCGAATCGAGTCATTTTTATGCTTTACAGCTAATGTTACATGAGGATATTGCTTATGTATCTGAGGTAACATGCTGAATTTCAATTTTAAAATAAAAATATCTTTTTCTTGGTAATTATCGTCTGCAGGAATATCGAAAGTCAATATACTTCGTCCGATATGAGGTTCGAAAACATAGAACTGTTCCTTCGGCCATATATTCACAGAATCTCCGGGACGGGAGAGTGGTTGGGAGTTGTTTTCGGCAATCAATACTTTTACGGCTTCATCTTCTTCTTTGAGACGAGCTATGACATTATCGTATATTTTGATATATTTGGGTAAATGATGCCCATACCACATTAGAGAAGAGTCGAATAAAGCTTTATTTACTCCATGCTTTTTTAGAACAGCGTTGCGCAGTTCTTCTTTTTGTTCTATGGAACCGTATTTCTGATAATTTTTTTCTATAATCGCTTCTGATTTATGAATATCGACTAAGAGATCTTCCATTGCCTTAGGCTTGATAATGTGATCGGGAGTTCGGTCACAAGCCGGGAATAAGCAAAGAATTACACTGCATAAAGCTATATAAAACAATGATCTCATAAAAGACTATTTAGTTCTTCGACACAGATGCTAAGTATTTTCGATAAAAAAGCAGCAATACGATTACCCCTATAGTAATAGCCGAATCGGCTATATTAAAAACCGGTCGAAAAAATTCGAAAGAATCTCCTCCGATAAAAGGAATCCAATCAGGCCAATAGAACCGGAATAGAGGAAAATAGAGCATATCTACGACTTTCCCGTGAAATAACGACTGGTAACCGCCGCCTTCGGGGAATAAGGTTGCCACAAACGGAGGTGTCGGGTTGTCAAATATAACACCATAAAAAACACTATCTATTATATTACCGAATGCACCGGCAAGGATAAGAGCGATGCAAACGACATATCCTCTTTTAAAGGGACGGTGTACTATTTTATACAAGTAGTATCCGATAAAAATAACGGCTGCAATACGAAACAAACTAAGAAACAGTTTGCTGATGATTTCTATACCGAAAGCCATTCCGTTGTTTTCTATAAATAGAATATAAAACCATTTTGTGATTTCGATATCTTGACCCAGATACATGTGAGTTTTAACCCATATTTTAGTAAACTGGTCGATAAATAATACTAAAAATATTACCAGTATAGCTATTTTTCCGTTTGTCAGTTTCATCCTCTTTTTAAACTGTGTGATGTTATTTATCCGTATTACGGATGTCCGATAAAGACAATTCGACGCCTGTTCCGTATGTTTTGTATATACGTCAAGTGTCGAATTGTTATTTTATATCAGATTCAAAGTGATCCGATTTTATTTCTGGTCTTTTTTGGCATTGATACTAAGTGTAGCATGAGGTACGGCCCGTAATCTTTCTTTAGGAATCAATTCTCCGGTTTCCCGACAGATCCCGTATGTCTTGTTCTCGATTCTTACCATGGCAGCCTGCAGATGTTGTATGAACTTCATCTGTCGTTGAGCTAACTGACCAGCTTCTTCTTTCGATAGTGTCGTCGCACCTTCTTCCAGTACTTTGAACGTAGGAGAAGTATCACTTGTATCATTACCGTCAGCGTTCATAACTGCCGACTTCAGCAGATCATAATCCCGGTAAGCCTTGTCGAGCTTTTCTTGTATGATCGCGCGGAATTCTTCCAATTCTGCATCCGAATATCGTGTTTTTGTACTCATAGGTTTACGGTTTTTAAGTGAATAACCTTTTTTTCTTATTTACTACATAACATAGTAGATGTTATATAGTTTACAATATGATGCGAAAATAAAGAAATTACCCCAATATACAAAATTACCAGGGTAATAATACCGAATTTATGCTTTTGTTACGGATACTTGTAATTTAAATGAATCGAAATCCAGCTCTGTACAATTCTCATCGGATACGGTATCGACTATTTCTATCGAGTCTGCAAGCACTTGTTTTGCTATGTAATCTTCATATTTGTTTATTGCAAAATCTGTTTCAGAATGACTGGTCAGTTTTACGGTTATTTTATCCGTAATATCGAAACCGCTCGCTTTTCTGATATTCTGTATCCGATTGACCAATTCTCGGGCTATTCCTTCAAGGCGAAGTTCCTCTGTGACTGTAATATCAAGAGCCACAGTCAATCGTCCTTCATTGGCAACTAACCATCCGGGAATATCCTCAGAAATAATATCCACGTCATTCAATTCTATCGTAGCCTGTTGAGATTCGATATCGAACGTAAATTGTCCTTCAGTTTCGAAACGTGCTATTTCTTCTTGTTCCATTGATGCGATAGCTGCGGCTAATTGCTTCATGATTTTTCCATAGCGCGGTCCGAGCTTCTTAAAATCGGGTTTGATCCGTTTTACGAGTATTCCGGCCGTATTGTCTACGAAATTCAGTTCCTTTACATTTACTTCATTTAATATCAAATCTTTAACCGCTTCGATTTCCTCTTTCTGTTTTTCGTCTAAAACAGGAACCATTAATGCTGTTAGAGGTTGACGTACTTTAATATTTACTTTTCTTCGCAAGGCAAGTACCATAGATGTAATATCCTGAGCTATTTGCATACGTTCTTCTAAGGTCTTGTCTATATATTCCGGATGTAAAGTCGGAAAATCGCATAAATGTACCGATTTGTCAGAACGTCCGGTTGCGGATGTCAGGTCTCTGAACAACCGGTCTGCAAAGAACGGTGCTATGGGAGACATAAGTGCAGCGACAGTTTCTAGACATGTGTATAAAGTCTGATAAGCAGACAGTTTATCTGCATCCATCGTTCCTCCCCAGAACCGTTTCCGGTTAAGACGCACATACCAGTTGCTTAGATTATCGTTAACAAAGTCGGAAATAGCACGCCCTGCACGGGTCGGTTCGAAATTATTATAATGTTCGTCAACCTCTTTTACAAGAGTATTCAACAAAGAAATGATCCAGCGATCTATTTCAGGACGTTCTGCTACGGGGATTTCCGGCTCGGAGAATGTAAATCCGTCCACATTCGCATATAAAGCAAAAAACGAATAGGTATTGTAAAGTGTCCCGAAAAATTTTCGGCGAACTTCTTCTATACCGTCTGTATCGAATTTCAGATTATCCCATGGAGATGAGTTGGTGATCATGTACCAACGCAGTGGGTCTGAACCGTATTTCTCAATCGTAGAGAACGGATCAACGGCATTGCCTAACCGTTTGGACATTTTATTCCCGTTTTTGTCAAGCACAAGACCGTTTGAGATAACGGCTTTATAGGCGACGCTGCCGAAAACCATTGTGGCAATGGCATGGAGGGTAAAGAACCATCCGCGGGTTTGATCTACCCCTTCGGCAATGAAGTCTGCCGGGTATATTTCGTGACTGTCGAGCAACTCTTTATTTTCAAATGGATAATGTATTTGAGCATAAGGCATTGCACCCGAGTCGAACCACACATCGATTAAGTCGCTTTCTCGTTTCATCGGCTTCCCGCTTTCCGATACTAACACGATATCATCGACGTATGGCCTGTGTAAATCGATTTTGTCGTAATTTTCTTTTTTATATTCGCCCGGTACAAACCCCTTTTCTTTGTACGGATTCAATTTCATGAATCCTGCAGCGATGGATTTTTCTATTTCGTTATATAATTCTTCTACCGATCCGATACATTTTTCTTCTCCTTCTTCTGAACGCCAAATAGGGAGAGGTGTACCCCAGTAGCGCGAACGACTCAAGTTCCAGTCATTCAAGTTCTCCAGCCATTTTCCGAAACGTCCTGTTCCGGTAGATTCCGGTTTCCAGTTGATGGTCTTGTTCAGTTCTATCATCTGATCTTTACAAGCCGTTGATTTGATAAACCAACTGTCCAACGGATAATATAATACCGGTTTGTCGGTACGCCAGCAATGCGGATAATTATGTACATGTTTTTCTATCTTGAATGCCTGATTATTGGCTTTCATCATCATACAGATAGAAATATCGAGAGTTTCGTCTTTATCGGTAAGATTCGGGTCGTACGCATTTTTCACGAAACGTCCGGCATATTCTTTGTATAAATCTACATTTACACACTCTTTTACAAATGTGTCGTCCAGCTCATCGAGTAAATAGAATTTTCCGGTAAGATCTACCATCGGACGCAGTTCTCCCTTTTTATTGACCATTTGTAACGGAGGTATTCCTGCAGCCTTAGCAACTTGGGCGTCATCAGCACCGAAGGTCGGTGCAATATGTACGATACCTGTACCGTCTTCTGTTGTTACATAATCTCCCGAAATGACACGGAATGCTCCTTCTCCCGGATTGACCCACGGAATAAGTTGTTCATATTCCATTCCGACTAAGTCCGGACCTTTATATTCAGCAATCACTTTATAGGGAATCAATTTGTCTCCGGGTTTATAATCTTCTAAAGCTAAGTCTGCCGCTTTCGGATTGAAATGAGTATTCAATAAAGCCTTTGCCAAAACTACTGTGATAGGCTTTCCGCTATAAGGGTTATAAGACTGCACCGCAACATAATCGATTTTCGGCCCTACGCATAGCGCAGTATTTGACGGTAGTGTCCAAGGAGTCGTCGTCCATGCAAGAAAATAAGGAGTTCCCCATTCTGCCATTTCCGGTTTCGGATTTTTCATTTTGAACTGGGCGACTACAGTCGTGTCTTTTACATCTCTGTAACACCCCGGCTGATTTAGTTCATGAGAACTCAATCCTGTCCCTGCGGCCGGAGAGTAAGGCTGAATCGTATATCCTTTGTAGAGCAGTCCTTTATTATAAAGTTGCTTTAATAACCACCATAGAGTTTCGATATAACGGTTGTCGTATGTGATATAAGGATCGTTCATATCTACCCAATATCCCATTTTATGAGTAAGGTCTTCCCATTCACGGGTATATTTCATCACGTCTTTACGGCATGCGGCATTATAATCAGCTACCGAGATCGTCTTTCCGATATCTTCCTTGGTAATTCCGAGTGCTTTTTCTACGCCTAATTCTACGGGTAATCCGTGAGTATCCCAACCGGCTTTACGTTTAACATGAAACCCTTTCATCGTTTTGTAACGGCAAAAAATATCTTTGATCGATCGTGCCATTACGTGATGAATACCCGGCATTCCGTTTGCAGAAGGCGGTCCTTCATAAAATACGAAAGACGGGCAACCTTCACGAACTTCCAGACTCTTGTGGAATACATTTTCTTCATCCCATTTTTTCAGTACCTCTTTGTTTATCTCGGATAAATCGAAGTGAGAATATTCGGTAAACTTTTTACTCATATCTGATAAAATATTACTGCTTTCAAAAATCGCCCCGAAGGTACGAAAAATCAACGAAAAACAGCTTTGTTATAATGATAAAAAGTATGTAGATATTATTTTATTATTGTTTTATCGGTTTTTCTGCTAAAAGCAGGATATTTCCCTATATTTGTATGTTTATGTATAATTAACGGTTGAAGAATGTGTAATTGGGTAAATAAGTCGGGTGTTGTCACGATTGTCCTGTTTGTTTTCTGCGTAGTGTTCTTTTCGTGCGAAGAAATCAGTTTCGGAAAAGATCAGGATACTGCTGAGATGTTATGTAATAGAGTCTGGGTAGATTTTTATGACGAAGACGATTATACGGAATGCCGTAGGGAACTCTCCTTTTATTTAGACGGAGGAGGGATAATACGATACGATTATTATAATATATATACAGGGGATCTATTGGATACGTTTTCTGAATATTTCTATTGGGATTGGAATATTTACGGACATTCTATTGATATGGAATTTTCCGATGGTTACAGTTATTTCGATGATATTATAGTTAGCGGGAATTATCTTTCCGGCATTTTGGATGGTTATAAGGTAACATTTACCGATGGCTATTTGCTTGATTAAATAAAGCACAACATTGGAAAAGTATTTATATAAAAATCGAACAGACTTTTCGGTTTTGTGAAAATACTTTTGTTTATATTTTGACTGTTTGGAGTATTTTATATAAATTGCCGTAGGGTGTCGGTATATTGGAGAGAAGATGATCTGTGAATCTTTTCTTGTATGATGAGGTGGCAATATTTATTGATCGTAAAGAGGACAAGCCGATGACCTGATTAAACCAAATCCGTTTTTAATCAGGAGACTTTTAATATATAAATGAAAAGAAATGAGAGAGAGAAAAAAAATTATCCGGAGCGTATTCCTATGCGCTTTCGTATCGGCTTTTGTCGCTTGTAGCAATAAAGCCGATTACAAAGATTCGTCATTACCTGTCGAAACTCGAGTACAGGATTTATTGGGGCGTATGACAGTAGAAGAAAAAGCTGCTCAACTGGATATGCTGTCGGCAAAAGAAATTGTCATAGACGAAAATACTTTATCCGACGAACAGTTGAAGCATTTTGTAGATAGCATGTGTATCGGGGCTGTCCATGATTTATATCCTGCTCATGCTGCAGTAGCTAATCTTATACAAAAACATGCGGTGGAAAACTCGCGTTTGGGTATTCCTTTGCTTTTTATAGAGGAAGGATTGCACGGCTATCAAGGTGTAAAAGGTACAGCTTTCCCTATTCCTATCGGTAATTCTTCGAGCTGGGATACAACCATGCTCTATTCTATCGGAAGGGTTATTGCCACAGAAGCCCGTGCTCATGGCGTGCATTTCATATTGGGCCCGAATTTGGATCTTGCTCATGAAATAAGATGGGGGCGTGTTGAGGAAACTTTCGGTGAAGATCCGTATTTGACTTCTCGATTGGGGGTTAATCTTGTAAAAGGTATGCAAGGCAATGACTTGAGAGATAATAATACCGTGGCATCAGAGCCTAAACATTTCGGTATTCATGGTATTCCGGAATCGGGGACAAATGCCTCATCGGTTAATATCGGCGAACGAGAAGCCCGTTCATTCCATTTATATACTTTCGAAAAAGCGGTGAAAGAGGGACATGCTCAAGGGGTAATGGCTGCTTATCATGATATTGACGGGATTCCTTGCGTTGCGAATGAATGGCTGTTGTCTAAGATCTTACGTGAAGAGTGGGGCTTTGACGGCATTGTAGTATCGGATTTAGGAGCTATAAGAAGACAGGTAAACGATCATCATACGGCTGTGGATACTGAAGATGCTGTCGTTAAATCTCTTAAAGCCGGGTTGAATATGCAGTTTTACGATTTCCCTTACGATGATTTTCAGAAAGCTGTTGTCGAGTCCGTTAAAAACGGAACGCTGGATGAAGCAATTCTCGATAGTAGGGTTGCCGATGTATTAAGGCTGAAATTCCGTTTGGGATTATTTGAGAATCCTTATACTGAGGACTCTCTGGCTGTTCAAGCCGAAAATAATGCGGAACATAAGGCTTTAGCTTTGAAAGCTGCACAAGAGTCTTTGATCTTGTTGAAAAATGAAAACAATACGTTGCCGTTTAAACAAGATGTAAAACGTATTACTCTGGTGGGAGAACTGGCAAATCAGTCGTTGTTGGGCGGTTATTCTCCGGCTCAGGCAAGAGGTATTACGGTATATGAGGCATTAAAAGATAAATTCGGTAAAAATGTCCGTATCGATTTTATAGAAAGTCAGATAGAAGATTCTTTCAAATCTATTCCCAATTCGGTACTGTATACAGAAGCCGGTGGGGAAAATGGTGTTTATGTGGAATTTTTTAACGGAATAGACCTGAAAGGAACTCCGGCGTATAAGAGTGTAGATCCTGAGATTTCACATTATTGGCATAATTTAAGCCCTGTTCCGGGTGTGAACAGAGATATGTTTTCGGCTCGTTGGAAAGGGGTCATAAAAGCTCCTGTAACCGGAGA
The DNA here is from genome assembly GCF_030296935.1 of Coprobacter fastidiosus. Lineage (NCBI taxonomy): Bacteria > Pseudomonadati > Bacteroidota > Bacteroidia > Bacteroidales > Barnesiellaceae > Coprobacter > Coprobacter fastidiosus. Next base: position 864,122 of record NZ_AP028032.1, on the reverse strand, counting down.
GTATGAGTTCAAGATGTCTGCAGATAATTGGAGTAAACTGTATTTAGGCGGAAAGCTGGTCATCGATCAGTGGGATAATGGTAAAAACAATGGTACATACCGTATTCGTTTACAAGCCGGACAGATACTCCCGATACAGGTGGAATATGCGGAAATCGATGATAATGCATGGACTTCTATCGAATGGAGGCTTGTCGGTCGTACTATGTCTGCCGATGCTTTATATAATCGGGTTATTGCTTCGGCACGCACGTCGGATATTACTATTGTTGTTGTAGGAGAATCGATGAATCTCGTCGGAGAGGGGAAAGACCGGCAGAATTTGAATATGAATGAGCGAGATGTCAAGCTGTTGCAAGCTGTGCATGCATCCGGATGTCCGGCAGCTACGGTATTGATGCATGGCCGCCCGTTCGTAATGACTCCGGCAGATGAATATTCCGATGCCATATTAGATGCTTGGTATCCGGGAGAATTTGGAGGAAAAGCCATTGTGGAGGCTCTTTTCGGAGATATCAATCCTTCGGGTAAACTGACAGTCAGTGTCCCTCGTTCCCAAGGGCAATTGCCGGTTACTTATCTAAAAAAACGTTCTTTTAAACATTGGTACGTAGATGGAAATACGACTCCATTATACGCATTTGGTCATGGACTTAGTTATACGACATTTAAGTATGGAGATATGCAATTGTCTGCTAAGGAAATAAATAAGGATGAGAATCTTACGGTTTCTTTTACTGTTGAGAATACAGGTAAAATGCGAGGTACGGAAATATGCCAGTTGTATTTGACCGATAAGGTTAGTAGCGTATCGCTTCCCGGAAAAGCCTTAAAAGGATTTTCTCGTGTAGAGTTAGCTCCGGGAGAAAAGAAAACCGTAGAGATTATTTTAACTCCCGAACATTTTTCATTGATCAATGCCGATATGCAGCGAGTTGTAGAACCCGGATTGTTCGAAATATCTGTAGGCCCTTCTTCTGCAACGATCGAACTGAAAGGGGAAGTGACTGTTAAATGACGGTTGGTGAAAACCGGAAATTTTAAAAGCCTGTCTGTTAAAAAAAGTCAGACAGGCTTTTATATGATTAGTTCACAGTGAATTATAGTATCTGTTTATTGTACGTTTTTCAGTTTCGGTAATTTGAGAAAGAAATAGATTCCGGAAATGATGGCCATGCCGATTCCGATACTTACGGATAAATTATATGAAAGATTGATTCCGATAGGATCATACAGTATATAGGTGATTGTAACTGTTGTCATAAAAAGGGCCGGAATAAGAGTAACCCAATATAATTTCTTTTTTTGTGCGAGGTATACGGTAATAGCCCATAGCGTGAATACGGCAAGAGTTTGGTTACACCATGCAAAATATCTCCAGATCATTTCAAAACCGTTTTTATCGGCAAGACTGTAGATAAGAATTCCGATTGCGAGTATAAATAAAGGAATGCAAATTACTAACCGTTTGGTAATCGACTTTTGTTCTATCTTCATAAAATCCGCAATAATAAGGCGAGCAGAGCGGAATGCGGTATCTCCTGACGTTATGGGGGCTGCGATTACTCCGAGTATGGCTAGGAATCCACCGATAACCCCTAACCAGCCTTCAGAAATTTTTTGCACGATGATAGCAGCACTTCCGTTTACATTATCTGCATTTTCGGTTATCCCGAATGCCGATTGGCCTTCAGGGCTGAAAAAGTAAGTAGCTGCTGCTGCCCATATCAGAGCGACAATACCTTCGGTAACCATAGAACCATAAAATATCGAACGTCCTTGATTTTCATTGGTCATGCATCGAGCCATTAATGGAGATTGAGTTGCGTGAAATCCTGAAATTGCCCCGCAGGCAATGCTAATGAACATCATTGGAAAGATTGGGGAATTTACTGCATTCGGATGTTTGTTTTGTAGTCCGTCGGTGATTTCGGGTATGGCAGGAAACTGAATGAGTAATATGGCAAGTATTCCAATCGCCATAAAGAGCAATGCGGCAGCAAAAAAGGGATATACCCGTCCGATTATTTTATCGATAGGGAATAGTGTAGCGATGATGTAATAGATAAATACTACATAAATCCAGAATGTAGAATCAAGAGATTCGGGAGTCAACATTGCGAGTAATTCTGCCGGACCTGCAACAAAAACGGCACCGACCAGTATCATTAAAATTACTGTAAAGCCTCGCATGATCTGTTTGGTGGTGACGCCTAAATAACGTCCGATAGTTTCCGGAAGGCTCTCTCCGTTATGCCGTAAAGAGATCATTCCGGAAAGATAATCATGTACTGCTCCGGCGAATATAGTACCGAATACGATCCATAAAAAAGAAGAAGTCCCGAATTTTGCTCCCATAATAGCTCCGAAAATAGGACCGAGTCCGGCGATGTTCAGAAATTGGATCATAAATATTTTCCAACGGGGAAGAGGTACAAAATCTACTCCGTCGGGGTTCTTGATTGCCGGAGTCTTACGGTCGGGTTCGATTCCGAAAACCCTTTCAATGAATTTTCCGTAAATAAAATAACCTCCGATAAGCACTAATAAAGCAATACAGAATGTGATCATGATATGTGGTTTTTGTAAAAGTTTTACATATATTGTGCTGCTGCTTCGGCGCAACGTTCACCATCGATAGCCGCCGAAACAATACCTCCTGCATATCCGGCGCCTTCACCGCAAGGGTATAATCCTTTAATGCGAACGTGTTGCATGTTTCCTTTATATCGGGGGATTCTTACCGGAGAGGATGTCCTTGTTTCTACTCCGATCATTAGTGCTTCTCTTGTAAGAAAGCCTTTCGATATTTTACCGAAATAAGAAAATCCTTCTCTAAGGCGCGAAGTAATGAATTCCGGCATCCAAAAGTGGAGAGGAGAGGAGATGACTCCCGGGGTGTATGACGATTTAGGCAGATCGAACGATACTTTTTTATTGACAAAATCTGTCATTCGTTGGGCTGGGGCTGTTTGTTTACAATTCCCATTCACATAGCACTGATATTCGAGTTCTTCCTGAAATTTTATTCCTGACAATACTCCGTATCGTGAATATTGGTCAATATCTTCCGGTCTTATTTCTACGACCATCCCCGAATTAGCCCATACTGATCCTCGATTTGAGGGAGACATTCCGTTTACAACGATTTGATTAGGTCCGCTGGCTGCCGGAACGACAAAACCTCCCGGACACATGCAGAATGAATAAACACCACGCCCGTTTACTTGAGCTACAAAACTGTATTCGGCTGCCGGAAGATATTCTCCTCTACCTTTAGGATTGTGGTACTGCAATTGATCTATCAGATGCTGCGGATGTTCCAGACGCACACCTACGGCGAAGCCTTTGCTTTCCAGTTCTATCCCTGATTCGTATAAATGATAATATACATCTCTGGCAGAATGTCCGGTTGCCAGAATAACGGGTGCGTGAAACTCTTTTCCGTTTTGGGTTTCTACCCCGATGATTTCATCGTTTTTTATTAAAAGTTTATCCATTCGGGTTTCGAAATGTATCTCGCCGCCCGATTTTTCTATTTGCTTCCGGATGTTTTCGATAACGACCGGTAATTTATCTGTACCTATATGAGGGTGGGCGTCTGCTAAAATAGATGTGTCTGCACCATGTTGACAGAAGATATTTAAAATGCGATCTACCGATCCTCTTTTTTTGCTTCGAGTATATAGTTTTCCATCCGAAAAAGCTCCGGCTCCTCCTTCTCCGAAACTGTAATTCGATTCGCTGTTTACGATCTGTTCCCGGCTTATACGGGCAATATCTTTACGTCGTTCATGAACATTTTTTCCTCGTTCTATGATAATGGGGCGGCGTCCGAGTTCGATCAGGCGTAAAGCCGCGAACAAACCTGCAGGACCTGCTCCTACGATAATGACAGGAGACTTGTCCGATACATCGTCATAGTAAGTATGTATATATTCATCGTCAGTAGGTATTTCATTGATATATACTTTTAATTGCATGTTGATCATAACCTGTCTTTGACGGGCGTCTATCGAGCGTTTCAATACTCGGATCGCTTTGATCGAAGATAAGTCAATGGCGTATTCTTGTGATACGGCTTGAATTATATTATATTCCGATGAAGCCTGTTTTGGTAGTACTCTTATTTTTAATTCTTTGATCATATTGTTGTTTTTTTATCCGAATAGTTGTCGGAAAGCTTCTTCGACTTTACGGACGGGAACAATTTCTATATTCAGTTTTTTATCATCAAACCCTTTTAGATTGTTGTACGGAATCAAAATGCGTTTGAATCCTAATTTTTCTGCTTCCGATATTCTCTGTTCGATTCGGTTGACGGGTCGTATTTCTCCGGACAGTCCGACTTCTCCGGTCATACAGGTGTGGTTCTCGATGGCCATGTCCATATTGGACGAAAGAATAGCGCTGATAATAGATAAGTCCATAGCTGGATCGTTAACTTTCAATCCTCCGGCGATATTTAGGAACACATCTTTTTGTGCAAGTTTAAATCCGACACGTTTCTCGAGAACAGCCAAAAGCATATTCATTCTTCTTAAATCGAATCCTGTTGCCGACCGTTGTGGTGTACCGTATGCGGCAGTGCTTACTAAAGATTGCGTTTCGATCAGAAATGGACGTATTCCTTCTATGGCCGCAGCTATGGCGACCCCGCTTAATCCCTCATGATTCTGAGATAGTAATAGCTCGGAGGGGTTACTGACTTCACGAAGTCCGTTTTGTCTCATTTCATATATTCCCAATTCGGCAGTGCTTCCGAATCTGTTTTTTATAGACCTGAGAATTCGGTACATATAGTGTTGATCTCCCTCGAATTGCAGCACGGTATCAACGATGTGCTCCAGAACCTTAGGTCCGGCAATACTGCCTTCTTTATTAATATGTCCGATCAATAAGACGGGAGTTCCGGTTTCTTTTGCAAATTTGAGAATTGATGCAGAGCATTCCCGCACTTGAGATACACTTCCCGGAGAAGATTCGATCGTCTCGGTCGATATGGTTTGAATAGAATCTATGATAACTAAATCGGGTTGTACGTTTTTAATATGCACGAATATTTCTTCTAAAGAAGTTTCACAAACGATATAACAATCAGGATTTTCACTTTTTTGTATTCGGTCTGCTCGTAATTTCAGTTGGCGGGCACTTTCTTCTCCGGAGACATACAATGTTTTTTTCCCATGTAAACCTAAAACCGTCTGTAAAATCAGAGTCGATTTCCCTATTCCGGGTTCGCCGCCGATCAAAACTAATGAGCCAGGAACCAGACCTCCTCCGAGAACCCTGTTCAATTCACTGTTTCGCACATCTATACGAGGCTCTTCTGCAATATTTATTTCATTCAGTTTAAGAGGTTTCGATTTGCTGTTTTCGGTCGAGTGATATGAACTTTTAGTTGCTGAAGGTTTAGTATTGATGATTTCCTCTACATAACTGTTCCATTCTCCGCAAATAGGGCATTTCCCTATCCATTTCGGAGAATCAGCTCCGCAATTGGTGCATATATATACCGATTTTGTTTTTGCCATATATATGTAGTTACATATTAATAGTTACAAATATATCGTTTTTTTCTGTATGAACAGTTAAAAATATAATGAAGATATGGCAATATATTATGATCTTATAATGATTGATTCTTATTTGATAAAATACGCCGGACAAAAAAGTTATCGTCCGGCGTATTGAAATTTGATTGTTACTTTTGTGGAAGGTTCTTCTGTGGATGTAGGCGTTTATTCAGATTCTTTTTTCTCATCTCTTTTTTTTGTTCCTGTTTCCATTGATCATAAGCAGCTTTTTGAGAAGGGGTAAGGATCGAAATAAACTCGGCTTCTTGTGCTTTTCGTTGTTCCATACGTTTTTGGCGTTCGATTTTCTCTTTTTCCTTTTGTGCTATTTGTTCTTTTATCTGTTGCAGATTCCAAGTATAAATCTTTGCCGTTTGTTCATCGTCTAATTGTAACCGGATTTTCATTATATCCGTACGCTTCTGTGCTATTTGTTCCGGTGTAAAATTTTTCTTTACTCTTGTTTTCTCAATAGGTTTCTGGGCAAAAGCCATTGCAGACATACACATTGCTATTAAAAGCATTCCGATTTTTGTTTTCATACTTCTTAATTTTTAAATGAATATTGGACTTATTTTATAGATTGGATGTATTGAGAAACGGAGGGTTAAATCGGGAAATTTTATTTTTTTTATTCATTAACAAAAAAAGGAAAAAAGTCCTTTACATTGCGTAAGAACCTTTTCCTTTTTTTATTTCTATTGAAAAAAAATTACTTATTCTTCCAACAAAATTTCAAGTATCTGACAAGCAGATTTGGCAACAGAAGATCCCGGACCGAAAATTGCTGCGACTCCGGCTTTATATAAGAAGTCATAATCTTGTGCCGGAATTACACCGCCTGCAATAACGATAATATCTTCTCGTCCGAGCTTCTTCAACTCTTCCATAACTTGTGGAATTAATGTTTTATGCCCTGCTGCCAAGGATGAAACACCTAATACATGAACGTCATTTTCAACTGCTTGGCGGGCAGCTTCTGCCGGAGTTTGGAATAGCGGTCCCATATCCACGTCGAAGCCGCAATCGGCATATCCCGTTGCCACAACTTTTGCACCTCGGTCGTGTCCGTCCTGTCCCATTTTAGCAATCATGATACGAGGCTGGCGACCTTCTTTCTTGGCGAATTTTTCTGACAATTCTGTTGCCCGTACAAAATCCGCATCTTTTTTCGTTTCTGATGAATACACTCCTGATATAGTTCTGATAATTGCCTTATAACGGCCTACGACAGCTTCGCAGGCATCGGATATTTCTCCCAAAGTCGCACGTACTTTTGCAGCTTTTACAGCAAGGTCGAGCAAATTGCCTTTTTTGGTTTTCACGCATTCTGTAATAGCTTCCAGTGCAGCTTTTACAGCCGCTTCGTCACGATTCGCTTTCAATTCGTTTAATCGGGCAATTTGCTGTTTACGTACAGCCGTATTATCTACTTCGAGAATATCGATCGGATCTTCTTTTTCCAAACGATATTTGTTTACACCGATGATTGTTTGTTTACCTGAGTCGATGCGGGCTTGAGTACGTGCGGCAGCCTCTTCTATTCTCAGTTTCGGAAGGCCGGTTTCGATAGCTTTAGCCATGCCGCCGAGTTTTTCAATTTCCTGAATATGTTCCCATGCCTTATGTGCCAATTCATTGGTCAGGGATTCTACATAATAAGAACCTGCCCAAGGATCGACTTCTTTCGTTACATAAGTTTCTTCTTGAATATATATCTGAGTATTACGAGCGATACGGGCAGAGAAATCTGTCGGTAATGCGATTGCTTCATCAAGGGCGTTTGTGTGTAGAGATTGAGTATGTCCTTGTGCTGCTCCCATCGCTTCGATACAAGTACGTCCGACATTATTGAACGGATCTTGTTCGGTCAATGACCATCCTGATGTTTGCGAATGGGTACGCAATGCAAGAGATTTCGGATTCTTAGGATTAAATTGTTTTACGATTTTTGCCCACAGCATACGAGCTGCCCGCATTTTTGCGATTTCCATAAAATAGTTCATCCCGATAGCCCAGAAGAAAGATAAACGAGGTGCAAAAGAGTCTATATCCATTCCTGCATTAACTCCGGCACGAAGGTACTCCAAGCCATCGGCGAGTGTATAAGCCAGTTCGATATCGGCAGTTGCTCCGGCTTCTTGCATGTGGTATCCCGAAATAGAGATAGAATTGAACTTAGGCATATATTGGGAGGTAAATTCAAAAATATCCGCAATGATACGCATAGAGAATTCCGGTGGGTAAATATATGTGTTGCGAACCATAAATTCTTTCAGAATATCATTTTGGATGGTCCCTGCCATTTCTTCCAATTTTGCCCCCTGTTCCAGCCCGGCGTTGATATAGAAAGCCATAATAGGGAGTACAGCCCCGTTCATAGTCATAGAAACGGACATTTTGTTTAAAGGAATACCGTCAAACAAAACTTTCATGTCTTCCAGACTGCAAATAGAAACTCCGGCTTTACCTACATCACCAACTACCCGTTCGTGATCGGCGTCATATCCTCGGTGTGTTGCCAAATCGAATGCTACGGAGAGTCCTTTCTGTCCGGCTGCGAGATTACGGCGATAAAATGCGTTCGATTCTTCAGCAGTGGAAAAACCGGCATATTGGCGGATAGTCCATGGACGCATAGCATACATACCGCTGTACGGTCCTCTCAAGAATGGAGGAATACCGGCTACATAATTCAGGTGTTCCATGCCTTCCAGATCGGCTTGTGTATAAATCGGTTTTACCGGAATCAATTCAGGTGTAATCCATTTGTCTTCAGGATTACAAGAGATGCTTCCTTTCCCGTTTTGGGCAAAAGCATCGGTTGTGATATTTATATTTTTGAAATTAGGTCTCATAATTTTACGATTTTCTTGATACGTTTTATAACGGTTAATGAATCGATAGTTTGGCATTGAAAGCCTTCAATGTATCCAGAACGTTGCTGCGTACGTTGATAAATTGGTCGATACCCTGAGCTTTCAGTTCTTCCATACATTCGGGTGCTCCTGCTACGACTAAAATGGCTTTATCGCCTAATGCTGCTTTTGCTTCGGGAGCGAGAGTTGCATATTCATCATCGCTCGAGCAAAGCACTACGATGTCGGCTTTTGCTTCAATAGCAGCGTTTACACCTTCTTGTATGGTATTGAAACCTAAATTGTCCACGATTTTATATCCGGCACATCCGAAGAAGTTTCCGGAGAATTGGGAACGGGCGAGGCGCATGGCAAGATTACCGATTGTCAACATAAATACGACCGGTTGTTTATCTGATTTTTCAGTTGCTAAACGCAGTGTTTCGAAATCGCTGGCTCCCCGTTCGAAATGTAATGTTTCGTATTCGGGCTGACATTTATGCGATTCTCCTCCGCAACATCCGCAAGACGCTTTATCTTTGATTTTATCTGCCGCTTTTTCGTTAATATTCGGGTATTGATTAGTTCCCACCAAAATTTCTTTTCTTCGTGCGATTGCCATGTGACGGGCTTCGGCCGAAGCATTTACGGTTTGTTGAATGAATCCTTCTTTCAGTGCTGCATAGAATCCGCCTTTATCTTCAACTTCGAGGAATAATTTCCATGCTTGTTCTGCAATAGAAATAGTAAGATTCTCTATATAATATGAACCTGCTGCCGGATCTGTGATTTTATTGAAATGAGATTCTTCCCGGAGCAGAAGTTGTTGATTACGGGCGATACGTTCCGAAAATTCATCCGGTTGTTTATAGGTAATGTCAAACGGGGTGACGGTCATAGAGTTTACTCCGGCAAGAGCGGCGGACATAGCCTCCGTTTGTGATCTTAACAAATTGACATGCGCATCGTAAATCGTCATGTTAAACTCGGATGTTTTTGCATGAGTTTCCATTTTTGCAGCACATTCGCAAGACGGTTTATAGGCCGATACGATTTGTGCCCATAACATGCGGGCTGCCCTGAATTTGGCTATCTCCATAAAATAGTTGGATGATATGCCGAAATTGAATTTAATGCGTTTGGCTACTTCATCTGCACTCAAACCGAGATCTGTGATACTGGCTAGCCATTCGTTTCCCCAAGCCAGAGCAAATCCGAGTTCTTGGGAGATATAAGAGCCTGCATTGTTAAGCATTATGGCATCGACTGCAAGTACTCTGAATTTAGGTAAAGCGGCAGCAGCTTTTATGATTTCTGCACCTTTCTGTGCATATTCTTTAAAATCTCTTCCTCGTTTCAAAATACGTTTGAACGGATCGAAATTGATAGAACCCTTTATATTTTCGGTATTGATGTTTTGCGATTTGAAATAATCTGATAGTGCCTCGATCAGTTTTAAACTGTTTTTAATGCACGAAGTGAAATTCAATTCGACATTTTCTACATCGATACCCGACAATAATATCGCTATATTTTCGGGAGTGATATTTTCAGCTTCGAGAGCGAAACCTAACGAAGTAATACCTTTGGTAAGCAGGTCTTTTGCTTTTGCATTGGCGTCTTTTACGTTTTCGACATGTATGTCTTGACGCACCAGCCATTCATTATCGCATTTAGTCCCGCGAACATAAGGATATTCTCCAGGTAAAGAATTTGTGGTTTTTATATCCGCAATATCTTCTGCGCGATACATCGGTTTTACGTTGAACCCTTCATTGGTTCTCCATACGAGTTTTTTGTTGAAGTCGGCACCTTTAAGGTCTGCCGTGACTTTTTCCATCCATTCTTCCGTAGAAACAGGAGGAAATTGGTCGAACAACTTTTCTTTACAATCTGCCATAGTGTTTATCTTGCAGTTTTGATTTAAGTTAAACATTCCTTTTTCTTAACACAATGCGAACGTTTTTTATCTGCGGTAAAAAACGTTCGGCTTTGCTTTTCAGCAAAGAGCTTTTACAAAAATACAACATTCCTTTTCAATAAAGAAAATTTTCTGTAATAAAATGGATAAACTGCATGTGCTAAAAATATAAAATATCGTGGCTGATAAGGGCTGTTTCGTGAGATTTATCCCTTATATTTTATCCATTTTATAATTTCTGTATAACTCGTTTTTTTTCCGTACATGAGAATTCCTATTCGGTAAATTCTGCCGGATATCCATATACTACATAATGCTGAAATACCTAATATTAGAAAAGATACTATTATTTCCCATAGAGGTATGCCGAAAGGGATTCTCACCATCATGACGATGGGGGAGGTAAAAGGTATCATAGAGCACCAGAAGGCTAAAGGTCCTTCAGGATTTTGGGCACTATATATTCCTGCATAAAGAGCAAATAATATAATTATTGTAATTGGTGTCATAAATTGTTGAGTGTCTGCTTCGTTATCAACTGCCGAACCTATGGCTGCAAACAAAGAAGCATATAGCATATATCCTCCGCTAAAGAAAAGAGTAAACCATATCAGAAGTTCCGCGAAAGGATAACTTTGCATTTGGTTCAAAGATTCTATATTATCGGTCGCTGCGCCAATAGACAGTTGGGAGGTGGTCGAAAATAGAATTATGACAGATAGAATAAGCCAAATTGCGAATTGAGTGAGGCCGGCCAATCCGATCGCTGTGATTTTTCCCATCATCAGTTCGAAAGGTTTTACAGAAGAGATCATAACTTCGACGATGCGATTGCTTTTTTCTTGGGTTACGCTTTGCATGACTTGTACACCGTAAAGAAGCAAAAACATGTATATGATGAACGTGCTGGCTATTCCGATGACAGATGATATTTCAGCGGAAGAACGACTCTTTGTCCCGTCTTCTCCGAATCGGATTTCCGGTATGTCGAGTTTAACTTGTAAATCGGCAATTATTTTCTGAATATTCTGAATTTGACAAGATGCCAATTTTTCGTTTTCGAGATAACGTTCGGCTTGCAGCGTAATATATTCTTTAAAGTTTTGACTGATCTGCTTTTCTGAATAGATAGCTATGGCTTGGGGATTTTGCAGCAGGTTTTCCGAAATGATTATGTAGGCATATACTTTTTCAGCATTGTCCGCTGGGTCACCGGTCATTCGATAATAGAATCGATATTGGGAAGTATCGGTAAACAAGTTTTTATATGATCCGGTGTAATCCAATACGATTATATCATGAGTTTCGGTATCGTTTATTTTTGACATCCAATGGGGAAATGACATTAATGCGACAAATAAAAAAGGCATTAATAAAGTCATTGCAATAAATGACCGTTTTCTTACCCGGTTTAGATATTCTTGACGTATAATCAGATGCATTTTGTTCATACCGTTTAGATTTTAGAGCGTTTTTTCTCTTTCGACCGTTTCGATAAATATTTCGTTCATAGAGGGCAGTATCTCTTTAAATGCAGTTAACGAAAACCTTTCGGCAAGTTGAACTATCAAATCATTTATCGGAATATCATCTGTTTTTTTGAGTAATATTTCAGTCCCGTTAAAAGCCTCTTTCTCAGAAATCACTATATAATGGTTGTCAGAACTGGGAAACTTGCCGGAAGAAATCTTTATTCTGAAAAGATCTTTTTTATATTGTTCCCGGATTTTGAGTACTTCTCCTTGCAATACGACTTGAGAGCGATTTATGAGTGTTATTTCATCACATAACTCTTCGACCGAACTCATGTTGTGGGTAGAAAAGATAATTGTTGCTCCCCCTTTTTTCAGTTCGAGGATTTCACGTTTCAGTAACTCCGTATTTATCGGGTCAAATCCGCTGAAAGGTTCGTCGAATATCAATAAACGGGGTTCATGAATTACCGTTGTTATAAACTGTATCTTTTGCTGCATCCCTTTCGAAAGTTCTTCAATTCGGTATTTTTCCCAACGGTCTATTTCAAATCGAGTGATCCATTTTTTCATTCGTCTTTTAGCTTCATTGCGGGAGACACCTTTTAACTGAGCTAAATAGACAATATGTTCTCCAACTTTCATTTTTTTATATAATCCTCGTTCTTCAGGCAGGTAACCTATGTGTTTTACATCTTCGGCGTTTAGAAGATGGTTGTCGAATAATACACTTCCGCTATCAGGGACTGTAATATGGTTGATGATTCGGATGAAAGTGGTTTTCCCTGCACCATTAGGGCCGAGAATTCCATATATACAGTTTTCCGGTATTTGCACGGAAACACCGTTCAGAGCCCTGTGCCCCTCGTATTCTTTGATGATGTCGAGAGCGTCTATAAGATACATTGTCTATTTTATTTAGGACTGACGATCCGCTCGCCTAATTGTTTTGCCAAAGCTGCTTTCAATGCATACAATCCATTCAGTTCAGACATGAGTTGAGTTGTTCGTTCCGGATTTTTTTCTTTGGCCGTTTTTTTAATTTCTTCTCGTATATGTTTTATATTCAAGGATGTAATAGCATCCTTTAGTTCGAATAATGCACGAGGAATCAGGTCTGCTAACTTTTCTTCTTCGCTTTCTATCGTCTGGAATTTTGTGTGTATTTTACTCAATTGATACTTTTCACTTACCAGATCAACGGCCAGACGACTGATTTCTTCATCGGGGTGAGCTAAAAAATAACGAGTCAAATGTTCTCCTTCTTGATCGAATATATGATTAATTTCGGCTATTACTTTTTTATATAACGGATGTTGGAATTCGATTTCATCATTTCGTAAATCGGTGAGTATATAGGGGATTACTTTCCACGTTTCCGTTTCTCCAGTCTCTTCATTTATTTCGGAAAATAAGTCGTGAAATCCGTATCGTATCATGTATCTCACCAAAGTCTTTTCAAATGGATCGAGAGGAGATGGAACTCTTTTCTCTTGTAAAACTCCTTGAGGAACACCCTGCGTTTCCATTAATGTTTCTGTATCGTCATTCTGTGTACCTTCTTCTTGGGAATTTTGCTTGTCGGCAGAAGTCTCCGATAGCGTTTTTTTGTTAGGAGGAGTTCCGTTTTGCAGTTGGCTCAGTTTTATTTTATTGATTTCACGGAGCAATACCTCTTCGCTGATCTCCATGAGGCGACTGCATTCTTTGGTATATACCGAGCGTACGATAGTATCGGGGATAATAGCAATGCTTTGTACGATGTCCGATATTAATTCTGCCCGTTTAATGGGGTCGTTTCCTGCACTGTCTAATAATAAGTTGGTCTTAAAACGTATAAAATCGACTTCATGATTTTTTATATATTCCGTAAAAGATGAGGCACTTTGCTTTTTGGCAAAGGAATCAGGATCATCTCCATCGGGAAGAAGTACGACTTTAATGTTCATCCCCTCTTTCAAGATGAGGTCTATTCCCCTTAAAGAGGCTTTTATCCCAGCAGCATCACCATCATAGATAACCGTAATATTATTTGTGAAACGGTGAATCAGTCTGATCTGGCCCGGAGTAAGAGATGTTCCTGAAGAAGCCACTACATTTTCTACTCCGGCCTGATGCATCGATAAAACATCGGTATAACCTTCTACTAAAAAACAGTTGTCATTTTTTACGATAGACTGTTTTGCTTGATAGATGCCGTAAAGCACATTGCTTTTATGGTAAACTTCCGATTCCGGAGAGTTGACATATTTGGCTAATTTATCGCTTTTCCTTAACACTCGTCCTCCGAAAGCAAGGACCTTTCCGGATAGACTAAATACCGGAAAAATTACTCTGCCTCGGAAACGATCGCTTATGTAACCGTTTTGACCCTCCAGACAAAGCCCGGTTTTCAATAAATACTCTTCTTTATACCCTCTTTTTTTTGCTTCAATAGCAAGTGCATCTCGTTGTTCGAGGGAGTAACCCAATGCGAATTTGTGAATAATGTCGTCTCTAAATCCTCGTTCATGAAAATAGGCGAGTCCGACCGAACGACCTTCGGAATGTTGAAATAATATATTACTGAAATATTCTTGAGCAAAAGAATTAACGATGAGCATGCTTTCCCGGTCGCTTTTTATCTGTTTCTCTTCATCGCTGAGTTCTCGTTCTTCTATTTCAATGTTATATTTTTTTGCCAGATATTTCAGGGCTTCATAGTAGGAAAGTTGTTCATGTTCCATGATGAAATGCACGGCACTACCTCCCTTTCCGCAACTGAAACATTTGCAGATGCCTTTAGAAGGAGACACACTGAAAGATGGAGTTTTCTCATCATGAAACGGACATAACCCGACATAATTGACGCCGCGTTTACGCAATGTGACAAAGTCGGAAACAACTTCCAGAATATTTGCGCTGTCTATTATTTTATCGACGGTTGCTTGGTCTATCATGTAATCGAGATTTTAGTGTGGCGAAGATAACTATTTATTGTAAGGGTTGCAAAACAAAATTTATAAAAACCGAGAGACTCGAGACCTCTTTTATGATTCTAATTTAACGGAAAATTTTAGAACAATCGTTTTCATCGGATTGTTATAATTTAAGGTCTGCCTAAAGATATGATTTCTGTATTGTAAAATTTAGACAGACTTTTAATAGATTCTAATGTTTTATTTAAACAAATAAGTATGAAATTACGAACTATTTTTTGCATGATCGCGTTATTGACATTGTTTTCTTTTGCATATATCGTTTCGATAAAGGCTTGTACCAGAGCTGTCTATTTAGGCGAGGGAGGAATGGTTGTTACCGGAAGAACGATGGATTGGAAAGAAGATCCTCAGTCGAATATTTATCTTTTTCCGAGAGGATTGCAAAAGCGGGCGGCTCTTCCCGGAAATAAAAATACCGTAACTTGGACATCGAAGTATGGGAGTGTATCTACTGCGGGGTATGATATAGGAATATGTGACGGGATGAATGAAAAAGGTTTGGTTGCCAATCTGCTTTTTTTGACAGAATCATCTTATTATAGGCCGGATGATAATCGTCCGGTAATGGGAATCAGCATTTGGACACAATATGTATTGGATAATTTTGCTACGGTCGAAGAGGCTGTTGCCGGACTAAAAGATGATACTTTCAGAATCGATGCTCCCGATTTGCCGAACGGTGCAAAATCTACGTTGCATTTATCCGTATCTGACGCTACAGGAAATAGTGCGATCTTTGAATATATACAGGGACGGCTGATTGTTCATGAAGGGAAAGATTGTCAAGTGATGACTAATTCTCCTACTTATGATAAACAGATGACACTGAATGATTATTGGAAACAGATAGGTGGGATGGTAATGTTGCCGGGAACGAATCGAGCTTCCGACCGATTTGTCAGAGCTTCATTCTATATTAATGTTATTCCTAAAACTTCAGATTTTAAATTAGCTGTTCCCGGAGTATTTAGTGTTATGCGTAATGTATCCGTGCCTTTAGGAATATCTGTTCCCGATCAGCCGAATATTGCATCTACCCGTTGGCGCACGGTCTCAGATCAAAAAAATAAAGTTTATTATTTCGAGTCGACACTTAATCCCGATGTATTTTGGGTCGATTTTAAAGATCTTGATTTTAATGTGGGTGCACCGATAAAAAAACTTTGGCTTACTAATGGAGAAATTTATGCAGGAAATGCTGCAGGACAATTTAAGAACTCATTGCCGCTTCCATTTTTATTTGGAATTTAGACTCTGTTTCAATTTTGTTTGGGTTCTGGCCTGATAATTTCTTTTAATTTTTTGTTTTTACGAGGAAGAGTCCTATTTGACGAATGAAAACACAAAGAAGATTTGACCCAATTACTTTACTTGAGATGATATGAAATTTTTTTGAGTTTTGAAAATTAAAACCGAGTCATGACTTCAAGAACAATTTTATCTTGTTCCGATTCTTTAGGTATTCCGGACGCTGAATAAAAATATTTTTCATAATTTAGTCGAATATCTGCAACGAACGGTTTGCCGATGCTGAATGTAAGTCCACCCGTTACTCGTTGTCTTTTATAATCGTTTATTTTTAGTTTACCGGTTTCTTCGTCGGCATATCCGTCGCTGTGGTCGGTCATAAAATCATAGCGGGCGAGGAAAGACATACTTTTAAAAATTCGGGGCAAGGGTAATTCATAACTCATGAAACTATTCATGGCATGAACATCCTTAAAAGCATTTTGCTCATATTGTTTATATAAATATTCACCCTCAATCAAGAATCTTTTATATCGGTATGAAAGACCGCCATCATACATATGAATACGGATCGACTCCGGTTTGATGGTTTGTGTACTGAATTCGATATTTAGTCCTTTTATAAAAAGGAGTTGAGCTTTGACAGAATAGTTCATTTCTTTGCGCCATTCTTTCTGGTTAGTTAACCCTGTTCCATTAAAAATTCCGGCTTCAATGATGAACGGGAAAACTTCTTTTAATTGATAGCATACCGTTGCACCTACGTCTCTGACGTTTCCTACCTGTTTGGCAATAAAAGACCGGTTGGCAAAATATTGTTGATGGGGAGAACGATGTGCATCAATTGTGAAAGGTACTCGCATTTGTCCGATTGTGAAGTTGAGGCTTTTAATAGGAAATAGTCGGGTATAAGCATCCAGCATTTTGATACTACCTTCATCCGATAAATCTATTTCTGCTTTGTAAGCGACAGATGGGTGAACATTTCCGGTCAAGCTGAACCGGGCATTTCTTACTTCGAAACGACTTGCATTGATTTCCGGTTGATATTCATATTTTGCACGAATCGTTCCATGAATTTCGGGAATATAATCTGTTTTTTCCATTTTCTTTTTTTCGAGCTTTACGCCGTCTTCGTTCGCTTCGTTTTGTCCCGTTCCTCTAAAGGGTATTAAAAGTACGAAAAATAGTATTATAGCTTGTTTCATTATTATTTAAATAAACAGATGTATATATTGAAAATTTTTACAAAGGAAACTTTACAATGTGACAAATATATTACAAATATATGATAATGTTATAAAGAATAACAGTTATTTCAAATTTGTATCAAGGATATTTGATTGTTTCATAATTGTTATTTTGTTGGAATTGGAAGAAAATATTTGGCTTTTTATTTGGGGCTGGAGTACAAATGCTTCGTGATTTTTTATAAAATTTGAATGAGCTTTTTGAGTTAAAATATAATTAATGTTAATTTGATTGATTTTTGTGTCGGAAAATTATGTTATATAACATATTGTATATACATTTGCACTGTGTTTTTCATGGTATTTAGATTTAAGGTTAACGAAGATTGGTTGTCGGGATGACAACCATTTCTTTTATATCCATATCTGTATAAAAAAGAATCGGGGAAAGAATAAAATAAGCTCGACAATCGTTCGTTGTAAAATCATTTTTGTTTTCTGTAGAAAATTTGTAGCACTGATTAATAATCAGAATACCCGGAGTTTTTACCCGAGATGTCTCTTTTTTGACGAAAAGAGTGGAATAATTGTTGAAAAGCTCCGATAAGAAGATTTGTCTATTGTAAAAACTTAGAGTTACCTGTATTTTTACTTCAAAAATATTTCTATAAAATTTACGACAAGCTCTAAGAATTATATTCGATAAATCTTAATTATATATGAAAAAAAATGTTTTTCTCATTTGTTCATTGATACTATCAGGTATAGTATCGGCACAAACAATTTTGAAACCAGAGATTCCGGAAACTCGGTTTTCAGTGACCGATTATGGAGCATCGGCATCAGCTCTTGATAATACTGTTGCAATTCAGAAGACAATAGATGAGTGTAGTGCTGCCGGAGGGGGATCGGTAATTATTCCGGCAGGAACGTTTATGTGTGGCCCTATTGTAATGAAAAGCAATATAAATCTTGTTTTGGATGACGGATGTATTTTAAAAGCTCTTCCTTATGGGAAAGGAAACGGCATTGTTGAAGGGAGTTATCCGAATAATGGTAAGCCGGATCGTTATGCCCATCTTATTTCGGGTAAACGAGTTCAGAATATTAAGGTGAGTGGGAAAGGTGTGATCGAAGGAGACGGAAGTGCATGGTGGACGGCTTTTAGGGCAAACAGATCTATAAAAAGAGGTTGCCTGATTCGTTTCGATAATTGTAGAAATATAGAAATATGCGGTATCCGGTTGCAGAATGCACCGAATGTACACATAACGTTAGGACGAGGAAGTTCGGATATAACGGTGAGGGACATTACGATTGAAGCTCCGGATGAAGCTCCGAACAGTGATGGAATTGATGTTTGGGCTCCGAACGTTTTGATTTATAATTGTAATATCGCTTGTGGAGATGATAATATTGCAATGGATTCAGGAACAAAGAATATAACAATTCGGAAATGTAATTTTGGAAATGGACACGGATGCTCTATCGGAAGCTATACTGCCGGTATCGAAAATGTTCTGGTAGATAGTTGTTCTTTTAAAAATACCGAATCAGCTATTCGGATGAAAAGCAATCGCTCGAGAGGGGGAGGAGAGAAAAATATTATATACTCGAATATTACTATTGATAATGTAAGAAAACCTATATTTATTACGAGTTATTATCCGAAGACTCCGAAAGATGTTACAGAAGATTCGGCTGAAGAGGTCACTGTCACAACACCTTCATGGAATAATATTTTTTTACGTAATATAGAAATTTATGATTGTGAATATGCCGGTATTATATGGGGAGTGCCGGAACTTCCTATTCGAAACGTTGTATTCGACAATGTAAAAATTAGGGCAACAAAAGGTATGGAAATAAATTATGTTTCAAACATTTCTTTTATTAACGGGTCTTCAATATCTGTAAAAAAGGGAGATGCTGTCAAAGTTTATGAATCTGCTCCAGAAGGAATAGATTTTAGTTCGGGTAAACCTGTGAGTAAGTAATTTTGTTTGAAAATATCGATAAAAAAGGATGTAATACCGGTATTACATCCTTTTTATTTCAATCTATTACAAACTCTCTTCTAATATGATTAAGGTAATAAATGTGATACCAATAATAGTCATTATAATAGTACCTGCTACCTTTTTTAATTTGTCGAATTGAGGATTTCGGTATCCCCATTCATCATATTTCGAGAATCTGGAGATTAATTTTTTCATTGTTATCAATTTTACTATAGCGGTTAAAGATAGTTTGATAACAATTTCTTTTTAGAAAAGGTTGACAGGCTGAAGCCTATTTTATATAGAATTAAAAAAGGTCCGATTTATTTACCTATGTAACTATGGCCGTATTGCTCTGAAGATTTTTTATTGATAAAATTGATAAATAACTGATTTATCTCAGAGTTATCGCCTTGATTTTGAACAAAACAGAACTCTCTTTCGATTGTGAAATCTTGAAAATCGATGATTCTGAATTCTCCGTTCATCAGTTCTTTACTGACCGAATAAATAGAGAGTAATCCGACACAATCCGAATGTCTTAAAAATGATTTTATTCCTTCTGTCGACCCCATATGCATAAGTACGTTGAGTGAAGAATATTTTATACCGTATTTTTGTAAATTTTCTTCTATAAATTGTGTTGTGCCAGATGTATGCTCTCTAAGTATTAGTGGTAGTTCTTTGATTTTAGAAAGAGGAAACGGGCTGTCTCCCCAACGGGCTGTGTTTCTTACGATCGCAACTATTTCGTCTTTCAGAAATGGAGAATATTTTAAATAAGGCTTTCTCGAAGGTCCTTCAATCAGTCCAATGTCAATCTTTTGTGCATGTAGCATATTTTCTATTTCAAGAGTATTATGCATCTGTAGATCGAGAGATATATCTGGATATTCTTGACAAAATTGAGCTAAAAATACTGGAAGAATATATTGTGCGATCGTTAGGCTTGCTCCGATATGTATTTGTCCCACCTCTTTATTATTTAGTTGATGCATTTTATAATTTAGCTTACTGTATTCAGATAGAATGGTATCACAATGTTTTAGTAAAATAATTCCGGCTGCCGTTAGTGCGATTTTGTTTCCGACACGATCAAACAACCGTGTGTTATAGATTGACTCTAACTCGCGGATATGTTTGGTTACAGCAGGTTGTGAAATTTGTAGTTCTTGGGCAGCTTTGGTAAAACTGAGATTCCATGCGACACGTTGGAATACTTTCAATCGGAAGTCATACATATCGGACATAATATTGAGTATTACATTAAATAAGGTGTTAAGTATTTAGTGAGTAGGTAACCTCCTCCTAATAACCATAAAAACAATATTGCAGCTAATATAAAAGGCTTTAATCCGGCTTTTTTGAATTTTTCTATACTGGTTTCTGCCCCGAGAGCAGTCATTGCCATAGTTAACAAAAAGGTATCTAATCTATTAATGAAATCGATAAATGGTTCGGGTAGTAAATTCAACGAATTGAAACCTATAACGGCTAAAAATCCGAAGGCGAACCATGGAACAGCAACTTTGGATGATCGGTTTGGGTTGTGTGAGTCTATCCCGACACGTCTCCTGATTTTTGCAATTGCTCTTGACATTGAATAACTTATAAACAGTAAAACCGGAACGAGCATGATGACACGTATCATCTTGACGATAATGGCAGAATCAGAAATTTCTTTTCCCATCGAATTTCCAGCTCCGGCTACATGAGCGACTTCATGTAAAGTTGAACCCGTATAAATTCCCATTTGTTCAGGTGTAAGATCTATAATTCCATGATTATACAATGCCGGATACAGAAACATCGATATAGTCCCGAAGATGACGACCGTAGAAACAGCAACAGCAGTTTTATATGGTTTACTTTTTAGGGTAGCTTCTGCTCCTAATACCGCGGCTGCCCCGCATATTCCACTACCGACTGATGTTAAAAGAGCTATACCTCTATCTATTTTTAGAAATTTTCCGACGTAAATACCTCCATAAATAGTTACGGTAACGATAATTGCGTCAATGATAATTGCCGGAAGTCCTACTTCGATGATATTTTGAAATGTGAGTCTGAAACCGTATAGAATGATACCCAATCTGAGAAGTTGTTTAGAGCAGAATAAAATACCGGGAACCCATGTCTCGGGTAGCTGATTGCGTAAACTGTTGGCATAAAGCATACCTAAGATAATACCTATAATTAGCGGGCTGAGTGAAAGTTTTTGGATAAACGGCATATCTCCTATATAGAATGCAGCGCACGAAAAGAGTGCGATCAATAAAATTCCATGCAACATACCTGCCTTTCTTTTCATTTAATTTCATTTCTTTCTTCGATTTTTGATTGGTTAGACATGTGCAAATGAATGAAATTTTATTGAAATAACAGATATACATCTGTTTATCTTGAATAACTTTTTGTTATATCTTTAGACGGACTCTTAAATGTTAAATATTATCAGAACCTTTTATAGAATGCTAAGATAAAGATTTTGAAGAATAATGAAAACTATACTGATAACTTTTATTTATTATTGGGAAATTCTTCATTCTTTATTTTCAGGAAAAATATTATATCAATATTTTTTACAGTTTTTCTGATTTATTTTTTTTGAATTTCAGCGGATTGAAAAATATAAAAAAGACCTGAATCAAGCGAAACCAGGTCTTTTTTTATAGCAGTTATAGTAAGTCGTCGATATAAAAAACTCAGACTTGCGTAAACTAAGGACTCACAAGTGAATGAAGTTTTTTTAAGATCTTGGACGAGCTTCTTTTACGATCATAGTACGGCCTTCGAATTCAGAACCGTTCAATTCTTCGATAGCTTGTTTCGCTTGGGCGTCGTTGTTCATTTCAATAAAAGCAAAACCTTTTGATTTACCGGTTTCGCGGTCTTTGATAATTTTTACGGATTCGACAGCACCGTATTCTTCAATCACTTGTTGCAAGTCTGCTTCCTTAACACGATAGTTAAGGTTTCCAATGTAAATGTTCATAAAAATAAAAAAATAAATTAGTGAAAAAACTTGAACAGTTGCGGGTCTGGAAAATAAAGCTTGTAGTCATGCAATAAGTTACATGAGCGATTCACTAAATAGTGCAAACCAACTCTTATTCGATTACAAAGGAAAATATAAATTTCGGATATGCAAGCGATTCGTCTTTAATTTTTTGAAATACTTCATTTTATCTGTGAATTATGCTTTTACTGAAAACTTTTTGTTACAAAATTGTAAAAGAAGTTTGATTATCGGAAGAATACAGTTACTTTTGCGCTGCCAAAATGTACACGATATTATTTGATAACAGTGTAAAGTATCGCACGTTTTAGCGGTATGGCAAGATTAAAAAGTAAATTTTAATAATAATAATTCGTTAGGAATGAACGTTTCACAACAAAACATTGACAAAGTATCTGCTGTAATCAAAATTGAGATTACAAAAGCTGATTATCAAGAAAAAGTTGACAAAGCTTTACGCGCTTATCGTCAGAAAGCAAATATTCCGGGATTTCGTAGAGGTATGGTTCCAATGGGGATGATACAGAAAATGTTTGGAAAATCGGTATTGGCTGAAGAATTCAATAAACTCGTTTCTGAATCGTTATTTAACTATATTCGTGAGAATAAACTCAATGTTTTGGGTGAACCTATGCCGGTTGCAGATCAGCCGGAAATTAATTTTGATGGGCAAGAAGATTTTACAGTTTCGTTTGATGTGGCTTTAGCTCCTGAAATTTCTGTGAATTTGTCTAAAGAGGATTGTGTAGACTATTATAATGTAACGGTTGACGATACGATGGTCGAAAAACAGTGTGAGGCATTAGCAAACCGTTTCGGTACACAAGAACCTGTGGAAGTTGCAGGAGAAAAGGATATGATTCGCGGGAAATTTATAGAGTTGGATGAAGCCGGAAATGTCAAAGACGGAGGAATCGTTGTAGAATCGGGAATTATTTCGCCTAATTACTTCAAAAATGAAGATGAGAAATCAAAGTTTGCCGGTGTAAAAGTAGGTCAAAAAGTCATCTTCAACCCAGCAAAATCATGTGATAATAATGAGGTGGAATTAGCTTCGATGCTTCATATCAAAAAAGAAGAAGCTGCAAATATGAAATCTGATTTTGAAGTAGAAGTTACTAGTATTCTCGGATTTAAACCGGCTGAAATGGGGCAGGAGCTTTTTGATAATGCATTTGGTAAAGATGTCGTAAAGACAGAAGAGGAATATAAAGCGAAGGTGCGTGAGATGATTGAAAATCAAATGAAGCCGGAGAGTGATTATAAATTCGGTCTTGATGCACGTAAAGTTTTAGAGAATAAGGTTGGAGATATACAGTTGCCGGATGCTTTGTTAAAGCGTTGGTTGGTGACTACCGGAGAGAAACGTACTGCCGAATCGGTAGAAGAAGAATATCCTAAAATGGTTCCGGATTTGAAGTGGCAGTTGATTAAAGAACAAATTGTTAAAGATTTCAATATAAAAGTTGAGGATGCCGACATTTTAGATATGGCACGTAAAGTTACTCGCGCGCAATTTGCTCAGTACGGAATGATGAATGTACCTGAAGATTTGCTCGACAAATATGCGACCGATATGCTGAAAGATAAAAAGATGGTTAGTAACATTGCAGAGCGTGCAACAGAAGAGAAAATCATTGCGACTATTAAAGGTGCTGTAACCTTGAATGAAATCGCTGTTTCTGCTGATGAATTCTATAAAATGTTCGAAACAAAATAAGTTGAACAAAATAAGATGAGAACCCGCCCGCCATCAGACGTGGCGGGTTTCTTTTATGTTGGTATGACTGTGTTTTAAACAATATTAAAGATTATGGCCTTTTTTAATGTTATTCCGGATAAAATAAATTTGCGGAATACATGATTTTATTTATACCTTTGTTTGAAAACTATAAATTAATCAAGAAGGAAAACGTATGACAAACGATTTTAAAAATTATGCCACAAAACATTTGGGGATGAACGGGCTCGCGTTAGATAAATATATAGATATAACCAGTAGTTATATTTCTCCGACAATTATAGAAGAACGCCAGCTGAATGTTGCTCAAATGGACGTATTTTCTCGTTTGATGATGGACAGGATCATCTTTTTAGGCACTCAAGTCGATGATTATACTGCTAATGTGATTCAAGCTCAATTGCTTTATCTTGATTCTGCAGATCCGGGTAAAGATATTTCTATATATTTAAATACACCGGGAGGGAGTGTGTATGCGGGTTTGGGAATATATGATACGATGCAATATATTGCAAGCGATGTTTCTACTATTTGCACAGGTATGGCTGCATCTATGGGGGCGGTGTTACTTGTGGCCGGAACAAGAGGAAAACGTTTTGCATTGCAACACTCGAGAGTGATGATTCACCAACCTATGGGCGGTGCACAGGGACAGGCTTCGGATATAGAAATTACTGCTCGGGAGATACAGAAGCTTAAGAAAGAACTTTATACGATTATTGCTGATCATTCGGGAAATACTTATGAAAGAGTAGAAAAAGATTCTGACCGGGATTATTGGATGACTGCAGCAGAAGCGAAAGAATATGGAATGATCGATGATGTGCTTACTAAAGCGAAATAATGTGAAGAAAAAGAACAAGAAAATAGGAAATGACAAAACAAATAAACAAATGTAGTTTTTGTGGCCGCTCCGAAAGAGAAGTTGAGATGTTGCTTACGGGAGCTACAGGTTTTATCTGCAATGATTGTGTCGAGCGAGCGCATGAGATGATAGAAGAAATTCTCAAAAAGAATAAGACTGTTAATTCAGGATTAGGCTTTACTAAAGAAGATCTGCCCCGCCCTCAGGAGATCAAGAAGTTTTTAGATCAATATGTTATCGGACAGGATGCGGCAAAACGCTATTTGTC
This sequence comes from Coprobacter fastidiosus, assembly GCF_030296935.1. NCBI lineage: Bacteria > Pseudomonadati > Bacteroidota > Bacteroidia > Bacteroidales > Barnesiellaceae > Coprobacter > Coprobacter fastidiosus. Next base: position 838,983 of record NZ_AP028032.1, on the reverse strand, counting down.
TGTTGCGGTATTCAATCATTATAAACGATTGTTGCAGAATGCCGATTCGAAAAAAGATGATGTTGAGATTGAGAAATCGAATATCATTATGGTAGGGCATACCGGTACGGGAAAAACTCTTTTGGCAAAAACGATAGCTCGCATGTTGAATGTTCCGTTTACGATTGTCGATGCCACAGTTTTAACAGAAGCCGGTTATGTAGGAGAGGATATCGAAAGTATATTGACTCGTTTATTACAAGTCGCCGATTATAACGTTGAAGCAGCAGAACGAGGGATTGTATTTATTGACGAAATCGATAAAATTGCCCGTAAAGGAGATAACCCTTCTATTACGAGAGATGTTAGTGGGGAAGGTGTGCAGCAGGGGTTGCTTAAACTTCTCGAAGGATCGGTCGTTAATGTTCCGCCTCAAGGTGGACGGAAACATCCCGACCAAAAAATGATTGCCGTAAATACTAAAAATATCTTGTATATTTGCGGTGGAGCGTTTGATGGTATAGAGAAAAAAATCGCACTTCGGCTCAATACGCAAGTAGTGGGATACGGAGCTGATAAGAAACGTCAGGAGATAGATCGCAATAATATGTTGCAGTATATATCTCCTCAGGATCTAAAGGCGTTCGGTCTTATTCCGGAAATTATAGGTCGGTTACCGTTACTTACTTATTTAGACCCGTTGGATAAAAATGCTTTACGTAGAATACTTACCGAACCGAAGAATTCTATTATTAAACAATATGTCCGTTTATTTGAAATGGATGATGTGACATTGACATTTGATGACGATGTCCTTGATTATATTGTGGAAAAAGCGATCGAATTTAAATTGGGTGCTAGAGGATTGCGCTCTATTGCGGAAACGATTATGATGGATGCAATGTTTGATATGCCTTCGTCCGATGAAAAAACGTTGCATATTACCCGAAAGTATGCAGAGGAAAAGTTGAAAAAGGCGAATATGCATGCTTTGCATTAAAAAAGATTCAAATAAATTGGTTATTTTGCAGACTTGTTTATAAATTTGTTTACGAGGTTTCTCCTAATGAGAAAATTATGATCGTCTTCTGACTGTTAATCATTACATTATATGGCAACAAGAACAAATTTGATAGAAGAGTTGAAGAAGAATTTCGGATTTGATACCTTTAAAGGAAATCAAGAGGCGATAATTCGGAATTTGCTTGATGGTAAAGACACATTTGTGCTGATGCCTACGGGCGGAGGTAAGTCTTTATGTTATCAGTTGCCCTCGTTATTGCTCGATGGCACAGCTATTGTCATATCACCCCTTATCGCCTTGATGAAAAATCAGGTGGATGCAATGCGTAATTTCAGTGAGGAAGATGGTGTGGCGCATTTTATAAACTCGTCTTTGAATAAAGCTGCAATAGATCAGGTAAAAGATGACATTATGGCGGGACGTACCAAGTTATTGTATGTAGCTCCCGAATCTCTTACCAAAGAAGAAAATATAGAATTTCTTAAACAAGTAAAAATATCATTTTATGCTGTGGATGAGGCGCATTGTATTTCGGAATGGGGACATGACTTCAGACCTGAGTACCGGCGCATACGTCCTATAATTAATGAAATAGGTTCTCATCCGTTGATTGCTCTTACAGCAACAGCAACGCCTAAGGTACAACACGATATTCAAAAAAATCTTGGGATGATTGATGCGGAGGTCTTTAAATCTTCCTTTAATCGTCCTAATCTTTATTATGAAGTGCGTCCCAAAACGCAAAACATTGATCGAGACATTATCAAATATATCAAATCCCAATCAGGTAAGTCGGGAATTATTTATTGTCTGAGCCGGAAAAAAGTCGAAGAACTTGCCGAAACATTGAAAGTTAACGGTATAAATGCACTTCCGTACCATGCCGGTATGGACTCTACTACTCGGACTCAGAACCAAGACGCTTTTTTGCTTGAGAAGGTGGATGTAATAGTAGCTACTATCGCATTCGGTATGGGAATTGATAAACCCGATGTTCGTTTCGTTATCCATTATGATATTCCGAAAAGCCTTGAGGGATATTATCAGGAAACCGGACGTGCCGGACGAGATGGCGGCGAAGGTCAGTGTATAACGTTTTATATGAACAAAGATCTGCAGAAATTGGAGAAATTTATGCAGGGAAAACCTATTGCTGAACAGGAAATCGGGAAGCAGTTATTGCTCGAAACAGCAGCTTATGCTGAATCATCGGTGTGCCGAAGAAAATTGTTGTTGCATTATTTCGGGGAAGAATACGGAGAAGAAAATTGTGGAAATTGTGACAATTGTTTAAACCCTAAGAAACAAGTGGAAGCTCAAGATTTACTTTGTGCAGTTCTGGAAACTGTAATAGCTCTGAAAGAAAAATTTAAAGCCGATCATGTGATCGATGTATTATTGGGAAAAGAAACGACCGAAGTCCTTTCATATCATCAAGAAGATCTTGAGGTGTTCGGATGCGGTCAAGGTGAAGAGGAAAAAACGTGGAGTGCAGTAATACGACAGGCATTGATAGCCGGATATTTGGATAAGGATATTGAAAATTACGGGCTGCTGAAAGTTACGAAAGCCGGACATGCATTTCTCAAAAAGCCGGTATCATTCAAGATTGTGGAGGATAACGATTTTGATGATGTTGAGGAAGAAGTTCCGATGAAGGGAGGAGCTACCTGTGCCGTAGATCCTACTTTATATGCTATCTTAAAAGATTTGCGTAAGAAAATAGCCAAGAAATTGGAGTTGCCTCCTTATGTTATATTTCAGGATCCTTCGCTCGAAGCTATGGCGACGACTTATCCCGTAACTATTGAAGAATTGCAGAATATACCGGGAGTCGGGGCTGGAAAAGCCAAACGTTACGGTGAAGAATTTATTAAAGTTATAAAGACGCATTGTGACGAAAACGAAATAGAACGTCCTGAAGATTTGCGTGTGAGAACGGTTGCCAATAAATCGAAAATGAAGGTTTCTATTATTCAAGGTATCGACCGTAAGATCGCACTTGATGAATTGGCAGAGTCGAAAGGTCTTGAATTTACCGATCTTCTTGACGAAGTAGAAGCAATAGTGTATTCTGGAACAAAAATCAATATCGACTATTTCTTGCAAGAAGTAATGGATGATGACCATATTTATGACATATTTGAATATTTCAAAGAAGCGGACAGCGATGATCTCGAAGCGGCAATAGAAGAATTGGGTCGTGATTATACAGAAGAAGAGATACGTCTGGTACGAATTAAATTCCTTTCCGAAATGGGAAACTAAACAAAATTAGAAAAAAGTCATAATGGCCGGAGAGTCTGCAATCAGAGTCTTCCGGCCATTGTCGTTTGAAAGTACTTATTTTTAAAAACCATTAAAAAATAAAATCTTTACGTATAAATATCCATTGAAAATATTTATCTTTGTACGCAATAAATTTTAAGCCTACCTCATTATGTCATTTATTGCAGATAAAGTTGTTATGGATGGGTTGACATTCGATGATGTTTTGTTGATCCCCGCTTATTCGGAAGTTCTTCCTCGTACAGTTCAGTTGACAACCAAGTTCTCACGGAACATTCAGTTGAATATCCCTTTAGTTTCCGCCGCTATGGACACGGTTACCGAAGCTCAAATGGCTATTGCCATAGCTCGTGAGGGCGGTATAGGAGTTATACATAAGAATATGTCTATAGAGGCACAAGCTAAGCAGGTGCATAGTGTTAAGCGTGCTGAAAACGGAATGATCTATGATCCGGTAACAATCAAGAGAGGATCGACCGTAAAAGATGCATTAGCCTTGATGAAAGAGTATCATATCGGAGGTATTCCTGTTGTTGACGATAATCGCCATTTAGTAGGTATTGTCACTAATCGGGATTTACGTTTTGAGCGGAATCTTTCTCGTGCCATAGATGAAGTAATGACTTGTGAAAATCTGGTAACGACAAATCAATCTACCGATTTGCAGCAAGCTGCCGATATTTTGCAGAATCATAAAATAGAAAAGTTGCCTGTTGTCGATAAAGACGGCAAACTAGTCGGGTTGGTAACATATAAAGATATAACCAAGGCAAAAGACAAGCCTTTTGCCTGCAAGGATAAATTAGGACGGTTACGTGTTGCTGCCGGAATCGGAGTGACTGGAGACTCTCTCGACCGAGCCGCTGCTTTGGTGGATGCAGGAGTCGATGCCATCGTAATTGATACGGCACATGGGCATTCCAAATATGTAATCGATGTTTTAAAACAGGTTAAGGCAAAATTTCCTCAAATAGATGTTGTTGTCGGAAATATTGCTACGGGAGAAGCCGCTAAATATTTAGTTGATGCCGGGGCGGATGGTGTAAAAGTCGGTATAGGACCGGGGTCTATATGTACGACTCGTGTGATAGCAGGGGTCGGTGTGCCTCAACTCTCTGCTGTTTACGATGTCGCGAAAGCTTTGGAAGGAACGGGAATTCCTTTGATTGCAGATGGCGGAATCCGTTATTCAGGCGATATCGTTAAAGCTTTGGCTGCTGGAGGATATTCTGTTATGTTGGGTGGATTGTTGGCAGGAGTAGAAGAATCTCCTGGTGAAACGATTATTTATAACGGACGTAAATTCAAGTCGTATAGAGGTATGGGATCGTTGGAAGCTATGGAAAAAGGTTCTAAAGATCGTTATTTCCAAGCTGCGGAGACGGATGTTAAGAAACTTGTCCCCGAAGGTATTGCCGCCAGAGTTCCCTATAAAGGATCATTGTATGAGGTAATTTATCAAATGGTAGGAGGTTTGCGTGCCGGTATGGGATATTGCGGTGCTGCCGATATAACAGCCTTGCATCAGGCTAAATTTACTCGAATCACAAATGCCGGAGTTGCCGAAAGCCATCCGCATGATGTGACTATTACGAGCGAATCTCCGAATTATAGTCGAGGTGAATAAAAAATAAGAGTTACAATAGATTTAAAACTCTGTTGTAAACTGTTTATATAATACACTAATTTGGCGAGATCAATATAATTTTTATATATTTGAGTCGTTAAATTAGTGTATTTCTATTATTAAGTGTAAAATTAAAAGAGGACTCGTCACAAAAGGGTTGCTTAAGTAAAAAAATGAAACGATGAAAAACAAATGGTTATTATTATCCTTGTGTGCCGGTTATTCATTTGCTTTGTGTGCACAGAATCCGGAAAATGATCCTGTATTGATGAAGGTGAATGGAAAAAGCATTAAGAAATCGGAATTCGAATATATTTATAAAAAAAATAATCAACAACAGACAGATTCCAAATCGTTGGATGAATATCTGGAATTGTTTAAAAATTACAAGTTGAAGGTCGCTGAAGCAGAAGCATGCGGATTGGATACTACACGCTCTTTTCGTACGGAGCTTGCCGGTTATCGTGCACAGTTGGTACAGCCGTATTTAGTAGATAGAGAAATGGATGACCGGTTAGCAAAAGAGGCTTATGACCGATTAAAAGAAAATGTTGAAGTAAGTCATATTTTGTTTAGGGTAAATCCGGGAATGACAGATACCGAAAAAGATAAAGTTTATCAAAAAGCTAAATCTGTTTTGGAACGTATCCGCAAAGGAGAGGATTTTGGAAAGTTGGCAAAAGAGTATTCTGAAGATCCTTCGGTAAAACGAAATGGCGGATATTTAGGATATATAGGAGGATTTATGACAGTATATCCTTTTGAAACGGCAGCCTATACAACTCCGGTCGGAAGCGTTTCTGAGCCGGTTTTGTCCCAGTTTGGTTATCATTTGATAAAAGTTTCCGATCGTCGTCCCGATCCGGGAGAACGGCTTACGGCACATATTATGTTGATGTTGCCTTCGAATGCTTCAGATGAAGTGAAAAAAGAAAAAGAAAAGCAAATACGAGAAATATATCAGCAGATAATTCAAGGCGCAGATTTTGCCGAATTGGCTAAAGAGAAATCTGAAGATAAAAATTCCGCTCAACGGGGAGGAGAGCTTCCTTGGATATCTACCGGACGCATTGTAAAGGAGTATGAAGATGCTGCTTATGCTTTGAAGAATAAAGGAGATGTGTCCGAACCTGTTTTGAGCCCTTATGGATGGCATATTATTAAATTGTTGGATACAAGGGGATTGAAGCCGTTTGAAGAATTGAAACCCGATATTATGAGACGAATAGGACGTGATGAGAGATCCAATAAAGGACAAAAATCTCTGATCGAAAAACTGAAAGTCGAATATGCGTTTAATATGAATGCGGGAGAGAAAGCAAAATTGGAAAAGTTTGCAGTAGAGACGAGTCCTATGGATACGTTGTTTTTGAATAATATCAGTAAAGACCAATCTGTGTTGTTCAGTTTGGACGGGAGAGACTGGACTGTGGCCGATTTGGGGAATTTTATGAAAAATTCGAAGTCTGCACAAGGCGCATTTCATGGTGGTAATGTAACCTATTTAAATAAACAAATAGATGCATTTGTCGATAATGAAATATTACATTATGAGGATACTAAGCTGGAGACGAAATATCCCGAATTCAGAAATTTGATGAATGAGTATCGTGATGGAATACTCTTGTTCGACATAAGTAATCGTGAAGTATGGGAAAAAGCGTCTAATGATGTTGCCGGATTACAGAAATATTTTAAAGCTCATAAAAAACAATATACCTGGGATCAACCTCGTTATAAAGGGTATTTGATACAATGTGATGATAAGGCTTTGATCAAAACGATCAAGAAAAGAATTAAATCGTTGCCTGCTGATTCTGTTGTTTTTTATGTCAATAAAGAGTTTAATACCGACAGTATTAAACATGTGAAGATCGAGAAAGGGCTTTTCCAAAAAGGAGATAATAAAAAAGTCGATAATTTGGCATTTAAGGAAGGCGAATTGTCTGTAGATGAAAAATTTCCGGTCGTTTTTATTGTTGGAAAAATGCTGAAGAAAGGTCCTGAGTCATATACTGATATGAAAGGTCAGGTGACGGCTGATTATCAGAACTATCTTGAAAAGATTTGGGTACAAAATTTAAATAAAAAGTATCCGGTTGAAATAAATAAAGATGTTCTAAAAACAGTTAATGTGCAATAGAGTAAGTAGATTTCGTTGTAATTTTACCAATTAATATTGGTTTTCTATTAATAAAAGGAACTATGTGGCATAAAATCGCTTTATCCTTATGGAGTGTGGCTGTCATGCTTCTGTTCTTTTCTTGTAAAGAGAACTTTTCAGAAAAAAACAGGGAGGAAGCTGTATTAGTTCGGATAGGCGATAAGGCTTTGACTCGTGGTGATTTAGAACGTGAAATACCTGATCGGCTGAAATCTAAAGACAGTGCTTTGTTTGCAGATAACTATATAAAGCAATGGGTAGATGATCAATTGCTTTATGATGTCGCTTCTCGTAATATTCCGGATAAAGAAAATATCGATCGTATGGTGGAGCGCTATCGGCAGGAACTTGTGATATTTGAATATCAGAAGCATTTGCTAAATGAAAAGTTGGGTAAAGAGATTTCTGAAGAAGCTATGAACGTTTATTATGAAAAAAATCATGATAAATTTAAATTGCATTCGGCGATAATCAAAGGATTATTTTTGAAAGTTCCGGAAAATTCACCGCAGATTACCCGTTTGAAAAAATGGTATAAATCAAATACGCCCGAAGCGGTGGAAAATATAGAAAAGTACGGACTGCATAATGCCGTGATTTATGAATATTTTTATGATAAGTGGGTATCTTTTGATGAAGTGATGGATAATATTCCTTATTCTGTGGAACGAGAGGCAGACTTCCTGCGTACGCATAAGAATATCGAATTGAATCATAAGGGATATTGGTATTTTTTGAATATTAGCGATTATCAGCTCAAGGGTGAACAAATGCCCTTTGATTTTGCAAAAGCTCAGATAAAGGAAATTCTCATGAATCAAAAGAAAATGAATTTTCTTAAGGAAGTCAAAGATGAATTATATCAGGATGCCCTTAAAGAGAAAGAGATTGAATATTTCAATTGACGAAATAATAAATTAATTAAAGAGAAAACGATGCGAAAATTTAGTAGTGTATTGTTGTTGACTTTGTTTTTCAGTTTGACCGGAGTTTCACTTCATGCTCAGAATAATATTATAGACGAAGTCGTTTGGGTTGTCGGAGATGAGGCTATTCTTAAATCTCAAGTTGAGGAGCAATATCGGAGCATGCAGTATGACGGACAGAAAATAGATGGAGATCCGTATTGTGTGATACCTGAGCAGATTGCAATACAAAAGCTTTTTATGCATCAGGCGAAGTTAGATAGTATAACTGTTTCCGATGCTCAGGTTTTCCAAGAAGTGGAACGAAAACTGAACTATTTTATCGCCAATATCGGATCAAAGGAAAAAGTAGAAGAATATTTCAATAAACCGATGAGCGAATTGCGTGAAGAGATGGCCGAGATGGTGCGTGAACAAGGTATTGTTCAGGAAATGCAGCGTCAGTTGGTCAAGGATATAAAGATAACTCCTTCGGAAGTTCGTCGTTTTTTCTCTGGATTACCTTCGGATAGTATTCCTTATATACCTACCCAAGTAGAGGTGCAGATAATAACTATAAATCCGAAAATTCCGCAACAGGAAATTGATAATATTAAGGCTCGTTTACGGGAGTATAGCGAACGGGTTACCAAAGGTGAGACGGAATTTTCTACTTTAGCCATCCTCTATTCTGAAGATCCGGGTTCGGCGCGTATGGGCGGAGAATTAGGTTTTATGGGAAGGGCACAGCTTGTACCGGAGTATGCAGATGTCGCGTTTAACTTGAATGACCCGAAAAAAGTTTCTAAGATTGTAGAAACAGAATTTGGTTATCATATTATCCAATTGATAGAGAAAAGGGGAGATCGCATTAATACACGGCATATATTGTTGAAGCCGAAAGTTTCTGAAAAAGAGTTGAATAATTCTATCGTGCGTTTGGATAGTTTGAGAAATGACATTACTTCCGGAAAGTTTAAATTTGAAGAAGCTGCTCAGTTTTTGTCACAAGACAAAAATACACGCAATAATCAAGGGTTAATGGTAAATTCTGAAAATGGGACTACAAAATTTCAGATGAGCGAATTACCTCAGGAAATTGCAAAAGTCGTAAACACGATGAATGCCGGAGATATATCTCAGCCGTTTATTATGATGGATCAGAAAAAGGGAAAAGAGGTTGCCGTTTTAGTAAAATTGAGGTCTCGGGTAGAAGGACATAAAGCCAATATGTCTGATGATTATCAGGCTTTGAAAGCAATTGTCGAACAAAATAGGAGAGAAGATCTGATCGAAAATTGGATTCGGAAAAAACAGAAAGAAACGTATATTCGTATTAAAGACGGCTGGCGGAATTGCGACTTTAAGTATGATGGCTGGATTAAGAAATAAAAATTAGAATAATAAGCCGATTGATGTTTGATAGTAAAAGATATTCAGGAGTAAGCAGGCATAAAATACTGATAGGTGTTTTATGCCTGTTAACTCTTTGTGTTTGGGCGAGACATACACCGGACAATCCGCCTATTGTTGTTAAAAAAACACCGATAAAAACAGCCGTAGATGATCCTCAGAAAGTCTATTTGGAATATGCTAATGAACTACAATTCGATAAGGATATTCATCCCGACTTTCAGATACTGAGAGGAGATGTCCGTTTTCGTCGGGGAGGTATGTACATGTTTTGTGATAGTGCTTATTTCTATGAAAAGACGAATTCTTTGGATGCTTTTGGAAATGTACGTATGGAACAAGGTGATACCTTGTTTGTATATAGCGATGTGATGTTTTATGACGGTATTGTGCAAGTTGCCCGTTTACGCTATAATGTTCGTATGGAGAATCGGGATGTCGTATTGTTTACCGATAGCCTTAACTACGATATGCAGCCTAATATCGGTTATTATTTCGATGGCGGTAAGATTGTCGATACCGAGAATGAACTCAGCTCTATTTATGGACAATATAGTCCGGATACCAAGCAGGCGGTTTTTAATTTTGATGTGCAACTGGTTAATGAGGAATATACGCTCTATTCCGATACGCTGGAGTACAATACGAATACAAAAATTGCTGATATTATAGGACCTTCCGTAATGGTTTCGGATAGCAACGTTATATATTCTAAATTGGGATGGTATGATACGCACAATAATACATCAATGCTTTTCGACCGTTCTATTATCGTAAGCAAAAGCCAGCAGCTTACAGGCGATACGATTTTTTATAATCGGGCAGAAGGATTCGGAGAGGTATTCGGGAATATGATTCTGAATGATACGACTCGTCGGGTAACGATGGAGGGAAATTACGGCTTTTATGATGAAATAAAAGAAGTTTCTATGGCGACAGACTCGGCAAGGGTTATTGATTATTCCCAGCCCGATACATTTTATTTACATGCCGATACGTTACGTTCCTCCGTGTTATTGGACTCGACGCGTTTGATACGTGCATATTACGGGACACGTTTTTTCAGAAATGATATACAAGGCGTTTGCGATTCTATGGTATACAAGACCAAAGATTCTGCCGTGTATATGTTTAAGAACCCGATTCTTTGGAATCTTGATTATCAAATATTCGGGGATACGATAAAGGTATATATGAATGACAGTACCGTAAGGTGGGCACATGTTCCGGCTTTTGCTTTTGCTACACAACAGAAAGATACGGCTTTTTTTGATCAGCTTTCAGGGAAAGATTTGAAAGCCTTTTTTAAAGAAGGAAGATTAGACAAGGTGGATGTTAGCGGAAATGTACGGACTATTTTTTATCCACAAGAAAGAGATTCTACATTTACGGGGTTGAATTATGCGGAAAGTAGTTTCCTTACAATGTATCTGAAGGATCAGAAGATGGATAAGTTGATTATGTATAACAAAGTGGATGGATCACTGACTCCGATACCTAAAATAACCCCGGCTCAACTTTATTTGCCAGATTTTCATTGGTATGAAGAGATCCGTCCGAGAGACCCTGCTGATATATTCAGGAAGATAATTCGTAAGAAGAGTGAAATCCCGAAAAAGAAACGTCGTTTCAGTAACGAAATATAACAGATAACAAGAAAAAGAGGTTGATATGAGTGATGTAATACAGTTATTGCCGGATTCTGTTGCCAATCAAATTGCTGCGGGAGAGGTGATACAGCGTCCTGCTTCTGTTGTAAAGGAGTTGGTTGAGAATGCCATCGATGCCGGTGCTACTTTGATACAGATTATAGTCAAGGATGCTGGTCGTACTCTTATTCAGGTGATAGATAACGGTAAAGGTATGTCTGAAACAGATGCCCGGCTTTCGTTCGAACGTCATGCAACCTCAAAGATTCGCCAAGCCGGAGATTTGTTTTCTTTGCATACAATGGGATTTCGGGGAGAAGCGTTGGCATCTATTGCTGCGATAGCTCAAGTTGAATTACGCACTCGTCGTATCGAAGATGAAGTAGGAACAGCGATTGCATTGGCCGCTTCGGTTGTAGAGTCTCAGGAGTGCGTCTCATGTCCTGTGGGATCGAATTTTGCTGTAAAGAATATTTTTTATAATGTACCTGCCCGGCGAAAGTTCTTGAAATCGAATCAAGTAGAGCTAAGCAATATTCTTTCCGAATTTGAACGTATCGCATTAATTAATCCCGAGATAGCATTCGAATTGGTTCATAATGACAATGAACTTTTTAATCTTCCGGCGTCTAATTTCCGTCAGCGTATCATTTCACTTTTCGGAAAGGGCATGAACCAGCAGCTTTTAACGGTAGAGGTCGAGACATCGTTGGTAAAAATATCGGGCTATATCGGTAAACCAGAAGCTTCTCGGAAACGGAATGCATTACAATATTTTTTTGTAAACGGGAGGTATATGAGACATCCCTATTTTCATAAAGCCGTGATGCAAAGCTATGAGCAGTTGATACCGGTAGGAGAGATGCCTAATTATTTTATCAATCTGACTGTTGATCCGGCTTCCATAGATGTAAATATTCATCCGACGAAGACAGAAATTAAATTTGAGAATGAGCAGCCGATTTGGCAGATATTATCAGCTGCCGTGAAAGAAGCTCTCGGGAAGTTCAGTGCTGTACCTTCTATCGATTTTGATATGGAGGGTGCACCTGAGATTCCGGTTTTTCATAAGGGGGATGAGGTAAGGCCTCCGCAAACGACTTTTACTCCCGGTTATAATCCGTTTAAGAGTTCTTCTCCAGCAGGGACTAAGCGTCCTGATTATGATTGGAGTAAACTCTATTCAGGATTTGAATCGGCAAAAGATATGCCTCGAAACTCGACAGAAGAAGAGCCTCGAATATTTTCTTCAAAAGTCAATCGGCCTGTTGTTCCGGATCTGTCTTCTGCAGAGACTGTTCCCTCTGAGACCATTGCATCGAAAATAAATGATTCTGTTACTACAACAGTCGGAGGGCAGTATCTTCAAGTGAAGGGACGTTATATTATTACTTCTGTTAAATCCGGAGTCGTGATGATCGACCAGTACCGTGCCCATATTCGTATATTGTATGATCGTTATATGTCGCATCTTCAATCCGGACAGGGTGTTTCTCAACGGGTATTGTTTCCGGAAATGATTCATTTGTCAGCTTCTCAGGGGGCTATTCTTTCTGGAATTAAAGAAGATTTGGATTCTTTAGGTTTCGACTTGTCTGATATGGGGGGAGGCACTTTTTCGATAAACGGAGTTCCTGGAGGAATAGAAGGGGTGGATGTCGTCGGATTATTAAATAAGATGATCGAGACCGCATCCGAAAAGGGAGGAGATGTAAAATCGGATATTCATGAAGCCATGGCCTTAACTTTAGCCGAATCTGCGGCAATTCCTTACGGACAGGTTTTGTCTTCTCTCGAAATGGAGCAGTTGGCCGATGATTTGTTCGCTTCTGCCATGCCGGGGTACACACCTGATGGGAGAGTAACATTGACGGTTTTCTCTGTCGATGAACTTCAGAAGCGTTTTAAGTAATTATCTATCGTATAGTTTGCAGGTTTCAAGTAATATTTTTAGAATTTCTTCCCGAAGAGATTTTGGAGCAAGGACTTCGACTGCCGGTGCGTATGATAATATTTCTTGTACCAAATCGAACGTTACTTTTAAGTTGTATTGAAATATAGAGTAGTTAATTCCTCGGGTTATTTCTTTTTGTGAGATGTGTAGAGGCAATTCCCTGAAATATTTTACTTGATTACCTTTTACCTTTAACATTACGGTTTCCGTAATGCCTTCTCCGTGAATAATACCGAAACAGTCTTTGAAATATTCTTCCGGTAAAAAATTTTGAGGAAGTTCAAATGTTTTATCGGTCATCTGCATTACTTGTATCCGGTCGAGAGCGTAAATACGGATCATTTTGTGAAACATAGAATATCCGATAATATACCATCTCTGTTTAAACAATTTTACAAAATAAGGCTCTATATCAAAAGTTTCCGGTTCATTCTTAGTAAAAGACTGATAAGTAACAGAAATTCTTTTTCCGTCCCGCATAGCTTCTATGATCGGAGTCAGATATTTTTGTCCTGAGGGGACATTTTCTAATAAAATGCGGTTCTGTAATTTATATTTCTCATTAATGAGATTATTAACGGTAAAAGTATTCAGCAACCAGTTTCGTAATGTTCCTTTTGAAAGTTGGTCGGCATCTTCTATGTAATATTCATGGGTACTTTTATTACACTCGATATTGATGTCGAACAAATCTTGTATAGCTTCCCGGTGATTATGAAATGTCCGAAGGGGAATCGGCTTTCCTTCCGAAAAGTCGGTTTGCAACCATTTGTCGTTAATCTCTTTAAAAGATAATTTTCCGTTTCTATATATTGTATCTACCAGCCAGATATAGCGGTTAAAAAGATTCTTGGCCATTGGTCGTCAGCTTATTTGTTTTTCTGTTTTTCATTATCATCGGCATGTTCTCAATAGCCCAGTTGACCAGACCTTCTATATGAGGAATTAGGCTGTAACCTCTTTCTGTCAGCTTGTATTCTACTCGGGGAGGAATTTCTGCATATATTTTTCTGGAAATTAATCCGTCTGTCTCGAGAGATCGAAGAGTTACCGTAAGCATACGTTGCGAAATATCCCCGATACTTTTTTGAATATCCGAGAAGCGCATGGTTTTATTTGCGTTCAAAGTTATCAATATTAAAGTGGCCCATTTGCTACTCAAGTGACTTAATATGTCTCGTATCGGGCAAACTCCGGTCGGATGAAAATTTTGCATTTTTTTATATTTTCTATTCGTTTGTTTTTCAATAATGGTTACATCAATGTAACTATCTAATTTATAAGTGCGTTCTTGTTTTCCTAATAGACATTGTTTATTTTTACAAAACAAAAATAATAAACTTACTAATAATAACTATTGTATTATTTATAAATGTTGAGATTATGAAGAAAAAAGTTGCAGTATTAGCGGTCGATCCGGTTAATGGGGCTGGATTGTTTCAGTATCTTGAATCTTTTTATGAAAAAGGAATTTCTTATAAAGTGTTTGCCGTATCCGATAATAAAAATATACGTACAAACTCCGGAATTACTTTACTGACCGATGATTTAATTGCTAATTTGAAAAGTCATGCTGATGAATTTGATGCATTGTTGTTTTCGTGTGGCGATGCCGTTCCTGTCTTTCAACAGAATGCAAACCGAGATTATAATATTGATTTATTATCTGTTGTTCGGGAATTTTCAGATAAGAATAAGTTAATGATAGGGCATTGTGCAGCAAGTTTGATATTTGAAATAGCCGGAATTACGGAAGGAAAGAGATTAGCTGTTCATCCATTAGCCAAACCGGCAATTCAGAAAGGTATAGCTACCAATGATGCCGTAACGATTGATGGAAATTTTTATACTGCGCAGGATGAACATGCAATACCGCAGCTTATACCGTGTCTTCTTGAAGTTTTACAATAGATTTTTTATGGCAAAGGGGAGTAGATAATAAATCTTTCTCCCCTTTGTCATTTATAATTATATTATCTGTTTGCTAAAAATAAAAAAGGACTGCCGCCGCCCGATTGCGATGATAGTCCGCCTTTAGTTGATTAATAATTTTTAGATTGCAGTTTCCTGCTTTTGAGTTAATACTCGGAGCTTTGCATTTAATTCTTGACATTTAGCTCCATTTTTGACCGCTTGATAGCGTTGAATTTGATATCGCAACATAGCGATTTCTTCATTTACAGATTTCATTGTTTTCATCTTTTTTTGTCTTTCCGGATTGAAAGACGATTTCTATTTCTAATTTCTACATTGCAAATGTACGAATAATATTCGACAAATATGTTTTATAACATAAAAAAGATGAGTTTATAACATTCTTTAGTGTAATTATTTGTTTATTATAGTCTATTCGTTAAGAGTGAAGCCCCCAAGAGCCGAAGAATATTTTTAGTACAAAATTTCGAACGATTCTGCAACTTTACGATTAGAACTTGAAAAACAACCTCTTTTAAATATGTTTAAACATGAGAAGTTATAGCTCTAATCAGGAAATAAATTCGGCTCATCGGAGTGTAAAGTTAGATGAAATTTCCGATAGAATTCAGATGCTATAAAGTGTAAAGGTCTATTGCTATTTTTGATCTTTAGGTAGGAGCTTTATTATCCGACAAGGATTTCCTACAGCTATACAATTTGCAGGAATAGAGTGGGTAACTATACCGCCTGCCCCGATGACACTGTTTTTATATACTTTTTTATAAGTTATAATAGCGATTTCCCATTTAACTCTAAATCCAATAATAGACGTTTTGCTGCAAGTCCTCCTCCATACCCTGTGAGAGAATGATCGCTACCGATAACTCTATGACAAGGTGCGAAAATTGAAATGGCATTTGCTCCATTTGCATTTGCTACGGCACGTACTGCTTTCGGAACACCTAATAATTTAGCCAGTTCACCGTAAGAAATTGTCTTTCCGTAGGGTATTTCCATTAGTTTATACCATACATTTTTCTGAAATTCCGTACCGATAAAAAGCAAAGGTATGTCGAATGTTGTCCGTTCCCGATTGAAATATTCGTCTAATTGTCTGACTGCCTTTTCGATAGTGTCGGAAGTTTTTTCTTCATAGCAGGCTTGTAAATTTTGGAGTATTCTTTTATCTACTGCAATCCGGTGCTTTTCTATTGTCCAGTCACAAAGACAAAGTTTATCTCCAAAAGAGCCGAGTATCAGATCTCCACAAGGGGAATGATATCGTTGTGTCCGAATAATATTAAATTTTTTTTTGTTTTCCATATTGTGGTAAGAAAAGTTTGGTTATTGGGATGTTAAAAAAAAGGTTTATAATATGTATTTTGTTTCTGTATCTGTGCTTTACTAAAATGATAGTAGTTTTTTGACGAATGAAAATAAATAGGAATAAAATTTAAGAAATGTCTAATTTCTTTATTGTATCGGAAAAGTTAAATGAGTTTTTATACAGTGCATAAAATTTCTTTTTTCGGAAAGAAAATTTTTATGCACTGTTTTATTTATCAGAGAGAAAAGCATGAAAGAACGATTTTATTCCCCTGAATAATCAAAATATTCAAACTCTGCATAGCCTTTCGATGAAGGGTTGCTTGAAACGGCATACAGACCAAGCATGATTCCGGTAAAGCCCCCCGCAGTTTCAGAACTCAGATAACGAGTATTCATTCGTCCCAATTCATGGAAAGTCTTACCATTCGTCGCATATTCGAATGAATAGAAGTCCCTGTTTCCTTTCACCCGAATTTGTACGTCTCCTTTAGGAAGAACGATTTCTTTTTCTATATGAGAAAGTTCTCCTAAGCGATAACGAAGAATGAGAGCTTGTTTTTTGTCAGAAAGCTGTTTTACAAAAAGATCGTAATGAGAAGTTTCTGACATGTAAACAGTCAGGCCGGCTTCATCCCCGGAAGATGCTTTTTGCAGTTGCACCGATGTTGTTGCTGTGAAGTCTATGTGTTCTTGTCTTCGGCATACCAGAGTCGGGCTGTCTTTAAAATCATTCAAAGTGATAGGAGTGGGCTTTAAACGCAGTTTATTTGAGTCGAATGTATAATTTTCAGGATGAGGATTCCGTACATGTACCCATTCTAACCCGAGTTTCCCGTTCTTAAAGTTCGTGCGTACAGGCTTGGTTGCAAAAGGCTGTTGAGGCAATGTCGGGACGTCCATTTCTAAAGATATACTTCCGTCTCCGTTAATTACCGGCCATGCATTTTTATCCCAGCGGACAGGAGCGAGGAATGTTTCTCGACCGAGCAAATGGTGCATATCACTCTGTGGGCGAAAAGCCAAGAACACAGTCCACCAACTTTCGTCAGGTGCTTGTATTATATCTGCATGTCCGACTCCTTGAATAGGACTGCTTTGCATGTTTCTGTTGATATGAGTTAAAATAGGATTTGCCGGGTTCTGTTCGTAAGGTCCGTCAATGTAACGACTTCGTGCAATAGTTATTTTATGTCCGTATTCTGTTCCCCCCTCAGAAATTAGCAAATAGTACCAATTATCTTTTTTATAAATATGAGGTCCTTCAGGAAATCGACCTCCTGTACCTATCCATATGCGTTTACTTTCGGTCAATTGCTCCCCGGTTTTCGGATTTATTTGACACAAGGTAATATAGTTGTCAGGATTACTTACTAGATAGCATTTCCCGTCTTCGAAATAGAGTGAAGGATCGATCCCTCCTTGTTTGATTGGTATCGGGTCAGACCATTCTCCGGCAGGATCGGTTGTGTGTACGAGAAAATTGCCTTTATCGGTAACATTCGTAGTAATCATATAGAAAACACCTTCATGATAGCGAATCGTAGGTGCGAAAATACCACCCCAGACACTAGCTCCGTTCAAGTTTACTTGTTCCGGTCGTGTCAGACAATGACCTATTTGTTTCCAATTTATCAGGTCTTTACTATGAAATACCGGCACTCCGGGAAAATACTGAAAACTGCTGGTTACCAAATAAAAATCTTCACCTACACGGCATATACTCGGATCGGGGTGAAAACCCGGTATCACAGGATTTCTATAACCTTGCTGTGTTTGTGCCGGACAAGACAGACAGGCGATCAGTCCGGCGATTAATAAGAATTTTTTCATTATTATATTGTATTTAGATAGTGAGTTTTGTTATTTATATAACTGTTTATGTGTTTATTAGCACTGACAGGCTTTTACAAAGTTAAATATAAATAAAAAACTGCGAAAATAAATTCGCAGTTTTTTATTTATATCTGTTTTTTGTAGAAAAAAGAGTTTGCCTTGCTCACCATTCGATGAATTTACCTCGCTGACGACGTTTTTCAAGTTCCTTTTCTAAATAAATCTGACGATCACGAGCGATATAACGGCGGGCAAAGATATTAGGAATAGCTACACCTAATGAAATACAAAGAATTATGAGAGCCGATGTCGTTCCATTGTAAAAAGCATTAGTCACTTCTCCGACGATACCGTTCATATTTATGAAAGCCAGTAAAGAACGATACATCAATACGCCTGGAATCATCGGGATAACAGACGGAATTGTCAACACATGATTAGGCACATGAAACCAGTGAACTGCTTTTACAGCAATAAGACTGACGACGAAACTGCCCATAAATGAGCCGATTATCGGACCTAATCCTAATTCGAAATTTACAAAATTACGTGTACATACGGCGATGATACCACCTATTGCTACGACCCATAGTAAACGACGCTGAATATTGAATATCATGGAGAACCCGACTGCCGCGATTGCGGCTGCAATCGCATATACGTAGTACGAATCATGAGGAACCATACTTAGTTCACTGAATTTATGATCTATCGTAATATCGTCCATCATTAATACACGCATTACAAAAGCTATTCCGAAAGTCATTGCCCCGACCATCATCGCAGTATTGGCCGCACGAGTAATTCCGGTAAGCAGATGATTATCTATCATATCATCCACAAAATTAATTAGCGGTACACCCGGTACGATGAACAAGGCGCATGCCAATAACGGATGGTAAGGCGTTTCAGATAATCCTGTATAAGATGATGCGTATGCCAGGCAGGTAGATATGAATGCAGCAATGGCGATACTCATATAAACGTTAATTCCAAAATCGATACAACGGGCACGAACTCTAAAGCCTATAAATGCGCATATCGATGCAAATAAGAAAGCTGTCCAGTCGCAACCGAATAGTTTGCAAAACCCCCCGCAAGCGAACCCTGCGCCCATGGCAACTATATAATGAGTATAGTTTCGGGGTTGCTCGGCTATTTTAGTGAGTTCTTCCTCATATTTATCCAATGAATAATCTTCTTCGATAGCTCGCCATGACAGTTTGCTGATTTGTGAGATCGTAGTCATATTGATACCATGCTTCTCACATTTTTGGAATTTTGAAAAGGAATGGCGTTCATCGCTTACATTCACCATTATCATGGTCCATCTGATATCGATATGCAGCTTATTTTCAGGGATTCCCATAAATGCGGCAACACGCTTCATATTTCGTTCGATTCGGTTTGTGTCGGCTGCACTTTCCATCAGCAGTTTACCGGTGCGTAGTAAAAGGTCGAGTTTTTTTCGTAATAATAGGATTTCTTGTTCTGTCAAAATATTATTTTCCATCTCTTGTTAATTCAATAATTACAACGGCATATTTCCATGCTTTTTAGGAGGATTAGAAACATTCTTGTTCTGAGCCATTTCCAGAGCGGCAATTAGCTTGGCCCTGGTCTGCTCAGGAAGAATCACCTCGTCAATATATCCGAGCTCCGCGGCCCTGAAAGGATTAGCGAACCTCTCCCTGTATTCCTCGGTCAGTTCCGCTCTCTTTTCATTATCCGCATTCCTGAACAAGATATTCACGGCGCCCTCAGCCCCCATGACAGCAATCTCAGCATTCGGGAAAGCCAGATTGATATCCGCCCCGGTCAGCTTGCTGGCCATAACGATATACGCCCCGCCATACGCCTTTCTGGTAATCAAAGTGACCTTTGGAACAGTCGCCTCGGCAAAAGCATATACCACCTTCGCCCCGTGCCTGATAATCCCGTTATGCTCCTGTACCGTCCCCGGCAAAAATCCCGGCACATCCTCAAACGTCACCAACGGAATATTAAAACAATCACAAAAGCGGATAAACCTAGCCGCCTTATCCGAAGCATCGATATCCAACACCCCCGCAAGGAAAGCAGGCTGGTTCGCCACGATCCCGACAGTCCGTCCCCCCAACCTTGCAAATCCGATCACAATATTCTTGGCAAAATCCGGCATGACCTCAAAAAAATATCCATCATCGACCACCGGCACAATGACCTCCTTCATATCATAAGGAATATTCGGATCATCCGGAATCACCTCTCTCAATCCCGTCACCTCACGACGAATATCATCCCTGCAAGGGACACACGGAGCATCCTCCATATTATTAGCCGGCAAGAAACTCAACAACTCCCGGATCTCCAATATCACCTCCTTCTCGGAATCCCCCAAGAAATGGGCCACACCGCTGACCGAAGCATGCGTCACCGCTCCCCCCAGCTCCTCCTTACCGACCAGTTCATGCGTCACCGCCTTAACCACATCCGGCCCGGTAACGAACATATGACTGTACCCCCTGACCATAAAAATAAAATCGGTCAAAGCCGGCGAATAACACGCCCCCCCGGCACAAGGTCCGAGAATAGCCGAAATCTGCGGAATCACCCCCGAAGCCATGGTATTGCGGAAAAAAATACCCGCATACCCGGACAAGCTCTCCACCCCCTCCTGAATACGCGCGCCGCCCGAATCATTCAAAGCGATCACCGGAGCACCGTTCTTCAAAGCCAGATCCTGCACCTTCATGATCTTCCGAGCATTCTCCGCACTCAACGTACCCCCGAACACCGTAAAATCATAAGCATACACAAACACGAGCCTGCCCTCGATCCTGCCATACCCCGACACGACCCCGTCCCCGGGAATCCTCGCCCCGTCCATTCCATAATCCTTACACCTGTGCACCACGAACTTGTCCAGCTCATTAAAAGAAGCCGGATCCAACAACAATTCGATCCTCTCCCTCGCCGTCAACTTACCGGCCGCATGCTGCTTACCGATTCGGTCAGCCCCTCCGGCCATCTCCGCCGCCCTGTTTCTCTCGTCAAACACGGCATATAAACTATCCTTATTCTCCATAAGCCTCCAAACCATTTAAATTAAGCCACACCAACACCTGATCAGTATTCACCAGATCCCCCTCCTTGACGAGAACCTCCCTGACCACACAATCCTCACTCACCTTAAAATTACTCTGCATCTTCATGGCCTCGACTAC
Source organism: Coprobacter fastidiosus (assembly GCF_030296935.1). Classification (NCBI taxonomy): domain Bacteria; kingdom Pseudomonadati; phylum Bacteroidota; class Bacteroidia; order Bacteroidales; family Barnesiellaceae; genus Coprobacter; species Coprobacter fastidiosus. Next base: position 817,694 of record NZ_AP028032.1, on the reverse strand, counting down.
CAATACGGTATCCCCGGCCGCCAGCCTGTCCCCCTCGGCCGCCATCACCCTCACGACCTTTCCCGGCATGAGAGCGACAATCCTGTCAGCCTGTCTCTCCCCCTCCTTTCTTCGGGCAGACAACAACTTGGCCTTCGCATCCAGAATCTCCACCGGCAAAGAAGCAAACGCCGTATTGACGGTATAAGACTTTCCCCCCTCAGCCCTGATCAACTCGGCATTATAAGAAACCCCGTCCATCAAAATCGAACACACCCCATTCTCAGCCATCATCACATCCAGGTCCAAGACCTTGCCATCAATAGACATCCTCACACAATTCCCCACCTTACTGATCAACTCGACCTCCGCTATCCTGTTACCAACACGAATCTCCATATCCCAATAAAATTAAATTCTCAAAACCCCCTTATGAATACCGAACGCCCTCCATCTGCTGATCGGCCTGTTATCGGTTCTCCCCGTCACATTCTCCTCAAACCCCATCAAATAATCAATATAAGCAGCAATCATCGCCACCTCCACACAAACCTCGTCCCGGGCATCATACCCCTCACGAAAAAACACCGCATTCTTCTCGACGAATCCCGTATCATACCCCCCTGTCACAAAATCCGGCGTATCCATGATCCTCCTCAAATAAGCGATATTCGTCTTCACCCCGGTAATCTTATACTCGAACAAAACCCTTCTCATCCTCTCGATCGCATACTCCCTGCAAGTAGCCCACACGATCAACTTACCGATCATCGGATCATAAAACACAGGAATCTCATATCCCTCATACACATAACTGTCCACCCTTACCCCGATACCGTTCGGCTCAGTAATCTGTCTGACAATCCCGGGCGCAGGCAAGAAATCCGCCAGCGTATCCTCGGCACAAATTCGGCACTCAATCGCATGCCCCCTCTGGATAATATCCCCCTGCCTCAATCTCAAAGGCCTTCCATTAGCAATATGAATCTGCTCCTTTACCAGATCGATCCCCAGGACCTCCTCTGTAATCGGATGCTCGACCTGCAGGCGAGTATTCATCTCGAGAAAGAAATAATTCCCGTCCCCGTCCACAAGAAACTCTATCGTTCCAGCCCCGACATAATTCACGGCCTTAGCCGCTGCCACAGCCTTCTCACCCATGTCCCGTCTCAAAGCCTCGGAAATAAACGGCGAAGGCGTCTCCTCCACGATCTTCTGATTCCTCCTCTGCACCGAACACTCCCTCTCACAAAGATGAATCACATTCCCGTGCCTGTCCCCCAGAATCTGGAACTCGATATGATGCGGATGCACTACGAATTTTTCGATATATACGGTATCATCCCCAAAAGAAGCCAAAGCCTCGGACTTAGCCGCCAGAAACGCCTCCTCGACCTCTTCGGGCCTTCTTGCCAGCCTCATACCCTTTCCACCGCCACCGGCCGAAGCCTTCAACATCACCGGATATCCGATACGATTGCAGACGTCTATGGCCTCCTCAGAAGAATTCAGGTTCTCAGTAGTACCGGGTACAACCGGCACACCCGCCTCCCTCATTCTCCTACGCGCAGAAATCTTATCCCCCATAACCTCCATAGTCTCGGGCTCAGGACCGATGAAAACGATGCCAGCCCTCCTGCACCTTCTGGCAAAATCCGGATTCTCAGACAAGAAGCCATATCCGGGATGAATCGCATCCGCCCCGTGCTCGAGAGCCACCTGAATAATTCTGTCGATATTCAAATAACTCTCCCTGGCCTCAGCCGGGCCGATACAATACGCCTCATCGGCATACATCACATGCCTGGCCGCCCTGTCGGCCTCGGAGAATACGGCGATGGTCCGTATCTCCATCTCCTTGCACGACCGCATCACTCGGACAGCGATCTCGCCGCGATTGGCTACCAATATCTTCTTTATCATTGTTTTTTGTTAATTATGTCGTTATAACATAGGGTTTAAAAAATATAAAAAAACAGTCCGGCATTTTCCGGACAAGATTTATGTAAATATTTTAAATGATTGAGTGATCGGACGTAAGAGTTTTGCAGATCGTCCAGTTTAGTAAAAGTATGTAAATAATTATCCGCATTATCGGATCGGTTGATAAAAGAAATATCACATCGCGGACATATCTTTTTCATAAATTGCAAAAATTGAAATCAATAATTTTTTCGCATTTACACTCTAATCCTCGAGAATGTAAACCTTTAATGAATGGCAGGTCTTCTGACTTACTCCCATTCTGAAACCTTCCCGGTCATAGACCAGTGGCTCAGTTTTTTCAGAATGTTGAATAGAGCTTCACAGCAGCGGGACTGTTCGGGATTTGCACCCGATTCCCTTTTAATTTGCTTTTACGAAAAGGAAAAGCAAAACCGATTCAGCAGCAAATATAGGGATAAATTTTAATTTATAAGAATATGTCGGGAAATATCGATGGCGGAATATAGCGTATGATACAGCACTTATGGGGCTTATTCCCTGATTATAATCGGTTTATTTTTGAATTGATTTATGAATATTTTTTGTCGGAAAATTTAGATATACTCTACGATATTTTTCGTATATTTTTTTTCTTTTCTTTTTCAGGATTTTCTTTTAAGATGTATTTTTGATAATAAGCCAACACGAGCGATGTGAGAGGAAGTGCTATAATCATGCCGATAACACCGAGCAGAGTTCCCCATATCGATAGAGATAGAAGTATAATTGCCGGATTTAATCCTGTGACATGTCCCATGATGCGAGGGACGAGAATTATATCTTGAATTAACTGTACTATGATGAAAACAGCCATGCATGCTGCGAACAAAAGCCAAAAGTTTTGTCCCGATTCAGAGGCTTTTATCAGACATAACAAAACTGTCGGGATAACTCCGATGATTTGCAGGTAAGGCACCATATTTAGTAGTCCGATAAATAATCCCAATACGATAGCAAGGGGTAGTCCGACGATAAGAAATCCGATACTGAAAAGAATGCCGACTAAAAAGGCAACGAGAGACTGACCTCTGAAATACCGGTTCATGCTTACTTGCACGTCGGTGAGTATTCCTAATACAGTTCTGCGGTAACGGCGAGGAATGAGACCTCGAAAGCCGACGATGATCTTTTCATAATCGAGTAGGATAAAAAACAGATACAACAATACTATAAACCAACTTACAATGGTGATAATTTGGTTTACCGATCCGGTAAGAAAAGACCAGGCTTGAGTAACAGTTGTTTCGATCAATTTTTTCCAGTCTTCTTTATTCATCATTTGTGCGATCTGTTCGAAATCGATTTTTTCCCGGATATAATCGTGCCAACTTTCAGGAAGAAAAGGTATCGTATTATCCGTTGATATATAATTATGAATGAGAATTTTCATTTTATCCATCTCTTCTATAATAGATGGTATGAAAATCCATCCGAGCAATCCGAAAAAAAGAACGACCGACAATAAAGTTGCCGAGATCGCAACTACTCGGTTCTTGATGCGGCATTTATTATGAAAAAATTCTACAATCGGATGCATGAGGTAGGCCAGTAGCCATGCAACGAGAAATGGTAGAAGTGCACCTTTCAGCAAATTTATCAGATAGAACGTTCCGACAAGAATTGCTATACTGAATATGATTCGGGTAACCCGGTCAAAAGTGTAAGGACGGCGTGAAAGATACATGATTGCTCGATTTTAATTATACTTGATAATGAATTGATATAACGGGTGTGAAATCTATTCTTGCGATGCATGTTTTTTATTATAGCACGTACGGCAAAGTGGCTGATATTCTCCTTTTTCACCCAATAAAACTCTTTTATCATTGTCTATAAGTCGGTGGGAATAATTAGCTAAATGCCCGCATTCTACACAGATGGCATGAACTTTGGTCACTTCATCGGCAATTGATAACAAATAGGGCATAGGCCCGAAAGGTACTTTTTTAAAATCCATATCTAATCCCGCTACGATAACCCGTGTTCCTTGATCGGCAAGCTGGTTGCAGATATCGACGATGCCCTGATCGAAAAATTGAGCTTCATCGATACCTACGACATCTACACCGCTTGATAGTAATAGTATGCTTGCAGAACTGTCTACCGGAGTCGATTGTATGGAATTGCTGTCATGAGACACGATCTCTTCTTCCGAGTAGCGTATATCGATGGACGGCTTGAAGATTTCGACTTTTTGTCGAGCTATTTTTGCACGTTTGAGCCGTCTTATCAATTCTTCGGTTTTTCCTGAAAACATCGATCCGCAAATTACTTCTATGCGGCCGCGTTTATGGGTTTCATAGTTTTCTTCAGAAAATAACATTTCGATTCTCTTATATTAAATAGTTCAAGAAGTTTTATATCTTGAAACAAATGTACGATACTTTTTTATTTTTTTGAACTATCCATTTCGATTTTGAGATATAAAATCGGAGTAAGATTGTATATTCTTTGAAAATCGGTTATTTTTGTTTTGAAAATCAGACATTTTAATATGAGTGCGATTATAAAACTAAAATATATTATTGTTTTCCTGTGGTCGGGATTGTTCTATTTTTCTTATGCCGGGATGGGTATGTCTCGTTTTGTATCTTTGCCTGAATTGCGTTCTGCATCGGTAGGTTTTTGTATTATGGATATTGAAACGGGAGAAATAGTATCATCTTATGACTCTCAACGGTTACTTCTTCCGGCTTCGGCATTGAAGTTACTGACATCGGCAACAGCTCTCGGAATATATGGGGGAGAACATCGTTTTTATACTGATGTACAATATTCGGGGCATATCGGAAAAGACGGTGTGCTTTATGGTGATTTATATATTCAGGGGTGCGGAGACCCTACATTGGGTTCGGAATATGGTACACGTCGGGTTTTTGATTTCCGGAATCGTTTGTTGAAAGAGCTTGAAAATGCAGGTATTCATCGTATAGAAGGGTGCATTATTGCCGATGACAGCCGGTTCGACACAGAAGGAGTTTCGCCAAAATGGCTATGGGAAGATGTCGGGAATTATTTTGCGGCAGGTTGCTATGGCATTAATTACAGAGATAATACTTATCGTCTGATATTGCGTTCGGGGGCAAAAGGCTCGACGCCTGTTATTATCGGAGTAGAACCGGAAATATCCGGATTAAGTTTTTCTAATCATCTTGTTTCGAGCAGTAATGCGATTGATAGTGCCTATATATATGGAGCTCCTTTTTCTTTACGAAGGTATATTTATGGGAGTATTCCTGAAAAACAGGATCGTTTTGTCATAAAAGGAGATTTACCTGATCCTGCTTTGTTTTTTGCGAATGAAATGGCGTCTTTTTTAAAAGCTTCCCGAATCAAAGTAGCAGGTACTCCTGTAACGATGCGTATATTGAATGAAAATAACAAAACAAAACCTTTATCCGATAGGTCTATGCTGTTTCGTTATTCTTCAGACCGTTTATCTGATATTATCCGTATTGTAAATCATAACAGTAATAATTTGTATGCCGAAGCTTTATTGCGTTGGATCGCTTTGTCTCGTTATCCGGAAGCATCGGTATCGAAAGGTATCGAGGTATTGAAACATTTTTGGAAAGAGAAAGGAGTATTTGGGGATGATCTTGTTATGTATGACGGTAGCGGTTTGTCTCCGGTAAACCGTATCTCTGCCGAAATGTTATGTCGGGTACTCGATTTTATGGCTTCCGATAAAAATTTGCAGACAATATTTTATTCTTCGTTACCGTGTCCGGGAGTAAGTGGTACGGTACGTTCGTTTTTGAAAAATTCGTCTCTTTCGAAAAGAATGCGATTGAAAAGCGGCAGTATGGCACATGTGCAAAGTTATGCCGGATATTATGATTCAGGGAATAAAAGATATGCTGTGGCTATTATTGTAAATAACTTTTCCGGCTCTCGTTCTTATTTGCGTCGTGTGTTAGAACAGATGTTCGAGGACGAATTAAAATCATTATAACTTTGTCGTTTTTTGAAATAAGCCGATTTAAATTTTGTTTGGTCTGATTTGAGCGTTTTTTTGAGGATGTTCTTTTGTTTTTATGAGGATGATAGTAGCTTATCTGACGAATAAGAGCGAAAAAGTAGACTGAGAAAGTTTCAAAGTTGAACTGATAAGATTTCTGTATTGGAAAATCTGAATAGCTTTTCAGAATACAAATAAAATAATAGATGTTTTATTATATTTGTAAATTATTAACCTTAAAGTGGCTTCTGTGAAAAAAGCTTGAAAAATAGATATATAAATATAGGGGAAAATTTGTTTTAATAGTTTTTTATTATTGCGGATATTCTATTGCAAATATTGTCTTTACCCTGTATTTACTTTTATTTTTATCATAAGAAGAACAAGAATTCATAGTTTATTTGTCTGAATTCTTACGTTTTTTTTGAATATTATTAGAAGAAATTATTGGCCAACTCACATGAACGTTTGTTAAAACGCAAATAATTTCTAACTTTGTGGTGTCGGAATTGGAGTAGAGACTTTTTATCCGATATACATGTTAGAGAAGCGTTTAGTTTTATCCTCGCTTTGAAAATCGCCAATTTTTAAAACATTGAAGGATAAACAGAACAAACGTTCATGCTTTTCCATTATAATCACGAGAGTGAATATATAAGGTTAGGCGTGGGTTGGCTGTTTATTTCAATGTGGGTGTTTGGCGATACCTCAAAGCGAGTAAACTGACAAATTCCCACGCTTTTTTTATGTTTTGTTTTATCTTAAGTGAAACTGCTGATTTGGGGAATTTATGGCGAAAAATCTTTAGATCATGAAAATAGTTTTGTCATTTAAGATGAAGAGTCCGATACATGGTTTACATGAATTAGTTGTGGCAGTAAATTCTTTGATGAAGTCTGTTGGTATCGTTAAAGCCCATACCTCTGGGAGTTATCTTAATAAATCTATTTTTTAAATTCATCTTGTTATTATTAAAAATTAATAAATGGCAAAAGTTTTAACTGCTTGTCATTTAGTCGAATCTATTATTATATAATTGAATTGTGAAAAGATATAAAAAAAAGTGGGGCTTATTGTTGATAACTGCATTATTTTTATCGGGTATTGTATGTGCACAGGGAACATCCGAGACTCTCACTTCGTGCTTGAATAAAAATTACCCTGATTATGTGATTTTTTTGTCAGATAAAAAAATCGATTCTGTTTTTTATTGTGCCAATACTTCGATAGCCCCGGTTATTTTTAAAGTAAATAAGTACAAATTGTATCCCAACAAACAGTTGGATAGTATTGCTGATATATTACGACGAATACAACAAGATACTATAATCCGCTTGTCGCATGTATGGGTCGGAGGAAGTGCCTCACCAGAAGGACCTCCGAGCTGGAATCATCGATTAGGTGAGTATCGTTCGCGGGCTCTTGCCGATTTTTTGTTACAAGAAACCGGTATTCCGGAAAGTAAACTTAAGGTTGAAAACCTTTGTGAAGATTGGTATTCGTTCGAAGTTGCATTAAAAAATGGAGCGCAGATTCCCAATAAAAGCAAGGTTCTTGATATTTTAACAAAAGAGACTGATAACGAACGTCGTAAAAAACAGATTAAAGCTCTTGACGGAGGATATACTTGGCAACGGATTATTCAGGACGTGTTTCCTCCATTCAGAAATGCACGCATTGCCATTGTCTGTCTGGAAGAGCAATTTCCTCTGCCTCCGGTATCAAAAAATTTACAAGTTGCAGAATCTCGCATGCCTGACTTGAATCCTGCTATTTCTTTTTCTTTACAGCCGTCACAACAAGAAAAATGGATAATTGCTATTAAGTCGAATTTATTGTTTGTTGCGGCATTGACCGCTAATTTGGGTATTGAAATTAGTCCGTTTTCTCATTGGTCTTTTGATTTACCGGTGTGGTATTCTCCATATAATATTACTCCAGAGCGAAAGTTGCGTTTATTGGCTGTACAACCGGAAATACGCTGGTGGTCGAAAGAGGCCATGAAAGGACATTTTATCGGTTTGCATACCCATGTCGCCGGTTTTAATGTAGCAATTAATGATCATGGCCGTTACCAAGATCCTAACCATGCTTTGTGGGGAATGGGAATCAGTTATGGTTATGCTGTCGATATCGGTAAAATGAAAAGATGGACTTTAGAATGTAATATAGGGGCGGGTTTTGCTGAATTTGATTATGATGTTTACCGTAATTGGAAGAATGGTCCGAAATTTCGTTCAGGGTCAGACTGGTATTGGGGTATAACGAGAGGAGGCGTTTCGATATCCTATAAATGGTATAAACAACGGAAAAGGTAAAGAATATGAATGGAAGAAATCTAATGATTGCTGTATTATCCGTGTTTATGGGGTTAATGATGGCTTGTGATGCGACTGTTCATGAGTATCCTGTTCCCGATAAATCGTTTGTTGTCATAGAACCGAATGTTGATCGGTTGCCGCCTCTTTATTATAAAGAAGTTTTTTATGATGAAGAATGGAATTGTACGATTAAAAATCTGGAAGAAGAACACTCCAAACCGTATATCCCGGATGAAGATTTTGCAATGCGCATTATTCTTGATGTTTATGAAAAAAAATCGGGGAAGAATAGAATCGTGCAGTAGAAAATCGAGCGACGAATGCTTTTGGTTGATAAAGACGCATTGCCTCCACAAGATACAATACAAGTTTATTTGCCGAAAGGTGACTATCAAGTATTAGCGTGGGCAGATTATGTTTATAAAGATAATCCGGTCGATCGATTTTATCAGACTGATATGTTAACGTCCATTAAGACGAATACGGATATTTATCCTGTTAATACGCATCATCGAAGTACCGCAGTCGGTCAGGAGATGTTTACGATCGGTTCAGATTTTGGGCCAAATAGTTTTTCCTTTGAAGAATCCGGAACTTTCTCTTCTATGGTTATTCCGGTTATGATGGAAAGACCTTCAGGACGTTACAGAGTGATTGCATCCGATTTTGACGATTTTATCCGGGCTGGAGGTACACTGGAGGGGTTGACTGTAAAAGTAATTTATAAACAATATATCGGAGTCGGGTATAATGTAGAAGCCCGAAAACCGAATCTGTTTACGACGATGTATAGTTTTAATACGATTCTTTCTCAAATAGTTTATGATGGAAAAGAGGCGGTCTCTTTGTTCGGAGATTATTTATTTACTGATTGGGAAAATGAAACGAATATTTTGGCCGATTTTTATTTTTTCGATGCTTCAGGAACAGAAATCAGCCATTGTCAGAATATCGAAATTCCTTTGAAGCGTAATCATGAGACTGTATTGAGAGGATTCTTTCTTACTCGAAAAATAGGCGATGGTAATAACGTGAATATCGATGATAGTTTTGATGGAGAATATGTAGTGGAGATCAACTAATATATTGTTTAACAAAAATGTAATTGTATGAGAAAATTTAAAAATTTAGTTATGATCGGATTTTGTTTGCTATTGGTAGCGTGTCAATCAGAAGACTTGTTTACTGATGCTCCGGTCGCTGCAGGAGAAGGAAATGTAAATTTTACGGTTTCTGCCCCTGATCTTTTACAAATGACGCGTGCAACTTTAGGTGAAAATAGTAATAGTATGCATGGGGGAATCACTAATGTAGATTTTGCAGAATATGATTTGCGTTATCAGTTAGCGGTTTATCGCATAGATGGGGAAGGGGAGAATATCTCTTATACGCAGGTAATTTCTCCTCAGAAAAAAGTTGTGGATAGTTATCAAGCTGTCAATTATTCTTTACGTCTGACTCCGAACCGGAATTATAAATTTGTAGTTTGGGCGGACTTTGTAAAGCAGGGTACTGATACGGATTTACATTATGAAACCGGTAATTTTGAAAATATTACTTGCATAGACGACGTCGATAAACAACTGAATGATGAGAGTCGGGATGCCTATTTTACGACAGAAGAGATTACGGTTGGTAGTGACGGGGTCATGAAAGATTTGATATTGAAACGTCCTTTTGCAAAACTTCGTGTTGTCGCTACTGATTGGGGTGTATATAATCTGGAGATGCCGGATAATTTTAAAATAACTTATTATGGTTGTAAACGCTTTACTAATATTAATGCAGTGACCGGTTTATCTGAAGGAACAGATTTGGCAACTGATTTAACGGCAGTTACTGAAATTTATACAGGTTCGATTGATAAATCTCAAAAGGACTATGCTTTAGGTTATGATAAAAGTGTGAATAACCGAACCTTGACGGTCGATTATTTAATGACCGATGCAACGGAACAGACTCCTATTCATTTCAAGTTCGAAGCATTGGACGGTACTTCGCTTATCAGTTCACATGATTTAAAAACAGATATTCCCATTCAACGCAATTGGTTAACAACAGTAATGGGTAATATTTTAACTACGGACGCGCAGTTAACTATCTCTATTGATGAAAATTTTGAGAATGATTGGATTGATGCTGAAGAATGGTGGAATCCGGCTGTAATTGAACCGAAAGAACCTGTCTATGACGAGAGTACCCGAACTTATCATATCTATACGAGAGAAGAATTTGCCTGGCTACCGGATAATATCCTTGATATGATTACTAAAAAAGACGAGAGCGGTAAGTCCGTGAACGTTTCTATCCTATTGGAAAACGATATCGATATGAGCGGTGTTGAATGGAAACCTATTTATACTTCAGGAGAACCGACATACACAGTAGATGGTCAAGGGCATACTTTAAGGAATTTTTCTTTAAACGGAAAATTCGGAGCAGTGTATGAATATCAGATTTGGGGTATTACTCTCGGTAAATATAATGCGTATACGGGAGTTTGGGGTAAGTTTGAAGGTGTAATGAAGAATTTGACATTCGAGAACATTACTATTAATGGACTTGCCGATGATGAAGTGCATACGGATGTTGACGGAAATCCGATAGATCATAGTAAAGAATATGCTTATTTTGCCGGTTGTGTGGGATATACCGGAGCAAATTATAGTACCGTTGCTCAATTTGAAAATGTACATGCAAAGCATATACATATTAAAGCCTCTACGGGTTTGACTACCCAAAATGTCGGAGGTCTGATCGGGTGGATCGGTGTAGGCGGAGGAGCTACTTGGTTAGATAACTGTTCTGCCAAAGATATTTATTTAACTGGTTATCAGGCTGGAGGATTAGTTGGCCAAATTGTCGGTGGAAGGGGTGTCGCTATTAAAAATTGTCAGACGGAAAATATCCATATCCGTTTGAGAAGCCGTTCGGGAATATCAGGATTTATTGGACAATATAACGATGGTGCAGGATCGAAAATAGAAAATTGTGTTTATCCAGTACATGTTGAATATATCGATGATAAAAATGGAGTATTGACAGATTATGAGCCTGCAAATAATTATTATGGTTCATGTAGTAAAAATAAAGACAAACTTGTCATAACTGCCCCGATTACTTTACCATGATACAATTGTGGGGGTGTGCTGAACTAAGGTAAAGTTATAGATTGTAACTGATAAACATAAAAAGTCGTATCACTACTTGAAATGAAGTGCACCCCAAAAGTTTTGTGTCTAACTTTTGGGGTGCACTTCAAAAATAGAGTTGATACGGCTTTTTTATAGTCAATGGAAGGAATCAAGTTTTAAATTGAAAGTTTCTCTTAAATTGGGTTTTGGTACATTTTCATATTTATTTTCAGTTGATAAAGTTATAATAAAAAAGGACTGTCTAAACAATAATAGTTAAGACAGTCCTTTGACGTGTGTAGTTGTGTATTTTTGTGTGTGAATTGTATATCTTTTTTTAGTTTCGTTCCGGCATTTTTTTTGTCAGAGGTATTTCTTTTCGTAACATTTGAGTCGCTTTACCGGTAAGCCATAAATAATGATCCGAAGGTTTTCCGTCCATTCCGATAAATTGAGATATTTTAGTTACAGGAGGTGTATCGGTACATTTAAATATTGCAGTACCTTCGTCTATTTCATCGAACATCGCCACATAGATCATTTCACCTCCGGCTTTCATGGCATTATACATTTGATCCCAGAAAAATTTTCCTCCTTGGCGCGGTATCGAACCTGAAGGCTTTATATCATCGGGAAATTGAATCGTACTTAAATTGTGCCAACTAAATCCCGGAGTAACACAAGGTACATAATCTATTTTGTTCTTTTTACACCATTGGATATCGGCTTTGGTCTCGTCATGATAACGGTCCATATCGTTATGTAATAGTGGTGTGTAGCGTTGTACGGTCCAAGGTAATAATAAATCTGCTTTTTTGATTATCGTATGCAGATAAGGATCGTTGGTACAGTCAAAATTCAAGTCGCGCCAAGCTGTAGGAACTCCTAACATTACAGCACAGCCTCCATATACCGGATCATTTTGTAAGAAATCGATTAATTTTTCTATACCTATTTCATTAACCTTATATGGACGGTCTGTAAAGCCTAATCCCCATATGGCAACTACCGGTTTTTTGTTGTGGTGCAGATATGTTTTATTCCCGTTTTGGTTTGTAACATTTAGTTTATCGACCAGATATTTCCAGTCTTCGATAATAACCGAGCAATCTTCTTTTTTGTGCCTTAATCCTGACAAGTCGTACATAATAGCTATGGCTCGATCATATTTCGAAGCAGCGTCAAATGCATTTTTGAGAATGATATCGGGTAGTGATTGTTCACCTCTTCCCCGTGCATAATCAAAAAAGCGCTGCATAAATACTCCGTCTATGCCATATTCTTTCATCCATTTGAAATGGAGATCTGTCGTGCTGGCATCATAGGAACTGAAAATACGGGCTGTAGATCCATCGGCATTTTTAAATTCTGTGGGATAAGTTTTTGAATATTCCCGTACATCAGGCCAAATATCTATGTGGCAACTTCCGTCTTTAAAACCGTTTTTACCCGCCATGTGGCGGAATCCTCCGCTTTTTCCGTCCTCCGGAGTTCCGAACCAACCTTGATATCCCGCCATAATCATCCCTTTATAACTTGGATATTTGGTCTCTTTGGCATGTTTTGTTGCACCTTGCATGGTCGGGATCATAAGGTAAGAACACATTGCAAGAGTTAAAATTTTCAGCACTTTCATTTTTTATTTTTTGTCGTGTCGTTATTAAATTTTGTGCTTCAAAGGTATTTGGGAACACTTAATAAAAGGACATTAACTCTATTAACAGAAGTATAAAAAAGCGATTAAATTGATTTTTTCACTTGATTAATAATAAAAACCGCTCTTTTTATAATGAAAAAAAGCGGTTTTTATTATTTCTAAGAGAAATCTCTCTTTAAGGTTTTTCTAATACCGAATCCATTTCTTCGGCAAGATAATCCGGTTGATTACAGATTAAACGTCCGTTGAAGAACCAACCGCCTCCGCCTTGAATAGCTTTGATAAGGAAGTGATTCCAGCCTTGGTGCAAAGGCAACCCTTTTGATACGGCTTTACCACCTTCGATAGGGCCTTCGCGAAGATTACTGATGATCATTTTTCCGTTCAACCATACTTGTACGGCATCATCAGCAGCTACTTCGAGATCGACGACAGGCATGTTCGGTTCTATAAGCAGGTCATCTAATGGTCTCGGGCTGAATACCCAGAAACTCATGTATGTTTCGGCATTTTGAGTAGGTCCGTCCAGTTTTGCTTGTTTAAAATCTATCAGACCGCTTTGTGAATGGTATTTTTTCCAAGCTTTCCCATCGAGCATCGTATTTTCCTTAATACCATCGGCTTTCGATAAATCTACACGATTAACCTTTCCTGCCTCTTTTACAGAAGCGACAGGATAACTGCCACTCATTAGAACACGTACGATTTCTCCTGATTTCAATAACGGTTTACCTGAGTCGCTACCTGATCCTAATTCAATGCCCATATTGGTAAGAAGTGCCCGAACGGCTTTTTCTGCTTTAGCGCCACGGGGTGCAGCAGGAATAGTCGTAACGACCAAGTTTCCTTGTCCCATTTTCTTTTTGAGCATTACGACGCCTTCGGGTTTGCTTTCTTTTTCGGTACGTAAAATCATACCTGTCTTGGCATATTCCGGTTGTTTATTCCATTTCGTCCAGTCGGTATCGCATGCCTTGAGCAATGTCGTGCTGTTTTTTACTAAAGAACCACCTAATCCGACGGTCGTAAATTCTGCCGGATGTAATTCAGAGAAATAGAGATCGGCTTCGGTAAGACCAGAAGTAATATCGTCCGGAGTACCGAATACCAAAGACGTTGCTTTACGATCGGTTATTACTACCGGAGACGGTAATATTTTATTCAGTTCATTTACTTTTTTCGGATCAGCTCCCCAAACAACTACCGTACCGCCTTTAGCATATACTTTTTGCATAACAGATGTAGCATTTGCCGGAATATTTGCACCATCGATGATCAGCAGTTCGGGTACGGTTTCGGTATCCATTTTCTTTACAGGAATGCCGGTACGGAACAATTCACTACTTAATTTACCGTTTTCGGGTAATATTTTTATCGATTTTACTTTTTTCACGTTAGCGGCTTTTGCCGGAGTTACGTTTTTGACAACCCATTTGCATGGTTGCATAGGTTCGGCATTTGCTGCTTTTATTGCATCGAACATCGGCCAAGTTTTATATAGAGGCAGAGACGGGTCGTAACCCGGATTAACAGTTGTGCTGTATGGTCCGATACGTTCCGGTTGAACTCCGGGTTTCCCTTCTACGAAAGAAGTAAATGCTATACCGTCTTTTAATGTGGGAGCTTTTGTCTGGTCTTTTAATCCGAGAGGCAGAGGTTGTAGCCCGTACCAAATTAAATTAAATACGCTTCTATAGCTGGCGTTGTATTTACGTTGGTTTGCTAATGAGTTATAAGCATCTACGGCAACACTTTCCATACGTCCTTCAAATGAACGGTAAGCTCGACCTCCGTCTTTTGCTGCGTTAGAAACTTGTTCAGGAGTTCCGTAATATGCATTACAAGCTTCTCCGACACCCCAAGGTTTTCCACTTTCATAAGCTCTTTTCATAGCTCCTTCTCCACCGTAGTGAACCATGTAGAACGGAAGTAGTCCGCGACCATCGTCTTCCCCGTCAGCGGAAGCCCATGCACGTGAAGGATCATATTTGAAACAGATGTCAGACCAAATTTTGAAATGTTTTACCAAATTGTCTTCTAATCCCGGAGCATTACGCATGACACCACGAATAATAGGCATGATTTCGTTCGAAACACTCCATCCGAATACCGAAGGATGATTGCGGTCACGCAATACGAGTTGTTTCATGTGTTCTTCACTGCATTTCCAGAATTCTTCACTGCCTAGTTTTTGACCTCCGTCACTGGCCCACATCGCGCTTTCGTCCAATACTAATATACCCATTTCATCGGCAACATCGAGATAGAATGATGGGAACGGTTGTGCGTGCAGACGAACAGCGTTGCAATTAGCATCACGCAATGCGGTGTACCAGGCCCAAGGATAACGACGTGTCATTTGGGGAATGCCCATATAATGCCATGAATCTCCTTTTAAAACAAAAGGTTTACCGTTCAACCAGAATTTTCCGTCTTTCAGCTCGGTTTGTCTCCATCCGAAACGGGTGTATTTGCTGTCGTTTGTCTTTCCGTTTACCGAAGTTCTTACAACCAGGCCATACAAATTGGGAGATGAAGGCGACCATAATTTTAATTTATTGTCAACGGTCGTTTTCAGTGTCGTTTTTATCTCTTTTCCTGCAGGTATGGTTACTTTTTGAGTCGGCATTTGCAATGCTGCTTGACTTCCTAACTGAGAACTTGGATTTGCGGCTGTAAGAACAGTTTTCCCTGCTTTCGAAATCCATGGGTAGGCCGCTGCGCTGATATTTACTTCAACCGATTTATTTTCATCATTGCGAAGTGTCACTTCAACTTCTAATGTGTTTTTATTTACGATAGGTTGAATATATACATCTGCTACACGGGTTTGAGGCAGGGCTACGAGATAGACATCTTGCCAGATTCCGGCGATGTGTTGTCCCCAGAATGAACCGCCTTGATATGTTCTCCGTCCCAACGGACTTTTTCTGTCATCGAAAAGAGACGATTTTTGAATACCTACGTTAAGAGTATTTTCCTGTCCGAATTTGACGGCATCGGTAATATCTATGTCGAAAGGCATGAAAATATCAAAATTGTCGCCTACAGCTTTTCCGTTAACATATATATCTGTTTTCCCGGCAACAGCTTCGAAGTGGATTTGAATTCTTTTACCTTTCCAAGAAGCCGGAACGGTGAACTTCTTCTGTAACCATCCCATTTTTATCGATTCCCATTCTTTAGGGTAACTCGGATATGTGCGGTGGTCTCCACCTAATCCGTTTTTATCGGCAAAACTGTTGACATTCCAAGGTGACGGAATGCGAATCGGGGTTTTGCTGAATCTTACTTCATTTACTCCGGGTAAAGCTGGTGCAGGGGTTTCACCTTCTTTGAACCCAACCGGTAATTGTACAGGGGCAAAGGCCCATGTGCCGTTTAGGCAGATTTCTTCTCGATAAGGTTTTTCTACCGGTTTGACCCAATGCTCCGAAGGAGCGAACTCCATACTGCTCTTTATTGTCTGTCCTGTTATAGGAACAGCAGCAAACAACAAGCATAATGCAGTTAAAAAACTGTGTTGTTTCATAATGATTTATTTTTGTTAGTGTGTATTAAAAAAAATAATATTTCGATTTAATGTCCACAAAATAAGAAGGAGTGTATTAAGTAATCTCATTTTTCACGATTAAATTTGAACTAAAAAAATATTTATGTGCTTTTTAATTTCTATTTTTATGAATAAATATTTTTTTGGATACTGTCATTGCCTGTTTTATAATGAAGTTTTAGAGGAAGTTCAAATTTCCCGATAAGGAAATATTATTCGGTCTTTTTCTCATTTTTACGCTCAAGAAAGCTTGTTGTTCTCCTCATAAAAACATCCTCAGAAAGAACCCTCACCCCAGACCTAGGCAAAATCTCGACAGGGACTTAGATTCTTTATTTTATTGATTAATTTTTATCCTAATGTGATATTAAGAACGATTTAAGGCATTATTAATCCAAAATTTAAGATAGTGCATTTTTCTTTGTATCTTAGTTAATAATGCATGGAAAACCTCATTTGTTTTGATCATTCTTTAGGTTCATAGAACATGTATCGAATTATATTAGAAAACACTAAATATAAACATCTTCAAATAAATAATAACTAATATGCAAACACACTTAAGAACTCTAAGTTTGGGATTGGCTCTGAGTCTGGGACTCGGACAACTAAGTGCCCAAAATGGCGTTTTCAAAGAAAATTTCGCGACCGATGGGATGACTCTTAAAACTATCGGTAGAGGTGATTGCCATGTAAAAAATGGCGTTTTTAGCAGTCGGGAATCTTATGCTCTTTTCGGAAATCCCGAGTGGAAAAATTATTCGGTGACTTTTAAGGCGCGAGCTCCTAAAGGCAGTGAGCAGGTGCAGATATGGGCAGGTTTTCGAGCTCATAATCGTAATGACCGTTATATTGTCGGGTTAAAAGGCGGACTGCAAGATGATATTGTTCTTGCCCGTCAGGGATATATGGGTACTGATGAGTTTTTTGCCGTAAAACCTCTCGGATTTCACCCGATTCCAGGAGAATGGTATAAATTTAAGATCGATGTAGTCGGGGATCGTATAAGGGTTTATATCAATGATGAAAATACTCCCCGTATAGATGTGACTGATAAAAACTCAAATTTAGCTCCCAGTGGTCAGGTTTCTCTTGGTGGCGGTTGGTTGACTACCGAGTTTGATGATCTTGAAATTAAAGAGCTTCCCGAGAATTATTTTCAGGGAATAAAACGCCAGGAATATAAATATGCTATGTCTCCGGCTGAAAAGGAGGCTAAACGGCAAAGAGAAAGAAGCCAATATAAGGCAATTGAAGTGGGAACTCTAAATCCAGGGCGTACAGAAATCAGTCTTGACGGTCAATGGTTATTTATGCCTGAATATCAGTTGAGTGATCAGGATAAGGCCGTAAATCCGGCTGTGGAAGATAAAGATTGGCATTCGATGAGCGTTCCTAATTTCTGGAATCCCATTCGAATTTGGCTTCACGGAGAAACATTCGGCTCTGAACATTACCCGAAAGGTGTTTCAGATACCTATTTTCAACAAGAGACCGAACGTTGTGAAAATTATACTTTCGAATATGGAAAAGTAAAAGCAGCTTGGTATCGTCAATGGATAGAATTGCCCGAATCGATAGAAGGTAAACAAATTGAATTGCATTTTGATGCTGTGTCTAAGGTTGCAGATGTATTTATTAACGGGAAAGAAGCCGGTTCGCATATTGGTATGTTCGGTGATTTTTCGGTCGATGCCACTCCATATTTAAAGCCGGGTAAAAATCTTATTGTTGTTAAAGTAGTTCGTGATTTTATAAAAAATATAGCGGATGCAGATAAAATTGTGGATGTTGCCGTGACAGTTCCGGTAACTAATAAAATGTTGAAAGATATTGCTCATGGTTTCTATTGTATCGATAATGGAGGAATATGGCAACCTGTGCAAATGGTAATTACAGACCCTGTAAAAATAGAGGATGTATTTATCAAGCCTTCTCTTACCGGAGCTGATTATGAAATCACTTTGAAGAATTACGGTAAGAAAAAACAGTCATTTGATATTAACGGTAAAATTATCGATAAGTCGAACAATGTGCAGTTGAGCGATGTCCTTTTACAGAAAGGGGTAACATTAAATCCGGGAGAGGAAAAAATTGTTATGGCGAGTGTGAAAGGTTTACAACCTAAATTGTGGACACCACAGCACCCTAATCTGTATAATTTTAAGTTTTCTTTGAGTAATAAAAAAGGTGCGATCGACAGTAAAACTATCACTTCAGGATTCCGTACTTTCGAAAAGCGTGATGATGGTTTTCTGTATTTGAATGGCAAACGTTATTGGCTGAGAGGTGGAAACCACACTGTTTTTGCTTTGACGCCGAATGATCGTCGTATGGCTGATACTTTCTATCAAATAATGAAGAGCGGTAATATAGAAACTACCCGTACTCATACTACTCCTTATAATGAGTTATGGATTACTGCTGCCGATGAAAACGGTATAGGTATAAGTCATGAAGGAACTTGGCCTTGGCTGATGATTCAGTCTTCTATGCCAGACCAGAATTTGATCGATATGTGGGCAGACGAATATATCGGTATGTTGAAAAAATATCGTAATCATCCGTCTATTTTCTTCTGGACTATCAATAATGAGATGAAATTCTATGATAATGATCCGGATAAAGACCGTGCGATCAAAAAAATGCAGATTATCGAAAAAGTAGTAAAAAGAATGCGTGAAGTAGATCCTACTCGTCCTATTTGTTTCGATTCTAATTATAAACGTCCGGAAAAACGCTTTGGAAAGGATTTTTTCAAAACGTTTGATGATGGAGATATAGATGACGATCACTCATATATCAATTGGTATGATCATACTGTGTTTAAACAGTTTAATGGTGAATTCCAGAAAAATAAACGTGAAGGCCGTCCTTTGATCAGTCAGGAGATGTCTACCGGATATCCGAACAATGAGACCGGGCATCCGACAACATTCTATACGTATGTACATCAGAATCCTCAGGTATTGGTGGGAGATGATGCTTATCCTTATGGAGATCCGAATGCATTCCTTGAAGCACATCGTTTCATTACCGCCGAGTTGGCAGAAGCTCTTCGTCGTAGCAATCCGGAGGCATCAGGTATTTTACATTTTGCATTACTTACTTGGTTTAGAAATGTGTATGATGTAAATACCATCGATCCTTATCCTGCATATTATTCTATGCAAAATTCATTGAACCCTCTTTTGGTTTCGGCCGAATTATGGGGACGCCATTTATATGCCGGATCTACATTGCCTGTTCGTTTTTGTGTCGTGAATGATTTGGAAGATGGTAGTAGCGTACCGGCTTCTACTATTACATGGAGTCTTATAAGTGCAGGACAGGTGTTGGCAAAAGGTAATGTTGATGTTCCGGTTGTTGAACATTACGGACGTCAATGGATGACTGCCAATATCGATGTGCCTTCTAATTTACCTGAATCCCGTGTGGATGCTAAGTTGAAGCTTGAGTTGAAAGATAAAGGTGGAGTATTGTTGAGTCAAAATGATTATAATATTACTTTGGCAACCCAAGAGTGGAGTAATAACGGAGAACTGAAAGATAAGAAAATCGTTTTGGTAGATAATAACAATACTGCTAAAGTATTTGACCAATTGCAAATACCTTATACTAAGGTCGCTACTGTTGCAGAGGCAGTGAAAGCAAAAGCCGATCTTTATGTTTATGCCGGATTGGATGATAAGAACTGTTCTGCAGAAGAATTGTCAAATATGAGAAAATCAATTCAAGATGGTAAGAATGCTCTTTTCTTGAATTGTGAAAAAGCGATGTTGAAAATGTACCCGGAACATTTTACCGGATTTCTTGTTCCGACAGAAGGGGATATTGCAACGATGGAAGTTCCCGAATCTCCCGTATTCGATAATATAGAAAAAATGGATCTTCGTTATTTTAACAATAACAAGCGTGAGATTCCGACAGTTTGTAGTGCTTCGATGCAAACTGTACGGAGTGAGAAAGTCGTTCCTTTAGCAGCTCAAATGAAAATCCACGGTTATATTAACGGCGATATGCATAAACGTTCTGAATACGTATCGACGATTAAAGGATTCCCCTTGTTGATGATTCAAGATCAAGGTAAAGTCTTGGTTTCTACTATGCGTACCGATAAAGCTGCAACAGATCCTATTGCAGGAAAATTACTTTCAAATATGGTTAGTACCATGCTCAAGTAAGATATGATAACATACAATTAGTTAGAACTGTGTCACGACAATTTTTTAGGAAAGAATCGTGACATAGTTTTTTAAATAGTACACACACTTTTATATTTAATTTTATTGATAGATGAAGAAAACTTTTTGTGTTTTATTGGGGATACTTATTTTTTGTACTGCCGGAATTGAGGCCAAAAAGAAGTATTCTTCTTATAAAGGGTTGATAATGGCCGGCTATCAAGGTTGGTTTAACACTTCGGATGACGGTGCGAATCGAAAATGGAGACACTATCCCGGAAAACAGGGATTTAAACCCGGTTCTTGCAGCATAGATATGTGGCCTGATGTCAGTGAATATGAGAAAGTATATTCTACACCGTTCCGTTTTGCAGACGGAGGTGTGGCCTCGGTATTCAGTTCTTATGACGAATCTACGGTCGATACACATTTTCGTTGGATGAAAGAGTACGGTTTAGATGGGGTATTTATGCAACGATTTGTAGGAGAAGTGAAAAATCCTTCGGGGAAAAATCATTTTAATAAGGTTTTGGCTTCGGCTACAAAAGCTGCCGATAAATATGATCGTGCAATTTGTGTTATGTATGATCTTAGCGGAATGAAGGGAACGGACGCATCGTTTGTTTTGGATGATATAGATGAACTTACACGTTTATTTAATATCGGAAATCGGAAAAAGAATCCTTCTTATTTATTCCATAACGGTAGACCGCTTGTCGTGATTTGGGGAGTGGGATTTAATGATCGTCGCAGATATACTACTGAAGATGTCGAGTTGATTGTCGATGGACTTAAAAAACGGGGTTTTAGTGTGATGTTGGGAGTTCCTACTTATTGGAGAGAATTGAGGTCTGATACGGAGAATAATCCGAAACTTCATGAATTGATTCGTAAAAGCGATATTATAATGCCTTGGTTTGTCGGACGTTATAATGACCGGAGTTTTGAGAAGTTCAAGCATTTAGTTCCTGAAGATATTGCTTGGTGTAAAAGCAATAAGATAGATTATGCACCTTTGGTTTTTCCCGGATTTTCATGGAAGAATATGAAAGGCATGAACAGCCATTCTACACCGAGAAATAAAGGTCAGTTTTTATGGGATCAAATGTATAATGCCGTAAGTTCCGGAGCTGAAATGATTTATGTAGCTATGTTCGATGAAATGGATGAGGGCACGGCCATATTTAAATGTGCAACAAAAGTACCGATTGGAGAATCTGTTTTTGTCCCGATTGAAGAAGGCTTGTCGAGTGATCATTATTTGTGGTTGGTAGGGCAGGGGAAAAAGATGTTGAAAAATCCGAAAGGCTTTTCTTCGGAACTTCCTGTCAGAAAATGATGATATTATTACTTGAATATTTAGTTTAATAAAAAGAGTCGATTCAAAACTTTGATGAATCGACTCTTTTTATTTTTGTTTATTTACGGGAATAATTGACTATTCAGTGAAAGAAAACTTAAGAAATACTATTCCGAGCACTTTATTATAAAATTGGGATAGCTATTTACTCTTCTTTTGTTACATCATTGAAAGACAATCCGTATTTTTCACCTAAAAGGGTTTGATATTCTTTGCAGAAGTTATCATATATGCTTTTAGCTATACCCATTTTATCATTTCGGCAGAAGATAGAACACTTGATGCGTAAAGCTTCTTCATTGAAACTGTCATGTTGAAAAATGGAGTCTGCTATTTTTAATCGGAACTTGTCATTATTCTGGAATTCCTCTTTATGTAATAATAGATGTAACAAATCTATCGTTATATCTGAATAATGGCTTTTGAAACTGTCGAGGTAATCGCTTTCTGTATTAGGCAATAATGGTCCGTATAGAAGTAATTCAAGAACTTTGTTAAAAAATTCTTCATCATGTACTGTTGTTTTGGTTGCCTCGTCTATATAGTTTAAAGCAGTATGATAGTCGCAGAAAACATCGTCCCCTAAAACTATTTTCCAAAAATTATTATCATTGACGATTTGTATATTACCGACTTTTTCAAGCAATAGACGTAAACGACTGATAGAGACGTTACGGTTATTCCGGGCAGACTTTTCGTTTTTGTCTCCCCATAAAAGATCATCCAGTTTTTTGCTTGTAATGCCTCTGTTATCTTTTTCGGTATTGAGCAATATTAATAATAGAAGAGATTTTAAAATAGGAGTAAATGAAGAGGTTATATTTTCTCCTGTTTTACTTTTTACGTTGAATGACCCCAATAGACATATACATGCACGATCACGATTAAAATACGGTTTATCCGGGACGGTAAAGATCAAAGAGTCTGTTTCAGATTTGCTGGTAGAGAATTTATTATCCTTTTTCCGGTTTTTACCACGTTTCCGTATGAAATTACTCGTTCCTACCAATAATATTAATGCAGGAATCAAATACCAAAGGAAAGAAAAATCTTGCTTTTTTTTGTCTTGTTGCAAAATCTGAGAATATACCATTGGAGGATAAGATAATGAGTATATTTGTATTTGAGACGGTTGCCCGTTTTTATAATTCTTCGCATAAAGACAATATAAATGTTGTGAACGAGGGGCATGATATAATTGGGAGAATGAAAAGTCTGCACCCGAATCGAAATGTTGTATTTCCGATACAGGAATAATTCCCGGTTCATTTATAGAAATTTTCAGTAATACTCCGCCCATATTTCCGGTAATAATATAAAAACAAGACTCCTCTTTATTGTAAACCATATTGCTCCCCGGAAGGAATTTCTTGTCGAAGTTTGGCACTTCCCACAGCTTTTTTGTTTCGAAAGAATTCAGATCTATTGCATATAAATCGGAAAAATCGCGTGGAGACAACTCCTGATGCCCGGAAGGGCATCCTTTGCCACCGAATATATAAAGTGTATTATCTACGATTGCCGATGCAGGAGAATATCTTGGATATATCTCAGGTATGATCTTTTCTGTAAATTCTCCTGTTTGAGGATTGATTTTGAATAAGGTGTTTTTATACAGGAAAGAGCCGTATCCTCCAAATGTAATAATGGTAGAATCGGGTGCTATGCCCGATGTGTGATGCCAAAATCCGGTTTCTTTTTCATTCTTTGAAGTTTGAGTCCATGCCTTATCGGTGAAAGAAAATATTGATATGGTTTGATCATCTAAGTTGTAAGATTCCAAACGATTCGTCTTTGTATTGAAAATCATTTGATTTGTGCTTGCAGCTGCGGGATGTCCGGTGATACCCCTGATTGTGTCTTGATGATTTGTAAGAGGATTATAGATGAACATTTCCTGACCACCGGTTGTAATATAAAACAGTTCTTTTTCCGGGTCGAATGCATACTGAGGGTTTCTTTTAAATTGGTAGTTGTATATATTTTTCCATACTGCATGATCATCTGTGAGCCAATGAGGGTTTATGGCTTTTGCCGGACTATGATTGACAAGATCGTAACATACTCCTTTACCATGCTGACTTAATTCCCAATGGCGAAATAACTCTTTTCCGTTGTAAATATGAATGTTTTTTACATTTATAGGAGCGGCATCCGGAGTGTTATAATCCGGATGGTCGCAAGCACCGAAATAGATACGGGTGTTTTTTATCTGGTTGAAATCATAATCATACACTCTTTTTATTGAGTTATAAGATAATTCTATTTTGTTTTGTTTAGTCAGAAATGTAATACTGACAGGAATCCATTTATTTCGTATTATCGTATCACTGATAAAAAAACGTTTATCTTTTATCACGATAGCCGGCCGTTTTCTTTGGAGAGTATCTATAGAAAAAATAAGATCAATGTTTTCGTTATTGTTTGTTATGATACGCATGGCAAAACCGAATATAAGTTCGTCACGAATATTCATTTCGAATGAAATTTGTTGTTTGTCTTGTATCTCTATCGGATTTCCGTTGTCTAAAATCAAAGAAGTCCGTTTATTTCCGTCATGCAGATGACTGTTAAAAAATAATCCTGAGGTCAACTCTTCAGCTGATACTGATAATATTTGGATAGATATAAGGAAGAAAAGTCCAATTATTTTTTTCATGATGTTCTAAGTAGTGAGAACGTGACGTTATAAATCTTAGTATGCAAAGAAATAAAAAAAATAAGAATCTTGAAAATTACGTAATGAAAATTCACTTGGGTACACTGTTCTTTTATAAATAGATGAATGTTTGGAAATGAACCTTATTTTATAGAGAAAACAGTAAATTTACATACAACGATGCCGAACCACCGCTTTTAGTGTTTCTTTTCATCGTTATTCCTTTTTTTAGAGGCGAAGGTGTTTTATAGTTTCTTCGCCTCGATTTTTGCCGATGCAGTATGTGTACATTATTGATTATCAATAGTATAGCACTCTAAAAGGTACAACCTATAGGTTGGCAAGTATCTGAGAATGTGTAAGTTAGTGATTTTTAGCACTATTTTCGGCTTGTACCTCCATTTTGGAAAGTAAAAATCAGTATAATTTCTTGAATATCAAAATGTTAAGTACAAAAAAACTTGTGAAAAATGGTGTTTTTTGATGAGAAAAGGTACAAAAATGGCCCTGAAACAAGGGTGGACATTATGATTATTTTGCGAAGTACTCAGTCTTCAACCAATAGGCATAAATCGGGTCTTGGAACGAGATTTCACCAGCCTTATTGTCCAATATGTCATTTTTGATAAGGGCAGCCTTTGAGCGGGAGATTGAGGTCGTTGAAGAGATTTGATAGCGATGCATCACTTCAGTTGAACTAATAGCCTTTTCTCCGGCTATAAGGGCCTTGAGATAGTTCAGTTGCTGTGTGGTCAGTGTTTCGGTGATTATTACAAACAACAGACTTAATTGTTCCACCAATGCCGTGTGTGCCTCACGCACGATCTCAACGGTGCATACATCCTTTGTTCTGAGCCATGAAAGCTGTGCCAGCTGCTGTGCGTAATATGGATGGTTATCTACGAGCTTTGCAATCAAATGGCTTGCTTCATCGCTGATGTTCTTGCCGGTATCAGCAAAACGACTCTTGAAAAATTCCACGAGGCAAGGTGTCTCAATCTTATTGAGAAACATCAGATTGCCGAACTTGTAGAATGGCTTGGAGGAGTCGGTAAACACTTCCATCATCATGTGGCGCTTGCTGCCATAAAGACAATAGGCTACACTCTGGTGCAGCTGCCAATGTGAACGCAACTTTTTCTGGAAGTAGTCTGGGTCGGTAAATTCCGCGATATTTTGGAACTCATCTACGCAAATCACGATTTTCAGCCCTTTCTTCCTGGCAATCTTTTCAGCAAGATCGAGCACTTCATCGGGGTTGCGGTTTACCTCTTCCCAATCAAAGTCGATTGAAACCTCATTGGTGGGGTCTGTACCGATTGAAATCTTGGGAACAAGGTGCGAAAAGAAACTCTTCGCATTTTCGATTGCCTCCTCCCATTTTGTGGAAGTAGCGGCAATAACCTTTTGGGCAAGCAGCGAATAGAAATGTTCCTCACTACGCACATTGAAAAGGTCTATATGACAGATTCGGAGATTGCTATCCTGCGCCATTGCCAACTTCGCCGCCTTATTTACAAGCGAACTTTTACCCCAGCCGCGAGGAGAGATAATAATTGTATTGATTAACGATGTGAAGTACTGGACCAAGTAAGTTGTTTCTTTCTCACGGTCTGTAAAATTCTTCTCGGTAGCAATCTTTCCAAATATAAACGGAGTTTCCATAACGCTCTATTTTTTGATTTCCAACACAAATATAATACATAAAATGTAACTACAGAAACTGTCGCAACAAAAAGTGTATATACATTTATTGTAGTATTTTACTGATTAGTGTTGTCTTTGTATAAATATCAGGGCAAAGGTTGTACAATCATAATGAGTTTCGCTTTCTAGTAATAAACAATATATTGTTTATTATAGGTGAAATACGAATTCTACGAATAATATAATAGTGTTTAGTATTTCAACGCTCTATAATGTACGTCAAAGCTGATTGTCTCCGAAGATCTATTTCTGTAACAATAATATAATAAAGCAAAACAGCTATATTTGTTTACTATATGATATGTTGAGTTATGACAAAAAGTACAATAAGCTGCTTTATTTTTATAAATACTATTCTAAACCTAAAGAATCCCCAATTTAATGTCATAATACATTCTGGTCCCTGCCAGGGTAGCTCATAACATTCATTTTTGATATAATTCTTCATAAAAATTTGGCATATAGGGAACATTGGGCAAACAAGTTGATTTACGTTTGACATTCTTTTGTATAAAGATTGATTAGCTATTAATGCCCAAATCTCCAGATCGGGTTTTCCCTGTTCAACAGTATTGGGAATACTAAGATCCCCAAAATCATTCCATATTACAGGAGTGCCACAAACCTCAACTACTAATTGAAGTAATTCTGCGTTTATGTCATGTTTTGTCAACAACTTTAACAAAGGGATCATACCATTTGAAATCTTGCCCCGATCTAGTATTTCAGCAGGATATTCAAGCTTTCTATCTGAATTATTGCCAAAGAGAAATTTCTGAACAACACTCTTGTATGTCTCAGCTATTTCATCGCCTAAATCCTCTATAGAAATACAGGTTCCATTATTCGTAAGAACTTTTGACTCCTTTATAAAATGTTCAAAAATATCGATTATATTCTTATCCGGATTATTATTTGCATAAACCATATGGTCTATCAATGTTATTCCAGGATTCAATATCCTTTTGCATCGCATCCGCGTCCTTTCGTGTAAAACAAATGCTCTTCCTTGGGCTGTGCTATATCGAAAATATTGCACCCTATAAAAGAGGCAAGGAACTTGACATCCTCGAAAAATTCATCCATAGCATCTCGCTGATGTTCGGGCAAGTTGGTGTCTTGGGTATTTGCTTGTTTTCACTGAGAACAAATGTTTTCGCTTTTTTAGCCTCAGCAATGGCCTTATACTCCAATATTGCACGTCTGTTTTCGTCATGTCTTCATCTTTTGAAACGAAGATGAGGGCCTTGTGCCAAAACTCCTTTTTGTTGTCGTGATCTTTCACACGTTCTTTGAAGTTTTCTGTTTCGCCGATATAAGCTTTTGGCTTAGTCGCTTCATCTTCACCTATTAGGATGTAAAACGCAGGCTTCTGTAACTTTTCCTGTTTGTTCAAGTATGACAAGTTGGAACGAGGCACTACAAACATCTGGCATATTTTGTTGCTGATGAAGGAGTATTGCGTATCTTTCGGATCACTGTCAATGAGATATGTAGTTACTGTTTTACCCATATTTTATACAGAATCTATCATGAACAAGATTTTAACTATAAAAAATCTTGTTCATGATGATGTTTATTATAGATTACCAATTTTCGCTTTATTTTTGATTCCCATCAAATTTTCTGTTTTATTTAATAATTTATATGATTGCGCTATTAATTTAGCTTCTTGCTTATTTAGAATTATCTTTTTAACCTTATCTGATAATTCTTTTTTTAATTGTTCGTCAATAGGTATAGGAATTTTAACTTCCATTAATCTATTTCCTAAAGTTGAAATAGTTCCTTGTCTAAAAGATTTAGATTCAATTTGTTTTTGCACTACTTCCAAACCAAGAAGAGCTAATAATAAGTAAGGAGATATAATATCTTTTTTTAGAACTTTAATTCGTCTAAAATGACTTTGGATAACGATCTTAATATCTGCTTCAGTTATCATTGCAGTTCTTCCCATTAAATAAGTCCCATCATTTACAACCAAAATATCATCAATCTCAATGTTTTGTTTTTTTCTATATAATTCATAAATATCCTTAGAAAGACAATGAGTACAGTCTGTAGTTATTTCCCAATTTGAAACTTCTGATGTTCTAACAAAGGGGATTTCACCTGTTCCATAATTTTCACTACCAACTTCATTTCCTCTACTTACTTTGATTATTTTTTCTTTCTGTAACTCTTCAATGCTTTTGATTATATATTTTCCACTTTCTCTATATTCATCTAAATCATTCTCTATATCTGGATTATAATATTTTGGCAAAAGAATATTATTCTTTACTTCACTAAGTTTCATATTCCATCCTAAATGAGAATGTTTTTCGTTCTTATCTATTTTCTTTATATATTCAGGAATTATTGAAATCTCATCTTCATTAATTTCTCTACCTCTTTTATCATGCCCGCATGTTTTAGTGTAACTCATAAAAAATGTATAATCCTTTCTAGGTTTATCTGTTCGTCTCAAAAAAATTAAATGAGTTTTCGTTGGAGTATATGGCAAAAATGTACTCATTGGTAAATCTATTAAACCTAAAAGTTCTGCACGTTCTAGCATATGTTGAACTATATACCCATCAGTTGGATTACTAAGCATTCCATCTGGTAAAATTATAGCCAAACGTCCTCCTTCTCTTACAAAATCTAAACATCTGTCTATAAAAAGAACTTGTGGAGCCTCTTTTTCTTTTATCTTACTTTTTTCCCATAACTTGATTTTACTATTATATTTCCATTTGTAACCAAGAGGATATTGTGATAATTTTTTTTCTCCCTTTACCGGTATCTTAGCCCCAAATGGAGGATTTGCCAATAATATATCAAATGTCCCTAATTGAATATTTGATTGTGTTTTTGTTTGCCAATTCTGTGGAAACTCTAAACTATCTTCACAAAATATTCCACTCTTACCATCGCCCATTATTACCATGTAAGCTTTTACAACTTTTGAAAGGAATGTATCTTTTTCTATTCCTCTAAAATTGATATTAGCTTTAGCTATTTTTTCATTATTTATTTCATCTTGAGGCCAATTAAATTCTTTACCTTTTTTTTCTATTTTATCATGTAAATATTTTAATCCCTCTATAAGAAATCCTCCTGAGCCACAGGCAGGATCTATTATCTTATCTTCTGTATCAATATCAAGAATCCGAATAGCTGTTCTTACTACATTTTTAGGAGTAAAGTATTGGCCTTGACCACCTTTTAAAGCTCTGTGTATAAATACTTCAAATGCATCTCCAACTACATCTCTTTGGGCTGTCATTAATGAATAATTCTGAAGTTCACCGACAACGTATTTAAGAAATCTATCATCTAAATCTATAGATTCTTTAGTATCTAGAATGTCCTTATAAATAATTTTAGCCTCATTAAATCAATCTTTAATTCTCTGAGCTACTTCTTTTGCACTCTCATTTATACCAGCTCTAAATGAAACAATATCATCAGGTTTAGTAAATTTCTCATCATATAGCTTACACAAAATAATATTAATTATTTGACGAGCGAGCTCTTCATCTCTTGTTGTTCCTACAGCATTTCCTGCTAAATAATTTCTAATTGAAATAAATTTAGCCTTAAGATTGTGTGTAGATTTTAAGTCTGCACGCTTAAATAGTCCAATATCTTCTAATCTTTGAAGATATTGGGGTATATTAATTATAGATTCATCAAATAATATATGTCCTTCTGTTATGTATTTTCTTATATAATGTGTTGATTCTCCATTATACCAAACCCCCAATTCTGCTTCTGAAAATTTTAGATAATCCTTTAATTGTGATATACCATCTTCTCTTGTTTTTTTCTTACATTCTACTATAATATATTCTTCACCTCTCTTTTTTTTAGGGGTTTTAAATACCACAATATCAACAGGATATTTATATGAAGTATCAGACGGAGATGCTTTTACTCTAAACTGAGGATGAGTTTGTATATTATCTTTGGGATAATGATAGTCTTCAACCAATATTTTCGAATATACTTGTACAGCTTCTACTTCTTCAGGTGAAGCTTTTACTTGTAAGCCTGATATATAATCATGTATATAACCATTTTTTAAAATATCCTTTTCCATATTAATTTTTAATTAAATCTTTGACGTTTACATCTAAAATTTCTGCAATCTCAAATAATACTTCTAAACTTGGTTGCCGACGGTTGCAAACATAAGAATTGACAATACAAAAGCTCTTTCCGAGCTTTTCTGCTAACCATGTCTGTTTAATGCCTTTTTCTTCAAGCACCTCTTTTATTCGGTTCATAGGTTTGTCCATTGTTTAATCCTTTGTTATTTTACAAAGATATAAAACATAATTATATAAAAAGAGAAAAAGGAGAGAAAGACCTCTCCTTTTTTAAAAATCTACATTATACCTCCAACTCCTTCAACGGCAACCCATAATTATATTGTCGGAAGAATCCTTTGTGAATAAGTTTCAAACCAAGGGTCTGATAATACTTGTAGTCGTCATCTTCGGTGCAAAGGTATTTGTAATCATAGCGCGGGGCGTACTCCTTGAAGAATCTGGCAAGGTCTTTCAGGCTTTCTTGCTGGTTTCGTTTGAAGTTACTGCGCACAATGATAATACCCCAGTCAGGGATACTGCCAACACCACAACTGTATTCCCAGAAACGGATATATAAATCCATTTCGCCAACATGGACAGAAACACAAATACCGTTGGCGTTGTGCATAACGGAACAGCGGTTTCTGTAACCGAATCTCTCACACAAATAGAGATTGAAATTGTAAATAAAATCGGAATAGTTCATAATAATTTGAATTTTGATGGTTAATAAAAAATTGATTATAGACTAAAACCTCGCTTGCGTTTTGGTTTCTTTTTCTTCTTTTTAAGCCAGTTGGCCTGTATCGCTTCCTCCGTATCATAATCCGTAGGAGAGGGAGTGAACAATCCCAGACTGATGCTGGCATGATTCTTTTGCTGATAATCATGCCGAGGTTACTCGCGTATGGTTTCTGCCTGTGCCTGACGCTGGTTCATGGTAGCAGAAAGAGCGTTATATCTTAGCTCCTGGTCGATGTTCAGTAAACTGAACTGGCGATCAATCTTGGAGACGCTAAAAGTCATCTGGTTGCATGTGAACTTGACACCTTGCATCTCGCTAGTCGTGCGGCTTAGCTTCCATTGCGTATCAATTCCATATCTCCGTAAGGTCAGTCGCAGCTCACTCCAGCTTCGGGTGTTCGGAACTTCTCGTTTCGAGGCATGATAGATAAAATATTTTATCTTGTCGTGACGGCGCAACTGCATGAAATTGACATGCTCTTTTCCTTCGGCAAAATGCAAGCGGTAACGGGTTGTTAGCATATTGCAAACCTTTTCGTTCCGGTAACGGTCATTCTTGTCGCTGATGGTGCGACCGTCATTATCCACCCGGTTGTAAACGATATGGCAATGCGGATGGTCACGGTCGATATGTCGGGCGATGATGAACTGCGTGTTCTCAATTCCCATCAGTTTCATATAGTCGTGGGCGATTTTCAGCATCAGCCCATCATCGTCACGGATGTGATCCCTGTCCTCTGCTGAAAAGCTCAATGATATATGACCGACCTTGTTCTTGACCTTGTTATTCAATAAAGTCTGCAACTCAAATTGCTCGGCTATTTCTTCGGGTGAACCGTAGACACCAACCGCTTTCAGCAGGCGTGATTTATCTTCTCTCAGCACATAGTTTGCGCACCCGGAAAACGACGTGCCCTTGACAATTTTACCTATCATCTTTGAGCTGTTTTATGAGTTGTGAAATCTGTTGGGCGACGGTCCGGCACTCATCGGCCACACGATAAAAACCGTAAGCATTGGCTCGTTTGGCAAGCTGGTTCAAGTTCGTGCTTTCGCCAATCAGTTTTCGGATGATGTCAAGATTTTCTTTCGTAATCCGTTCGCGCACCGTACCGTGTTCGATGAGTGAACGCACTACCTCGCTTTGACTGCGTTTACTGCGTCGGCTGAGTGATCTGAGCCGGTCAAACTGTTCGTCTGTAAGACGGATTGTAACTGTATTTTTCTTGTCCATAATATTTGCTTTGGGGATTAATAATTGTGACCATCGGGAGCTGTCTCACCGTCTTTTGAGGTGAGCAAGTGGCCGAGAAATGTAATACACCGGCATAAACTTGCTCCAGTGAAAAAGAAGTGAATCAGACATCTGAAAGTCATCGTTTGAAAAGTACTTTCCGAGTACGTTGAACCGTTGCTGAAAGAGGTGCTTTCTCCACATTGACAAGTTGTAAATCGAAAGTTTCGACCAGCATTTTCAAGGTCGGATTCAACGTGATAAGACGATTAAGAATAGCCTCCTTTGTCTCTTCTCTCAGCAGAAAATCTGCGATGTCATAACCGGCATCCCGTTCTTCTTTTGTTGCGTTTCTTTCCATAAAATCGAAGAGAGAAACCTTTATTCCCAGGCTCCGGATCATCTCCATTTTGCTGCTCCAATAGTCGGTTGCACCCCGGTTGGGGAAGAGAAGGAGACGGCGGTTTCTCAATACGCTCATGGCATCCCGATTAAACGCTCCGTTCTTTCCGCCCGAAGCAATCCATAGATATTGCGGCAGATAGAAGCTGGATATCAAAGCGCTTTTTTCATTCTCCACAAGGACAACCGGACGCTGCTGGTCGGAGGACAAAAGATGTTCACCAAATAGGCATTGCCGGAGGTTGAAATTCTCTTTCTTCAAAAGGGAATGTACCCATGTGATATAGTTGTGCGGCTCTTTAATCCGTCTTCCGTTTTCAGGATTGTAGAGCATCACTTTTCCGGTGCGTACCCGTCCGGAAATATCCACCTGCCAGAAGACTGTAGCTCCCGGCCAATGCTTCGAGATTCCAACATGGTAGCGCAACATCAGTTCTTCGGTAGCCTCCTGCCCGAAATGGAAAC
Organism: Coprobacter fastidiosus; assembly: GCF_030296935.1. Lineage (NCBI taxonomy): Bacteria > Pseudomonadati > Bacteroidota > Bacteroidia > Bacteroidales > Barnesiellaceae > Coprobacter > Coprobacter fastidiosus. The sequence continues at coordinate 784,269 of NZ_AP028032.1, read as the reverse complement.
TCAAGAACTGAAACAGCTTGTTCGTGTGATACAGCTTCAGGGACTGCCTCATGATTTCCGGCTCAATGAATGAAGGCTCAGGAGGCAGACTGATGCGAGGCTTTGACCTCGGCACAAGCTCTTCTCTCAATCGTTCCTTGGCAATCGGGTTTTCGTCAAAGTACATTTTGGGCGTATAATTGTAGCCACATTTTTGTTCATGGTTGCATCGCCCTACATAATCGGGAAAGCTGATTTGTTTTTTCCGTATCGATGTATTTTGGCGAAATAACTTTTGCGGTGGCAGTTCGGGCATGTATGCCGGGTGCTGACACCTTTGTATGGTTCTAATATGAATCTGTAGTTCATTTTTCTTTCTGTTTGGATGTTACTATGCACATTTTCGCAACTTCACAAACCCCTTGGTTGCGAAAATGTGCATAGTAACAGGTTTATTTACTGTATTCTCCATGATTCTCTTTTCTGAATAATGTTCCGATGTGGCGTTTTAGAAACATCTTGAAAGCATGCTCTTTCATTCCGTAACTTTCAGTGATACCGATACCTTCTGCCGTCGTAAATCTCTGAGGCAGGTTCAGGTAGATGTTGCGGTGCAATTCGCTCAACTGTTCCTGACTGACGGCAATCTGCACTTTTACGGCTGTAGTCCGAAAATACTCAGTCAGCAGGATGGCACGGTTCACACTTTCAAGGTCAATTGTATGCTTGTCGCACTCTTCGTAAGTCCATCGAGCAAGCTGGATAATCAGACAAAACCGGATAATGTAGATTCCCAGTTTGCAGTAAATACCTACCAAGGCATCATTGGTTTCCATATCACATTGGCGGGCATTTTCATGCTGCCAACCGTAAAGCCGTTGCTTGGCATCTTCATCAAATAGCAGGCATTGAGGCTGCAACTCATTATTCTCGTCATGCGGACAATCCTGTGCGATCAGCTTGTCGATAATCTGTTGCCACTGGATTTCCAGTTCTTCAGGAGTTTCCCGGTCGTTCCATCTGCTTTTCAAGACAGATTCGGGCATCATAAAAAAAATACGGTCAATAAAACTGTTACTCGAACGCTCGCCCTTGACCAATTCACCAAGAATCTTCTTTTGGATGGTACCGATAACGGAGATATAGGGACGTCTGATAAAAATGGAATTTTGCGTACTCTTGCGGTCGGAAATCGTAGGCTTGGCATTGAATACCGAAAGCCAGAATTGTTCTTCCGAACCGTCATTGTAGTGGTTGAAATTCTTGAACCAGGCCGATAGCTCGTCCGACCAAAGGTAGAGTCCTCTGGGATTCTGGGCATGTATCAGGCTCAATCCTTCGGGAGTGATATCCGAAACAAAAAAGCGTCTGCGCACGGGAGCCTGCGGAAACTCATCCAAACCGGTTTCCAAGCGTTCCTCCTTACTCATGGACATAGTGCGTTCATACTCGGCATACAACTTCTGATACTCCTGATTCTGACAATAGTCATGTTCAATGAACGGCTGGAAAGCAAAACTCAGTGGATGACTTTTATTAGCTCCAGGGCGACCAATCAATGCCATGTACAGAATGGGACTTTCCAGCCAGTTGCGTTTCACCTGCACCAAATGGGAGTTGCCAATCCCCACGGCAATGGCCGCAAGGATAGCCGCAGCAACATAATCCACGGGATAGCCCTGACAATCGTGCAAACTGCTGATGATACGCTGAATCCTGATAGGAAAGACTTCTGTCGGGAACTCACCGCCAGACATCTTGGCTCCGATGCGCACAGCCTCGCCGATGATACCTTCTGCTGTTAATTTGGAAGGTCCCATAGCCGTGCAGATCAAAAGTTATAGCCTCCCTTTGGTTTGCGTTTCGCTCCATGTACTATTTCCGCAGCCTGTTCCTGAAGCGACATTGCCCGCATCTGCTTGCGTCCGGACTCAATCCATTGCAGCAACTCATCTTCATAGAAGTAGAGTTTCTTACCTCGTTTGTAAGCCGGAATCAGTCCTTTACGCGCAAGCGTGTAAATGGTAGGCTTTGCCTTTCGTGTGATTTTGCAGGCTTCGTCAATTTCAATAAGACGATGCTTGTCGGAAGAGGTCTGCGGTTGCAGTGCCGCTACCATTTGCCGGATTTGTTCCATCTGTTCTGTGAGATAACCTACCGCCTGCGGCAGCTTATCAAAAGTGATTTGTTCGTTTGCCATACGTACTCGTTTTTAATTGTTCGCTGGCAAAGGAAATTGGTGTTTTAATGGTGGAAAACATCACCGGAATATAACTGTGAGATAACTTTTGGAGGTAACAGATAATGATAACTAGCTAATTAATGAATCCATTTTATATTGTAACTGATTGCTACTTTCTATTGTACAAATTATTGAGCATATTTTTATAAAATAAAGATGGATAGAAAATAAAATTAAAACTGATAAGCTTTACTGAGAAAATATTTTTTGCTAAATTCGATTATTATTTTTATCTGTAAGAAATATATGGAAGACTATTACTATCGGTATAAATGTTTGTTAGAATACTTTGTTACTCATTTAGAGTATGTCCAAACAAAATCTGAAAATATTGTTGGATATAAAAAGTATATAGAACCTATACTTAATAGCTTTATTGTAACTGGATTAGGTTATAATGACCAAGCTATACAGAACCAAATATCAAACTGGGCTAATTATGGAAAACATAAATTGTGCATTAATGTTACATGTAGCTTTGGATCATATATGACAAATCAATGCTATTTGAATTGGAATGGTACATGGCTAAATACGAGGCCAATTTGGAATAAGGCAAAGCAAATTATAACAGGATTGTATTTATCCAAACAAGAAAAAGCATCAGCAAAGTCAGAGATGTCTTTTTCATTGTCGGAATTAGGACTTTTTGACGACATGGCTCCTAATGAAAATCTAAAAAATTTTTTTGATACATTTGAGACTTTAATAGTTAACAAGGAGAAACATGAAGCTATGATTGAATATGCTAATTTACTTAAGAGTAACAAGAATCTGATTTTAACAGGTGCTCCTGGTACTGGGAAAACTTACTTGGCGAAGTTGATAGCAAAAGAATTTGGAGCAACCGAAGAGAATCATCAATGTAAAATGGTGCAATTCCACCCTTCATATGATTATACAGATTTTGTTGAAGGATTGCGGCCTATTCAAAAAGAAGGAGAATCTAATATCGGATTTGAATTAAAGCGTGGAGTATTTAAGGATTTTTGTGCTCAAGCGCTTGAAAATCTAATTGATAGCAAAAAAAGTCGTCAAGACATAAATGAGGATGTGATGTTTAAGAATGCCTATGATGATATGATAGACAAAATCCGAAACGAAGAAATTAAAGAGATTCCTCTAAAATCAAGCTCTATGAGTATGGAAATAGTGGATGTTTCAGATAATAATAATCTTATTCTAAAGGCGAAAGGTAACGATTCAAAAAAAACATATATAGTATCTTTTAATAGGCTAAGAAAATTATCATTAGTCTATAAAAATATTGAAGCACTAGATTCTATACACAATATTTACAAAGCTGTTACAGATGCCATAAAAGGATGTCATACATCAGCATATTGGGCTACATTATATTTCTTATATAAGAATTTTATACATCATAATGCAATAGAGGAAAAGCGTGTAGAACGTAAGAATTTTGTATTTATTATAGATGAAATAAATAGAGGCGAAATTTCAAAAATTTTTGGAGAATTATTCTTTTCGATAGATTCAGGATATAGAGGCGAAACTGGAAAAATTCAAACTCAGTATCAAAACCTTATAGAAGATGGTGATATGTATGAAGATGGATTTTATGTGCCAGAAAATGTATATATTATTGGAACAATGAATGATATTGACCGAAGTGTGGATTCTATGGACTTCGCAATGCGTCGACGTTTTGCATGGAAAGAAATAAAAGCGACGGATAGAATAGAAATGTTAGATGAATTAAGTGATTTAAAGAATGAAGCTATTGATAAAATGGTTAATCTCAATATGACCATAGAGAAAACAGAAGGACTAAATTCATCTTATCATATAGGTCCAGCATATTTCAGAAAGGTTATGTTATATAAAGATAATCCAGATACAATGTGGTCATATTTATGGGATTATCATATTAAAGGCGTACTCTATGAATACGTAAGAGGAACCGAAGATGTTGATATAAAGATGGCGGCATTCGAGAAAGCATATAACAACAAATAAAAACAATTTCAACTGCAAAGCAAATATAATGTCTAATGTATATAAAACTTACGATTATAGTCAAATTCCAATAACTCAACTTAGAGATAAAGATAGAGAGAACTTATCAAAGATAGCAAATTTTACTATACGAAATCTATGCGAAAACAATAATTCTAATTTATTGATATTCTCTCAACAACTAGATATCCATCATGATGGTATTGCTGATAGCTACATTTTTACAATGGATAACCAAAAGTTGCAAACAGGAGATTTGTTGGGCTTTATTGGAATAAATGATAGTCAAATTACTATTAGTACTAGATTTTCGAAAAATGACATTGAGGATTATTTTTTACATTATATGTTACAAAAAGTATTTCATATAAATTTGTTAGACCTTCAACATTCAATATCAAACGATAGAATATTTGACTTTTTGACATACATGTTTCCGTTCTATTTGAAAAGGGCTTTGAAGCAGGGATTATATAAGAAATATACTACTAAAAATTGTAATAATATCAATGTTAAAGGAACCATAAATATTTCAAATCATATAAAAAACAACACCCCATTTACTGGGAAGATTGCATATAGAATAAAGGAGTATAATTGTGATAATGACCTTACACAACTTATAAGGCACACAATCGAATATATAAGAGATTCATATATGTCTGCGATATTACAAACAGATGCAGATACTGTAGCTTATGTTTCTCAAATATGTAATGCTACACCATCGTATGACAAACGTGCGTTAAATAATATTCTAATAAAAAACAGAAATCCAATTTTTCATCCATATTATACAGAGTACAGAATATTACAAAAATTGTGTATCCAGATTTTATGTCACAAAAGGCTGAAATATGGGGTTGATAATAATCGGATATATGGCTTATTATTTAGTGGATCATGGCTTTGGGAGGAGTTTATACATAAAACAATATTGAAAGAATGCGGATTTAGTCATCCACAAAATAGAGCTAGAAAAGGTGGAATCTATTTATTCAATAAAAATGAAGCAGATATAAATTTTGTAGTTAGTAGATGCAAACGTTATCCTGATTATTTTAAAGAAAATTTCATATTAGATGCTAAATACAAACATTTAGATAATAATCGTATAGACAGAAATGATATGCATCAAATTATATCATATATGCATGTTGAAAAAGCTAATATTGGCGGTTTCATATATCCTAAATCCACAATGGATATAATGGTAACTAAATTAGGCGACTTACGTGGATTTGGTGGTGTGATATACAATATAGGTGTACCAATACCTCAAGAAAAAGAAACATATGCTATGTTTAGTTTAGAAATGACTAATATTCAGGAAGAATTAAAAAGAAAAATATTGGATCTTAGCTAAGATAAATTCCCATTTAATTTAATATGACATACAGACTCAGTATGTGACATCTTATGCTCAATAGTTGAGATTTCCAAATCACGGAGAGTATGGGCAAAGACATTCTTGATGAATGTGGCAGTATGAACACGCTTTCTGCCAAAAGCCTTGCCTATATTCCATCCAAAATACATAATATCAATGCTTTTAAGTTGTGAGTCAACCTTTACAGGAGATATCTTTTGTAAGGTATCGCCTGAGCTATATTCTACGATGTATGCATATAAACGGTTGAGATCTTCTTCACTCATATAGGCAACCATTGTTTGCTTAGTATAATTGAGCGCCTTTTCTAATTTGGTTTGAATAACATGATTCTTTTTTGCTATAGCGTTGGTTCGCATGACTTCATATTCTGAGGGTTCAGAGATTGTTTCTTCAGCGGTAGGAGCAGGGTCAATGACATTGGGGGCAGCCTGATTTGAATCTTCGATTGTAAGGGCTTCCGGAGCAGAAACGGTATCATTGTGATTTTTCATCGTTTGAAAAGCTGTGAAACGGAATAGAAAGGTTTCGATGTTGTGGTAACAGTAGTTGGTTGAAAGTTATCTGTAAACTGGCATAGATCGCCATCAAGACAATTACTGTTGCAAAAAATGCAACACTACTACTGAAATCGTCAACACCTTTGGATAAAACAAACTGACGAGCTAAAACGCCAACAACAAGAGTACCTACCAATACAAGGGAATAGAGTGTAATATGTTCTATACTTTTCTGATTCATAGTGATATTTGCTAATTGTTTGTGCGCAAATATATGTCATTTCATAGATACCATGTTATAAATCCAAGAAAGTGGCAGCATTTGTCCTCGATATGGTACTTATTTCTATGCCATCTATGCCACAATAGGATGTAATTTAGGTAGATTAATATATGTGGAAATATTCAAATTCGAGAAAAAGTAGTACTTTTACAAATGAAACAAGACTTCGTGAATATTTAAGGATTAAGTTGAAATCATTAAGCTGTTTTGAGATAGGTGTAACCATAAAGTTATCAAGTGAATGAGAATACCATCAGAGAATTTGCAGAAAAGAATAGTAGATACTATTAGGTACAGATTTTACGATAGGTTAGAATTGTATGATGTGTACCGATGGCTCGACAACTTTCAAGATGACGAACAGGAAATGGCTGTATCTGTATTGGAAAAGTTGGAGTATTATCGTGAAGAAGATCTGTTGGGAATGCTATTATCAAAACTTAATACTATCTTTAAAGATCTGTGGGGCGAGATTCAAAAACCATTTCGTGTTTTGTTTATGCCACTGGGTAAACCTGGGAAAAGTGGACATGTCATTATGTATTTGGTAAAAAATCTGTTCAGAAATCAAACGCCTAAGAACATAAAAGGAATAATGTATTATAATCATCCCAAGGATATAGACGTTCAATCTTTGATAGATGAAGATGTCATAATATTCCTTGATGACATAATTGGCTCTGGAGATTCATTTGCAACAGACTGTAAACTAACGTTTGAGAAAGAAAAGAACGGAAAGATACTGCAAATAAATAATGAATGGACAATAGGTAATATTGTAAAAGAAAATGCACCATATAAGATCGTCCTTTTGAGCTGTATCCTGATGGACAAAGGAAAGACTAGGTTAGAACGTGATTTCCCATACGTAAAACTGTATGGAGATGTCAGAGTTCATGCGTTTAGTAAAAATAAATCGCCTTTTGGAGGATATCTTAAGATGAAAAAAATCAGGGAGTTCTGTTATAAATATGGTCAACAGATATGTAGAAGACGAGAATTAGGCTATTCCAATTCACAAGCTTTGGTTTTGTTCGCCCATGCTGTTCCTAACAATACACTACCAATAATATGGGTTGATAAGTATGAAGACAATGGTGTAAAATATTGGCAGCCTTTGATTGCACGGAATCAGCTGAAAAAACAAAACATGGCTTTTATTCAAAGGATGGACAATAATAGATGGGTTTTTAAATTGTCTCAGTTCTTTGGAGTTGATTTGGATAATCCGGACTGGAAGGGTATTATCCAAGATAAAAATGTAAAATTAACATATCTGTTGAGATGCTTAGAGAAAAAAATGCCAGAAGTGGTTATAGCCAATGAGATGGGATTGACTAATGATGATATGGCTTCTATATTTGAGGAAGGAGAGAAAATTGGCATGTGGGATAAAGACCATAAAGTTACATACGAGGCCCAGAAAGCACTAGCTGAAGCATCTAAGATATTTAGAATTGAGAATAAGGAAAAAGGATTTTTCTATGTGGATGATAGAGACTATATGTATATACCAGAGACTTTCAGGGGGAAGTCATAGGATTTTAGCTTTAAGTAAAGATGTAATACTCTTTGCCTGTATGTCCCGGGGGCGTACAGAAATTAAAACACAATTACACTGATAGTGCTGAACAAGGCTTGTCCAGCACTGTCACTAAAGTGACAATTACGTAAATGACTATGACAGATACTTGGGAGTCTCTTTTTAAAGAATGTGCCGTAGAAAACAACCATACGGAAAATTATTTGAAGGAATGTTTTGAATATGCAGGGAGTTTGCACCAGCGAAATCTCCCTGTGATATTTGATTTTGTTCATCTTGCCATGTATTTTGAATGTTGCGCAGAAACCCTCAAAGGAATGGTTGCAAATGTTGAGAAACATTATACAGAATACAAAATCAGGAAAAAGTCTGGTGGTGATAGATTAATAGAAGCACCTGATTTTTTGCTGAAAAATATGCAGCGATGGATTTATATAAATATACTTTGTAAAGATTTATCAATAAACGATTGCGTTCATGGATTTATACCAGCATTTAAAAATAGGGACAAAGTACGCGGTATCTTGACAAATGCTGCACCTCATGCGGGGCATGACTGGCTGATTAATGTTGATTTGAAGAATTTTTTTCATACAGTAGAACTAGATAATGTGAATAATTATTTTCATTCTCTAGGATATGAAGATGAAGTGGTTAAAACATTAACTGCCTTATGTACATATAAGTCTCGACTACCACAAGGTGCGCCAACAAGTCCAATGTTATCAAATATCATAGCATCGAGAATGGATGAGATGATGTTAGAATATTGTAAAAAACGAGGAATAGTTTATACACGTTATGCTGATGATCTAACATTTTCGGCTGATTATGATGTTAAGATTCCAGCTCTTGAAGACATCTATAAAATCGTATATCTTAATGGATTTAAAGTAAATCGGATGAAAACAAAAGTACGTTATAAAGGATGTAAGCAAGAGGTTACAGGTTTGACTGTAACAAATGGAGTACATGTATCGCAAAAGTATAAAAAGGAAATATTACGTGAATTGCATTTTTGTAAGAAGTTTGGAGTATATGAACATTATCAACATTTGAAAACGACAAAGGGATTGTACAAAGACTGGTTAAGGGGAAAGATAATGTTTGTAAGACAGATTGACCCTGCATGCGGAAATAAGATGTTAGAACAGTTTAATGAACTTAATTGGTTGGTATAATTTTGACTTGGCAATCAATAATCGCTTCCATTAATATTATGATATAACAGGCCATATCCGATAGATTTTCCAGATATGATCTGTTACAGATAAAGAAACGACTCTATTATTTCAGCGAAATCTTATTCGCCGTCTCTCTCTTCTTGGAATTGACCAAATCAGCATAAATTTGAGTAGTGGTGACATTCTTATGCGTCAGCATTTTCGATACTGTGTAAATGTCTGTACCTAAAGAGATTTGGATGACCGCATACGAGTGCCTAAAACAGTGGAAGGTTATGTGCTTTCTGATTCCGGCTTCGGCAATCCATTGTTTCAGGGGATGATGGGTCATGGAGCGGGTTAAGCCTTTGAAGACTTTTCCGGTGCCCCATTCGCCACACAACTTCAGTGCCTCCTGACTGATGGGGAGGGTGGCCTCGGTTTCTGTCTTTTCGGTGCAGATACGGATGTAATAGCCTTGATCCGGGCCGACTTCAAAATCACGCCAGTCCAGCTTCAGAATATCACTGATACGGAGGCCTGTCATGCAAGCAAACAGGGAGGCTTGTTTCAAGACTGGAATCTTGCAGGGTGTAGCTGCCAGTTTCTTGACTTCATCAAGTGTCAGATACTCTTTCTTGACCTCTTTCCATTCGATTTTTTCCAGAAAGTCGTTCAAATTCTCACGCAACATTTTTTCTTTATAGGCTATTTTCAACGGAGCTCGGAAAGTAGAATAATAGCCGGCTGCAGAATTGCGTGAGATATAAGCATTGGGATGATTGATCTGTTTGCATTTGAGCAGGTAATCCCTGAACTTCTCGCACAGTTCTACGGTGACATCGCCAAAGGTACATTTACCGCCGACAAATTTCTCAAAGTGATTGTAAACACAATCCCATTTCTCATACTTTTCCCGTGCCTTTGTCCGGAAGTAGGCAAGGAAATCTACCTTTTGCTTGTTCTTGTCTAGAAACCCGAATTCTTCATTGATAAGCGACTGGACACGAATACAGCGAATGGCCTCTGCCTTGTTCAGCATATCCTGATTGAACATTCTTTGCTGCTCGTTCTTGGGCTTGGCATAGATGTAGATGCCGAGGAATTCCCGGCGACTCATCTTCATCGTGTAAGGATTGCGGATGGCCGGGTAATAATCCAGATAAAGAGATATGCGGTCGTTACGCAATGACTTTTGTCTCAGAGTTACGTTGGTGCATGTAAGTGTCATAGCTATATTGTTTTTTTGATTAATACTTGTTTTTGTTGCAAATAAAATAGGTGTTATGATGGTGATATTTATCACCAGAAAATAACTTTCGCCTCATTCTATCTTTGGAGGCTCAAAGAACTTGTCTAGCTCTGCTCGCAGGATCTTGGTATATTTACCGACCTTGATACGGGGGATATTATGGTATTTCACATAATGGTAGAGTTGATCCCGTGTCAGATTGAATCGCTCCATCACTTCGGCAATGGTGTAGTATTTGGGCTCTTCGGGAGCTATGAGACCTTTGGCAATGTCCACATGCTTCTTGGAGTAATACACCATGATGCCGACTTTCTTTTTGGGAATGGCATTCTCTGATACAAAAGAATAGATGGCCGTCAGTGTCATGCCAAACTTCTCTTGCATGTCTTGCGTGCTGTACCATTCCTTGATTTCAGGATCGGGAGCTTTCTTTGCAAAGTAGTCATTAATATGCTTTTTGCTCCAATAGGTTTTCCCAAAGTGAAAGGTTCGTGGGATATTATGTTCCTTTGCGATATGGAATATCCAGGAATCCTTTACGTCATACTTCTCCTTGACTTCGGTGGTGGTGTAGAAATCATTAATGGAAGGTTTGTCTCTGACCGGAATTTTAAATTCTATAGGCTTATTGAATAAGTCATCAATATCTTCCTTTTTCAATAGAAATTTATATCCAAGTCGGGAGGCTTTTAATTCACCTCTTTTCAGATAGCCATAAAGAGTATGTCGGATTACTCCAATGTATGTGGCAGCTTCTGTGATAGTAAGAATAGGCTTGTCTCTGATCTTTTCAATCGGCTTTTCCTTGATGACTTTTTCGACAACCTGGTTGTTAGCTCTAATGGAAGCTTCACGTTTCTTCTGTTTATACAGAAGGTTTGCACATCTGTGCGAACAACAGGTTGTGGTTGTTTTATGTGCAATGAATTCTTGCTTGCACCACGCACAGATTCGTCTGATTTCAATGTTGCTACTCATGTTATTTCTCCTTATTTCTCCAATATTTTGTATAACTCCGTAAAATCCCGTAAAATGGCGTAAAAGTTCTCTACGACCTTGCCAACGATAATCCTCGGATTTTCGTGGTGAGGTACACAGGAAGTACAAAAAATGGCGTAAAAAGGCTTAGCAACGATTATCAACGATACTTTAGCAACAAAAAGACACCCCGTAAAGAGCGCCATATCAATCGATTATAATCAATTTAACTCATTGATAATCATATAGTTATTTTCTCGATGCACATGTAGATGAAATTGATAATCAAAAACTTATGTTTTAAACGGTAGAAAAGTATTTTTGAGGCCATAATGGGTTGTTTTTGAAGCTGAATCTATTAATTCTATACTTCCTTCCGCCTTTTAATTAGAACCACGGAAAATTTAGTTTTTCCCAACTGAAGTTCACCAGTTTTCTATCTACTTACAAAGGTACAAATAATACGTGAGTTTTTCGCCAAGTATGTCAACTAAATGCAAGGGAGTTTCACGCTTATTGTTTTACTGAACAAAGGGGAAAAAATAGAATTAATTCTTTTCCCTCTATTTGACTTTACTTTAATGGACGTATATATTAGTACGTGGGTAAAGTAAAGTTGTCAAGCGAATAATTTGATTTTATCTAATTATAAACAGGATAAATGTAGCTATTTTACAAAAACAGGTAGTATAATATTCTATTTCTTATTTTATTTGATATATTTGCAATCAAAGAAGAAATAGATTGACTATGATAGCAGAATTTACAGTAGAAAACTTCTACTCAATAAGGTCGACTCAAAAAATAAGCTTTGAACCTTCATCAGACAGTTTTATGTTGGATGAATACACTTATGAAGTTAAGGATGGTGTAAGATTACTGAAAGTAGGAATAATATATGGGGCTAATGCGTCTGGTAAAAGCAATGTGCTGGAAGCTATAGATTTTTTCAAGATGCTGGTGTTAAGGGTGCCAAAAGGTCGTAATGATACTACTAGAGTTGTTCCTTTTTTATTAGACGAAACATCAAAGACTAAAACGACAAAGATGTCTATGTCTTTTTATGTGAACCAATTGAAGTATATCCTTAGCTTTGAGCTTGATAAAAAGCGTATATATTCCGAAACATTAACTGTATATGAATCCATACGCCCTACAAAACTTTATAGCCGTAGCTATGATCCTTATACAGATTCTTCAGTTATAGAATTTGGAATAAACCTGAAAATGGCAAAGAAAAATCAGGATACCATAGCAGGAAACACAATAAATAACTGCAGTGTGCTTGCTGCTTTTGGAAACTGCAATGTAGGGAAGACCAAGCTAAATGATGTCTATGACTATTTTGCAAAGCAAGTAAAAGATGTTCTTGCTCCTGGAATGCTTTTGTCGGGATATGTGAAACGTCATTTGGATAAGGACAAGGATGGAAATCTGAAGAAATTTATTTTGAACTTTTTAAAGGATTCGGATTTTAATATTGAAGATGTTACTCTTCATGAAGAAGAAGAACTTATAACGCCTGAACTAGAACAACTGATTCAGAAAGCTCCAATTGCTGATGATGCAAAATCAGAAATGTTGAAAAAAGGTAAAATAACAAATACGGAATTGACATTCACTCATAGGACAGGGAATGGTTTATATGAATTATCTGAAGAGTATGAATCAAACGGTACTATGAGATTTTTAGGAATGGCCATAATACTGAATTTCCTTCTGAAAAATAACCAGTTTGTACCCATAGATGAAGTTGAAACAAGCATTCATTATGAATTGCTATCCTATTTTATAAAAGTATTCTTGGCTAATAGCAATCAGACTTCACAAATGCTATTGACTACTCACGACATTAACCTATTAAATGAGGAGTTTATACGACGTGATACAATATGGTTTACGGATAAAGATGAACAGGGAGAAACAAATGTGGTTCGTCTTTCAGCTTTAGGGCTACATAAGAATCTCTCGCCTTATAATGCATATAAACAAGGTAAATTAGTGAAACTGCCATTCTTGGGTAGCCAGTATTTTAATTTAAATGATTGATGCAAAGGAACAAACGGTAACAAAAAGTTTATAGATAGAACATTAAAATGATTAATTTACAATTATCCAATTGGAAGAGCATACTACAGGATATTTATTGTCCTGTAATAGGCTCTATATGGGTTGCTCCTAATGGTATTTGGGATAATCATTTTGCTCACAACAAGGACAAAGATGATTTTCATCCGTCTGTTGTTGGAAGAGTATTTGATGAAAACAAAAAATGCTGGATAATTCCAGGAACGTCCAAAGACTATAATAAGGGCACAAATGTCTTTAGGGTAAAGATCAATCCAAATGATCCCGATTGTCCTTACTCTTACTTCTTGATAAAACTTAGAATGACATATAATTCTAAGGATTTAACTAATTTGCAACGAGGTTGGAATGGAATAGACTCCTTAAGTGACAGCCAAATAGAAGAACTCAAATTACAAATCAAATTTAGCCTAGGAATCAATGTTTAAGGAAGAATATCTATTAGAGTTGCTCTCTGGAAAACTAACATCCAGAGGCTACGCAAACATACTTGGTACGATTACTTCGATGGTGAGGAAATACCAGTGGAAGAAAAGTATCATAGTATCGGATCATAATGACAATGATTGGCAAAGTGATGATATTAAGGAATTGAGTCACCAGTTCTTTGAGTGGATTATATCCAAAAATAAGATTAAGTATTTGTCAAAAGTGCCATTTGAATATTTGTCTTATTATTTTACACAAATGTTCATTTCTTTTGTTTCAAACAGAATTAAGGAAGAACAACAAAAGGTCGGTCTGAGTTTTCAAAAGTGTCAGGAACTTGTTCAAGAAATATGCCAAGAAGACTATGATGAAGAAACTCACGAACATAGTGCTTATGTTAAAAGTTCAATGTCCGATGGTAATAATTGGATAGATAAGTTAGATGATGTCGTTAAGTATCTTGCTCATTATCCAATAAATGAAGATACTAAACATTTTAAGCCAATTGTTAAACTGGCAATAGAAGATATTCTTTTGTCGGCTGATGGTTATGTATCGGTTTCTTCTTTGGCTAAAGCTGTCTTTGAATTATTAGATCAGTCAGTCTTCAAGACAAATATGTCAGAAAATCAAATTGTTTATAATCAACTTGACGATGAGCAAACCAAAGCAATAAAGACAATAATCGAAGACGTAGGTCAAGTAGATTCACGTATATTCTTAGAGTACATATTTCAGAATACAGGTGGTATATCATTATCATCCATCGCTGATAAGTATAACCTTCCGAAAAGCTCTGTCCATCGCAAGATAGAAGATTTTAAGAAAAAAATTTTCTCTACTTATGTGCCTAATAATGAAGAGGAAGGTATTTCTTTCTTGCAAAATATTGCTTTAGCTTTGGACAAAATATCAGAAACGGGAGTATTACCATTATGACAAACGTAGAATATATGAACATCATAAATGATTTCCTCAAGAACCCGATAATTCCTGAGGTGAAAGAAGACATTATAGTATCAGATAAAGAATTGGCCAGCATTAACGACTTATTCGCTTCGAATGATGTGCCTGTCAATTATTTGCATCTACGTCCTAAAATCAAAGAGAATCAGATATGGACAATTAAAAGAAGTTATATGGATTACGAAGGAATACTCCAGTCGGCTGCTGCTCCTATTATGGTTTTATTGGTTTCTCAAGAAGAAATGATAGGAGAAGATGGAATGTTTGTTAGAGTATGTCCTATATCTCCATTTGTTGAAATGGCTTCTGAGAATGATCAAATTTGTGAAGAGGAATCAATAACAGGTTTTCCTTTCTTTATAGAGAGATGGAATGAGCAGCCAATTCTTACTGAAATTCTGGATAAATACGTAGGTGATTATTATTTGGATAGCTCTTCCAAAGACTGTAAGTTGACAAATGATCAAGAAGAATTCAGAGAAATAGAAATATCAAATGCTCGATTCTTAAACCATTCTGTGATTGCGTTTATGAATAATCTTGAAAGGTCTGAGAATTTTTCATTCTCTGTAGATGTTAACTATGAGGATTATTCTAAGACAAAACACATGCCTCAAATGAATGTCCTTAAGCCAAGATTGATTCCTCTTAATGGACATGAAGAATATGCGATGGCTGCCAGAACCAATAATATTATTTCTGAGAATGATTGCATTGAGTTCAATTATGAGCATATGCCTTTCTCTATTGAGGTCAGGAAAAAGAAAGCAGAGTTCATTTTAACTATTATTCCAAAAGTAGAAGTAGTACTGCGGAATCTAGAAAACAAACAAATAGAAGGTACCTCAAATTCTGAGAGAATAGTATATGGAGGTTTGCGAAAAGGTTTATACCAAATAGAATCTCCACTTCTGAATAAAACGATAACAATTAGATTAAAGTAATAATATGGCAGGAACTTACATCCCACTCATAAAAAGAACTAAATGGGTTGATCTTAGTAACGAACATAAAAAACTAAGAGAAACTGTAGAGTCTGATCTAAAAGAAGGCTGTAACAAAGGCAATATCCAACCAATAATGTTACAGGGGGCTTTTGGTATTGGTAAATCAACAACATTATACTATCTATTCCATTACGGTTGGGAAGTGCTAAAAACGCCTACCTTCTACATGCCTTTGGCTAAGATTGTTGATGCTGTAAAGAAGGAAGCAGAGTCATTGGAATCTGGTAAGGTTCAAAATAACCAACTTAGCAGAATTATCAATAGTATCATTAAAGAGCAGATCGACAAATTGAGAAACTCTAATTGGAATGATATAAACGATATTGATTTCCCTGATTTTAAATCTGGTGATGATTCTGAGAATCCAAGCTTAAACCAGTATTTGGAAGATTTCATTCCTGTCACATTGGATTCAAATGATACCAAAGAATCAGAAATTAGCAAACTTGTTTTTTCCGAAGAAGTTATCCGCCAAGCATTAGAAAGCACTACACCTCCTATACTCCTTGTGGATGAATTTGAGTCAAAATTCTATGAACTCAAACGTTATGTTGAATCATCTGGGGGTGGTATCCTTCGTGAATTGTTTGATCAAGTTGTTCAGACAAAACCTTTCTTATTAGTTATTGGCAATGGACCAGCTTCTGGCTATGAAGTAGCAAAAGAAAAGGGAACAGATGGAAATAATGATAGCGAAACAGCTGCTAATAGAAGACTGAAGACAATTCAGATTCCATTTCCAACGGTAGCCTTACTTAAACGTAAGTTTATGAAGGAGTGCGCTAATGGATATGTGAATTTTATATGGTGGATGTCTCGTTGTCGTCCAGGTCATATACAGAAATTGTGGGATGCCATTGATTATAGTATTTATAAGGAATATGATGCAACAGAATTCCTTGTAAAGGACATTTTCAATGAGCCAATAGATGAAAGTGGTGAAGAAGTAAAATACCTAAAGGTTTCTTATTTCAATCAAATGAATAGTTACATTCGTCCGATTGTTGGTAGACTTTTACTAGATTTTGAACCACAATCCATTAAGATTGAGGATTCATACAGAGAGGCAATGAAGGATAGTGCAGAAGATTTCTTCTGTACAGATGAGTTAGTATCTGTAGTAAAAGAACTCAATCCTGCAATTAGTGATGATTTTTCTGCATATCTTGAAAAGTGTAAAGAACAAGGGAAATACACAAGCGTTGATTATATAAGAAACGTTGGTAAGTATTTTAGCTATATTCTCTCTGCTTGTTCTAATTCTGACGGTAAAATTGCTTTTTCAACTGCATGCAGAAATAACAAAGAGAAAGCACTTGCTACAACTTTCTTGATTCCATTACTAGAGTTAACATACGACTTTATTAGTCAGTATGAGGATAATGAGGACCAAGTAACACGAGAGACAAAAGATTTTATCTTAGATTCTATTAAATTTATTGAATCTTCTGTCGAAGAGGAAACAATTGATGATAACTTTGAGAATCTTAATAGTATTTTTGAAACTTGCAAAATTAAATCAGGAAATGAGATTTATATGCAGTATTCATTACGTGCCATTAGGGAAATCATTGAACAGCCTATTGGCTCTCCGAAGTTGAAATATAAGGATATGAGTTTGGATAAAAAACTTGAATCCTCAAATTTCAGACAGAGTGTCCTTTTGACTTCTCGTAGTAGTGACAATACAATTATCTTTGTACCTATTTTAGAGGATGAACCTTTAAAAAAGTATATCCTCAGGCTTAAAGACTATATCAAATCACAAAAGAATGACTTGCATACCAATGCAAGTAAAACTATTAGAATAGTATATCTCCAAGAACATGAATATATAAGCCAACTGAAAGAAGAAGTATGTAAGGATGGTTCAGGTAACCTTCTGCCAATCTGTAAAATGAAAAAGTTGGTTTTTGAGGATTACAATCACTATCAGTTCAATTTTGGGGGACAAATAGCAGATTTTATTGACTCTGTGGCAAAAATTGTCATAGTAGCTGGATCTTGCAATGATATTGTTTTGATTGACGACAATCGTACATACGACTTCCATACAGCCATTGACGTTATTAAAAATAGAGAATGGACAAAGCAAAAGGAGGCTATTAGAACAATTGAACACTATTCCAGACTTGTATTGGAAGGGGATAGTTGTGTTATTAACACAATTTCTCTTGCGCAGAAAAAAGACCATGAGTCAGCAATGGAAAACCTAATCTGCGAAAAGAGGGATTATGAAGACAATATTCTTTGGGATTTTACCAGTCTTGAATCTGCAGATATAACTGATACAAAAAGTAAGTATCTTGCAATGTACTATATATTGGAGAATGCAAAGAAGCCTACATCAAGTTATCAATCATTATTAAAGATCCTTCAAGAAGTAGGAAACTTTAGAAATGCTTTGTATCTGCCCCCAATTGAAGATAGGATTAACGAATCCTTATTCTTTGATCAAATATTAAATATTTTATCAAGAGAAACTGCCAGTAAATTGATGAGTTCTTATGATAATGAAGACTACATCATTAAACATCTGTGTTCTTTCACAGCTATGATGAATAATGAGAGATCTGTAAGTAAGTTGGACGAACTGCTGACTTTTATGAAGGATTCTCTAAATGACCATTGGATAGCTTCATATAATAATGATATGTCTTATGGATTTAGCAAGGGGCGTACATTGATAAAATTGCTATATCTTAAAGCGTATATCGAAAAGATTGATTTCTCTTTGTTGCGTAGTCAGTTGAATACAAGAATTGAAGAAAAGCAAACAGAGCTTGTTTCAACAATATCGAATTCAACTCAACACATAGCAGCTATAACAGATTTGTTGTATTCTAAGAATTATGCGAAAGCGAATCCAGAGAAAATGCCTTTCCAAGGATATGTATCTGAATTACAATTGGTATCTAGATTACTGTCAAACTGTAAGAGAATCGTATTAGAAGACAAGGATGGTGTATCAATATTTGCAATAATTTCATCAATCGTATGGAGAATCTCAAATATAGTTTCACAAGCCAAAGTTGTTGAACATCAAATTAATGGTATTTTGATATCCTTAAAGAATAAGAAGGAACTTATCGAAAAAGAATATCAGTTACCTATCAATACAATATATCAGGATTCATTGACATCAAAACTTATTAACCTTTCTGATCTTAAGCCTAATGGTCAGCCACAAAGATATGATGGTGATTGGTGTTGGACACAGTATGCTAGATATTTGACGCCAAGATCAGAAGTTCAAAATGTCATTGATGCAAAATTGCATCCTGCAAAAGAAACTTCAATTGACGAGTCTGATATTCATAAGTTCAAGGCCTTTCTTCAAACAAGTTTGACTAATTCTACATATAAAGTTCGAATGGACGAAACCTTAAAGTTCTGTAAAGATTGTCAGGCAGAAGCATTGAGTTATACCAAGGTTTATGAATATATCAAAGATTTATTAAAAGAGTAACCATATGAATATTGATAAAATTACAAAGCAATACAATAAGGCTCTTGAGATAAAAAAGGGTGATAAATATGCCGAAACTCTTAAATTAGAGCTTAGCAAGCAAGAGTGGCAAGATGAGCTTAACGCAATTGAGGAAAGGATTTCAAACATCCTTACCAAAAAAGATTTTGAAAAATGCACAAAGCAACTTGAACAGTTATTTGATTCTTTGTATGAAAAAATGACAGCTCCAGGGTTAGATGCATTTGTGTCATGGGTTGAGGAACATACAAAGAATAACGAAAATAATATTGCTAAATTGCGAGATTTCCTAAAAGGTAATTATGAAACATATTCTTCTAGAATTGATTCAATATTAAGTACACTTGAAAACATTTCTTTTGATGATGACAAGTGTATATTTGATAAAATCATCTCTGAATTTAATAAAAAGTTGAAATCAGATGTCTCAGCATTTGTTAATAAGCCAGATGAATTTGAGAATAATATTGATGGATTCTTGACAGATTTAGAGGATGAATTTGTTGGTTTAGCAGACATTTCTGAATTGGCTTATACAAAGGTAGAAGATCTATATACGGAAGAACAAAAGAATGATGAGACAATATCATTCTATTCCGAAATAATTAAGCAGTCTATAAAAAATGGACAGAATCTTACAGCACTTAATGAGTCCGAAAATAAGTCAAAACTATACTTGCGAGTAAGAAACAGAATCGCGTCTATTAAGAAAGTAATAACCATACTTTCTGATACTGGCATCTCAAGTAATTCGGATGATACACTTAAGCAACTTTTCAAGAAGTTCGATGACACCATGTTGGCAACAAAAGGAGATGTAGCTGAATGCTTGAATAATTTTATTGAGAATACTTGGAATGATATTGAAGCCAAGTACATTGACATAAAAGAATTCTATGCAGAAGATGAATTGTCGTTTAATAAAACTTGGGATGGATTCGAAAAAGAAGGTGAGATAGATCTGCTCATAAAGAATTACAAGACAGTAAGAAACGCTAATGTACTACCACAGATACTTACTGTGAAATTTGAGGAAATCGTTCCAAAACTAAACAAATGTCATAATGAAATTGCAAAGCTCCATAGTTCAGAAATAAAGATTTTTGACGAAGTAAAAGACTGCTTTGATGAATTCTTGGCAAACTATAACAAGACCAAAAAAGCTATGTTGGAAAAGATTGCAAAAACTCATCCAGAATTACAAAATGATATTGACTCAATATATGATTCTGAAAATGGAACTCTGGCAACAATTGTGAATGGTTTAGGACCACTCTCTGATTTTATGAATTCTATTTCTGATGAAACTTTAGATACAATGCTTGAGGATAAGAATAAAACTCAGCAGATATTTGAAGACATCATGAAAAAATCTGGATTGGAAACAGAGATAAACTGGCTTCAACAAAAAGAGTCTTTAGAGTTAACGCCATCTGATTTAGATCATGACTATCTCCGAAAACTATTGGAGAGTGGACTTATTAAATTATCATATACAAAAGAATACTAATAATGACAAATATTGATATAATTCAGGCATTGGATAACATACGAATAAACAATTTGTATGTGCACAATTCAGAACTTGAAGGTGCAAAGTTCTCGAACGAGAAGTTGAAAGATCGAAAAGTGTATTTGGTAGAAACGCTTGCTGTAATCAATGCACTTGTTGAGCGTGGTACAATGATGTTGTATGGAGGACATGGCGGAGGAAAAACCACCTTGTCTAAGTATTTAGGTCAGTTGTTTTGCCATCTTACCAAGGAAAAGATTGAAGATTGTATATTGAGAGGACATCCACAATTGACAGAAGAAAAAATCCTTGGTAGTTTAGATTTTACTCAAATGACAGGAAACAAACCACTTGATAATGGTAAGTTGTCAGTGGTCTGGAACGAATTTGTCACATCAAGATGGAAAATCATTGATGAGATAAATCGTTTATCTCCATACGCACAAAATATTCTATTGTCATTGCTCGCAGAAGGGTCAGTAAAATATCATGATCAGAGTATGATTGTTCCTGCTTTCACCCTGTTTGCAACCTTGAACCCAAAGGACAATGCGAACACAGAATTGTCTTTGCCATTCAAGGATAGATTTGCTCTTGCACTTCCGATAACCATGCCTGATTATGACAGTTTCAGTACTATTGGAAAACGAGATAAATCATCTTATAATGATCGTATTGAGGAATATCTTCAGGATGTTAATCTAGAAGAACTTCAAGAAATTGTTAAGAATATTCCATATACAGAAGAAGCCGAATTGTTTATCAACTACATAATTGCTTCATATCGCCTATGTGAAAGAGCCTCTAAAGAGTCTAATGATAACTTGTCTGTTGACAAGAGTCTTTGTGAGAATTGTCATATGTGTGCACCAGAAAAAGTGTGCTCAAAAATCAAGTTACCACTAAGCGTCAGAGTAAAAGAAGACCTGTACAGATATGGAAAAGCTCTTGCATGGTTCCTTGGAGACAGAGAAGTCAATGTAAATCATATTGAGGTTTTAGCCCCATATATGATTTGGCATAGAGCTGTTCTGAGCAAAAAGTATGTGTCAACTTTAACTGAACATTGGAAAAATACAAATTCAGGGAAGCAAACATCCATTTTTATAACAAATATTGATTTAGATGGAACTCGAAATATCATACAAATGATCAAAAATGAGTTTGATGGTATTAAAGATCTTCTTATGGGTTTTGAAAGAGTTAAGACAGGAACACTTTCAGTTCCAGAATTCAATGAGTATCTTAAAGAAATAAGAGACTCGTCATATAATTCTCTTGTAATATCTGCAGAGATTGTTCCAGTCTTAAATGAAAAATATGCTCCAGTTTATGATAAGATTGTGTCCTATAACAACCAGATAGATAACTCAAAAGGTGACATTTCGAAGCTTAAGGCTATAAAATCAGAATTAGCATTTAGATATGATATTCCCAATCGACAGTACATTTCAGAGCGAGTTAACCGTTCTATCAAAAAGATAGAAATAAAGGAATATACATTTAAGCTCGAAAAAGATTCAATAATATCGAATCCTCAACTGTCATCTCTTATTCAAGCGGTTATTCCTGGTACCGATCTTGCAAATGGTGACATACAAAAAGTAAAACCATTTAAGTTGTTGGATATTACACGAGATGCATGCGACTTGTCAGTTAAGAGATTGAAAAAATATATCTTTACCTACCAAGGGGACGAAGATTCTGAATTATTCAAATACTTACAAGCAAACAATGTCAATTGATATTGAAACATATAGATTGAAAGCCCAAGAAGCAATTGAGTATGTATTCGTCAAGGAGTATCACAATTCCTTGGGGATTCCTATGCCTATTGTCAAAATGCTTTTGCCGGATGATGCTAATTATTCAACTGGGCAATACTATATTACTATAGATAAGACTTGGCAGATTCATCTTAATTTCGGAAAACTTCCTATAAGTTATCATGAGTTTCAGAATGAAGTAAAAGTACTTACAAGACATGAAATAGAGCACTATATGTGTTGCCCATTTGATGTAATTACTCATTTTAGAATGCTAAAAAGAATTAGAGATGTTTATTATAAGCATTTCTCTCATCTTGGTATAAATATCAAGTATGCGTGTGGAGCAATTTCAAATCAAGCAGCTGATATTATTGTTGATACAAAAAACTATTATAGACATAGTAAAGAAACTTTAAAGAGTGAAATCGATTGGATAAAAATAGGTGCAAATATCAGTGCTTGTCCAAGGCATTGCAAATTAATGTTTCTAACAAAAGAGGCAATTTGGAAAGAAGATCTTGGTATAAATGAAACTGATCCTGAATTTTTAAAAATTGTCCATCAATTAGCTGATTCATTCACGAAAAACGGCATAGAAGATAAATCGTCATTTTTAGATAAAGTTGAAGAATATGCAGAAATATTCTTTAAACTATATGTTGAAGACCAAAAGAATCCCCAGCAGAGTAGTCAACAAGGATCTCAGCAACAGAGCGGTCAGCAGGGACCTCAGCAACAGAGCGGTCAATGGGGTGTTGGTAGACCTAAAGATGGCGATGAACACGGAAATGCTTTTGT
Organism: Coprobacter fastidiosus; assembly: GCF_030296935.1. NCBI lineage: Bacteria > Pseudomonadati > Bacteroidota > Bacteroidia > Bacteroidales > Barnesiellaceae > Coprobacter > Coprobacter fastidiosus. The sequence continues at coordinate 760,899 of NZ_AP028032.1, read as the reverse complement.
TTTTGCGGATCCTGATAAAGTCAAAGAAGCAATAGAAGTACTCGCAGAAGAAACCTCTGTAGAAGAGTTCATCGACCTATTAGCAATTGCTGGTATTATAGGTATGTCTGATAAGCAGAAGGGAGTTCTTTGGTTTAATGTTCAAAGTGCTAATATCATACCAATTGTTGAATTTTCGAATACAGGAAACAAGTCTTCATATACATATCCCTCTGTATGGAGAATTGGTGACCCAATAGAGGAGCTGGATTTAATGTTAACATATATGACATCTCCACGACTTATTCCTGGAATGACTACAAAAAAGTGGGAATATGTATCTAATGATGATAATGGTACTGAAAGCAAACAAATGGATTTGTTGTTGGTCGTTGATACATCCGGTAGTATGGGGTCTGCGATGAAGGAATCTGCTAATATGCATCAGGCTGTTCTTGCATCATATGGTATTTTATCATACTTTGAATCAACAAAAAGCAAGGTTGCATTTATAGGATTTAGTGATAAAATTGATGCATACGTTGATTGGAGTGATAAATATGATGACGTAAGGGAGCGTCTATTAACAAATGGTCACGGTGGAACTAAGTTTCCAATTTCAAGAATTAAATCAACGTTAGACGTAAGATTTAGAGATCTAGTTACCGTGTTGATTACAGATGGTGACTTAGGCAATATCAATGAATCTGTAAGCTATTTCCGTGATTATTTGAATGATGATAATAAGTTATATATATTTTTACTTGGTGGTTCAAAATCTCTACATAGCTATGAACCATTAAAGAATATTGGCGCTAAAATTTATAATGCAAATAATGCAAACGAATTTTGCGGTATGGTTCTAACCGATATGGAATAAGAGGTAAGTATATGAAACAGATAGAACTCGTCGTTGGTGGCATAACCAAGCTGGCAGTTGATGCAATCGTTAATGCAGCTAACCGCTCGTTGTTAGATGGTGGAGGAGTGGATGGTGCTATTCATCGTGCTGCAGGTCGCGAACTCTTGAAGGAGTGCATGACTCTTGCGGTTGCGAGACTGGTCAGAGTAAGATAACAGGGGCATATAACTTGCCTTGCAAGTATGTAATCCATACCGTCGGACCTGTTTTTATGGTAATGGTGACGAGTCTCAGTTGCTGGTTTCATGTGCACTTGACATTGCTAAGGAAAAGAGCATTAAGAGTATCGCTTTCCCTTGTATTAGTACTGGTGTGTATGGCTATCCAAAGGCAGAGGCTGCTTAGATTGCGTTGAAGGCAATCCATGAGAGTGACTTTGATGGTAAAGTAATCATCTGTTGTTTCTGTGAGTCAGATGCTACATATTATAAAATATAAAGGGGAATCGTTATGTTCGATAGAACTCTAAACATTTAAATAAATAGTAGGTCAATACGTTATATATAAAATAGAAGTACTAGACATTCACCAACTGATAGGCGGGGTAACAAAATATGATAAGAAGGTGGCTCTGGAGGTGAAGAAACCGAAAAGTTGGTGCAAGAGTGTGAGCACCTTTGCCAATGGTATTGGTGGCAGACTCATTTGGGGTATTGCTAATGATAAAACTATCGGTCGGTCTTGATGACGTAAAAGATGATGCGGAGAAGATCAGCGAAGCTATCAAGTCTCACATTGATCCAATACCTGATTCAACCTCTCGTTCGCAAAGGCTGAAGACAAGGAGTTCGTTGTACTCACAGTGATGCCTGGTGCTCAGATATCTTATTATAACATAGATGATGGACCGATGTAGGCATTTGTTCGTGTTGGTAACTAGAGTGTAGTAGCTAGTATCTTGAAGCACAAAGAACTGGTGCTGAAGGGTAGTAACATGTCGTATGAGCCTTGTGTATTGTTGGAAGTTCGTGGATATGGTATTTACCGTGCTTCGTGCCACATACTTTAAGCGCACTAAACGTTTGTTTGAGAATAGCGACTATGAATCATTCGGCATTATCAACGAGAAGTGTGAACTGATTAATACTGGTGCTCTGCTCGCAGACTATCCTCCTGTTCGCCACTCACATTTGTTCTGTACTCGCTGGAATGAACTTGACAAGGCTAATGGTATGGTGGTTAATTTTTGAATAGAATTATCATTGAAAGGTATTTTACCAAAATAAATTGAACAATATTAGCTTTTCACATTGAATTTTGATATATTTGCATTAAACTACAAATTATTTCAATTATGAAGCAATTGAATAGGATTAAAATAGTCCTTGTTGAAAAGAATAAAACGGCTAAATGGCTCTCTGAGCAAGTTGGTAGGAATGTGACATCTGTTTCTCGTTGGTGTACTAATGCTTCACAACCAGATTTGGAAACATTATTTCGCATAGCGGAACTTTTGGATGTTGATGTAAGAGAATTGCTTCATGTAGAAAAGGATAAATCTAAATAAGTATATCAAGATGGCTATTCCGGTAAACATAGAAGACTTGCTTCATAAGCGTAAAATAGAATCCACCCGTATTGAGTTTAAAACAGGATGGAATCCAGATAAAATTTATCGCACCATCTGTGCTTTCGCTAATGATTTTGATAACATTGGCGGAGGATACATCATCGTAGGTGTTCAAGAAGAAGAAAACACAGGTATCGCAAAACGGCCAGTGACAGGTGTTCCTATAGAGGAACTTGATAAGATACAACGTGATATGGTTGGGTTCAATCATAAGATTGAGCCATTCTATTTGCCACGAATCGACATGCAGGAGATTGACGGGAATTATTTGGGTGCCAGCTGGAGTGAACCGTCCTTATAATGTACGTGAACGAGTTACAGCAAGTAATCAGTCGCCATGTAAGTGGTATGTTCGTAGTGGAACCAATACTATTGAGGCGAGAGGTGAAGTCTTGGATGAATTGCGTGAGATGGCGAATCGTACTCCATTTGATGAAAGGGGTAATGAGAGTATAGAGATAACAGATATTTCAAGGGCCTTGGTTCTGGATTACTTGCAAACAGTCAACAGTCGTTTGGTTGCTGATTTCGAAAAGCTGTCCCTGTTCGAGTTGTTGTCGCAAATGGACCTGCTGGTAGGGCCCGTTGAACGTCAACTAGTCAAGAATGTGGCCGCTATGATGTTCTGTAAGAATCCTGCCAAATTTTTCCCGACAACACAAGTAGATATTGTTATCTTTCCCGAGGGCTGCATTAAGAATCCCAATAACATGATTGAGGTTCCAAAGATTGTTGGCCCTGTTCCCGATATGATAAAACAGGCATTGGACTATATCAAAACGAATGTTATCAAGAAACGTATCATTAAGCAGAAAGACAAGGCTGAATCTATAATCTTCTTCAACTATCCTTATCAAGCAATTGAAGAGGCAGTCGTTAATGCTTTGTATCATAGAGATTATCAAGAACGAGAACCGGTTGAGATTACGATTGAGCCAGAAAAGATTTCCATTCTTAGTTATGCCGGTCCGGACCGTTCCATCAGCATTGATGCTATCCAAAAGGCTGAACGTCTGAAGTCACGCCGCTACCGTAATCGTCGTTTGGGCGATTATCTCAAAGAACTTCAGTTGTCCGAAGGTAGAGGAACCGGTATCCCAACCATACAAGACGAATTAAGAAGAAATGGCTCTGCTCCTGCTGTGATTGAGACAAATGAAGAGAGAAGTTATTTCTTGATTGAGATTCCTTGTAGAGAAGGTTTTGGTGATAGAGTCTTGATTGGGGATGATTTTATTTCCTCAGATGATGATAAGATAAATGATAAGATAAAAAGTGTCCTGTTAAAGATTTCAGAACTAGGAATAGCTAAAAGAAAAGACTTGCATGATGCAATAAAAATATCAATGCCTACTATTGATAGAATCCTTAAGCAACTTATTTCAGAAGATCTTAATTTGATTGAGTATCAAGGTTCGCGTAAAACAGGCGGTTATGTATTGACAGAGAAAGGCAAAGCCTTTATAAAATCAATGAATGAATAATATGTCAAAAAAACAAGAAATAATAGGACTAATTGATGCGGATCTACTTGATAATGGAACGCGTCACCCAAATCTTGTATTACTAAAATTGGCAGGATTTTTCCATGATAATGGAATTCCATTTGAATTAATTCTTGATCCTCAGGCAAATACTTTACATTATACAAGAATATATTTGTCTTGTGTCTTTACGTTTACCAAATTACCAGAACTATATATACGATCAAAAGGAACACCGGAAGAAAAGAAGTTTAAATGTGGAGGAACTGGATTTTATGCCAATGAAGTAAGTGTAATGGAATATCGTAGAAAACGTGAACAAGATATGAACCAATTAGAACATGATGAATTCCTAAATACTCTTAGAAACTTTCATGGAGGTAAAGAGTATGGGATTAGCATGTCTCGTCAGATGCCTTACTATCATTTATATGATCAATTTATTAATCAACAAGTTAAGAAAGGTTTTAAACGAGAAAAATTTAAAGATTATCAAAAATATTCAATAGGTTTTTTAACCCGTGGTTGTGTAAGACATTGTCCATTCTGTGTTAATAAACTAGAGAATTGTATATTACCATATTCTAAATTACAATGGTTCTTGGATGATGAGAAAGATAAAAACGGAAAACTTGTTCGGCCATATATCTATTTATGGGATGACAATTTTCTTGCTTCTGACCCATCTATTTGGAGACCACTACTGAAGCAACTTATAGAGACTAAACGCCCATTTCAATTCCGGCAAGGTCTTGATGAACGCATGTTAGCAGAAAGTCCTTATGGCGAAGAAATGGCAGAAATGTTATCACGGTCGCGTTATCATGGTGATTTTATTTTTGCTTTTGATAATTGGAAAGATCATGAGATAATTGAAAAATCACTTAAAATCTGGAAACGTTACAATCCAAAGAAAGGTACAAAGTTCTATTTGTTTTGTGGTTTTAAACAGTCTCCAACAAAAGTAGATATATTTTATAAAGACATTTGGGAATTATTTCAAAGAATTAAAATACTCATGCAATATGGATGTGTTGGATATGTGATGAGGCATGAAGACTATCATAATGCCCCAGTATCAAATTTTTATGTCCAAATTGCCAGATGGTGTAACCAGCAGCAGTTTTACAAAAAAATGTCTTTTTGGCAATTTTGTTATAGAAATCAATCTTATTGGGAAGAAAAGACATTAAAAATAACTACACGGCCAAAGCTAAAAACATTCGATGAATTTGAACAAGATATAAGAGATGGATATTACGATAGAGTCAAAATGTGTTTATCATTAAAGTCTCTAATAAAAGTTCTAGAAATGTTTCCTAATCATAGGGCAGAATTGATAGACATGTTTAACTATTCAATGTCCGAACTTGTAGACGAAAATCTTTGGAAGTAATCAAATTATAAATAACTCACAACAATATAGCAATCATTATTAAATCTCATAAAGATACTCTTCTAATTGACTCTACTATTGGTATTAATTACAATAGTGGTAATGTACTTCAGGGAGAAAAAGATATGTATGAACGTATTGTACGAGATTGTGAAGCAAGTCCTTTGACATGGTATATGTGGTATGATAAAACTTTCAACATACCATATGGAGGTCAAAATGAAATACAGATTGATTTTCTCCTTATATGCCAAGAAGGTGCAATTATTGTTGAAGTTAAAGGTGGTATAATTGAGTTGATAAGGGGGTTCTTTTATTATAGCTATAAAGGGGTCTTAAGGGAAATGAGTAGAACACCATTTAAGCAAGCTCATGATTATAAATGGGCATTGTTAAATAATGGGATATTAAATAAGGATCAAATATTTGTTGATTATGTATGTGCTTTCCCTCATAGTACTCTTGACATATCACGTGACTCTTCTCAAATCAACCTTTCTCATAAACTTTGGAATAAGTTAGATCAAGATAGTGATAATTCTTTTGCAGACTTCTGTTTAAGTGTAATTCGTAAAAATAAACGCTCTAAACGTATAATATCAAAGACAGAATTACAGTCTATTGTAAACTCACTTGCTCCATCAATTGAAGATCGTTATAAATATTCACTAACTTCGCTTCGCGAAGTTTTGGATTGGTTACAGATTGACAATCTAAGTATTCTAGAAGGTTTGAGAAAAAATCCTAGAATATTAATTGAGGGTGGACCAGGAACAGGAAAAACCACTATGGCTAAAGCATTTATTAAAAGACATAGTGGTCTTAAGGGGTTATATCTATGTTGGACAGGACTGCTAGCAAGTAAGGTTCGGCTTGATTTAGATAAAGAACGATTAAATTCATGTACTGTCAAAACATTCAATAATTATATCAAGGAAATAACAAATATAGAACTTAATATTAAAAGTGATAATAGCCAATATGATGTTTACAAACTTTTAAGCAAAGAACTCAGTAAAATTACTAAGGTAGATTATGACTATATTATTATTGATGAAGCACAAGATGTCATTGATAAAGGTGTTGATATTGTGCTCAATGAACTATTAAGTTCACAACACAATGGTCTTAAACAAGGACGATATCTAGTATTTTATGATCTTGAACAAGGATATAATAATGTTAGTCGAAATTTGAATGAAAATATTAATAAAATAGCAAAATACGCAGCATGCTTCATACTTGATGAGAACAAACGTGTTCCTACAAATAAACTTATTGTAGAATATGCCAATAAAGTATTGTCAGTTGAACATTGCCAGGAAGCTTTTGAGTTATATTTAGATTCTCTTAAAGGAAATGATATAGCAGGACTTACAATATCTTTCCATGATAATGTAAGAGAAGTAAAGAAAACTATTAAAGAACACACCAAACATCTATTTCAATATTGCGGAGAAATTTCTTCTACAACATTGCTGATACATTCTGATTTTAAATATAAAGAAAATGAAGATGATGATTCAGTATATGATATAATAGCAGAAATGGAGTCATTTCTTGAAGTTTTATCTGAAAAAACTATAGAAAGGAAGTCTAAGGAATTGTTAGCCTTTACAACGATACTTAAATATAAGGGTTTAGAGGATAACAATATAATACTTGTCATCCCAGCTTCAAAGATCAAGAGTTCATGGGATAATTTTCTATTCGAAATTTATGTCGGTATGACACGGGCAATCATGAATTTGGACATTATTATTCTTAAATCTAATTAATATGTTACACGACAACTTTATAAAAACAGCAAAACAGGAAAGCCATGAATTCAAGGCTCTTTTGAATATACTATCTTCTCTTAATTTACATACTAAAGAAGGTAGAAAGTTGTTGTGTGTTCTGAATAATATTATTGATTATTACATTAATAGAGAAGTGGAATATAGTGATGATGTCAAAATGCCTATAGTATATTTCCCATTATGTGAAGATTGGGCTCAGATGTTATGTGAGGAATTTGTTGCATTAAAGATGTCGTTACTTTGGGGTAAAAGCACTCGTACAAATATACTTTCCTCATATAAGTCAAAGCCATTTATATATTTGCCAGAAAAAGTTAATAAAAAGGAGCGTGAAGCATGTTCTAAACATTTTAGATTTAAACGGGATGTTGCAAAATACTTAACAGATGACATTTTAGATATGCCTTCCAACGCAAATGAGAAATGTTTCTTTTATAGTCGTACTTTATCTGATGAATATAATCTCTCATTAAAGACTAAAGGACATTATCATTTTATTCAAGATGTAGTTGGAGATTCTTTTTCAACAGAAAAATCTCTAATCATTTTAAATGGAGATGAGGATGAAGTATATAAAAAAATAGGGGATTTATATACTTAGTTGCACTTAACAAGGAAAAAAGACGGTCAGAGGGAAAAACTTAACCGCCTTTCGTTTCATATATTCTCTTTCATCCAGTCAATCATTCTATCATTGATTCCGTATGTAGCCCACGCAGAGTCTGTAATGTTGATTACGACAATTTTTCCTTTGCCCTCAATTACATCAGACAATTCATCACGAACCCTTTTAGAAGAGCGTGACGTTCTGATTATCCATACACGGGCGAACAGTTTCGCCCACTTAGGAAAGTCTTTCAAGCGAGAACTTATCTTGGGATATGATTCTGTAGAATCGTCTAAAGTATATGTGACTATAAACGTGTTCATTCTTTCGATGCTTTAAAATAGTAACCGACAATAAATCCAAGAGGCCCAGATAATATGCCTGAAACAGTAACAAGCATATCCTTGTACTCATCTACTTTAAAACAGCTAAAAAGCCCTATTCCAAATACCACAGCAATAACACCAAAGAATGCACATACATATATCATTGCAATCCGGCTTCTGGTATTTTCTTTCGGATCGGAACTGCCTTTTGAATCTACCTCCTGTTTGTCGTTCTCTGCCATATACTCACAAATTTATTTGCAAATATACAAAGATTTTTCAACCTCAAATTATCTTTATTGAAATAACTATTTTCATTCCCGAATTGTTTTAATTTGTATATAGAACAGAACCATTATAAAGGACTCTGAATAATTAGGTGTAGGAAATTTATTCTTCATCCAATATAATGGTTCTAACTAAAATTATGAACGTGCCAAACTATATGGTATATAGAAAAGCCTTTTAAAATAGACGCAACCGAATTGTAGCACTGCTATTGCTCGTAGGCTTATCAATTTTCAGTTGCGTCTCTGTTTTCAATTAGAAAACAACGGGTATATCATTCTTCATCTTCTTCACACTGGCTTCCTTGAAATGCCATAGCTTCAAATAATGAAATTTTTTCTTCATCAGTAGCAAGTCTTGCCTTATCCCAAAGATGTACACTGTACAAAGTCTCAGAATAGTACACAGTTCCCGACTGGAATATTACGTAGCATGAAGCAGATGTACTACTCTTGTATTCTTCGAGTATAAATATGATTTTATCAACCTTAATTATATCTCCTTGTTTAAATCGTTCCCTTTGTGGAATTTGTAATACTAAATCAAGAGGGGCATAATTATTTCCCGCCCCATGATTATATTTCATATCCCAATCTCCATTAGTGGAATAACACCTAATCGTTTCATCTTTTCCAACTAATGCAACAATAGGATAATCACCTTTTTTATTGAACTTGATTATTTCAACATCTTGACCGTCACGAGTAGTTATTTTTCCCGAAATTTCACCAGCACTAATTTTTTTCGCCAACTCGATATTAAAATCAACTTTAATTAATTGTGTACTCATAACTTTTTGTTTTAGGATTTGATTAAAAATAACATTTAAGTTTAATTTTTCCAAATCACCTAATAAAGACCAACCGAACAAAAAGGTACTCGGAAATAATAAAAACGTGAAACAATTAATTCACTCGTAGTCCGGTCGGTCTTTAATTCAAATAACCTAATCGAAGGCATTACCTCCATCAATTTCACTAATATTTATTTTGCCCAAAATTGACTTATATTGCCAATAGGTAGAATTGGCGGCTTTATAAAATATAGTAAGAGTGTCATCCCCTTCAATAGTAATAGCAACTCCAGTAGAATCTTTAAAATAAGTGTAAGTTCCTGCTCCCACTGCAAGAATAGTAGCCGATTTATCTTCCGGTATATTCGGATTGTATTCTGTACTTTCCGCAAAACCCGCAACTCCGCCGTTAATTGCGTTTATGTAATTCGTAAGGTCATTGGCTGTTGTGTCCGTGTAGTCAAAGGATTTTAGGACTTGGTCTTTCAATTCCTCATATTGAGCTTCAGAAAGTTCTTCCAAAGAATTTTGGCTATTCAATATTTGTTGAATCTTTGCCCAAACTTTATTTACCCCCTCATCTCCAGTGATAAGAGAAGCAAACATATTATTAAGTTTACCCCTAACAGATAAACCGCTTTCGTTAGGATTTATATTTTTAAGTTCTATCATAGCTAAATCAGTTTAATAATTATCCATATAATAAACAATTGAATAATCTGTCCGGCAATACCTCCTATCAGTGTTGCCCATAAATCGAGCCGGTCGAATTTCCCACCCCATGCCTTGTCTCCATATTCCTTGCCGATCGCCAAGCCTATGGAAAACAGTAACGTGCCTATCAACGCCCCGAAAAATCCATATAAGATATGACGCGGACGGTTACTTTCTCTCAACCATTTCATCGAAGACCTCCTTCCTGATTCGGTGTCCATTCCAGACTATCCAACAGTTCCGTCAGATATTTTCCTTGATAGACGGGATAGGTATTTCTCTCTGTAAGTTCTTTTGATAGGGGCATTATTTCCTTATTTCTCTCCGATACCAGCGTATCGTATGTTTCTACGTGTATGATCGCTTCTGTTGCGTCCACGTTCTTTCTTCTCGTTTCCCAATCCGGGTCTATCTCTTTGAGTTCTGACACCGGGATTACATAATATCTGTTCATCGTGTTTTTGTTTTTATAGTTCGTAAATTCCTTGTTTGATATATTTAAGTACTATTTCCTGTTCTTCTTTAGTAAGATTGCGGGGATAGATTATCAGATAGCGGTAATCTAATCTTCCTAATTCCACTTGTGATTCGCCTTGTAAAAAACCAGCTAAATTGTAGTAAGTTTTGTTTGCCGGTGATAATAGTTGGTCTAACATATTATTATTGTTATATGTCAGCCTATAGGTATTCAATAGGTTGACATCCGGATTCCCGGTTAAAGCTAACGGATAATATGCTATGAAATCACCTGTATTTGCCGGTGATAATCTTGATAATGCCGTAGATACGCTATCTTTCGTTCGTAAATAACTGAAATATTTAATACCTATTTCATTGACTTTGCCGGACAAAAAGAAACTTGTTTCTGCTGTTATTGCCGGATTGAACGATTCAAGCGGTAACCTCCCGGTATCGTCTACTCCGTCAAGGTGTAATGCACCTTGAAAGAATCCGGACTCCGCACTATGGGCAATATTGAAAAGCGGTATATCGTTTCCATTACCTGAATAGTCTTTAAATGTATTATCTCCCGTTGTTTGTTTTCCGGCTATATATATGGCCAATGGATCAGCGGGCAACGTTAGTTTTTCTCCTACTGCTATTCGGGCGGTCATATACGGATGTACGGTTTCCTGATTGGTAGTTACCGTAACTTCTCCGGAAAAGGTTTTCGGGGATTCAAAGTCTAATTCGGTTTCTATCGGGCTGTATAGGGGATAATGTATCTCGTAATTTTCACCTAAATAGCTTATCGCTTTTTCTACTGTGTCATATTCTAAAGGCACATTGAAATAGATGTAGTGTACATTTTCTCTTGCATATTGACTCCAGCAACTGTTTAAGGGTTGTTTATCCATTGCAGAACCGGTGGCCGTTATGAATATATTGCTTAGGGTCTGACCGGTTGCACAAAAGTTTTCCGGAGCGGATGTCTTAAACTGAAAACGGAATAATTGCTTATCTGTATATGTAGCATCTTTAAACAGAGTTCCCATTTCCGGAATATTATCCAATACTCCTATCCGCTGTATCACTTTCCATTTTCCGATACTATTATCAAATACAAGTTCGTCATATACTGTTCCGACAGAACTCAATTTAATATCTCCAAAATTTATCTGCTGTGTTTCCGTGCCGTTACTAATTGTAATTATCAACGGGGTATCTCCTACTGAATTTATCGGTATCGGATTCTCCGGTGTCGGTGTACCGTCTTGGATTGATTTGCCGTAAACGGTGAGTTCTTTAAATATTCCGGGTAAAGAGTTATAAATAATGAAGCCATTTTCTCCGCTGGCCGTAGTTTCTTCAGCCTTGCCGTTTATATCTTCTCCGTTGTACTGACACGAGACTTTATAGTTATGCTGTATCTCCTCTTCGGTTAATATCCTGTCATATAATAAAACATCATGCACCCTCTGTTTTAAACAATAAATAGCGGCATTTAAAATTGTACTGATATTAAAGTTCTTATTGAATTCCTCTGTGTACTTTATTTTTGATATGACGATAGTATTTATTTCTGTCGAACCGTTTATATTGAAACCTGTCGTCTTTACATCTGTTCCGTTTAAATAAACTTGTTCGTAATCAGCATTAGCATTAATTTGATTGTTTAGAATTACAAAATATTTTTCAACAACTATTCCTCCGTTATATATGTTTGCTGTTTCTGGATTCATCGAATTATCAGAGAATACAAACATCTGGGTCTTGACTCCGCTTTTAAAGTTCTTGTCGGTCGGTAACATACTGAAATCGTCTACCCCGTCATATTGGATATATCCGTCTCCGTATCCCGATTCAGGGGTATATGCGAAGTTTTTGTTCTCAAGGTCGTTCCCGTTGCCGGATAGATCCGGAAGAATGTTTTTATTCTCATCCGTGTTGCTTCGTCCTCGACCGGTATAGTAACCGATCAGACCCTCCCGGATGTAGTCCAATGCTTTCGATACTTTACATCGGGCTATCATACGAGGCTTGACGTCGGCTGCATTGCTGGCGAAATAGGTCTGTTCGTCATAGGTCGTTATTGCCGGTAAATCAAGAGAATATTCTGCCGGAGTAAATAATACATAATAATAGATAGTACTTTCATCCTCGATCATTTTCTTAAGATCATCTTCGGTGGGATAATCATTTACATCATATACAAGGTAAAAACCGTATCGCAGACTGTTTGTCCATACTCCATATACTTTATTCCACTTATTGGATGTGGAATCTCCTGTATAATAGAATTTATTGCTGTAAAAGACAGATATGTCAGGGGTTACTTGTGTTCCTTTTACCGATCCTCTTATAAGGACTTCTCTTAAATCTCCGTTACTATTAAGTGTTGAGATTGAAGTGACGGTGAATCCTGTACTCACACCTATCCGCTGTATCAGTTTCCATTCTTTTCCGTTATACACTACTTCATCGTATATGCCGTTTACTGATCGAAGGATACCGTCATGTCCCGCCTTTTTCATTGCTTCTTTGATGTTCAACAACTGGTAATCGCTTCCTGCTTTATCCGGCATGACTGACAAAAACAGCCCACTGTCTCCTACCGATCGCATAGGTACGGGATTCTCCGGAGTCGGTGTGCCGATCTGTTCCGTAAGCCCATGTATCGATAGGGACATCAGTTTATCGTCTCCCGGTTTCGTGTTCCAGATCGGAAAAGCTTTTCCGGAGGCAAAAGCAATCTTAGAAATTTTGCTTATATTAATATCATAAATATTGCCTAATCTACCTAAACGTCCTAATCTACCTAAACTTATCATAGCCGTTATTTATAAATTATTTATCTTTTCTCTTATAGTAGAGGTTACAAAAGAACCTATACACTTATCTATCATTTTCCCATTTCTGAAAAATAATAAAGTAGGGATGCTGAGAATATTATATTTTTCGCACAACTCCACCTCATCCTCTATATTATATTTTCCAATCAAAACTTTCTCTGAATATTCTTCTGATAACTTATCCAAGATTGGCGCAATAACAGAACACGGCTTACACCAAGTTGCATAAACGTCAATAATTACCAACTTGTCGGATTTTAATATCTCCTTATAATTTTCATCTGTAATTTGCGATAGCATAATTTTACATTTTTAATCCTTCAATAATTCTTTGAGCTATTTTTTCAAAACCTAAATTACCCGGATGAGAAGCAACACCTGCACTTACTGTTATTGTTTCATATCCTTGCCAACTTACAGTTTTACTACTTGAACTATCTTGATAACTATTTACCGTTATCTCGCTTATATATTGTTTGCCTTCAACAGTAAAAGTAATTTTCAGTTGTGTAGCAGAAATTATTTCTAAAGTGTCATAAACAAGGTTTTGACTCTTTACTGAATCATGCGTTATCACTGTCCCTATTTCACTTTGATTGGCTTTGGTATTCAGATCATTTATCTCAATATATATGCCTCCGTATGATTTTAAAGCATTTTGAATAGTTGTTCTAACTTCACTATTTACATACCAACCATAAACCCATGCGACACGAGCTTTTGGAGCAATTTGCCGTATATTATGAACAAGTGTTTCACAACTACTCTTAAATGTCGTTCTTTTCAATTCCGTGTTTACATTATCGCCCAGTTGAACAACGACTAAATCGGCATCTGCATCAAGTTCAAGCTCTAAAATATCTTCTATCCACGCATTACTTGTTGTGATACTTTCTGCATCTTCAAAGCCCGTTCCTGAAAGTTGTTTTGAAGTATAATTCCCCGTCCCGAAAGCCAATATATGCTCTTTTATGATGTCGTAATAATCCTTTGTTTTATCGGTTGCATCCATTCCAAAATCTCCATTACCCAACAATAAAGAGTTACCGATAAATAACGCTTTTTCCGGATATAACGGGGTTGTTGTCACTACTCCGTTGTTCCCAACCAATACTACATATTTAGTTCCATTCGGGGAAGTCAGAATAATATCCGAACTGCTTTCCAAAGACGTTACTTTCCCCTCCAAAACTGCTATCTCTTTTTGTAAATCGGAGATTGTTTCCGTAAGATTTTCTGTTTGCCCGATTGGATATTGGGCGCAAATGAAATTCTTGACATTAACTGTACTTTCGTATGTACTAACAGCTACTATCAAATAAAAATTAGTTTGATTATTATATACGGAATGATAAGCTGGATCAAATTCAAAACTGTTTTTACCGACTTGTAACTGTTGAGCTTGTAATTGTTTGTCTCCATTCGCCCCAAACAGATATACTGTTACTACACCGCTTGAAATCGATTGTATTTCTATATCTATTATGCAATGGTAGTTTGGGTTTGGAATAAAAGTTGTTGTTCTTATACCTCCTGAGCCATTTTGTTGCATATTCTTAAATGTAAATCCATTTTTACCATGATACTCTGTAATGACTCCATTATTCCACGAATTTATATTAGCGTTGTCAACATTTTTTATATATCCCGCTTTTACGTTATCCGTTGTTATTTCTACATTTTCCAAAATGGAAATAAATCCGAAATGATCTTTCAGTACATCGTCATTAAGTCTTAGGGGTTTCATTGCTTCTTGTTTCCCATGTTTCCATAGTGTCCAATCAACAACGATAGATAAATTACCTGTTAACCCATTTTTATCTTTTACTGCTTGATTCAAAACATAGGATAAATTGTCACCTTTTAAACTTACACTTATAGAATTGAAATCTTCCAAATAATTTCCGTCTGCATCTGTTTCATAAAGTATTACCATTTTTATGTCTGTATGAACAGAGATTGGTGCCCAATAGTGTGGATCATTTTCTGCACCCAATATATCTCCGGTTAGTTTTATGTCTATTATGAAATCAGATATATCTTTCGCATAATAGCAAGTTTTAGATATATCCCAGTTCAATATAGAAGTTTTATACAATCTTTGAAGAGCAAAAGCTACAGTCGCCGCATTTTGTGACATCGCAGAATTAGGATTAGAACCAATATTTTGCGTTAATTGGAAATTAAAGCTACTTTGAAATTTCCAACCTTTCACATTTCCTTCATAACTATAAAAACCATTTTCCGAAGGCATTGTTGTGTTAGAAACAGTTACGACATCTCCAATTTTCAAATACTTTCCGTCTGTTCCTATGGGATTGTCAATATCTGAATTCATATCTGCGATACTTGCATAAGTTTTGCGGATATTATAGCCATAATATAACGTTGCTTGTTCAACCTGACTAATAATATTGGTGCTAAATGTTTGAGCACTCCAATATTGAGTATTCCACATCAATATTACAAAAACTCCCTCCTCATCTTTCGTTGTTACGGAAATAGGTTGCCCATCTTGACCTATGAAATTCAAGAATACCGCTGTCTGATTTTGTGCAACTCCTGCTATGTAGCATACTCTTGAATTATTCGGTTGAACTGGAGTGGTTATTTCTTCTGCTACACCAATTAGGGTGCTTGTAGCAATAAGTTCTAAGCTCCGTATGTAATCTAACATATTGAGAGCATAGTCCTGATGGTTTTCGGGTTGAATTTCCGTTCCATTAGGTCTGCCCATAAGAGTTGAGATAATTTTCTGTTTAGTATCTTCGTAACCAGCCATAATCAGATTTGTTTATTGTAAGATTTTTTTTAGGGGGATAATTCCTCATTTAGTACATGATATTCACTGAACCGGAAACGAGTTCTATATGACAATCTATGAAAAAATATTCTGTTTCACCTTCTGATAAGAGAATGCCATCTCCAACAGTATTTTCAAGTTTGATGACGGAATTTCCTTCAATTGACTTAACTCTTACAAATTGATTTGGCTCTATTTCTTTAATTACTCCAGCTTCAGAAACATTTAATCCGATACTTAATTTTGAAATTTGTACGGTATGACTAAAATCGTCAACATAAAGATTTTTCATATTGTTTCATATTTAATTAGTTAAACAATCTATTTTTATAATAATTGAATTTTATATCAAACCTATCTAAATATTATTTTTATATAGAATAAGATTTGCTGTTATATTACCGATTCCCATAAATTCCACTTCTCCATGTAGAGTAAGGGTAAGATTTCTATTTGAAAAAATTATTGTCGAATACACGGTCGAATATGTGTTTAATTCAGATTCAAATGCAATGGGTTTTGTTTCTCCATTAATCACACCAATGGTTTCTTTCAAAAGAATTTTGTTACATATTACAGTAGATGACGAAAATTCTGATGATGTCTTTTTCAAGGTAGCATTAATCACAAGTTCTATAATATCCCCTTTATCCATAAGAGCAAAATCATTATTATCAATATAACATGATAATTCTGTATTAGATTCAAGGGAAAGGTTGATAACGGGATATACATTCTTGACTTTGTCTGACAAATATGCTAACTTAGCTATGGCAGCTGTTATGGTATCATCTTTCGTTATAGGTTCTGGTTTATTATCCGGTATGATGAAATCTTCACTACTAACCAAAATATTATCTCCAGTAGAGTATAATTCAGCATATTTCGCAAGTTTTTGAATAGCACTCTCTACAGTGTCATTATTATTTACCGGACTTTTTTCTTTAGCAGGTAAAAATCCTTTTGTTAGTTTAATACCAGTCGCATACTTGAATTTTGAAATGTATCTTTGGAACTTCGATAATATTGTTAACAAGCTATCACCTTTTGCTGCATCGGTCGGCTCTCCTCCTGTTTCAAGAGCAGGAGACTTTTTGGCATAGATAGCCGTATCAGATGTTGCATTTTTAATTGCCTCGTTTGCGTTGCTGATAATCTCTTGATTTGCCTTTCCTACGTTCTGAATAGAAGTATTCAACAATTGTAAATCTTTGTCGTAGGCATCTTTTGAAACTACTCCACCTTTTTTATCTAAAACGTTTTTAAGGGCATCACCGAAATTGAAGAAGAAGCCTCCATTCCATGTTATAGAGTTACCAGTAACGGTTGAAAGAAAAGAAGACAGTTTGTATTTTGCTAAACTCCAAATGTTGTTTCTTTTTACTTTACCAAAGATGTAATCATCTTGAGTAAAGTCGGGAACCATTTCTTTGAACTGGAATACCAGCTTTTTGTTTACCGTATCGAATACACCCGTAACGTCATCAACCAAAAGATTGGAAGAAGTTACGTGATATTGAATATTGGTACCCAAATCGTCAATCAGAATATTGCCCAATTCATCATCATACTGCACTTTGGTCGTTGTAATAGCAAGAGCCAAAGCATTCCCTTTATCCTTGATTTGGAAATACTGACCGATAGACAGACCGACATTCTTTGCGATGTTTACCAACTCGGAATAAGTAATCAATGAGATAACGTTCTGGTCAAGAACTACCCACTGACTCAATCCTGGGTCATATATCTTATGCCGCATCTGACTCGGAGTATTATCATACCAAATTAAAACGGTATTTGAAGGAGGATTATTACCAATATGTACTCCTGCTACCTGACCTATGTTCTTTGTACTTCCAGCCATGACTATTTATTCTTTTTCAATGATTGTTCTGCAACCGCATCATGCCAATTACCATCTTCATCATAATAAGCACGAGTGGTTATCCATAAAATTGCGTCTGCTGTGCGCTGACCGAAGAGAACGTGCATGCCATATTGTTTAGCAAGCTCCGTGGTTCTCGTCTTAATTGATTGCAAATCCCGATTAGAGAAAGAAGCAGGAATATTTACCAAAAGCGGTACATCCTCCGAATGATTTTTATCCCATACGATATTAGCATTCTTGTAAATCAGAATACCTCCGCCACGGTGTACTCCGTCTTTTAGATCTGCCTGAATATCTCCGAACTCTTCTTTCAAAGTATCGGCAATATGCTTTACTGCCTTATCTCGTGCCCGACTGCCATTCGTAATATCTTCGGGTGATAAGACTATGCTTTTTGATTTACGAGCAGCGGACAATGCCTGTAACGTGGCTTTCTCTCCTGTTCGCAATTCATTCTTCTTATCTAAGAGAATGGAACGCATTTGCAAAAGAGCCTCATCATTGGGACGGTAAATCATCTGCTTCTGAATACTTTGCAAATAAAGGTCAACTTGTGTTTCCGTAGTATTCTCCAAACGCTTCTTGAAATCTTCTACCTCTGGAGAAAGTAGGTCTGTACCGCCACCGTTAGCGCTGAACTCTTGGCTTTGTACAGCTTTCTCTATATCCGTTTCCAATAAAGGTGTTGTTACATAGCAAATACCTTTATTGATTTGCTGTTCCCTCGCTTTGCGTGCAGCCTCAATTTTGTCGGCAGTATGCAAATCATCTTGAAAAATATTTTCGTCTTTCATATCTTGAATATTTATTGTTTCTGTTATATACCCACTTCCTTTGCTAATGCTTTCTTTACGCTTGGTTTCAAGTTCGTACCATTTACAAAGAAACTGGGGTCATCGCTCTTGACCTTCTTGCCATTAGCTTCTAATGTATAGCTACCGTCAGTATTCTTTGTTACGATTACTTTCGTACCGTTAATGTCATGGGTGATAGAATTTGAAGATTTAGATGTCGATGGCTTATTGTCTTTCTTTGCCTGAACATCTTTGTAAGCCTCATACAAGACCTTGCTAAATACTTGATTGCTGTGAGGAACAACACTCAATTTGTCATTATATACCGCAATGCTTTCTGAAGTAGCTCTAACTTTATACTTCCTACCATTAACCTCAACGTCAACATAATGCGTTTTTTTACTTTTCCTTGCGGTTTCAAGCAAAGCCTGAGCCATTTCAGCAACTCCTACAGTTTTGATATTAGGAGCTTTCTTTGTATCATCTTTCAACCAACCTTTTTCTTTAGCAATCTTGTCGGTTAAGAATTTGGAATTTATCGTTCCAACTCTATGTCCGTCATAGGAAACATCCCAATTACCCTTCGGAGTTTTTATCACGCTTACTTTGTTTTCATCGGTATATTTACTGCTAACTACTTTAAGAGCGTCCATGAACTTTTGTACCGTGTTATCGGTTTTAGAAGCAGTTGACTTATTCGTTCCTGTACGTTTAGAAGGACTTGCTACACGCCAATCTCCTTTACCTCCGTTAGCAGAAGAACGCCAAACCCATTTACCGTTGGGGTGCATATCTCCGTCAGCGTGTTTAGCTTTCTCAAACTCGTCAATTTCAGCTTTACTCAAACTTGCTTCCCATGCTTCTCTTTCAAAAGGATTGATTTCATCATCAAATGCTTTATCGGTTTCCTCTTTGTACATAATTTGCTCTGGTTCATCTTCATCATTTTCCAACTCTTCTTTGAACCGTAACGCTATTTTGATAGCTTCGGATAAGTCCGTAGCTTCTTGTTCGTCTCCTTCATTGTTTTCATCAATAGGGAATTTGCTAACCAGATAACCATTGTCCGTTTTGCTGATGATAATATCTCCGTTATCCAAATTGGTGATATAGGAGTTATCCGCATCTTCAACTCCGATATAGTCCTTTTGGTCTTGGTCATTGAATTTACGCAAACCTAACATACGCATTTTGTACATATCGGATTTGCCTGCATACGCATCGCCATCTTTGGATTTGTTCGTAGTTTCATCCTCAGGTTCCTCGTCAACCGTGTAATCAACTCCGTCATCTTCTGCTCTCGCTTTCTGAATAGTAAAGTTTTCATATCCAAAGGCTTTTGCCATTTGCTCAACCTGACGTTTCCTATTGTTCTGAATGTCTTCTAACCAACTCATATAATTTGTCTTTTATCGTTATTTTTTCGTCTTTGAAAAAATAGCTTCGCTACCTTGAAGCTATTGGAACATGGCTACGTTTATAAAGATATACGGCTTCTTGGCAGACAATAATTCTTATTATAATGTCATATCCTTTATAGCTGCGAAACAGGAATATCAATAACTCTTTGTTAATAATGCGCAATTTGTAGAAGTATTTGATTGGAATTTGCTATATGTATAGATAGTAAAGGGATTAAAGACATGGACTATACTATTTATAAATATGCAACCTCACATAGATATATTCGTAAAAAAAAGCCACTACGAGCTGACTGCCCAAGATTAGCAAGTAGTGGCTTCATATGAACGCATTTTCATTTAGTTATACCTGTAAATGTTATTTCATCTTTTGATCACTATCAGCCATAGCTAATTTTTCGTACTCTTCATCAGTCCATTCTTCCTTACGTTCTACAAGATTATCTATGACGCTACCAAGTTCCTCGCAATAAACTTCGTCACGAACTGATACAACCTTCTTCTTGTCGGGAGAAAGTAGCGTTATGACATAACAATCCCGACCTTCATCTAAGCTGATATACACCCAACCTTTGTGCAGTACGCCACTTACTCTTAATGCAAGAGTGGCTCTATTCTCGTATATCGTGGCTATGCGTTTAGATACTCCCCATGACATCTGAACACTCATTGTTACACCGCACCTTATCTGACGGTTAATTTCATTAGCAACTCTCATTAAAAATTCTTGTTCCATAATGGCTCTATAATTTACGTTTTCTTCATTAAAGAACTTTGGGAAATTACATTTGAATGGTAGATAAGAAAAAGGGCAAGAAATAAATCCTGCCCATTCTATTCTTCCCAATTATAGGGAAAACGAAAGTTACATGAAATCAATAATAAACACGATGAATGATAGCGTGGTAACCGCTATCAATACAAATTAGTCCTACTGGTTTTTCATCATACTTTCGTTCATTCTTGTTCCGTCTCATAGCAAAATGAATTAAAGTTGATTATTGGTTTTGTAGCTTTCCTATAATTTCTCGTTTTTAATGGTTTAACATACCAATTTGATTTACGATTGCATATTCATTCTGGGGAGAGCGAATTGTATCATATAAAGATACGAAGGACTTATGGGGAATTAAAAATGGGAGCTATCCGTGAGGACGTTCCCATTTCTTATATACCCAAATGAACTACTAAATAATCGAATGATTGCTAATAATGTCTAAAACTCTAAATTGGGGTGCTACTTCTTTAATTTGATAGATCTTTCGGAGTTCTCTTTTTTTTTCTACTGTATGATTGTAGAAAAATACGGCAAATAATACAAGCGGTATAAGCACGATACTCCATAATACCTTAACGAGTGTATCACTTTCTCCTTTTTCACGCTCTAAATGCTTGGAACATGCTAATACAATCAATCCTATTCAAGCAGGTACAGTATCTACAGCTTTTTTAGTTGTTTTGAGAGTTTCCAGCATATCCAAAATAAATTTGGGACATGGAAAAGCTATTTCAATCATGGTTTGTAATAGTGTTAGGAACATGGTTGCTATATTTTTTAGCAAGTTCAACATATTATTCTTTTTCTGTTTATTTTCTAAAGCTGTATACGCTGGATTAGGAGTTGATGGAGGAGTAGATATTACCGATGGTATCAAAACGGAAGATATTGCATCTGCTGTCATCTCTGCAATCATTTTAAGTCCCACAACAATAGAATTGAAATTCATCTTAATGATGTATATTGCCGTTTCAAACTTATTTTTCATAATATTGTCATAGTATTCCTGCAATTGAATATTAAGTTTTTCACGAGCTTCTTCTTCTAATGCTTCCAATTGTTCTTTGTGATTTATTTGGATATAATTGTCTCGTACCGAAATATAATTCAGTCCCGGAATTTCACTACTGTTATTAGTTTCATCTTTTACTAAATCATCTACTGCTTTTTTTAATTCTTCTACGGTTGCTGTTTCTGCCATAATTTTATATTTTAAATAGTGTTTAATTTGAGTTTCCTAAGATAATATATATAGAAATACTTGTCAGAATGTACCGTCATGTAAATGCTAACGGCTTTTATGAATGGATAACTCTGTATAAGTTATAAAGAATCTACTAATGATTGTAACCGTTCCTCTGCTTCTTAATTTTGTCAGATTAAATGTACTTATTTATTACCTCCTTTTTTTTCGTAACATTTTCTTTCGGAATAGTATAATTTTTATTTCTGAAAATTTCATTAACAATCTTAGGCATCCAATCAGATAATCTCTTTATATCTGAATATGGATCTTAGAATGATATTTTATATTCCAATGGTGTATATCCAGTTTCCCAAAAGCCTCTTTTCAGATACAATATCTTGAAATAGTGTGACAAATCTATCTCATCAGAAATATTGGAACGTAATTTGCGACTATAAACATAAAATTTGAGTTCTACTTTATTTTTGTTAAGTTCATCAAGGGAGGGACAATTATAAATAGCCGTTTCTAAATCATATCGCAATATTTCAGGTTCACGACAAGTCCAATTTTGTAATTTTGAGTTTAAATCTTCTATAAATCTCCATTGTCCCGTCTTCTTATCTTTTACAACTGTCAAATCTAAATATCCTTTGTGTTGGTATCGTTGCTCGTTGAATTTAATATTTATGTAACAATTTACCGCTACAGTATCATTTCCTATTTTTACGTAGCCGGGCGTGTAAATACCACTTCCTACATTTTCATCGCAAATGTATTGATAAATAAATTTCTGCATATCTGAATAATGTAATGTATCCGACAAATTGGTTAATGATAGTTTTCCTTCTTTGTCAATAATACAATCATAACTATAATCTATATACTCATCTCGGTTATTAGTTATAGAAGAAGTTGCCATAGCAGAAATATCAATCTCCACATTTGGCTGTATTAACAGACTTTCCTTATCGAATATATAATTAGATTCGATCCGTTTTAATAAGATGCGTTCCCGTTCTGCATTCTTTCTTACTTCCTGTTCTTGGGCAATCCTATACTGTTTTTCTCTCTCTTTCTGATATATAGCTTCTGCAATGTCCGTTTCTTTAATCGTGAAACCTGCATCTTTCAAAGCAAAGTATGCCATTTCTACTCCGTAATTATAATACAGAGTAACAATGAAATTCTCTGCACAATCTAAATGCTTATCCAAGGTTTCAAGCAAACGGTGGGCAAGGTCTGTCCGATTGCGGACTTGCTGGGGATTAGCTATTGCAAAGAGTGATAACGCTCGTTGGTTATGGCGACAGTAATAACCGATTTTTCTTGCCATAGTAGTTGTAACAGGTGATTTCTTAATTACAGTGGCTACTTCACTTTTTACGGCTTTAGGTACATTCTTTTGCGCTGTAATAGTTCCAGAGGATGATGAAATCAGGAACGTGGCTGTTAATAACAATAGTTTCTTTTTCATAATGGCGAATTTTTAACGAGTAAACTCTGTAGCAGCCAATAAGAGAAAAAAATTAGCAACGTTTTAAGAGTTAAAGAAAGTGGGCTGCCCCTGTGCTACTCGTTAGGTATCGCCAAACACCTGTATATACACACAGATAGGCAGCCCACTATATATGAGCCGTCCTCTGTGCCCTATGTATATACCTCTTGATAATTTGGCGATTTCAACGAGTATAAGGCACTTCCTTACTATTTTTTAAAAGTTTGTCCCAAAAAGACTTTGCAAAAATAACAATAATTCTGTATATTCGTGATTATCTGTATGAGGATCCAAAACATATGAAATATGAAAAAACTGATTTATTTTTTCGTACTTACTTTTTTATTTGTATCATGCTGCAAAGATGACGACCCAATAAATGAAAAATCTTCTATTGAAATCTCTGATAGTAAAACAGATGAAGGTGAGAGTAATAATCCCGAAGATAAAACGGAAGTTCAAAGGGTGACTATTACAGCCACGGTTGGTGATAAATTTACTTTGCCTGTCGGAACACGTTGCGAAGCCGAATTTTATGATGCGGAAGGGAAGAAACTTGATTGTAAAAAGATGATAGCTTCTGCATCGGAACGTTCCTTTAATATCGGTGCCGAATTAGACAAGAGCAAACAATATACATGCTTGCTATGGTTTGATAACGGATATTACGGTTACGATATAAGCGAAGGACTGAAAAGCATTAAGATGAGCACTAAACCAGCTCTTGCTTTCTATGGCAAATTAGAGTTCAATTCCGAAACTACTACGCATAGTATCGAAATGAAGCCAGCCGTGGCGCAAGTCGTTTTGAAGTTGAACAACGTGGTTCAAACTGGCTCAGGTCTCTTCTCGGTTTCAGAAGCCACTCCAATAAATTATGTCTTTGATGTTAATGCTGGAACTGCTATTAGTACGGATGAAATCTATATTCCTAAAACGGTCTTTCTTCTAAACAATTCAGGGAAAGTGGCGGAGTTTTATACTTTCACTCCTGATGGTGGTATAACCGTAAATCTGCAAGTAAACTACAATGACAAGTCTAAAACCACGGAGAATGTCACGCTTCAAAAAGGACGTGTTACTACGTTGGAAGGTGATTCGGAAGCGTTGGATTTCAGTACCAGTATAACCAATATGCCCGAAACTGACGTGCATACTGAAATGTAATTATTGGTCAAACAAAAAAAATAGATTAAACTATGAGTAATATGGAATTTATTCAGTTGTTGATAGGTATTGGGCAAATTTTAGCCGTAGCCGTTATTCCTATCATTATTTGGTTTGGAGGCATTAAATATCAAAACCGAAAAGCTAAAAGAGACGCACAATTGAACTTGTTTCTCACATTGATGGCTAATAGAAAATCTAACCCTATAACTAAGGAATGGGTTGATGCTCTAAATACCATCGATGTCGTTTTTCAAGATAATCATAAGGTTAGACACGCTTGGAGAGAATATCTTGATAGTCTGAATGAAAAATCCCCGCATTTCCAGAGTAACAATGCTTTTCTTCTTGATTTGCTTTCTGAGATGGCAATGGTTCTTGGGTACAAAAATCTGAAGCAGACCGAAATTGACCGTTTTTATTCTCCGAAGTATTTTGGTTCACAAATGAGTCGTCAGGAAATACTATTTCAGGAGAATTTGCGCGTACTAATGCACTCAAAGAATTGTTCCGAAGGTTTCTCTGAGGAAGAATATCAGACACATTATAACGAGTTGATTGAAAGAGATGGGAATGTTTAAATTTACGTGTTACCATTTTTCTTTTATAAAACGTTGTTATAAGTTAAATGCAAAGATGTAAATCTAAGTTATTTAACTATCCTCGAAAATCTAACAAATCATTACGAAATAGAGAAGGTGGAAACTCATGACAGAGAACTCCACCTTTCGTTTCTTTATATGGTAAATAGTCTTTCTGTCTTAAAACTCCTCTGCTCTGAATATCTATCCAAAGAGTTGTCAACTTTCATGCTCCAAATGCAATCAAAATCGTCAGGCATCCAGTACTCCGATATATAAACCCTGTGTCCTTCGGACTTCTTATCAAAACACCACCGATAGAATTTATCATAATCAAAATCATTTTGATACTTTGTCGTTCCACAATACGGAATGTCACAATATATGATAGACTTCTTTGGTATTTTCAATTTATCGTATGAACAACAGTGAAATTCTACTCCACGCAATGAATCAACTTGATTCAGAATATTCTTTATGCTTTCAAATACATAATTTCTGCCATGAGAAACGCCTGAATATCCGTTGAAAAATTTACCATTGTAAGATGCCATAAAACCAATCCAACCTAAATCGGATTGGCTGAACTTATCCTCTTCTGAATATTTGTATGCGTTATAAGCATTTTTATATAGTTCTTTTTCAATAGGAAAATATTGCGGCTCATCATCTAACAGACTACGAAACATAGCTATGAGATAAGGGTTGATGTCAGCCGTCAGCCGCCAGCCGCCAGCCGTTGACATTGGAAAGTGAGTTACACCCTCCGCAAAACGGTTCAACATAACATTGCCCATCCTTTCTACCTTCTAAAATAAAAGGAGCTATGTACTTCCATAGTCTCCTTTTGCTACCCATATATTTCATTTTACTTTCTCCGATTTACAAATCAATACATCGCCTACGATAAACACCCTCATAAACTTGTTTCTGATAAATAGCCGTTGCTTGCTCGTTCAAAAGGAAGATTTTCAAGTTTTCCCTCTTTAATTATTATCATTATCTCGGTATCGTTTATTTCGATAATCTGAATTAAACCACCTACGATTGTTTGTAACTCTTTTAACTGAAAGTCTCGTCCATTCTTCGGCTCTATGTCTAACACTTCACCGTTTGCTTTATAAATCTTCTCCATAGTGTTTATTCTAAATCTTGTTTTATCACTACCTTTGTAAAAGGAAACTGGGAAGTGTAATTTCATAGAAGCTGTTTCACAACTTAATTTATAAACGTGACTTCATATGAAAACTACAAAAGAAACGCTCATAAAAGTTACTCGTGAGTATTGCACTACTCTTAATTGCTGGGTGAAAGTGAAGCACTACGTGTGCTGTTAAAAATGATTGTTCGTTCTCACTCCAGTTTCCTTATCCTCTATAAACTTTGCTATAAATCTTGTTAATTTCAGACAGCAAAAAAGCTCAAACGTGCTATTACATAAGAAAAGTTCAGAGAAGTGTATATTTTCATAACTATCGTTTCCGCAAACCCATTTTAAGCGTATAAGTTTATGAAACGTGAATACATCGAAGTTCTTGTTAGGACTTATAAAGCCACGGATAAATTAGGCTTAGTTTGTTGGGTAGCAGAATATCAGAAAGTACCCATTTAAGTTGTAACGTTCCTTCGCTTCTCTGAACTTTCCTTTTTACCCTATAAACTTTGTATCTAAGTAATGGAATTATACTATCAGTCTTTTTGATACAATAACAGACAAAATGGCAGATAAAGTAACATGGCATACAGATTGTTAAAATGACCATTAGTGCCATCGGCATCCGTTGTGCTTAAAATCCATTTCTCGGATATAACGGCAGTTTCAACCAATCTTCCTGATGATTAAGATGGTGGAGTTCCTCTCCGTTACAAAGGGCGATAAATATTGTTGAACAATAAAAATCATTGATTATGGGCATAAAACCAGGACCAAAGAGAATTGCTGTTTCTACGGGAAAACCTGACCGTCGTCAAAGAGACAACAAACAAACTCCAGGCAATACCCCATCTTTGAAACCGCATATTCACAAGAGGGGAGATTAATGAAATGTTCACATTCAAACCTTGTTGCAGCAAGGTGTTATGAGTCTTATCAAAGCTACCGTCAGGTTGGCACTATGACGGCGGCTTTTCTTTATAACGTTGCAAATATAACGCATTTATACCTTTTTTTCAAATTGGTTCTTTGCTAAGTTTGTCGGCTTCGGAGCATTTGAAACGGATTCTCTTTGATAATACAAGTTACCCATTAGATCTGGTACTACCTTTGAGATATTTTTCTTTGCAATTTCAACATAATTCTTGTCTAACTCGGTAATAACATAATGCCTACCTAAGAGCTTAGCTGCGATAGCGGATGTTCCGGCACCTCCAAAAGGGTCAAAGATCACATCTCCTTCATTTGTAAACAACTCTATTATTCTTTTCATCAATTTTATAGGAAGCTGACAAGGATGATTATCCCGGTCTTTTTTATGTTTTATCCTATATACATCTTGCCAAATATCTGAAAGCAGTTCTTTTTCATCATCTCCACTATCTTTTCTTTCCTTTACACATTTTGCTCTCAAGCAATAATCTCGACTGTCTATATATTGAAGTTTGTCTATATTGACAGTGGGTATACCGCCTTCTTTAACAAAGTATAATAATGAGTAATGAGCAGGCAATAATTTGCCTGCTGGAGTTGACAATGCGTCCCAAACAATCCAATTTTTGAAAAGTAGTCTCTTATTCAAAAAAGTGAAATGATGAATTGCCCATTTCGGGATATTTAAGACCAGTAAAGAACCTCCGGGCTTAAGATTATCGCACATTCCTCCAAGCCATTCATTACACCAATTGATGTATTTTTGATCTTCTTTATCATCTTTATATGTAGAGTAATTTTTGGCCAAATTATATGGTGGATCGGCAAAAGCTAAATCAAAGCTACCCTGCGGATATTTTTCTTTCAATTTTTTAAGATATGCTATACAGTCGGAGTGTACGACAGTATCCAAATGATCTATCTGCTTTTGCGGTTCAAAAATAGAGATGTTTTCTTCTTGTTTGGGTAAGTTTAATGATTCAGCGGTCTGTTCTACCGCCAGGACTTCATTTCCTTCTGATAAAAGTAATAATATTCTATCTATTACCGGTTTTGGTAATTTGTTTGCGTCTTTAACAGGAAATTCAATAAAATGCCATACGTCGGAGATTGCTGTACCCAAAGGATTGAGCAAATGCTTTTTCCCTCCCCAATCTTTTGTGTTCTGACCGCAATGAATGCAATTTTTATATGGTATTCTTACAAATTTGGTATTTAAATTGAACGGAGTAACACTTTTTTTGCTCTTTGATTTAAGATACATTAAAAGACCGATATGGGATGTCGGAATACTGTTTTCAGTAGCACTAGCGCCAAACTCACAAGCAATCCAATATTTAAAAAGATAGTGGTAATCGACTTTCTCTTGATTATTAAGTTTGTCTAAGTATTCGCCAAAATATGCCAGATAGTTAGTCAAACCATACACGAACAATAATCCGCCGTCTTTTAATAAATTCTTTGCTATATCGATGGTCTTTATAGTCTGATTAACAAATTCTAATATTTGTGCTTCATTTGACGTTTTACCTATATCATTGACTTCGAATGAAGTATTTAGAATAATTGCATCATACGAATCAGTTAGATTTTTGAGTTGAGTATCTGAAATTACTGTTAAGTTTGCTTTTGCAAAGTCTGACGCCTTCATAATTGTATTTGTTTATCTGCAGTTTAATTATTACTTTGGGGTATTTATGTAGATTTTCTATAAACGTCTGCACATCCTATATTCAGAGGTGCGGATATTTTATCTCTTCCTTATTCTTTTCGTATTTATATCTGCTAATATTTATCATTTCCGATTTTTTAAGTTTCTCCGTTTCTTTCCCCTATAAACTCTGCTCATTCCTACAAAGAAAAAGAACTCCGCAAAAGAGCCACGCAAGCTATCTTTTCAGAGTTCTTCGTATAAGATATGACAGAAACACATAAAAGCCTAAAAATTCTTAATACCCAACTGAAAATGAGACGTTTTTGTTACCACGGGATTTAGGGTATTGTCGTATATAGTTACCTTATTTATATAGGATACAGACTGCTATTCTTTCCTTTTTAGGGTAATCTTATTGCTCGCTTCACGCTTGTTGCTGTCCACTACTTTCATGTACCTTTGGGTCGTGGTTATGCTCTTGTGAGCCATCATACTTTGTATGGTACGGATGTCGGTTCCAGCCGCCCCTTGCAGGGTTGCGAATGTTCTACGATACGAATGGAATGTTATATTCTTGGTGATTCCGGCAGAACGAATCCATTCCTTCATGGGAACCTGGGTCCAGCACCTTTTCAGACCTTTGAATACCAAACCCTTCTTCTCAGGTGAGTATTCTATCAGCTTCAGGGCTTCATCACTAATGGGGATGATGTCTTCCGTCTTTGTCTTCTGTGTGATGGTGTGTACACATTTTCCTCCTGCTGCAAAATCAACAATTTCCTCCCAGCAGAGAGTAAGTATGTCACTGAGTCTCAAACTGGTCAGGCACGAAAAGAGGGAAGCGGTTTTTAGAACTGGTATCTTGCATGGTGTTTCAGCCAGACAGTACAAATCCTCTACACTCAGATAGTCCTTTACCACATCTTCCGGTTCAATCTTTTCCAGAAAATCATTTATGTTTGACTTGATCAGCCGATTGCGGTAGAGAATCTTCAGGAATCCTCTGAATGTGGACCAGTAGCCGGACGCTGAGTTTTGTGTAATATATCCATCCCGTTTTAGCTGTCTGGCATTGAGCAGATATTCACGAAACTTGTTGCACAGCTCCACATCAATTTCTTCGAAAGTACATTTGCCATGTACGAAGTTATAGAAGTGCTGATAAACGAATTCCCATTTCTGGTCGTGCTTGGGAAGTTGCTTACGGTAGTATTCTAGAAAATCTGCCTTATATTTCCTCTTGTCGAAGAAATCATAGCGTTCGTTTACGATAGATTCAAAGCGACGGCATCGGATGGCTTCTGCTTTCTCTGACATGGTTGCATTGAAGTCACGTTCCCGCTGATTCTTCGGATTTGCATAGATATAAATGTTCAAACCTTCGTGACGGATAGTTTTCATTGTTTCCTGGTCACGGTAGCCCGGATAATAGTCCAAATAGAAGGAAAGCATACCATTTTTTAACGGGCGGGTTCTCAAAGTTACAGTTTTACATTCTGACATAGTTACAAATGTTATTAGTTGACTTAATTTTTGCGGTGAAGATGCACAATGACTTTATGCAGACCGCATTCAGCATAAAATCATTTTCCAGTCTGTATATCTGTCTGTACAGATTCATTATCTGGCGCCCATAATGTGGTCAAATTCCACTTTCAGGAATCTCACAAAGCGCCCTTTCTTCTCCCGTTTTATTTCGTGGAATTGCAGAATGCCGTAAACTGAATCCCGTGTGAGACTATACTTCTTCATGGCTTCCTGCACGGTATAATATTCTGAAGAATCATCTTCGGTTGTCTTCTTGGACAGATCGAAGTGAAGTTTTGAGTAGAATATCTGGCCGTGCTCTTTCTTTGAAGGGATGTTGTTGCGGTAAACATGTGAACGGATGGCTACACGTGTCATCCCATAGTTTTTCTCGATTTCTTCCGGAGTGTACCATTCTGTCAAGGCGTCATCCGTCTTATATTTGGCAAATGCCGCATCTATGTGCTTTTTACTGTAATAATTGAACTGGCGGATTCTGACCTTGGGAACATTGTTTTGCCGGGTATAGGTCCACACCCATTTGGCGTTGACTTTGTACTTTTCCGCAATCTGTTCAGCTGTATAATACTCGGTAACGTCAAATTCATCTTTTGGTCTGAGAACTTCATAAGGTTTTGTTTTCAGCATCAGTTCGATGTCGGTTCTTCTGATGAGCGACATTCTTGAACTTAACCTTGATGCACGAAGTTTGTCCTCCTTTACCAGTTTATAGACATACTGGCGAGAAACGCCCATTAGTCTGGCTGCTTGAGAAAAGGTAAAGTATTCCTGGCTCTCCAGTTTGTTCTTTACTTCCATCATTTCCTGAAATTCGCGCATTTCCATTCTACGTTCCTTCATCCGGTGTTTATAACCTCTTTTGGAACATTGCGGACTACAATAATTGGTAGTGGTCTTTTTTGCCATGAAAGGCTTGCCGCACCACTGGCAGATTCTTTTTACTTCCATTTTTGTTATTCTCCATATTTTAGTGAAACATGAGCTTTTTACAACTCGGATTATTTCCCTTTTTGTCTACTCACGTAAACCATTGTCAACACACGTCAACAAATGCGTCAGTGTGACATCGGGCAAAAGCCCTTAATTGTTCCGCGGTAGAAATACGGTAGAAAAATATGGTGAACAACAGTATCCAACTGTTTATAGCTGGATTTTTGGCAAATAAAAAAGCCGCTGAAAATCAGCGACTTCATTATAGTTGGTTCTAATTCGTTGCAGTTGATTACAATATCCTACTTGCCGATACAAAATTTACTAAAAATATTTCCAAGTATTTCATCGGTAGAAATTTGTCCGGTTATTTCTCCAAGATAATGCATGCACTCTCGTATGTCTTGAGCCAAGAAATCTCCGGAAATACCCGAATGTAGTCCATCTAATACACGAGATATAGCTTCTTGAGCATGAAGTAAAGCTTCATAATGGCGGGCATTGGTAACTATTACATCATCTGTTCCCGTTTCCGGTAATGAAGCTGCTGTTACTAATTGGTTTTCTAAATAGTCTATTCCTTGATTTGTTTTGGCTGAAATGAATAGGATTGAATGTTTAAGAGGAATTAAAGATTCCACTAATTCTCTTTTTTCTTCACACTCTTGTCCGGTTAGTTTATCCGTTTTATTTAGCAAAACAAATAAAGTTTTTCCTTCACAATGCTGTATAATGCGCCCGGCAGAGCGTATAATATTTTCATTCATTCCGGTAGCATCAATCATCCACAATATTATAACAGCCTGATCAAGTTTTCTAAAAGTACGCTCTATTCCCATACTTTCTATTTTGTCCTGGGTATCCCTTATACCCGCCGTATCAATAAAGCGGAATGTGATACCCTGTAAAACAGTTGTGTCTTCAATGACATCCCGAGTCGTTCCATGTATGTCCGACACTAATGCCCGGTCTTCATGCAACAAACAATTAAGCAGGGTAGATTTTCCGGCATTCGTTTCTCCGATGATAGCTGTAGGTATTCCGTTCTTTATGGCATTACCTACCTTAAATGAGTCTGCTAATTTACAGATTACCATTTTTATGTGTAATGCAAGATCTATCAGTTTTGAGCGGTCGGCAAATTCGACTTCCTCCTCACTGAAATCAAGCTCCAATTCTATTAATGAAGCAAAATCGAGTAATTGAGTGCGAAGTTTTGCCAATTCATTACTAAAGCCTCCCCGCATCTGATTCAATGCCAGGCGATGTGCAGATGCTGACGTTGAAGCGATGAGGTCTGCTACCGCTTCGGCCTGAGAAAGATCCATTTTTCCGTTGACAAATGCCCGTTGTGTAAACTCTCCTGGAAGCGCAGAACGACATCCGTTTCGAATCAATAATGCAATAATTTGTTGTTGAATATAGAGTGAGCCATGGCAAGATATTTCGATCGTATCTTCTCCAGTAAAAGAATGCGGAGCAACAAATCGAGCTACCATAACCTCATCTATAATCATGCCTTTTTCATCTATAATGTTACCGTAACTCAGTGTATAAGGCTTTTGATCTGTCAACAGGCGCTCCTTTCTTACGGGCTTATATACACGTTCAGTTATCAAAACCGCATCTTTCCCGCTTATACGGATTACTGCGATTCCGCCTATTCCGGGTGCAGTCGATATTGCACATATAGTATCATTCGTTATCATAAGTTATCTTATTTTATAATTCCCAATCGAAGATATTGTTTTGCGATTCCAAACGGTTCTCAAGTTCATCAGGAAGTTCCGAAAAAAAATCCATTCCGGTAAGCGCTTCCACACTATCTATCGATACGACATATGCAGACAATGGCGCGTCTTCTTTTTCATTTTTAAATACAAATCCGATTCCTCTCGGAGTAGTTACATAAGGAGATACGATAACTTTAAAAAAGGCATGAGGTATTTTTACTTCATTTCGTCCGATCGTTGTATCCCGTTTATCGACCAATGGTCCGCACACTATTGCTATAGCACTGTCTTTTTTCACCCATTTTCGGATACTCTCCTCCAAGTCTTTCCATGCCCCTCGATTTAGTCCGGGATTTTGCGGACACATATTCGAGAAATAAAAAGATTCCTTCATTGCTGTTTCACTCCATGTCATGTCTGCAGCGGGAGCCATGTGTCCTCGATCAAAACCACTTCTACGATAGTCGGCATTTGTCGCGCTGACACCGTTTACATAGGGGTCTACTACAAATTTATCTGTTCTTGATACCGTTCCCCGTAATTCATCACGAGTCAATTCATAAGCTACCCAATTAGGCAGACGCCAATTTTTATTGTACGATACAGTATAACCTTCATGCTTAATAATTTGTTCTGCCCGATCTTCTAACGGAAGCGGCAGTTCCAAATTTTTATACCTAATATCCGGTTTCCGGTTCGCTTCACCTAATCGCTCAATTTTAGTAGAAAAAGTTGATAATGCAGACTTTATTTCTAAGCGGAAATAATAAGCAAACAGGAGTAAAATCGTAATCCAGAAAAATATCCAGAGAAACCTGACCGACCAGTTTATAGATTTTTTCTTTTTCCGTTTTTTTTTAGCCATTCAAAAAATCCATATTTAAAAATTATCAGGTACAAATGTACAAAAATTTGTCTTAGAGCCTGTCTGAGTTCTCCGATAAAGAAATTATCAAACCTGACCTGAGTAAAATTAAACAGGATTTAAGTCTGCTTTCATAGAAAAAATTATCATATTGTAGGGAGTGCAACTGATTGATAGATAGAATGTCTGTACAATATTTTCAGGATATCTACAAATAATTTTTGAAAAAGAGTGATTATTATTGATTTACCAAAAAATATCTCGAATATCGGTTTTTTAGAAAAATTTGAATACCTTTGTATTTGAATATTAGATGTGTAATTTAGATAGGGGTGTGTATTGTTGTAAGGCCGGTAATTATTAGAAATTAAGGAAAGGTCTTTTATATTTGTTTGTTTCCCCTATTTTTATGTAGATTATATGGCAGCTTCTTTACAGAGAAAGGCCTTTTGGGGAATGGTTTGGAATTTTGCAGAGAGTTTTTCTTTGCAGATTATACAGTTTATTATAGGCATTTTTATGGCCCGTATCCTTCAGCCTTCAGATTATGGGATGGTTGGTATGTTGTCGATCTTTTTGACAATATCCAATATGCTGATTACTTCGGGTTTCTATAGAGCGTTGATACAGAAAAAAGATCGTACGGCAATCGATTATTCTACTGTGTTTTATTTTAATATTGTGGTGGGGATAATTTTATATCTGGTATTATTTTTTTCTTCTCCTTATATTGCTCTGTTTTATAATGTTCCTATTTTAGAAGATCTTACCAAAGTTATAGCAATTCCTCTCATTTTAAATTCGTTATCCCAAGTCCAAAATGCTAAGTTCGCTATTGAAATGAATTTTAAGATGTTGTCCAAAATATCCATTATAACTGCTATTATTACCGGTATTTCTAGCTTGTATATGGCATATTCGGGATTTGGCGTTTGGTCGATAGCCTATTCTTCTGTTATTGGAGAATCTTCTCGATGCATTCTATTGTGGTTTTTTGCAAATTGGACTCCGTTATGGAAATTTTCTTGGAAATCGTTTAGAGAAATGTTTTCATTTGGTTCTAAAATGTTTGCATCCGGTTTGTTAGAGTCTATTTATAATAACTTATATACTTTGATAATTGGTAAGAAATTTGCGACTACAGAATTGGGATATTATACAAGGGCGAATGGGTATGCCCAGTTACCTGTTGCTACATTCAATAATGCGTTATCTAAAGTTACTTTTCCGATGTTTTGTGAAGTACAGAAGGACGATGAAAGGATGATTTTATTATACCATAAATTATTACGCTTTACGGCATTTATTATATTCCCTATAATGATGCTGTTCATAGTATTAGCTCGGCCATTGATATTATTTATGATAACAGACAAATGGGAATCATGTGTGATATTATTACAAATACTTTGTCTTTCTTATGTCTGGCATCCTGTTCAAATTGTAAATATAAACCTGTTACAAGCTAAAGGACGGGCCGATGTCACTTTAAAGATTGATATTTTAAAAAAAGGTATAGGAGTGTTAGTTTTATGTCTTACTATTCCTTTAGGGGTTGTTGCGATGTGTATCGGGCTGATAGTCGTTTCTTTGATAAGTACTTTAATAAATATTTATTTTACCAAGAGAATAATGCATATTGAAATATTATCACAAGTAAAAGATTTATGTCCTCCATTGCTTTATTCTCTTTTTATGATGATTATAACATATTTTGCAACATCATTGATCCCTCAAAATGGGCTGAGGATATTTGTGGGAGGAGTAGTCGGCATTGTCACTTATTTTTTTGTCGCATATTTATTTAGGTCAAAAGAGCTTCAATATCTGTTTGAGTTTATAAATAAAAAGAAATCGATATGAAATCACCGATAAACAGGATGTTGAGATTTATATCAAGTATTATTGCAAATATAAAGTTGGGTATAAATATTTATAAAACTATTTATATCAATTTCCGATTTTTGCCGTTTAAGCAAGCCTGCAAATTACCTATTTGGGTTTATGGGAAAATGAAATTTGGTTATAAATCAGGGTCGATAATCATTGATGCTCCGGTTAATCGAAAAATGATAGTGATCGGTATAAATAGAGATCGTTTTATGGCACCGCAAGGAACTTTCTTTATAGATGTTGCCGGAAAAATAATTTTCAAAGGATCTGTAATTATGGGGAGAGGGTGCACTCTCGCTAGTCAGCAGAATGCAGTTTTGATTTTAGGTAAGGCTGTGAGAATATCGAGCTTTGTTAAAATAAGGACTTATAAAAGAATTGAGATAGGCAATTTTACTGCGGTAACTTCTGAATGTCAGATTTTTGATACCAATTTTCATTATATGCGTAATATAAAAACCGGAAAAGTAGACCCTATATCAAAAGATGTTTTTATCGGGGAATGTTGTTGGATAGGGAATCGGACGAATATTATGAAGGGAACTGTTTTGCCGGATAATACGATTGTTTCGTCTAATAGTTTATTGAATAAAGATTATACCTCTACCGTACCGTCATATTCTATTATTGGCGGTATGCCGGCACGTTTGTTAAAGACCGATATGGCTCGAGTCTATCATTGGGAAATATATGCCGAATTGGAATCGCATTTTTCGGCTTCGGAAGATTCTTATTTTACATATACCGGAGTAGAAGATGAAACTCCTTATATTGAAAAATCTATGTTTATTTAATATGGGATAATATGAGAAAGCTTATACGAAGTCTGTATGTGTTTTTTTTGGAAGGAATAAAAATGTGCCGAAGTTTTATTCTGCTTCGTTTTTCTGTCCCGAAGGTAAAAAACTCTTTGGATACGATAGATTATATATTACAAAATAAATGTTCTGTCAGTCGGTTTGGTGATGGAGAATTTCTTATAATGCAAGGTTGGCATATCGGTTTCCAAAAAGAAGATATAGCATTGTCTCTGCGGCTTAAAGAGATTATCCGTTCCGAGTTTCCGGGGCATATTGTTTGTCTGCCTAATGTGTTCAATAGTTTAAATATTTATACCGATAAAGCCCGTATTTTTTGGAAAAGACATTTATTACATAATTACGTTATATGGCATAAATATATAAATACACGGAAGTTGTATTATGATACTCAAATCTCACGCTTTTATATCGATCGTAAAGATAAAACCCAATCGTATTTGATTATTGATAAATTAAAGCAGATATGGAATTTTCGTGATGTCATATTGGTCGAAGGCGAAAAAAGTAGAATGGGTTATGGTAATGATCTGTTCAGCAATGTAAGCAGTCTTAAGAGAATTTTATGTCCGTCAGAGAATGCTTTTTCCGCATATTCTCAAATTTTGGAAGAAGTGTCAAAAGTCGATAAATCCCGATTAATATTAATTGCATTAGGCCCTACTGCAACAGTATTGGCGTATGATCTTAGTAAACAAGGTTATCAAGCCATTGATATAGGGCACTTGGATGTAGAGTATGAATGGTTTTTGCAATCGGCTTCAGATAAATGCATTATAAAAAATAAGTATGTTAATGAAGTAGATAATCGGGAAATTTCAGATTTATCAGATCCGGAATACCAAGATCAGGTTATCTCTGTCATAAAATAATTTAATATGCCGGCAGTTTCTATAATAATTCCGATATATAACGTTGAAAAATACTTAGATAAGTGTTTGAGCTCGTGTGTAAACCAGACATTCGGTGATATTGAGATTATTTGTATAAATGATGGATCTTCAGATAACAGCCAATCGCTTATTGATAAATATGCCTTAATTGATAGTAGGGTAAAATCTATATCAAAAGTAAATGAGGGTGTAGTTATTGCGAGAAATGAAGGTGTTCGCAGAGCAAAAGGTTCATATATATTTTTTTTAGATGCAGATGATTACTTATCGGAAAATGCAATTGAAATCTTATATGGAGAAATAGTTAAATATGATGCAGACTTTGTGAGAGGTGAATACGACGAAGTAGATGAAGACGGATATATATTGGAACGGAATAATACAACTTTGCGTTTTTTGAATAGAAAAGACTTTGTCGATTATCTTTCATCAGGGCTGGGCGCCATGTGGAATTATTTGATAAGAAAAGATAAATATGTAAATATTCATGTAGATCCGAATACAAGGATTGGCGAGGATTTATTGACTTTGCTTTATTTATCTTTTAATATTGAACGGGGAGTTTTTGTTAACCATAAAACTTATTTTTACAGACAGAGATCTGGGTCGGTAATGAGACCGGAGGGTGGATATGAGCAAGTTGAGACAAAGTTTCGTTACTATGTTGATTTATGTACTGCATTAGACCGGTTTGGAGATGAAAATTGTAATAGGCTTCCAAAAGATGAGCAAATATTGTTATCAAAACTGATTTGTGATGAGATTACTGTAAATTTATTCCCAGAGAGTTTCTTAGTAAAACAGAATATTTCATCTATTGCCCCATTATATAAAAAGCACTTTTTGTACAATTGGAAAGTTCAAAAAATAGTCTTTAGGCGTTCATGGAAATGTTGGGTTTCTATGTTTATGTATTGGATAAAAATAGGAGGGATATTTTCATGAATATATTATTTTACTTTGATCGGCAAATAAATCCTGAACGAGGAGGAACTGAGCGTGTAACTTATAATTTGGCACATTATTTTCAGGGAAAAGGCAATCGGGTTATGTATCTGGCAAAACATAAAGTGGAGGAGGCGGATGCTTCTATTAAAACATTCTTTTTACCCGATAACGGATCTGTTGTTTCTGATGAAAATATTTCTTGGTTAGAAAATTTTCTGCGTGAAGAAAAAATAGATTTTTTGATAAATCAAGGGGCTAATGGCGATGATATATATTTATTATCTCATAAAGCGTTAAATACTAAGACAAAAATTATTTCGGTATTGCATTTTTCGGTTTATCAAGGACTGAATTTTTTCTCTGCAATGCAACCTCTGTTTTTACATCGTACTCCGGTTGCTTTATTAAGCGATTTTGTAAGGTATATAAAAATGCCGTACAATAAATATAAAGCATATAAACAGAAGAAAATCCGATACCGTTATTTACAAGATAATATGGATGCAATTGTTCTTTTAGCACCGCAGTATGTCGATGATATGGTTAAGATAGGATGCTTGAAAGACAGACGCAATTTGTATGTAATCCCGAATCCGAATTCTTTTGAGTTAAAAGACTCTGTTAATTGGTCCGAAAAAAAGGATGAAATTCTGTTTGTCGGTCGATTGAGTTATTCAGAAAAACGTGTAGATCGTCTTTTGAAAGTATGGAAAAAAATTTACAAAAATTTTCCTACTTGGAGTTTGAATATTGTCGGTGATGGTGACGACCGGAAAAGATTAGAACAAATTGCTGTTAAATATAAGTTGGAGAGGGTGTTTTTTCGAGGATATCAGTCTCCCGAAATTTATTATCGACAGGCAAAAATGATATGTTTGACATCCAATCATGAAGGATATCCGATGGTACTTATCGAAGGAATGCAATATGGTTGTGTACCTATTGTTTTTGATAGTTTTGGTGGAGCATCCGATTTGATATCGAATGATAAAAATGGTTTTTTGGTAAAAGCTTTTGATATATCGGCTTATGCTACAACTATCTCCAATTTTATAAAAAATGTGAATATACAAGAGTCTATGTCTATGAATGCCGTTTCTTCTTCGAGGAAATATGATATAGAAGATATTTCATTTTTGTGGCAAGATCTGTTAACGAAGATAAAGAATTAGCTTTTTAGTAGAATGGAACAAAGAAATAAAATACCTAAAATTATTCATTTTTGTTGGTTGAGTGGAGAAGAAATGCCTGCAAAATTGAAAGAGTGTATTCAGACATGGAAACGGATTATGCCGGACTATGAATTGAGATGTTGGGATATGAATAGCTTCGATATACATTCGGTTCGTTTTGTAGAACAAGCGTGTTCGATGAAAAAATGGGCGTTTGCAGCAGACTATATTCGGCTTTATGCTCTTTACACGTGTGGAGGAATATATTTGGATTCGGATGTTTTAGTTTTTCGCCGTTTCGATACATTTTTACATAATTCGGGTTTTGCTTCTGTTGAATCTTATTTATATCAAGCAAAACCGGGAGAAAAATATGATTTTTGGATAGATGCTGCTATGATTGCTTCAGAAAAAGGCAATCCTTTTATAAAAGATTGTTTAGATTATTATCAGGATAGAGATTTTATAAAAGAAGACGGTTCTTTTGACGAATCGATAGTTTGTCATATTATCGCGGATATTGCAGAAAATAAATATGGATTTAAAAGAGGGGTATACCAGAGTTCTCCTATTGAGTTGAAGGATGGAGTTTTTTCGATATATCCTCCTTATGTTTTTTCTCATTTAAGGGGAGATATACGAAGATCTACTTATGCAATTCATTTGTTTAATGGAAGCTGGCGGGATAAAAAAGGACAGAAATCATTGTCTTTAATAGAAAGAATACATAGACTATTCGTAAAAATATTTAATGAAAAAATATGGGGTATTTTATATTTTAAGATTAGGAAAGTTTGATATTTAATATTATGGGATTATGGAATCACTTGATCGATCAAATATAAAGAAAATTCTTTTAACTACTACAGGTCTGTCATCTGTCGGTCAGGGGGGTGGTATTTCTTCTTATGTTCATGATTTGGCAACCAATTTTGTAAATAAGGGATATAAGGTGACAGTGTATCTTGTCCGTCAGTCTGAACCTGTTTTTCCTACTGCAAGTGTATATGACTATTCTTTTTTTCAAATTCCAAATAAAAGATGCGATGAATCTGTTTTAGTTTCAGAGATTTATAAATCGATTCTTGCGTTAAATCCTGATGTTATAATTAATAATGACGTGTCTTATATTGCTGGTTTATGGTCGGTTTTGGATACGAAAATTATTCGCATATCCGTAATGCATGGTTTCAAAGAAGGGTTTACTTGGTCTAATTTTGGCATTCAGGGAAAAATGGCAATATATAATTGGAAATATATCGATTATATTGTTTGCCAAAATGAGGCTATGGTTGCAGATGCTTCAAAAAAATATCATATACCGGAACAAAAATTTTGTTGTATACATCAAACTGTGAATTTTGTACCAGTCCAAAAACTTAAGAAGAGCAGTTTTTCTATTTTGTTTGCAGGAGGAGCTTCTTACTCAAAAGGGGCAGATATTGCTTATAATGTAGCTAAGGAATTAAAAAATACGAGTTTGAATTTTGAGTTTCATTGGTGTTTGCCGGCAGGTAAATATAAAAAATATTTTGAAAGTGACCGGCGTTTTGTTTTTCATGGGGCGTTATCTCGAGAGTCTTTTTTACAAACATTGGGGAATTCAGACTGTATTTTGATTCCGACACGAATGGATACCGGTCCGCTTCTTTTGGTAGAGGCATTAGCACAAGGGGTGATTCCTTTGTGTAATGACGTAAAATCTGCGATACCTGATTTAATAAAATCAGGGAAAAATGGATTTATTGTTAAAAAAAATCGGGTTCGAGAGTATTTACGAATAATCGAAGATTTGTCAAAAAAAAATATCGTGTCTATATCTGATTTAGCAAAAGAAAGCTATCAAAAAACTTTAACGCCAGAATGCCAAGTCTTATCGTTCGAACAACTTTTTAGAAAAAATACAAGTTTGATGCAACGTTCTTTTTCTTCTCAAAATGTAGTTCATTTTCATTTGTATAATACAGCCTTATATCATAAAGTTTCGTATGTAAGGATTCTGAACAAAGTGATTAACGCTTTTGAAATAGTAATGACAGACAGATTATATAAAAACTGTTTTAAATATTTACTGAAATGAAGCCGGTTATAAATTATATTAATAGTCTCTTATTTCCTTTATTGCCTGAGACGTCATGTTTCGCTTTGAAACGAGGACTATTGCGTCTTGCCGGTGCAAAAATCGGGAAAAATGTCCGTATTTGTTCTTCTGTACATATAATGGGGTGCGGAGAATTGGTAATCGGAGACGATGTGTGGATCGGTCATGAGGTTTTTATATCGACGACTTCCCGAATAGAAATCGGTAGTTATGTAGATATTGCTCCAATGGTTTATTTAGGCACCGGAACGCATCGTATCGATGCCGATGGCTTGCATTCGGCAGGAGAGGGTATATCCAGAAATATAAAAATTGAAGATGGGGCATGGTTATGTGTTCGTTCTACCTTATTGCCGGGAGTCGTTATCGGTAAAAATTCTGTTGTTGCAGCCGGAGCAGTTGTTACAAAAGATGTTTTTCCCTATTGTTGTGTAGCAGGTATTCCTGCGAATGTAATAAAGATTTATGATAAATAAATTTTTATGCTACATAATGAAGAAAGTATGTTATAAACTAAACTGAATTATTGGATAAGCGTAAATAAATATTTTCCAATTATGAAATTTTTTGCATGGGCTATAGCTATTTTGAGCGTTAATCAGATAATATGGCAAACACCTAATCTCCCTCAGATGGTTTATTATGCTATATTTTTGCTTATAGCCATTGTAATGGTATTTTACCATCCGAATATAAAAATTAATGTTTGCATGCTATTTTTTATAATAGCTATAGTCTGTTCGATTTTTGTGAATTATATTCCGGACTATTTTATGCCTTGGGATAGATTCTTTTCATTCCTTATGGTAATATTATGTGTCAGTCCGTTTTTATATAATTCCGAATTGATGATTTTCCGTAAGGAGATTTTCGATAAAGTGAATATTTTATTTGTTATTGTTGTGATAATTTCCTTTTTAGGTTATTTGGCGGGAATTTATTCTACGGCTGATTTTTCAGGTTTTAGAGGATGTACAAGCCAATCGATGCTCTTGAGCCCGATAGCGGCTTTGACTTCTTTATTTTGTTTGCATAAGGCATTTTGTCCCGAAATTTCCAAAAAAGAAAAATATTTATTTTTAGGAATGATGGTCATAGCTTTCTTAATGTGTTTATTGGCTGGTTCGAGAGCGTCTTTATCTGGAGGAATAGTTGGAATATTGTATTATCTTAAAGTCAGATATCGTAGAAATATGAAACTGTTTCTTAAAGTTCTTTTCTCAATGCTTATCGTTATTTCTGTTTCATATC
This sequence comes from Coprobacter fastidiosus, assembly GCF_030296935.1. Taxonomy (NCBI): domain Bacteria; kingdom Pseudomonadati; phylum Bacteroidota; class Bacteroidia; order Bacteroidales; family Barnesiellaceae; genus Coprobacter; species Coprobacter fastidiosus. Next base: position 717,717 of record NZ_AP028032.1, on the reverse strand, counting down.
CTCTATGGGAATCTTATTTAGTCACGGTAGCCGGTAAAATAGAACGTTCGAGAGAGGTTGGCAGCATGACTACGACGAGAGATGTCCTTTGGCAAGTCCGTATGATGGAATTTAAGAAATCGCCGGTATGTGGTATTGGATTTAATTATGTAGATGAAACTATATTGCCGTCTGTATATAAGATAGCGGCTAAGAATGGGGTGATAGAACCCGGTTCGGGGTGGCTATTTTTACTGTCGTCATTAGGTATGATGGGAACAATACCTTTTTTGTTGTTGTTTGGGAAACCTTTATTTCGAATTTATAAAAAAGCAGAATCGTATTCGGATGAGATATTGATAGGGGCATGTTTATCCTTTTTTGCGATACATTTGATTGCAGAAGGGTATATAACATCATCCGGATCTTTTTTATTTTTTTATTTGTGGTTGTTGATATCGTTAGCACAAATACCTGTTCGCAAACAATTTTTTATAAAAAAAACTGCAAATCGAGAGCAGAAACAACGAACTTGTTCGATTGATTTTGCCGAGATGTCGCGTTGATTCTAATGAAATTAAAATAGAAATTATGCAGTTCGTTTTTTGGCAAAATATAATAAGTATACATCAATCTACATTTCTTTCGACATTGTCGAATAGGCATTCGATTTTATTAGTCGTTGAACAACGGTTGGATCAGGAAAGAAAAGGGGATGGGTGGAGTATTCCCGATATGGGAAAAACTAAAATTATCGTTGCTCCTGATGATAAGACGATAGATAACTTGATCTTGGAAAATAAAGATGCGGTTCACGTATTTTCGGGAATAAATGCTTTCCCGATGGTATATAAAGCTTTTAAAAAAGTCGTTGCGTTAGACTTGAAGATATTGGTATATGTCGAACCGTATGTATGGTTCGGGATAAAAGGCTTTTTTAGAAGGTTAAAGTATATGGCTTTGAATTTATGTTATGGTAAAAATATTGACGGTTTGTTGGTTACCGGACAAACCGGACGTCGATGTTTCTTAAAAGCCGGATTTGAGAAAAGCAAAATTTTTGATTGGGGATATTTTACCGCTCAAAGGGCTTTTAATGAAGGTGCAATATCGAATGAAAACAGACAAAAACCTGCAATTTTGTATGTCGGAAGAATAGATTGCAATAAAAATATACTGTCTTTAGTAGATATTTGTTTAAAACATGTCGGAAAATATGCCTGTTTAGATATTATCGGAGCTGGTCCGTTAACTGATTTGCTGATAAAAAAAATAGATAGGGCAGAAGATATAAAGTATTTAGGGAGTAAGACAAATAATGAGGTGCTGGATTTGATGTGCCGTTATGATATATTGGTTTTACCGAGTTTGTATGATGGTTGGGGTGCGGTAGTTAATGAAGCTTTACAAAATGGGATGAGGGTGATTGCTTCTGAAAATTGTGGAGCATCGGTCCTCCTTGATGGTAAGGACAGAGGAGAAGCTTTTTCTTTTGTTAATAAAGAAAAATCGTTGGAGAAGATATTATTAAAATGGCTTGAAAAGGGAACGGTTTCTTTAGCTGACCGTCAGAACATCGCAGAGTGGACACGTTATTCGATATCGGGAGATTCGGTAGCTGCATATTTTGAAAAAATTTGTTCTTGCATATCAGGTGATTGTACACATAATGAGGTCATAGCACCGTGGTTGAGTTAAAATAATATAGATTGTGAAAGTATCGGAGTATCAGAGTTGGAAATTTAAAGTATTATCATTTTTTGCGATGATCTTGGTATTGTATGCTCACGCATATATACCGGATGCCGCACAATATAAAGTCTTTTATATTTTTGAGAAAAGCATTGCTTTCTGTTGGGGACGACTGTTTTTTCCATTGTTTTTTTTCATATCGGGTTATTTGTTTTATGTAAAATTATCCGATCCGGATTGGAGCGTTTGGAAACAAAAGTATCGAAGTCGTGTAAAATCTTTATTGATCCCATATATCATTTGGAATATTCTTTGTCTGTTACAAATGTTCATATTAAAATATATCCCCGTTGCCGGAAAATATATGAATAGTGATTATACTCAATTGATACATGGCGGCTTATGGGAATGGATTTATACACTATTTATTGTTCCGGGCGGTTTTCACCTTTGGTTTATACGGGATTTGATTCTGATTGTCGTTGTTTCTCCATTCTTGTATTTCTGTATCAGAAAAATGATATTTATCTATTTCCCGTTAATAATATTCTTTTCGTTCTATAATTCATGGTTTCAGTCTTTAACCATGTTCAGTATAGGAGCAGCATGTGCAATTTACAATATATCTTTAGAAGTTAAGCTTAAACATAAATGGGGGCTTGTCTTGTTGGGAACGGCTTCTTTGCTTTTGATGTTATATTGTTCTATGATCTTTATTCCCAGTACGAAAGAATTATATTTAGTCGCGATCCTCTTTCTGTTTGTATGGTTCTTATATGACTATTTATACCGTAAAGGCTGGCGTTTTGATTTTATAAAAAGATGGATTCCATATACGTTTTTCATTTATTTATTCCATATTCCGGCTCTTAGTATCGTTAAGAAAGTTATGCTATTGGTCGGCAGAGGAGAAGAGTGGAGCTATTGGATAACATTTCTGGTATCTCCGTTTATAATGGCTGCTGTCGCTATATGGATAGGAGGGCTATTAAAAAAATATTTACCAAAGTTATATTCCGTTTTGACAGGAGGACGATAAAATGAAAATATTACATACGATATCGGGATTGAATATCAGCAGTGGTGGGCCTACGTCTTGTACTTATAATCTTATTAAAGGTCTTCGGGATGAGGGAATAGAAGCAGATATTCTTACATTGATGCCTCGGGACGATTCGGATAAGATCATTGCAGATGATTCATTTATCAAGGCTTTGCCGAATGATGCCCGCACACCATTGGTTTATTCGTCCAATTTCAGACGTTATTTGAGTTCTCATATCGGATACGATTTATATCATGCGAACGGATTATGGACATGTCCGACGCATTTTACGGCAGAAATAGCAAAAAAACAGAATAAACCCTGTGTGATAGCTCCTCATGGAATGCTGTATCCGCAGGCTTTGCAAGTTTCTGCATGGAAAAAGAAAATCGTATCGACAGTATTTCAGCGTAAAGATCTGGAAACGGCATCATGCTTGCAGGCTACTTGTATGGCAGAGTTGGAACATATTCGGGCATTCGGGCTAAATAACCCTGTTGCGGTTATTCCCAATGGTTTGGTAATAGATGATTCGTTAGAAATACGTAAAACTTCGAATTCGGTCCGTCGTTTCGCTTTCGTCGGACGGTTAAACCGAATCAAGAATGTAGATCTCCTATTGTCTGCATGGAGCAAATTAGGAGACAAGACACGTAATTGCGAATTGTTGATTATCGGTGATGGAGATACTGCTTATAAAAAAGAATTGGAAGAGTTTGCAACTGCAAATAAACTGAATAATGTTCGCTTCTTAGGATTTATTATGGGGAAAGATTTGCAGAAACTGGTTCATTCTATCGATTTCCAGATATTACCGAGCAAATCCGAAAATTTTGGAATGGTAGTTCCTGAAGCCCTAATTCAAGGGATTCCGGTAATAGCCTCTAAAGGTACACCGTGGAGTGACTTGGAAACATTCGATTGCGGCTGGTGGGTTGATAATGATATTGATACGTTAATTAGTACCTTGTTGATCGCGATTAATTTGTCTGAGCAAGATCGTTTAGGAATGGGAGAACGAGGTAGGACATTAGTATTGAGACATTATTCTATAAAATCGGTCTCATTGAGAATGAAGCAATTGTATGAATGGTTAGTGTATAAAAATATTAAACCCGAATATGTATATGAATAAATTACCGCTATTGATGACCGCATCTGTCAGTACGAGAGGAATGGTAGGAGCTTGTTTTACAGATGAGGAACGAGAAAAGATGTATCGAGAGAGTTTAATGATATATGAAAAAATGTTAATAGGGGGGGGTGAAACGTATAAAATAGTATTTGTCGATAATTCGGGCTGGGATTTATCTTCTATAAAGTCGTCAGTAAAGGAAAATCCTTCTATTGAGTTTTTATCATTAGATTCTGAGGATTTTGATGTAACGAAGGGCAAAGGGTATAATGAGCTTCTACTTATAAATAAAGCGGTCGAAAAGTCTGTGTTCATAAGGGAGGCGGGAGGTTTCTTTAAAGTAACGGGTAGATATCCGATATATAATATTAAATATTTTATCGATTATGCAAGTAAATTTATATTGGAGTACAAAGGTCATTTATATATAGATATTAAAGACCATAACCTGTATGATAGACTCGGTTTGGGATGGTGTGGTCATTCTGCAGATGTAAGGATGTTTGCTGCAAGCCTCTCTTTTTACAATGAGTTTATCGGGAATAGATATACAGAATTGAATGATTATAAAGGTTTATTGTTGGAAGGACTGATGTATGATGTTGTAAAACCTATGATTCACAGGAGCGATGTTATTTGTCGTTTCAAGAAAGAACCTCATTTCGGAGGTTTGGAAGGCAGTAATGTAGCCGCTCTTTCTTTTTCGAAAAATCAAGATTCCTTAAAAGGAAAATTAAAACGTTTTTTAGGAAATGTCATACGATTGTTTTTCCCTCGTTTTTGGTTTTAAATAATGGAACAACAAATAGATTTATCTAAATATAGGAATGTCCTGACACGAAAACATCAGATGATCAGGATGCTTTGGTCTGTTGTCTGGACGATTTTTGCCCGGCCGTTGCCACGTAGTATAGGAAGTGGCTGGAAACGTTTTTTGTTGCGGTTGTTCGGTGCGAAATTAGCTTCGACGGCAATTGTATACTCTTCTGCTAAAATCTATTACCCTGCAAATTTGATAATGGATGAATATAGTTGTCTTGCTTCCGGAGTGGATTGTTATAATGTAGCTCTTGTTAAAATCGGGGCTAATACGACAGTGTCCCAGGGTGCATATCTTTGTACGGCAAGTCATGATATATCGGATTCTTTAAATCCTCTGGTGACAGCACCTATTATTGTCAAAGATCAAGCATGGATTGCTACTGATGCATTTGTCGGTATGGGAGTGACGGTTGGACAGGGAGCTGTAATCGGTGCTCGGGCTTGTGTGTTTAAAGATGTAGAACCGTGGACAGTAGTCGGTGGAAATCCTGCCAAGTTTATAAAAAAAAGAGTGATAAGTTGATGTAATTATGCAAGAAAGTGTAGATGATCGAAAATTTTGGAACATTATGAAAGGCATCGGCATTATTTGTGTTGTTGTCGGACATTCAGGTTCTTGGTTGACCCCTTATGTGTATATGTTTCACATGGTCTTATTTGTTTTTATTTCAGGTTATCTATTCAATGAGCGTTATGTAGGAGATTTTAAATCTTTTCTTAAGAAGAGAGGAAAATCTCTATATTGGCCGACGGTGAAATATAGGATTGCCTATGCATTGTTACATAATGTTTTTATATTATTGTATATTTATTCACCAGTTAATGGCATTTTTTCATATTCATTTCGAGAAACTTGTGTTGCTATTTTAAAAAGTTTTACGCTGTTATCAAATCTTCCTATAGCAGGAGCTCTTTGGTTTGTTCCGTTTCTTTTAATTTCTCTGATATTCTTTTGCTTAGTACGTAAGTTCGCTATTTGTCTGAATCCTGATAAAATAGAATTTATAACATCTGTTCTTTTAATCGGTGTTTTTGTTTTGGCATGGTTACTTTATTGTAAGGGTATAACTTATAGTTGGGGATTAAGTAGTTTTTTTGTTCAACCGGTATTGTATGGTGGATTTCTAATAAAGAAAAAGAATGTTCATGTGAAATGTAATCTTATTTTATTCATAATTTCAATTGTTATTCTTTTTGAAGCTTATCAGATTTCCGGAAGGTTTGTGGATTTGGCTTCCAGCACTATTGTAAATCCTTTTTTCTTCATATTTGTTTCTACTGTAGGGATATACGTATCATGGTATTTATCACATCTAATAATGAATAATGATTATTTGGCATCAGCGGTTGCATTTGTCGGAACATATTCATTGCATATAATGGCGTTGCATTTTTTAGCTTTCAGAGGAGTTTCGTATATATATGTTTGGATTCATGAATTGCCTTTAACAAAGATATCATCTGCAATTTATTTAGATAAAAATTGGTGGTTGGTTTATTCATTTGTCGGAATTATAATGCCTGTTATACTTATGAGAACATATAAATATATTGCAAAAACTATAAAATCTCAAATAAAATGCTTGATATATCGGTAATCATATTGACTTTAAATGAAGAGCTTCATATCCGTCGTTGCATAGAAAATGTAAGATCGATAGCGAAACAGATATTTGTTGTGGATTGTTTTTCTACAGATCGGACAGTCGATATTGCAAAAGAATTGGGGGCAGAAGTGCATCAGCATGAGTGGCCTGGAAATCAGGCTGCACAATTCAATTGGGCTTTAGAGAATTTGCCGATAGCAACCGAATGGGTATTGCGGTTGGACGCTGATGAGTATTTGACTTCCGGATTGATAACTGAGATGGATGAACAATTACCGAAATTGTCCGGTGATATAACGGCTGTGGTTTTCCCTTTAGGACGAGCCTTTATGGGGCGTGTTCTGAAACATGGAATTGTAAATAGTGTGAAAATGATACGCCTTTTCAGATATGGGAAAGCTTGTTATGAACAGCGTTTAATGGATGAGCATATTGTTGTGAAATCGGGTCGGACAGTTACTTTTAAAAATCAGTTTATAGATGATAGTCTTCTTTCCATAAAGCAATTTGTAGACAAACACAATCACTATTCTTCTCGAGAAGCGGCTCTGTTACTTGATGCGGAATATCACCTGTTCGATTTGGATACAGATGATGCGTCATATTGCGAAGATGTACAGAAAAAACGTGCACAGAAAATGAAATATGCAAAGATGCCTCTATTCTGGCGTTCGTTTGCTTATTTCTGTTACCGTTACATAGTTAAACTCGGTTTTTTAGATGGTAAAGAAGGATTTCTTTGGGATTTTTTACAAGGCTGGTGGTATCGCACTCTTGTCGATGCAAAAATACTCGAAATAAAAAAGACCTGTGGACAGGATGCGAAAAAGATAAGAAAATATTTGATAGATAATTATCAGATAAAATTTTGAAAACATGGGGGAAAACAAGGTTCATTATTATTGGTTGGACTTAGTCCGTTTTACTGCGGCATTTTTGGTTTTGATTTGCCATTTCAGAGGTGCGTTTTTTGTTGAATATACATTGCTGCCTGCAGAGCAGAAGAATCCTTTGATTTTTGCATTTTATTCATTAACAAGGTTAGGAAACGAAGCTGTTCTTATCTTCTTTGTTATGAGTGGATTCTTAGTAGGCGGAAAGGCGATAGAGAGGCTGCAACAAGGTGTCTTTGATATTAAAGGATATGCTATTGACAGAATTGTTCGTATCATGTTGCCTCTAATATCGGCATTATTGTTATTTATTCCGGTTTCTATTGTTCAAGGTTTTTGTATTGATTGGAAAGCTTGGTTAGGTAATCTTTTTTCTTTACAAGGCATTTGCACTTATTCTATAATAGAACCGCTTTGGTCGCTTTCCTATGAAGTTTGGTTTTATATATTAATGGGTATAATATCTTTGTTTTTTGTACGTCAAAAGATGGTATTTTATAAAATTTTTGCTATTCCGCTCTTATTAATATGTTTCCTTGTTTTTACAAAATTGTCTCCACATTATTTATTTATGTGGTTTATGGGAGCATTAGCATATCTTATCATTCCGAAAAAAGTTGATAAGATATTTTTGTGGGGAGGTTTTATTGTGATGATATGTTTTATCATATTACTTCAATTAACAAGCGGATCAAGATTGAATGAGGGAACAGCTATATCACAATATTTGCCTAATCGACAAGCTCTTGAGTTATTGTTCGCTTTTTTCTTCAGTTTGTTCCTTCAACAGCTTGTAATTATTAAACCGACTAAAAAATGGACTTTAAAGCTTAATGAGATAGGAACAAAATTGGCGGCTTTTTCTTATACTCTTTATTTGACACATGTATTGGTATTGCGTATGTTGGAATATTATAATGTTCCTAAAAGTGAAAGTGTCGATTTTATTTCTATTTCTTGGTATATAGGAGAGTTGAGTATAGCTTTATTGGTTGCCTATGTAGTGTATTGGTGTTTTGAGAAACGGACGGCAGAAGTGAAAAGTTGGGTTAAATCTAAATTATAATATAGTAATTAACTTATAAAGTATTGAATTTGTAAGATCGATGTTTTTAGCAATATTAATATAAATAAAGAGTGAATTAATGAAAGATATTCAAAAGACGAAAAGATTGCCCGGATTGGATATAGTGAGATCTTTAGCTATTTTATTTGTTGTTGCACAGCATTTTAATTTGAATACAGAGTTCCGCCAGACTGTTTTTGATGGAACAAATCTTTTTTTTCAAGGAATGTGTGCATCAATATTTTTTGTTGCAGTGCCGTTATTCCTTTTGTTGACGGGATATTTAAATATCAATAAACAATTATCATTCGGGTACTATAAAGGAATTGTACGTGTCTTAGAAGCATATTTGATATATTCATTGTTGACGATTGCGTATAGATATTTTGTTAATGGAGAACATTTGAGTGTTTTATTATGGATACGCCAGATTTTAAATTATGAAGTGATTCCTTATGGTTGGTACATTGAAATGTACATTTGCCTGTTTCTTTTGATTCCGTTTTTGAACCTTATATACAAATGTTTGGATACACAAAGAAAAAAACAAATATTGATTGTTACTTTTTTAGCTCTGACAGCGATTCCAATTTCTCTTAATTGGTCGGCAACTCAATTATTCCCAGCTTATTTCACTTCATTATATCCGGTATCATTTTATTTTATAGGAGCTTATATTCATGAATATAAGCCAAAGTTTAGAAAACTTTGGCTATGTGTTATACTTATAATTTTATGTACCGTAGATCCTGTTTTTAATTCGATTGTACATTTAAGAGAAGGTTTTGTCTCGTTGTTTATGATACGGAACGGTCTTTTTAATACGATAACTGCAGTTATTGTTTTTCTGTTGTTTTACGATGTCGATTTCAAGTCGAAAATGATAACGAAAATATCACTTTTGTCGTTGGATATGTATCTGTGTTCATGGATATTCGATAACTTATATTATACTTATTTTAAGGCTCATTATTTTGAAAGCCAACAACAGTTTTTCGCATTTTTTCCGATTATCGTACCGTTGGTGTTTTTTTCGTCTTTCGGAGTAGCATGGTTGCGGGAAAAAGTAAATTGGGGAATAAAAAAAATTACAAGTTTTTGGGATATTGGTAAACAGCTGACAATAGAAAAATAAATTACCTATATTAGAAAAATGATAAGAGAAAAGCGGTTGGCCGGATTGGATATAGTGAGATCTTTGGCTATTTTATTTGTTGTTGCACATCATTTCGATTTGCATACTGAATTTTTGATAACACCTTTTATAGGTGTTAATATGTTTATACAGGGAGCATTTGCATCTTTATTTTTGGTAGCTGTTCCTTTATTTCTGTTATTGACGGGATTTTTAAATACAAATAAAAAATTGACATTAACCTATTATAAAGGCATTATCCGAGTATTATCGGCTTATTTGGTATATTCTATTGTTACGATTTTATATAGAATAATTATCAATGGAGAACATTTAAGTGTTTTTTTATGGCTGCGTCAAATATTCAATTATACGGCCATTCCTTATGGATGGTATATCGAAATGTATATAGGATTATTTATTTTAATCCCGTTTTTGAATATAATTTATAATAACTTGCAGGAAAAGAAAAACAAACAAATTCTTATATTGACTTTTTTAGTATTAACAGCTTTACCTCCGTTCTTTAATCAGGCAGGATATAAATTTGTACCAGATGATTTTGTTGCGTTATATCCGGTAACTTTTTATTTTATAGGTGCTTATATTCATGAATATAAGTTTAAGTTTTCCAAACTTAAACTATCGCTTATTTTATTGTTTTTGTGTATGTTAGATCCAATAATAAATTTAATGATGGGAAATACTTATAGATTTGTTCTTGGTGGTCGCGATTCCCTCTTTTATACAGCCATTGCAGTTATTGTTTTTCTGTTGTTTTACGATGTTGATTTCAAGTCGAAAATGATAACGAAAATATCACTTTTGTCGTTGGATATGTATCTGTGTTCATGGATATTCGATAACTTATATTATACCTATTTTAAGGCTCATTATTTTGAAAGTCAACAACAGTTTTTCGCATTTTTCCCGATTATCATACCGTTGGTGTTTTTTTCGTCTTTCGGAGTAGCATGGTTGCGGGAAAAAGTAAATTGGGGAATAAAAAAAATTTTGTAATATGAAATCTATGAAAGTTTCTATTATAACATGCACATACAACAGTGCGGCAACAGTAGCCGATACGATACGTTCGGTCAATCGGCAGACCTATGATAATATCGAACACATTATCGTTGACGGGCTTTCTAAAGACGATACCATAGCCATTGTAAAAGCCAACGCCGGAGACAGACAACGAATTATAGAGGGAAAAGATAAGGGAATATACGATGCTTTCAACAAAGGAATATTGGCTGCTACCGGAGATATAGTGGGAGTACTCAATTCCGACGATTTCTTTACCGATGATTATGTCGTAGAGATGGTGGTGAAAGCGTTTTTATTACGTCCTGGAATCGATGCCGTGTATGGGGACATTCATTTTGTAAACCCGGATAATCTTTCGAAACCTGTGAGATATTATTCTTCGCGGATCTTTCGTCGGGGATTGATGCGTTTGGGATTTATGCCGGCACACCCGTCTTTCTATGTTCGCAAAGTTTGTTACGATAAATTGGGAATTTATAAGATCGATTATAAAATCGCTGCAGATTTTGAGCTTTTGTTACGATTCATTTTTTTGAACCATATCCGCATTCATTATCTTCCTATCGATTTTGTAACGATGCGTACGGGAGGGGCAAGTACCGAATCGATGGGAAGTCGCAAATTGATTATGAAAGAGCAGTTAAGAGCTTGCCGTGAAAATAATATATATACTAATATATTTATATTAAGTCTGCGCTATTGGTACAAAATTGCAGAACTGTTGATCTCTAAATTGTTTTTCAGATTATCCGGCAAATAGTTTGATCTATAAATATTGTAAGAGCCTGTTTAAATTTTGCTCGGGTCAGGTTTTGGGAATTTCTTCCGAGCATGTCTTTCTGTTTTTACGAGGATGATAGCGGGCTATCATCTGACGAGTGAAAACGGGGAAAAAGACCGGAAGAAAACGCAAAAATGACCTGATCGTATTTTTTTATTGGAAAATTTAAACAGGCTCTAAGTATCTTGTCGATTTGGGGATAGTATTCGTAATCGGATAATATCTTACTGACATTCATAAATTGCACATATTTAGAAGTCGTTTAAATTTTATTCGGGTTAGTTTTAGCTTTATAAAAGCAATAGAACATTCGTAAAAGAAATTTTCAGAGTTGATCCGGACAAAATTTAAAACAGTCCATAAGAATATTTTAAAAAAATATTTTTTTAAGATTTGTGAAATACAAATTAAATATTTTCTTATATTTGCCGACGGTGTGAGGTGATATATGATTTTGGAGCATTTTTTTGAGTTTATTCTATGTTTTTATAGGAGATTAAGGAGAACACAGGTACTTAGGAAAAACATGAGGATGTATTTTTTTCCTGAGTTCATAATGTGAAAAGATAATTTCTTGAGAAGCACGCTCAAAACTATTATCTGTGAAAATTGTTTACCAAAAAATAGGGATAAACTCTTAATATTATTAATAGGTGTGTGAAAAAAATTTGATAGTATGTTACAACTTTTTTCATTGTTGGCTTTGGTGTTGTCTGCCTATCTTTCATTTTTGGTAATACCGAGACTTGTGTTCGTTTCGGTAAAGAGAAGATTATTTGATGTGCCGAATAGCCGGAGTTCACATACGAGGGCAGTTCCCCGTTTAGGTGGAATAATATTTTTACCTTGTATGATGTTTTCGTATGCTTTTGTATTAGGGCTTCGTGAGCTGAATGGAGTCGGTGTCGCAACGGAGTTGAGGGAGTCGTTATTGCTCGAAATGCTGTTTTTGATATGTGGTCTGACAACTATCTACGGTATCGGTGTTTTGGATGACCTTCGAGGTGTTTCTTTTCGTAAAAAATTTGTGGCGCAGATTCTTGCTGCGATCTTTTTTCTTTTCGGAGATATTCATATAGACAATTTACACGGAATATTCGGGATATATGAGTTACCTGTGGCGGTATCTTATGTGTTGACGATATTTATAACGGTTTTAATTATAAATGCGATCAATTTGATCGACGGTATCGATGGTTTAGCGTCCGGATTGAGTAGTGTAGCTCTTGCGGTATATGGATTTTGGTTTCTTTCTGCGGGATTGTATGCCTATGCTATGTTGGCATTTTCACTATTAGGATCGGTTATGATATTTTTCTTGTATAACGTTTTTGGCAAAAGGATGAAGTTATTTATGGGAGATACCGGATCTCTGATTTTAGGTTACTGTCTTGCATTTCTTGCCATACGATTCTGTCAGCTTAACGCTACACCCGAATTCGGAGTAGTAGGTGCTCCGATTGTTGCGTTTTCGACACTGTTTATTCCTATTTTCGATGTTTTCAGAGTGTTTATTGTCCGGATAAAACATGGTAAATCACCTTTTCTTCCGGATAAAAATCATATTCATCATAAATTATTGGCATTAGGAATGTCCCATCGGCAGGCGATGTTAACGCTGGTAATAGCATCCTCTATGTTTATAATTCTCAATTGGTTTTTAGTTAAGATTCTCGGGGAAACTGTAATGTTTCTGTTCGATATATTTTTAGGATTGTGCTTGGTATATGGCTTGCAGCGTTTTATAGTCGATAAAGAACGTAAATTAGTAAAGCGTGAAGTCCGGTAAGAAAATTTTTAAGAATTTACGGGGATGATAGTTGGGCTATTTGACGAGAGAAAACGGGAAAGCAAACCGGAAGAAAACATAAAAATGATCTGATAATATTTTTTGTTGAAAAATTTAGACAGGCTCTTAAACTTTTATTTATATCTTTGAATATTTTGAGATAAGTGTATAATGCAAAATAATCATGTGGTAATAATGGCCGGAGGAGTAGGCAGTCGTTTCTGGCCGATGAGTACACCCGAACATCCCAAGCAGTTTATCGATGTGTTAGGATGCGGGCGCACATTGTTACAGCTTACTGTTGACCGTTTCAGCGGGCTTGTTCCCATGTCCAATTTTTGGGTAGTTACCTCTGCCCGATATAAATCGTTAGTAGAAGAACAACTTCCGGATATTCCTCGTTCCAATATATTGTTAGAACCATGTATGCGCAATACCGCACCCTGTATTGCTTATGCCGGTTGGAAAATTAAACGACGTTATCCCGATGCTAATATAGTAGTAACATCTTCGGACCATGTGGTAACCGATGTTGAAGAATTTCGTAGAGTTATTGTAAAATCGCTTGATTTTACATCAAAATCGGAATCTATACTTACATTAGGAATGAAGCCTACCCGTCCCGAAACCGGATATGGATATATTGCGGCAGAAATAGAGGACGGTAGCGAGATAAAACCTGTAAAGGCATTTAAGGAAAAACCGACTCTTTCTGTTGCAAAAGAATATTTATCGGCCGGTAATTATTTTTGGAATGCCGGAATTTTTATATGGAATGCACATACACTTGAACAAGCCTTTCGGACCTATTGCCCGGCTATGGCTTCTGTTTTCGATCTGTTGACACCTTGTTTTTACAGAGATGATGAGCAAGAAAGGGTTGATGAACTTTTCCCGACTTGTGAAAGTATCTCTATCGATTATGCCGTCATGGAAAAAGCGTCCGGAATTTATGTCTTCCCGGCATCATTCGGTTGGTCAGACTTGGGCACATGGGGATCTCTTCATACCCGTTTGCCCCATGATAATCATCATAATGCATGTGTCGGAGAAAATGTGAAGTTGATAGAGTCTCAAAATTGTATAGTGCATGTCCCTAAGAATAAGAGGGTTGTTATTCAAGGATTAGACGGATATATTGTCGCGGAAAAAAACGGGACGCTTCTGATTTGTAAACTTCAAGATGAACAGAGAATTAAAGAATTCTCAAAATAATTTCCGGTATGGGAAATAAAAAGGTTTTTGTATCAGGCTGTTATGATATGCTGCATAGCGGACACGTCGCTTTCTTTGAAGAAGCTGCCCGGTATGGCGATTTGTATGTAGGCATAGGTTCGGATAAGACGATATTTGAATTGAAAGCCCGAAAAACGGTCAATACCGATGCTGAGCGTCTTTATATGGTAAAGGCTCTTCGTGTAGTTAAAGATGCGTGGATCAATAGCGGAAGCGGACTACTGGATTTTGAAAAGGAATTGAGAGAACTCAAACCCGATATATTTTTTGTAAATACCGACGGCAATACCCCTTTGAAAGCGCAACTTTGTAAAGAATTGGGTATCGAATATATTGTGAGTAAAAGAATTCCTCATGGAACTTTGCCTGTACGTTCGACAACGATGTTGCGAAAAGAATGCCGCATTCCCTACCGGATCGATTTGGCCGGAGGATGGCTCGATCAGCCTTATGTCAGTAAATATTATCCGGGTCCGGTATTGACCATTTGTATAGAACCGGATTATGAATTTAATGATCGTAGCGGGATGTCCACAAGTTCGCGTAAAAAGGCGATAGAGTTATGGCAGACCGATATACCCGAAGGAGATAAGGAAAAATTAGCCAAAACGCTGTTTTGCTATGAAAATCCGCCCGGAACTCCTTATGTAAGCGGTTCTCAAGATGCTTTGGGAATTGTTATGCCGGGATTGAATAAATATGAATATAACGGAGACTATTGGCCGGAGTCGATAGAAAGCAATCTTGATTCGGATATTTTGGAATGGCTTGAAAAATATATTTGGTTAGTACCTCTATATCCGAGAGGTCAGTCTTATAATGTTCTTGCCGATACGCATATCGATGCGGTTTCGGCAAAAGCGTTGAGTGATGCTGCCCGTTGTTGTTGGGATGCAATCCTTAATAAAGACTTGCAAAATTTCGGTGTGCAAGTAAAGGCCAGTTTCGATGCCCAAATAGCAATGTTCCCCAATATGGTGAATGATGATATCTTGGCTCAGATAGAAGAATATCGGGATTCTGTATTAGGTTGGAAATTAAGTGGTGCAGGCGGTGGAGGATATTTGACCTTTATCAGCGAAAAACCTGTGGAACATGCTTTGCAGATTCGTATTCGCAGATAAAAAATTTTGCTTTTGATGTGTATAGATTTCTTATATTTGCAACGAAAGTTCGAGTATGGAAATTTGAGGGATTAATAATTAATTTTTAGCTTAGAAATGAATACTAAAGTCGCTTTGATTACGGGAATTACCGGGCAGGACGGTTCGTTCCTTGCTGAGTTTTTATTGCAAAAAGGATATGAAGTTCATGGCATCTTGCGTAGATCTTCGTCATTCAATACCGGACGCATAGAACATCTTTATTTTGATGAATGGGTGCGCGATATGAAACAGCAAAGAACCATTAATTTGCATTATGGAGATTTGACCGATTCAAGTTCTTTAATTCGCATTATACAAGAAGTGCAACCTGATGAAATTTATAATCTGGCAGCACAAAGTCACGTAAAAGTAAGTTTCGATGTCCCCGAATATACGGCCGATGCCGATGCGATCGGTACGCTTCGTATGTTAGAAGCCGTTCGTATTCTTCATCTCGAAAAAAAAACCAAAATATATCAGGCGTCCACTTCGGAGTTATTCGGATTGGTTCAAGAAGTCCCGCAGAAAGAAACAACACCGTTCTATCCCCGTTCTCCGTACGGTGTAGCGAAACAATACGGGTTTTGGATTACCAAGAATTATAGAGAAAGTTATGGTATGTTTGCCGTGAACGGTATTTTATTCAATCACGAAAGCGAACGTCGTGGAGAGACTTTCGTTACCCGTAAAATATCCTTGGCAGTAGCCCGTATCAAACAAGGAGTACAAGACAAACTTTATATGGGAAATCTCGATGCTCGTCGGGATTGGGGATATGCCAAAGATTATGTACAGTGTATGTGGATGATTCTTCAACATGAAACACCCGAAGACTTTGTGATAGCGACAGGAGAGATGCATACTGTCCGTGAATTTTGTACGCTTGCTTTTGCTGAAGTCGGCATTAAGATTCGTTGGGAAGGGACAGGAGTCGAAGAAAAGGGAATAGATGAGGAGACCGGACGGATATTGGTCGAGGTCGATCCCAAATATTTTCGTCCTGCAGAAGTCGAGCAGTTGTTAGGCGATCCTACTAAGGCCAAAACTTTATTGGGATGGAATCCTACTCAGACACCATTTCCCGAATTAGTGAAGATTATGGTAAAACATGATATGGAAAAAGTTGCCCGGATGATCAAAAATAAACATTGATGGAAAAGAATGCCAAAATATTTGTAGCCGGTCACCGTGGATTGGTGGGATCTGCTATATTGAAAAATTTGCAAGAAAAAGGATATAAAAATTTTGTACTCCGTACCCATAAAGAATTGGACCTTTGCAACCAACTTGCCGTAACCCGTTTTTTTGATGAAGAAAAACCCGAGTATGTTTTCCTTTCAGCGGCTTTTGTCGGTGGCATTATCGCAAATAGTCTGTACCGAGCAGATTTTATTTATCGTAATTTGCAAATACAGAATAATGTAATTTATAATTCGTATCGTACCGGAGTAAAAAAACTGCTTTTTTTGGGAAGTACTTGTATCTATCCTCGGGATGCCCGACAGCCTATGGATGAGAACGTATTGCTTACTTCTCCACTGGAATATACGAATGAGCCTTATGCAATAGCCAAGATTGCCGGATTAAAGATGTGCGAAAGTTTCAATCTTCAGTACGGTACTAATTATATTGCGGTCATGCCTACGAATTTATACGGGCCTAATGACAATTTCGATTTAGAACGCTCCCATGTTCTTCCTGCTTTGATTCGTAAAATTTGTTTGGGACGTTATCTCGAGACCGGAAATTGGTCGGCTATACGTTCCGATCTCAATAAACGTCCGGTAGAGTCGGTCAATGGAGAATCTTCAGAAAAGGATATCCTTGCCATATTGAATAAATATGGAGTGCGTAAGACAGAAAAAGGTAATGTTCAGGTCGAAATATGGGGAACAGGAAGCCCGATGCGTGAATTCTTGTGGAGTGAAGAAATGGCGGATGCCTGTGTTTTCGTAATGGAAAATATCGACTTTGAGGATCTTAAGCCTAAAAATACGAAAGAAATCCGAAATTGCCATATCAACATCGGTACCGGAAAAGAAATCAGTATTGGAGATGTTGCCCGTTTGATAAAAAAAACTGCAGGATTTGAAGGCGATTTGTATTTCAATGCCGATAAGCCGGACGGGACGATGAAGAAACTGACCGATGTTTCGAAATTAAATGCATTAGGATGGCATCATAAAATCGATATTGAAGAAGGTGTACAAAAAATGATCGACTGGTATAATAATAATTAGAAAAGAGCCTAATTAGATTTTTCGATAAGAAAATATTATCAAGATATTTTTGTGTTTTCTTCCGGTTTGCCTTCCCGTTTTCACTTATCAGATAGTTCGCTATCTTCCCGGAAAAATATATGAATACACCCCAATCCTTTCTCGGAAGAAAAGGTTGGGGTGTTTATTGTAGTAAATTTTCTAATGGTAGATTTTATCGATTGTCGTAATATTTTCTTTTCCTGATAGAAAATTTAGACGACTATCTCTTGAAGTATTTAAAAAAGCACTTTTCCTTTTTCTTTTCCTGCTGTAACGAAATATAACCCTTTATTAAGAATCGGAATACGGTTGATTCCGGTATTCCCTTTGACCGAGAAAAGAAGTTTTCCGTTTATTCCATATATGTTTATCTGTTCTTCTTTGGGTAAAGTTATGAAGATATTTTGAGAATCTTTCCTGATTTTCAGTCTATTGTTTATTGATTCTTTTGATATCCCCGATGAGGAGGAAGATATGATACTTTCCCATGTAGTACCAACTCGTATCCCATCGACAATAATATCCTGCCCGGTATGGCTTGCACGGAACATCAGTCCGGCAGGGTATATATCTCCTTTAGAAGCATTATCGGATAACGGCCCTAATAAAGGTTGCTCTGGTTCTTGATCCTGTATGCGATCTAAAAGATATAAAGAAACTTTATCATTGTTATCTCCCGGTACTATTTCATATTTGATTACGAGGAGATAAGTTTCTCCGATTACAACAGGTTTATCGGTCGTGTAGACCGCTTTTTGATTATCATAAAAAGATAAGCCGATATTTAACCTTGAATCGAAATCAGAATTCTTCTCACCGTATATTCGTCCGTTAAAGGCAAATTTGGTATCTGTCCCGCCAGCCCAACTCGGCATATTTCCGTCCCATAAAGTGAAAAAATACTGGCTTTTAAGATTGCTGTTGAACTGAACGAGAAAAGACACATAGACACACCCTTCCGATATTTGCGGGAATGTATGCCGGGCGGCATTTTTATTTTCCTCTTCTATCTGTAGTCCGTTTCCGATACCTGATCCGGCATATCCTTCGAATGTCAGTCCCGGACAAACTTTCAGATATGGATTATCGTTTTCGAACAACCAGCCATGTTTACCTATTTCATCACCTATAGGATATTCAAAATTTTCTGTCCATACAGGGGTTTGAGCGATGATACTGAAACTGAAAATGAAAAAAGCGTGGAAAAGCCACGCTTTTTTCGAAAATATAAATTGACTCATTATTTGACAACTTTAACTACTTTAGAACCTACTTTTACAAGCGTGATATCATAAACTGCATCAAGAACATTTATTCCGGAAACAGCGACTTTTTCGGCAACCTTTTGACCGGTAATGTTGAATAGTTCGATTTTTTCACCGCCAATGGCATTGACATAAATTTTACCATTCGAGCTGTAAATAGTTATATTGTCATCTGTTGTAGCGGCTTTTACTCCGTCAAGTGTAGATTCTGTGATACTTATCGGATATATTTGAGGTGTTCCTTGGTAAACCGATACGAATCCGATAATATCCCATTTCTTCGATGCTTCGAAAGTTCCGTCAATAACTCTGAAACTGTTACGGATAGTCATTTCTTTATCACCGCTTACTACTACTCCATTAGTAGTTTTGCCGGTTTCGAATGTTGCATCTTCCTTAAATACAGCTTCTGACAATTTAATATATTTATATACGTCAGCGGTTGTAATTTCTGAAATGTTCATTGTTACAGGTTCAGCCGGTGTTCCGCTTACAGCATCAGGTGCATATAGAGGGAGCATTTGAGTTATATCTTGATAAACTCCATATTCTCCGATTAATCCGGTTATTACATCGCCTTCTTTATATTCACCGACAGCGTCTCCATAAACTAATAAACTGCCACTTTCATCTTGTATATAAAGGTTTATGCCGTTTTGATAAACTACAGTTACAGGACCGGTAATTTTGTAAACAGCGTCCCCTTCAGTTGCTGTGGACATGAATTCTGCGATGTTAGCTACTTCAGTAGCGATTGGGAAAGTTAAAACCACTTCTTTTACACTACTTGCTTTTAAACCGTCGGCTATCGCGATTGCTTTGATGGTCGTAGTAGTAGAAACTTTGAACGGTGTAGTGTAAGGAGTTGATTCTGCAGTCGGTACATCACCGTTTGTCGTATAATAGATTTTTGCATCGGCAGTTTCACATGTCATAGAAACTTCTTGTTCGGTGTAATATGTACCGCTAAGAGGAGTGATGCTTGGTACAGCAGTAGTATTTTCTTCTATCACTTCTAATTTAAACAATTGCAGGTCTTGTTGATTAGAAGTACTTTTATAACATGCAAATCTTTTGGCCGAAGCATTATATTGCAAAAATCTTTCGTTAGGTTCAATGTTGTTGAATTTAAATTTTCCTCCATTAATAGTAACGTTGTATTTTGCTGTATTGGCGATAGCGTCAATTAATTTGGCTGAATTCTCTGAACCATTAGAACTGATGTATTGTCCGTTTGCTGAAAGAGAGAAAGTCCCGTCATTATCTTTTGTGATTGTCCAAATAACAGATGCATCAGGGTTGGTAATTTTATCTCCCTCTATACTTACAGCTTCGATTTCCATATAAGGGTTTTTTGTTGTTGACTGGGTAGTAGACATAGCATTAGAAGATGTCCCACCGACAACAACATAAGATCCAGTGGTAAGTTCATCCATTGAAGTAATTTGCACATAATTGTCTGCGAAAGATTTACTTCCGAAGAGAGTGAGTGCTGTTACTAATAGAGATTTAAAAAAAGTAGTTTTTTTCATAATCGTTTTATTTTGGTTAGTAAATAAAAATACTTTTAAATTTTAATTTGGGTTTAAATAAAAAAGGGGAAGAGAAACAAAAGGAACAGGTATTTTGATTTTTTTCATCCTATCCAAACAATCGTTCGTTTTTATCATCCCTTTAAAATCTAAAACACATTCTTCAATTGTTCAGAACAATTATCTATGCATGAATAAGATAAAGTTCTGTATTTACCATATACAACTTTTATTTAGACTGTCCAATTAAACGAAGGTTTATTTGGACAAGAGACTATTTCCCGTAGTCTGTTCATTTATTTTACAAAGATAGCATATATTTTTATCTTTTTTACTACAATTTCATTGCAATTTTATGTCATTTTTGTATTCCTGTATGATGATGAACTTTAAATTTTGTTTGGGATTTTAGAGCCTTTCTGAGTAAAATTGATCATAAGTTTTTTAGAAAGTCTAATAAAAATTTGGAAGGCTTAGAGTCGGTCGTACATTTGTACGACCGACTCTTATATAATAAAGGTATATTTGTTTTCAGAATAGGTAAATTTTATGGATTAAGGAAGTTTCTTAAAGTAAATATTTTGTATATTGAAACATTTAACGTACCTTTGCGCCGCTAATGCAAGTAATAACAATTTAAAAAATTTCAAATGGCAACTAAAATTAGATTACAGAGACACGGTCGTAAAGGTTATCCGTTCTATCACATTGTAATCGCCGATAGCAGGGCACCACGTGATGGTAAGTTTATTGAAAGGATAGGTTCTTATAATCCGAACACTAATCCTGCTACAATAAATTTGGATTTCGAAAGAGCTTTGTATTGGCTTCAAACCGGTGCTCAACCCACCGATACAACTCGTAATATCTTGTCTGCACAAGGCGTGTTGATGAAAAAACACTTGTTAGGCGGTGTCAAAAAAGGTGCATTCTCTTTAGAAGAAGCTGAAACCCGTTTCCAAGCCTGGTTGAAAAACAAACAAAATGCTGTTGAAGCTATAAAGGCTAAGCTTGCCGATGCTAAACAGGCTGATGCAAAGAAACGCCTTGAAGCAGAAAAAGAAGTTAATAAGGCTATTGCTGAGGTTGTCGCTAAGAAAAAAGCTGAAAAGGCTGCTGCTGAGGCAGAGGCTGCTGCGGCTGCGACAGAAGAAGCTCCGGTCGAAGAGACTCCTGCTGCTGAAGCTGCTCCTGCAGAAAGTGCTGAATAATATTTACAGCATATACAGAAAAACGCTCCGAAAACGGAGCGTTTTTTTTGTGGCTTGTTTAAACAGGAAGAATTGTCGGGTTTTTCTAATAAAAGTGATTATTTGGGAGTAAGATAAATAAAATATATATTTGCCGATAAGAGCTTGTCTAAATTTTGCTCGGGTCAGATTTGAGGGTCTCTTTCGAGGATGTTTTTTTATTTTTACATGAAGTGATGGCTATCTGACGAATGAAAACGAGAGAACAAGCAGAGAAAAGACTTGATAAAATTTGCTTTATCGTAAAACTTAAATAGGCTATAAGATAATTTTATAAAAAAGATGGGTAAGATATTGATTGTCGATGATGAAGACCAGATACGGAAGCTATTGGCAAGAATGCTCGAATTAGAAGGTTATGAAATTTATCAGGCTGCCGACTGCAAAACAGCTTTATCCGAAATGAAAAGAGCTGTCCCGGACGTCGTGTTGTGTGATGTTTTTCTTCCTGATGGGAATGGCGTAGACTTTGTTGTCCGTCTGAAAAAAGAGTTTCCTATGTCGGAGGTGATATTGTTGACGGCACATGGTAATATTTCTGATGGTGTACAGGCGATTAAAAACGGTGCATTCGATTATATAACCAAAGGGGATGATAATAACCGGATTATACCTTTATTGAGTCAAGCTTCGGAAAAAGCCGCTAAAAATAAGTCGGTAAATAAAGAAGACCGAATGGATGAGAGACAATATTCGTTTGACTCTATTATCGGAAGTTCCCGTTTGCTTTCAGATGCGGTATCTTTGGCCAAGAGAGTAAGTATGACCGATGTTCCGGTATTGTTGACCGGAGAGACCGGAACGGGAAAAGAAGTGTTTGCTCAAGCAATACATAAAAATAGCTTGAGAAATAAGAAGTCTTTTGTTGCAGTCAATTGTTCCGCTTTTAGTAAAGAATTATTGGAAAGTGAAATGTTCGGGTATAAAGCTGGAGCTTTTACCGGGGCATTAAAGGATAAAAAAGGTTTATTTGAAGAGGCTGATAATGGTACTATCTTTTTAGATGAGATCGGAGAGATGGCATATGATCTTCAGGCAAAATTACTTCGTATTTTAGAATCAGGAGAATATATAAAGATTGGGGAAACGAAGCCGACGAAAGTAAACGTCCGGGTCATCGCTGCAACCAACAGGGATTTGGTACAAGAAATCGAAAACGGAAGTTTTAGGGAAGATCTCTTTTACAGGCTGTCGGTTTTTCGGATACAGTTACCTGCATTAAGAGAACATCCCGAAGATATTCCTTTATTGGCAGATAGTTTTATACGATCATTCGCTGAGAAACTACGTATGTCGATTCCGAAGATCGACTCTTCTTTTTATGAGGTGTTGTGTCGGTACACATGGAATGGAAATGTACGGGAATTAAGGAATGTAATAGAACGTAGTATGATTGTTTGTAATGGGGAGATTCTGACATCGACAGACCTTCCTATTGATATTCAACAGATAAGTGAAAACAAGAGTATCGGAAGTAGTTCATGTTCTGATTTTGAGTTGGCGTCAATAGAAAAGCTACATATTATTCGTGTTCTCGAATATACTAAAGGAAATAAAACCGAAGCGGCTCGATTACTTAAAATCGGGTTGACTACCCTTTATCGCAAGATAGAAGAGTACGGGTTATAGAGTGAAATTATATTTTTCAAAACGGGGTGCAGCCTTTTCATTTTGAAAAGGCTGCACCCCGTTTATTATAATAGCCTAATTATATAAAGTGTTCATTTTTAGTATAGTAGTATTTTGCTTCCCATTTTGGCACATCATTCGCTATAAAGCTGGCATGTTTAATTAAAAAGAATGACAATATGAATGAAGTGCTATCATTTATTATTATGTGTTTAAGTGGAGCTGCATGTTTTTGGCTCTTTTTAAAGTGTATAGATTGGTTTGAGAAAATCTGAAAAGAAAGGAGTTTTTATGTACACAATTTTATTTATTATTAGTTTGGTTTTGTTTGGGTATTTGATGTATGTGCTTGTCAATCCCGAAAAGTTTTAAAATTCGTAACAGTTAATAGAAATGAATACGGAAATATTAGGATCTGTTTTGCAAATTGTGATTTTGCTGGTATTTAGTTATCCGCTGGGGAAACATATTGCAAAAGTATATAAAGGAGAAAAAAGTCGTTGGGATTTCTTTACTCCTGTAGAAAATTTTATTTATAAGCTGGTAGGGGTTGATCCGAAAGAAGAAATGAACTGGAAACAATTCCTGAAAGCATTATTGGTTTTAAATTTAGTTTGGTTTTTCTGGGGAATGATATTGTTGTGTACCCAGCAGTGGCTGCCGTTAAATCCGGACGGGAATGCTAACCAGACGGCTGATCAGGCATTCAATACATGTATCAGTTTCATGGTAAATTGTAATCTTCAGCATTATAGCGGAGAGAGCGGTTTGACTTATTTCACACAATTGTTTGTCATTATGCTTTTCCAATTTATAACTGCGGCAACCGGTATGGCGGCAATGGCAGGAATAATGAAAGCGATGGCAGCAAAAACGACAAAAACAATCGGGAACTTCTGGTATTTCTTGGTACGTAGTTGTACACGTATTTTATTACCTCTTTCCTTACTTGTCGGTTTTGTTTTGATTCTTGAAGGAACACCGATGGGATTTGACGGAAAAATGGAGGTAAATACATTAGAAGGCGGAACACAAATGGTTTCGCAAGGACCTGCCGCAGCAATTGTTCCTATTAAGCAATTGGGTACTAATGGAGGTGGATATTTCGGAGTGAATTCCTCTCATCCGTTGGAAAATCCGACATTCTTGACCAATATTTTCGAATGTTGTTCGATATTGATTATTCCGATGGCTATGATATGGGCTTTAGGATTTTATCTGAAACGGAAAAAGTTCGGAGCAAGTATTTTTGCCGTAATGTTCTTTGCTTATATTGTCGGGGTAGGTATTAATACCTATTACGAAATGAATGGGAATCCTGCAATCGATAACATGGGAATAGCCCAGGAAAATGGTGCTATGGAAGGTAAGGAAGTTCGTTTGGGTGCTGCCGGAACAGCATTCTGGAGCGTTACCACAACTGTAACATCGAATGGTTCGGTAAACGGTATGCATGACAGTACGATGCCGTTGAGCGGATTGATCGAGATGTTGAATATGCAGATCAACACTTGGTTCGGTGGAGTCGGCGTCGGTTTTATGAACTATTATGTATTTATTATCATTGCAGTCTTCATCAGTGGTCTTATGGTAGGGCGTACTCCTGAATTTTTAGGAAAGAAAGTCGAAGCCAAAGAAATGAAAATCGCAACGATCGTGGCTTTACTTCATCCGTTCGTTATTCTGGTAGGAACAGCTTTAGCATCTTATTTATATGTTCATAATCCGGCTTTTGTAGAATCGGAAGGAGGTTGGTTGAATAACCCGTCTTTCCATGGGTTGAGTGAAATGTTGTATGAATATACTTCTTGTGCAGCCAATAACGGTTCAGGATTCGAAGGATTAGGAGATAACACGATGTTCTGGAACTATACCTGTGGTATCGTATTGATTCTTTCTCGTTTTATTCCGATAGTCGGACAGGTTGCAATTGCCGGATTGCTTGCTGAAAAGAAATATATTCCGGAAAGTGCCGGAACGTTAAAAACCGATACTGCAACATTCGGCGCTATGACATTTGCCGTTATCTTTATCGTTGCAGCACTGTCTTTCTTCCCGGTTCACGCATTAAGTACTATTGCCGAACATTTAAGTTTATATATTTAATTAAGAGTCTGAGATGAAAAAGAATATTTCAACTTCGCTCTTTCAGAAAGAGCAGGTTTTAGCAAGTATAAAACAATCGTTCGTAAAACTCGATCCGCGCATGATGATTAAAAATCCGATCATGTTCACTGTCGAAGTCGTTACGCTATTAATGTTGCCTATAACGTTCTATTCGTTAGTTGATCCTACTCAGGGTTCATTTGGGTATAACATGACTTTATTTATAATCTTGTTTGTGACTTTACTGTTTGCCAATTTTGCAGAAGCGATAGCCGAAGCAAGAGGGAAAGCTCAAGCCGATAGTTTGAGAAAGACAAGAGAGGAAACTCCGGCAAAGAGGTTGTCTGGAGATAAAATTAAAGTCGTACCGAGTTCTGAATTGAAAAAAGGAGATATCTTTTTGTGCGAAGCCGGAGATGTTATTCCGGCAGACGGGGAAATTATCGAAGGTTTGGCTTCTATCGATGAGAGTGCAATAACTGGAGAAAGTGCCCCAGTCATTCGTGAAGCCGGAGGAGATAAGAGTTCTGTAACAGGCGGTACTAAGGTCCTTTCCGATGTTATAAAAGTTTTGGTGACGAGTCGTCCCGGTGAAAGTTTTTTGGATAAGATGATTGCCCTTGTTGAGGGGGCTTCTCGTAAAAAAACACCGAATGAAATAGCTTTGACTATATTGTTGGCAGGATTTACTCTTGTTTTTGTGATTGTTTGTGTAACCTTAAAACCGTTTGCAGATTATAGCGGTGCTACAATTGCAGTCGGATCACTTATCGCACTGTTTGTCTGTCTTATCCCTACGACGATCGGAGGATTGCTTTCTGCAATTGGTATAGCCGGTATGGATCGTGCTTTGCGGGCTAATGTGATTACGAAATCAGGTAAAGCTGTTGAGACTGCCGGTGATATAGACACATTACTTTTGGATAAAACGGGTACGATAACGATCGGTAACCGGAAAGCGACGAAAATGTATTGTACAGATGCTTCGGTAGATTTTAAAACATTTGTTTCATGGTGTGTGCTCTCTTCACTTTCTGATGAAACACCGGAAGGCAAATCTATCGTTGAGTTAGGTAAAGGGCTTGATGTAAATGCTTCAAGACAAGGTATGATGGTAGAACGGATGATCCGGTTTACTGCCGAAACAAAGTGTTCAGGAGTAGATATGAAAGACGGTATGCAGATCAGAAAGGGTTCTTTTGATGCAATCCGTACGATTACTACTCAAGCCGGATATACATTCCCGAAAGATGCCGAAGAATTGGTCAATGTGATTTCAAGTAACGGGGGAACTCCTTTGGTTGTCAGTGTAGATCGCAAAGTAGTAGGAGTTATTGAGTTGCAAGATATTATTAAGCCGGGAATACAAGAACGTTTTGAACGTCTGCGTAAAATGGGAGTGAAGACCGTTATGGTGACCGGGGATAATCCTCTTACAGCTAAATATATTGCAGCAAAAGCCGGAGTTGATGATTATATTGCAGAAGCTAAACCGGAAGATAAGATGGAATATATCAAGAAAGAGCAAAACAGCGGCAAGTTGGTTGCAATGATGGGAGACGGAACAAATGACGCTCCTGCTCTGGCACAGGCTAATGTCGGTGTTGCTATGAATAGTGGGACACAAGCTGCTAAAGAAGCCGGTAATATGGTAGATTTGGACAACGACCCTACAAAATTGATAGAAATCGTGGAGATAGGAAAACAGTTGTTGATGACACGTGGAACTTTGACAACTTTCTCTATTGCGAATGATGTGGCAAAATATTTTGCAATTGTCCCGGCTCTGTTCATGATTGCCATTCCGCAACTTGCAGCGTTAAATATAATGAATCTGCATAGTCCTGAAACGGCTATCCTCTCGGCAGTGATATTCAATGCATTGATTATTCCGGCGTTAATTCCTCTGGCTTTGAAGGGTGTAACGTATAAGCCAATAGGAGCATCCGCTCTTCTTCGCAGAAATCTGTTGATATACGGACTTGGAGGTATTATCGTGCCTTTTATAGGAATTAAATTGATAGATATGTTTGTAAGTTTATTCTTTTAAATAATAATGATAGAGATGAAATCAATAGTTTGGAAATCGATAAAGATAACGCTGGTATTCTGTGTATTCTTTTCTTTATGCTACATCTTCGTTTTATGGGCTTTTGCCAAAGTAGCAGGACCGGGAAACGGAAATGCCGAAGTTGTGACGTTGGATGGAAAAGTCGTTGGAGCGGCGAATGTCGGACAAAAATTTACTAAGGATATTTACTTTTGGGGACGTCCTTCTGCTGCCGATTATACAGCAGATGCGTCTGCCGGAAGTAATAAAGGTCCTACAAATCCCGAATATCTCGAAGAAGTAGAAGTGCGTATTGATACTTTTTTGGTGCATCACCCTTATTTAAAACGGAATGAAGTACCTGCAGAAATGGTAACAGCCAGCGGTTCGGGACTTGATCCTCACATAACACCGCAAAGTGCAGAAGTGCAAATAAAACGAGTAGCAAAAGCTCGGGGTATGCAAGAAGATAAGGTCCGTAAAATTGTAGAGGAAAATACCGAAGCTCCATTATTAGGACTTTTCGGAACGGCAAAAGTAAATGTCTTGAAACTGAACGTTGCGTTGGACCAACAAAATAAATAATTAATATTAATAATAGAATATATCAAAGATAAGAAAATTGGAAATGAAAAAGTTTATAATTATATTGTTGAGTGTTATATCTCCCGTAGTTCTCAAAGCACAAGAAGAAAATAAAGGAGTAAGTTTTAATGTACAGGGAGATTTAGTAAGTTCTTATATTTGGAGGGGTATGTACCAGTCTGGTGCTGCTGTTCAGCCTACATTAGGTCTTCAAGTAGCCGGGTTTTCTCTGACAGCATGGGGTAGTGTCGATTTTACAGGACAAGGTCATAAAGAAGCCGATATTACGGCTGCTTATTCTATTGCCGGTTTGACTATTTCTGTTGCCGATTTGTGGTGGGCAGGTCAGTCTGGTATTTATAATGATCGAGAAAATGGTAAAAATAACTATTTCAATTTTGATAATCACACTACAGATCATATTTTTGAAGCGGGATTGTCCTATGCGCTTCCGGTTGAGAAATTTCCGTTAAGTATTTCTTGGTATACGATGTTTGCAGGAGGTGACCGTAAGACGATTTCTGATGGTAGCCGTGTCAACGCTTATTCTTCTTATATGGAATTCGGGTATCCTTTTACCGTTAAGGGGGTACAGTTGAATGCTGCCGTCGGTTGTAGTCCTTGGCGTTCAGAACAATATAAAAATGATGATTTTGCCGTTACGAATGTGTCATTGAAAGCGACAAAGGAGATCCATTTTAATGAGCGTTTTTCCTTGCCGGTTTATACGCAAGTAATTTGGAATCCTAATCGTGAAGACGTACATTTCGTTTTCGGGATTACTATACGATGATAAAGTTGTGTTGTTCTATTTAAATATGTTTTGTTTATACCCCTCGGTGATTAGCGACACCGGGGGTATATGTATTTTATAAAGCGGTGGAGATGGATAAAGAAAAAAGTGTCCAGCATTTTTTAGATTTAATAAAGCAATCGAGACGGGGTAAGTTTAAGATATATATCGGCATGATTGCTGGAGTAGGGAAAACTTATCGAATGCTTCAGGAAGCGCACCAATTGTTGGAAAGCGGTGTAGATGTACAGATCGGTTACGTTGAGACTCATGGTCGTACAGATACGGATGCACAGTTGAAAGGGCTTCCCGTAATACCACGTCGGAAAATCTTTTATAAAGGCAAGGAATTGGAAGAAATGGATGTGGAAGCGATTATCCGGATACGTCCTGAAATTGTAATCGTCGATGAATTGGCGCATACTAATGTGGAGGGAAGCCTGAATGAAAAAAGGTGGCAAGATGTCCTTCAGCTTCTTGATGAGGGAATCAATGTAATCAGTGCGGTTAATATCCAGCATATAGAGGCGTTGAACGATGAAATTCAGCGAATATCGGGAATAGAAGTAAAAGAGCGTATTCCGGATAGCGTTTTGGAAGAAGCCGATGAAGTCGTAAATATAGACTTGACGGCAGAAGAACTTTTGGCACGTCTGAAGGCAGGGAAGATATATCGTTCGGATAAAGTGGAGTGGGCGTTGTCCCATTTTTTTAATGCCGATAATATTTTACAATTGAGAGAGCTGGCATTGAAAGAGGTCGCTTTGCGTGTCGCAAAAAAAGTCGAAGATGAAGTCGTAGTAGGTAATGTAGGAGTAAGACATGAAAAAATATTAGTGTGTATTAGTACCAATGAAAAAACACCTCGTAAGCTGATACGGAAAGCTGCACGGTTGGCAATTCATCATAATACGCAGTTCTCGGTTTTATATGTTCAGACACCGAAAGAAAGTGCCGACAGAATTCCGCTGGCGGTGCAGCGTCACTTGTTGAATCATTTTAAATTGGCGACGGAACTTGGGGGAGAAGTAATTCAGTTGCAGAAGTCAAATGTAATAGACGGAATTATAGAAACATGTGCAAATAATCATATTACTAAATGTTGTATAGGAAAACCTGAATTATCCTTTTTCTCGGCAATCTTTTCTATTATGAATTATAAAAAATTAGTGGACTTTTTATCAACTTCCAATATAGATTTAATTATTTTGGCTTAGATTTGGATTTCAAAATCTGAAAGAGTATGAGAATAAAAAATAAACTTACGTTAGGCATTTGCATCCTTTTTGCGATGATTCTTATGTTAGGTACGCTTGCCATAAGTTCGGTATATGAATTAGACCGGAATTCAAGAAATATTTATGATGCGAATAATAATTCTCTGAATTATGCCCGTAGTATGCTTGTGGCATTGGAAAAGATCGATTCAGATCCTGCCGCTTTAGATGTTTTTATTGAAAATTTTAGGTTGCAGGAGAAAAATATTACAGAAACAGACGAATTGCAGGCAACCCGTATTTTGAAGGAGCATTTAGAAGAATATCAAAAGAATCTGGATCGAAAATCTATCGGGAAAATGCGTGCCGATTTATATCGTATCATGGAGTTGAATATGATATCTATTTCTCATAAAAACCAGATGGCGGAAGCGGCGGCGGAGAACTCTCTATTATGGATTTCTGTTTTGTTCGTTTTCTGTATTTTGGTTTCCATAGGTCTTTTAGCCTATTTCCCTAAATATATCGTTAAGCCGATAAAAGAGTTGATCAAAGGAATTCAAGAAGTTGCTGATCAGAATTATAAAAAAAGGCTACCAACTGGGTTGGGTGTAGAGTTCGGCGGTGTTGCGGCTTCTTTTAATAAAATGGCAGAAAGGCTTGAAGAGTTTCATGATAGTTCAATATCCGATATTTTGTCGGGGAAAAAATACATCGAGGCGATTGTAAATAGTATCACAGAACCTATTATAGGTTTGAATGAAGAGATGCAGATTGTATTTGTCAATGAAGAAGCTCTTAATTTGTTGCATTTGAAAAAAGGTGATTTGTTATATCGTTCGGCAACAGAAGTTGCGTTAAAAAATGATCTGCTTCGTCGTTTAGTGAAAGAGTTGGTGTCTCCGAATGAAAAACAAGAACCTCTGAAGATATATGCAGATAATAAAGAAAGTTATTTTCAGGCAAAATATATTCCGATTCGGATTGTTGAAGCCGGTGAAAATGAACAGAAGAACATAGGAAATATTATTTTGTTGAATAATATCACGGAGTTTAAAGAGCGGGATTCGGCAAAGACAACGCTTATCTCTACTATATCTCATGAGTTGAAGACTCCTATTTCGGCGATTTTAATGAGTCTTAAACTATTAGAAGACAATCGGGTTGGAGAACTGAATGATGAGCAGAAACAACTTTCTGAGAGCATAAAAGAAAATAGTAACCGGCTTTTGAGTATCACGGGAGAGTTGTTGAATATGACTCAGGTCGAGACCGGCCGGTTGCAACTGATGCCTAAAATAACAAAACCGATAGAATTGATAGAATATGCGATAAAAGCAAATAAGGTTCAGGCAGATAAATTCGGTTGCCAGATAGAAGTCGAATATCCAGAAAAGATCAGCAAGCTGTTTGTTGATAGTGAAAAGATTGCTTGGGTGATCACGAATTTATTAAGTAATGCAATACGCTATACTCCGCAAAACGGACGTATAATTATCGGAGCGAAACAAGAGGGCGATATTGTGGAAATTTATGTACAAGATTTTGGTAAGGGAATAGATCCCCGTTATCATCAAAGCATATTCGACCGTTATTTCCGAGTTCCCGGAACAAAGGTGCAAGGTAGCGGTTTGGGGTTATCTATATCTAAAGATTTTGTCGAAGCCCATAACGGAACATTGACTGTAGATAGTGAATTGGGAAAAGGTAGTCGGTTCACTCTTCGTTTTAAAGTTTAATAAAGTATTCAGCCAAATGAAACAACACACCATTTAATTTTCTCTTGAGAGATTGTATAAAAACTCAAAAACAAATAATAATTCATCTGTTTTCATTCTAAAATAGGAATGAAAACAGGAATACCCCTTTTGGACTGTACAAGCTTTTATTTCACAACCTATTCGGTTCAAGTAATCGTAAAAGTAGAGTTCGGGCGAATAGGCCTTACGTCCTGTCGCATTATTACCGGTTGTATTATACTGTATTTATCGGAATACGCCTGATAAATTTGTCTATTAACAAATCTATCAGGCGTATACTGATTATCTCTGCTAATCCAGTCTTCTATGTTGTTGAACAGAAAACTTTGGCTGCGGAGTTGTAGTCTCCGGTATTATATCTCTTGGATTTGGATAACCGTAAGTAATTGCTTCTTACTAATTAACAAAATTTTACTCTCTTTTCCCCTATATGACTTTTTATACAGTATCTCAAGAGAAAAACCGACTATTCATGCGGATTTCTATCAAACTTGATCCGAACAAGATTTAGACAGGCTCTTAGAATTTATTCCGACCGGTCAAGTTTTTCATATTCTTTATCTGAAACAGGTTCAAGCCATTCGTTGGAAGCATCCTTACCGGGAATTTCGAACGCAAGGTGGGCAAACCAGCTATCGGATGCAGCTCCGTGCCAGTGTTTGACATTCGCGGGAATATGAATAATTGTTCCGGGAAGAATTTTTACTGCCGGTTTCCCTTCTTCTTGATACCAGCCACGTCCGGCTACTCCGATGAGCATTTGTCCACCACCATCTGTTGCACGGTGGATATGCCAGTTATTGCGGCAACGAGGTTCGAATGTAACATTGGATATATTTACCTGCTCGCGTGAAATAGGAGCAAGATAGCTGTTACCTATAAAATATTGAGCGTATGCGGTGTTTGGCTCTCCAATAGGGAAAATCATTTCACGCTGAAATTTGGCTTTTGCGTCGTTGCCGACACTGTCTTTTGCCCATACCTCTTTTGCGAGGTTGAAGGCAGCCCAAGCTTTTGGCCAACCTGCATAAAAGCCGATATGAGTGATAATTTCGGCAATTTCAGTTCGTGTAATTCCATTTTTCTTTGCTGATTGAAGATGGAAAATCAGAGAATTATCTGTAATACCTTGACTGATAAGGGATGTGATCGTAACCAGACTCCGGTCACGTAGCCCGAGTTTGTCAGTACGACTCCACACCTCACCGAAAAGAACATCGTCATTAAGTTCTGCAAATTTAGGAGCAAATTCTCCCAATTGATCACGTCCGGCCGTTTGTTTGATTTTTTCTTGTGCCATAATAAAAGGGATATTTATAACTAATGCAATAAACGTATATAAAATTTTATTTCTCATAGTGATTCTTATTTAATTATTTACTGTTATAAGTTCAGAAAAAATCAGTATAGTACTATTTTTGCAAGAATGTGAGAAAAGCTCAGTAGTTGTTTCGGTTATACATGAAACATCGTTTACTCCTTTTTCCCGGAAAAATTTGTGATCCATAGCTTTCTATTTTTTTTGTTAAGATTTCTGATTACAAAATTATTATGATAAGACAAATGGACTTGTATATGATTTACGGATAATTGTACCCGAATCCCTGATTTTGAAACGAAATATATTTATTTTAGGAGCGATAGAATCTTTTTATTTGAAAATTAGTTATAAAGATTTTCAGATATAGGGGGAGATAGAGATGTTGTTCAAAACTAAAAACAGATCAATGTGCTAATCTTATGTATTATCCAAATAAATTTCGAATCGACTATGGGTCGCGAAAGCATGTCTTTTTGTGACCTTTTGTGTCTTAGGTCATGGATTTATATAAAGAAAAAATATGTATTTTTAAAACATAAAACCTATATTTGCAACGATGAGAGTGATTTATTTATCCGAATGCGAGCAAATTATTTATGTACAGTCTCCAAAAATTACTACAACTACGTAATTTAATTAAGAACCCTGTACATAGAGAAAAGCTCCATTTGTCCCCTAAGTATAATTAAGCCTTTCTTTTTAGAAAAGCGGTATATTTTATTTATAGGGGGCGGGGCTGATTTCTTTTGGGTTTAAGGCCGTAGCAAGTTTTGGAGACGACAGATGTTCGGCTTCCGCCCTTTTTTTATGAATACCGAGCAAATATAAATGATGAATGAGGATATGAAAATCTTTTCCAGCTGTATTGAAAATCGTTATGAGTTGCCGAAAGGTAATGTATCAGAGGAATTTAGTAAAAATCAGTATTATAAATAAAAAGAATACTATATTTTTGTATTTGATAACCACGAATTTTAGTACATCCAATAAAATTATGTATATAGAAAATATTATTAACAGAATAAATAATGCTAATAAATCCAGATCTGGGTTTTACTTTGAGTTGTTGATTCAAAACTTGCTCAAATTACATTTTAGTAAGCAAGGGAAAAATTTTATTACTGACTTTCAGATTGGCAAGATTAGATTAGATGGCTATATTGAAACGGGTATAGATATTTATGATGGTCCGATTGGCTTTGAGATAAAGTATGTTCATCAGATGAACTGTACGATGATGAACTCTATGTTAAAGCGATTTACGGAATTGTTACATACGTCTCCTATTAAATATATTATTATTATTTGCCTTAGCCCTTCAATAGGAGTACGTTATAAAGAGATAACAAACAAATCCCCCAAAATTATTTTCTGGGATAATAAGAAAATAGATGAATTAATAGAGGAAAATGCTGACGCTATAGAGTCTATTGTGAATAGCTTGTTTAAGTTAGATATAGAAAATGAAATAAGAAAAAGTAGTGATGATTGGAAAAAGTCAAGATTAGATATCCTCAATGAAATAAAGAAAGCATATAAAAAAGGTAATATGTCATTGCTTTTAGG
The DNA here is from genome assembly GCF_030296935.1 of Coprobacter fastidiosus. Lineage (NCBI taxonomy): Bacteria > Pseudomonadati > Bacteroidota > Bacteroidia > Bacteroidales > Barnesiellaceae > Coprobacter > Coprobacter fastidiosus. The sequence continues at coordinate 683,007 of NZ_AP028032.1, read as the reverse complement.
TGCTGGCGTATCTTGCAGTGCAGGTTTCCCAAACTGGAGGACTTTATTAAACTCTTTATATGCTAATTTTGTTAATAAGGTTTTCAATAATGATGTTGTAGCAGATGAAACTCTTCAGTCTATTACGAAGAAATTTATTGAAATTAATAACAGCTCAACCTTAGCAGCGGCTCGTTATCTGAAAGCAGGATTATCTCAAAAAGATAATGATGTACATTTTATAACAGCTGTAAAAAAAGCTCTCTATGATTCACCGAAAAAACCGTCACCATTGATGGATGCGATTATAAATTTATGTACCCCAAAAAGAAGTGGTGCAAAAATTAAATCTGTAATTACATATAATTTTGATGACTTAGTCGAAGAATATTTAGACAAAGTAAAGCTGGAATATAAAACGATATATAAGGATGAAGAGCAACATGATTCAGACGAGCTGCCTATATATCATGTGCATGGTTTTATTTCAAGTAGAGGAGATATTGAAAAAGATGTTTCTTTAATCTTTTCAGAGGAAGCATATCATAAGGTTTATTCAGAGCCTTACCATTGGTCTAATCTTGTCCAATTAGCAACGTTACGTGAAAATAACTGTTTAATGATTGGATTGTCACTAAGTGACCCTAATTTACGTCGTTTATTAGAAATTGCAGCTCAAAAGCATTCTAAGAATAATCGACATTATGTTTTTATGCAACGGTTAAGCAATGATAATCTTATAGATGAGGAAAATAAGGAGAGAATAGATATAATATCTGCCAATAAAATAATACAAACTCATCATGTTATTCAAGAGATGATGATGTCAAGTTTGGGAACAAACATTATTTGGTTTGAAGATTATGATGAAATTCCTAAGTTATTAGATTCTATAAAAAAGTAAGTATATTTGATTCCTTATTATAGAACCTTCTTTTTCAGTCTGATAAATGGTATTTTCCCTGTGTCCCTTTAGTTTTGGAGGGTACAAGATGAGATGCGCAAGAATTGGTAAACCTATCGGTTAGTGAGGTCCTTTTCGTCATTAAGGTGCGGTGTTTGATTTTGCAGGGTTTGTTGAATGGTATCTGAAAGCTCATTCAAAGTCATAAAAATGAACCCATTTGCGGAGATTTATTGTCAAGTATATCCATGATTCATTGATTCTTAGTTTCTCATATAATCGCCTATCGTGGCATTTATATTCATTCTTGGTTTAACTCTCGGTTTAACTGAACCATGTAAACCAACGCAATTTGAGCGTAAAAAAAGAGAGTTACTTTGGTATAACTCTCTGATTTTCTGGTGATCCGCCTGGGATTCTCCAAAGAGAGTTACCACGCTGATATTTAAAACTTTATATTTTTAGCTTCAAGCATATCCCATGATTTTTCCTACTTATTTTTTGCACACTTTTGCAGTAGTTTTCATCATGTAGAATACTAATACAAAGATAGTTATTTTTATTGATTTTACAAGAGTAAAAAATGCTTTTATTTAAAACTTATATAACAGATCTTTATCACTTCTATATAATAATGTTCTTTATTTGATTATGACTTATTTCCAGTTAGGATAATCAATAAGATGAATTAACTCTCCTATAACTATTCGTATATCATCTTTTATAGAATCTAAATCAGCTTTTAAAGCAACATAACGTCGATTATGTGCAGACATATCTCCTATTTTCTTTATTTTAGGAAATGCTTGTTTTGCATTTCTTGTTATATTCCATTTTGGGTCTTTTAGAAGTTCTGTAATAAGATCACTTAAGAAATAAAAAGAGCCATCACTTTTTTTTATTCGATTTTCTATTGAATGTTTTTCGAAACATTCAATAATTAATATCTCAATAAGTTTACGGGTAAGTACAGAACACCCATCATATATTCCTTTATTATATGAAGCTAAAGCTTGATTTGCAACGTTGACAAGATATCCACGTGTGTTTAATAACAGATCTATTGGGAAAAACTCGGAAGTAACCTTTGCGGGTAATACAGGAGAGCCGAATCTTTCATCTAATTTTTGCTTAAAAGTCCTTTGAATATAATATTTCCCATTTTGTTTAATAAACTTGCTGTTTTTATCTTTTGAGTTAGATGATAAATAATAAGGGATATTGGTATGAGGCTTTAAACGAAGAAGATGAAAACATAATGCAATCTCTTTAGCAATAAAACCATCGTATTTCTGATTGATTAATATAAAATATGCGAATGTATCTATTTGTTCACTCAATGAAAAGTTTTCAAATCCTTCTAAATTACTAATAAAATCATCAAGTTTTTTCTCCATTTTTAATTATCTTTTTTAGGCAAGTCAAATTTAATTGCATTTCGCCCCTTTATTGATAAATCAATGTCTTCTAAACTATCATATTCAAGCCAACCATTTCTGTTTTTAGTGTTATTTATTACAGTATTCAATGCTGATGGTATCCTAATATTTAATTCATTCAGACAAGTATAAATTGCACTCATATTTATGTTATCTACCTTTAATATCTCTTTTAAATAATAGACTATTATAACGATGAATTTAGGAGTAGAATCACAATTAAATTTTGTCGAAAATTCTATTAAACTTTCCGTTCCTTCTGGATATAGGTTTAAAGATCGGTCTAGCAATGTGGATTTTGTTACCTTAGTATTTTTTCTGTTTCCATTATTAGTTGTTTCTTTAGAGAGTTTCTTGCTCTTGTTAGTTGATGAAGATTTGCTATTTGAGTTCCCTTTAATAATTTCCATAGCATATTTAATTCCTGCTTCCTTTATAAGAAAATCATCATCATTATGTACTCCTATAAAGTCCCTTGAAACAAGAGATTTTATATTATTGGATAAGTTTGCTACTCTATTATCATTTTTCCGATTTGTTTGCTCATATAAAGCTTTGATTTTTTCTTTGGTAAATGTGTCTTTTCCAAAGTCGGATGCAAAATAGCAATATATGAGTAACCAATCAGTTTCGGTTTTAGGAAGTCCTTTAAGAGCAATTTCTTTCAATGAAGGGATTGGTAATTCTTCGAAACTATTAGTATCTTTAGATTCTATTAATTGGACTTGTGTATTAGTTTTGTCAATAGCCCCTTCATTATACACAGTATTGTTTATTCGTGGTAATAAGTCATCTGTTACAAAAGCTTTGAAATTCTCGAATTGTTTAGTTACAATATCTTGATTTCCTTCAAGTTCAAATTCCATTTGATTTAATTTGAACTTCATTTTTAAAGTATTATTATCTCCCATTATGAAAGTTTATTTATTGTTTTAAATAAAATGAATATTGCAAATATATTAAAATAACCATTAAAATACAACAGCTTATTGAATATTTTTTAAATAATGTATATATATTCGAATATTATATCCTCTTCCCCAGCTTCTTCTTTTTCATCCTCACTCTCCATTCCATATCCCTAATTAGAGAATCATCCGGCGCAGGGCTGTAATAAGGCTCGAAAAATCCGTCGAGCAGATTCGAGAAAGTTTGGACGATGTTTTCCACAGGTGGCGGGGTATATCGGGTCTCGTACCGGGTCTGTTGAATAAGAGTACCGGAAGAAGTATAATTTACCGGGACTCTTCGGGTCGCATTTGTTTCCGCATTCTGTTTAATTAGTTTATCGAGATTGGCGAAACTGAATTTCCGGTCTATCTCCGAACCCTTAAAAGAATAACCGTTTTTCTCGAAAGAGATTCCCTGTATCTCTTTTGTATTTCCTTTAAACTTGGGTTGCATTTTCACTCCCTGTTTGTAAACCGCCTTTATAAACTCATCCCAGTTTTTGGACTTAACCAGTGCGGCTGAAACCGCCCGGTGTATCTGGTATTTTGTCTTGTCCGGTTCTTTGAGTTTGTTTCGATTCACTTGCATTTTTCCTTTTCCGAAAGTCAGCCCGTATTTCTCTTTCAGCTTTTTCGTAACCTGCCCGTTGCGGTAAAAGTCGTTCTTGTCGCTGATCACTTTTCCGTCGTTGCCGATGCGGTTATAGACGATATGGCAATGGGGGTGTTTGGTGTCGTTGTGCCGTACGATGATAAACTGGGTGTTTCCGATTCCCATTTCTTCCATATATTCCTGTGCCAGCTGGGCTATTCCCCGGTCCGTTAAGCGGTCGGCATCCTGTAGCGAGTAACTTAGCGAAATGTGTCCTACGGGTTTCTTTATTTCGGGGTTTAACTGTTGCTGCGCTTCGAAGTTTTCGGCTATCGTGGTTGCGTCTCCCATCAATACTCCGCTTACTGCGAGCAGTTCGGCTTTCTCTTTATTCAGCACGTATTTTACGCACCCTTTGAAACTACCGCCTTTTGTTATTTTTCCAATCATCGGAGAGTCGTTTTATGATGTCGTTTATTTTCACCGCCAGATAAGCGTTTACTTTCATCATCGGCTCGTAGCCTTCGGCATTGGCTTTATGTGCGAGCTGATTGATATTGTTGGCTTCATTGGCAAGCAGACGTAACGTTTTTGCGTCTTCGGGGGTTATGCGTTGTACGATCTTCCCTTTCAAAAGCATCTCTCTGGCATATCGGCTGAGTTTTACTCCCGCCTGTTCCGCCCGTTGCGTTACCAATATCAATTCGTCTGCCGTCAGGCGTGTAGAGACTATCCGGGATTTTTGCCGGATAGCTTCAATTTTCGGACGTCCGTTCTTCTTGTTTTCCTTCATTAGAAAATACATTCGGTTCTTAAAATATTCATTCTCAAATCTGCGACCACCGGGAGAGGATTCCCTTTGCCCGGGGCAAAGCAAGGCGGTTTTTGTTTACGAAAACATAACCTTGCTCTTTCTCTAAAAAAGAGGATAAAAGAAAACGGCATACCCGTGCAACCGGGTACGCTTGTTCATTCGTTTCTGCGGGATTAGAACTTTTTCCATCTGGAAATTTCTTTTTCATACGTCTGTATTTTTAAAATTCCCGGCAAATAAAGCGGATCGGCGGCACGTAACAGATAGGTTTTATTGAATATCGGTTAAGCATGTCCGCTTATACTGCGTTTCGCTTCGTTTTTCCCGAAACAACGGATACGACCGTATATAGTGTGCCTGACCGACCGGGTTTGCCCATAGTACACAGCGGGAGTAACGACATATGACGACTTAGACGGACTTGTGAAGCCGGCGTACAGCAAATGCTGTCGAAAGTGAAATACCGTCTCTATATTCGAACCGGAAACGGAGTTATTTACTTAAAAAACAGATGAAATGAATGTGTTTATGGTGGAAGAGAAGGTTATAGAAAAGGTTGCTGAACAGTTCAGACGGCTGACGGATAAGGTGGAGGAGGTTTGTGACGTGTATAGAGTGAAAGGCGCAAAGGAGTATCTGGATAATCAGGATGTATGTTTGCGGTTGAATATCAGCAAACGAACGTTACAGAATTACCGGAATACAGGGAAATTGCCCTTTACCCGGATCGGTCAGAAAATTTATTATCGGACAAGGGATATCGAGAAATTTTTAAACGAGGACAAAAATCTGAAATAAGAATATATGGAAGAGTATGTAAGTATGAAAAATAAAAAAGTGAAACAGTTCTTTGCAAGAGCAGAGGGTTTAATGGGCAGACTGGATGAACTGGGTAGGGTATGCCGTCCTGCTCTGGGAAGTGAACGGTATTTGACGAACCAACAGTTGTCGGAACTGCTGCATCTCAGTCGGAGGACATTGCAGGATTACCGGGACGGGGGAATACTTCCCTTTTACCGTCTCGAAGGGAAGATCCTGTACCGGGAGTCGGATATTGAAAGAATTCTTACGGTGAACTACAATAAACCTTTTGATTGATTGTCCGGCTATCCTTCCGGCTGTATCTCCGGCTGTATTGCCAGCCCTCCGGCCGGAGATACAGCCGGAGGGACGGACAACCCGGCATCGTGATTCTTTCGAACGTTAATCCATTTTTAATAACTTTTCTATAGCGTTTGAATAATCCGTAATTCTTTCTATATTTGTAACGTGCTGCCCGGAGAAATGGGCGGTCTTTCGGAGAAGCGTTTTTTATTATTCTTACATCTTAAAATCGCCAGTTTTAAACCAAGCAAGAATAATAAACAATAACCGTTCCGTGCCTGTGTATGTTCTAAACATGCAATAAAGGCGTGGAGCTATTGTTTATTATCTGCTTGGGCGGTGTCTGGCGATACCTAAGATGTGGAGAATAGCAATAGTTTCCACGCTTCTTTATTAATAACCCGTCTGCCCCGGAAACACCAGACACACATACCCGAGTAAAAAAACATGAAATAAACCTTTCTTTTTTCTTTTGTAGTTTCCGGGGCGAAACCTTTTCCCGAAAATATTCATACCCCAAAAGATTTTGGAAACAAACAACGGTCATGCGGCACGATGGAGTGGCTGATGCTCGATACAAACGCATCGATATTGTTTCACTCAAATCTTTATCGTATGAATATCTTAAAAAGGAAATGGGCTTTATGCTACATGAAAAGACTTCCGGCTGTTTCAAAACTCGAGGTCTGTGATAAATTACGCCCTTATCTCAGGCATTACGGGTTGACTTTGTCCGATACGGAAATCATTTTCCCAAAGAGACGTTGCTATTATCAAAAGCTATTGCAGTTCATTTACGCCTATGGGATATATGAAGAATCGATCCCGTATGAGTCGGTCATATACATAATGGAAACTCCCGTCGGACTGCACCTTCTTTTGCGTACCGGACACGAATTCACATTCACCCTGGAATCTCCCCACTGGCAGATAAGGAACCTGTATGATTACGACAAACCTTTAATGATTACCGTATGCTGGTGGAGATTCAGCGGACAGGCCGTTATGCTCTGGTGGAAAGTGGAAGAGTGGCTGGGCATCCGGGAAAAGAAACAGCCCCAACTCTGAAATTCACGCAATGACGGGAACGAAAGAAGAAAAAAATCATGTATCTTTACCCTGTTTAACATAAAAAGGATTCCTGATGAAAACCTCGACTTCCCGTCTGCCTGAATATGCCCGTAAGGATCTACAGCAAATCGTTTCGCTGGTGTTAGAAAATCTTCCCCGGTGTGAAATGATCATCCTGTACGGAAGCTACGCCAGAGGAACTTATGTAGAATATGACGAAAGGGACGAGTTCGGCATCCTCACCTCATTTATGAGTGACTATGACATACTGGTGGTAACCAGCAAAAGCGATGTGAAAGAAGCGGGGCAGATACTCGATTCGGTAGATCAGATGTATTATAAACGCCCCGATCACCAAGTCCCTATACAATTTATTAATGACGATATAGAGAAGCTGAACTCCGACCTGTCGGAAGGGCGATATTTCTATACCGATGTAAAGAAAGAGGGAATTATGTTATACGATAGTGGAAACTACAAACTGGAACGTGCCCGGAAACTCGACTTTGAGGAAATCCGGCAACAGGCGCAGGAGTATTTTGATGAGAAGTTTAAAGAAGCTAATGAATTTTTAGTTGATGTTGCTAATGCATATAGCAGAGGAAATTATAAAAGAGCCTCCTTTTATTTACATCAAGCCTGTGAAAACCTGTTTTATACATTACGATTAGTCCATACCCTAAAAAACAGCAAACAGCACAATCTGTCTAAACTGTTAGGTGCGACACATAAATACTCCGACGAACTGCGAAAAATCTTTCCCCGGAACACCAAGGAGGAAAAACGGCTGTTCGAGCTGTTACGGCTCGCCTATGTCGAAGCCCGATACAATCCTAAATTCGTAGTGACAAAAGAAGATATCGATGCCATACTCCCCAAAGTGGAAAGATTGCGGGATGTGGTATCGGAAGTCTGCAAATCGCAAATAGAAACATACCGGGAAAACGAAAAATAATCATCTTCCGAAAAAATGCCAAAACAATGAAGGGCGGATGTTTCCGCCCCTATAAGTTGAAAAAAAGAAACGGACAACCCTAAAAGTTGTCCGTCGCCATTACCTAAACAGCCAGATCAGATAAAAAACTATTTACCTTTTCCATATCCCTGTAAATACTCTGATCCAATACCCGGGCGTAGTGTTTGGTTATAGACGTGTCGGCATGCCCCAACATCTTCGCTACATTTTCCATACTCACCCCGTTAGCCAGACAAACCGATGTGGCATAAGAATGCCTCGCTACATGCGTTGTCAAATTCTTACCGATACCACAAATATCCGCAATCTCTTTCAAATAACTATTCATTCGTTGGTTACACAATACTGGCAGCAATTTACCGGTACATCCCGCCACTTCTTTATACTTATCGAGAATCGAAGCCGCAACCGGTAAAACCGGGATATTGCACATAACACTGGTTTTCTGCCTTTTTTTCCTGATCCACAAATTGCCGTTATTATCCCGTACCACATGTTCGGAAGACAACTCCTTTACATCGCTGAAAGCCAAACCCGTAAAGCAACAAAACACGAAAATATCCCGCACCTGAGATACACGTTTAATCGGAAATTCCTTGCTGAGAATAACCTTAATCTCGTCCATCGTCAAAAACTCCGGGTCGGTATCTTCAATCTTAAACCGATAATAAGCAAAAGGATCTTTCCTGATCCAGTCGTTTTTCAAAGCCAGATGAATAATCTTTTTCAGGTTCTTCAAACGAGTAATCGCCGAATTTTGCGCACAACCTTTCTCAATCTTTAAAAAAGCATCGAACCGGGAAATAAAATCCGCCTCCAAATCATTCAAAGCAATATCCGAAACCCGGTATTCCTTTCTGATAAATTCCGACAAGTAACGTGTAGTCGTTTCGTAGCGCTGTACAGTCTTACTCACAAAATCCTTGCCGATTAAATTACGGCATTGCGCATTATGTTCACCGAAAACCTGCAATAAGGTTTTATTCCCTTCATCCTCTCCATAATAAAGTTTACGGATTAGGTCGGCGGTAATAGTCTTTCCGGACGTTTCCAACTCCCGGTAAATTTGGTGAATGCGTGAACGGGTTAGTGCCAGATAACGGTTCAACTCTGCCGACATCCGATCTTTCCCCCTAGAACACTCTTTCGCCTGATTCCAGAAATTTACCGGACAACTGCGCTTTACCAGAATATCCACCATGCAGCCGTTCACCGTAATACGCATACAAACAGGCGCTTCTCCATTCTTCAGCAGCTTACTCTTTTTGATAAAAAACAAAACGCTGAAAGTCTTCCTTTCCATTTTCACATCGTTTTTAGAATTACAAAACTATGTATTCCCTTCCAGAATAAAACCATGCAAAACGCTGTAAACCAATGAGAAATAAGCTAAATCGTGGGACTAAAACCGGAGAAAAAAAAGTCCCACGATTTAGACCCGGATAATATGCCTGAAAGTGCGTTTTTTTGCTATTTGCCAGAAAAAAGAAATCCCCGATAATGCTTGATTATCAGGGATTTGCTCTATTTTCCTTTTGTTTTCAGTGATCCGCCTGGGGCTCGAACCCAGGACCCCAACATTAAAAGTGTTGTGCTCTACCAGCTGAGCTAGCGAATCATCGCGGGCATTTGTTTTTCCAAATGCGTTGCAAAGGTACGCTTTATTTTCGTTTCTGCAAATTCTATATATACTTTTTTGAATTTTTGTTTATAACTGTCTAATTTACAATAATGATAGAACTACTCTAAATTCTTCATTGGAAAAATATATGTTCAAATTTTTAGACTGACTTTTGATTCTTGCTAATATTTTTTCTTCTTAAATTATATTTTGACAATCTGTTATAAAGTATCCTATTTTAATTTATGTTTTATATAAATTGATGCTATAATATTTTAAAATATAACCACCCGTTTCTCTTACAAATATTTTTTATATTGATTTTTTTACTTCTGATATTTCATAAAGAAATAAAATAATACATTTGTAATACATTTTGCTAATATTATTGCTTATATTAAAACAAAATGATTTTAATAATGAAAAAAGTGGATCAAATTAATATTGAAAGAGGTCTGTATGATACTTCTTATGAGCATGATGCTTGCGGTGTCGGGATGTTGGTAAATATTCATGGTGGCAAATCTCATGATTTGGTCGATTCGGCTCTTAAGGTTTTAGAGAATATGAGACATAGAGGAGCTGAAGGTGCTGATAATAAGACAGGGGATGGTGCAGGAATTTTGCTTCAGATTCCTCATGAGTTTATTTTGTTACAGGGAATTCCAGTTCCGGAAAAAGGGAAATATGGTACTGGGCTAATATTCCTTCCTAAAGATGTAAAATTGCAGGACATGATATTGAGTATCATGATTGACGAGATAGAGCGGGAGGGATTGACATTGATGCATTTGAGAAAAGTTCCGGTAAATTCGTCTATATTAGGTCGTGAGGCTTTAGCAACAGAACCTGATGTGCGTCAAGTGTTTATTACAGGGTGTAATAATCAGCAAGAGTTGGAGAAAAAGTTATATCTCATTCGTAAGCGGATTGAAAAGAAAATACGTTTGTCGGATGACACGATACAAAAGGATTTTTATATCGTGTCGCTTTCTTCCCGAAGTATTATTTATAAAGGTATGCTTTCCTCTTTACAGTTAAGGTATTATTATACCGATCTTACTAATCACTATTTCACGAGCGGCTTGGCGTTGGTACATTCTCGTTTCAGTACCAATACTTTCCCGACATGGAGTTTGGCTCAACCGTTCAGATTATTGGCTCATAATGGCGAGATCAATACAATACGGGGAAACCGGGCTTGGATGGATGCTCGGGAGAGTGTTTTGGAATCTCCCGCATTAGATAATATAGGAGACATTCGTCCTATCATACAGCCGGGTATGAGTGACAGTGCCTCATTGGACAATGTATTAGAATTTTTAGTGATGTCGGGATTGAGCCTTCCGCATGCAATGGCTATTCTTGTACCGGAAAGTTTCAATGAAAAAAATCCTATATCCGAAGATCTCAAGGCTTTTTATGAGTACCATAGCATTCTTATGGAACCGTGGGATGGTCCGGCTGCGCTTTTATTCTCGGACGGACGTTATGCCGGTGGAATGCTTGATCGGAATGGACTACGTCCGGCTCGTTATCTTATTACTAAAAATGATATGATGGTGGTAGCTTCGGAGGTCGGCGTTATGGATTTTGAGGCGAACGAGATAAAAGAAAAGGGGCGGTTACAGCCCGGTAAAATATTATTGGTCGATACCGAAGAGGGGAAAATATATTATGATGGGGAGTTAAAAAAACAATTGGCAGAGGCTTTCCCTTATCGAACATGGTTGGCAGCTAACCGGGTTGAACTTGATGAGTTGAAATCCGGGCGTAAAGTTGAACATCGTGTGACCGACTATGACCGTATGTTACGAGCATTTGGTTATACACGAGAGGATATAGAGCGTGTTATCATACCAATGAGTGTGAATGGTGCAGAGCCTGTATCTTCGATGGGAAATGATACCCCTCTGGCAATATTGTCTTCTCGTCCGCAATTATTATATAATTATTTTCGTCAACAATTTGCACAAGTAACTAACCCTCCGATCGATCCTATAAGAGAGGAGCTGGTCATGAGCCTGACAGAGTATATCGGAGCTGTCGGTAACAATATTCTTGTTCCGAGCGAATCTCACTGCAAAATGGTAAAACTCAATTATCCCATATTGAGCAATACTCAGTTGGATATCCTGTGTAATATTCGTTACAAAGGTTTCAATACGATAAAGTTACCTATGCTTTATGAGGTAGCTGAAGGAAAGAACGGTATGCGTGATGCTCTTGATCATTTGTGCAAGAGTGCCGAACAAGCAGTCGATGATGGAGTAAATTATATTGTATTGAGTGACAAGAATGTTGATAGAGTACATGCGCCTATACCTTCATTATTAGCTCTTTCTGCAGTACATCATCATTTGATTTCTGTACAGAAGCGTGTTCAGACGGCATTGATTGTCGAGACCGGAGAAATGAGAGAAGTTATGCATGCTGCTTTATTATTGGGATATGGAGCAAGTGCCATTAATCCTTATATGGCTTTTGCCGTGTTGGATGAATTGGTTCGGAAACAAGAAATCCAGTTAAATTACGAAACGGCAGAAAAAAATTATGTAAAAGCTATATGTAAAGGCCTTTTCAAAGTAATGAGCAAGATGGGCATTTCTACGATCCGAAGTTACAGAGGAGCTAAAATATTCGAAGCAGTCGGTTTATCTGCCGAGTTGAGTAAGAGTTATTTCGGCTCTACGGCAACACCGATAGGAGGTATTCGTTTAGATGAGATCGCTTCTGATGTGGCAGCGTTTCATTGGGATGCTTTTGGTGGAGATGTAGGTGCTTTTCTGCCGAATAGGGGAGTTTATTCATATCGTAAAGACGGAGAAAAGCATGCATGGAATCCGGAAACGATATCTGCTTTGCAGTTAGCTACACGTTTAGGCAGTTATAAGAAATTTAAAGAATATACACATAGTGTCGATGAAAAGAGTGATCCTGTATTTTTACGCGATTTTCTAACGTTTAAAAAGAATCCTATTCCTATCGAAGATGTAGAACCCGTTTCGCATATTATGAAGCGTTTTGTTACAGGAGCAATGAGTTTCGGGTCTATCAGTAAAGAAGCTCATGAGACAATAGCTTTGGCAATGAATAAAATTGGCGGACGTAGTAATACTGGAGAAGGAGGAGAAGATCCCGTTCGTTTCGTTCCTTTGGAAAACGGACTTTCCATGCGTTCGGCAATAAAACAGGTCGCTTCCGGACGTTTCGGTGTTACGACAGAATATTTGGTGAATGCCGATGAAATACAAATAAAAGTGGCACAAGGGGCTAAACCCGGAGAAGGCGGACAACTGCCTGGTTATAAAGTGAACGAAGTCATTGCAAAGACGCGTCATTCCATTCCCGGTATTTCCCTTATTTCTCCGCCACCGCATCATGATATTTATTCGATTGAGGATTTGGCTCAGCTTATATTCGACCTGAAAAATGTGAACCCCAAAGCGGAAATAAGCGTCAAGTTAGTTTCTGAGAGCGGAGTCGGAACAATTGCTGCCGGAGTTGCTAAAGCCAAGGCCGATCGAATTATCATTTCAGGTGCTGAAGGAGGAACGGGAGCTAGTCCTGCCAGTTCTATCAGATATGCCGGTATGCCTCCTGAGATCGGGTTAAGTGAGACTCAGCAAACACTCGTATTGAACGGACTTCGCGGACAGGTGAGGTTACAAACCGACGGACAATTGAAAACCGGAAGGGATATTGTCTTGATGGCTCTTCTTGGGGCAGAAGAGTTTGGCTTTGCAACTTCAGCTTTGATTGTTCTCGGGTGTGTTATGATGCGCAAGTGTCACATGAATACATGTCCGGTAGGAGTTGCTACACAAGATAAAGAGTTACGCAAACGTTTTCACGGTCGTCATGAATATTTGGTGAATTTCTTTACGTTCCTTGCAGAAGAAGTTCGGGAATATCTTGCAGAAATGGGATTTACAAGTTTAGATGAAATTATCGGACGTGCCGATTTGTTGGAAAGAAAGGATATACGTAGTAACCCAAAGTATGACCTGCTCGATTTTTCACGGTTGACTTATTTCCCTGAACAAGCTGCAATGACGGCAATTCGGCAGATAAAAAGTCAAGATCATCGTATCGATCATGTAAAGGATAGAGAGATAATTCAACAAGCTGCAGCGGCAATCGAATCTCGGAAAGAAATATCTTTAGATTATACGATTGCCAATACCGATCGTTCTGTAGGAGCTATGTTGTCGGGACACATTGTTTCTTTATATGGAAGAGAAGGTTTGCCTGAACATACGTTGAACGTAAAATTCAAAGGTTCTGCAGGACAAAGTTTCGGCGCTTTTTTGGTAAATGGAGTTCATTTCAAACTCGAAGGTGAAGCGAATGACTATCTTGGGAAAGGATTGAGTGGAGGACGCATCAGCCTGATGCCTCCAATACGTTCTACATTTATCGCTGAAGAGAATACGATTGCAGGAAATACATTACTCTATGGCGCTACATCGGGAGAGGTGTTTATAAATGGACGTGTCGGAGAACGTTTTGCTGTTCGCAATTCAGGAGCAATAGCGGTTGTTGAAGGGGTAGGCGACCACTGTTGTGAGTATATGACCGGAGGAAGAGTTGTGGTTTTAGGTGTTACCGGACGGAATTTCGCTGCCGGAATGAGTGGCGGAGTTGCTTATGTTTGGAATAAAAATAATGATTTCGATTATTTCTGCAATATGGAGATGGTAGAGCTATCTTTGATTGAAGAAAGCTGCTATCGGAAAGAGCTACACGAACTGATCCGTATGCATTATTATTATACGGGGAGTAAATTAGCAAAAGTTATGCTTGACGAGTGGGATAAGTATGCAGATCAATTTATTCAGGTTGTTCCTATTGAATATAAAAAAGTCTTGCAGGAAGAGCAGATGCGTAAATTGCAGCAGAAGATTGCTGACATGCAAAGAGATTATTGATACTCTTTCAATATCTTAATTTTTAGTTGTTTATTAGATGAATTGTTAAAAAATAGATATAATGGGAAATCCGAAAGCATTTCTTACTATACACCGGCAAGAAGCCGGATATCGTCCGGTACATGATCGTATCGAAGATTTTAGTGAAGTGGAACAAACATTAAATAGCGCTGATCGGAAAAATCAGGCATCTCGTTGCATGGATTGCGGTGTGCCGTTTTGCCATTGGGCTTGTCCTGTCGGGAATAAACAACCTGAATGGCAAGACTTGCTTTATAGGGGAAAATGGCGGGAGGCCTATATGATATTGGCGGAAACTTGCGATTTCCCGGAATTTACAGGACGCATCTGTCCCGCATTATGTGAAAAAAGCTGTGTGTTGAAATTAAGTGCGGATGAGCCTGTCACGATCCGGGAAAACGAGGCCGCTATTATGGAGGCCGCTTTTAGGGAAGGATATGTAAAACCCGTATCTCTGAAGCGTAACGGAAAAAAAGTCGCTGTGGTCGGTTCTGGTCCAGCAGGTCTTACTGTTGCGAATCGTTTGAATCATAAAGGGTATGAAGTTACCGTGTATGAAAAACATGAGCTGCCTGGAGGTCTGCTTCGTTTCGGTATTCCGAACTTTAAATTAAGTAAGGTTGTAATAGATCGCCGTATTCGCCTTATGAGAGAAGAAGGAATCAATTTTGTCTTGAATACAGAAATCGGAAAAGATATTCCGGCAAAAGATTTGGTTGAAAAGTATGATGCCGTGTGTATAGCAATCGGTGCGGAAGTCCCGAGAGATTTGCCGATTGAGGGACGAGATATGAAAGGTATATATTTTGCGTTAGAATTGCTCGGACAACAAAATCGAGTGTTAGAAGGTATTATTCCGCAATCTGAAGATTTGATTTCGGCTAAAGGAAAAAAAGTTTTGGTCATAGGGGGTGGAGACACTGGTTCGGATTGTGTCGGAACATGCAATCGTCATGGAGCTGCGAAAATAACGCAGATAGAAATTATGCCGAAACCTCCGGTACATGATAATCCGCAAACACCTTGGCCTATGTATCCTATGGTGTTGAAAACAAGTAGTTCGCATGAAGAAGGCTGTGAACGGCGTTGGTTGTTGAATGCTATCAGATTTATCGGTGAAAAGAATAGGCTAAAGGCCGTAGAGGTAGAAGAAGTGACTTGGAAACGAGATGAAAATGGCCGTATGCAGATGCTTCCGACAGGTAAAAAAGAGGTCATTGATGCCGATTTGGTATTTTTGGCAATGGGCTTTGTACACCCTGCATTGGAGGGAATTGTTTCCGAGTTGGGGCTTACTGTGGATGCTCGGAAAAATATAGCTGTCGATTCTTTACAAAAAAGCAATGTAGATAAGGTCTTTGCTTGTGGCGATGCGACTACGGGGGCAAGTTTGGTAGTAAAAGCGATGGCTGCCGGAAAGAAGACAGCTGAAGCCATAGACCGATATTTAAAATAACCAAATAACAATAAATGATATGTGTGGGATAGTAGCAGTATTAGATATAGCTTCAGGAGATGTAACGAAATTACGTTCTCAAGTTTTGAAAATGTCCGACAAGTTGCGGCATCGTGGTCCGGATTGGTCCGGTATTTATACCGGAGAGAAAGCGATTCTTGCGCATGAAAGGCTTTCGATCGTAGATCCTCAGTCAGGAGGACAACCGCTTAAGAGTAAAGACGGAAAAATCATTTTGACGGTGAATGGTGAAATTTACAATCATTTGGCGATTCGTGAACAGTTAAAAGGTGAGTATGAATTTCAGACGGGTTCCGATTGTGAGGTGATACTTGCTTTGTATCGGAAAAAAGGAATTCATTTTCTTGAGGATCTGAACGGGATATTTGCCTTTGTGTTATATGATGAGGAAAAAGATGAATATCTGGTTGCCCGTGATCCGATAGGGGTTATCCCTCTCTATATAGGTACAGATAATGCCGGACATATTATGGTAGCTTCAGAGTTGAAAGCTTTGGAAGGGTATGCCGTTCATTATGAACCCTTTTTACCGGGGCATTATTATTATAGTAAAGAGAAAAAACAAGTGCGTTGGTATGTTCGCGATTGGATGGAGTATGATGCTGTAAAAGACAACCCGGTCGATATATCTGATTTAAAGAGGTCTTTAGAAGCTGCTGTACAACGGCAGTTGATGAGTGATGTCCCTTACGGAGTTTTATTGTCCGGAGGCTTGGATTCTTCGATAATCTCAGCTATTGCGAAAAAATATGCGGCAAAACGGATAGAGAATGACAGTAAGACGGATGCCTGGTGGCCACAACTGCACTCTTTCGCTGTAGGTTTGAAAGGCGCTCCGGATCTGAAGGCTGCTAAAAAAGTCGCGGACTATATCGGGACGGTTCACCATGAAATCAATTATACGGTACAAGAAGGATTGGATGCTATACGGAACGTTATTTATTATATCGAAACTTATGATGTGACTACAGTAAGAGCTTCGACACCGATGTATCTTTTAGCTCGAGTTATCAAGTCAATGGGGATTAAGATGGTATTGTCCGGAGAAGGAGCGGATGAAGTATTCGGAGGATATCTCTATTTCCATAAAGCACCGGATGCAAAAGCTTTTCATGAAGAGACTGTACGAAAAATTAGTAAATTGTATCTATATGATTGTCTGCGCGCTAATAAATCCTTATCAGCTTGGGGAGTTGAAGGGCGTGTGCCTTTCCTTGATAAAGAGTTTCTTGATGTTGCCATGAGATTAAATCCCGAAGCTAAAATGTCACCGGGAAAAGTTATTGAAAAGAAAATTTTGCGGGAAGCCTTTTCTGATATGTTGCCGGATGAGGTTGTATGGAGGCAGAAAGAGCAATTCTCGGATGGCGTCGGGTATAGTTGGATCGATTCGTTAAAACAGTTGACTTCAAATTTAGTCTCGGATGAAGAAATGGCTCATGCATCCGAAAAATTTCCCGTACAAACCCCTATGAATAAAGAAGAATACTATTATCGTTCGGTATTCGAAGAACTGTTCCCGAGTAGGAGTGCGGCGTTGACAGTTCCGTCTGTTCCATCTGTCGCTTGTAGTACGGCTGAAGCGTTGGCTTGGGACGAGGCATTTAGAAATTTGAACGATCCTTCAGGTCGTGCGGTAAAAGGAGTTCATGCCGATAGTTATTGAGCTCTTTCAATATTTATAGTTGGATGGTATCAAGAGACTGTTTCGTTTTGAAATAGTCTCTTGTATTTATTTTTATTATTCAAATAGATGATCGCATTTTGTAATGATCGGTTTTACTTTTATCCCTCAAAATAACTTCTATTTCATTACTACAGTTTTCAGATCATTATGAAATAAATCGTATTCGGTTTTTGTTATCATTCTTTTTGTCGATAAAACTATTAAAGAATGTCCTTCAAATTCTTTTCTGTATGCCGGGTGAATATGATGGTAATCATTGGTGAAGAATCCGCATTTTTGATAAAATCTTAATCGTGCAGTAGAAATCTTGTCTGTGATGGGATCGATTTCCAGTATGATGATTTTGGAATGTTCCCCAATAAACTTGTTTAAAAGGTTGCTGCCTATACCGTTCCCTCTTAATGATTGGTTCACGGCAAAATGTTCGATGTATATGTAGGCAGGAAATTCCCAATAAGAAATGAAGCCGATAAATTTGTTTCCTTCGGCGTAAGCAATTAGATGGTATTGAGGATGTAAAAAAGCGATCTTTTGTTGTTCTTCAGTTCTCTGTTCGAAAATTGGAAAACTGCTTGAATATAAGCTCTTAAATTCAGAATAGGATACGTGAGACTGGTTATTTATGATGATACTTTTCATTAGAAACGAAAGACAACGGTTGTTATTTCAGGTTGAACATATAGGACAATGCAACGGAAATAGTCTGATTAGATGATGCCGAGAAATAATCGACTTTACGATTTTTGAAAAAGTCTCCTAACCCGAAATAGTATCGCCCTTCGAGGATGAAACTGTTTTTCTTGGCTTTGATCTCGATTCCTGCTCCTCCGCAAATGCCGTAATCAAATTTATGTGCAATGGGCATGTTGTATTGTGTAGATTCCCATGTTTGAGAAAATTGTGGAAGTTCTTTCAAATTGAAACTGCTTATTTCTTTATCCGATATAAGAAAACCTACTTGCGGTCCTAAGTTTACAAATCCGCGAAAAACTTTGTTTCCAAAAAAGATATGAGTCATGAATGGTAGTTCGATATAATTTAGTTTTCGGCTATAACTATAATCTCCTTCATCGCTGAAATTCTCTTTCCATCCATGCTGAGTAAAATTTAATTCGACAATAAAACCGAAGTATTTTTCTTCGATATATCGTGCGGATATTCCTCCCATATAGCCCATTTCATAATTTTGTCGCACACTCGGACGGAGAGTTACTCGTGAAAAAGTAGTTCCGAATTTCGCACCGACAGCAAATTCACGTTTGTAATTCCTTTGTGCCGAAATCGTGGCGATACAGAAAAGCAAAATACAACTGCTTATGATGATCTTTTTCATGCTTTTATCTTATTACCCGTTTCTCAATAATATATGAAGGCTTAAAGTAGACAAAATAGAAACTTTTGTTTATAAATCCGCTCCAATTATTGATTCTCTGGAATTTAAAGTCGGTTTGTATACTTGAAGACTCTACTTGGTTAAGATGGTTTTCAAAATTTTTTCCGTATTGTTTTAATACACTCAAAAAATACATACCCGTATCAAATCCTAATAATCCGTATTTGGGGTTGGCATTGATCATATCTTTGTTATACCAGAAATAAAATTTCTTTTGGAATTCTTTCCAGTCATAATCTGTCGGATTTGTGTAAAATCGAGTAAATATAACCGTATTTAGTTTATGAAAATTATTCAGATACTCTTTTGTATATGTCTGCCATTCGGGATATCCGAACAACGTAATAGAAAGATCGGCACGATCATCTTTCAACTTGGTCAATGGTGCAATGATTTTACCGACAGAATTTTTTGTAGAAGAATTGCTGATAATAAGAATATCGGAGTTTTCCGGTAAGGAGCTGTTCAGCATTGTAAGTTCAGGATCTGAAGCAATATGAAGATCTTTGGATTGAATATTTTTATGTCGCAATTCCGCTTTTACAGAGTTGATGAAATCTTTCTTTTCATCCGCATTGTTATCGTCAAGTAAAAATATGACTTGCTTGTTTCCGAATTGACGTACCAATTCGGTTGCAGCCTCAGCATATAGATAGGAGTGCGGTATATTTGTTTGTAAAACATGGGCGTTGTGGTTTGCTTCGTCATTTTTCAGAGAAAATGCATTTACCATGTTGATCTCGTTTTTGAGTGCAAATTCTGCTGTTTTCTGTATCAGGTTATTATCGGCAGGGCCGATAATCAAATCAATCGATTTCATTTCGGGTTTTGACAGGATATTGTCGAGGGTAGAACTTTTCCCTTCTGTGTCATAAGCATATACATTAATAGATGTTTCCCGTTTTTTCAAGCTGTCCACAGCCAAAAGAAATCCCTGATAATATTCAAGATAAAGAGCCGATCTGGCATCTTCTTTTTGGGAAAGCATAAAAGGAAGTAAGACGGCAACGTTGATTTTTCCGTCTTTTTCTATTGAATAAAGATCATTGTATATTTGATTAATATCTTCGTGAGTTAAGGCTTGAGAAATATCGGTCGGAGATTCTTTTACCGGAATATTTATCGTATCGTTTTTTTTGAGCTCTCCGATTCCCGGATTACAAGCCCTGATATCGTCTATTGTAATGTCGAATTGTTGAGCGATACTGTACAAAGTCTCTTTTTTCTTTACTGTGTATAAAAAAGTTTTAGGACCATTGTTTTTTTGAACCCTTTCATTATTTTGTTCAGGGATAATTCGTATAACTTTCCCGATTGAGAAGTTCGAAGGTGATAGCCCGGGATTTTGTTTTAATACGGATTCTACGGAAATGCCATATTTTCGGGAAACGGAAAATAATGTCTCTTTAGGAGCAATCGTGTGGAAAATATATTGGTTTCGAGTATTATTGGATATTGAAGAATCGGACGATGTATTCGAGTTAATTTGAGGAATCTTTAATTTTGTTCCTATTTGTATTCCCTTTTCCGATCCCGGGTTTAAAGCTACTATGGAGTCTGTACTGATATGGTACATGCGGGATATTGCATATAGCGTTTCTCCTGCAGATACGGTATGAACGAAATATGGCGATTCTGTTTCTTGAATAGCAACTTTTACACCTTTAATCGGAATCAGTAATTCTTGCCCGCTTTTTAATCCGTATTTAGCCGACGGATTGAATTGTATGATTTCCTCTTTAGAGACATCGAATTTTTTGCAAATAGAATAAAATCCTTCTGCACGATTTACTTTATATAAGTAAAACCCTTTACCGTCTATCGATTTTTGCGGGAAATTATCGGCATGCAATGATAAATATCCGATAAAAAAAATGAAAAGTAAGAAAGATATTTTTTTTAGAATCATGCGATCAGCTTATTTGTTTTTATTGTTATCCGTATATGATATATGAAAAACAAAGGTATAAAATTTTCCTTGTTGTGGCAATGTCTTAGAAAAACTTCATGATTATGAGAGTCTGTTTAAGTTTTGTTCAGATATTTTTGACAGCTATTTTGAGGATATTTTTTTGATTCCATCTTGTGACATGCAAAAATAGAATAATGAACTTAAAGAGGCAGAGAGACCCTTTTACCGGAAAATTTGAACAGGCTTGTATAATCCTTTTTTGATTTTTTATTTATTTCTTTCTTTGAAATGCCGTATCTTTGACGATTAACTATTATGGAGAGTTGGAGATGAAAAGATTCTGTATTTTATCGTTATATATATTCTTCGTATCTCTTTTATATGCGCAAACTGTAGAAGTTGACGGAGCTTATCGTTGGACAGGAGTAAATAAATCGGAGACAGGGTTAGATTATGTTTTTGTAATCCCTTCATCGTCACAGGCTACGATTCGGTTTAATTCTACATCGGGATCACCTGTCAATTGGTATAGATTTGATCGTACGGGGATAAATAATAAAACTCCTATTTCTAACGGAAATTCTTTGACGTATTCATCTGCAGAGAAAGATTATGGGTATGTCATCGAACAAGGAGATGCTTCTATTTATCTTTGGTTATCGACTTATAAAGAAGTATCTTCTTTGTATGCGGATGAGGAGTATGCTAATCAGTGTGAAGATGTTCGTTTGGCCGGAACGGGTCTTGATATTGCCTATTATACAGTCAATGGGAAATGGAAAGGAGTAAATCGTGCAGTCGCTTATAAAACTTGGAAATGGGATGACACATTGAAAGATTTGAAAATGGTAGAAGATACGGTACAAGGTCTTGTTTCAAAGAGTGGGGAAACCGTCAGTTTGTATGCTCCAGCACCGTATGAAAAAACGCTGTTTACAGTGATCGATTCTATTCCGTATAAAGGTTGGAACGGTGCTATAAAAACGTTTTCTACATCTGATGAATATGAACCTCGGGCAATTTTAATGAAAGCTGTAGTTTCTCAACAATTAAGAGATGCAAAAAATGAATGGAATACAGCTCCGGAAGATGGATCTTTCGGTGGTTCAGCTCCTGTAGAAATGGAATTTAAAGCTTATGTAAGCGGAGATAATTATTATGCATGGGAGTTTATGCAGGAGAATCCGAGTGAGGTGGATGATCCTATTGTAGATGCTATATATCCGGATAAAATATTGCGATACACGTTCAAGGATGAGGGAACGACTTATGTCCGGCTTAAAGCGACCAATTCATATTGCAGCAGAGATACCTCTTTTACTATAACGGTAGGCGAGTCTCGCCTTGAAGCTCCGAATATTTTTTCTCCCGGAACAAGTCCCGGTGTGAATGACGAGTGGAAAGTCGCCTATAAATCGATAGTTCAGTTTAAGTGTTGGATATTTAATCGATGGGGAGTTGAAATTTTCCGTTTTAGTGACCCGGCACAAGGTTGGGATGGAAAGTATAAAGGGAAATTAGTCCCACCCGGAGTTTACTATTATATTATAGAAGCAAAAGGAGCTGATAACCAGAATTATAAATTAAAGGGGAATATAAATATTTTAAGACCTCGTAATTAGAGTCTGTTTCTTTCCTCATCGAAAAATTTAAATAGGTTTTTAGAACCGGGTATATTGGGTAAAAAAATGAAAAAAAAGTATATTTACATGTCGATAGTTGCGATTATGCCACTATTGACGATATTATCAATCGTTTCTTTTAAAACTCCGCAAAAAGATCTGCTTACATCATCTCTTATCGTTAATATTATACCGGATTTTCCTGCAAAAGTAGAGTGGGGAGGCGAGAGAGTTGATTTGGACAGATTCGATATGAGAGAACGGTATGATCGGGAGCTGACAAGTTTTTGTTATATGCATTCGAATACGCTCTTGATTTTAAAACGGGCTAATCGTTATTTTCCCCTTATCGAACCAATTCTTAAAAAGAACGGTATTCCTGAGGATTTCATTTATTTAGCAGCTATTGAGAGTTATTTAAATCCTCGTGCAGTTTCTCCTGCAAAAGCTGCGGGACTGTGGCAACTGTTACCTTCTACAGCAAAAGAAGCAGGACTCGAGGTGAACGATTATGTCGATGAACGGTTTAATATCGAAAAGTCAACAGAGGCGGCTTGTCGTTATCTGAAATCGGCTTATGCCAAATATGGTAGTTGGACTACTGTTGCGGCCTCTTATAATGCAGGAATGGGGAGAATTTCGAAAGAACTGGTGAAGCAACAACACGATTCTTCATTTGATCTTTGGTTAAATGAAGAAACCTCCAGATACGTTTTTCGGGCGTTGGTATTGAAAGAAATTCTCGAAGACCCGTATCGGTTTGGATTTGCCGTAAGAAAGCACCAGTTATACCATCCGGTGCGTGTGCGAGAAATAATGGTAAATACGCCGATTGAGGATCTTGCTACATTTGCAAAAAATCATGGTATTACCTATGCTCAATTAAAAGAATTTAATTCATGGTTGAGAGATCGCAGCCTTCCGAATAAAAACGGGAAAACATATAAAATACTGATTCCGGAAAAGAAAGATCTATATTATAGTACACGTCAGATACCGGTATATAATAAAAAATGGACAATAGACTGATATTATCAGGCTATTTCATTTGCTGATTTTAAATGATTTGTAGTAAAAAATGATAAAGAAAGACGATAAAATAGAAGTGCTCGGGGCTCGGGTACACAATCTTAAGAATATAGATGTTGAAATACCTCGTAACAGTTTTACTATCATTACCGGATTAAGCGGAAGTGGGAAATCTTCATTGGCATTTGATACTATATTTGCCGAAGGCCAACGTCGTTATATTGAGACGTTTTCGGCTTATGCCCGTAATTTTTTGGGGAATATGGAACGCCCGGATGTCGATAAAATAACCGGATTGAGTCCGGTGATATCCATAGAACAGAAAACAACGAATAAAAATCCTCGCTCTACGGTAGGAACAACAACGGAGATCTATGATTTTTTAAGGCTTTTATACGCTCGGGCAGGAGAGGCTTACTCTTATATCTCAGGAGAAAAGATGGTCAAATATACCGAAGAGCAGATTTTAGCTTTGATTCTTGATAGATATAAAGGACGGAAAACTTATGTTTTAGCGCCATTGGTGAGAAATCGTAAAGGTCATTATAAAGAACTTTTTGAACAGGTTCGTAAAAAAGGATATTTGACAGTTCGTGTCGACGGAGAATTACGCGAAATTTTACGCGGAATGAAGCTCGATCGTTATAAAAACCATAGTGTAGAGCTGGTGGTAGATAAATTGATCGTTTCGGAAAAAGACGAACGACGCCTGAAAGAAAGCGTACAAACCGCCATGAAACAGGGCGATGGATTGATAATGATTTTGGATGCGGAGACTGGAGAGGTACGTCATTATAGCCGTATGTTGATGGATCCGAAAACCGGTCTTTCGTATAGTGAACCAGCTCCGCATAATTTTTCATTTAATTCTCCGCAAGGTGCATGTCCCAGGTGCAAAGGATTGGGGTATGTCAATGTTATAGATAAAAGCAAGATAATTCCTGACCCGAATCGGTCGATATATCAAGGAGGGATTGTTCCGTTAGGAAAATATAAAAATACCCTTTTATTCTGGCAGATAGAGGCTATTTGCGATAAGTATGGAGTTACACTGAAGACCCCTCTGAAAGATGTTCCGGAGGAGGCTTTGGATGATATCCTGAACGGAACGGATGAACGGTTGAATATCAAAAACCAATCACTGGGAAATTCTAATTATTTTCTCACTTTCGATGGTCTGATAAAGTATATCGAGATGCAACAGCAGAATGAGGCTACAGCTCAGGCTCAGAAATGGGCAGGCCAGTTTGTAAAAACAGTTATTTGTCCTCAATGTAACGGTCACAGGTTAAATGAGGAGGCTTTGCATTATCGTATTCAAGGAAAAAATATTGCTGAATTGGCGGAGATGGATATTTCTGAGCTTTCTTGTTGGTTAGACGGGATAGAAATGCAAATGTCCTCAAAGCAGGCTGCGATTGCGAAAGAAATTTTAAAAGAAATACGCTCCAGACTGCATTTTTTGGTAGATGTCGGATTGGAGTATCTGAATTTGAATCGAGCTTCGGCAACTCTTTCCGGAGGAGAAAGCCAACGCATACGTTTGGCTACACAAATAGGGTCTCAGTTGGTCAATGTCCTTTATATTTTGGACGAACCGAGTATCGGATTACATCAGAGGGATAATACTCGTTTGATACGTTCGTTGAAACAGCTTCGGGATGCCGGAAATTCTATTATCGTTGTTGAACATGATAAGGAAATGATGCTGGAGGCAGATTATGTCATAGATATGGGACCCAGAGCCGGCCGTCTTGGCGGGGAAGTGGTTTTTGCAGGAACTCCGAAAGAAATGTTGAAGACAAAAACGTTGACGGCGGCATATCTGAATGGTAATATGGAAATCCCGATACCCAAAACGAGGAGAAAAGGGAATGGAAAATCTATCGTTTTACAAGGTGCGACAGGAAATAACCTGAAAAATCTGACCGTTGAATTTCCATTAGGAAAATTTATTTGTGTAACGGGAGTTTCCGGTAGTGGAAAATCGAGTTTGATTAATGGCACATTGCAACCGATAATTAGTCATCTTTTTTATCGGGCACAACGAGAACCTCTTCCTTATGTGAATATAGAAGGGTTAGAATATATTGATAAAATCGTAAACGTTGATCAGTCACCATTAGGCCGTACGCCTCGTTCGAATCCGGCAACTTATACGGGGGTGTTTTCTGATATACGGAATGTTTTTGTTGATCTTCCGGAAGCCAAAATACGAGGATATAAACCGGGGAGATTTTCTTTTAATGTTGCCGGAGGACGGTGCGAAGTGTGTGGAGGAAACGGTTATAAGACTATTGAGATGAATTTTTTACCGGATGTATTAGTCCCTTGTGAGGAATGTCATGGAAAACGATATAATAGAGAAACGTTAGAAGTCCGTTTCAAAGGAAAATCTATTGCAGACGTTCTTGATATGACGATTAATCAGGCCGTTGAATTTTTTGAAAATATCCCGGCAATTTTAAATAAAATAAAAGTCCTCCAAGATGTCGGGTTAGGCTATATTAAATTAGGGCAACCGTCCACTACGTTATCGGGTGGAGAGAGTCAGCGTGTGAAGTTAGCTACCGAATTATCTAAAAAAGATACAGGAAAAACTCTTTATGTATTGGACGAACCGACCACAGGTTTACATTTTGAAGATATTCGAGTTTTGTTGAATGTCCTCAATCGTTTAGTAGATAAAGGAAATACGGTTTTGGTAATAGAACATAATTTGGATGTTATAAAGTCTGCCGATTACATTATAGATATGGGACCTGAAGGTGGACAAGGAGGAGGACAAGTTCTTGCTACCGGTACACCGGAAGAAATATGTAAAACGGAAGATACTTATACAACGCAATATTTAAGAAAGGAACTTAATTTGTAATATACATAACGTTGTTTTGTTATTGGCTTTGTGAGGTAGAAATATAAAGATAAAATATACTCAAATAAAATTTTTTACTTGAGTATATTCGTATAAAGTAGAATTTTTTATATCTTGAAATCTGTAAATTGAAAAGATTTTTTCCCCATAAAAAAATTTTAAGAGAAAATTCTTCTTTTGTAGATTGGACTAAAGACTTTCTATTTTTTCTTCTGAATCTTTTTCTGGAGAGTTATCTTTGATATATGTCATTACCTCATTAAGTCCTGATGTGAATTTGTCGAAATCTTCTTGATATAAAAAGATTTTATGTTTTTCAAACTGGACTATGGGATTACAGTCTTCACCGGAAATAATTTTTTTACTTTCTGTAATAGCTAGAAAAAATTCATCTTTTTTGTTCTTCTTAACATCTAAATAGTAAATTCTTTTTCCGGCTTTCAGTGTTTTTGTAAATACTATATCATTCTCCTTCTTATTGAGTGTGTCTTCCTTTTTCAGATTTTCCATATTAAGTAATGTTCTTGTGTGTGATGAAATATTTTATTAATTATGTATTCAAATGCAAATATGCTATTTTATTTTGAAGAAACAAATATTTTGAGATAACATTTTAGAAATATAATGAAGTTCGTTTTTTCTTGTGTTGATTTTTGAGAAAAAAATAGGCATTTAAGACGGAGTACAATAAAAAAAGTAATACCTTTGCAGCCGCATAATACAAAAAGGATCTTTAAAAAATGGTGAATCGAATTTTAATCCGAATCAAAGTTGTACAAATAGTATACTCTTATTTGGTAAATAAAGATAAGAGTATAGATACTTCAGAGAAAGAATTATTTTTCAGTTTGGAAAAAGCTTATGAGTTGTATCACCGTTTGTTACTTTTGATGATCGAATTAACAGATGCTCAAAATAAACGTATAGAGAATGCCCGTTTTAAATATACGGCGACTGCAGCAGATAAGAATCCGGATACACGTTTAATAAATAATCGTTTTATTGCGCAATTGCGGGAAAACAAGATGTTAAAGGAGTATGTCGATCGTCAATCTGTTTCTTGGGTGAATGAACCGGATTTTATTCGTATTTTGTTAGATCGCTTATTGGCATCTGACCTTTATAAAACATATTTAACTTCAGAAGAAGATTCGTATGCTGTTGATCAGGATTTCTGGAAAAAGGCATTCAAACACATCATTGTTGAAAATGAAGATCTGTCGGAAATTTTAGAAGCGCAAAGTCTTTATTGGAATGATGATTTGGAAACGATTTCTACTTTCGTATTGAAAACGATTAAACGGTTCGACCAAAGTAAAGGTGCGGAACAGGAGCTTTTGCCGATGTTTAAAGATGATGAGGATGCCGAATTTGCTAAAATGCTTTTTAGAAAAACACTCATGAATGTCGATGTTAATAAGGCTCTGATAGATCAACATACGAAGAATTGGGAAATTGACCGAGTGGCTTTTATGGATATTGTCATTATGTTAGTTGCCATTGCAGAAATAAAATCATTTCCTACCATTCCTGTCAAAGTAACATTGAATGAATATATAGAAATAGCCAAAGCATATAGTACTATAAAGAGTGGACATTTTATAAATGGAATTTTAGATGCTATTGCTTCTCAGTTAAAAAAAGACGGTTCTTTAGTCGGTAAAGTATAGAGAGATTCGAAACTTCACGATTTTTATAACAAATAGAGGCTATACAGAAACTTCTGTATAGCCTCTATTTGTTATAAAATATGTTCTTTACATAACACAGAGTCTAAATTTTAAGAATTGAATTGCCGTACCGATACCGTCAATATCGTTATAGATCCCAAAAACGCAAAAATGACCTGATAATATTTCCTTATTGAAAAATTTAGGCAGTTCCTAAGATAGTTTGGGGAATATTGAATCGATTTTAGTTCAGATAAAGCGACAATAAAAATGTTTCTAAAAATTAAATAGGCTCTTCTATTATATTTTTTTCTCAATCTCACTTTTTTGTCATATCTTTGTTATTAAATAAAACAGTTGTATTTGTAACTGTATCTTTAATTGTTTAACAAATAAGTTGAAATTATGACATTATTGACAATTTTACTGCAACAACAAGGACAAGGCGCTGGATGGTCAAGTATAATTATGATGGTGGCCTTAGTTGCTATTTTTTATTTCTTTATGATTCGTCCTCAGACAAAAAGGCAAAAAGAGATTCGTAAGTTTCGTGAAGCGTTGAGCGTTGGAGACAAAGTCGTTACCGCCGGAGGAATTTATGGAAAGATTAAGGAAATCAAAGATAATATTATCGTTCTTGAGATTGCGGATAATGTACGGATTCGTATTGATAAATCTTCTATTTATGCTACTGCTGCCGATTCGACGACTACAAACCAAGCTTAATCGGCCTGCCTTTTTGTAGAAGATCTTATCTTAAGAGATTATTAAAGATAAAGTTTTTTATTTGTAATTTTATTTCGAATAAAAAACTTTATCTTTGTTTTATTAGAGTTATTGGTTAAATGAAAAAAGCTACAGAACGCTATATTCAAATCAAAATAAAAAAATGGTTGCATAATGCAAAAGTTTTTTTTCGTAGTGAAAGGAGCAAAGAAGTTATTACTTTTTTGTTATTTTTGGGTTTGTCGTTTCTTTTTTGGGTGTTGCAGTCATTGAATGAAGAAGTAGAGGCATCGTTCAAGATTCCTATACGCTTTACGAATGTCCCGGATAAAGTAATGATTACAAACGAATATCCTCAATATTTGGACATTCGTATAAGAGATAACGGGACAACGATGATGAACTATATGATAGACCGCTTTGTTCCTGTCGAGATAGATTTTAATCAGTATCAGAATAAACGAGGACAATTTACTATTTCATTGGCGAAGTTGAGCGCATTGGTTCGTAAACAACTTAAAAATACTACGGGTTTGGTTTCTATTTCTCCGGATTCTTTGACATTATATTATTCTCAAAATAGAGGAGCGAAGTTTAAGTTACGTTTGGTCGGCTCTGTATCAACAGTTCCACAATGTGTTATTAATGGAGAAATATCTTCCGGGATAGACTCAGTTACAGTCTATGCCCCTTCTTATATTTTGAACTCCATTAGAACGATAGAGACAGATTCTTTTGCTTTGAGAAATTTGTCAGATACGACAGTTTATGATCTTTCTTTGAAAAAAATAAGAGGTGCTAAAATTGTTCCGGATAGAGTGAAAATTATGGTTCCTGTTGAAGAGATAACCATGAAAAAAATGACGCTTGCAGTAAAAATAGAGAATATTCCTGATAATATGACGATGCTTCTTTTCCCGGCGACTGTAGAAGTCAGCTATATGCTTCCTATCAGTCATTTTGCAAAAGTTACCGCAGGGGATATAGAAATAGGAGTAGATTATGGACAGATAAAGAATAACTCAGGAAATAAATTGGCTGTAAAAGTTTTGAAACAACCGTCTTTTGTTAAGCATTTGCAAGTAGTGCCTGACAGCATAGAATATATTTTAGAGGAAAAAATATTATGAAATCGGTAGGAATAACTGGTGGAATTGGAACAGGAAAGTCGGTGGTAAGCCATTTCCTTCGTATATTGGGGTTTCCCGTATATGACAGTGATTCCGAAGCGAAAAGATTAATGAATACACACCCGGAAATACGAAATAAACTTATCGCTATGTTTGGTCCAGATATATATATAGGGCAGGAATTGAATAGAGTTTTATTAGCTCGTTATATATTTATAGACCTGTTATTATTACAAAGAATCAATGAGATTGTTCATCCGATAGTTCGGGAGGATTTTAAATCTTGGTGTATGCGCCAAAAAACCGCATTTGTTTTTATGGAGTCTGCAATTCTGTTTGAGTCGGGATTCGAAAATTCTGTTGATGAAGTTTGGGTAGTTACTGCTCCGGAAGACATGCGTATTTGTCGTGTGATGGTAAGGAATAATTGTAGTGAAGAAGATGTGCGGCAAAGAATATCGGTGCAGTTAGATGAAACTGAAAAATGTAAAAAAGCAGATCAGGTTATCCGAAATGATGATAAAAAACCTTTGATACCCCAAATTTTGAACTGCCTGAATTATAAGGGGAAACTTGAATGTTAAGAATCTTTTGATACAAAAAAGAGTATAACGATTGATAAATTGAATATTGAATGTTACATTTGTGCCGATTTAATCTTTAAAATTATTACGATATTATGTTGAAAGCAATCCTTTCTATATCTGGAAAACCCGGGTTATATAAATTAGTGTCACAAGCAAAAAACATGTTGATTGTAGAGTCTGTAGTTACGGGAAAACGGACACCAGCATACGCTCATGATAAAGTTATATCATTAGGAGATATCGCTATTTTTACAGAAAGCGGAGAAGTACCTTTAAGGGAGGTATTGATTAAAGTGAAAGAAAAAGAAAACGGTGCAGTGTCATCTATAGATTTAAAATCGAATCCGGATGTGTTAAGAAAATATTTTGCGGAGATTTTGCCCGATTTTGATAGAGAGCGAGTATATCCCACCGACATAAAAAAACTGCTCAGTTGGTATAACTTACTTGTAGAAAAAGATCTTGCCGATTTTTCAGAAGAGAAAGAAGAAAAAACAGAGAAGTAGTTATTTAAACATAGAGAATAGATACCCTGATTATTAATACAAAATTATTTCTTGTTTAATGATCAGGGTATTTTGTTTGGAAAGCATTTAAAGTTTTTTATCGGGAAATTTAGATAAGTTCAAATTCTAAAGATGAAACAGTTAGTAGATATTGATAATTGGAAAAGAAAAGAAAACTATCTTTTTTTTAGGAACTTTGCGAATCCGTATTATACGGTAACATCGGTTGTAGATGTCTCGAAAGCTTATGATACATCTAAACGTTTAGGAATAAAATTCTCTCAATTTCTTATGTACGCTTCATTGAAGGCTGTAAATGAGATCGAGTTTTTGCGGTATAGGCAAATAGATGGGAAGGTCTGGCTTTTTGATTCGATCAGGCTTAATACGGCAGTATCGCTTCCTGGTCACTCTTTTATTTCAGTAATAGTCCCTTATAAATCGTCTTTAAAAGAATTCGTAATGTCGATTCAAGAGCAGATAGATTTGGCCCGAAAAGGTTTGGGTGATGCATATGGGCTCGATTCTGAAAAAGACGTTATTGTCATTAGTATTAATCCGTGGTATAGCTTTACCGGAATGCAATTCCAATTTCCCGAGAATGCAGGAGAAAATATGCCGCTATCTATTTTCGGAAAAGTAACGGAAGATAATGGAGTAAAAAAAATGCCGGTTGCAATGAGTTTTCATCATGGTTTTGTTGACGGATATTATGTGGGGCAATATTGGGAAAAATTTCAACAAAATTTAAATACCCCTTATGAATGAAGTTGAAAAAACAAAGAATATTTGACTAAATTGTCCTATTGGAAAAGGTAACTGTTATAAAGTTTTAAAGCCGAAAATTTTCAGAGTATGATGAATGAACGGGAAAGTCATTCGTTATGCTCTTTTTTATTTTTTTGTCTGGAAAATTTACGACCGGCTCTTTGTCTTTTGAAATATTTGAATAATATAAAAGAATCTGTAACTTTGTTACAATATTTACACATACATTTAATTTATCGTATCATGAAAAATCTGATTTCGATTGTCATTTTGACAATATCATTATGTGCATGTACACAGCACCGGAGTCCAGCAGTCGAGTGGATAAGTACTACTGCCGATTCGCTTTTTGTTTCTCATCCGGGTATTTTTATGTCGGAGTTTGTGGATAGTGCGGACGTTGAAATTCTTTTAGATAATCCTATGCAGGAAATTGATGGGTTTGGGGCATGTTTTAATGAACTGGGGTGGACTTCATTATCTGAGTTGAATAGTGAGGATAGAGAAAATATCATAAAAGATCTTTTTAGTAAGGATGGTATGAACTTCTCTGTCGGACGAATGCCTTTAGGAGCAAATGATTTTTCTCGGGATTGGTATTCCTATAATGAAACGGATAAAGATTTTGAAATGGAGAACTTTTCGATAGCCAATGATGAGGAAACATTGATCCCGTTTATTAAGGCAGCTTTGGCAGTACGTCCCGATTTAAGACTTTGGGCTTCTCCTTGGTGTCCCCCTACATGGATGAAATACAATAAACATTATGCATGTATGTATCAAGATCCTGAGACTGTACAGGAAAATATGAAACAGTTGGGGATCAGTAATAGCATAACTACGGTTAATCATCTTATTCCTGATCAGCAAGGAGCAGAAGGGGCGGATATGTTTATTCAGAAACCCGAATATCTAAAAGCTTATGCTCTGTATTTTAAAAAGTTTATCGAAGCTTATCGCTCCAAAGGTATTCGTATTGAAATGGTTGCACCTCAAAATGAATTTAATTCTTGTCAAGTATTTCCTTCATGCATTTGGACGGCCGAGTCTTTATCGCGTTTTGTCGGAACATATTTGGGTCCGGAAATGCAGAAATTGGGAGTGAAGATATTATTTGGAACGATGGAACGGAAAAATGATCTGATGATAGATACCGTTATGAAAAGCGAAGCAGAAAAATATGTCTCGGCTATCGGTTTTCAATGGGCCGGAAAAGGTGCAATTAAGGCTGTTCATGAAAAATACCCTGAATTAAAGCTGGTGCAGACTGAAAGCGAATGTGGAGATGGAAAGAATAGCTGGGATTATTGTTTTTATACTTGGAATCTGATGAAACACTATCTTAGCAATGGAACATCTGTTTACATGTATTGGAATATTTCGTTAGAAGAAGATGGCCTGAGCCATTGGTTCTGGCGTCAGAACTCCTTAGTATCGGTTGACAAGGATACAAAAACATATAGATATACCCCCGAATATTACTTAATGAAACAGTTCAGCCATTTTGTACAGCCTGGAGCGCGAAGAATTGAGACTTCGGGAAGATATGATAATTTGTTGGCATTCAGAAATCCTGATAATTCGATTGTTGTTATTGCAGCAAATGAAGAAAATTTTGAACAACCTTTGAAAGTCAGAATAGGGAAATTTATATTACCGGTGAATTTAGAATCTCGGTCTATAAATACGTTTGTAATACCAAAAAAATAAAGTCTATATCAAATAAGTGGAAAACGGGTAAGCAGATTTGTTTATCCGTTTTTTTTGAAATAAAGAAAACAATATTAAGCTAAAAACTGTTATGTAAAATATATTAATTTTATTGTGTTGGATTTATTTATAAAAAGCTAATTATGACGATCCGAAAATTATTTTTGTTGATGACATTATTTGTTGGGA
Source organism: Coprobacter fastidiosus (assembly GCF_030296935.1). Taxonomy (NCBI): domain Bacteria; kingdom Pseudomonadati; phylum Bacteroidota; class Bacteroidia; order Bacteroidales; family Barnesiellaceae; genus Coprobacter; species Coprobacter fastidiosus. The sequence goes on along the minus strand of NZ_AP028032.1, from coordinate 649,324 downwards.
TGAGTATATCTGAAATTAATGCGGAAACTAAGGATTCTTTGTGGACGACTTCTGGATATGCAGGTCTTAAGTTGACTCAAGTCAGTTTTACAAATTGGGCGACAGGAGGGGATAATGCTTTTGCCTTTGATTTGCAAGGAACATATCAAGCAGATTATAAACATAATAAGCATGTATGGAAAAATAGATTGGAGTTGGCTTATGGATTGAATAAGACCAGAGGAGATGGATTAAAGAAAACCAGTGATAAGATTTATTTGAATTCCAATTACGGATATGAAATATATAAAAATTTATATGCGAGTGCCATTTTGAATTTTCAGTCACAATTTACAAGAGGATATGATTATGCAATCAGCCGGGATATCTCTGTTTCGGAATTTATGTCTCCCGGATATTTAATGACCGGACTTGGGGTGACATGGATACCTAATAAATATTTTACAGCGGTATTTTCACCTGTAGCATGGCGCGGAACATTCGTTTTAAATAAACGACTTTCCGATGAAGGTGCATTTGGTGTAAAGCCGGGTAAAAACCTCTTGTCTGAATTAGGAGCTAATCTAAAATTGGAAGGTAAATATGAATTTTTGAAAAATATGACAGTTTATTCTCGGTTAAATCTATATTCCGACTATTTACGGAAGCCTCAAAATGTCGATGTAAATTGGGAAGTTCAATTAAATATGGTTATTAATAAGTGGTTCTCTACAACATTAACAACAAATCTGGTATATGACGATGATGTCCTTATCGGATTGAGTGACGGTCGTAGAGTAAAACGGGTTCAATTTAAAGAGTTATTAGGAGTCGGGCTTCAATTTAATTTTTAGAATGTCTAATATACAATAAGAGGTGGATTTTTTAATCCTCCTCTTATTGTATATTAGGTTAAGTATAACTGTTTATTTACTTAGTTCAAATCCGATCAGCATGCCGTCATAACCCTCGGCAACGGACCCGATTGTCTTGATTGTCGAGCTCTTAGATGCTGAAGATAATTTAGTTAATATCTGTAACAATTTATTGGCATTAAATAACAGTTTTATGTTATTCCCGGATTTCTCGATTTTAGCTTCAGATTTTCCAATATTTATTAATCCGGCAATTTGATATTGTAGGTTTAGCTCTTGATTTTCTGCATCGAACGTGTATGTTCCCTTAGAATTGCGTCCCATAAATTTATTTACAAACGTACTATCGGCGAATGTATATCCGAATTTTTCTGAACTGATGCCTATTTTTGAATAAATGCCGGCCAATTTTTCACTAACTTCATTAGCGACTATTGCACCACCGGCTTTTTTCAAAAGATCTTCAGTAGTAAATGAACATGCGGGACTTGCATATTTCCATGTACCCTCCAAATCAGATTGTTTAACACCACTGACTCCCGATACAATATTTGATACAGCGTCTTTTACATTTGAAGAATTAAGAAAATCCTTCAGACTTTGTGCATAAGATGAAATAGTTGTGGCAAACAATAAAACCACCGCAAGTGATACAACTTTTCTTTTCATGATGAATTTTATTATTTAATAATTATTTTGATTGTTCTAATTTTAGTTCAATAAATCTTTTAATGAAAAGAGCTGTTTCTTCTGATCCTAAAATAGAAGAGTCTATCGATAAATGATAAGAAGCAGAATCTCCCCATTCTTTATCTGTATAAAAGTTGTAATAGGCAGCACGGTGCTTATTTATTTTCTCGGCTTTTTCCAAAGCTTCTTTTACATCGATAGGTTCTGTTCTGGTGATTCTTTCTATGCGATTTTGCATAGGAGCGTGAATAAATATATTGAAACAATTGGGAACATCCCTTAATATATAGTCAGCGCACCGCCCTACAATTACACAAGAGTGTTCTTGTGCTATTCGTTGAATGACATCAGACTGATATTTAAAAATGTTCTCATTACAAAGAGAACCGTCGCTACCGAACGTACTGCCTAAAGATGCCCAGCTCATGGAGAGCATGTGCCGTAGGGAACCGGGGGCTTTTTCATCGGCTTTTTCAAAATATTCTGCATTGAGACCACTTTCTTTGGAAGCCTCTTTGATTAGTTCTTTGTCATAATAAGCAATATTAAATAATTGTGATAATCTTTTCCCGATTTCTCGTCCTCCGCTTCCATATTGACGGCCTATAGTTATGATAAATTTCTGTTCCATGATTGATCAAAATTTTAGATTCTGTTTATTATCCGTTCTAAAAAACAGAAACAAATTTACAAAGTTTAATCGGAAATGATTCTCTTGACCGTGTAAATTTTTATATTTCAAGTTTTTCATATCGCTTAAAGCCGGTCATCTAAATTTTTTATAGGATGTCTTTATTCCGATAAATAATGGGTGTGGCATTATGATTTATAAAATTCTTGTGTAATTCAGGAGAATGAGTTTATTGAGTAATAATAAATGAAAACTTTTGCATGTTTATAAGAAAGAAAAAGCTATAAAATATGATGATAGAGTAAAACTTTATACTATAAAATCCCTACATTTGCGATTTAGAGTTTATATGAAATAATAATCAAGGAGAATGAAAGTATTTTTAGAGTGTCCCAACTGTTTTAAGAGATCGGAATGGTACTTTGTTTTGAGATTTACAGTTTGGAAGATTCGAGAATAATACATCCTTGGATAGACAATCAAAATATTTCCGTAGGATTTTCGACCTACAAGAAATAATAGATTAAAAAAGAAGATACCGAAAGATGAAAATACAGTTTCCCCATAATATAATGGTATATTTAAAGAGAATCATTTTGTCGTTTTTGGGATTAATAAGTTTTTTCGTTCCGATTCAAGCTCAACTGAATACGGAACGTGTAATGAATATTGGTCGCAATGCTCTCTATTTTGAAGATTATATACTTTCCATACAGTACTTTAATCAAGTCATAAAAGTAAAGCCTTACATGGCAGAACCTTATTTTTATAGAGCTGCCGCCAAGTTAAGTCTGGAAGATTTCAGAGGTGCAGAGGAGGATTGTAATTTATGCCTCGAACGTAACCCTTTTATAACAGGTGCATATCAGGTTCGAGGAATTGCCCGTCAAAATTTAGGAGATTATCAAGGAGCGATTGATGATTACAATGAGGGACTGAAATATGCTCCTGAAGACCGAACCTTTTTGGGAAATAAAGCAATAGCAGAAGTCCAGCTCAAAAAATATGATGATGCGGAAAAAAGTTTTGATAAACTTATCAAAACTCATCCGTCTTATTACAACGGCTATTTAAGTCGTAGCCAGTTTTGGTTAGAAAAAAAAGATACTTTGAAGGCAATCGAAGATATAGACAAAGCTATATCTTTAGACAAGCATCTTTCGTATGCATACGCACAACGGGCTATTATTAAATTTCAATATACAAAAGACTATCAAGATGCTTTGGCAGATATGAATGAAGCTTTACGGCTTGATCCGAATATGTCTTCTTATTATATTAATCGGGCATTGATAAAATATCATTTGGATGATTTGAGAGGTACAATGGCCGATTATGACAGAGTTGTGGAGATAGATCCTAATAATCTGATGGCTCATTACAATCGAGGTCTGTTAAGAGCCCAGGTCGGAGAAAAAAATAAAGCAATAGAAGATTTTTCCTTTGTATTGAAATATGAACCGGATAATTATTTTGCTTACTATAATCGGGCTGTATTATACGATGAATTGGGAAACTATAGAGCTGCAGTCAAAGATTACAATAAAGTATTGGATCAATATCCCGATTTTTATTCTGGATATTATGCCCGTTCTGAAGCAAAAAGGAAATCGGGAGATATTTCCGGCGGAAAATCAGATTATCAGAAAGCTATGAAACTTTATGAGCAACAGAAGAATACAAATAAGAGTTATGAGGAAGTAGCAGATAATATTGATGAATCTGAAAATGACACTTCAGAGAAAGATGCTGATAAGGTAAGAAAAGAGTCCGACAAAAATATAAATAAATTTGATCGATTATTGGTTGCGGACAATACCGATATGAAGAGTAAATATACTAATGAAATAAGAGGTAGAGTGCAAGATAAGAATTTCAATGTAGAGATAGCTCCGGCATTTGTTCTTACATGTTCTGAAAAACCGGATCAGGTAAAACAGACAATTTCTTTTGTCCCCGAGGTTGAAAATCTGAATAGAGCCGGGATATTGCCTTATCGGGTGTTATTGACAAATGCTGAGATGGCATTGGACTCTGCAAAAATTAATAAACATTTTGTCTCGGTCAATGATTATTCTAAATTGATAGAAATAAATCCGAATAATGCAGTCCCATATTTTGGACGAGCTCTCGATTTTATGTTGATACAAGATTTTGCAAGTTCTTTAGATGATCTGAATCGGGTGATACAGTTAAGCGATAATTTTGTTTTGGCTTATTTTATGCGAGCTGTCGTCCGGTTTAAGCAAATTGAATATCGAGCTTCTACCCAAGATTTCGATACTCAAAATAGCAAATCTGTTACAGAAGCGTTTAGTTTACCAAAGAACTCGGCATCATCGATATTATTACCCAATTCATCGTCAAATAAAAAAGAATCGGTCGGAATGGATTATGAGATGGTTCTTCGAGATTACGATAAAGTTATAGAAATGTCGCCGCAATTCGTTTACGCTTATTATAATCGAGCTAATGTAAGATGTGCACAAAGAGATTTTCGGGCAGCTTTAGCAGATTATAATGAAGCAATTCGCTTACGTCCGGATTTTTCAGATGCGTATTTTAATAGAGGATTAGTGTATGTCTTTTTAGGAGAGACTCAGAAAGGTATTGCCGATTTAAGTAAAGCCGGAGAATTAGGAATCGTTTCTGCCTATAATGTTATTAAAAGGCTGGGAGATTAAATTTTTGCCATGGTTTTGGGCAATGTAATAAAACGCCATTAAGACAAGACCTAATAATCATTTCAAAGGTATATTTATTGACGTTTAGATAGGGTATAAGAATTTGTTTAAACTTTACACTGACATTTTTTGAGGACTGTTTTTGAGAAAGGATGAGAAACGTCGGACTACATGACGTGTAGAAACAGTAATATAGATCGGGAGCAGAGTAAAAGTCTTATTATCGGAAAATTTAGATAGGCTCTTAAAGGATCTGAGAATCGTCTTATTGGATAGTAAAAAAATATTGCCATAAAATTTAAACAGGGTCTAAAAAATTATTACTTTTGTGCTCTTGATAAAATATCTCTTTTTATAGAGACTTAGGAAATAAGAATTATAAAAACAATTGTTACATTTTGCGTGTTGTATTAATGCTATGCGCAACAAGAAAACAAAGATTATGATAAAAATAACTTTTCCCGATCAATCGGTTAAAGAATTCGCTAAGGGAACTACACCGTTGCAGATAGCCGAAAGTATCAGTCCTCGTTTAGCTCAGGATGTTCTTGCAGCTTCGATAAACGGGCAAGAATGGGATCTTTCTCGTCCTATAAATGAAGATGCCGCCATAAAATTATTTAAATGGGATGATCCTGAAGGAAAACATGCATTCTGGCATTCATCAGCCCATTTGTTGGCTGAAGCATTACAAGAACTTTATCCTGGAATAAAGTTCGGAATCGGTCCGGCAATAGAGAACGGATTTTATTATGATGTGGATCCAGGTGATACACCTATTAAAGAAGGCGATTTTGCAGCTATCGAAACTAAAATGGCTGAACTTGCTTCTAAAAAAGAAGCGATTGTACGGCATGATATATCGAAAGCTGATGCTTTGAAAATGTTCGGGGACCGTAATGAAGAATATAAAGTGGAGTTGATTTCCGAATTGGAAGACGGAACGATCTCAACATATACACAAGGGAATTTTACCGATCTTTGTCGAGGTCCGCATTTGCCTAATACAGCTCCGATTAAAGCAGTGAAAATAACATCTCTTGCTGGAGCATATTGGCGAGGCGATGAGAAACGTCATCAGTTGACACGTATCTATGGCATTTCTTTCCCGAAAAAGAAAATGTTGGACGAATATTTAGCTTTGATGGAAGAAGCTAAAAAACGGGATCATCGAAAAATCGGAAAGGAATTAGAATTGTTTACGTTCTCACCAGCTGTAGGGCAGGGGTTACCTTTATGGCTTCCGAAGGGAGCTCTTTTGCGTGATCGGCTTGAAAATTTTTTACGTCGTATTCAGAAACGATTCGGGTATCAACAGGTCATAACTCCCCATATCGGAAATAAATTATTGTATGTGACGTCTGGACATTATGCCAAATATGGTAAAGATTCTTTCCAGCCTATTCATACACCTGAAGAAGGTGAAGAATTTTTGTTGAAACCCATGAATTGTCCTCATCATTGTGAGATATATAAAGCATTTCCTCGTTCATATAAAGAATTGCCCTTGCGATTTGCAGAATTCGGAACAGTATATCGTTATGAACAAAGCGGAGAATTGCATGGATTGACAAGGGTTCGGGGATTTACTCAGGATGATGCTCATATTTTTTGTCGTCCCGATCAGTTGAAGGAAGAATTCTTAAAAGTAATGGATATTATATTTATTATATTCAAAGCTCTTGATTTTAAGAATTTTGAAGCTCAAATTTCTTTGCGTGATCCGAATAATCGGGAAAAATATATCGGTTCTGACGAAAATTGGGAAAAAGCAGAACGTGCTATAGTTGAGGCTTGTGAAGAAAAGGGCTTAAATGCCAGAGTCGAATTGGGAGAAGCTGCTTTTTATGGACCGAAACTCGACTTTATGGTAAAAGATGCTATCGGACGTCGTTGGCAATTAGGAACTATTCAGGTCGACTATAATTTACCGGAACGGTTCGAGCTTGAATATACAGGAAGCGATAATCAAAAACATCGTCCTGTTATGATACATCGAGCACCATTCGGCTCAATGGAACGTTTTGTTGCGGTTCTTATCGAACATACTGCCGGAAAATTCCCTTTATGGTTGACTCCGGAACAGGTCGTTGTTATGCCTATCAGTGAGAAATATAATGACTATGCACATGAAGTTGCTGCACAACTCGAAATGCAGGATATACGTACCACTGTAGATGACCGTAATGAAAAAATCGGGCGGAAAATACGCGATAATGAGCTCAAAAGAATTCCGTATTTGCTTATTGTCGGAGAAAAAGAAGAACAAAATAAAGAAGTTTCTGTAAGAAAACAGGGTGAAGGTGATAAAGGTTCGATGAAAATTACTACCTTTGCCGAACTTCTGACTGAAGAAGTTGAAAGAATGATAACCCAATGGTAATTGAATGGAGAAAAAAAACAATTTAGGAGTTAATAAAAATTATCCTTCAAAGAAAAATGAAGGAATGAAAGAGTTGTACCGTACCAATGAAAAAATTAGGGTAAAAGAAGTTAGATTGGTAGGAGAAAATGTCGAACAGGGAGTTTATTCTATTCAAGACGCTTTGCGTATTGCAGAAGAGCAAGAACTCGATCTTGTAGAAATTTCTCCAAATGCGGTTCCTCCTGTTTGTCGTATTACGGATTATCAGAAATTCCTTTATCAGCAGAAAAAACGTTTAAAAGAACAGAAAGCTAAATCGACTAAAGTAGTCGTAAAGGAGATTCGTTTCGGACCTCAGACCGATGATCATGATTATAATTTTAAATTAAAACATGCCAAAGGTTTCCTTGAAGAAGGTGCGAAAGTTAAGGCTTATGTTTTCTTTAAAGGGCGTTCTATATTGTTCAAAGAACAAGGAGAAGTGCTTTTACTTCGTTTTGCCAATGATCTGGAAGATTATGGCAGAGTAGAGCAGTTACCCGTTTTGGAAGGTAAGCGTATGATTATAATGATTACTCCTAAGAAAAAGTAGAGAATTGAGGAGACTCAATATTATATGTTTTAGTAATACATAAATTAAAATTTAGTAAGATGCCAAAGATGAAAACTAACTCCGGTGCCAAAAAAAGGTTCGTCCTTACCGGATCAGGAAAAATCAAAAGAAAACACGCTTTCAAAAGTCATATTCTGACGAAAAAGACTAAAAAGCAAAAAAGAAATCTTACTCATTTCACTCTTGTATCTTCTGCAGATATCAATAATGTGAAAGAGTTATTGTGCTTGAAATAAGCCTTTGATTTTTTATTTAAAGCAAAAAGCGAGTTTAAAATTTTATTAACCGAATGTCATAGCTCGAAGATCATCCCGTGAGGAGGTGACGCTAACATTCAAAACAAGTAAAAACTATGCCAAGATCAGTAAATCACGTTGCTTCAAGAGCAAGAAGAAAGAAAATTTTAAAATTAACCAAAGGTTACTATGGTTCTAGAAAAAATGTTTGGACCGTAGCTAAAAATACATGGGAGAAAGGTTTAACCTATGCTTACCGTGACCGTAAAGCTAAAAAACGCGAGTTCAGAGCATTGTGGATTCAGCGTATTAATGCGGCAGCTCGTTTGGAAGGTATGTCATATTCCAAATTGATGGGGGCTTTGCATAAAGCTGGTATTGAAATCAACCGCAAAGTTCTTGCAGATTTGGCAATGAACAATAATGATGCTTTTAAGGCTATTGTAGAGCAGGCAAAAAAAGCTTAACTCATTTGTTATTATATAAATAAGGTTTCTTATACAAGAAGCCTTATTTTTTTGTCCTAAAAATTTGATTATTGTACTACTTTTACTATATTTGTAATACAGAAAGCGAGTAAGACATAAGGTTGCATCCTAGTAGATTGGGAAACTCATCAAATCTTATGAAATACCGAGAACAAAGCTTTCTCTTCTAATGGCGGGCCACGCCGAGAGGTATGCATTATGCACGGTGGATTACAAAGGAAGGGGGCACTCAAATCCTGTTATTCGGAGTTTCATCGCATCCTATGATGCAACCTTTCTTTATAAAAGGCAGACTATTTAATGGTTTGCCTTTATTTTTATATATTTTCTACTGGAAAAACTGCTTTAGATGTTTTGAAAGTTTTTTTAAAGGTGTTTTTCAGTTCTGATAAAGAACATCGTAGGGAAAAGAAAGTTTTACCCTAATTATGATCGGCAATTATGCGGAACATTTGCTGATTCCGATTAAAAAAATACTACTCAGGAACAATGCCAAATTTATAAAATTGATAATATGTGTACTTATTGGTTGGAGCTGGATGAAAATCTCTCATTTGATGTTTCTTTGAAAAAGATAAGTACGATTTCAATCTTTGAAGTATTACTCAAAGGGAAACTTATTTAGTAGTTTATAAATTGATTTCAATAAGATATTCGATATGATATAGAATAATAAAATAGGATTTAGTTTTGTTATTTTATTCTTTTTTTTGTAAAATTACGGTTGTTAATAATAAACATATTTACAAACCAAAAGATTAATTTTATGAAGAAGCTATTTTTACTACTCTTTGTTTCTATGGGGTATTTCTTTTCTTCCTATGGTCAAGAAAAATTGACATTTAGTAAGGTTATAGAGGTTAAAGATGTAGATAAGACAAGTATTTATATTTCTTTACGAGATTGGATATCAACTTACTATAGAGATACTCAAGAGGTTTTGCAAATGGATGACAAAGACGCTGGTATTATTATAGGTAAAGCAATTTTTTTGTATTCAATGAATAAACTGGCTTATGCTGCCTATGATGGAAAGATATGGTATTCTATTAAATTGCAAGTTAAGGATGGTCGGTTTAAAGTTGAAATGTTAAATTTTATTCATGAAAATAAAAAAGGTAATGCTCCAACTTGCAACTTAGGACTAATTACCATTGCGGAAAATTATACAGATAAGGGGGCGCAAAAGTTTTTTCATAATAAGGTTTGGAAAGATATTAAAGTAAAAAGTGAACGGGAATCAAATAGTATATTTTCAGATTTAGAGAAATTGGCAGCATCAATACAAACGGTTAAGGAAGACTCTGATGATTGGTAATTGATATTTTTTATTTGCTTGATATGCTAAATTATTGGCTGCGTTGTTAAAATTACCTTTTAACTCTCTAAATCATACTGAAATAAATAAAAAGGGACATTCAGTAAATAATATAAAATCAGCCAACTAATTCATACACAAAATATTGCGAATTAGCTGGCTTTTTTGTATCTTTAGGTATCCCCCCGCAAATAAGGTTTGAAGGCCAAAACGGGGGAAATTCCCCGACTAAGATATGGCTAAGGTACAAAATATTTCGGAAATTCACCCAACTTTGGGCTTCACAGAATTTGATGTTCTAGAAAAATATCGCAAAAGTTTTCATGAGAGTGAGCTTGGCAGGCTTCATTCCGTATTTCCGTTTGAGCGTATGGCGAAGGCGGCGGGTCTGTCACGGCAGCATCCGGGCCGACGGAAGATCTTCAGCCCTTCGGCAAAGATTGCCCTTATGGTTCTGAAGGCATACACCGGATTTTCTGACAGGCAGCTGGTGGAACATCTTAACGGGAACATACATTACCAGATGTTCTGCGGAATCATGATAGATCCGACCTCTCCCATAACTAACTTCAAGATAGTCAGTGCTATCCGCAATGAGATAGCATCCCGTCTTGACATTGATACCCTCCAGGAAGTTCTGGCTTCACATTGGAAACCTTATCTTGACAACCTTCACGTGTGCATGACCGATGCCACCTGCTATGAGAGCCACCTGCGTTTTCCAACGGACATGAAACTGCTTTGGGAAAGTATCGAATGGCTCTACAGACATATCTGCGGCCATTGCAGGGAACTCGGTATAAGGCGTCCGCGCAACAAATATGCGGATGTGTCAGAGTCCTATCTTTCCTACTGCAAGAAAAGAAAAAGGAAGGTTTCACGGACAAGAATGCTCAAGCGGCGTATGATCAGACTCCTTGAAAAGCTCCTCATACAGAGGGATGAGATTCATCGGGAGTACGGGGCATCACTCCGATATACAAAGGATTATCGGAAGCGTCTTTCCATCATCAGAAAGGTTCTTGTACAGGAAAAGGAAATGTTTGAAGGTCGGAAATTCAGTGACCGCATCGTCAGCATCGACCGTCATTATATACGTCCCATCGTAAGAGGCAAGGAAACCAAGTCCGTCGAGTTCGGCGCAAAGGTTAACAACATACAGATAGACGGTATATCGTTCATCGAACACCTCTCGTTCAATGCTTTCAACGAGGGGATACGGCTTAAGGACTGTATCCGTATGCAGCAGAAACTTATGAGTGTAAGGGTTAGATGCGTGGCGGCCGACTCTATATATGCCAATAAGGCCAACAGAAAGTTCTGTACGAAATATGGAATCTCCACATCCTTTGTGCGCAAGGGAAGGGCGGCCAGGGATGAACCCTTGAGGAAGGTTCTCAGATGTGAGTTGTCAAGAGAGAGGGCCACCCGGCTTGAAGGCAGCTTCGGAACTCAAAAACAACATTACTCACTCTCAAGAATAAAGGCACGGAACAGGAAGACGGAAATCCTGTGGATTTTCTTTGGAATACATACGGCAAATGCCGTACTGATGATAGACAAGATCAGGAACAGGACGGTGAAAGCGGCATGATATGATTTTACAGGCAGAGGCAGAAGATGTCTTCGGACTTCTTCCCGAGTGTCATGTCCTGTAGGGTAAGATTGTGTGAGAAATTACAGGAATAGGACTATAAAAATGGCATATGAAGTGAGTATGCTCTATCATCTTCATATGCCATTTTGATTTTTAGAGACATTTACTGAATATCCCTAAAAAAGAGGAAGCTAATTTACTTAACTTCCTCTTTTTTGTGTCGGGGTACCAGGATTCGAACCTGGGACCCCCTGCTCCCAAAGCAGGTGCGCTAACCGGACTGCGCTACACCCCGAATCTTCATTAAAAATATTGTTTGCGGTGCGGACGGGACTCGAACCCGCGACCCCATGCGTGACAGGCATGTATTCTAACCAGCTGAACTACCGCACCAGTTAACAAAATTAAGAACGCTTCTTTTTTCTTTTGCGTTGCAAAGATAGTCACATTTTTTGATTTAACAACAGTCTTGAATGAAAAATTTTCAGGAAAATCTTTATTAAAAATCGTTCGATACACAATCGGTTGAAAATCAGATAATGCAGAAAACAGGTTTTAAATAAAAATTATTTTTGTTTCTCGGTTAAATGTTTCCAAAACCTTACGGGCAAGTTTTGACGATGTAGTTTGGGGTTGTTTCTTTCCTTAATATTAATTGCTTTGAAATATTCTTTCCAAAGCTTTTGAAATAATTCTTCATCGGGATGCATTTGATTTTTGTCTAATATTCCGGATAGAAGATGAGCGTTACTGTTTTCGAACTGTATTTCTGTAACCGAAGACAGATCATAATAGTATCCGTATTCTCGTTTTAAATCATAAATTATCCATTTCTGGTCTGAAAAGCGATCCTTGCAGTGAGGAACGATTAAAGACAATACATTATAAATCGGCTCTATTGCTGCAAAGAATGTTCCATCCATAGCTTTTTGGAAACGTAGAAACTGAATAATTCGGTGTTGTTCACGATGTACTTTTTTCCAGATTTGAGAAAGTTCCAAGACATCATTATCTCCGAAATTCAGTTCAATAGAACAGGGGGAATCTATAGCTTTTCGTATATAACGAAAAATCAATAGATCTATTTCGGGCAATTCAGATAACCAACTGGCAGCAAGACAGGAGAGGGCAGGTCTCGACAACTTTTTCATCAATCCGTTCCATACCCGTTCCGCTTTATCATTATCCGTATATACTATATGTAAATCGTCATAGAATAGTGGAAGAGTTTCGTCTTCGCTCAGTAAAAGATCCGGAAATGTTTTTCGAGAATAAGCGTCGAAAATTGCATTCAACAACCCTTCAAATGTTTTATCATATATGAATATATTCATGTTTTTAATCTTCAAAAGAGAGCGTTAGTTGTCGTGAGTCTTTCGTTCGAGGTCTCCCTACTAAAAGTTTGCGGATATTTTGTGGATTCATTTCGTTTACTGTTTGCATCGGAAGTTCGTTGCAAGTAATAAAATACTGCGCTTTTTTCATTACCACGCCGATTTTTTTTAATTGGGACGCTCCTAATCGGGAGTAACGGCGGGAAACAACGATTAATTTTGCAGATTTTATACCGATTCCGGGTACTCGCAGAAGCATTTCGTAGTCTGCTCGGTTTATATCTATCGGAAAAATTTCCGGATGACGTAAAGCCCACGCAAGTTTAGGATCGATATCCAGATCGAGATTAGGATAAGCATCATCTACGATTTCATTTACTTTGAATTGGTAGAATCTCAATAGCCAGTCGGCTTGGTACAATCTGTTTTCCCTCACCAATGGAGGTTGTTTTAGAACCGGCAATCGATTATCATAATCGTTTACATGAATATATCCGGAATAATATACTCTTTTCATCGTTGGTCGCTGATATAAAGCAGACGATATGCGGAGTATATCCTTATCTGTATCTGACGTTGCTCCTACAATCATTTGTGTACTTTGTCCTGCCGGGGCAAAACGGGGTGCATGGCGGAATCTTTTTTTTCTTCCGCACTTTGTAAGATCCCTTGTTGTATGTAACGCATTGGCGTAAATACACTTTTAAAGTCTTTTTCAGGTGCTAATATTTTGAGGCTTTCTTCATTAGGAATTTCTATATTTACACTTAATCTGTCAGCATATAATCCGGCTTCGTTTACTAGTTCACGGCTAGCTCCCGGAATGCTTTTCAAATGGATATATCCGTTGTAACGGTGCTTCAATCGTAATTCTTTTGCTACACTTACCAATCTTTCCATGGTATAGTCCGGGTTATTTACTACTCCTGAACTTAAAAAAAGCCCTTCAATATAATTTCTTCTATAAAATTCAATGGTAAGATCAACCAACTCTGATACAGACAAAGTCGCTCTTTTCAAGTCATTACTTTTACGGTTGATACAATAAGCGCAATCATATATACAATAATTGGTAAGCATAATTTTCAAAAGCGAAACGCATCTTCCGTCTTCTGTAAAACTATGGCAAATACCCCAGCCCGAAGCACTTCCTATGCCACCTGTCATTTTGGAGCGGGAAGTTCCGCTTGAGGCGCAAGATACATCGTATTTTGCCGATTCCGCAAGAATTTTCAGTTTTTCGAGAACTTTTTCATTCATAATTATATTTCGCTCTGATAACTGCAAAAATAGAGAAAGACTTTGTTTTTATGTAGAAATTGTTCCTTAAATTATATCTTTGTATGAGTTAAAAAAATGAGTGTTTTTTATCAGGAAAATATGTCCTTTTAAGGACTGTTTTTGGGTAATTAAAAATGCTTAAAGCAATGTAATTTTTGAAGAATTAAGATTAGACTATTATCATTAAATCGGAATTGGTTGAATATGATGTAAAAACGTTGGACGTAAATTTTGTTGACGTAAATGTGTAAAATGAACAGGCCGTAAGATTTTATTTGCATCAGTGATTTCATGTAATAGGTCGTGATGCAACAGATAGTACCGGAAAGCCGTATTCTGTTTTACACGTGCGATTATAAATATAAAAATGCAAGTTGTATGAATGACACGAATATAATACCGATAGAAAATCATCCGTTAAAACCATTTATTCCACAAAATACTCGGATGCTGATGTTGGGGAGTTTTCCTCCGAAAAAGATATGTTGGAGCATGAATTTTTATTATCCGAATCTTCAAAATGATATGTGGCGTATTTTCGGACTCGTTTTTTTCGGAGATAAGGATCATTTTTTAGATGATACAAAACTATTCGATAAGAACCGCATTACCGTTTTTTTGGAAGAGAAAGGCATTGCTTTAAGTGATACTGCTCGATCTGTAAAGAGGTTAAAAGATAATGCCTCTGATAAATTTTTGGAAGTTGTAGAAGCTGCCGATATTAATACTTTATTAGAGCAAATGCCAATGTGCAAAGCTGTTGTCACTACAGGACAAAAGGCTACCGAGATATTGAGTGATCTTGTTTCGTCTGCAATTCCTCCTGTCGGAAGCTTTGTTGAATTTGAATATCAAAGTAGAAAAATGCGTTTTTACAGAATGCCTTCTTCTTCCCGGGCCTATCCTAAACCTTTGTCAGAAAAGGCTGCGGTATATGCCCGGATGTTCGAAGAATTAGGTTTATTGTAAATATGGATTTTGTTTCTTTTCAAAGCCTATTGTTGTGCTAGGACCGTGTCCGGAATAAATAACCGTATCTTCCGGTAGTATAAATAGTTTTTCTCGAATACCGGTAATTAATTGATTATAGTTTCCTCCCGGTAAATCCGTCCGGCCGATACTGCCTCTGAAAAGTACGTCTCCGCCAAACGCTATTTTTTCTTCTTTGCAATAATATATGATACTTCCGGGAGAATGTCCCGGTACGTGTATAGCTCGTAAAGAATATTTCCCGATTTTGAAAATATCGTTTTCATGGACATTATGATCAATGGGAATGGGAGGGTCTTGTAATTGTATGCCGAACATAGAAGCTTGTTCTTTCATGTTATCTAATAGAAAAGCATCATCGGGATGGGCTGTTAATCCGACATTGAAAGTATTATACACATGTCTGTCTCCGAAATTATGATCGAGATGCAAATGTGTTGCCAAAAGATATTTGACTTTCAAATTATTGTCTATAATGTAACCCGATAGAATATCTTGTTCGTCTGCATAATAACACCCTGCGTCTATGATTGCGCATTCACCGGTTTCACTATCCGATATGACATACGTATTTTCTGAAAACGGATTGAAATGGAACTCCTTAATTACCAGCATATATATATTATTTATTTGTGGACAGGTACGTAAACGACCTTTTTGGTATCGAAATACTCTTCTTTGAAATATTCTTTCAAATTGTACACGATCGAAATCTTTTTAAATGGTGCTACTTCGTTTTGAAGTTCTCCTCCTTTTAAGCAAATCAGACCGTTAGGCATTGCATTTTGTTGCTTTTTTCGGATATTTTTGCGAATAAGTTTCATTAGATCATTTAATGGCATGACAGCGCGACTTACGACAAAGTCGAACTCGCTTTTTTCTTCTTCTACTCCACAATGTCTGCATGTCACGTTTTGCAGTCCGATGGATTGTGCTATTTCTGAAGCGACTTTAACCTTTTTTCCGATACGATCTAATAAATGAAATTTGCATTCGGGAAATAAAATAGCCAGAGGTATTCCGGGAAATCCTCCTCCAGTACCTACATCCATTATTGCACTTTCGGGAGTAAATTGTATAATTTTTGCTATTCCTAAAGAATGCAATATATGGTGGGTATATAGATTGTCTATATCTTTACGGGAAATAACGTTGATTTTACTATTCCAGTCTTTATATAGTTCGTCTAAGGTTGCGAATTGGGATTTTTGATTTTCGTTTAGATTCGGAAAATATTTTTCAATAATTTGCATCGGATATTTAGCGTAAATAATAGGTTATTAATAAGATTACTTATTTGGGTATATTGTCTCTCTTACAAAAATAGTGTAAAATGTGAATATCCCAATGATTTATTATTAAATTGTTTATAAAAACGAAGTATCTGTCAAATTAAACTGAAGTACTTTATAAAAGAGGGTGCACTTCACAATTGAGTGCACCCTCTTTTATAAATAATAATTTTATAGTCTTTCTGGATATATAATTTTATCTTTTGACAGGCTCTAATATTATCGGATTATCCTTTGGCTTTTTTGTATGTTATTGCCTTTTATGTGGATAATGTATATTCCCGGTACGAAACCTGATAAATTTAAAATTTCTTCTTGACCTATCGTTATGGAATTTAACCTTGTTGATTTCAGTAATTGCCCGTTTGTATTATATACGGATATGGTTGTTTGGTTATCGGTTTTCCCGAATAATAGATGACATATTCCATTTCCCGGAGTGTAGATTGTCACGTCTGGAATGTTGTTTTTTTCTTCGTATATTCCCGCTGTCATTTTTATACATTCTTTTATGCCATTCCATGCATCTATTTTCCCGAAACCCCAAGTATTATCTCCATTTTCGGAAATAGTTCCTGTATAGTTATCTTGTCGTGCTGTTTTTTTGAAAATGTTTCTGACATCATTCGGGCTAAGAGTCGGGTTTGCCTGAAGCCATGTTGCTAATACTCCTGTAATGAAAGGAGTTGCCATAGAAGTTCCGGACATATATCCGTAATAATATTTTTTCCCGTTTACGGTGGTATTATCACAGATACCGCTATCATAAAATTGTGCACTGGAATATGATGAGATAATTTGATTTCCGGGTGCTGTAATATCCGGTTTTACACGTCCGTCAGCTGTCGGACCTAAACTTGAAAATTCTGCAATCATACCTTCTTCTCGAGCATAACTTCCGGTACGAGTTGCATAAGCTCCTACACTGATTACATTTTTCCCTGTTCCTCCGATTTCACCGACGGTATATTTTGAATTACCATCTGTCCATCCTGATAAACCGTTACCGGTAAGTTGACTATAATAATCATCAGCCCAGATATGTACAGTTCCGCTTGTTGCAGTAATTGTTATTCCTATTGCGTAACCAGAATTCATGCTATTTACCTCAGATACTATAAAAGCGTTCGGTTTGTTGTTATTAGCATTTACTTCATAGTAAATTTCAACATATCCGCTAATCCCGTTTTTTAATGAAATAGTTTTAGAACCATTTCCTGAAATATTGACCGTTTCTGAGTATTCAGACTTGTTTTTTGAGATATTATATCGATCGATAGTAATCTGAAATGTTTCTCCGGGTTCACCCCAGATATCAAGCATCGAATAGCGGTCAGAATTATCCAAGAAATCGATAAATGTTTTTAATGTATTATCAGAAGATGTAAATGTTTTGCTGAGATGCATAGGATCACAACCTTCGTTGCCTGCTGCTCCGGCAAATAGTTTTCCCGGACCTTGCAGATTATCTGCAACTTGGTCAAAAGTGGAAGTTCCGTCGTGGGGGCCGATATGAGAACCCAAACTCATATTAATAACACAAGGTTTTCCCACCGATTCGGCATAATCATATATATATTTCATTGCATCCGAGAGGCTTACCTGATCAGTAGTATTGTCATTCAGATCATAGCTGACCAAAACTATATCTGCTTCTCCGGCTACTCCGTAATAAGATTTTGTGTGGTCTGCTCCTGCGGCTATACCGGTTACATGAGTAGCATGAGTTTCGTCTGTTACATCATATTTTGCTGCAAGAATTTCATCAGTAGTTTTATATTCTGTTCCGTAGGTAAAACCGCTTGGAGCTTTACCGTTTTTATTTTGATTCCACACTCGTTTTACCCGTAGTTGAGTTCCGTCTGTATTGTAAAAATTGATGTGTCCGTATTCAAAACCATTATCGACAATTCCTATAACAACATCTTTTCCTAAAAATGGTGTCGTTAAATCTTTCCCGCTTTGAACGTTATCTACTAGAGTCTCGGTTCTGGCTTTATTCATTTTTTGATATATCGGTGTACTGATTTGTACATATTTGATGTTATTTAGGGAGGATATGGTTTCAATTTTGCTTACAGGAATTTGCGCTGTGATTAAAGAATCTATGCAAGTATTGACTCTTACTCCATAACTTTCTAAAAAATAGGGATCTGTTTGAGCCTTTAAATAAATATAAGCTTTAACATAATCGATTTCGTCAATTTTCTTTACTTTAAATTTAGAAGAAAATGTTTTGTCCGTTTTTATCTGTTCCTTTTCATTTATAAAATGCCGTGTATATGGCGACAATTTTGATTGAGCCATAATGAGTGTGGCAAAGTAGAATAATAATAGAGAGATAATGGTTTTCTTCATAATCAATATTTTTTAGGCAATCTTAAATTAATAGACTTACTTAGTTCTATGGCAGAAATGTCAGGTAGGGTTATTAATTCCGGTAATTGTGAAATCAAGCATGAGAAACTTTTCAGTGTGTCGGTATACGAGACGATCGATATTCCTTGGCTTTCAGCTTTATTTTTATCGAAATCCGGTCGGGTATGTAGATACCCTTTAATATAATATTTTCCATCAAAATATTTCAAATTGTATTTTTCTCGCAGTTGTTCTGACGGAGTGTAATCTTTAGATGATAAATAGCCATTGGCTTCTTTTAGTAAATCGTCCCATAACATTCTGAAATTGTTTGAGAACCGAATTGTATCGGGTAAAACAGATATTTTCATGTACTCGATTTTGTTATTTTTTCCTCCGGGAGCAATTGGGGTATGCCGGAACGAACATGAAATGCTGTATAATAGAATCGATATTAAAATAATCTTTTTCATAAAATCAGCTATTGATTAAAAATGCGATTAAATCATTTTTTTTGTAAAAAAGATTTTATAGAATTTGTTGTTTAAAAACAATATGATACAAATATATGTTATTTAAAATTATCAGCTTGTTGCGAAGCCATTAAATATATCTAAATTCGGATATATTTTTTGTAGGGAATAAGAGATGAAATTCTAAAATAAATAGTTGATTCCGAGGTCTATGCCGTTTGTTCCGTCTTCACGGGAAAAAGCTGCTCCCCATTCTGCCGAAAGAACAAAATTATGGTTCATGACTAGTTTCAGCCCTATTCCTGCGCTTGTGTGGAGACATTCGTTTTTACCGCTGTAAATAATAGGGTCATTGCTTTCTTTTTGCAGTTTCAACCGGTATGGCTGCAGTACAGCCCCTGCGTCGAAAAAAGGGTTCATTCCGATATACCAGTTTTGTTTCAATAGTCTTATCACCCGTGAACGTAATCTTAACTCTATGTTGGTCCAACCGATACCGTTTCCCGTAATTCGGTTACGTAGTACCCCTCTTATATTATTTGTTCCTCCTAATCCTTCAGAATAAGTTTGTCTTATATAGTAAGTATTTATATCTGATAAAAAATAGAACGGAACTCTCCCGACAGGAGTAAGTTGCAATCCGATTCGTCCTGCCAAAGTCAAGTGTTCTTTCCAAAGCGATTGATAATAGCAGACGTTCAAGGTTGTTCTTATAAAGGAGTATCCGTTTTTACTTGTCCAGTCTGGAGAAAAAGCGAAGATAGCTTTTCCATATATACCTTGCGTCGGATCTGCTTCTCTATCACGGGTATCATAAACTATTCCTGCTTTCCATTGCAGAACATTTCCGCCTTTTGCCTCATTCTGATTTATCAGTCCTGCTTTTATATAGCGATTGTAAAGGTTATCTGCTCCGATATATTTTTTCAAGGAAACAGGTTGAATCATCATTTTTTGCCAACTGATGCCTGCCATCCAATTAAGTTGTCCTACAATTTTCCCTTGTAGGCCGAAAATCATACGAATTTGTTTTCGATCTATTTTATAGAAAGAATCGTTGTGTGTATCTGAGTAAGGTGCGCTACGACCGTTATATCCGTAAAAATCACACATATTGTCCGGTAAGTATGCAACATCAAATGAGAATCTGTGGTTTTTCCATAATTGGGGAGAATCATAGAAAAACCAGTAAACTCCAGATCCTTTTGTAAATCGGGCTGCTTCGATACAAAATTTATGTGTATAGTCCGGGTAATTTTCCCCATTTCCAAAATCATATAATTCGCAATATATACCGTATTGAAATCCGAGATCGCTATTGTAGGCAATCTCCGGAAACGGTGTCACATTCCATCCTTTCTTATTTTGAGAATTTATCAATGAATCTTGTGAAATAGCATAAGAAATTTTCGGATATAAAATCGTCACTAACCCGAAAAGAGATATGATAATTAATTTAAAGATACATACGGACGATTCATTCATGCCGCGAAAATACAAATATTTTTTTTCGATCGAATGTCTTTTTTTGAATAAATGAGAAAACATGACATGAAACTGACCGTTACTATTAAAAAGTCGTATTCTTTTTGAAATCAAATTCGTTATAAGTATTATTTTGAAATATATTCGGGTTAATTCGTTAAAAAAATACTGTTTATACGTGTTTTTAATATCAATATGTAGTAATATGTAGTAATATTAAATCATTTTGTTTGTATTTATTAAATATTTGTGTCTAAATGAAATATTTTTGCATAAAAATCTTTCATAATATTTAAAACGAAATGGATATGCAAAAACGTTGGATTATTTTATTTGTAGCTTTATTAAGCATTAGTTTTTTAGGATTATTTTATTCGGGTCATGAAGGGGTGTTTACAGATATAGATTCTAATTTGAATTTTGCTGATATCGCATGGATGATTACTGCAACTATTTTTGTTTTGATGATGACACCGGGGCTCTCTTTCTTTTATGGAGGAATGGTACGGTCTAAGAATGTCATATCTACGATGTTGCAGAGTTTTATTGCTATGGGAGTGATTAGTGTTATCTGGATAGTCGTGGGCTTTAGTTTAGCTTTTGGCGAAGATGTCGGGCACTTTATAGGAAATCCGGGAACATTTTTTATGTTTGTGAATGTTGGTGGAGCTACAGATAAGTTATTGGCGCCGACGATACCGTTAGCATTATATGCTTTGTTTCAAATGAAGTTTGCCATTATTACTCCGTCATTGATAACCGGCTCATTTGCCGAACGTGTCCGTTTTTCTGGCTATCTGGTATTTATGATCTTGTTCTGTATATTCGTGTATTGTCCTTTGGCTCATTGGACTTGGCATCCCGATGGTTTTCTTCGTCAAATGGGGGTTCTTGATTTTGCCGGTGGAATTGTTGTTCATGCCTCTTCTGGAGTTGCAGCTTTGGCCGGAGCTATATTTTTGGGAAGAAGAAAAGAATCGGGACAACCGGCCAATATTCCGTTTGTATTATTGGGTGCGGCTATGCTTTGGTTAGGATGGTTCGGGTTTAATGCCGGATCTTCTTTGGCTGCCAATTCTATAGCTGTAAAAGCTTTTTTAAATACAAATACGGCATCGGCTACCGCAATGATGACCTGGGTAGTATTTGATTGTTTGAGAGGACGTAAGCCTTCTGCAATGGGAGCTGCTATCGGTGCAGTCGTAGGATTGGTCGCCATAACACCTTCGGCTGGGTATGTGACTGTCGGGGAAAGTATATTTATTGCTTTAGTCGTAACGGTTATATGCAATATGGCTGTTTCTTGGAAAAATAAGAAAAATTCTTTTGATGATGCTTTGGATGTATTTCCTACACATGGTGTAGGAGGAATTGTCGGAACTATTATGACCGGAATCTTTGTATATAATGCGACTGAAAATATTACTTATTGGCAAAATCTTTTAAATCATATAATAGCAGTAGTGATAGTTTGCGGATATACATTTATTGTAACATATGCTTTATATTGGATTACGGATAAAATGATCCCTATGCGTGTATCTGAAAAAAGCGAAAAGATCGGATTGGATATGAGTCAACACGATGAGCGATACGGGATTGAAACAAATAGAGAGTTGGCTGAATATTTTGATCATGGTGTAGATACAAAGTCTTGATTGTTCATTAGAAGATTTAGACAGACTTTTAGTAGTTTTGGTTTAAAAAGCGGTTATTTATCAAGAAAACCGCTTTTTTGTTTTTTAGTGACACTTTTGGATAAGAATAGGATGAAAGATAAAATATAAAATTATCGATAATTATTTATGATAGGTCAGGTAACTATTTATAGTTTAATTACTATATCTTTGTTGAGGTAATTTATAATTTGTACCAGATATTAATTGAGTGTAAAATGGCTTTAATAATCATAGCCGGAATAGACAAATAATTCTAATGATTTGAAAATATGATAGTGAAAAAAGAGAATTACATTTTGCGGCCGTGGCGGGAGTCAGACTGTAATTCTTTGGCATATTATGCTAATAATACCAGTATATGGAATAATCTTCGTGATTCATTTCCTCACCCATACACCTCGGACGATGCAGATGCTTTTATCAAGATGGCTTCGGTTGAGCCTTATTCTCAATTTGCAATTGAGGTTTCCGGTCGGGCAGTAGGGGGTATCGGGTTTGTTCGGCAAAATGATATCGAACGACTTAATGCAGAGGTCGGATACTGGATTGGAGAACCTTTTCAAGGGTTGGGTATTGTATCAGATGCTTTATCTGAATTGATAAGTTATATATTTACCGAAACAGACTTGATTCGTTTATATGCGTTAACCTTTGACTTTAATGAAAAGTCGATGCGGGTATTGAGGCGAAATGGTTTTAAGCAGCTTGCTGTTATGCATCGTATGGGAATTAAAAACGGTAAGATTATAGATATGCATTATTATGAATTGTTGAAACCGTATTGAGTTATTGTTTATATGAAAACCATGAATTCGATTAAAGAGATATTCCGGATTGGGGCAGGGCCTTCGAGTAGCCAGACCATGGGGCCTCAAAGGGCTGCGAAAATTTTTTTAGAACGTAACCCCCGAAGTGCATCTTTCAAAGTTTCCCTATTCGGAAGTCTTGCTGCAACAGGCAAAGGCCATTTGACCGACAAGGCGATTTTAGAAGTTTTAGAACCTCATGCTCCTGTACAGATTGAATGGCTGCCGAAAATATTTCTTCCTTTTCATCCGAATGCCATGACTTTTTGTGCTATAAATTCGGAAAACGAAGTTTTGGACACTTGGACTGTATATAGTATCGGCGGAGGTGCATTATCAGAAGAAAATCGGCCGCCTATCGGAGAAATTTCTGATGTTTATGACATGTCTCATTTAAGTGATATTTTAAGATGGTGTGAGCATTCGGGAAGAAGTTATTGGGAATATGTTGAGGAAAGAGAAGGTGTGGATATATGGGAGTATTTATCTGAAGTATGGAAAAATATGAAAGAGTGTATACAGAGAGGATTAGACACGGAAGGTGTTTTGCCCGGGCCGTTAAATCTCCGACGGAAAGCCGCCGATTATTTTATTCAAGCTGGAGGATATAAAGAGGCTTTGAGAGATCGAGGATTGCTTTTTGCTTATGCTTTGGCTGTTAGTGAAGAAAACGCTTCGGGACATACGATCGTGACAGCACCGACTTGCGGAGCATGTGGGGTTTTGCCGGCTGTATTATATCATTTGCAGAAAAACCGAGGTTTTAGCGATATGCGTATTTTCCGGGCTTTAGCTACTGCCGGACTGATCGGAAATATCGTAAAGACAAATGCCTCTATTTCGGGTGCCGAAGTCGGGTGTCAGGGAGAAGTCGGGGTTGCTTGTGCGATGGCTTCGGGTGCTGCTACTCAGTTATTAGGAGGAAGTCCGGCTCAAATAGAATATGCGGCAGAGATGGGGTTGGAACATCATTTGGGGATGACCTGTGATCCGGTTTGCGGATTGGTACAAATTCCTTGTATCGAGAGGAACGCTTATGCTGCGGCGAGAGCTTTAGATTCTCATTTGTATGCATCTTTTTCCGATGGAATACATAGGGTCTCATTTGATAAAGTCGTAGAAGTAATGAAACAGACGGGACATGACCTCCCTTCGCTATATAAGGAGACCGGAGAAGGAGGTTTGGCCAAAGATTATACTCAGACCGATTAAAAAGTTGATGCACCATTATTTTTTGTACATTTGTTAGGTTTTAATTGCTGGGATATGTTGAGTTTGTTATTGATTTTATTGAATATATGCATGGGGATTTCCCCGAATTATAAGCCTGTATCTACTGATTTCAAAATCGATCCGCCTTTGCACCGAACTCTGTATTTAAGCGGAAACTTCGGAGAATTGAGGAATAATCATTTCCATTCGGGTTTAGATATAAAAGCTCAGTCTGGAACACCGGTGTATGCTGTCGAAGACGGTTTTGTTTCCCGGATAAGTGTTTCTCCATACGGATATGGTCTTGCAGTATATATCGATCATCCCCGAATAGGTGTAACCACTGTGTACGGACATTTAGATCGTTTTGCTCCATTTATAGATGATATAGTAAAGATGCGGCAATATGCCCAAGAAAGTTTTTCTGTCAATTTCTTTCTGAAAAAAGATGAAATTAAAGTCAGAAAGGGACAAGTAATCGCATATAGTGGAAATACCGGTAGTTCGGGAGGTCCGCATTTGCATTTTGAAATAAGAGAAACAGAATCGGAATATTTGTTAGATCCTATGCCTTTTCTCAAAACATATTTGAAAGATACTCGTCCGCCTCAAATTCGTTCAATCGCTGTTTATCCAATTGCAGGAATTGTAAATAACGGATATGTTCGCAAGGATTTTTCCGTTATTCGTCAGAAGAACGGAATTGTGACTCTTTCATCTCCGGTAACGGCATGGGGAAAAATCGTTCTTGGAGTGAAAGCCTATGATTATATGAACGAGACTTCCAATATTTACGGAGTTTATTCTATTCGACTATTTGTGGATGATAAAATAGTTTATTCTTCAGCTATTGAACGTTTCCCTTTTGATAAAAGCCGAGCTGTAAACTCATTTATCGATTATGAGGATTGGGTAAAACGTCGGTCTTTTATAATGCGTTCTTATGTGTCTGTGGGGAATTATCTGCCTGTTTATAAGGATGTTGTTGATCAAGGTGTGATTACGATCGATGAGGAACGTGTTTATAAAATCCGTTATGAACTGAGAGACCGACATGGTAATTTGACAATATGTACATTTTCAATAAACGGAAAAAAGAAAAATATTCTGATGGATAATCCCTCCGATAATGCTTGTGTATATAATCAGAATAATTTCATCGATAAACATGGAGTTTCACTATTTATTCCCAAAGGGGCTCTTTACGAAAATATTCAATTGAAGTGTTTCCAGAATAGCGATAATTCTTATGTTGTGGGGCAAGAATGCGTGCCTTTACATTTATATTGTAATTTAAAAATTAAAATACCCTCAGATACTCTTGATAATAAAAAACAATACTATTTAGCTCGAGTATTCGGGAATAAAGAGATTCCTTATACCGGTACATATATGAATGGGTATTTAGAAGTTAAAATAAGAGAATTAGGAACATTTGTTGTTAAATCAGATACCGTAAATCCAGTCATTACTCCTATATCTCCTGCCCAATGGGGAAATACAGGAAAGATTCGTATCAGAATAGGAGATAAGCATACTGGAGTCGAGTCTTACAGAGGTGAAATCGATGGCAAATTTGCACTTCTTGAGATGGATGGCAAGACTGCAATATTGAGCTGCAAGCTCGATCCGGTACGTGTAAAAAGGAATAAAAAGCACCATTTTAGACTTACGGTTACAGATCGTTGCGGAAACCGGGCGGTTTATGAGAATTCATTTTATTGGTAAATACCTAACACATATTTTATGAAAAAATTTATCTTATTATGCACATTTTGTTGGGGAATGCTTGTTCCCGGAGCACGAGCATGTACAAGTTTTTTGGCTGGTAGGAATGCCACAATAGATGGCTCTACATTTATAACATACGCGGCCGATTCCCATACATTGTATGGAGCTTTAAAATTTATTCCGGCAGCAAGACATCCTAAAAACAGCACTATGGAAATCAGAGAGTGGGATACGAATAAATTATTAGGACATATTCCTCAAGTCGAATATACATATAAAGTGGTCGGTAATATGAATGAACATCAATTGTCTATAACCGAATCTACATGGGGAGGGCGTCCTGAACTTGTAGATACTACGGGTATAATTGATTATGGCAGTTTGATGTATATTGCTTTGCAGCGAGCTAAGACAGCGAGAGAAGCGATTACGGTCATGACCGATCTGGTTAACGAATATGGCTATTATAGTTCAGGAGAATCTTTTTCTATTGCTGATCCTGAAGAAGTGTGGATTATGGAGATGATTGGAAAAGGACCTCAAAATCAGGGTGCTGTATGGGTTGCCGTACGCATTCCCGATGATTGCATTGCCGCACATGCCAATCAGTCTCGCATTCATAAGTTCCCGTTAGATGATAAAGAAAATTGTCTATATTCTCCTGATGTCATATCATTTGCTCGGGAACAAGGTTATTTCAATGGACTGAATAAAGATTTCAGTTTTGCCGACGCTTATGCTCCTGCAGATTTTGGAGCATTGAGAGGATGTGAAGCAAGAGTATGGAGTTTTTATAATCGGTTTAATAGTTCTATGGGTAAATATTTATCATATTTGAATGGTAAATCTAAAGAGTATTTGCCGCTTTATATAAAACCGGATAAGAAGTTATCGGTACAGGATATGAAAGATGCCATGCGTGATCATTTTGAAGGTACACCTTTTGACATGACCCAAGATGTAGGTGCAGGACCGTTTAAATGCCCTTATAGATTTCGGCCTATGACCTTTAAAGTGGATAGTGTAGAATATACTAATGAGCGAGCTGTGGCAACACAACAGACTGCTTTTACACTGGTCGCTCAGATGCGGTCGTGGTTGCCGAATGCAATCGGAGGAGTTCTATGGTTTGGGGTAGATGATACGAATACTTGTGTCTATGTGCCCTTATATGCTTGTTTAAATGAAGTTCCGGAGTGTTATAGTGAATTGAACGGGAGCATGTATGACTTATCTTGGACTTCTGCTTTTTGGATTCATAATTGGGTTGCCAATATGGCTTATTCTCGTTATGATCAGATGATAGAGGATATACGTCCCGTTCAGAAAGATATAGAAACGACATTTAATGTACAGCAGCCTGTAATAGAAAAGGTTGCTAATGATTTGTATCGTAACGATCCTGTAGCGGCAATTCGCTTTTTGAATGCTTATAGTGTAGCTCAGGCCCAACAAACGACTGTTCAGTGGAAAAAGTTAGGAGAGTTTTTATTGGTTAAATATTTAGATGGAAATAGGAAAAAAGAAAAAGGCGGGCATTTTTTAGAGAATGGGTACGGTTTGCCTGCTGATCCTGATTTTCCGGGATATTCTGAAGAGTATTATCGGGCAGTCGCTAAAGATGCTGGAGACCGGTTGAAAGTCGCTTTTTGAAAGATAAAAATTTAAACTGGCTTTAAAACTATTTTGCCTTATATCTCTGTATCGATAAAAACTTTTTTGTATATTTGTGTATTATAGATGTTGTGAAATTTTTCTAAAAAAGAGAATTGTATGGAAAATGAGACCTTATTGAAAGAAGTAACTGCAAAAGCACAGACTTGGCTGGGAGACGGTTATGATGAAGCCACTAAAGCCGAAGTGAGAAGGATGCTTGACAATGATGATAAGACAGAGCTGATAGAGTCGTTTTATAAAGATTTGGAATTCGGTACTGGTGGACTGCGTGGGATAATGGGAGCTGGAACAAACCGGATGAATATATATACGGTAGGTGCTGCGACACAGGGATTATCCAATTATTTAAAAAAAGAATTTGCCGATTTATCTGAAATAAAAGTCGTAATCGGACATGATTGTCGTAATAATAGTCGTTTGTTTGCAGAGATTTCTGCAGATATTTTTTCTGCCAACGGAATCAAGGTATACCTTTTTGAATCATTAAGACCTACTCCCGAGATGTCTTTTGCCATAAGAGCATTAGGATGCCAAAGCGGTATTATCCTGACAGCATCTCACAATCCCAAAGAATACAACGGATACAAGGCATACTGGAATGATGGCGCTCAAATGATCTCGCCGCACGATAAGAATACGATTGCTGAAGTAAATAAGATACGTTCTATTGCCGATATCAAGTTTAAAGGAAATCCCGCTTTGATCGAAATAATCGGAGAAGAGGTAGATAAGCTTTTCCTTGATAAAATTAAAACTTTGTCGTTGAGTCCTGATGCTATCGAACGGCATAAAGATATGAAAATTGTTTATACGCCTATACACGGTACAGGTGTAAAATTAGTTCCGGCATCATTGAAAAATTTTGGATTTACGAATATCATTCACGTTCCGGAACAAGATGTTGTCAGCGGGGATTTTCCGACAGTAGTTTCTCCAAATCCCGAAGAGCCGGCAGCTTTGGATATGGCTATACGTAAAGGTATCGAAGTGGATGCCGATATCGTTATGGCTTCAGATCCTGATGCCGATCGTATTGGTATAGCAGTAAAGAATGATAAAGGGGAATTTGTTCTTGTAAATGGAAATCAGATTGTTATGATTTTACTTAATTATTTGATGACCAAATATAAAGAGTTAGGCAGACTTACAGGAAACGAATATATCGTGAAAACTATCGTGACGACTGAGTTGATAAAAACAATTGCTGATCGTAATAATATCACTTGCTATGATTGTTATACCGGGTTTAAATGGATTGCATCTGTAATCCGTGAGTTGGAAGGAAAGAAGAAATATATCGGTGGAGGAGAGGAAAGCTACGGCTTTTTGGCTGAGGATTTTGCTCGGGATAAAGATGCTGTATCTGCAATTTCTTTGATGGCGGAGGTTGCAGCTTGGGCAAAAGATAATGGCAAGACTGTATATGAAATGTTACAAGATATTTATTTGACTTACGGTTTCTCTAAAGAAAAAGGTATTTCTGTAGTTCGTAAGGGAAAATCGGGGGCTGAAGAAATCGAAGCGATGATGAAGAATTTCAGGAATAATCCGATGACGGAGATTGCCGGTTCGAAAGTTATTCTTACAAAAGACTTTTCTCCTTTAGTTGCTAATGATTTGGTGGAGAATGAAAAGTATACTTTAGATATGCCGACTACATCGAATGTGTTACAGTATTTTACAGAAGATGGGACTAAAGTTTCTATACGTCCTTCAGGAACAGAGCCTAAAATAAAATTCTATATAGAAGTAAAAGGTGAATTGAAATCTCGTGAAGATTATGATAAAGTCAATGAATTAGCAAATCAGAAAATAGAAGCCGTAAAAGTTTCTCTTGGAATTTGATATAGGTAAAAAATGATAGTAAGGAGGATTATAGAAAAAACAAAATTTTCTATAATCCTTTTTATTATATCTTTCGATAAGCTTTGGGAGAAATACCAGTATGTTGTTTAAAATATTTCCCGAAAAAAGATTGATTGGCAAAATTTAGTTCTACTGAAATTTCCTGAATTGTCATGTTACTTGATTTAAGCAATGCTTTAGCGGCCAAAATAACTTGTTCATCGATCCACTCTCCAGCAGATTTTCCGCTTATCTCTTTAATTACACAAGAAAGGTATTTAGGAGTCAAATATAGTTTGTCGGCATAAAAGGTTACAGAGCGTTGTTGTTTATAATGCGTGGCGACTGTTTTTAAAAAAGATTCGAATACCTCCGTTTTTCTAGATTTTCGTATCGATTTCTCTGGAATTTTTTTCTTGGTAATATTGGCAATTTCATAAAATAAGGATTTCAATAATATGCGTATGATTTCTTTGCGATAAATATTCTCTGTTTCCTTTACCTTGTTTCGCAAAAAAGAATGATATTCTTTTAAACATTTTATTTCATTCGGGTTAAGTGTAGTTTTAGGGGATTCTTTTGCGTAAAAAAATACAGATAGCATATCTTCTGTGCTGGGAAGAATCTCGTTACTGAAATTTTTTGACACGACTATAAATAATCCCGAAACATCATCGCTTTTCTCGCATAACATGACGATCTGATTTGGCATAAGCAAGATCATATCGTTCGGGCATATATTATATTCATTCAGATTGATTGTTATTTTACAATTTCCTTTCAGGCAAAGTGCGAAAACTGTTGTTTCGATGATCGAAGGATAGTCAAACAGCGGAATATTATTGATGTTATCCAGTATGGCGAAGTCTGTATCTATCAGATCGATCGTGTTGTAGTTTTTTACGGATGATAAATCTATTTTAGGAACTGATATATGTTTCATAATATTTCATTTATGACATAAACGTATATATTTTTTTTAAATAATAGGCTGTTTATTCTTTATTAAATGACTTATAGAACAATTATAACGCGAAATAGAACTTTAGAGGGAAATATTGAACCGGATAAATGTGATAAAATAAAATTGGGAAAAGGGTCGGAAGTAACTTAATTGCTTCTTTTTTGAATAATAATAAAATAATTATGGGCAAAATATAAAGAAAATAATGTTTTTATTTGTATAAAATTTATATAGATAATGTCGTTGCTTAAAATCAAGTGATTATATTGAAAATTTAGTAATAAGATGTAATAGAAATGACGATTTGTTATGCTTGTTCTTTTGAAAAGGATTCGAAAAAGATAATATATGAGAGATTTTTTGTTAATAAGATTATTATTGATTGTGGTTTTCGGAATAGTTCTTATTCCCGAAGCCATAGCTCGAAAAAAGAAGAAAATAGATGCAGAAGCTGTTCCAGTAACGTTATATTTGAACAAAATCGTTTCACAATCGAAAAGTTCGATTGTGAAAGGTTATCTGCGATCGGCAATAGTGAATGATCCGACTTTTTTTGAGGTGAGTGAAACTCCTCAAGGAGAGAGAATCCGGTATATCAGCGAAGATATTGATTCGCTAATAGTTATGGATAAACTTAAATATGTAAAGCGAAAATGTAAAAATATCGGCTTTATGGCAGGAAAACCGAAAATCCGTTGGGTTAGGATTGAATATGATGGAAATGGTATTGATGTATATTCTGCATTTTTTGTTATTCAAAATAGAGTAAATAATATAACTACTGTTAGCAGAGAAATGTATTATTATTTCAGTATTGATAAAGATATTGCAATATTTACATCCCGTCAATATCTATCTGCGCCCTATGTAATTGGCACACCGGCAGTGAATAGAACACAAATGGCATATTATTTCTGCAAAATTTATGATTATCCTGAATTTGCATTGCGTATTAAGGCAAAAGAATTTGAAGATATGATGAGTGTCGTAAAAAGCTGGGAAACGGAATATGGTGACCGCCCGGTAAAAAGAGTAGCTGGAAAAATTGAAAATGATCAGCTTGGCGTTCAAAATTCTATTACAGTTGTTAGCGGAACTGAGTCGGCTTCATGGAAAAGAGTGAAGAATGAAGTCGTGTTTCCCCAATATATGAGAACTATGCAAATAGGAATTGCTCCGGATATCGCTCCTTGGTCGCGAAAAATCAAACATGGAGGAAATGGTTATAAAATAGACATTCCTCCCATCGGTATTTATTCAGATATTTGTTTCCTTGATTTCAGTAAGTTGGGGAGCATCGGGTATTTGTTCGGAGCTACTTATAGCAAATATAGTTATAATTGGGAATGGGATAATGGTTATGGTCCAAAGACAAAGGCAACATCTTGTAATAGATTTGAT
The DNA here is from genome assembly GCF_030296935.1 of Coprobacter fastidiosus. Lineage (NCBI taxonomy): Bacteria > Pseudomonadati > Bacteroidota > Bacteroidia > Bacteroidales > Barnesiellaceae > Coprobacter > Coprobacter fastidiosus. Next base: position 617,320 of record NZ_AP028032.1, on the reverse strand, counting down.
ATTTGTGCCGGATTAAGTTGGCATTTAACTCTTTGTCACAACTTTGAGTTCTATGCACGTTTGATGATGGACTTGAATATGACCGGAAATCGAACAATTGATTGCGAAAGTGATGAAAAAATGATTGCTGAGAGTAATATGGACACGAGTGTCAGCGGCATTGCAATCGCAGGTTTACGTTATTACTTTTGTAAAAAAGTAGGCGTGTATGTAGAGAGTGGCTATGATATCGGCTATGTTTCCGGTGGATTTTCTTTTCGGTTTTAAATAGTAAAAATATCAAATTATGAAAAAGTTTTTTACAGTATTGAGTTGTGTTATAGCTCTTTCTTTTTTGTCAGTTGGTTGTTCGAAAGACGATGATGAAGATGGGGACGGGGATGTTGAGGTTACAACCGGAATGACATGGGAGAAGTTGGTCGAGAAGTATCCGTTTATGGGAAATTTCCCGAAGTATGAAGGTGATATAGAATTGCATCAGTATAATAAAACATTCGGTTTAGAAAGTGTTGCTTTCTTTGATTATAAATGTGATGCATCTATGGCTACGGAATATTATGCAAAACTTGCCTCTGAAAATTTTTTGGTGAATCCTAATGCGGAAGGAATTTATACGAAGACGGTTAATGATTATGAGCTGATTTTTACAGGTTCACATGCTGCCGGCAATTTCGGTATGGTCTTTTCTTGTCAACCGGTAGAGTAATGTTAGGATGATATTAATACAATCCAAAAAGAAATTCCCATCGAATAATATTCGATGGGAATTTCTTTTATTGATAATGCAAAAATGCTGGATTATTCGTTGAGAATACCATCGCGTTGCATCAATGCTTTTATAGAAGGTTCATGTCCGCGAAAACGTTTATACAATTCCATCGGATCTTCTGTACCTCCTTTTTCGAGAATATTTTTTCTAAAGGATTCGGCAATTTCTCGATTGAAGATACCTTTTTCTTTAAATAAAGAAAATGCATCTGCATCAAGAACTTCAGCCCATTTATATCCGTAATATCCGGCAGCATAGCCTCCTGAAAAAATATGTCCGAATTGATTGCTCATTCCGGTTCCGTCGACAATTGGTAATAATTGGGTCGGAGCCATTGCCTTTTGTTCAAATTCAATAACGTTTTCGATGGAATCGGTTTGTGTGTACCAAGCCATATCGAGAAATCCGAAAGATAATTGACGCAAACAGAGATAAGCCGCATTATATTGTCTTGATTTTTTTATCTTTTCGATTAGTTTTGCCGGCATTTTTTTCCCTGTTTCATAATGGGAGGCAAATGTATCGAGAAACTCTTTTTCGGAAAGCCAGTTTTCCATAATCTGAGAAGGCAGTTCTACAAAGTCACGAAATACATTTGTTCCGGAAAGAGATGCATAAGTTGAGTTTGCCAATAAACCGTGTAGAGAATGACCGAATTCATGCAAAAAGGTTTCGACCTCCCCATAAGTCAATAATGCCGGTTTGTCAGCTGTCGGACGAGTGAAATTCATAACGATAGTAATATGGGGGCGACTGTCTTTTCCATTCTCATCTTTCCATTGTCCTTTATATTCGGTCATCCATGCACCGCCTCTTTTGGTTGCTCGAGGATGAAAATCTGTGTATAATACGCCTACATATTTATTATTTGCATCAAAAACTTCAAAAGCTTCTACTTCTGGATGATATACGGGAATTTTATTGTTCTTCTTAAATTTGAGACCGTATAAACGTGTTGCTAAACCGAATACACCTTTTTTTACTCGATTCAATTCGAAATAAGGTTTCAGCATTTCATCGTTAAGATCGTATTTGGCATTTTTTAATTTATCTGAGTAATAAGACCAGTCCCATGGCATCAGATCGAAGTTTTTACCTTCCATACCGATTGCAAAACCTTTTACTTCTCTAACTTCTTGTAAAGCTTCAGGTTTGTATGCTTCTAATAACTGATTTAGCAAGTTATATACATTTCGGCTGTTTTTTGCCATACGGCGTTCCAATGTATACTCTGCATAATTCTCTTTTCCCATCAATTTGGAGATTTCCATCCTGACTTCAGCAATACGTTTTACGATTTGTGTATTGTCGAACTTTCCGGTCTGGCAGCGAGAGTTATATGCCCGATACATTTTTTCTCTCAAATCCCGACGTGCCGAATATTGCATAAACGGGCCATAGCTCGGATAAGAAAGGTCGAAAAGAAATCCTTTTTTCCCTTTGTTTTGAGCCATTAATGCCGCTGCATCTATCGCACTTTGAGGAAGCCCGTCCAATTCTTCAGGCTTAGTCAATAGCATTTCGAAACTGTTTGTCGCTTTAAGCAGATTTTGTCCGAATGTCAAAGTTAATTGATTTAGCTCGGTTGTAAGTTTACGGTATTTTTCCCGATTTTCGCCTTTCAGGTTAGCGCCTTTGCGTACCATGCTTTCATAAGTATCGTTCAATAGAGCCATTTGTTCGGGAGATAAATCCAATTCTCCTTTTTTGTCGTAAACGAATTTGACCCGTTCGAATAATTTTTCGTTCAGATTGATATTGTTGCCGTGTTCTGAAAGGATAGGCGAGATTCTTTGAGAAATAGCCATCATCTCATCGTTGCCTTCGGCTTCGGAAACAGCGAAGAATATGGTTGATACTTTGTTCAGTAAATTTCCTGATCGTTCTAATGCCTCTATTGTGTTCTCAAATGTAGGTGTAGAACGCTGATTGACAATTGCATCTACTTCTTTTTGATGTTGACGAATACCTTCTTGAAATGCCGGTTCGTAATCTGTTATTTTTATCTTGTCGAATGGTGCGGTTTCTCGGGGTGTTTTAAACTTCCCGAAAAAAGGATTTGCAGCTTGAGTCATATATAAAGTTATTGTTAGAAAAACTATAAATATAAATTTTCTTTTCATGAGAAAGGTTTTTATTAGAGTTGACAAAGTTCTCAAATAATTGATACTTTAACATAAAAGAGCTATTAATTTATATTAATTAAAAAGTAAAAACTCTCTTTACAAGTGCGTATTTTTCTCTTTTAGCATACATTTGTGTCGGGTATAATGTAAAAAATAAAAAAATCATGAAACAGCGATTGCTCTTTTTACTCAAAATATATTTGTGGTTTATCTTCATGTTTATGTTGCAAAAGCCACTATTTATGCTTTTCCATTATAATTTATTCGAAAAAGCCTCTCTTATAGACTGGATGCAAGTTATATACCACGGTCTTCCTCTCGATCTTTCGGTTGCAAGCTATATTTTGGCATTGCCGGTATTCGTGGCTTTAGTAACAGTATGGATACAAGGATTATGGGCAGAATGGTTTTATAAAGGATATTTTGCATTGATTATAGCGATTTTATCTCTCATTTTTATTTCCGATATAGAATTATATACTTATTGGGGATTTAGGATGGATGCAACTCCATTGTTTTATTTGAAGTCTCCTGCCGATGCTATGGCGAGTATTCCGTTTTGGGTTTTGGTTTTAGGAATTATAGGTGTCATTTTATATTTTGCGATTTTTTGGTATCCTTTGAATCGCTGGTTTGTGAAAGGTTCTGGGAAATGGAAATTCTGTAAACATCGTATCAAATCGACATGTTGGTTTTTATTGTTACTCGGTTTGCTGTTTATCCCGATCCGAGGAGGTATTTCGGTTTCTACAATTAATGTAGGAAGGGTATATTACAGTGATAATATGTTGTTTAATCATGCAGCAATAAACCCGGCTTTCAGTTTGTTGGCATCTTTGTCTAAAGGACAAGATTTTAAACAGCAGTATCGTTTTATGGATGCAGATAAAGCAGATCAAGAATTTTCAAAGATGACACATAGTCGAGTTTATTTCCCTGAAAATGACTCTGTTCGATGGATTAATCGTGAGCGTCCGGATATTTTACTAATCATATTGGAAAGTTTTTCCGGCACCGCAATGGAGAAATTGGGTGGAGTTCCGGGAGTAATGCCGAATCTTACCCGTTTGGCAGAAGAAGGAATATTTTTTACAAACTTTTATGCGAATAGCTTTAGAACTGATAGAGGACTTGTCTCGATTTTAAGCGGATATCCTGCGCAGCCGACAACATCTATTATGAAATATCCCGTCAAATCTCAATCTTTGCCTGCCATATCTAAATCATTGCGGAAAGAGGGATATGACATTCAATTCCTTTATGGAGGAGATGCGGATTTTACCAATATGCGTTCTTATTTTATTTCTTCAGGATTTCAAAGCATTGTCTCTGACAAAGATTTCCCGGTTAGTGATTTATTATCTAAATGGGGGGCAAATGACGGCACGACTTTTATTCGTTTCAGTGAATTGATACAAAATCAACAGAAGCATCCTTTTATGAAGGTATTTTTGACACTAAGCAGTCATGAACCTTTTGATGTCCCGTATCATCATTTTGATGATCCTTATCTTAATTCGGTGGCTTATACCGATAGTTGCTTGGGTGCATTTGTCGATCGATTCCGTCAAACTCCCCAATGGAATAATACTTTGATTATTTTAGTGCCTGATCACGCTATGCGATATCCTGCCGGAGTTCAAGAGCCTGATATTGTCCGTCATCACATTCCTATGGTTTGGTGTGGAGGAGTGGTAAATGGCTCTAAAGTGATAAATGATTATGGTTCTCAGATCGATATTGCCGCCACTCTTTTAGGACAAATGAATATAGATTATTCAGATTTTAAGTTCAGCAAAAATATTGCCGATACTACTCAATACAAATTTGCTTATTATACCTTCAAGGACGGATTCGGATATCTGGATTCTGATGCTAAAGTCATATATGATAATGAAGCGGGGAAGGCCGTTTTTTCAGAAGGAGATACTACCGGGAGTAAAGAGAACGCAGGTAAGGCATTTCTACAAAAGTTATATGATGATTTAGGTAGCCGATAATCTCCGGCGGGGGAGATTATCGGTTTAAGGAATACATGAGCTGGTCGATTAGCAACGGAATATCATTGGCAGATATGCCTGCTTGTATCAAATATTTGACATCTTGCCTGAAATTATTAAGGAACGATTCCGCATTTCCTTTATCGTTCTCTATGCTTTCTCTGTATAATTCTATCGTCTTATTCAGATTTTTAAGGGCAAATTCTACATGTCCAGCATTCATATAATCGATAGAGGTCGGTTTATTATTCAGTATTTTTTCGTAATAACGCCGGGCTTGTTCTTGTTTTTCCGCCAAAAAAGAACACCATGCTATAGCCCTCCATGCTTTGGTGCTTTTGGGGTCTAAATAATCGACTTTAAAATAATATTTCAAAGCTTCATCATAATTCTCTTGTTCGAAATAGCAATGTCCGATATTCATTTCTATCGATAAATTATCAGGTTTCATTTGTTCTATTCTCAAGTAGTATTCTAATGCAGCTTCCGGTTTTTTCAATGTTCTGTAACAAGACGCAATTCGCCTTAATGTCCACAGACTATCGGGATATATCATTTCTGCTTTCAGATATGCGTCTAAAGCTTTATCATATTCTCCTGACATTTGTAGGCAATATCCTATTTTTTGATATAGTTCACTGTCTGATCGATGGTTTTGTAGTAATTTATTGAACATTGTCAGGGCATCGGCATAATATTCTTTCCGGAAATAAAATTCTCCGATCAACCTTAATGTATTGTCATCCGAAAATATAGATTGCAGGAATGAAACCTGGAATAAGTCTATATGAGATGAAAATGGGTCTGAAAATTCGGATCGGAAAGATGAAAGTTTGAAAAATCTATATAAGTCTTGTAAATATTGGTTTGATATGTTTTTCCCAGCTTCATCTGCATTTAGAGAAAGTTTGTCTTTTTCTATATTTTGCATCTCTATACCTTCGGCATTGAATTGAGACGTCATCATACCTCTTTGGGTTTCCGGTACTTGTGTGAGACTGAGGCAGAAAGAATATTTGTCCGAATTGCACAAAAAGTGGGATAAACTAATGAGTTTCTTGAAATTATTATCTTTATCTCCTTGGGTAAAAACGTTGGTCAATGCTGTATATTCAGTATTAAACGGGCGAAACCAGTTAGCAGCTTCTTTAAAAAACGGGAAACTCTTGAGTCCTGAAAAAGTACTCATAAAAACATCAGCCCCTTCTAATTGTAAATCATTCAGTTCTTTAAGCTTATCGGCAATTCCTGATTGCTCTAAAATTTCCTGCCACTCCGGATTTTTATCCAAAGAGTTCATGTCGTTCATTAGCTCGTCTTGTTTCATCTTTTTATAAATAGACGGGCTTATTTTCATCATTTCAGGAAGCAGCTCTTCTGTAAATTTTCGAGAAATTCGTTCAGTTTCGCGGCTTTTTATTAATTGCAGAAAGATTGTCCGTGTTTCCTTACAAAATCGCTCGTTTTCTTTGCTAGCTTCGATTCTTGCCAGCAAATAGGGCGAAAGTTCTATTCTCGCTTTATATATGTACATAAGAATCAGAACTCCACATAAGGCTCTTTGACGTATTTCTTCATTAGTCGATTGCTCATAGACGTCTAATAGAATTGCCAATTTTTGTTCGTCATACCGATGCAGTAGATTTAAAGTAAGCGCCGAAACGATTAAACAAGTCGTTTCGACAGGGAAATGTTCTGGAGATAATCCTTCACGTAAAGCTGTGTAATCCCATTCGGTTGCCGGATAGTTGCACCAAATTCTGGTTACAAGTTCTTCTTCTGCTTTTTCTACTTGCTTTCTGAGTTCAATTTGCGTCTGGGTATTATTTTCTATATCACTCAATAAACTATTTAAAGACAGGTTGTTAATGGCAGAATCTAATGTGTCTGACTGTTGCTGAATACTCATCTCCGGATGTAGCTGAATATATCTTTTCTTAGAAAAATAAAAACCGGATGATTCTTTTTCGAGTAGTAATTCGGTAACTTTATCGGTTAAAGTGAATAAAGATGAAATTAAATTTCTATATACCTGTTCTCGTTCAGGATCTTCGATACCTTCGAACATATACCGGAGCATATATTTATAAGACGTTTCCAGTTCATTCAGTTTTTCGTTGACAGTCCAATCTTGCAATGCCAAAGACAATTCGGACAACAGTTCAAATACTGTTTTTATCTGTTTTTTTGCAAGCAATCGATAAATTTCTTGTTGGGTATTTATTATTTCTTTTACTGTCATATTTGTCATATTTTCTGAAACCAATAAAGGTAATATCTTATTTTGTAAGTTATCAAATTTTAAAAATAAATATGTTCAAAATGTATGCCAAATTTCTGTTGTAAAGTTTATATCCGTTCAAAATATTGTTCGGGATAATATGAGAGTGATTTTTCAGGGAATATCCATCCGGAATAAAAGATCATTAAGGTCAAGGTTCTTCAGAATTGGATACTGAGCTGTTGAGGATACAATTTTTCTGTCGGATGCGAAACTGACAAACCGAGTAAACGAATCGGATGTTGCGATATGTCTATCTCTTTCAATAGTTTTTTTGCTAAAGGCAGTATTTCATCAAGGTCTGTTAAAGGATGATGATTACTTATACATTTGGTTTTTTGTGAAAAGTCATTGAATTTTATTTTTAGAGTAAGCGTGTTTCCTTGAAATTTTTTGAGAGTGATGCGTTCTGTCAGTTCACAGGCTACATGATAAAGTTCTATGATAACAGCCATGGGACTAGTCAAATCTTTTTCAAAAGTTGTTTCACAGCCGATCGATTGCCTTATTTTTACAGCTTCTACCGCTCTGTTATCTATACCATGAGCAAAATCATAAAATAGATTTCCGTTTTTTCCGAAATGATTGATAAGAAACTCTAAAGAACATTTTTGTAAATCAGCTCCCGAATGAATTCCTAATAAGTGCATTTTCTTTCCGGTCTTTTTTCCTACACCCCAGAATAATTCAATGGGGAGAGAAGCGATGAATTTGATAGCTTTATCGGGATGGATGACGTAGAGTCCGTCGGGTTTTCTGTAATCGGAAGCGATCTTTGCAAGAAATTTATTATAGGAAACTCCTGCAGAGGCAGTAAGCCCCAATGTCTCTTTTATTTGTTGTTTTATGGCTTTTGCTATATCTGTCGCCAATTCGATATTTTTTTTGTTTTCTGTAACATCGAGAAAAGCTTCATCCAAAGATAACGGTTCTATAATATCGGTATATTCTCTGAATATAGCGTGTATTTGTTTAGATACCTCTTTATATACCTCCATTCGTCCCGGTATGAATATTACATCCGGGCAAAGTTTCCGAGCTTTGACAGACGACATGGCTGAACGTATTCCGTATTTCCGGGCTTCATAACTGGCCGCAGAGACAACACCCCTGCTTTCGGGACGGCCTACGACTAATGGCTTCCCGACATATTCCGGATGATCACGCAATTCTATGGAAGCATAAAAAGCATCCATATCTATATGTATTATTTTTTTGTTCAAGTGAAATAAACCCTCTTAAAATCTATCGCAAAAATACGCTTTCTTATCAGATTGTCGTATAATAGGATGTAAAAACAGTCTAATAAAAAAAGATATATAGATTATCTTTGCAGTTTAAAAAAATAAAGAATTACATGAAAACTAAGATATTGGCGATTTTTGCATGTTTACTATGGGGATCGGCCTTTGCAGGAGCTAAAATAGGATTTGAATATACAACTCCGTTACATTTGTCCGGTATGCGCTTTATGCTGGCCGGACTTTTGTTAATACCTTTTTTGATATATCAGAAGATCGATTGGATTTCTAATTTGAAAGAGTAGCGTTATATGCTGTTATTCGGTTTTTTACAGACGTTTATACAGTACGGTTTCTTTTTTATGGGATTAAATAAAGTCCCCGCTGCCATATCTGCAATTATCATCGGAGGCGGCCCGTTCTTCGTTGCAGTTATGGCTCATTTCACTATGGGAAATGATCGAATGTCGTTTCGTAAGATTTTGGCTATTGTTTTAGGTATGGCCGGAATCGTATTTATAAGTTTTGCAAAAGGAGGTTCTATTCATACTGATGCTTCGTTTTATTACGGAGTCATATTGTTGATTATCAGTAATATTGTAGGAGCATCTACTAATATTATAGTTGCCAAGAACAGAAACAAAGTTTCTCCGGTTATGCTCACTGCATTTGCTAATTTTTCTGGCGGATTAATTCTGTATATTGTATCGTTTTTTACAGAAGATTGGTATGTAAAGCCTTATTCATTAGAGTTTTATATTGCATGGATATGGTTGGCGTTGATTCCGGCAGTCGGATTTTCCATTTGGTATTCGCTGCTTAAGAGACCAGAAGTGAAAGTTTCTGAATTGAACATGTGGAAATTTGTCGTACCGGTTGCCGGTGTTGTTTTAAGTTGGTTGCTTGTTCCGGGTGAATATCCCGATTTGTATTCGATATTGGGTATTTTTATTATAACGGTAGCTTTGCTGATTTTACAGAGGCAACCGAATGAAAAATGATGATATTATGCGTCAGTAAATAATTATTCGTTTCTAATTTAAAGACTTGTTTTAGAGTCTATCTAAATTTTTCTTGGGTCGAATTTGAAAAACCCCCTCGAAACAATTTTCAAAAATATCTGTACAAGATTTAGACAGGCTTTGGGTAAAAAATGATTTTTTCTATGATATTTACGCAGCTATATGTTATATATTTTTGGTATATAATATTTAGAAGTTATGGTATCTATAAAAATCAAATTACGTCATTCATCTGTTTCCGGAGTTCCCGGAACAGTGGTTTATGTATTGCATGAAGGCATGAGGTCTGTCCGGATTGCAACAGAGTATAAATTATTTCCTGAAGAATGGGATGAAAAGTCCCAGTCTGTCGTTTTTAGAGAAAAATATCGGTTTTCGTACGTAACGGATATAGACCTCCGAATAAAGAAAGATGTATCTGCTTTACAAAATATAATTAAATCGTTTCCAAATTATTCGGCAAAGGATATCTTACAAGCATTTCATATACATAGACAAGATAAATCTTTTCTTGCTTTTATGGATAAACAGATAAGATCATTGATAAAGAACGGATGTTTGGGAACGGCCCGGAATTATATGTGCACGAGAAATAGCTTTGCTTCGTTTCTTCATAATCAAGACATTGAGTTTTATTTAATGACAGAAGATTTTATTCTTGAATATGATTCATGGTTGAGAAAGAAAGGTATAACCCGTAATTCTGTATCTTTTTATATGCGTATATTGCGATCTGTGTATAATAAAGCTGCTGCAAAAATGTTTTTTAATCCTGAAAATATATTCAGGAAAGTATATACCGGAGTAGATCGCACTCGAAAGAGAGCTGTCAATGAGGAAATCATTGTTCGTTTAAGCAATTTGGATTTATCCGAACATAAGGCTTTGGATTATGCCAGGGATATATTTATTTTTAGTTTTTATACGAGAGGAATGGCTTTTGTCGATATTGCTTATCTCAGAAAAAGCAATATAAGAAATGGGTTCATACAATATATTCGTCGTAAGACCGGACAGATTATCAATATTCGTATCGAATCATGTATGAAAAAGATAATGGACCATTACAAAACAAAAAGTGAATATATATTTCCTATTATTACATCTTCAGACGAAAAAATAGCATATCGGCAATATCAAAATTCACTGAGTTATTATAACAAACAGCTCAAAAAAATTTCCGATTTATTAGGACTGCCTTCTCCTCTTACCTCATACGTTGCACGCCATACATGGGCTACAGCCGCAAGAAATAAAAATATACCTCTTTCTGTTATAAGTGCCGGTATGGGACATACATCCGAAAAAACTACGCAAATTTATTTGGCATCCTTAGACAATTCTATTATAGATGAGGCTAATAAATTTATTATTAGTTCTTTATATTATGAAGGGGATAATTCTAGGAAAAAGAAAAAAAGAAAAGTATAGTCTATATAAAAATATCTGTTTCTATCACAGAAGTAGGACTTAAACGTGTCCAAATTTAGATAAATAAGTTTGTTTATCCAATTAAATAATAAACATTTTTTTGCTATTAAAATCACATATGCTGAAAATCAATATTTTGCAAGTAAGTAATTTAAATTCTAATCAGGTATAAATCATTATTCGAATAGTAAAAATAAAGGTTATTGTATAATGAGTTGTAGCATTTATTGCAAATATTATATTATATAGTCAAATAAAAATATATTAGGAACTATTTTTTTTGCGTTACAATAAATTAATATGCTATTAATCAATTAATTATATACACAAGATAATAAAGTCCTACTTCTGTGATAGAAACAGGATTCAGAGCTGAAGGTGTGTTTTATATTATACAGCCAAACGATTGTTAGTCAGGGATATATATATTTCTGGTGTCCCTAAAGAACATTCTTTTGTAAAAATTAATATTTGGGAAAAGTTGTTGTAGTTATTGATATTATATAGTTATGATTTCAAAGTCTATGAATTTAGAACTTGTTCAAAGTTTTACCGAAGTAGGATAGGAATTTTAAAAGCCGTCTAAATTTTGCCCGAGTCTGTTTTGAGAACTTCTTGATATAGTGATCGGCTTAGTTTTAGAAGGGTCAAAAGATTCAAAAACTATCTTGTCTTAGAAGTACAGGTTCTTGGTGTATTATTTATAAAAATATAATCTCTGGTATATAAATTACACATCTAAGATATTAAGTAAGAGAAGTCTCGATGTGAATCGCGATCATCTTTGGGATATGAGAATATCCTTAAATAATCCCTTTTTATACCGGAGATTATTTTATGAAAAATTTTGGAGCAGAAAGAAAACATAGAATTAAAGAAACAAGGTGATATAGCATGGTATGCTATACGTGTTACTTATAGCCGGGAAATGATATTCAAAGAATATCTCGACGGTCATAATGTTGAAAATTTTATACCGATGCACTATGAAAGCACGGATTTAGGAGCTAAAAAATCACGAAAATTAGTACCGATCATACATAATCTTGTTTTTGTCCATTCGACAAAAACAAGTATAGATACATTCAAGTCTGAACTTGAAGTCCGTTTGCCTATTCGATATATTATGGATAAGGCAACAGGCCGTCCGATTATAATTCCCGATAAGCAAATGCAAGATTTCATTGCAGTGTCGGGTACGTATGACGATCAGCTCGTTTATCTCGATCCTGTTTCGTTAATGTTGAAAAAGGGAGATAAGGTTAGAATTACCGGAGGAATTTTTTCCGGAGTAGAAGGTGTATTTGTACGAGTTAAGGGCGATAGGAGGGTAGTCGTTTCTATTCAAGGGATAATGGCCGTTGCAACCGCATTTATACATCCTTCGTTGATCGAAAAAATAGAATAGTAAGGAATTTAAATAGTATGAATAAAATAATAAAGATTAAGCTTATGCAGATCAAGTATATATTAGGAATTTTACTTGTTATTGTACTTTTCAGTTCATGTGATTCGTCTAAAAAGGTCGTATATTTTCAGGATCTTAAGCCGGGAATATCTGAGCAATTGATAGCATCGACTCAAATTACGTTCCGACCGGAAGATAAGCTTTCTATCGTTGTCAGCAGTAAAGATCCTCAATTAGCAAGTCTGTTCAATTTGCCTATAGCCTCTTTTCGTGCAGGATTAGCATCGGGGGCGCAAAATTCTAATCAAGAAATGTCGGTATATACTGTCGATGCTCAAGGAGATATTGAATTTCCCGTTTTAGGAAAAATTCGTGTGGCAGGAATGACCCGTTCCGAGCTTGCCGGATACATCAAGGACCGGCTTATTAAGGAAAATCTGATAAAAGACCCGGTCGTTACGGTAGAATTTATGAATCTCAGTGTTTTTGTATTAGGAGAGGTCAATAAACCGGGGCGCATTAATATCGATCGGGACAGAATTACCGTTCTTGATGCAATCAGTATGGCCGGGGATCTCTCGATATACGGGAAACGGAATCCCGTATATGTGCTGAGAAAGGAGGGGGATAAAGAGACCGCTTATCAACTCGACTTGTGTTCTGCAAAACAGATTTATTCTTCTCCGGCATATTATCTTCAGCAGAACGATGTAATATATGTCGAACCTAATTCAGTCCGGGCACGTCAATCTACGGTCAACGGTAATAATGTCCGTTCTACATCTTTCTGGATGTCATTGGCCTCATTGCTGACCACTATTACCGTGCTTATTGTTAAATAACTATTTTGATATTAAATAAAAATATGGCTGCTGTTCAAAATAATCCGAAATCGAAGCAATCTGAAGAGTTTATGCGAATACAAGATTTGCTATACCTTTGTGCATCCAATTGGTATTGGTTTGCCCTATCTCTGATGATTACATTAGGAGCTGCTTTCTTGTATATTAAAGTAACGCCTCCGGTGTATACCCGGTCGGCTTCAATACTCATTAAAGAAGACTCAAAAGGGAAGTCCCTCTCCGCAGATGCCGGATCATTTGCCGATTTGGGACTGATTCAAGCAAATACGAATGTAAATAATGAAATTATTTCATTGCAGTCTCCGGCAATCATGACCGATGTCGTAAAGCGTTTGCATCTGAATATGGATTATCATGTTGACGGAGGCTTTTACCGGGAAGTGTTATATGGTCGTACTTTACCGATAAATGTGTCTATAGATACTCCGAACGATAATGAGTCGTCAGCGCTGACCGTAAAAATTTTGGCAGATAGTACCGTAGAACTGTCTGATTTTATACGGAATGGTGAAGAACTGCCCGGGAAATTGGTAAAAGGACAATTGACAGACACGATTATGACTCCTGTTGGAAAAGTAACAGTATGCCCCACGCCTTATTATACTTCTCAATTTTCTCAACCTATATATGTTTCCTGTTCTAGTCTTTATAGTGCTGTCCGTCGTTATGCTCCGAATTTATCTGTCGTGCTAAATGATGAAAAATCTACGGTTGTCGATCTGTCATTCAAAGACGTTTCTATCCAGCGGGCCGAAGATATTCTGAATACGTTGATTGCCGTATATAATGAAAATTGGGTAAAAGATAAAAATCAGATAGCGATCAGCACTTCTATGTTTATCAACGAACGCTTAGGTGTTATTGAAAAAGAATTGGGAAGTGTAGATGAGGACATATCTTCGTATAAGAGCGAACATCTTTTGCCTGATGTGCAAGCGGCATCCAGTATGTATATGGCACAAGTCAACGAAACTGATGCTCAATTATTGGCATTGAACAATCAGCTTTATATGGCTCGCTATATTCGTAATTATTTAGGAGGAGAGTCGAACAAATACCAGCTTTTGCCGGCCAATTCGGGTATAGAAAACTCTAACCTCGGAGATCAGATTACAGAATACAATAACAAATTGCTTCAGCGCAACAGTTTGGTTGCAAACAGCAGTGACCAGAACCCTTTGGTTATCGATCTCGACCATGCATTGGCTGCTATGCGCAAAGCAATTGTCGCGTCTATAGATAATCAGGTTGTCACCTTAAATGCACAAATAAAAAATCTCGAACGCAGCGGACAGCAGACGACTACCCGTATTGCTGAAAGCCCTGCTCAGGCCAAATATCTGCTTTCGGTCGAACGCCAACAGAAAGTAAAAGAATCGCTTTATCTATACTTACTTCAAAAACGTGAAGAGAACGAACTTTCTCAAGCGTTTACGGCATATAATACCCGTATTATCACTCCGGCGGGAGGAAGCATGTTACCTACAGCCCCGCTGAAAAAGAATATCTTGCTGGTTGCCTTTGTAGCAGGTCTGTTGATGCCTGCAATAGTCATATTCATTGCAGAGAATATGAATACAAAAGTCAGGGGACGTAAAGATTTAGAAAATATGACAATTCCTTTTGTCGGAGAAATACCGTTGGCATATCATCAGGGCAAACAGGGCTCGATATTCCGGAAAAAGAAATTACCGGAAACACATACGATTGTAGTTAAAGAAAAAAGCCGAAATCTTGTCAACGAAGCATTTAGAGTTGTACGCACCAATCTTGAGTTCATGTTGGGTAAAGAAGGACAATCCCGGGTTATCATGGTTACGTCTGCAAATCCGGGTAGCGGAAAGACTTTTATTACCATGAATCTGGCAAAAAGTCTTGCAATTAAAGGTAAAAAGATATTGGTTATTGACCTCGATATGAGAAAAGCCTCTTTAAGCTCGTATGTCGATTCTCCCCGAATAGGAATTTCAAATTATTTGAGCGGGCAAGTAGAAAATTTTTCTGAAATTATAGTCAAAGGCAAGGTTTATCCGGGTTTAGATGTAATACCGGTAGGCACGATACCTCCAAATCCGACCGAGCTGTTATTTGATCTGCGCTTAGAACAAATGTTGAGTACATTAAAGACCGAATATGACTGCATCTTTATCGATTGTCCTCCGGTAGAGATAGTTGCAGATGCTTCTATTATCAATAAATTATCGGATATGACACTGTTTATTATCCGGTCAGGCTTATTAGATCGCAGCATGCTTTATGAAATAGAAGGATTTTATACAGATCAAAGATATAAAAACATGGCTGTTATCCTGAACGGCACATCCGAAGCATATGGTCATTATGGATATCGGTATGGGTACAGATACGGTTATAATTATGGATATGGCAAAGGTTATTCTGAAGAAAATTAGACTTCCGGACACCATATTATTGCAACTATATTAAAAATGAAAGGTATTGTATTAGCAGGCGGTTCGGGCACAAGGTTGTATCCGATCACTAAGGGAGTGAGTAAGCAGCTTCTCCCGATTTATGACAAACCGATGATCTATTATCCTATATCGGTGTTGATGTTGGCAGATATCCGGGATATTTTGGTAATATCTACTCCGGTCGATCTGCCCGGATTCAAGAGATTGTTAGGAGACGGTTCTGATTACGGAGTACATTTCGAATATGCCGAACAGCCCAGTCCGGACGGTCTGGCTCAGGCCTTTATTATCGGTGAAAAATTCATAGGAGACGATTCGGTTTGTCTGGTTCTCGGAGATAATATCTTTTATGGACAAAGTTTTACCCGAATGTTGCAAGACGCTGTACGTACGGCAGACGAAGACAAGAAAGCTACGGTTTTCGGCTATTGGGTCGCCGATCCTGAGCGGTATGGTGTTGCAGAGTTTGACAAAGACGGTAATTGTATGTCGATCGAAGAGAAACCGGAAAAGCCTAAATCCAACTACGCAGTTGTAGGACTCTATTTTTATCCTAATCGTGTAGTCGATATTGCCAAAAATATAAAGCCTTCGGCAAGAGGAGAACTGGAAATTACTACGGTAAATCAGGCCTTTTTGAATGATCGGGAATTAAAAGTGCAGACATTAGGACGTGGATTTGCCTGGTTAGACACAGGTACGCACGATTCATTAAGTGAAGCTTCAACCTTTGTCGAAGTCATTGAGAAGCGACAAGGGCTGAAAGTCGCCTGCCTCGAAGGCATAGCTCTTCGCAAAGGTTGGATCACTGCCGATAAAATGCGTGATTTGGCGCAACCGATGCTTAAAAATCAATACGGGCAATATTTGCTGAAAGTTATTAATGAGTTGGGATTGGAATAATGGAAGTAATAAAAACGGACATAGACGGAGTGGTTATCATAGAACCGCGAATTTTCAGCGATGAACGGGGATATTTTTTCGAATCATTCTCTCAGCGCGAATTTGAAGAAAAAGTGTGTAAAACCGTTTTCGTCCAAGATAATGAGTCGAAATCCTCTTACGGAGTTTTGCGCGGATTGCATTTCCAGAAACCGCCATATACCCAAAGCAAACTGGTGCGAGTGATCAAGGGCGCTGTTTTGGATGTCGCCGTCGATATTCGCAAAGGTTCTCCCACATTCGGCAAACATATAGCCGTAGAACTTTCCGGAGAAAACCATCGGCAATTCTTTATCCCGCGCGGATTTGCACACGGATTCAGCGTCCTGACCGATGAAGTCATATTCCAGTATAAATGCGACGCATTTTATGCACCGCAAAGTGAAGGAGCTTTGGCATGGGATGATCCTGATTTGGGGATAGATTGGAAAATACCGTCCGATAAAGTAATACTCTCGGAAAAAGACCGGCATCATTGTCGTTTGCAAGATGCGTCATGGTTGTTCGACTATAACGAAAAATTGTATTGATGATGAATATATTAGTAACAGGCGCAAACGGGCAACTCGGAAATGAAATGCGCCGTGTATCGAAAAGTTCGGGCAACCATTATGTTTTTACAGACGTAGCGGAATTGGATATTACCGATCTGAATGCTATTCGCCGGATAATCGATAAAGAGAATATACAAGTAATTGTAAACTGTGCTGCATATACCAATGTCGATAAAGCAGAAGACGATTATGCAACAGCCGATTTGCTGAACAATAAGGCTGTCGAGAACCTGTCGATGGCAGCCAAGGAGTCGGGTTCGACTCTGATACACATCTCTACCGATTACGTTTTTAAAGGAGACCGGAATATCCCTTGTCACGAAGATTGGACGACCGATCCGTTGGGAGTTTACGGAATCACAAAATTGGCAGGAGAAAAAGCCATATTGGAGTCGGGATGCCGTTATCTGATCTTTCGTACGGCATGGCTCTATTCCCCGTTCGGGAACAATTTTGTAAAGACCATGCAACGTCTTACATCAGAGAGAGAAACCCTGAATGTCGTGTTCGATCAAGTCGGTACACCGACCTATGCCGGTGATTTGGCGGCATTGATCTACAAAATCATAGAAAACAATTTTCTAAATCGGCAAGGTATCTATCATTACAGCAATGAAGGAGTCTGTTCTTGGTATGATTTTGCAAAAGAGATATGCGCACTTTCCGGAAACTGTTGTGATATACAACCTTGTCACAGCGACGAATTTCCAAGTAAAGTAAAACGTCCGCATTTTTCGGTATTGGATAAGACAAAAGTAAAAAAGACATTCGGCATAACAGTTCCGTATTGGAAAGACTCTTTAGTAAAATGCATAGAAGAACTTAAACAAAAATAATCGATCATGAAATTTAAACGCAATATCATCATTACCGGAGGCGCCGGATTTATAGGATCGCATGTCGTTCGCTTGTTTGTCAATAAATATCCCGATTACCACATTATCAATCTCGATAAACTGACCTATGCCGGCAATTTAGCCAATCTTAAAGATATAGAAGACAAGCCGAACTATACTTTTGTAAAAGCCGATATATGCGATTTTCCCGGAATGCAGGAGTTGGTGAAACAGTACGAAGCAGATGGCATTATCCATTTGGCAGCAGAAAGTCACGTAGATCGTAGCATTAAAGACCCTTTCACCTTTGCCCGCACCAATGTTATGGGTACATTGAGCCTGTTGCAGGCAGCAAAAGAATACTGGGAATCTTTACCCGAAAGCTATGCCGGAAAACGGTTTTATCATATCTCTACCGATGAAGTATATGGAGCTTTGGAACTCACACATCCCGAAGGGATAAAACCACCATTCACAACGACAGCATCCTCCATAGAACACCATCTTGCCTATGGCAAAGATTTCTTTTATGAAGATACGAAATACAATCCGCACAGTCCCTATTCAGCATCGAAAGCATCGAGCGACCATTTTGTGCGGGCATTTCACGATACCTACGGTATGCCGACCATCGTTACCAATTGCAGCAACAATTATGGGCCATACCAGTTCCCCGAAAAACTGATACCTCTGTTTATCAATAATATCCGTCACCGTAAACCGTTACCGGTATATGGCAAAGGCGAAAATGTGCGCGACTGGCTCTATGTGGTAGACCATGCTCGAGCCATCGATATGATTTTCCATAATGGCAAGATAGCCGATACTTACAATATCGGAGGATTTAACGAATGGAAAAATATTGACATTATCAAAGTCATCATCAAAACGGTCGATCGTCTGTTAGGCAATCCCGAAGGTTATTCTTTAGACCTGATTACCTACGTTACCGACCGCAAAGGACACGATTTGCGTTATGCCATAGATAGTACCAAACTGAAAAATGAACTCGATTGGGAACCAAGCTTGCAGTTCGAAGAAGGCATTGAGAAAACAGTCCGTTGGTATCTCGATAATCAGGAATGGATAGATAACATCACTTCCGGTGAGTATGAGAAGTATTACGAGGAGATGTATAAAGGGTGATAGTTAGAAATGAGTGATAAAGTAAATCGTCAACGTAATCTTGTTATAAAGAATACGTTGGTTTTATATGTTCGAATGTTTATCACGATGGGAGTTTCTTTGTATACCTCACGCCTTGTACTAAATGCTCTTGGTGTTGTTGATTTTGGTATATACAATGTTGTTGGAGGAGTCGTTGGTATGTTTGGTTTTTTAAATGTTGCGATGGCTTCAAGTACACAGCGATTTCTAAATTATGAGTTAGGCAAGGGAAATATTTCTCAATTAAATAAAGTTTTTAATGCTTCTGTAACCATTCATATAATAATTGCTATTTTTATATTATTACTGGCAGAAACAATTGGTTTATGGTTTTTAAATAATAGACTTGAAATTCCCGATGATAAAATAAATGCAGCAAACTGGGTATTTCAATTTTCTGTATTGTCTTCAATGATTTCTCTCATTCAAGTTCCTTTGTTAGCAACAATAATTGCGTATGAGCGTATGAAAGTCTATGCTTATATAAGTATTGTTGAGGCGATATTAAAACTGTTAATGGCTTTAATACTTACATGGGTCCTTTGGGAAAAGCTTAAGACCTATGCTATCTTAATGTGTTCTGTTGCTTTTATAATATTGTCTATATATTCTATATATTGTAATAGAAGAATTTCTATCTGTAAATTTTATTTAGTTAAAGACATGACTATTTATAAGGAACTTACAGGTTTTACTGGATGGAATATTTTTGGAGGTATAGTCAATATTCTCAATACACAAGGTCAAAATATATTGCTAAATATTTTTGGAGGACCTATCGTAAATGCGGCGAGAGGAATTGCTGTTCAAGTTACTCATGCGTTATATTCATTTATTTCTAGTTTTCAGACATCTGTAAATCCTCAGATTGTAAAATCATACGCTTCAAAAGATTTTATATATTTTCAAGACCTAATATTTGTATCATCTAAAATATCATTTTTTTTATTTTTACTTTTGGTAGTACCTGTTTTCACAGAGATGGAACAAATTCTTTATTTATGGCTGAATGTTGTTCCTGAGCATACTGTAGTTTTTTGTAGATATGTGTTATTGACCGGATTATTGACAACATTTTCATCTCCAATAATCACAGCAGCTTCCTCTTCTGGCAATATCCGTAAATTTCAATTGATAGTCAATAGTGTATTTTTATTAAATATTCCCATATCATATACTTTTTTAAAATTAGGGTATAATTCTGATTCTGTTTTTCAAGTTGCCCTTTTTATGGAAGCTATTGCATTGATATGCCGGCTGCTTGTTGTTAAAACTCTTGTTCCTTTTAATGTGCAAAAATATTTTAAACATGTATTGTTTAAGGCATTGGTTGTTTTTTGTATAGTTATGATTCCTGTATATATCATACATTCTTATTTCCTTCCGACTATACATAGATTGTTTTTTACAATTATTTTTTCCGGGTTGTATTGTGCTATAATAATATTTTTTATAGGATTATCTTCAAAAGAAAAAATATTGCTTCTTAATAAAATCAAGAGAGTTATAAAACGATAAATATGATGAAGATTCTCATAGATTGTTCATTTATGGACAGTACTCAGGTTTCCGGAGTATACAATTGTACGTATAGACTACTGAATGGATTTAAAGATTTGAATGATGTTGCGTTAGAAATACATATAATAATACAACCACAGGAAAAAGAATATTTCACAAAACTATTTCCCTCCTTTACGGTACTGTTATTACCTAAACGTTTATCTATGGTAATAAAGAAAATCCCACATTTAAAGGGGTATATTTACAGCTCTTTTATTGATAAATATATTGTCAAAAAAAATATAGATATA
Source organism: Coprobacter fastidiosus (assembly GCF_030296935.1). Lineage (NCBI taxonomy): Bacteria > Pseudomonadati > Bacteroidota > Bacteroidia > Bacteroidales > Barnesiellaceae > Coprobacter > Coprobacter fastidiosus. The sequence continues at coordinate 596,434 of NZ_AP028032.1, read as the reverse complement.
TTTTTTTGCCCATATATGAGTATTGATTCATTATTTTGTTCAAAGGCTAAACAAGTAGGAATCCTTCATGATGCACAGACTTATATTTTAAAGAAAAATCAATTTGTGAAAGGAAAGATATATAAGTTCTTTATGGATCGGATTCTTGATAAGAATACATTTATTGTTACAATATCAGAAGAAGCTCGTAAAAATATTCAAAAACAATTACCTTATCTAAAAGCTCCATTATACTTAATACACAACAGTGTGATTGTATCACGGAAAATGATAGGATTAAAGGACATTGAAAATCAAAAGTATATTCTATTTGTAAATACTTTGATGGAATATAAAAATATAGAAACACTTATACGTGCATTCTTTTTGATTAAAGATAAAATACCACACATCCTATTAATAAAAGCTCGTTCAACAGAGTTTTGGCAGAAAAAGATGATTCCACTCATTAGTGATCTGAAATTAATGAATCGAGTAGTATTATATGAGAAAAATTTATCTGATGAGGAAATGGCATTCTTATACAACAAAGCTGAAATATTTGTTTCAACTTCATTGATGGAAGGATTTGGTTATACTCCTATTGAAGCAGCTATTTATAAAACATCTGTAATTACAACCAAAATACCTGTAATTCTTGAAACTTCAAAGGGATTATTCCATTATTATGAACCGGCGAAAGACTATAGGATTCTATCCTCTACCATATATAATCTTTTACAGAATCCAGACAGTCCGGAAACTCTTAGAGATATATCGAAAAAATTAGAATCTTTGTATTTACCGATAGAACAAGCTCGAAAATTCATTTCCTTATTTGCAGAAATTAGAAATATGTAATTATATGAAAAGAATAGGTTTAGTTACTTGGTTTGGAGGAAGTAATTATGGAACATCATTACAGGCATTTGCATTAAATTATGTAATTCTAAAGCTTGGGGCAGAATGCTTTTTGATGAAGAAATGTTTGACATGGCGTAATGTCGCAAGACTAATTTTGATTCGCATAAAAAGAAATAAATTACAAAATATACAGAATGGATTACATCCCCAAAAAGAACGGAAAATAAAACAATTTAAAAAACTTCATTTTAAAAGTTTTCCACAAAGAATAGGGATTATAGGAAGGGCACTTTTTAAAAGAGATGTTTCAACTCTTGATTGTGTCGTTGCCGGAAGTGATCAAATTTGGAATCCTTATTATACAGAGCCCTATTTTTTATTACAAGATATTAATATTTTAAAGTATTCTTATGCCTCAAGTATAGGTGTTGAGGAATTTCCTACAAATAAGATTAAATTATATCAGAATACTTTGTCAAAATACGAAAAAATATCTTCTCGAGAAGAGACAGCTATTAATATTCTTGAAAAATTGTCAGGTAAAAAAGTTTTTAAAGTTCTAGATCCTACATTTTTATTATCTGCTAATGAATGGAATTCTTTTGCTGAGGAAAAAACGTTAGAAAATTTTAATACAAATTCTCCATACATATTATGCTATTTCATAGCAGAAAATTCATCATATCTAAAGAATTTAAAACGAATACAAGAACGTGCAAAAATTCATCGTATTGTTATATTACCAATGAAACCTAGTCATTTTATAATAGATGGAGAGATTATTGAAGATGCAGGTTTACAGGATTTTATCTATCTTATAAATCATGCAAATTTAATTTGTACCGACTCTTTTCATGCTTCAGCCATTAGTATAAACCTAAATAAGAATTTTGTTACGTTTTTACGCTTTAAAAGCAATGATAAATCTTCTCAAAATTCAAGAATTGAGAATCTTCTTTTTCATTATTGTTTACATGATAGACTGTATATAGATGAGAAAGATCTAAATAAAGACTTTATAACGCCAATAGATTATAAAAGAACAAACTTAATATTGCAAAAAGATCGGGAAGATTCGTTTGCGTATTTAAGAGATATTGTAAATAATTGATGTTTTTGATATGGAAACTATTTGCGAGTATGAGAAATGTACAGGTTGTTTTGCATGTCAGAATGTTTGTCCACATAAATGTATAAAACTTGTTTCTGATAAGTTCGGTGAATTACACCCACAAATAAATCAAGATCTTTGTATAGATTGCGGACTGTGTATAAAAAAATGTCCTGTCAGGACAGAACCTCAATGGGAAGTTCCCATAGGTTGTTATGCTGTTTGGAATAAAAATGAAAAAGATCGACGATTAAGTGCTTCAGGTGGTGTTGCTACTTGTTTTTCACAATATATGATAAAAAATAAAAATGGAATCGTATATGGTGTTAAATGGGATAAACAATTACGCCCTGTTTTTGATAAAGTGACTTCAATCTCTGATGTAGAAGATCTGAAAGGGTCTAAATATGTACAAGCATACGTTAATTTCAAATATAAAGAAGTTGATGTTGATTTACAATCTGGGAAAAATGTTTTATTTATTGGAACTCCTTGTCAGATAGCCGGATTAAAAAGCTTTTTAGGAAAAGATTATGATAATTTACTTACTTGTGATCTATTATGTCATGGAGTACCTTCTCCCGATTATTTGTCTGGAGAAATAAAACGTATATTGGGAAGAAAAATAGGACTTGCAACAAATTGTCGTTTTAGAGGGAATGATAAATACAATTACAATTTTTCATTATGGAATAATGGAAAAGTTTTGTATAACAAAAGAGCTTTTTTATCGTATTATTTTACAGCTTTCTTGACATCCATAACTCTTAGAGAGAGCTGTTATTCCTGCAGATATGCTTCAGAACGACGTATATCAGATATAACTTTGGGTGATTTTATAGGATTAGGGAAGTTATACCCTTTTACCGGAAATGCCCATAACGCATCTGTTGTTGTGTTGAATACATCTAAGGGTGAATATTTTTTTTCAGAATTTAGAAATTCTATGCAAAATCTTTATATAGAAAAAAGAGAGTATGAAGAAGCTGTACAAGGTGGAGAAAGTTTTAGAAAGCCTGTAAAGAGAAATATAAAAAGAGATAAATTCCTTGTGTTATATGAAAAATATGGTTGGGAAAAGGCTATTACAAAAGTTTTATGGAAATATATTTTTCGGAATACGTTAATGGCGGAATTAAAAAAATTACTACATAAAAAATCATTTTAATTTTATGGATGTATCTATCATTTTAGTGAATTATAATACTACCCGATTATTGTTACAAGCTATTGATTCTATATATGAAAAAAGTGCGGGATTTACATTTGAGGTAATTGTCGTAGATAATAACTCTTCTGAAAATCCGGAGAAAGAAATTCGAGAAAAATATGGGGATCAAATTACGCTCATTTCGTTATCTGAAAATATAGGATTTGGGAAAGCAAATAATGAAGGTATAAAAATCGCAAAAGGACGATATATTTTTTTACTAAATACCGATACGTATTTAATAAATAATGCCATTTATATACTTATGCAGTATATGGATACTCATCTTGATGTTGGATCTTGTGGAGGAAATTTATATAATGCGCAATTACAGCATACATATTCTTATCATAAAATTCCTTACGGAATAAGATCATATGAAATTTCCGAATTGACATTGGGATTTAGCAGAAGATTTGTAAAATATCCGTTTTATAACACATCTGAAAATGCGATAGAAGTAGGGAATATTTCCGGTGCTGATATGATGCTTAGAAAATCGGTCTTAGATACAGTGGGTACTTTTGATCCTGATTTCTTTATGTATTGTGAAGAGAGTGAATTATCATGGAGAATTAGAAAAGCTGGTTATAAAAACATCAATGTACCTCAAGCTAAGATTGTTCATTTGGAAGGAAAGAGTTCCAAAATTGTAGAACATCGCAAATTGATGGAACTTGACGGACGGAAGAAATATTATATAAAGACCCGTGGTATATTATATTTTAAAATTGCCAACATATTATTATTATGTGGTGTAACACTCAGATGTATACTATATACATTGAATAATAACAGGAAATTAAAAAAAGAATATAAAAAATTTGGGGGATTAATATATAAGGCATATTATAAATGAAACGACCAATAGTAGACATCTGAATTTAGCTGTATATCTTTTTAATTTTATAGTTTTGATCGGAAAGCCTTTATTTGGCAATGAAAATTTGTTCAATAATTATTATGTGAATTTTGCAGTATTTATAATGGTTTCTATTTTGAGTTATTATGTAGGGAACTGGATACAGAAGCATATTTTCAATAAATGGAATATTTAGTAAAATGAAACTAAGAACATTATTGGCACTTGTGCCGTCTTTATTTTTTTGTCTGAAATATCTGCCTTTTAGGCAAGCAATAAAAATCCCCATCATTATATACGATCCCCATTATTATTGTATGAGAGGAAAAGTTATTATAGACTCTCCGGTTATAACATTCGGGATGATACGGTTGGGAATTTTCATAACCAATCAGTATCCCAACAGTGGAATTCGATGGCATAACCAAGGGACAATAGTTTTTAAGGGGAGAGCTGCCATAGGTGCTAACTCTGCAATTACGGTTTTGCGTGAGAACAGTTATCTTGAGTTTGGGGACAACTTTGGAAATGCTGCATCCTTACGTTTAAACTGTGATTATAGAATTATATTTTGTAAAAATGTCAGAATTGGGTGGGATGTTTCGGTTATGGACAGCGCAATGCATCGGATTAAGGATTTAGACGGGAATTTTTTAGGAAAAGGTTATGAAGAAGTGATTATAGAAGAAAATGTCTGGATTGCTTCACAGTGTTTAATTTTACAAGGGACGAGAGTACCTGCCTACTCGATTGTAGCGGCTCGTAGTTTATTAAACAAGTATTATGACATCCCGACTTATAGTTTGTTAGCGGGAATTCCTGCAAGGTTGATAAAGACCGGTGTATATAGAGATATAAATGATGACAAAATATTAATATAAAAAATGGAAATAGCATTTATCTTATCATATCCGAGAATTGTTCCGACAGATGGCGTTGTAAGCCAAGCTAATACATGGAAAAAAGGGCTTGAAAAATTAAGTCATGCAGTGACGCTTATAAATATGTGGGAAGAAAATAATTGGAAACAGTTCGATATAATATTATTTTTCGGATTTAATGAGTATATGCAAGATATAATCAAATGGCTGTATCCCATAAATCCTCATATTGTAGTAGCCCCCATACTTGATCCCAATTATAGCTTAATTGCTTTGAAGTGTTATTCCCGTTGGGGATGTAATAAATTACGACTAAATAATTCCTATCATGCATTGCGTAGTTGTAAAGAGAAAGTAAAACTGTTTCTTGTGCGTTCCCGATATGAAAAATTATATCTTTCACAGGGTTTTGGTATTTCTGCTTCTAAATGCCGGATAATACCATTATCTTATAATGTTAATCCTGAATCATTTGGGAATGAGCGAGAACCTTTTTGTTTACATATTAGTCTGTTATGTGATGCTCGAAAAAATGTAAAGAGGCTAATTGATGCATCTGTAAAGTATAATTTTAAGTTGGTATTAGGAGGAATTTTACGGAACGAACAAGAGAAAAAGCTGCTTGATAGCTGGATAAGAGATAAACCTAATGTCACTTACATGGGATATATTTCTTACGATACGATGTTAGATCTGTATAAGCGTGCTAAAGTATTTGCACTTCCCAGCATTTATGAAGGAGTAGGTATTGTTGCACTTGATGCTGCGGTAATGGGATGCGATATTGTCATTACTCGATTAGGAGGTCCCAAAGAGTATTATAATAATATGGCAGTAGAAGTAGATCCATATAGCATAGATGAAATTGGATTAGCAGTTTCCCAATTGATGCAAGGACAAACTTTTCAACCTGATTTAAGAAAATATATTTTAGAAAATTATTCTCTTAAAAATATTTCCGAACAATTGGAAATGGCCTTTTCTATTGTATTATAATAATTTGATACTAAAAATGGTATTATCATCTGTATCCCCTAATATATCACGGAAAATATTTATTATAGGCACTACATTACTGTTTATATCTCCAGCTTTCGCCTTAGGTGATGGAGCTCGGAATTTATTGCTTATTATTGCAATGGGCATATCTCCAATTCTATTTTTATTCTATCCGATTATTAAAATCAAGACAGATTTACCGCTCATTATATTTATATTGATGAGTATATTTTTCCCGCTTCTTAATCATCCGGAATCAATGAGATGGAGTACTGTTCTGTATGGATGTATGTTTGTTATTTACTTTATGACACTTACAAAGGTTTTATACATTTCGGATATAGATGCTGACGGTTATTTGAGATTTTTAAAAGTTCTAATTTTTGCTTACTTTATAGTATTGGTAATTCAGCAAATATGTGTATTGACAGGACTTCCGATATTGAATGTCAGCAATTATAATCCTGAGACTCCGTGGAAATTAAATTCATTAATGTCTGAACCGGAGCATAGCGGGAGAATGATGGCGATTTTGATGTATTCATATTTAACTATCAAAGAAAACGTAACAAGAAAGGTTTTAATACTTAAAGAGGAATGGAGAGATGATAAAGGGGTCTGGATTGCATTTTTGTGGTCTATGATTACAATGATGAGTGCGGGAGCTTATTTGTTTCTTTTAATAGTTTTGTTTAAGTTTTTTAATCGGAAAACTTTATTCTCGTTACTTATTCTTCTAAGTATTATTATAGTTATAGTCCGAATATTTGAAATAGATTCTTTTATGAGAACATACAGATTAGCGGTTGCCACATTTTCTTTTGATATGAGAGAAATGGTGAGAGCCGATCATAGTGGGGCTTTGAGAATTATCCCGGCGATGGTGTGTTTTGACCAAATAAACTTGGCTAGTTTTGATGGTTGGTTTGGGAAAGGAATAGATTTTATTTCGACAATAATGTCTAAATCTATTTGGGGGGTTCAGCAAGGTTATACAGGAGGAGGATTATTATTGTACGCAGTAGAATATGGTTTTTTACCTTTTATTCTAATTACACTATTCTCATTTAAGATTTGTTATGACACTTCTAATAAAATTGCAAGTATTGCATTCTGGTTTTTTTCTGTTTTCCTAACAGGTATAAATCTACAGATTACATGGGCTGTAATAATGTTATTTTATACAAATAAGGAAATTCTCAAACGCTGCCACTGTTTTAGTTAAAAAATTTATTTATGAAAGATATATTGATTTTGGCATATCAAATTTCACCTACTAAAGGTTCAGAATATTCTGTAGCTTGGAATTATGTAACACGTATGTCGAAGTATAATAGGTTGACAGTTATATATGGAGTGTCAGGCGAACATCTTGGGGATTGTGGTGAAATGAAAGAATATCTGAAAAGGAATTATTTCCCTAACGTAAAATTCATATGTGTAAGTCCGAATCAAAAAACCAATATACTGAATTGGTGTAATCGTCATAACTTCTTTAACTATACATTTTATTGGGCTTATCGATCTTGGCAAAAGCAAGTATATGATGAAGTTAAAAACTTAATGGAAAATAAGCATTTTGATTTGATACATTTTGTCGGACCGATTGGATATCGAGAACCCGGATATTTATGGAAACTTGGAATACCTTATTTGTGGGGGCCAATTGGAGGAAGTAATAAAACGAATGTCATTTTGCAGAAACATACCTCTTTATTGGCACAGTTTAAATTTAGATTAAGAAATGTAATGAATGAAATACAACTCAGGAAGAATAAAAGATTAAAGTTAGCTTTAGAAAATACAGACTTATTGTTGACAGCTACGACAGAAAACCAAAAAAAAATTGAGAGGATATTACATAAGAAAAGTTCTTATTTGCCAGAGAATGCAATTGCAGCAGATATTTCTTTAAATGTTGAGAAATTTAATACCGACAAATACCATTTTGTGATAATAGGGAGCTTAATTGAACGAAAAGCCGTACATATTCTATTAGAGTCTCTTATTTTTGTTAAACATAAAGATTTACTGATTATTGATATTATCGGGGATGGTCCTACGAGATCTTTATTAGAGGAATTTTCAAGAAAACAAAATATAGACTACATAATTAGATGGCATGGTCATTTATCAAGAATAGAGGCCATAAAAATATTCAATTCTGCTCATTTTCATGTAATAACTAGTTTAAGTGAAGGAAATCCGACTACTATTTGGGAAGCTATGAGTCATGGCGTCCCGACCATGAGTTTTGATCATTGTGGTATGCATGATACAATTTGTGAGCGTTGCGGTGTAAAAATACCAATTCGTTCTTATGAGCAGTGTGTTTCTGATTTAGCGAAAAATATCGATTATTTATTGGAACATCCGGAAAAATTCGAACAATTAGCGTATGGAGTTTTAGAATGTGCAAAAAAATATACTTGGGACGATAGAGAACTCTTTTTACAGAAATGTTATGATCAAGCGATAGAAAATTTTAAGAATAGAATCGTATGAAACACATTATCTGTTTCCACCTTTTCAATGATTATAGCGGCAGCCCTAAAGTGCTGAAGATGGTATTACAGGGAATACTGGATAAAGGGTATGAAGTAGATCTGATAACCTCAAAGGGGGGAGTTTTGGATGAACTTACCGGACATGCAAATTTGAAAAGAATGTCGTATGGTTATCATTTTTCTGCTAATCCGGTAGTAACTATGTTTCGGTATTTGGGTGTTCAGTTATATACTTTTCTTATAGCTTTTCGTTATTTATTTCAAAAACAGACCGTATTTTATATTAACACATTGCTTCCGGTAGGTCCTGCATTGGCAGGGCGCATGATGGGGAAAAAAGTGATATACCATTATCATGAAAACGCTTTCGTCAAGGGGGCTTTTTATAAGATTTTGGCAACTCTGATGCAAAAGCTGGCACATAAAATTATTTGTGTGTCGCAATATCAAAGATCATTTTTGGGTAGAAAAAGAGGGGTATGTGTTATTCCGAATGCTTTGCCTAAGGAGTTTACAAACCGATTGCATCCGGATACGGAAGCTGCATTCGGACGACAAACTGTCTTAATGCTTTCATCATTAAAAGAATATAAAGGTACACGGGAATTTATCGAATTGGCTAACAGGTTGCCACAATATAAATTTGTATTAGTTATTAATGATGTCCAAGAAAATATTGATTCTTTTTTGTATAAATATAATATTTTTTGTTCCCAAAATTTAATTATATATCCACGTCAAAATAATGTAGTTCCATTTTATAATGAGGCTTCGATAGTAATTAATTTGACTGATAAAAAATTGGCTGTCGAGACATTTGGTTTGACTGCATTAGAGGCCATGAGTGCCGGACTTCCCGTGATTGTACCGACAGAAGGCGGAATTGCCGAAATGGTAACGGATGGAGAGAATGGGTATAAAATAGATGTGCAGGATTTGAATAAAATTGTCGAATATATTCATCTGCTTTTATCCGATCAAGAGTTATATAATAAACTGTCGAATAATGCTTCTGCCTATTCTCGAAATTTCAATATCGATAAAATGACCGAATCTATTTTATCATTATTCGACTAATTTCTTTACAGATACTTTTTCTATATACGGGGTATGGCAAGGTCTTATTCTCGTGTTTCTGACGTCTTTTTGAGAGTGTTATCAAATGCTCCGAATCACCATATTACCCTACCACACTGACGTATGAAACAGTGAAGAGAAACTTGCCATTATTCCCCGAAAAATGGATACGCTTGAAAGCCTGTTTAAAATAAAATATTTAGAGCTATTTTTTTGAACTTGCTTTTCGTTTCTTGCGTGTCATTGTACTCTGTCATACTCCTTATCGGAACAAAAAATATTCTCGAAAGCTTCTTAAAAAGAGGCTGTTCAAAATTTAAACAGAATAGAATCTTATAGATTTTCAACACTTTACGTTTTATGAAAAATGTTGCAATCGTGGGCACTCAGGGTGTTCCCGCGAGATATGGCGGTTTTGAGACTTTGGTAGAGAACATCATTGGGAAAAATTGTCCTCTTGAAGTGCAATATACGGTATTTTGCAGTAGTAAAGACTTTAAAAAAGAAGAGCGTTTATTGTCTTATAAAGGTGCTTTTTTGAAATATGTCCCGTTACATGCGAATGGTTTCCAGAGTACTCCGTACGATATTTGGTCTTTGTTGAAAGTGATGCGGGGATATGACGTGATTGTCATATTAGGTGTATCGGGGTGTATATTTTTACCGGTATTTCGCTTGTTTTGCCGAAAACGCTTGGTTATAAATATTGACGGATTAGAGCACCGACGGGCGAAATGGGGAAGATTTGCCCGTTGGTTTTTGAGATTTTCCGAGGCTATGGCTGTTCGTTTTGCGGATGTGATCGTTGCGGATAATAAAGGTATTCAAGATTATGTTCTTGATGTCTACGGAAAAGATTCTGCATTGATCGCTTACGGAGGGGATCATGTGAAACGGTCGGTCGGAGAGGAGAGACAACGTGCGATATTGGACCTTTATGGGTTGAAAAGAAAAGAGTATTCGTTCACGGTGTGCCGTATCGAGCCGGAAAACAATTGCCATATTACTTTGGAAGCTTTTGCGAAAAGCGGTGATGTGTTGGTTTTTATCGGTAACTGGGATAAGAGTGCATACGGGCAAGAACTGAAACGAAAATATAGCGGGGTCGGGAATATTCAATTGATCGATCCGGTCTATGATCTTGATGTTTTGTATGTATTGAGGAATAATTGCCGCTTTTATATTCATGGACATAGTGCCGGAGGTACAAATCCTTCATTAGTGGAGGCTATGTTTTTTAATTGTCCGATTTTGGCTTATGATGTCATATATAATCGAGAAACGACCGAAAATAAAGCTTTTTATTTTCGGGATGCAGAGCAACTGATTGCTCTTTTAAGAAACGACAATGCTTCATTGTTAGAGAAGTCTGCAAAAGATATGTCTGAAATTGCAAATCGCCGTTATCTGTGGGAAGTGGTATCGAGGCAATATCTGGAACAGTTTGATCTTGTATCGGTTAAGGCCGACTGATAAATTAGGCAGGCTTGAAAAACAGGGGAGGGAAACATATAGTTTCTCTGCCCTGTTTTTCAAGCTTTGTTTTTTATAATTTTACGGTTACTTTTTTGCCCTTTTTACTTTCATTGTGCATTCTGTCTACTGCGGTTATAACGTAAGTATATTTTTCTGTTCCTTTTTGATAGGGTAGTAAATATCCGGTTTCTCGTGTTGTCGTAACAAGATTTTTTCCGTTCGACAAATCAATAGGTTCACCTTCAGCGAATCGGTAGATACAGAAATAAACCTGCTTCTGCATTTCATCTTTTGTGTTTTTACGTTTCCATTCCAAGACATAGCCTTGCGGTATCCAACGGGCTTTCAAGCTTTTCACTTCTGCCGGACATTTATCATCGATAAATGTGTATGCCGGTATTATTGCGGGAAAAGCGAAGTGGTCGTATTTCAGGGCGTTGCCTACATTTCCGTAATTTTCTAACAGAGGATGCGCCGGCCAGAAACAATTACCGGAGATGTTGTCCAGATAACGGCTCAATTGTATTTTATGATTTAGTTGCGAATATTTCGGATTTACGTCCGCTGCGTTCATCGTTCGTTTTACGTCTTGTCCGATATAGAGATGCCGTCCGTTACTATGACGATTCCACCAATAAATAAGGGTTTCGTAACAAGCTGCTTTATGTCCTATTTCCCAGTATAATTGAGGCATCATATAATCGACCCATCCGTTACGAGTCCACATCAGTACATCCGCATACAAGTCGTCATAATTTTGTAAACCGTTCGTATCGCTACCGTTCGTGTCATTTTTTTTATTTCGATATATTCCGAACGGACTGATTCCGAACCGGACCCAAGGTTTCCGTTGCGAAATGGTCTGATGAAGTTCTTGAATCAAAAAATTTACGTTATTCCGACGCCAATCAGATAGGCTCAGTCCGTTTCCGTATCGAGCGAAACTCTTTTGGTCGGGAAATTCTTTTCCTGCAATGGGATAGGGGTAGAAGTAATCATCCATGTGTATTGCATCTATATCATAACGAGATACGATATCATCTACTACTTGACAGATAAATTTACGGGATTCGGGCAATCCCGGATCGAAATAAAGCTGATTACCATAAGTTACGAACCATTCGGGGTGTTTATGATAAATGTGTCCGGGCGCTAATTGTTCGTTTAGATTACTTTTTACGCGATACGGATTGAGCCATGCGTGAAATTCCATATTCCGTTCATGACAAGCTTCGATGAGATATTGCATCGGATCCCATACCGGAGTCGGTGCTATGCCTTGTGTCCCGGTAAAAAAACGACTCCATGGCTCTAACGATGATTGATAAAACGCGTCTGCTTGAGGTCTTACTTGAAAAATGACGGCATTTATACCCATTTGTTGCAAGCCGTCAAGCATTGCTGTAAGATATGTCTGCATGGTAGCTTTATCCATGTTTTGGTATTGAGACTGATGAACAGTTTGTATCCATGCACCCCGGAATTCCCGTTTGGGAGACTGTTGGCTTTTTAATGGAAAAGCAAATAGTAAAATTGCTAATGTGATAAAGTAGAACCGAGATTTCATAGTGAGTATCTTATTAATGTTCGACAAAAATAGAAAAACTTCTTGTGAAATTTGCTCTTTTGTCTCTTTCTGTCTCGAATATTTTGTACTTTTGTGTCGCATTTTGGAGATTTTTGTCTCTTTTGTTCTGTATAAAAATAAAAAAACAAGAAATTACGAAATAGAATGGAAATTGCAACGAAGTACAATCCTGCCGAAGTTGAAGAAAAGTGGTATGAGTATTGGCTTAAAAACGGATATTTCAAGTCGAAACCCGATGGCCGTGAACCTTATACGATAGTCATACCTCCGCCAAATGTTACGGGTGTGTTGCACATGGGGCACATGCTGAATAATACGATTCAGGATATTTTGATTCGTCGTGCCCGTATGACCGGAAAGAATGCTTGTTGGGTTCCGGGTACCGATCATGCTTCTATCGCAACCGAAGCGAAGGTCGTGAACAAATTGGCAGCTCAGGGAATTAAGAAAACCGATCTTACACGAGAAGAATTTCTGAAACATGCATGGGAATGGACAGAAACTCACGGAGGAATTATCTTGCAGCAACTCCGCAAGTTAGGGGCTTCTTGTGATTGGGACAGAACGGCTTTTACTATGGATGAGCTTCGTAGCGAAAGTGTCTTGAAAGTTTTTGTCGATTTATATAATAAAGGACTTATCTATCGGGGTGTCCGTATGGTAAATTGGGATCCGAAAGCTTTGACTGCTCTATCCGATGAAGAAGTCGTTTATAAAGAAGAACACGGAAAGTTGTATTATTTGCGTTATAAGATTGAGGGTGAGGACGGATATGCCGTAGTCGCAACGACCCGCCCTGAGACGATTATGGGAGATACGGCTATGTGTATCAATCCGAATGATCCCAAAAATCAGCATTTAAAAGGGAAGAAAGTTATTGTTCCGTTGGTAAACCGGGTAATTCCGGTCATCGAAGATGATTATGTCGATATCGAATTCGGTACGGGTTGCCTGAAAGTCACTCCGGCACATGATGTTAACGACTATATGCTGGGCGAAAAGTATAATCTGCCGAGTATCGATATTTTTAACGATAACGGTACGATAAGCGATGCTGCCGGAATGTATGTCGGTATGGACAGATTCGATGTCCGTGTTCAAATAGAAAAAGATCTGGAAGCTGCGGGCCTGTTGGAAAAAACGGAGGCTTATACTAATAAAGTCGGGCATTCGGAACGTACGAATGTTGTGATAGAGCCTAAACTTTCTATGCAATGGTTTTTAAAAATGACCGATCTTGCTAAACCGGCGTTAGAGGCTGTAATGAATGACGATATAAAGTTTTATCCGGCAAAATACAAAAATACATACCGCTATTGGATGGAAAATGTTAAGGACTGGTGTATTTCCCGTCAGCTTTGGTGGGGACATCAAATCCCTGCATATTATCTTCCCGAAGGTGGGTATGTCGTAGCGGCAACTAAAGAGGAAGCTTTGGAACTGGCTCGTAATAAGACGGGTAATTCTACCTTACAAACGGAAGATTTACGACAAGATGAAGATTGTCTCGATACATGGTTTTCTTCTTGGTTGTGGCCTATATCGCTGTTCGACGGTATTAATCATCCTGGAAATGAAGAACTGAATTACTATTATCCAACCAGTGACTTGGTTACAGCTCCCGATATTATTTTCTTTTGGGTAGCCCGTATGATTATCGCCGGCTATGAATATCAGAAAGAGATGCCGTTTAAGAATGTCTATTTTACCGGAATTGTCCGTGATAAATTAGGCCGTAAAATGTCTAAGTCGTTAGGTAATTCCCCCGATCCGTTAGAATTGATCGATAGGTACGGGGCTGACGGGGTTCGTATGGGAATGATGCTTTCTGCTCCGGCCGGAAATGATATTTTATTTGATGATACATTGTGTGAACAAGGACGTAATTTCAATAATAAGATATGGAACGCATTTCGGTTGGTAAAAGGATGGTCGGTAGATTCGTCTATAGATCAGCCTGAATCAGCCAAGATTGCAGTAAGGTGGTTTGATGCTATGCTGAAAAAAGCAAGTATCGAGATTGCAGACTTGTTCTCTAAATATCGTCTTTCGGAAGCGTTGATGGTGGTATATAAATTGTTTTGGGATGAATTTTCTTCATGGTATTTGGAGATGATCAAACCCGGATATCAACAGCCGATAGATGCTACGACATACGAAAAGACTTTGTCGTTTTTTGATGATCTATTGAAACTTCTGCATCCGTTTATGCCTTTTATTACGGAAGAACTTTGGCAGCACATCTGTGACCGTAAAGAGGGGGAAAGTATCATGATCGCTCAATTACCGGGAGTAGAGACTTATGATGAAGCTCTATTGGCACAAATCGAGACGGCAAAAGAGATTATTTCAGGAGTGCGTTCGATTCGTCTTCAAAAGAATATCCCGAATAAGGATACGTTAGAATTACAAGTTATCGGACAGCACAATTCGGGGAATGATGCGGTAATTTCTAAACTTGCTAATTTGTCGGCTATTTTGTCGGTTAATGAAAAAGATGCTACAGCAGCTTCATTTTTGGTGGGCACAACCGAGTATGCCGTTCCGTTAGGAAATAATATCGATGTAGAAGCCGAATTGAAAAAGCAAGAAGAGGAACTGAAATATTTACGAGGTTTTCTAAAATCGGTCATTGCTAAATTAAGTAACGAGCGTTTTGTGAATAATGCTCCGGCACAGGTTGTTGAAATGGAGCGGAAAAAACAGTCCGATGCAGAAAGTAAAATAAAATCTTTAGAGGAAAGTATTGCCGCACTGAAGAAATAAAGAGGTCTAATACTTATATAATTGATTATATAAAAAACGCCAATAATTTTTTAATAAATCATTGGCGTTTTTTATTGCTTCATAAAATAATTATTGTGAAGACTGTGTTATTCAAAAATACGTTTCACGGGACATTCTGGTAAAAGGTAAGGACGCAATACGGAGTATGGTAGGGTAATTCGTGTTTGACCTAAATAATAAGGTGCGATATCATACGGATTATATAACCACGTGATTCCATTTTTTCCCGCATAGAAATTATCGGTAGCGACAATGTTTTCAGGACTATAATCTTTCTTGCTTAATTCATTGATATTTGTTAATTTAAGATCGATTGCCAATTGTTTTCGTAATAACTCATCTATTGTTGCTCTATTTTTTTCACTAATAAGATCATTCAAAAGAAGGCTCTTTCCTTTTTGTAAATCAAAGGTTTGATATGTAGTTGTATAAATGCCGTGTGCCCCACCGGTAAACATATAAGTCGATAATTCGTAGCTCCATATATCGTGATTATTATAAAGAGAGCGGCTACCTACAGATAATTCATAATTCATCCATACACCGATGTCTTTTTTAGAATGGCTATATTGAGACATATCTTTTTTATAAGTGTCTATATAATTCTGCATGTATTTTTCTGCAGCTAATTTAGGAGCGAAACTCTCATATTCTTCTCCGAAAATACTCTTCACAAAATATTTTTGTATCTGTTTTAATTTTATATTGTTAGGATAATTATCCGGATAAATCATGTCGATAGAAAACGTGCAGGCCGGCATTGCCGTGTCATTATTGATATGATATTTTTTCTCGTTTTCATAAAGAGCAAAAGACAACGTATCTATTTCCTCTATAGAAATAGCGGTATCGGTCAATTCTGTTTGCTGATCCGAATCTGTTTTGTCTGGATGATTTTTTTTCTGCTTACAAGAGTTTATACATAAAAGGAGAAGGCAGAATCCGGATAAAAGAATAAATCTATTTTTCATATTTGGATGATTTAGTTGACATATTTACAAATATATAAAAACTTCTGATTTATATTTTGTTTGAAATAAAAAGTTTTGTGCCTACGCTATAAAGAAAAACCGTTTAATTTCGTTATTAGTTCATTTTTTCCCTTTGTAATAGCGGCCTTTTTTCTGTGTTTTCTTCCCATATTGAATTGCCGTTTGCGGGCATCTGTGAATACATGCCAGACAAAGAATACAATGGTGCTGCCACTTCGGTTTTTTATCGACTTTTATATTTCCAACAGGGCATTTTTGTTCACACAACCTGCAACCGTTACATAAGTCTGTGGCATAAAAATCTTTATCCGATATTTGATATTTATTGAATAATGGCCATATAATTCGAGTTTTAAAGATAGGGAAATGCCCTTGTTTACAATCGAATAAGCCTGATCTGTTATTACTTATCCATGAATTTATCTGTTCCATTCTGGGTATAGCTTCTCTTAATTTTTTGTCTGTCAAAACTGGAGAATCTACATCAAACCCTTTCATTAATATATAATTATTTGGCATTATAACAGAGAATCCACTGTTACAAGTAATTCCTTTGGCCAATAATGCTTTCACAAAGATGTTTTTGCTTAGCCCGATATCATCACCACAAGTACAAACAAAAAAAACATAGTTATTATACTTTATTTCTAATTGTATGAGCTTAATGAAATCGAGAATGAGTTTAGGCGGCCCCCAAGAATATATGGGAAATACGAACCCTATTTTTTCTTTTTCCGAGACTCGATAATAAAATTCTTTTTTTTGCATAACTTCGGGAATAAAACATATTGTTTCATTTTGTGCTTTTGCTACTTCTTTTGCAACCCATTCAGAATTTCCCGTTCCCGAAAAATAAAATATCATATTGAAAATTTTTGTGATCACAAAGGTAAGTTATTCTTTCATTTGCTGAAATCAGAAACGGTGAATTATCGTCTTTTTAATGTAAAACAGTCTATATCTGGAGCCCAGCAATAGGGACTGCCTATGCGAATTGTATTTTCCCCACGATTTAATTGTACAGAAAGAGTAATAGTCATAATTCCCTTTGAGCTATCGGTTTCTAAATTTTTAAAGAAATAAGACTTTCCGTTTATATTGACTTCTAATTTGCGGTTCTTTTCAGGCAAATAAAAAATCTTCATTTCATATGCACCCCCTTTTTTACTGTAAACATTATCCCATTCAGCATAATTTTCAGAGCTCCCGCCAATAAAGCTAACGGTCATTTTTCCGGATGCCTTTTCACATGGAGCATAGCGGATACTTTTAGAACGAGTACCCAGATCATCATAACATGGAAGATAAGCCCATTCAGCTTCGTAAAGCGATGATTCCAGACGCTTTTCCGCCTCTATACGAAAAAATTTTGCACTATGAGGAGGTAACTCATATTCTAAATATTCTTTATTTGTATCAATAGTCTTATGTTCTATTAAATCTCGGACTTTTATTGTTCCACCTAACTCCAAACATGCAGTGGGTACAGAAAACGAACAAATCGAGTCTGATGGATTATATAAAGCCATAGCTCTGGCTTTACCTCGTTTTTGTTCAATATCTTTGACTAATACATATCCATTTTTTTCGTGTTGAACTACATAAGCTTGAAGACCTAACGAATCTTGATTGATAGCTATTAGTTCTTTGTTTTTCAGTAATTCTAAAGATTTATCCGGAATAGTAGTTAAATCGCAACCGATAAGTAAGGGCGAACTCATGATACACCACATACCGAAATGAACTTCTTCCTCTTCAGGTTTTAGACCTCTTCCTATTTCCAGCATATCCATATCATTATAATGACCATTTCGTGCATAGGCTGATAAATAAAGGTTCTTATTTATTATATGTTTGATAGATGCCCACTCTGGAGTAATATCGGCACTTATTCTCCATGAAGTTGCGATATCTTCAGCCCATGTGCCGGGGAAAGCCCAACGGCAAATATTCAATGATATTTTATGGTTACAAACATCATTGAAAGCTCGATAAATTTCAGTATATCTCTTTTGTTCATCTAATGCTAATTCCTGTCCGGCACCACAATAGTCTATTTTGATAAAATCAACCCCCCATTTGTTAAAAAAGAGGTCTGCATCTTGTTTCTCGTGCCCATATAGCCCGACTCCTATTCCATTTGGATCGTTGTCCCAAATCGAACCGCAAGTATTACTTCCTGCATCAGAATAAATGCCAGCTTTTAGACCTTTATCATGTATATATTTAACGATGTTTTCCAATCCGTTGGGAAAACGCTTGGGATGAGTATGAAGTATTCCCGATTCATCACGCCATCCGAAAAAACCGTCATCGATATTTATATATCGATATCCAACGGTTTTCAGACCTCTATCAATAATTGCATCAGCTTGTTTTTTTATAAGTTGTTCATTGATGTTTATACGATAAGTATTCCAAGAACTCCATCCCATAATAGGAGGTGTAAATCTATTATTTTGAGCTTTACCTGTCATTGCAACATAGCATAAAACTATGATGAATAAGTATTGTGCATTCTTCATCTTACTAAATATTTAAGGTTTATATACAAAAGTAAAAATAAATGCTGAAAGATCATATTGTACGGCGTGATTTTAGAAAAATTTGATGATTCTGAAAAACTTCATAAAAATATATTCTCCATATTCCTATGAAGGAGCTTTTATAATATCTGAAGTTTATTTACTTTTGTTCCAAAAGAAACAAATTATGGTAAAAGTAGGAAGGTATAATGCCTTAAAGGTTATAAAAACAGTAGATTTCGGTGTGTATTTAGATGGAGAAGATAAAGGCGAGATATTACTTCCTGCTCGATATATACCTGAAAATTGTCGTATAGGAGACATAATAGATGTTTTTATCTATTTTGATTCAGAAGATCGAATTATTGCTACTACAGAAAAACCTTATATTCAAGTTGGAGAGTTTGCATATTTAAAAGTGAAATCGACAAATAGGGTCGGTGCATTTTTGGATTGGGGGTTAATGAAAGATCTGTTAGTTCCTTTCCGTGAACAACGAGTCGATATGAAACAGGGATATTATTATACTGTTTATGCTTATCTTGATCATGAGAGTGGACGTATCGTTGCTTCAGCTAAACTGAATAAATTTTTGAATAATCTTCCGATCGATTATGAAATAAATCAGGAAGTTGATTTATTGGTAGTACAAGAAACCGAGATAGGATATAAGGTTATTATCAATAATACGCATTGGGGCATGGTTTATTACAATGAGATATTTTGCAATATAGAAAAGGGAGATCATATAAAAGGGTATATAAAACATATCCGTAAAGATGAAAAAATCGATGTTGTTTTACAACCGGTAGGATATGAAAAGATAGATACGTTATCTTCTGAAATTCTTCGATCTTTATACGAAAATGAAGGTTATATGCCTCTTTCTGATAAATCTTCTGCCGAGCAGATTGCCGAGCACTTTTCTTGTAGCAAGAAAAATTTCAAAAAAGCGATAGGTGCATTATACAAGCAAAGATTGATTCTGATTCTTGAGAATGGAATAAGACTGAATGAAAAGTAGTCTTTCCTCTTTTCATTTTTTTGTAAAATTCGTTCTTCAAAACTTTTTTTCGACTATATTGTTTTAATGAGTGTAAAGTTAATATCGGGAAGAGGATATTAACCGACAATAAGTCTAATAAAATAAAAGAAGTTATGAAGCGAGTTTTATTAATTGTGGCACTAGTCCTGGGAAGCACAGTGCTATTTGCTCAGAAGTATAACAAAAATGAAGTGAAACAACTGCAAAGTTTTTTGCAGCAGAAATCTGCTAAAGGAGATTCCAATGCCGATCGGTTGGAAATCGTAAGTATTAATACTCCGGCAGCATGGAAAGGTGTTACTTGGAATAACGGTAGAGTGGTTTCTATAGATTGGCAAGATAAAGATTTAGCGGGAGACATAAATTTGAATGGTTTTTCAGCTATGCAGAAAGTGAACCTTTCTCGAAATAAGATTACGGTAGTCGATGCTACGAACTGTTCAGCTCTTACAGATATGAATGTCAGCCGTAATAAATTGTCAGAACTTGATTTAACCGGTTGTATTGCGTTGGTCAAGCTTGATTGTTATAAAAATCGTCTCACAGAAATCGACCTTTCTACATCTCCGCAATTGAAAAATTTAAATTGTTCTAATAATCTTTTTGTTGAATTCAATATTCAGGGTTCATCTGCTTTAGAATCCCTTAATGTTCAAGGGTGTCACTTAGAATCTCTTAATGTTGATAGTTGTGCTAATTTGAAAAATCTCTATTGCGGATATAATCGCTTGACGAATTTAAATCTGTTCGGGACAGTTAATTTGCAAAACTTGAATATGGATGATAATAATATCCGTACAATGATTATGTCAAAACAACCGAATCTTTTTACTCTATTTTGTAGTGATAACAATATGGTAACACTTGATGTTCTGAATTGTGATGCTCTTACTGATTTGGTTTGTTCATATAATAACCTTACCCGGTTAAATCTTAACGGAACGGACAAACTTACTTTTGTCGATTGTTCTTATAATGATTTGACAACACTTGATTTAAGCAATCGCTATCTGTTACAACGGGTATTATGTAATCAAAATCAGTTGACCATGCTGGATGTTTCATTTTGCCCGAATTTGGTATATATTAATTGCCGATTTAACCAACTCATAGATTTGCGTACGATAGGGGATAACAATCTACGTATGATCGCTTGTCAATGGAATTACTAATAATTGTGGTTATATTTGTTTCGGAAACACCTATAAGTAAATCTACTTACAGGTGTTTCCGATTTTTTATTAATCGTATTTTTTCTTTAGCTTTTCTTTCGGTAAGCAAAGATGTATTAAATACTTTATTCACAATACAATAAAATAGGATAATCCGATGAGATATTTTTATAAAATTTAATCAGGCTCGAAAAGACTCTTAGTTTTTTTATAAGAAATGAATATTCCTCACATGAAATAAATTTGTATGTTTGTAGAAAAGCTATTCATAAACCTTGATATTTATGCATTATTGGTTAAATACTATAAGTTTACTTTTTATTTTATTGTTTACTTCATGTGCGACAGCTGTTTATGTCCCACTTGAAATATTACGTCCATCGGAAACGATATTGCCAGATTCTCTTCGGACATTAGCCATAGTAATCAATACCCCCGAACGTACACCGGTAGAAGATGAAGGTGAAATTATTGACGCTTATAATGAGCGTCAACGGTTGCAGATAAAAAGAGGAAATCTTATTCCGCATTTTGTAAAAAGCGTATCATCTTCTTTAAAGCAAGCTTCTGGTAAGACTCTATCTGTAGTTTCGATGCAGAATGATCCTATGACAGAATATATTTTGCCAGAAGACAAAGTACGACTTATCAAGGATAGTTTAAATGCAGATGCCATTTTGTCTTTAGATAGATTATCTGTTATTCCGTCTATTCACTTGACTCAGGTAGACGAAGCTCTATTTTTTGGAGATTTGGATATTGCTGTTTATGCTGATCTCAAACTTTATATGGGAGAAAAATATTTACCGAGCGTTTTTTCCTGTAAAGATACTATATCGTGGCAATCGTATGGAGAAACAGAAAATCGAACTTTAGACAGGTTTCCATCATTTCAAAATTGTTTGATCGATGCAACAAATCATTCCGGGTATCAGGTCAGTAAAAAGTTTTATCCGTATATTGATAATGCAGATCGTTTTTATTTTGTTACTCCGTACCCTTTGATGAAAGAAGCAAATTCTTACTGGAATAGAGGAAATTATGAAGAAGCTTCTTATTTATGGGAGTATGTTTACGAAAATGCGGAGAAAATGGGTCGGAAGGCTAAAGCCGCCGCTAATATGGCATTATATGAAGAACTTAACGATCGATATGATTCTGCATTGGACTGGGTAAAAAAATCTTTAAATATATTTTTGGAATCTCCTGAGAAATATTCTAATTATATAGAATATCTTTTGGAATACCAACAACAGTTGAATGTCCGTATTCAGGAAAATAGGCAAATGGCTTTCTGAAATATTTTATTCATTTTCATACTAGAATCTTTAATTTATTTTTTATCTTTAGTAGAATAGGAGGAGGGCGAGAAGATCAAATGGGGTCACAGTATTTTGCATATCCTTTTTTATCATTTGTGTAAATTACAATAAAGTAATCGATATTAATAAGAAAAGCCTGTTTAAATCTTTTCTTAAACAGGCTTTCTATAATAGAAGAATTTTATTATTGTTTATCCTTGGATCGCTTTAATACCCGGAAGAATTTTTCCTTCGATTGCTTCAAGTAACGCACCGCCACCTGTAGATACATACGATACTCCGTTTGCTAAACCAAATTTATTAACACAAGCAACAGAATCTCCTCCACCAACAAGAGAGAATGCTCCGTTTTTGGTAGCTTCCACAATAGCTTCCCCTACAGAGCGTGAACCATGGGTAAAGTTTTCAAATTCAAATACACCCGTAGGACCGTTCCAAAGAATTGTTTTAGATTTTTTGATAACATCTGCGAATATTTTCTCAGATTCCGGGCCAATATCCAAACCTTCCCAACCATCAGGAATTTGATTTACAGGAACTATTTTAGTATTTGCATCATTACTGAATGCATCTGCAATTTTAGCATCTACAGCTAATACTAAATTTACACCTTTTTCTTTTGCTTTTTTCATTAGATCAAGAGCTAAATCCAATTTGTCATCTTCACAAATAGAATTACCGATTTTACCGCCTTGAGCTTTTGTAAAAGTATAAGTCATACCTCCTGTAATGATCAGATTATCCACTTTGTTAAGCAGATTTTCAATAATTTCAATTTTTGAGGAAACTTTAGATCCG
Source organism: Coprobacter fastidiosus (assembly GCF_030296935.1). Lineage (NCBI taxonomy): Bacteria > Pseudomonadati > Bacteroidota > Bacteroidia > Bacteroidales > Barnesiellaceae > Coprobacter > Coprobacter fastidiosus. The sequence continues at coordinate 573,239 of NZ_AP028032.1, read as the reverse complement.
CCCATAATTGCTGTAAAAGGACGATTAATATCTTTCATTACCTTTTCTACAGCTTTTACCTCTTTTTCCATCAGGTAACCGAACATTTTATTCTCCGGGGTAAAATAGTCAGCAATTAAAGCGGTAGAAGCGTGTGCACGGTGAGCTGTACCAAATGCGTCATTTACATAAACATCAGCAAGACTTGCCAATTCCTTTGTGAATTCTTTTTGACTGGCTTTGACGGCCTTTTTTGCAGCAGCTTTTTCTTCATCGCTGGCATCTTCAGCAAGTCCTCTGGGTTTGCCTTCCTCTTCAGCATAAAAACGAAGATTTTCAAGAACAAGCACTTCTCCCGGTTTCAATTCTGCAACAGCAGCTTTTACTTTTTCACCTATTGAGTCATCAACAAATTTTACAGGTTGTCCTAATAATTCAGACAAATGTGCAACTACATGCTTCAATGAAAATTTGTCTTCCGGACCTTTTTTCGGACGACCCAGATGTGATCCGATAATCACGCTACCGCCATCAGCAATAATTTTTTTCAAAGTAGGCAACGCTGCGCGCATACGAGTGTCGTCTGTAATATTCAGATTTTCATCCAAAGGTACGTTAAAATCAACACGTACAAATGCCTTTTTACCGGCAAAATTGAAATTGTCAAGTGTTTGCATATTACAATAATTTTAAAACATGTATTTGTTTTCTGTCTGTCTGCAAATTTACAAAATAAATCGGTATATTTTTTATAAAATACGAGAGTTTACAGTAAATATTTATGCTTATATTATATGATTCTAAGAAAAATTCAAATTAGAGATCTTTCTTGCAAAAGGGCTTCCATTTGTTCTTGAATTTTCTTCGATTCAGCACGTGCTGCAATTCCAAAATTCTCACTCTTATCGGCATATATAATTCCTCGTGAGGAATTTACCAAAAGACCGCATTGCTTATTCATTCCATATTTAGCAACATCTTGCAAACTTCCGCCTTGAGCGCCTACTCCCGGAACTAATAAAAAGTGATCTGGTGCTATTTTGCGTACGTCCGTAAATAATTTCCCTTGGGTTGCCCCTACAACAAACATCATTTGATCATCGGTTGCCCAAGTTTGGGAAATACGCATTACTTTTTCAAAAAGTCGTTCTCCTGAAGCATCTGCCGTAAATTGAAAATCTTGAGATCCTTTATTAGACGTTAATCCCAAAACAATGACCCATTTACCTGGATATACGAGAAAAGGTTTTACGCTATCTTCTCCCATATAAGGAGCAACTGTTACCGAGTCGATATCGAGATGTTCAAAAAAACTGCGAGCGTACATTTCTGAAGTATTCCCTATATCTCCGCGTTTTGCATCGGCAATAATAAATTGATCCGGATAATTTTCTTTTATATATCGTACTGTTTTTTCAAAGGCACTCCAACCTTGAATGCCCAAACTCTCATAAAAAGCGAGATTGGGCTTATAAGCGACACAAAGATCTGCTGTCGAATCGACAATAATTTTATTAAATGCAAAAATAGGATCTTCTTCATTAAGCAAATGTGTCGGAATTTTTTTAATATCGATATCTAAACCTACGCAAAGAAATGATTTTTTACGTTTTATGTTCTCAAAGAGTTGTTGTTTGTTCATAAGATAGGTACAAAAAATTTTCTATAATTCGCTTTCTTTCATTCTTTCGGCATTTTCGGCAATAATTAGGTGATCTATGCAGTCTTGTATATCGCCATCCATGAATGCTGAAAGATTATATATAGTATAGTTGATTCTATGGTCGGTAATGCGCCCTTGAGGATAATTGTATGTACGTATCTTAGCGGAACGATCTCCTGTAGAGACCATTGTCTTTCTTTTGGCTGCAATATCGTCAAGGTATTTTTGATGCTCTTTATCATAAATAAAAGAACGTAAACGGGTAAGTGCACGTTCTTTATTTTTGGGTTGATCACGGGTTTCAGTACATTCGATAAGAATCTCTTCTGAAACTCCTGTATTGGGATTTTTCCATACGTACCTGAGACGGACACCAGATTCCACTTTATTAACGTTTTGTCCTCCAGCACCACCGGAGCGGAAAGTATCCCATTTGATTTCACCTTCATTAATCTCAACATCAAATTCTTCTGCCTCCGGAAGAACTGCCACAGATGCGGCCGAAGTATGTACTCTGCCTTGTGTCTCAGTTGCTGGGACACGCTGCACCCGATGTACACCGGATTCGTATTTTAATGTGCCATAAACATTTTCTCCGCTTACTGTAAAAATAATTTCTTTATATCCACCCGAAGAGCCTTCACTATAACTGGATATACTTAATTGCCACCCTTTGGTCTCACAATATTTAGAATACATACGAAACAGATCCCCTGCAAAAATAGCGGCTTCATCACCCCCTGTGCCTCCTCGAATTTCTACTATGGCATTTTTACTATCTTGGGGATCGGTGGGAACGAGTAGTAGTTTTATCTCTTCTTCCAATACCGGAAGTTTTTCTTGAGACTCATCCAATTCTTCTTTTGCCATTTCCCTTATTTCCAGGTCGTTTTCCGATTCTAATATTGATCTTGCTTCAGAGATATTGTTTAGTAATTTCTCATATTGATTTTTAGCTTTAACAATTTTCTCGAGATCACTATATTCCTTGGTAAGTTTAACAAAACGCTTCATATCAGATATAACAGCCGGATCGGTAATAAGAGTCCCGACCTCTTCGAAACGGATTGAAAGGCCTTCTAATTTATCCAATAAAGTATTTTCACTCATTATTTTACTATTTTCAGACTACAAAGATATAAAATGTGTGTCAATAAATCTAATGGATATTTATAATAAAATAGCCGGACATTTTCTTGAATAATGATGCCTTCAAGTATGTTGTCCGACTATTTATAGAGTAGTAGTAATAAGGAAACAATCCTTTTGAATATTTTGTTGTAAAAATCGAATTAAAATCTGTTAAGCAGATAACATATAAGATAAGGAGGAATTTTTTCAATAAATTTCCTCCTTATCTGTATTTACCTATTATTATTTCTATAATTGTATGGGGTGTTCTACCTTTTCATTCAATAATGCAAAATCGAGAACTTCTTTAATGTTCCGTACGTAGTGGAATGTAAGCCCCTTAATATAATTTTCTTTGATCTCATCTATGTCTTTTTTATTTTCTTCCGATAAGATAATATCTTTTATATTAGCGCGTTTTGCAGCCAATATTTTTTCTTTTATGCCTCCGACGGGAAGTACACGTCCTCTTAATGTAATTTCTCCGGTCATGGCCAGGTTCGGACGTACTTTGCGTTGGGTAAATGAGGATGCAATAGAAGTTACCATCGTGATACCTGCAGAAGGACCATCTTTAGGAATAGCGCCTTCTGGCACATGAATATGTACGTTCCATTTATCGAACACGTCATCACTGATATTTAACATTTCGGCATGGGCTTTTATGTATTGCATGGCTATTATTGCCGACTCTTTCATGACATCACCTAAATTTCCTGTTAATGTCAGTTTTTCGCCTTTGCTTTTACTCAGGCTTGATTCTACGAATAATATTTCTCCACCTACGGCAGTCCATGCCAAACCTGTAACGACACCGGCATATTCATTTCCTTCGTATTTATCTCGTGAATACTCTTTTATTCCTAAATATTCATGTAAGTCATTTACTGTAATCGTATGTGGGTATTCTTCTTCCAATGCTTTTTTTCGGGCAATTTTCCGCATAATTTTGGCAATTTTCTTATCCAATTCCCGAACACCCGATTCCCGAGTATAAGAGTCTACTATGACCTCCATCGTCTTTTTAGGAATGTCTACATCACCTTTTACGAGCCCATGATTCTCGAGCTGTTTCGGGACAAGGTGTCTTCGACCGATCTCTACTTTTTCTTCCAAAATATATCCGGTTATATCGATAAGCTCCATTCGATCTAATAAAGGTTGGGAGATCGTATTCAAATTATTGGCAGTCGCTATAAATAAAATATTTGACAGATCATAGTCGATATCCAAATAATTATCATGAAAAGCGTTGTTCTGTTCCGGATCGAGAACCTCTAACAAAGCTGATGCCGGATCTCCTTTAAAATCATTTCCGATTTTATCTATTTCATCTAAAACGAACACAGGATTAGACGAACCGGCTTTCAATAAACCCTGTATAATACGACCAGGCATAGCTCCGATGTAGGTGCGTCGGTGACCTCTGATTTCCGCTTCATCGTGCAATCCCCCTAAAGAAATACGCACATATTTTCTTTTCAGAGCTTCCGCTATTGACTTTCCCAAAGATGTTTTTCCGACACCCGGAGGTCCGTAAAGGCATATAATCGGAGATTTTAAATCCCCTCGCAGTTTTAATACCGCCAGATGTTCTAAAATACGGTCTTTCACTTTTTCAAGCCCGTAATGGTCTTTATCTAATTGCTTCTGTGCATGTTTCAGATTAAAATTATCCTTTGTAAATTCATTCCAAGGTAAATCGGTCAATGTTTCCAAGTAATTATATTGCACCGAAAAGTCTGGAGATTGAGGATAAAGACGTTCTAATTTACGTAGTTCTTTTTCAAATATGGCAGCTACTGAAGCATCCCATTTCTTTTTAGAAGCTTTTTCCTTCAGTTCCTGTATATCTTGTTCCTGAACGCTTCCACCCAATTCATCTTGTATAGTTTTTATCTGTTGTTGTAAAAAGTGCTCTCTTTGTTGTTGGTTCAAGTCTTCTCTCGTACGAGATTGAATACTTGCTTTTATTTCAATAAGTTGGGCTTCCTTACTCAGTGCGGTATATAAACTGAATGCTCGTTGCTTGACCGAGTCGATATTAAGCAGATCCTGTTTCTGTTGGGTATTTAAAGGAATATTGGAACATAAAAAATTAATCAGATAGTGAGAATTTTCAATATTCCTTAATGCAAACATTAGCTCTCGTGAAGGTTCACCCAAAGTTTTCAGAATATTGAATGTCATGTCCTTTATTGCAGATATGAGCGCTTCGAATTCTTTGTCATTCGATTTGGGCATTTTTTCTTCCAATAGAGAGATATTGCCTCTTAAATAAGGAGTGAATGTTGTCAGATTATCTAAATGAAAACGTCGTTTGCCTTGTAAAATAACAGTAGTGCTTCCGTCTGGCATTTCCAGTATTTTTACGATTTCCGCAATAGTACCTATTTCATACAAATCTTTGTATTCAGGTTCATCTACGTACATATCTTTTTGACATGTTACACCGATATATTGTTTTTGAGCGTATGCTTCTTTAATAAGTTGAAGAGATTTGGCCCTTCCAACTGATACAGGGAGAGCTACTCCCGGATACATCACCATATTGCGCAATGGCAGTATGGGCAGATCGACTTCTGCCACCCCCGGACATTCTATATCCGGATTACCCTCTACTTCAGCGAAAATCGGCATAATTGTAGTGGCATTGTCATTAGCATCATCAAGCAGATTATTATCAGAAAAAATTTTTTTCATATGTTAATTGTCATTTTGTCAGTAATTAGGATTAAATACATTGTCAGCACTCCTGAAAAATCAATGTTATATTATAGTACAATGAGTGTGCCAAAAAATAAACAATACTTAGATCCCCATAAAATTGTTATTATTTTTTGTTTATTTGTATTCTAAAATTTTTATTTATGGGAACTCATTATTTTCAGTTTAAACAATTTACCATATATCATGACCGCTGTGCAATGAAGGTAGGTACAGATGGAGTGCTGCTTGGAGCTTGGTGTAATATCCCGAAAAATGGGAATATATTGGATATAGGAACCGGAACAGGAATAATCGCATTAATGGCGGCGCAAAGATCTTCGTTTTCTCAAGTATCTATCGATGCAATCGAGATCGATAGAGATGCGTACTTACAAGCTAAAGAAAATATATCATCTTCTCCATGGAGCAATAAAATACAAGTAATTAATTGTTCTTTACAAGAGTATGCGGAAATGTCAGAAACTCTCTATGATCATATTGTGTCTAATCCTCCTTATTTTGATAATACTCTGCCTCCCAAAAGTCTCTCTCGGCAAATGGCACGACATACAGCTTCACTAACTTATGAAGAATTTGTATCCAATGCAGTAAAGTTATTGAAGCCTGAAGGTCACATTTCCGTTATATACCCTGCAGACCAAGACAGACAGTTGACCGGTATAGCTGTCTCCAACAAATTGTGGGTGTCTCGAAAAGTTTGGGTAAAAGGACGTCCGAATGTCTCCCCTAAAAGAGTTTTAGTAGAGTGGGGGAAGTCCCCCGTAAGCTATATAGAAGAAGAGCTTGTTATAGAGACAGCACCTTTGACATATACACCGGAATATATAGCTTTAACTAAAGACTTTTATTTAAAAATGTAAGAGCCTGCCCAAAACAGACCCGATAAAATTTAAATATCCGGTAAAAAACGCGGTGTAATACCGCGTTTTTTTATCGAATATTTTCTCGTAAGCGAGTCAAATATGCCTTCATTTTGTCAGTATCCTTACGTTTTATAATGTCGAGCAGTATATCCAGTTGTTCTTGAATTTGCGACACTTGTTCGGGCGTGTGCGGGTTAAATAGAATCTCCGTGAGGAGATAATCATCTTCGGAAAGAAGTCCGTGAGCAATATCCATGTGCTTTTTGAATGTTGTACCCGGAGCGTCCTGAGGTTTCATTACAGCAGCAAAAACAAGAGTAGATGCAAATGGAATCGATAACGAATAGGCGATTGTTTCATCATGCTCCTTAAATGAATATTCAAATATTCTTAACCTTAAATTACTGTATAGATCTTTAAAAAAAACTTTTCCTAAATGGTCGGACTCGGAAATGATAATCGTATTTTGAGTACTTAAGTCACTGAGATTTGCAAATGTAGGCCCGAACATCGGATGAGTCGAGACAAACGGATGTCCGGTCTTTTGGTAAAATTCCGGAAGTCCTGTTTTTACAGAGGCAATGTCAGATATAATGCAATTAGCAGGGATATGAGGTAATATCATTTCGAATGCAGCGATTGTATATTTTACGGTTGCTGCATTAATGACCAATTCCGGTTGAAACTCTTTTACCTCCTCTAACGCTGTCATTCGGTAAGTATTGAACACAAATCTCAACCGTTTGGGATCAGTATCAAAAAGTGCTACTTCGTGTTGAAAACTTAGTACATCCGCAAAAAAAGAGCCCATTTTCCCAGCTCCGAGAATAAGTATTTTCATCGTTTTATTTATTCAAAATATTCATTTGTTGCCTTACTGACTCTTCGTGAATTGCCTGTAAAACCGATTTCATAAATTCTCCGTCCATATCTAGATCTATTGCCTGGTTGATCCGTTTACTTAAAATCTCATCATAACGGGTCGGTTGTAAGACTGTCATATCGTGTTCTTTTTTATATTGCCCGATTTCTCGAGATATACGCATCCGTTTGGCCAATAATTCCAGCAATTGATTATCCAATTCGTCGATCTGCCTTCTAAGTTCCGATAAATTTTCTGTAGTTTGGGTCGTTTCCCGGATAACTAACATATTTAAAATAAAATTGAGAACATCCGGTGTTATTTGCTGATTTTTATCACTCCATGCACAATCGGGATTACAATGAGATTCTATAATTAACCCGTCAAATCCCATATCCATAGCTTGCTGGCATAAAGGCGCCACGAGATCGCGTTTTCCCCCTATATGACTCGGATCGCAAATTATCGGTAAATTCGGAAGACGTCGACGAAGTTCGATAGGAATATGCCACTGTGGCAAATTTCGGTAAAGTCTCTTATCATAAGAGCTGAATCCTCGATGTATTGCTCCGATTCGATGGAGTCCGGCATTATAGATTCTTTCTATTGCCCCAATCCAAAGTTCGAGATCTGGATTGACCGGATTTTTAATTAAAATGGGAATATCCACCCCCTTAAGAGCGTCGGCAATTTCTTGCACAGCAAAAGGATTTGCCGTAGTACGTGCCCCGACCCAAAGGATATCAATACCATGTTTTAAGGCTTCAAATACATGATGCTGATTAGCAACTTCGGTTGCTGTATACATTCCAGTAGTTTCTTTTACTTTCTTTAACCAAGCCAGTCCTTCTGTACCGACACCTTCAAAACCTCCCGGTTTTGTTCTAGGTTTCCATATTCCAGCTCGAAATATCTTGATTCCTTGAGTTGCCAGACCTTTTGCTGTTTCTAACACCTGTTCTTCCGTTTCAGCACTACAAGGTCCTGCCATTATAAGAGGACGTTTAGCTTCTATGCCGGGTAATAAAATTGATTCGAAGTTTAATGTTTCTGTCATGACTGTGTTTTTATTATTAATTTATTTATTAAGACGATTTTTGATTCTGTCGAGAGCTTCTAATAGGGCCGCTTCATTAGCACAAAGCGAGAGCCGTATGTATCGGTCTCCCAAACTTCCGAAAACTATTCCCGGTGTTATAAAAACTTGGGCTTCATATAATACTTTATCTGCAAGTTCTGCACTGCTGGTTATATGATCGGGAATTTTTGCCCAAAGGAACATTCCTGTTTGTTTCGAGTTGAAAGAACAGCCTAATTCTTCTGCAATTTTTTCTGCAATCTTTCTGCGTTTTCTATATACCGCATTCATACTCTCATACCATTCCGGACCAGAAGACAAAGCTATAACCGCAGCCTTTTGCATGGGTCGGAATGTTCCGGAATCGATATTGCTTTTTACACGGAGAATCCATTCGACAAATTGGGGATTCGATGCTAACATTCCGATACGCCATCCCGGCATATTATGAGCTTTACTCATCGAATTCATTTCTATGCAAATATCTTTAGCTCCGGGGACAGAAAGAATGCTTAAAGGCTTTTCATTAAGTATGAAGCTATAAGGATTATCATTTATAATAATGATATTATGCTTTTTCCCGAATGCAACTAACCTTTCAAACAAATTTATGGATGCAGGAGTTCCTGTCGGCATATGAGGATAGTTGACCCACATCAGTTTTACATTTGACAAATCATTCTTTTCGATCGCTTCAAAATCAGGTAACCATCCGTTTTTTTCAGTCAATTCGTAATTGATAATATGTGCCTCGGCCAATTTACTGACAGAGGTATATGTCGGATATCCGGGATTAGGAACTAAAACACCGTCTCCGGGATTTAAAAAGGCCAATGATATATGTAAAATTCCTTCTTTAGAACCGATAAGAGGCTGTATCTCGGTCTTAGGGTTCAATTCTACACCGTACCATCGTTTATACCAATCAGAAAATGCTTCTCGTAAAGCTGGAATACCGATGTAAGGCTGATATCCGTGGGCATCTTCTTTCCGGCTATCCTCGCACAATGCATCTATTGTTCGGATATGAGGTGGACGGTCTGGGCTACCAATTCCAAGACTAATAACATCCAACCCTTTTGCATTCATGTCGGCCACTTCTTTTAACTTCTTTGAGAAGTAGTATTCTTTGATTTGGCTTACTCTGTTAGCCGGGCATATATCAGAGTGTTTCTGTAAATTCAGCATATTCTCCTTGTATTTTAAAATCTTTAGTTAGTGGTTTGATTGCTTCTAACGATTGTTTATACCGAGTATAATCAGAAAATGTTATATCGACATAAAATCTGTATTCCCACTCTCTCCCGATTATTGGAAGAGACTGTATCTTTGTAAGATTTATATCATAGAACGATAATATTGTCAAGACTTTTGATAAACTTCCGTTGGTATGAGGGAGAGTAAAAATAAGAGATGCTTTGTTTATACTTTGACGATTAATAAGATCATCTCTTTGCCAACTGTCTGCTAATACCAAAAAACGGGTAAAATTCCGCTTATTTGTCTCTATACCGGACTCTAATATGTTAAGCCCGTACATTTCTGCTGCCAGACGGCTACAAATTGCAGCATGGCCTTTGAGACCTTTTTCTTGTATTTCACGGGCACTGGCTGCAGTATCGTCTTTTTCTACAATTTTAATATTAGGTAATTGATTCAGAAATTCTTCGCATTGCATTAAAGCGATCGGGTGAGAGTTTATCTCGGATATATTTTCGAGAGTTTCACCAGGAAGGGCAGCGAGCACATGTGAAATTCTCAACTTATATTCTCCGATGATACTCAAATCGCTTTTGCGTAATAGTTCGTGATTCTGTAATAAAGATCCGGCAATTGTATTTTCTATTGCCATTATTCCGAGAAGAGAATCATCTTTGCTCATTTTCTCGAATAAATTAGGAAATGTCAAACAGGGTTCAACCTCTACTTCTTCATTGGTAAAATAAGATCGGGCAGCCATTTCGTGATAACAACCCGGTATTCCTTGTATAGCAACTTTTTTCATTTATAAGAGTTTTCTAATTAAAAAAATCCCACACTTTCATTGAAAGGTGGGATACTTTATTTATTGTATATCGGATATGTAAAATCCCACCTTATGTGCTCATAAAGTAATAAAAATAATAAAAGTAAAATCGTTGAAAGGTTTTCATAATCAATTATTCTAAAACTTGAGAATCCCGCTCATTCGAACGGGATTCTCAATATATTATTTATTTTTGTTTTATAATAAAAATCCCGTTTTACTTTCTTTTAAAGTAAAAATAGAAATAAAAATATGTAAAACTAAAAGTGTTCATCATGCAACTATGTTATTTTTATGGCTACAAAAGTAATGATTTGTTTTTTCAATCAAAATATTTTTGTCTTTTTTTTGCATTATGGATAAAAATATTTTTATTTGCTATCCGAAAATACTCATTGATTTAATATGTCAGGTTGATATGCGGTAAAACCGATGTTCTTTTTAGAACATTTTTTCTACCAAATAGACCTTTTTTTATACATTGTAGAATCCGTACCTTCGTAGTCAATTTTGATTAGAAGAATTTAGGGTAGGGACAATAAAAAAGAGGTTTTTCCCTGATTTTGGTATAATCTTATTTATGGGTTTGAATTTCTCCTCGGAAATCGTAATTTATAATTAATGAGTGATTTTGTTAATTTATTGATTTCTAAGGAGATTTAAGAGTGTGTATAAATGGAATTTAATTAACTGATAATAATATCTAAACTGGCGGATATTCAGGGGAAATCTCGGAAAATTCGCATAATTTTATAAACTTGGAAGAAATGAAACAGGAAATTAAGCCGGCAAACGGTCGTTTGGGTGTCTTGGTTGTGGGAGTAGGTGGTGCTGTCTCAACCACAATGATTACAGGAACATTAGCTGCCCGTAAAGGATTGACAAAAGCTATCGGCTCAATCACACAGATGGCTACAATGCGTATGCAAGACGGTAACGAAAAACTTATCAAGGATATTGTTCCTTTGGTTGACCTGAACGATATCGTATTCGGAGGTTGGGATATTTTTCCGGATAATACATACGATGCAGCCTTATATGCAGAGGTTCTGAAAGAAAAAGATTTGAATCTTGTAAAAGACGAATTGCAGGCGATCAAACCGATGCCTGCCGCATTCGACCATAATTTTGCAAAACGGTTGAATGGTACTCATATTAAAAATGCTGCTACACGTTGGGATATGGTAAAGCAGTTACGGGAAGATATTCGTAATTTTAAAGCTGCAAATAACTGTGATCGTATTGTTGTATTATGGGCTGCAAGTACCGAAATTTATATTCCGATGAGTGAAGAACACAAGTCTCTTGCTTCTCTGGAAAAAGCGATGAAAGACAATAATACGGAAGTTATATCTCCAAGTATGTGCTATGCTTATGCTGCTATTGCAGAAGGTGCTCCATTTATTATGGGTGCTCCGAATCTGTGTGTAGATATTCCGGCTATGTGGGAATTCTCGAAAAAACAAAATATTCCTATTGCAGGTAAGGACTTCAAGAGTGGTCAGACATTGATGAAGACGGTTCTTGCTCCGATGTTCAAGACTCGAATGTTAGGTGTTAGTGGGTGGTTCTCTACAAATATTTTAGGAAATAGAGACGGAGAAGTCCTTGATCAGCCTGAAAATTTCAAAACAAAGGAAGTCAGCAAATTATCTGTTATTGATAATATTTTTGAGCCTGAAAAGTTCCCTGATTTGTATGGTGATGTATATCATAAAGTTCGTATCAATTATTATCCTCCACGTAAAGATAATAAAGAAGCTTGGGATAATATCGATATTTTCGGCTGGATGGGATATCCTATGGAAATCAAAGTCAACTTCCTTTGTCGGGACTCTATTCTTGCCGCACCTATAGCTCTTGATTTGGTTATTTTCAGTGATCTTGCGATGCGTGCAGGAATGTGTGGTATCCAAACATGGTTGTCATTCTTCTGTAAAAGCCCGATGCATGATTTCGAACATCAACCGGTGCATGACCTGTTCCAACAATGGCGAATGGTAAAAGAAACTCTTCGAAATATGGTAGGAGAGACTGCTCCAAGTTATTTGGATTAATTAGTGCAACTATCGCATAATTTTGTCGGATCGATTTATGAAGAGAGCTAAATTATTCCATATAATTATCGCATCCGGTTTCGGATCAGGATTTTCTCCATTTGCTCCTGGAACGGCAGGAGCTCTTGTTGCTGTTATTATTTGGACGGTATTATTCTATGTAATACCGTTCAATATCTTATTAGTCGTAACAAGTTTGCTTATAGTTCTTTTTACTGCAGCCGGAATTTGGTCGGCCGATAAGTTAGAATCAGAGTGGGGAAAAGATCCGTCAAAAGTGGTTGTTGATGAAATGGTGGGAGTTTGGATTGCTCTACTTGCTGTACCGGTAGGGAATGTCTGGTATATTTTGTTTGCTTTTTTATTGTTTCGCTTTTTTGATATCTTTAAGCCACTGGGTATTCGTAAAATGGAACAGTTGGAAGGGGGAATCGGTGTAATGGCAGATGATATTTTAGCCGGAATATACAGTTTTCTTTTGCTGATGGGAGTAAGATGGTTGATCGGATAAAAAAATATGCAAAAATAGTTTCGGAAAGAGACGGTTTCTTTATGTTTTTGAGAGCACAATTGTCCTCTCAATTAGCGACAATAATAGATTTCATTATTACTATAGGACTCGCAAAGTTGTTTAGCGTTTATTATGTCTATGCAACTTTTGCGGGTTCTTTTTTCGGAGGAATTGTTAATTGTATCGTTAATTATAAGTGGACATTCCGGCCAGAAAATTGTAAAAAGATAAATATAGTGATTAAATATATTTTGGTTTGGTGTGGAAGCCTTTTTCTCAATGTCGGGGGAACATTTCTTATAACAGAAGCTATTACTAAAGTGATATATATTCAGAATATTTTTGGTCATTATTTAGACAATCTGTTTATATTTTCTAAAATATTGGTTTCTTTAGCTGTCGCTTTTTTTTGGAATTATAATATGCAGCGTATTTTTGTTTATAGAAATCACGAACTGAAATTTTTTTTTAAACGTAGAAATTAAATTTAAAGTACATAAGAATGAAATTCAGAGATTGGGCTCAGCAGATAATCTATAGAATCATTGATCCAGTGGTACATAAGTTAGTAAAGGTTGGGATAACTCCTAATATTGTAACTACCACAGGGCTATTTTTTAATATTGTATCAGCCGTCATTTTAATTTATGGAGGAATATATGGAGAAAAAAATGATTTCTCTTATATAGGTTGGGCTGGCGGGGTTATTTTATTTGCCGGATTATTCGATATGTTGGACGGACAAGTTGCACGTATTGGAAAAATGAGTTCTTCTTTTGGCGCATTATATGATTCGGTACTTGACAGGTACAGTGAATTGATCGTGTTTTTAGGGATCTGTTCCTATATGATGGCACAAGGTTATGTTGTCGGGTTTATAATTGCATTTATTGCATTAGTCGGATCATTGATGGTCAGTTATGTTAGGGCTAGAGCAGAAGGTCTCGGCATAGAATGTAAAGTAGGGTTTATGCAGCGTCCAGAACGGGTTGTATTAACAGCTATTGGAGCATTAGGATGTGGGGTGTCTTCTTTTTTTATACATGAAGAATCTGTGTTAAATCCTATTTACATATTTGAGGCAGCACTGCTCATTATTGCTATTTTTTCTAACATTACGGCATTTACTCGCTTAGCTCATTGTCGTAAAGTAATGAATTTGTAGATTTATGAAAATATTAAACTCTCTACCTTCAAGAAACGAAATCTTAACCGTAGTTGTTATTGCAATTATATTTATTGCAATAACAACTGTTTTTGTTGGATTGCGTCCGGAACATTTATTAATAGTATCTATTTTCTTAATCTTGTTTTTTGCAGGAAAGTCAACAAGAAAGTTAGCTGTAGGATTATTGCCGTTTTTTATTTTTGGAATTTCATATGACTGGATGCGTGTATATCCTAACTATGAAGTCAACCCTATTGATGTGCGGAATTTATATGATCTTGAAAAGTTTTTATTTGGAATAGAAGAAAATGGAACTTTACTCATTCCTTGTGAATATTTTGCTTTGCATCATTCCGTAATATCGGATATTCTTGCAGGCTTTTTTTATTTATGTTGGGTTCCTGTTCCTATCGCTTTCGGTCTTTGGCTATATCTGAAAAAAGACAGGCGTTTGTATCTTCGGTTTTCAATAGTTTTTTTATTGGTAAATCTAATAGGATTCGCGGGCTATTATATTCACCCTGCAGCACCTCCTTGGTATGCAATAAATTACGGTTTTGAAGCAATACTTAATACACCGGGTAATACTGCTGCACTTGGTCGCTTTGACGAATTGGTCGGATTGCCGATTTTCGATTCGCTGTATAGTCGTAATTCGAATGTTTTTGCAGCAATACCATCTTTACATGCAGCATATATGGTTGTAGCCTTTTATTATGCATTAGTAAAAAAATGTCATCCGGCTATTATCACGATCTTTGCAGTTCTTATGTGTGGTATTTGGTTTACTGCGGTTTATTCTTCTCATCATTATATTATTGACGTACTACTCGGTATTACATGTGCATTGTTAGGAATCCTCTTTTTTGAAAAAGGATTGATGAAAATTCCTGGATTCATAAAATTTTTCAACCGATATCAGCATTATATAGAGGCTTAATATTATTTAGATTGTGAAATTTCAGAAATAAAGTAAGAAATAAGTGGGCTTTGATCTTTGATTCTTTATTTTTATGTATCTTTGGATTCAAATATGGGAGGATAAAAAATGGAAGCTACAAAAGAAAGGCTTTATAATGACATTTCATCGGTATTTACAAATGCTATAGAAACGGTAAGAACAAAAGATGATTGCACATTGACAGATATGTATGTATGTGTAAAATATGATGACTTGCTGGTTGTGATTTATGATGATTCCGAAAATATCCTTCTTCAGGAAACCATTGATGGTTGGGATGATTTGAAAGAGAATTCTGAAAATTTTGAAGAGGCCGTAATTGATTCTTTGAAATATGTTCTGAATACTGATAGTATTAAACAAAAATTTGAATCCCTTGATTTTGTCGGTCCGTTTTCTGTAATATTGGTTGATGATAATTTTGAGCAAATATGTGAATTAGTGACATACGACAAAGATATGATTTATCTAGAAGATGATTTTTTAGATAAGATAGATAAAGAATTGGATGAGTTTTTCGAAAAATTAATGTCGGATGTAGAATAGTAAAGCTTATAAATGCAATATTGATCATTCCCCAATATGGAGTTAGTTTCATGTTGGGGAATGTTTTATATAATAATGGAATTGCCATAATTTTCTTTATTTTTTGAAATCGAGATGATTGGTTACCAAGCGATTCTGAGTTATTAAAAATGAAAAGTTAATAAGCTGATTTTAGTTTAATTATAGTCAGAACAAATAGTAAAGAATTGAATGTCTCTTATATTTTCTTTTATGTTAATCTTTGTAAATGTAATTATGAAATTAAAAATCTATTTTATATTTGCATCAAATTAAAATTTGTAATTATTACAAATATAAAATGAGTCAAGAAAAAGGATATACAAGATTAGTTTCTCATGGGATAAAACCTTCTCTTCAAAGAATTGCTATTATGAATTATTTGATAGAGAATAGAATCCATCCGACTGTAGATATGATATTCAGCGATTTATATCCTGATATTCCGACATTATCCCGTACAACTGTATATAATACATTGAAAATACTTGTAGAGCAGGGTGCGGTACAAATGCTGACAATAGATGATAAAAACAGTAGATATGATGCAGACATAACTCCTCATGCTCATTTTAGATGTAGTAAATGCGGTTGTATAAAAGATTTACCGATAAAGGAAGACATTATCTTCAAAGAAGATTCGGAAAAAATAAAAATTACCGAAGTTCAACTATATTGTAAAGGTTATTGTGCTCAATGCCTAAAGGATATAGAAACAAAAAACACATAAATTATTTAAATTCAAATTCTTACATTATGAAAAAGAAATTTATTTGTACAGTATGCGGTTATGTTCATGAAGGAGAAGAAGCTCCGGAATTTTGTCCTCAATGTAAACAACCGAAGAGTAAATTCAAAGAACTTGTAGAAACAGAAGGTGCATTACAATTTGTTGATGAGCACGTATTAGGCATTGCAAAAGGTGTTGACCCGGAAATTTTAGAAGGATTAAATGCTCATTTTATGGGAGAGTGTACCGAAGTTGGTATGTATTTGGCAATGAGTCGTCAGGCTGACCGTGAAGGCTATCCTGAAGTAGCGGAAGCATTTAAACGTTATGCCTGGGAAGAAGCTGAACATGCGGCTAAGTTTGCAGAATTGCTTGGCGATGTAGTTTGGGATACTAAGACAAATTTAAAAAAACGGATGGAAGCTGAAGCTGGGGCTTGTGAAGATAAAAAACGAATTGCAACTCTGGCAAAACAACAAAACTTAGATGCAATTCATGATACAGTTCATGAAATGTGCAAAGATGAAGCACGTCATGGTAAAGGTTTTGAAGGTTTATACAATCGTTATTTTAAGAAATAAGAAAGATCTGAATAGTGTATTAGAGTCCGCTTGTTAACCGCAAGCGGACTCTTTTATTATTTGAACTATTATTCCCTTTTTTGAAAGTAATATTTTACGAGAAATCATGAATTATTAAAAATTATCCTTATTTTTGCGCATCTCACTTACAAAATGGAAATATCGAATGGCGTGCAGTAGAAGCATTATAAGCCTCCGCTGAACACGTCATATCGTGTTTTTCCAAAAAAAGTAGGTGAGATCACTTTTTGTCAGCGGAGGCTTTTTACATAAATATCGAATGATCTATTATGAAATTTGTAAATTTCGTTGACGAGTTAACCAGATTACAGCCATTCTTATACCGATTTGCTTATTCTCTAACCAAGAATCATGAAGCGGCAAAAGATTTATTGCAAGAGACTTTACTTAAAACATTAGAAAACAGGGAAAAGTTCATTGAAGATACCAATTTAAGAGCGTGGATGTGTGCTATTATGAAAAATACCTTCATTAATGATTATCGAAAACTTTTATTGGCACATGAGTCGGTTTGTCGTATAGATGATTTGAAGTCAGAACCTTGTATGATCGATGGAACAGATGCGAATTACGACTTAGAATGGATAAATAAGGTTATTGCAGGGATGAGTAAGAAAAATCGTATAATTTTTGGTTTATATTTATCAAGTTATCAATACGACGAAATTGCTGAAAAATTGGATATTCCTCTCGGTACGGTAAAAAGTCAGATTCATAATATAAAAATATCGTTGAAGAAACAATTAAAAGAACTGATATAAGATTCGGTAATAACAATAAAACTTTCCCTCACCTTTACTTGCACAAACAATGTTTTGTCGTAATTTTGCATAAATATTTTTTGGCATATAGCTGCCGAAAAGAGATAGGTTATAAATTAAAAATCTATAAATATGTACAGAACGCATACATGTGGAGAGTTGCGATTATCCGATACAGACAAGAATGTTACATTGGCTGGTTGGGTACAACGAACGCGGAAAATGGGAGGAATGACATTTATTGACATTCGTGACCGTTACGGGATTACTCAATTAGTATTTAATCATGAAAATAATCCGGAACTTTGTGATCAAGCAAACAAATTAGGCCGTGAATTTGTGATTCAAGTTTCAGGGATCGTTAAAGAAAGATCAAATAAAAACAAAAATATACCAACAGGAGATATCGAACTTATCGTATCTAATTTAGTAATATTGCATGCGTCTGACGTTCCTCCTTTTACAATTGAAGACGACAGTGATGGAGGTGATGATCTGCGGATGCAATATCGTTATTTAGATTTAAGGCGGAATTGTGTTCGGAAAAACTTAGAGTTACGTCATAAAATGACATTTGAAGTTCGTAGATATCTTGATCAGCAAAATTTTCTTGAAATAGAAACACCGATGTTGATTAAATCTACTCCGGAGGGAGCTCGAGACTTTGTCGTGCCGTCGAGAATGAATCCCGGAGAGTTTTATGCGCTACCTCAATCACCACAAACGTTTAAACAGTTATTAATGGTCTCCGGTTTTGATCGTTATTTTCAAGTTGTAAAATGTTTTAGAGATGAAGACTTGCGGGCAGACCGTCAACCCGAATTTACCCAAATCGACTGTGAAATGTCTTTTGTTGAACAAGAAGATGTCTTAAATACTTTTGAGGGAATGATAAAGCATCTTTTTAAAGAAATAAAAAAGATTGACTTTACTGAGCCATTTCCCAGAATGACGTGGGCTGACGCGATGAAATATTATGGTAGTGACAAACCAGATTTGCGTTTTGGAATGCGTTTTGTCGAATTAAAAGATTTGACTATCGGGAAAGATTTCGGAGTATTCGACAATGCTGAATATGTTGCCGGAATCTGCGCTGAAGGATGTGCGACATATACAAGAAAACAATTGGATGAACTAACGGAATTTGTTAAACGACCTCAGATTGGGGCTAAAGGGTTGGTATATGTCCGTTATGATGAAAACGGGGCGTTTAAATCTTCTGTGGATAAATTTTATAGTACAGAAGATCTTCTGAAATGGGCAGAGAGATTTAATGCTAAACCTGGAGACTTGATTTTAATTCTTGCTGGTGATAGAATAAAGACACAGAAGGCTCTTTGTGAATTACGTCTTGAAATGGGCAACCGATTAGGCCTTCGCAACAAAGATAAATTTGCACCGTTATGGGTTATCGATTTCCCGTTATTGGAATGGGACGAGGAAACTCAACGTTATTATGCAATGCATCACCCGTTCACTTCGCCCAAACCTGAAGATATTGCTTTATTGGATACCGATCCCGGGAAAGTAAGAGCCAATGCCTATGACATGGTTTTTAATGGAGTCGAGTTGGGTGGAGGGTCAATCCGGATACATGATAGTGAATTACAAGATAAAATGTTTAAAGTCCTCGGATTTACCGAAGAGAAGGCTCAATATCAATTTGGATTTTTAATAAATGCATTTAAGTATGGTGCTCCACCTCACGGAGGATTGGCATTTGGTTTGGACCGGTTAGTCTCCTTATTTGCCGGCTTAGATTCTATTCGGGACTGTATAGCTTTCCCTAAGAATAATTCTGGGCGTGATACTATGAGTGGAGCTCCGTCTGTATTGGATGAATCTCAATTAGAGGAATTGCAATTAAAATTAGATATTCACGACAAATAATCGTATGTATGAAAGTCAGTGATATAGCAACGTGTATAGAAGAAATAGCTCCCTTGTCTTTGCAAGAGGATTACGATAATGCCGGTTGGCAGGTGGGAGATAAGTATTCTGAAGCTACGGGGGCATTATTATGCATAGATGTCACTGAAGAAGTCGTTGACGAAGCTATAAGTTTGGGGGTTAATTTAATTATATCACACCATCCTTTACTTTTTAAAGGCGTAAAGTCGCTTACAGGCAAGAACTATGTGGAAAGAACAGTTATAAAAGCAATACAACATAATATATCCATTTATGCTTCACATACCAATTTGGACAATGCTTGGTCTGGAGTCAATTTTAAAATGGCAGAAAAGCTTGGATTGACTAATCTTTCTATTTTGATGCCTCAAGGTGGAAAGTTGCTTAAGCTTGTTACTTATGTGCCGGTTTCTCATGCCGATATTGTACGAAATGCTTTATTTACCGCAGGATGTGGAAATATCGGTGATTATGACTTGTGCAGCTACAATAGCAATGGATTCGGAACTTTTCGTGCAGGATTAGATTCGCATCCTTATTGTGGGACTATCGGGAATTTACATCAAGAAGAAGAAATTCGGATCGAAACGGTTCTCCCTGAATATTTAAAAGAGGTAGCGACTCAGGCACTCTTAAAAACTCATCCTTATGAAGAACCGGTATTTGATTTTATAAAAATTGAAAACCAATGGGTTAAAGCTGGATCAGGAGTAGTAGGGGAACTTTTGTGTCCTATGGATGAAATGGACTTTTTACAACGTACTAAAACAGTGTTTCATGCTGGATGTATAAAATATTCCAATCTCCGAAATCGCAGAATTCGTAGGGTTGCATTGTGTGGAGGTGCTGGAGCTTTTTTGATTTCTCAAGCGATAGCATCAGATGCAGATGTATTTATTACTGGAGAAATTAAATATCATGATTATTTTGGATATGACGAACATATATTATTGGCAGAAGTAGGACATTACGAAACCGAACAATACACAAAAGATATATTTTGTGATATTATTACAAAAAAATTCCCTAACTTTGCAGTTCATTATACAAAGGTAGAAACAAATCCGATAAATTATTTGTAAGCATGGCTACTGATAAGACAAAAGTTGAAAAAGAATATACAGTGGAAGATCGATTGAAAGCACTGTACGAATTGCAAACAATGCTTTCTGAGATCGATAGAATCAAAACTCTAAGAGGAGAGCTTCCTTTGGAGGTACAAGATCTTGAAGATGAGATTGCAGGTCTCGAAACTCGTGTTCAGAACTTTCATACAGAAATAGGAGAGTTACAATCTGCTATTGCTGCGAAGAAAGTAGAAATACAGAATGCGCAAACCTTAATTGATAAATATACTGCACAACAGAACAATGTAAGAAACAATCGAGAATTTGATTTTTTAACTAAAGAAATTGAATTCCAAACTTTGGAAATCGAACTTTGTGAAAAACGTATCAAAGAGTTTTCAGCACAGGAAAAAGCAAAAAAAGAAGAAGTAGAAAACTGTCGAGTTACTCTTGAAGAAAGAAAAGCCGATTTACAAGAAAAGAAAGGTGAATTGGATGAAATTGTTGCAGAGACAAGACAAGACGAGGAAAAACTGCGTGAAAAAGCGAAAAAACTCGAACAACATATAGAGCCCCGTTTATTAGCCGCATTTAAGAGAATCAGAAAAAATGCGAGAAACGGATTGGCTGTTGTTTATATTCAACGTGACGCTTGCGGCGGTTGTTTCAATAAGATTCCGCCACAAAGACAACTTGATATTAAACTTCGAAAAAAAATCATCGTTTGTGAATATTGCGGGCGTATTATGATAGATCCGGAATTAGCAGGAGTTAATGAATAAAGTAGATTCAACAAAGTATAAGCCAGATAATTTCAAAAAATTGTCTGGCTTTTTTATTTTAGTTATATAATGGCTCGATAATTGCAAATAGTTAACCGATATTAACAAACAAACAACAGTTAAAACTTTAATGCCTTGAATAGTCATAGAGATATAAGCAATCCTTCAAGGCATATTTGATGTGGAATAGGCTCACCTTTCCAGTATTCAGTATCGGAGTTTGTCGGTCTAAAGCCTCCGCTCAAAAAAATTGTTACTTTTCTTTGCAAACATTCTTTTTATTTCGTCAATTCCCCTCATTCCGTTTTCTCATTTGTATGTGATAATATAGAGTCATAATCAGGAATATCTTCTAGAAATAAATAAGACTGGTCTTTATAGTTTACATGACAGCAATAATGCATCTTTCCATTCGATACTATTAAATATTCTACTTTTAATGCGATGTTATATCTGACGATTTGATCAAAAACTGCCTGCGTAATAGGAATATGTGGAGCTTTATATTCAATAATTACGAAGGGTGTTCCGTTTTGACGATATATTACAGTATCACATCTGCGTTTTCGGCCGTTTAAATCAAGCGATATTTCATTTCCGATTCTTCCTCCCGGATATCCTTTGTATGTGATGAGATAATTCACGAAATGTTGCCGAACCCACTCTTCTGGAGTAAGCGCAATATATCTTTTTCTCAAAATGTCGAAAATAAGATATCTGCCGTTATCCTCTTTTAATTTGTACTCAAAAGTTGGCAAATTTAGAGTTATCATAAGAAAGATTATTTGTTCCGAAAATTATTATTCCGTATTTTTACTTCAAAATTACAGAAAAATGAAGACAAAACAAGAGATTGTCCAAAATTGGCTACCACGTTATACGAAGCGCAATGTAAAAGAATTTACTAAGCATATTTTATTGACGAATTTCTCAAAGTATGTTGAAATATTTGCCAACCATTTTAATGTTCCTATTTTAGGAGAGGACGGAAATATGCCCAATGCATCGGCTGAAGGTGTTACAATCATCAATTTCGGAATGGGAAGTGCCAATGCAGCGACAGTTATGGATTTATTGAGTGCTGTAGCTCCAAAAGCTGTTTTATTCCTTGGAAAATGTGGAGGTCTGAAAAAAGTGAATAAATTAGGTGATTTTATTCTTCCGATAGCGGCAATACGAGGAGAAGGTGCATCAAATGATTATTTCCCTCCAGAAGTCCCGGCTTTACCAGCTTTCAGTCTGCAACGGGCTGTATCTACAACCGTGCGAAATCATGGGAAAGACTATTGGACGGGAACGGTATATACGACTAATAGAAGAGTTTGGGAATATGATGATTCGTTTAAAGAATATTTGAGAAGAACCCGCAGTATGGCCATTGACATGGAAACAGCAACTTTATTTACGGTAGGGTTTGCAAATCAAATTCCGACAGGAGCTCTTCTGTTAGTAACAGATCAACCAATGATTTCCACAGGTGTTAAAACTGAAGAAAGTGATAAAAAGGTAACTCAAAACTTTGTAGATGAACATGTAATGATCGGATTTGAATCACTAAAGATGCTTATTGATAAACGTACAACTGTAAAGCATCTCCGATTCGAGGAAGAATAAAAACTTTTTAGGCTATGGCAAAAAAGGAGCAAAATGTACATTTACAGATAATATCGGATATAAGAAAGAAGAATTTTAAGCCGGTCTACTTCTTAATGGGAGACGAACCTTATTATATCGATCTTATTACGGATACTATTATAGACAATGCTTTAGATGATGCTGACAGAGATTTCAACCAGACGATAGTTTATGGTGCTGATGTAGAGATTTCGACTGTAATCAATGCTGCAAAACGTTATCCGATGATGGCTTCCAGGCAATTGGTCATCGTAAAAGAAGCTCAAATGCTGAAAGGATTGGACGATTTACAATTTTACTTACAGAAGCCGTTGACGAGTACGGTTTTGGTTTTTAATTATAAAAACGGGAGTTTAAAAAATAAGAAACTACTTGCTGAATTAAATTCTGTAGGTATCGTCTATGAATCGAAAAAATTATATGATTATCAATTACCTCCTTTTATAAACAGTTATGTGACAGAAAAGGGATTTACCATTGAACAGAAAGCTATTGCCATGCTCGGAGACGCTATTGGTAATGACTTAAGTCGATTAACTGGAGAATTAGACAAACTTTCAATAATTCTACAAGGAAATACTCGAATAACAGCTGCATTAATAGAACATAATATTGGGATAAGTAAAGATTTCAATAACTTTGAGTTACTCAATGCTTTTATTACCAAGAACATATATAAAGTTAATCAAATCATTGCATATTTTGAGAAAAATCCGAAATCTAATCCTTTAATCGTAACAATAAGCGTTTTGTTTAATTTCTATGCCAATCTAATGCTTTTATATTTTATACAAGATAAATCGGAATCTAATATCATGGCTGAGTTAAAATTACGAAATATTTTTCAGGCAAGGGATTATTTGGCAGCAATGCAGAATTATAATGCTTATAAATGTATGGATATAATATCTTATATACGAGAATACGATGCCCGTTCTAAAGGGGTAGAGAATGCATCTGGAACAACCGAAGCGTCTTTACTAAAAGAACTTGCCTATAAAATCCTTCACTAAATAAGCTTTTAGATTTTCAATATATTATACAGCTTTGATTACTGTTAGATAAGTAATCAAAGCTTTTTTATTTCGATTATTTATTACAATTATCTATTTACAAATGGATATTATATATAGATATATTCAGATATTGTTATATCCGAATATATATTTTTGCAATTATATATCATAATATACAATATAATATATAAACAAATGAATTTCTGAAATACATTTATATATTAGTATACAGAAAGCTATATCACGATCTATTATAACATATAAATCACATACAATCAATTATTAATATAGCTATATTAAAGTATTGCTTTATATATAGTTTATTAATCGTTTCGATGTTTCTAAAAAATTAATCGAATACAATATATTATGAATATTATTAATTAATAATCAGATATATAGAATACTTTATTTAAGTAATACTTTATATATATCTTTCATTTATATTTTTGTACACGAATATTGATATATAATTGTATACAATCATATTTACAATTATAATTTGCAAAAGTATTTATTTGTAATTACATTTGTAGAATACAAAAAATTTATATTTGTAAATTACTTAATGATAATTTTAGAGGAATGAATACTCGTATAAAGCAAATTATCGAACACGAAGGACTGACAGATGCTGAGTTTGCAGACCGTGCAGGAATAAAACGTGCTACATTGTCTCATTGCTTAAATGGTCGCAATGACGTAAGTAAAGATATTATATTGAAGATACATAATGCATATCCTCAGGTATCGGTAAATTGGTTGATGTTTGGGGAAGGAGAACCCTATATAAAAGAAAAACTTAAAACTCCGACATCTTTATTCGATGAGATTTGGGCAAAACCAGAAGATTCTCCTGAGGATGCTAAATATATAAAGGATTTTCAATCAAACGAATTAAGAAATACATCTGACAATGTTGATAGTAAACTAAATAAGGAAGAAAATCTGAATTCGAATATAGAAACTCAAAAGGTTCAAGATAATAGAAAGGTTATTAAAATCATGGTTTTTTATTCGGATAATACGTTTGAAACATTTTCCTCCGACTTTTTCAAATAGATAATAATTTTAGTATATCAAGTAACTGTTATATCTTTGCATAAACAATGAAAAACAGCTATCGGATGAAAAAATACATCTTGGATCTGAAAGTAACTGAAAATTTGAGATTACACACAAATTATGTTTTGCTGAAATTTACGACAGTTGACGGATCATCCCTTCCACCAATGGCTCCCGGACAGTTCGCAGAGGTTCGGGTTGATGGGTCTCCTACTACTTTTCTAAGACGTCCTATATCGATAAACTACATTGATATGGATAACAATGAACTTTGGCTGCTAATCCAATTAGTTGGGGATGGAACAAAAAAATTATCGACCGTTTCTCCCGGACAAACGGTTAATATGGTTTTACCATTAGGTAATACTTTTACTATTCCCGAAGATAAAGCTTCACAACTAATACTCATAGGAGGCGGAGTCGGAACAGCCCCTATGCTTTATTTAGGATATGAGTTAAAGCAACAGGGATATAATCCCATTTTTCTATTGGGTGCACGTTCTGCTACAGATATTTTACAATTAAAAGAATTCAAGACATTAGGTGATGTCTTTATAACGACAGAAGACGGAACTTTAGGAGAAAAGGGGTATGTAACACAACACTCCGTTTTAATAGAAAATAAGTTTGATAAAATATATACATGTGGACCGAAGCCGATGATGATGGCAATTGCAAAATATGCAAAAACACATAATATAGATTGTGAGGTATCTTTAGAGAACAATATGGCATGCGGTGTAGGAGCATGTTTATGTTGTGTAGAAAAAACGACAGAAGGTCATATCTGTGTGTGTAAAGAAGGTCCTATATTTAATATAAATAAACTCTTATGGCAGATTTAAATGTAAAAATAGGCTCACTGACGTTGAAAAATCCTGTCATGACTGCCTCTGGTACTTTCGGCTACGGTTTAGAATTTGCTGATTTCATAGACTTGTCTCGCTTAGGTGCTATAATAGTAAAAGGAACGACTTTACACCATAGAGAAGGAAATCCGTATCCCAGAATGGCCGAAACTCCTTCGGGCATGCTAAATGCTGTCGGTCTGCAGAATAAAGGTGTCGAGTATTTCATTCAGAAAATCTATCCTGAAATAAAAAATATCGATACAAATATGATCGTAAATGTTTCTGGTTCTACAATTGACGATTATGTAGCGACATCTGCCAAGATAGCGGCATTAGAAAAGATACCGGCTATAGAATTGAATATTTCTTGTCCGAATGTTAAAGAAGGTGGTATGGCGTTCGGAACTTCGTGTAAAAGCGCTGGAAACGTAGTGAAAGCAGTCC
Organism: Coprobacter fastidiosus; assembly: GCF_030296935.1. Lineage (NCBI taxonomy): Bacteria > Pseudomonadati > Bacteroidota > Bacteroidia > Bacteroidales > Barnesiellaceae > Coprobacter > Coprobacter fastidiosus. Next base: position 546,782 of record NZ_AP028032.1, on the reverse strand, counting down.
GGCAAGTCTATCCGGGAACTTTGATTGTTAAGTTGTCTCCCAATGTAACTGATATTGCGGAGATTGCTAGAGCTGTTGAAGCTGAAGGTGCGGATAGCGTGTCTCTCATCAATACATTGTTAGGAATGGCAATTGATGCAGAACGACGTAAGCCTATTTTATCGACTGTTACTGGAGGATTATCTGGGGCTTGTGTGAAGCCTATTGCTTTGCGAATGGTATGGCAAGTAGCAAAAGCTGTCAAAGTTCCGATAATCGGATTGGGTGGTATTATGAATGCGACAGATGCTGTTGAATTTTTATTGGCTGGCGCAACTGCCGTACAGATCGGAACTGCAAATTTCATTGATCCGCAAATTACAATTAAAGTTATCGACGGTATTAATGGCTATCTTAAACGGCACGGTTATAATTCTGTACAGGAAATTATAGGGCTTGTATAAAACTTTCTAGCCTTATAAAAATCGGAGTATTTGTTTAAATACAAAAATATTCCGATTTTTTTATCTCTCTAAAAATGAAATGTACTGAATTTTATCCGAATCTGCTTATCTTACGCAATTTTGCTTCATCTATGATCTTTATTTTCCGCCCATCCACTATGATGATTTTTTCATTGGAAAAACAAGACAAAGTTCTTATTGCATTAGAGGTCGTCATATTGGATAAATTTGCTAAGTCTTCTCTTGCCATGTAAATACTAAGCGTTGCTCCGTCCTCTTCAAGTCCGTAGTTATCTTTCAACATAAGTAAAGATTCCGCCAATCTTCCCCGAATATGCTTTTGTGTCAAATTTACGGTTCTCGTGTCTGATATGCCTAAATCCATTGCCAATTCCTTTATGAAGAAATAAGCTAATTGATTATTTTTTCTAATCTGAGTTTCAATGATATTCATCGGTAAAAAACCGATTGTTGCTGTTTCGAATGCTGATGCAGCAGTCACGTAATTTTCTCCGGCAAAATAGGCCCTATATCCAAAATATTGAACAGGACGTATCAAACGAATTATCTGACTTCTGCCTCCGACACCTTCTTTGAATATTTTCACCTTTCCTTTAATGAGACACATCAACTGAGTAGCTTTTTCACCCTCACTATAAATCATCTCGTTTTTTTTAAATGTCTGAATATGAAAGTTATCGGTTATAATACGTTTTTCATCCGGATTAAGCAATGCCCACATATCGGCCATATCTTCACGGATAATCGACTCTATTGTGCTTTTTTTGACCATATTTGCTGAATAACACTGTTGTATAGCACAAATGTAAATAAAAAAAATAAAAAGGTGTCTTTAAATCTGAAAAAAATGGCAAAAAAATAGTTTGTTTTGACAATTTTGATGCGAGTAAAATTTCAAAAGAAAAAAAGGAAAAGATTACATTTTCTGTATATCTGTAATCTTTTCCTCTATTTTGTAGAAATATTATAATTCGTTCTCTATTAGATATTTTTCAGCATCGATTGCAGCCTTACAACCAGAAGCTGCGGCTGTAACAGCTTGCCTGTAACGAGGATCAGCCACATCTCCAGCTGCAAATACTCCTGGAATATTCGTTGCAGTTGTATTTTCTATAGTTTTTATGTATCCATTTTCATCTACGTGAAGTGCCGGAAGAAATATGTCGGTATTTGGTTTGTGTCCTATTGCTAAGAAAAATCCGTCTATAGCAATATCCATATATTCTTCTCTGTCTGTGTCTTTTGCTTTGACAAGATGCGCTCCTTCTAAACTATTTTCACCGAATAATCCGATTGTTTGAGTCTCGAAAAGGACATCTATATTGGGAGTGTCCATTACCCGTTTTTGCATAATCTTAGATGCTCTCAGATAATCTTTCCGGACAATTAAATATACTTTATTGGCCAAATGTGCCAAATATACAGCTTCTTCACATGCGGTATCGCCTCCTCCAACGACAGCGACAACTTTTTTACGGTAAAAAAAACCATCACATGTAGCACAAGCCGATACTCCTAAACCCGCATATTTTGTCTCATCCGGAAGTCCTAAATATTTTGCAGAAGCTCCGGTTGCAATGATAATGGTATCAGCTTCTATTTTATTTGAACCATCTATCGTCAATTGATATGGAGTTTTGTTGAAATCAACGGCTGTAACAGTTCCGTACCGAATATCCGCGCCAAAACGGGATGCTTGTTTTTTCAAATCTTCCATCATCTCCGTTCCTGAGATACCCTCGGGGTATCCCGGAAAATTTTCTATATCAGTTGTGGTTGTCAATTGTCCTCCGGGTTGTATTCCTTCATAAAGTACCGGGGCAAGATTTGCCCTTCCGGCATAAACGGCTGCCGTATATCCGGCCGGGCCAGATCCAATAATGAGGCAACGTACTCTTTCGTTTGTTTCCATATTTAATTATTTGATTGATTTGATCTTTATCTCAAGTCTATCAGCTCGGCTTGGGGATATTTTTTCTTATCAAAAACAAAGAGCGAGTTTTGATAGTTCATTCCTGTCTGATACTTAGACAAAATAACAGATGTAATTGTTTTATTCTTATTATAAATTATTATTTCGGTAGGGTAAAACTTATCAGCTTGAATTGATAAACTTATTTTTTTTATATCAGATTCTGTTCCGATAGGAGATAGCTCGATAATATCATTTCCCGATTGTTTACCTTTATAACTATACTTGAATTCTTTTTTATAATTCGACAATATCTGATACGGATTTATACTTTGTAATTCTGATTCATCAGGATTGCTAAGATTCACTTCTTGCGTCGATTTTACATATGACCACTGATTTTTACCATCGAACCAAGTTATTATTTCCGGAGTAATGATTTTAAATTTATTATTCATGAGTTTCATTTCCCCGCTTGTTTTATCTATTGTTCTTTGATTCTGGTCTTTATTTTCAACATGAAAATTTATCGATATACCTTTAGAACTTTTGTATTGAGCGATAACTTTATCCAATAATGTACCAGCTTTATTTTGAGCAAAAGAGGCATTGTAGATTGTCAAACAAATAAAAAGAAGAAGTAATCTTTTCATATTATCTTTATTTATTTTAAAGATTCAAATATTTGTTCTAAGTGAATATCGTCTATAACCAGAACTTGCCGAGCCTTACTACCTTCAAACGGACCAACGATTCCTGCAGCCTCTAACTGATCCATAATACGTCCTGCACGATTATATCCAATAGAGAATTTTCTTTGAATTAGCGATGTTGATCCTTGTTGATTAGCCACGATAAGTCGAGCAGCTTCTTCAAACATAGGATCTCGGTCTTTCAAATTGACATCTGTTAATCCGGATTCTCCGTTTTCCCCCACATATTCCGGTAACAAATAAGCTGTAGGATATGATTCTTGATCTCCTATATATTCACAAATTTTTTCTACTTCTGGAGTATCGACAAATGCAGATTGTACACGAATCAGATCACTGCCTTGTGAAAACAATAAGTCTCCACGCCCGATTAGCTGATTTGCTCCGGGACAATCGAGAATCGTTCTCGAGTCAATCATAGAAGAAACTTTAAATGCTATACGAGCCGGGAAATTTGCCTTAATCACTCCTGTAATAATATTAGTTGAAGGGCGCTGAGTCGCAATAATCATGTGAATACCGACGGCTCGTGCCAATTGTGCTATACGGGCGATCGGGAGTTCAACCTCTTTTCCTGCTGTCATTATCAAATCCCCAAATTCGTCAACAATTACTACAATATAAGGCATATACCGATGTCCGTTATTGGGATTTAATCTCCGTGCGATAAATTTAGAGTTATACTCTTTTATGTTACGGGTATGGGCCTTTTTCAATAGATCGTATCGGTCATCCATTTCTTTTGTAATAGAATTCAACGTTTGAACGACCTTTGTCACATCCGTGATAATAGCCTCGTCACCATCTGGTAATTTTGCCAAAAAATGTCTTTCTATGTTTGCATAGATATTGAATTCTACTTTTTTAGGGTCTATCAACACAAACTTTAGTTGTGCAGGATGTTTTTTGTATAGCAAAGACGTAATAATAGCATTTAATCCTACAGATTTCCCCTGTCCCGTAGCACCTGCAACAAGGATATGAGGCATTTTGGCAAGATCTACCATAAAAATCTCATTGGTAATAGTCTTTCCTAAAGCAACAGGAAGATCAAATTTACATTCTTGAAATTTTTTCGAGGCAATAACAGAATACATCGAAACTATTTGCGGATCCTTATTGGGCACTTCAATACCGATAGTTCCTTTCCCCGGGATAGGAGCGATAATTCGAATTCCTAAAGCTGCCAGGCTTAGAGCTATATCATCTTCCAAATTTCGTATTTTTGAAATCCGAACACCCGGCTCTGGAACAATCTCATAAAGAGTGATAGTCGGACCGACTGTCGCTTTAATCGAACTAATGCGGATTCCGTAATTTTCAAGGGTTTCGATAATTCGATTTTTATTCGCGTTTTGTTCATCCATATCGATCTGACGATCATTCCCTTCATACTTATTTAAAAGATCGAAAGATGGGGCTTTATAACGTGAAAGGTCTAAAGTAGGATCGTATTCTCCCAATTCTTCACTGTTCGATATTTCTTCCTCCTCTTGAACATTTTCCTCTATCACAAATTCCGGTTCTCCCGATCTATCTTCCTGAATTGTATCTTCTTTAACTAATGTCTCTTCTTGTTTTGGTACAATCTCAAAAAAGTTTTCTTCATGATGATCTGTTTTGTCGGTACAACCTTCAGATTCAACCATATCAGGTTCATCTTCAATATCAGAATTTAATACTTCAGAAATTGAAATTGGTTTATTTACTAAATTTTTATTCTCCAAAGATGTTTGATAGATTTTATTATCCTCTGATTCTGAAACTTCAATATCCTTTTTTCGTTTAATATCTAATAAAAATATTTTACGTAAGAATGGTACGGTTTTGGCACTTATTGCGACCAAAAATATCAATACACCCGTAAGGATGAACAATAAAGTTCCTGTCCATCCGATATTTGCTTGTAATAACAGTGTCATGTAATAACCATGATACCCCCCTAAAAAAAGATATGAATCTTTATAATTATCAATAAAAAAGAATCCGCAAATCAAAGAGCCTAAGATAATAAGAGAACAAGTATAAACTAATGATTTTGTAATTGAAAAATTTTTAACTTTCATCAGTTTTAAACCGACTTTAGCAATAAAAAAAGAAATAAAGAATGCGGATATTCCGACCCATTGGTTAATAAGCAAGTCGGATAAATATGCACCAAAAGCTCCTGTCCAATTACGTATTTCATTCTTTATACTGCTCAATTCGCTTAATGGTAAATTCTCTAATTTACTTTGATCCGCATTTCCTGTATAAAAAAATGAAAGAAAGGCAATAAACAGATATACTCCGAACATTACACAGAGAATACCTATCACAAAATGAGTTCTTTCACTTTTTAGGAAGACCGATATTTTTTTTGAAATAGAATCTTCTTTGTTAGAAGATACTTTTTCTGTTTTTTTCTTAATCATGCTTTTTATCAACGTGTATTTATCTCAGACAAAAATACGAAAAAGTTTTAATTATATTTCCTCGTTGGTGTTTATGATTTTTTCCAAAAATACGGACTAAAAAGAATCAATACCGTAAATAATTCTAATCGTCCGATCAGCATATCAAAAGACAGTACCCATTTACCTAACGTAGGGATAATTTCAAAAGAAAAGTCAGAACTCATTCTTCCGAATCCAGGACCTACATTACTAAGACAAGAAAGTGTACATCCGAAAGATTCTTCAAACGACAGTCCTAAAGACGATAATACAAGGGCACTTATTGCCACAACCAGCACATATACGAAAAGAAATGCCAATATTTTAGACACAAGATCATAAGATATAACACGCCGGTTAATTCGAACAGGAACAACTGCATTAGGATGGAGATGCCGATAAAATTCATTTGCTGTATTTTTTAACACAACAACCATTCGTATAGTTTTAGCTCCACCACTCGTAGATCCGGCACAAGCTCCAAAAAACATAACACAAAATATAACAACATTAAAGAATGGTCCCCACTTAGCAAAATCGGCTGTAGCAAATCCCGTAGTCGTAATACATGTCGATACCTGAAAAAGTGCTGTACGAATTGTTTTTTCGGCATTCCCGTATATTTGTCCGCTAATAAATAATCCTGCAGCAATAGCGGCTGTGGCTAATAAAACAACAAATAAAAACCATTTGGTTTCTTCATCTTGCAATAACTTTTTATAATCGCCCAGAGCGGCATGATAAACTAACGAAAAATTTATTCCTGAGATTAACATGAATATGATAATGACATATTCGATATATGCAGAATCCCAATAGGCGATACTATTCTGTTTTGTCGAATATCCACCGGTTGCAGTAGTTGTCAGGGCATGACATACCGCATCAAAGAAATTCATTGGCCCTAATACCAGCAAAACGATCAATAAAACCGTAATACTTAAATATACTATCCACAGACGTTTTGCCGTTTCGCTGATTCTCGGTCTAAGTTTATCGTGAGTTATACCCGGAACTTCTGCATTAAATAGTTGAATTCCTCCTCCAGAATTTAACATGGGAAGAACTGCTAATGTAAATAAAATAATACCCATACCTCCGAGCCATTGCATTAAGCTTCTCCAAAACAAAATCCCATGCGGTAAACTTTCTATATCATCCAGTATCGTAGCTCCGGTAGTCGTACATCCAGACATAGTTTCAAAAAAAGCGTCCGTAATATTATCGATATCTCCATGAATAAGAAACGGTAACATTCCAAATAAAGAAAAGAAAATCCAAGAGGTAGAAACAATTAAGAATCCCTCTCTTTTGCCCATTTGCTTGCTATGTCTTTTAAAAATAAATGTAGAGCATAGTCCGACAATCGCCGTAATGCCGATGGTCAGTAAGAATGCATATATATCACTTTCATTATAGTATATTGCAACACTTAACGGCAATAGCATAAAAAGTGCTTCAAAACATAATAATATGCCTATTACTCGTGCTACTATTCGAAAATTTATTTCTGACATATTAAAATTATTAATTGAAAAGCTTTTCTATTTTACGGATAGCTGTATCCAGACAAAATACGACAACATGATCATTTGCCTGAATTTGTGTATTTCCATTCACAATAATACCCTTTCCATCCCTGATCAATCCTCCCAATGTGAGATCTTTGGGTAATGTAAGATCTTTGACTGGTGCTTTTGTTATTTTTGACCCTTCTTTCGCAACTAATTCGGCGACTTCAGCATCAGCCAAAGCCAAACATTTCACGTTCGAAGAATCCGAATCAAGTAATAGCTGAAAAATCCTACTGGCGGCAATCAATTTTTTATTTATAATTGAACCGATATTCAATCCCTCTGCGGTAGAAATAAACGGAATGTTTTCTACTTCTGCTATGGTTTTTGCTACACCCAGCCTTTTAGCTGTTAAACAAGCCAAAATATTCGTTTCAGAGCTATCTGTAAGAGCAATAAAAGCATCGGTGTCTCTTATGCCTTCTTCTTTCAACAAATCAATATCTCTTGCATCTCCGTGAATAATAACGGTATCATGCATTTTTTCTACTAATTTGAAACTTTTTTCCCGATCACATTCAATTAATTTCATTTTTATGTATTCTGGAGCAATATGGATAAGTCGTATTGCAATACGGCTGCCACCCATAATCATTACCTTTCGTACATCTACTTCAGTTTTTCCTGTCAGTTCACGAATATCCTGAATATGATCTGGAGTTGTAGTAAAATAAACAATGTCATTAAGTTGCAACTCATCATTACCACGTGGAATAATAGTTTCTTCATTCCTTTTTATGGCAGCGATATGGTAGTAATTGTTCTGTCGGGTAAGATCGCATAATTTGTGATTGAGTATTTGTGCTTTCTCTCGTAATTTAACACCTATCAAAATAAGTTCTCCGTTGCATAATTCAAACCAATTTCTTACCCATGTTCTTTTCAACGCCGTGACAATTTCCTCTGCTGCCAGCATTTCGGGATATATGAGTTCATCGACTCCTAACTCCCGAAAAAAAGCTCTATTTTCAGGTAACAGGTATTCGTAATTATCAATACGGGCAACCGTTTTTTTTGCTCCTAATTTAGTAGCCAATGTACATGCCGTAATATTTCGAGATTCGAATGGCATAACGGCAATAAATAAATCTGCGTTGTTAACCCCAGCCTTTTTTAAAACCTTGAATGAAGTAGGAGACCCGGCAACGGTCATCAAATTATAATTAGAATCGATCCATTGTAGTTTTTCTATATCTGCATCAATCAAAATGATATCTTGTTCTTCCTTAGAAAGCAACTTTGCTAAATGAGTACCGACTTCACCTGCACCCGCAATTATTATTTTCATAGAGGATATTAAGTCTTTAAAAGTATATTTTAATTTTACGATTCTTGATTTCTTACCATACAGATGTCAAAAGAGAAACGATATTATCTTCATCCATACCGCATAATTTATAGAGTTCAGGAATAGTTCCATGCTCAATAAACTGATCGGGAATACCTATTCGTTTTATTCTGGGAACATACCCGTTATCAGCCATAAATTCAATAACAGCCATACCCAGTCCGCCTTTTATACTTCCATCTTCTACCGTAACAATCCGTGAATATTTCTTTCCGATCTCATGTAATAATTCTTCATCTATCGGTTTTAAAAATATCATGTCGTAATGGGCTACAGAAACACCCTGTTGTCTTGCCCTTATTATGGCCTTCTGCGCCGATACTCCTATAGGACCTATACTGATGAGAGCAATATCCTCTCCATCAGAAAGTTTCCGGCCTTTCCCTATTTCCAGTATCATTGGTGTACAGTGCCAATTTACGAGAGATCCCCGCCCTCGAGGATAACGGATAGCAAAAACTCCTGTTTCTTTAGCCTGAGCCGTGTACATTAAATGTCTAAGGTAATGCTCATTCATAGGAGATGCAATAGTCATATTAGGAATACATCTTAAATAAGACAAATCAAAAGCTCCGTGATGTGTCACACCATCTTCACCTACAAGTCCGGCTCTGTCAAGACAAAAAACTACATGAAGATTTTGGATAGCAACATCATGTATTATTTCGTCAAAAGCACGTTGCATAAAAGTAGAATAGATGTTACAAAAAGGGATCAAACCTTCCTTAGCCAATCCTCCGGAGAAAGTAACGGCATGTTCTTCAGCTATACCCACATCAAAAGTGCGATCAGGAAATTCTGACATCATATAGGTCATTGAACACCCTGTAGGCATAGCAGGGGTAATACCGACAATTTTTTTATTCTCTCTTGCTAATTCTACCAATGTACGTCCGAAGACTTCTTGAAAGAGAGGAGGCAGATTATTATCTTTAACAATAAATCTTTCACCCGTTATTTTATTAAATTTGCCCGGAGCGTGCCATACCGTCGCAGCTTTTTCTGCAGGAGCATATCCTTTCCCTTTAATGGTTTTCAGATGCAATAGTTTAGGTCCTGACATTTCTTTTATATCATTCAGTACACGAATGATATAATTTACGTCGTGCCCATCAATCGGTCCGAAATAACGGATATTCAACCCTTCAAAAATATTTTGGTGTTTACTGATCAAAGCCTTGATACTGTTATTGAAACGTAAAATCGCGCCCCGATGTTCTGCCGAAATAAGTTTGAGTCTCACCAATGTGCGATATATATCATACCGTAGCTTATTATAACTTGGGGAAGTTGTTATATTTACCAAATATTGATTTAATGCACCAACGTTATGATCTATTGCCATATCATTATCGTTCAATATAATCAATAAATTATTCGGATTAATAGATGCATTATTCAATCCTTCAAAAGCTAATCCTCCGGATATTGCTGCATCTCCGATAACAGCAATGACTTTTCTATCATTTTCACCTTTTAAATTAGCCGCAACAGACATTCCTAAAGCTGCTGATATTGAATTAGACGCATGTCCAGCCGTAAAAGTATCATACTTGCTTTCAAAAGGAGAAGGGAATCCGCTTAGTCCCTTAAACTTTCTATTGGTAAAAAATTTGTCTCTACGTTCGGTAAGAATCTTATGGCTATATGCCTGATGACCGACATCCCACACAATTCGATCATAAGGAGTCTTAAATACATAATGCAATGCAACGGTAAGTTCTACAGTGCCTAAACTCGAAGCGAAATGTCCCGGATTACAAGATAGTTCGTCTATAAGAAATTGTCTTAATTCTGTACAGATCTGCGGTAGTTGCTCAGGAGAAAGTTTCCGTAAATCATCCGGATTATATATTGTCGAGAGTAATTGCTCTTTTATGATCGCCATATTTAAATAAACTTTTGCAGTTGCAAATGTAGCTTTTTATTAGATGAAACGATAATATTTCTTAGGGATTCTTATGTCCTGTTTTTGCAATTATTTTCGATTGCGTTTATATATAGGAACAAAAATAATGATTCCTGAAGCGATAATGACTAAAAAAACTCGTAAATTGACTTCTCCGTATCCCTTGATTAATAAATAGCAAAGGTATATCCATAATAAAACAATACAAGCTATTCTAAATGGTGTGAACTTGCGCATAAATCAGATTTTATTTCTCTTGTTTATACAAACATACAGAAAGTTTTTATTCTGGCAAAAAGTATTCATGTGTGAAAAATCTTATAATATTAAGCACTTTCTTATGTTTTCATCAAATAAATACTATTTTTGTAAAATGTGACCGACAAATTGTCGGTCTTTATTCTACAGATAGAACATATTATCTCTAAATCACACATGTTTATAGCTTATTTTAAAGTGCGTATAGTGAAAAGTATAGAAAAATGGTAGTGGCATATTTACGAGTTAGTACCGGAAAACAACATCTGAAAAATCAATGCGAAGAAATTAAGAAATACGCCATAAAAAAGAATTTGTCGGTAGACAAATGGTACACAGAGGTCGCCAGTGGGAAAAAAAAGGGTAGTGATCGAAAATTAGGGACCTTATTAAGACGATTAACCAAAGGAGATATTCTGATCGTCACAGAGTTATCCCGGCTAAGCCGGACTCTGCTGGAGATCATGTCTATCTTAAATCAATGTATTCGCAAAGAAGTTGTTGTTTATAGTGTAAAAGATGGTTATGCTTTTGATAACAATATCAATAGCAAAGTGTTGGGTTTTGCATTTGGCCTTGTTGCAGAAATAGAGCATAATTTGATTTCTGCTCGAACGAGAGAAGCTTTAGCGTTACGGAAATCAGAAGGTGTTGTGTTAGGACGCAGACAAGGATGCTCTCCCAAGATGAAATTATTGAAACACAAACGGGATGAAATTGTCGATCTGAGAGCTCAAGGGGTATCTGTCAGGAAAATAGCTGAAAAATATGGAGTATCCAGATCTACATTATATGTTTTTGTGAAAGACGAAGGCATTTATTAAATGCCCTAATAAACCGGTTGTCATCTGGATTTATTCCAGATCGACAACTGTTATTCCTGCACCGCCGAATTGTACATGTTCGTCTTGAAAATGTTTCACACCCGGAACAGTTCTAAGATATTGGCGTACAAGTTGGCGTAATATTCCTGTACCTGTACCATGCAAAATCCTGACTTTAGAACATCCGACAAGAATGGCATCATCGATAAAATAGGTAACCGCTTGTATTGCTTCATCACCGCGCAATCCTCGAATATCTATATCTTGCTTAAAATTTAATTTTTTCTCCCGCATATCATCTGCGGTCTGTTCACTGACAAATGTCGCTTTTATATTTTTCTCCCTCTTTATCTGATTTTTACTTATTTTTTCGAGTTGATCGATTTTAACAGTCGATTTCAACATTCCGAATGCGATCACTACATTTTTTCCTTGAATCTCCATTACCTCACCAATAGAAGCTTGACCTTTTACTTTGACCGCATCTCCGACTGCTATCACATTGGAATCGAATGCAATATTCTCACTATTAGTAAATATTTTATTTCTTTTATGCTTTTCTCTTTCTTTTATTTTCTGTATTTTCCGACTGATTTTATCATCTATTATCGCCTCTGTCGTTATAGATTCTTTGAATTTTTCCAGATCTTTCCGAATCTTTTTTGTTTTTTCCTTTTCAGCCTGAGCTTCTTTGATAGAACGTATTGTGTTTTCAATACGTGCATTTGCTTCGGATAAAATATTCTCTGCATTTTTTCTTGCCTCGGCTAATATCTCTTTTCTTTGCTTTTCTATAGCCTTTATATCATTCTCATAATGAGATGTAATTTCTTCTAAGCGCTTCTCTTGTAACCGAACGTTTTGTCTTTTATTTTCCCAGTACCGTTTATCTCGAACTATATCTTGCAAATACTTATCCATATTAATATAATCAGAACCGACTTTAGAGGATGCATCAGCAATTACATCTTCCGGCAACCCGATTTTCCGAGCAATTTCTACAGCAAAAGAACTTCCGGGATTTCCTATTGACAACTTAAATAGCGGTTGCATTAAATGCCGATCATAAAGCATAGCTCCATTTATTATACCTGGAGTATCTTCAGCAAAATGCTTCAAGTTCTGATAATGAGTCGTAATAACACCGAATGAATTTTTCTTATTGAATCGATCTAATAAGGCTTCTGCTATTGCTCCTCCGATTTGAGGTTCTGTACCGCCCCCAAATTCATCAATCAACAATATTGTACGGTCATCACAATTTCGGACAAAAAATTTCATATTTGTCAAATGAGAACTATAAGTACTTAAATCATTCTCTATCGACTGTTCATCTCCAATATCAATAAATATACTATCAAAGATTCCTGTTCGTGAATTTTCATAAACCGGAATCAGAAGTCCGCATTGTAACATATACTGCAGTAATCCCACAGTTTTTAAACAGACTGACTTTCCTCCAGCATTAGGTCCTGAGATCAAGAGAATTTTGTTTTTATGATCTAAAGTTATATCTAATGGAACGACTTGTTTTTGTTGCTTTTGAAGTGACAAAAATAATAAAGGATGTATAGCATGATACCAATCTACCTGCTGACAATCTTCAAATGTAGGCAATAATCCGTTGATTTGAATTGAAAATAATGCCTTCGCCCGAATAAAATCAATATCAGCAAGAAATTCGTAAGAATGGAATATCTCTTCAGTGTAAGGACGTAATTCATTGGCAAAGGAGGTTAAAATGCGAATAATTTCTCTCCGTTCATCACTTTCAAGCTCACGAATGCGATTATTTGCCTCAACCACTTCTGCTGGCTCTATAAATACTGTCTTTCCGCTTGCTGATTCATCATGGACAATACCCTTAATCTTTCTTTTATAGGCAGGAATAACAGGAATAACCAGTCGTCCGTCCCTCATTGTTGGTGTTACATCTTTATCAACTACACCTTCGCTTTGAGCGATCCTCAAAATAGAATTAAGACTTTTAGATATTCCGGATAAAGTTGCCGTTATCTCACGACGAATACGTTGTAGGTCAGGGGAAGCATTATCTTTTATATGTCCGAATTTATCCAATATCTGATCGGTTTTTATGATAATTTGCGGGAAAACCGTTACATCTCCCGCCAATTTCTGAAGATATGGATAAGGTGTATTTTCTTCAGTCTCTTTGTTCAGAAAGAAATAAACAATCCCCTTTATAGTCTCAAGTGATCGACGTAAATCGAATAACTCAGATTCATCCAAAAAAGTTCCTTCCACCCGTATTCTTTTAAGTGCCGGACGTACATCAAAAAAATAATTTGCAGGAAATTCGTCTTCTTCTTGGAGAATATGAACAAACTCTTCAGTTTCGTGAAGTTTTCTGGCAATAGTATCATAATCACTTATAAATACCATTTTTTTTGCACGATCTATACCGAGCGTACTTAAGCATTTATTTTCTATATGTTGGCGGATCTTGTCGAATCCTATTTTTTGCTCAAAATTATGTGGATATATCACTTGAAAAATTCATTAAAATTAGTAGCCCTGCAAAGATATAAAATATGCTCGGGATTATAAAATGAGTAATTATTGAACAAAAAGCGTGTTGGACTGTATTATAATAAATATGAAATAAAAATCGATAATTATGGAAGTTGTAAATGACGCATTCAGCACAGCACGACAATTATTAAAATCTACAGTTCCTCCCTGCACTGAAACAATGGATAATCCTGAGTACTATGAAGTTCGGTCAATAAATCCGGAACGGTCTGAAGATATATTGTTCGGTTATGTAATCAAACACACAGACAGTATAACCATAGGATTTAACGATAAATTGGGGGAAAATAATATGGAGCAACTTTTTTCAAAATACTTGTTACAAAAAATGAATGAACATAAACGCATTCATATACATGAAATGAATCATCAATTACGTGAAGACTTACAAGAAGCCATCAATCACCTAATGCGTTATTATAATGAAAAAAATTGGAATCTACCGTAATAATGGTTCTGAATCTTTAAGACTAAAAATACAGACTATTTTGATATTTATTTAAGCCCAATATTAAGCTGGGCTTTTTTAATTTTTCAAGGTTTTTATATTTCCGATTTATCTGTTATTTTTGGCACGGATTTTAGAAAAAGAAACTTTGAAAAAGAAAACTATGTATATAGTCAAAAAAACATTAGAAATATCGGCATCTCATCATTTAAATCTGTCTTATGAAAGTAAATGTTCTTCTTTACATGGACATAATTGGATAATTTCGATTTTCTGTCGTGCAGAAACATTGAACCAAGATGGAATGGTTACGGATTTTTCGCTAATCAAAAAACTCATACACGAAAAATTAGACCATAAAAATCTGAATGAAATTTTACCATTTAATCCTACTGCCGAGAATATTGCTCGTTGGGTATGTGATCAAATTCCTTTTTGCTTTCGGGTAGAGGTACAAGAATCTGAAGGAAATATTGCTATTTATGAAAAAGATTAATGAAATATTTTACAGTATTCAAGGAGAAGGATACTATACGGGAGTTCCAGCTATTTTTATTCGTTTTTCCGGATGTAATTTAAATTGTGAATTTTGTGATACGGATCATTCTTTGGGCAAGATCATGTCTGATGAAGAAATTCTCGATATTATACGAAAATTTCCTGCAAAGCATGTTGTTTTAACAGGAGGAGAGCCATCAATGCAATTAGATGACTGTTTCCTATCACTTTTAAAAGCTCAAGGATTTTATTTGCAAATAGAAACAAACGGAACTTTGACCAAAGGATTCGATGCTGTTACACGTTGGTGTGATTGGATCACTTGCAGCCCTAAGAAAGATTGTGTCCGTAAACAAATGGATGAACTAAAAGTTGTTTATTTAAGCCAAGATATGAGCGTTTATAAACAATATTCATGCAAACATAAAATGCTGCAACCTTGTTCTATGCAAAACACAAAAGAAGTTATCGAATTTATCAAAAAAAATCCAGAATGGCGATTGAGCCTACAAACACACAAATATTTACATATTCGATAAAAATATATTTATAGAAAAATCAATAATGGCAGATATTATTACACTTAATTAATTATATTTGCATTTTATAAAAGCCTGTTTAGGATCTTATGCAGGTCAAACACAGCAATATTCAGTAATCTAGTAAGAATATGACACAGATAGAGAATAATGAGGAGGAAAAGAAAAGCCTGAATTTTATTGAAGCTGCAATTGAAGCAGACTTGGCGGCAGGGAAAAATGGGGGACGATTAAATACTCGTTTTCCACCGGAGCCTAACGGCTATTTGCATATAGGTCATGCAAAAGCCATTTGTATGGATTTCGGTGTCGCTGAAAAATTTGGGGGAACTTGTAATCTTCGTTTTGATGATACTAACCCCGTTAAAGAAGATGTCGAATATGTAGATTCAATCAAAGAAGATATACATTGGTTAGGATTTGATTGGGGGGATCGACTTTATTACGCATCAGATTATTTTCCGAAATTATGGGATTTGGCACTTCGTCTGATTAAGGAAGGGAAAGCTTATGTCGATGAACAATCTGCCGAAGAAATAGCGAAACAAAAGGGTACCCCTACACAACCGGGGACTCCAAGCCCTTACAGAAACCGTCCTATTGAGGAAAATATAGATTTGTTTGAACGAATGAATAGAGGCGAATTTGAGGAAGGCGCTATGGTATTACGGGCAAAAATAGATATGGCCTCGCCCAATATGCACATGAGAGATCCTATTATGTACAGGATAATTAAACATCCACATCATCGTACGGGAAATACTTGGAATGCATATCCGATGTATGATTTTGCTCATGGTCAATCAGACTATTTCGAAGGTGTGACGCACTCTATCTGTACATTGGAATTTGAGGTTCACAGGCCGTTATACGATTGGTTCGTAGATCAATTGGCCGATGAGACATATCGTCCCAGGCAAATGGAATTCAATCGGCTTAATTTGACATATACCGTAATGAGTAAACGTAAATTATTGCAATTAGTGCAAGAAAAGCTTGTATCAGGATGGGATGATCCCCGAATGCCGACTATTTGTGGTCTACGCCGTCGTGGATATACCCCTCGATCAATACGAAATTTCATCGATAGAATAGGATATACCAAATACGATGGACTGATAAGTGTTTCTTTGCTTGAACATAGTATCCGCGAAGATTTAAATAAAACGGCTAATCGTGTATCTGCTGTTTTAAATCCGGTAAAACTCATCATTACCAATTATCCGGAGAATCAGGTAGAATATATGAAGGCGGAGAATAATCCGGAAGATGAATCTGCAGGTTTTCATGAAATTCCGTTTACTCGTGAATTATATATTGAACGAGACGATTTTATGGAAAATCCTCCGAAAAAATTTTTCCGCATGACACCGGGACAAGAAGTTAGGTTAAAATCAGCCTACATTGTAAAATGCACAGGCTGTAAAAAAGGTGAAAATGGGGAAATTGAAGAGATATATTGTGAATATGATCCATTGACCAAAAGCGGAATGCCCGAAAGCGGACGAAAAGTCAAAGGCACTCTGCATTGGGTTTCTGTAGAATACAGTAAGTCTGCAGAAATAAGACTTTATGATCGCTTATTTTGTGTAGAAAATCCGTCAGAAGAGAAAGAAAAAGATTTCAGAGAATTGCTAAATCCTGAATCTTTAAAAATCTTGAATAATTGCCGGATAGAGCCTTACTTATTTGAAAATGCAAAACCAGGAGACAGATTTCAATTTCAACGTACAGGATATTTTTGTGTGGACAAAGATTCTAAACCGGATAAACTGGTTTTTAACCGTACTGTATCGTTAAAAGATAGTTGGGAAAAAATAAAAGGAAAGTAATATAAAAATAATAAATACTGAGGCTGTTGAATTTCTTTTATCAGAGAAATTCAACAGCCTGATTTTTAAAAACAAATACATGTCTGAAGATAAACGTCCTGAGTTATTGATCCGATATGAACAGATGATAAAAGATCATGCGAACTACTATTTTGATGCAGATGATCTGGAAGAGATAGCATATCAGTATGAAATACGAGATCTTTATCAAAAAGCATTGGAAGTAATAGAGCGTGGTTTGTCCATGCATCCAGGAAGCATGAGTTTAGGAATTAAAAGAGCCAAATATCTTTTATGTCTTGATTGCGTAGAGGAAGCTGAAAAACAAATTTATTCTATACCTCACGACTCGGTAGATGCTGTTTTGATTTGTGCAGAATTGAGTTTTATTCAAGCAAATGGAGAACAAGCTATTTCATTGTTGAGCAGCTTGTTGTCCTCAGATGAAATGTCTGTCGATCTTTGCTTTGACATTATAGATATGTATTTAGATTTCGGATATATAGATGAACTGAAAGATTTTATTTTTGCGGCAGATAAAGTATTGGCAAATGGAAGTGAAGTGTTAAGAGAACTAGCTCTCATTTACGAAGATCGTCAAGAATATGACCTTGCATTATCTGTATATGATATTTTGCTTGATAGAGATCCTTATTCTTATGTCGATTGGTTTAACACGGCCAAAATACATGCCTTAAAAAAAGACTATGACAAAGCTGTTGATGCTTGTGATTTTGCCCTAACGGCCAAAGAAGGGGATGAAACCATTCTTTCCTTTAAAGGATATTGTCTATATGACAATGAAAATTACGCTCAGGCAATAGAAGTATTTAAAGAGTTATTAGATGTAATTGAAGACAAGTCTATGATTTATGAATTAATTGCAGAATGTTTTACTAAACTAGAAAAAAATGAAGATGCTATCCGATATTTGGATAAAGCATTATCATATACTCCTGATAATGCTAATTTATATTATCAACAGGCATCTAATTACTATGATTTAGGTGATATTTCTAACGCAATTCAACGCTTACGAAAAAGTATTGAACTAGAGCCTAAAGATGCTGATGCATTAGCTTTTCTCGGAGAAATATATGTCGAAATAAAAGAGTTTACAGAAGGTAAAAAATTTTTAGAACAATCTGCAAAATTGAATCCAGAAAATCAAGATGTACTTGTTCTTTTAGGAGATTTAGCCTCTCAAAATTCTGATTATAATACAGCAATATCGTATTATGAACAGGCTTTATCTACTGATATTTATAATGTAAAATTAACTTTTAAGCTGATTCTTGCTCATTTTAATTCAGGTGATCAAGAAAAGGCTGTAAATATGATCGGACAATTAGATGAAACAACATTACAAATCGATAACGTTGAAGATATATCTGAAGAAAACCGTAAAGAACTAGAACAAACTAAGGAAATAATCGATAAATTAAAAAAGATTCTAAAAGAAGGTTTAAACGAAGACTTATAACTTATAACAAAAATGAAAAGAAATATTAAAGATTATACGATACTGACTTTAAAAGGAATGGGAATGGGTGCTGCAGATGTCGTACCCGGAGTATCAGGGGGAACTATTGCTTTTATTGTGGGGATATACGAAGAATTGATTAATTCCATAAAAAGCGTTGATCTTAAAACTTTAAAACTTCTTTTTACATTTAAATTGAAAAGCTTTTGGAATAATATTAATGGAAACTTTTTACTTTCTGTAATATTAGGCATTCTCATAAGTGTTTTCTCTTTGGCTAAACTTATAACTTTTCTGTTAGATGACTATCCGGTATTAGTATGGGCTTTCTTTTTCGGTTTAGTTATTGCATCGACATATTTTGTTTCCAAAAGAATTCAAGTTTGGGATTGGAAACGTTGGTTCTCTTTTATTATAGGAGTAGGGATCGCGTACTATATAACAATCGCAACTCCATCTCAAACACCAGAAAATCTGTCATTCATATTTTTATGTGGAGCTATTGCTATATGTGCAATGATATTGCCCGGAATCTCGGGTAGTTTTATTCTATTATTATTAGGTAAATATGAGTTTATCATGAATGCCGTAAAATCATTAGATATTACAATTATCATTGTCTTTGCCTGTGGTGCAGCCATAGGATTAGTACTGTTTTCCAATGTTTTATCTTATTTGTTACGTAAATTTCATGATATAACAATTGCCACTTTGACAGGTTTTATGCTGGGATCGTTAAATAAAGTCTGGCCGTGGAAAAAGACATTAGAAACATTTGTAGATAGTCATGGCGCTATTAAACCTTTAGTCGAACAAAATATTTTACCGAATGTATATGTCTGGCAGGCAATAATTCTTATGATTGCAGGTTTTTTACTCGTTTATATTATCGAAAGAATGTCAGGAAGCACAAACTCTTAAATATAGATTTAAACGATCTAATAGTTTTTTTTATTTACCTAATAACTTTGGAATAATTCTTCAAGATCGTACAGAGGTAAAGTTAGCTTTTCTATTTAACATAATACAAATTATATAACAATAGAAGATTTGTATCTAAAGCAATAAAAACGTATCTTTGATAAAAAATTTGTTGCTTAAAAATACATGGATATTGTAAATAATTTATTTGACTTTATAGAAAAGTACTCACAAGAAAATCCGATGAAGCTTCGATTAAAGAGATTTGAAAATCTGAATTTTAATCTCTCTTTTGCTATTGATCAAATAGAATCCAGACAAAAAATTAAAAGTAAATTACCTCTTTGGAATCAAAACAAGAAGTTATTATTTCCATCTGTTTTATCTGCCGAACAAGCATCATCTGAAATTACTGCCCAATATAAACAGTGTATTATAGGATCAAAATATAAATCAATATGTGATTTGACTGGCGGATTAGGTATAGATTCCTATTATTTTGCTGATTCAGCAGAAACAGTTACTTATATAGAACGTTATCCATTATATTGTGATGTGGCCAAATATAACTTCAATGTATTGCAAAAAAACAATATCCGAGTAATTTGTTCAGATAGTCTAAAATTTGTTTTCGAGTGCAATGTGAAATTTGATGCGTTTTATATCGATCCGGCTAGACGTAATTCGGAAAACAAACGATTATATGATTTGCGAGACTGTGAACCTGACATAATAGAATTGCAGAGCATATTATTGAAAAAAGCTCCAGTAATTTTATTGAAGGCATCTCCTATGATTGATATTAGTCGAGCTATACAAGATTTGAAATTTGTTAAGGAGGTACATGTTATCTCTGTAAAAAATGAATGTAAAGAACTATTTTTTATCATTAACAACCATTTCTCAGAAGATGAGATCTCTATTAATTGTGTCAACTTGAGTCCTGTACAACAACCGGAAAATTACATTTTCACATTAGAAAATGAGAAAAATCTTCCTTTATTACAATCTGTAACTTCGATTCAGTCTTACTTATATGAACCTAATTCTTCTATTTTGAAAGCTGGGGCATTCAAATCGGTAGCTATTTCTTTTTCTATATCTAAAATACATAAAAACAGCCACTTATATACATCTAATAAGCTTATAACTGACTTCCCCGGTCGTATTTTTACTGTAAAGGAAGTTATACCTTTTTCGGGCAAAGTCTTAAAGAAACTTTCCATGCAATATCCTTCAGCTAACATTACAGTCCGAAATTTCCCAATAACAACAGAAGAATTACGAAAAAAGTCAAAAATAAAAGACGGAGGAAACGTCTATATATTCGCTACAACGTTATATCCAGACAAAAAGATTTTTATTATTTGTGAGAAAATTATTAACGCTTAAATGCCCGATCCATTTGGCGTTTATCTTCCCTTTCCTTTATCGACTCTCGCTTATCATATACTTTTTTACCTTTCGCAACAGCAACAATGATTTTTGCCAGACCTTTATCACTAATGTATATTTTCGTAGGAATTACAGAAAAACCGGACTCCTTAGATAGACGTTGTATCTTTTGCAATTCTTTTTTTGTCAATAATAACTTTCTGTCTCTTCTCGCTTGATGATTGTTATAGGTTCCGTAAAAATATTCTGCAATATACATATTCTTAACCCATAACTCTCCGTTATTGAAAAAACAAAACGTATCTACCAAACTGGCTTTTCCAAGACGAATCGATTTTATTTCTGTTCCGGTAAGAACTATTCCTGCTTGATATGTATCGAGCAGCTCATAATCAAAAGATGCTCTTTTATTTTTTATATTGACCTGTGGTAACTTCATATTTTTACACATTTAATTTCCTAATCCCGGCATTAAAATGAACATAAAACGTTCAATGATATCCGGAGAAAATATAAGAATCAATGATGATAAAACGACAAATATCAGACGCTTATTTTCATTGATATCCATATAGTATTTAGATCCCTCCCATATAACATAGATGATGTATAAAGGAGCAAATCGTAAAAAAGAAAACATTCCCATAAATAAATTGAGAAAAATCGTTATCAACATATATACACTTAAAGTGTAACCGACAAATAACTGTACTTGTTTGGGATTCTTTTCTCTATCAAAAAATTTTTGTAGCAATTCATCTATTAAAAAAGATGCAATATAAAATCCTACAAAAAATTTGACAAAATCAATTGTCATCAGTTTTAATGCTTTCTCCAATGTAAACTGATCGTTGAACAAATTCACAAAAACTGAAAGAGCCGTTATTCCCATAATCGGATACAAATATCCGTTTAAAAACGTTGCCTGACTTTCTTCTTTTGAAGATATGCTCTGCCATGCCTTACCAGGGGCAGCAACCAAAGCGAACAAACTGGATACGATATTCTTAAACATTATTCTTCCTCTTCGTTAAGTAGACACAAAAATAATAATAATGCCAATACTTATTGCTGAATTGTTTGAAAGATTTATTGTGAAACGTCAATTTGCCGCATTATCCTTCGCTTTTGTTTGCTTAATAACACAAAGAATAATAAATTTGTAGCGAGAATAAAACGATAAGTTATAGAATATACGAGATTATACTACTAAAGTATGCCGAAAATATCTAATCGCGGTGAAATAATGCCCGCTTCCCCAATTCGAAAATTAGTCCCGTTAGCAAATAAAGCTAAACAAAAAGGAATAAAAGTATATCACTTGAACATAGGACAACCGGATTTACCGACTCCGGAAATAGGACTGGATGCTGCCCGGCATTTAGATCGCAAAATTTTAGAATATAGCCCAAGCGAAGGAATTCTAAGTTTTCGTGAGAAACTTGTCGAATACTACGCCAAATTTAATATTCAGGTAAATGCTGATGATATTATCATTACTACGGGAGGTTCAGAAGCAGTCTTGTTTTCTTTTTTAGCATGCCTTGATCCGGGAGATGAAATAATCGTTCCCGAACCCGCATATGCAAATTATATGGCGTTTGCAATTTCAGCAGGGGCAACAATTAAGACACTCCCCTCTTCTATCAATGAAGGTTTTGCATTACCTGCAATAGATAAATTTGAAGCCTTGATTACAGAACGAACCCGTGGAATACTGATTTGCAATCCTAATAATCCGACAGGTTACCTATATACCCAAAAAGAGATGAACCAAATAAGGGATTTGGTAAAAAAATATGATTTGTTTCTCTTTTCTGACGAAGTATATAGAGAGTTTTGTTATACCGGAGCTCCTTACATTTCGGCTTTTCATTTAAAAGGAATAGAAGATCATGTTGTATTAATTGACTCTGTATCAAAACGATATAGTGAATGTGGAATTCGTATTGGAGCTTTGATAACAAAACATAAAGAGTTGAAAAAAAATGTGATGAAATTTTGTCAGGCACGTTTAAGTCCGCCTCTTATCGGACAATTAATTGCCGAAGCATCTCTCGGTGCACCATCAGACTATTTGCTGGATACATATAATGAATATGTAGAACGTCGTAAATTCCTCATAGACGGAATTAATCGTATTCCCGGTTGTTATTCACCGATTCCCATGGGTGCATTTTACACAATGGCAAAGCTACCGGTTGATGATGCGGATAAATTTTGTGCTTGGTGTCTTGAACATTTCGAGTATGAAGGGCAAACCGTATTTATGGCTCCCGGATCTGGATTTTATACGACTCCGGGATTAGGTAAAAATGAGGTCCGGTTAGCATATGTCCTAAAAAAAGAAGATTTAGCGAATGCTTTGATTGTATTAAGTAAAGCATTGGAATCTTATCCCGGTAGAACTATATGAACTTAGAGCTATTTATAGCAAAAAAAATACATTTCAATAAAGACGGAAGAAAAAAAGTTTCTCCTCCAGCTATTCGTATCGCAACCTTAGGAGTAGCTTTAGGATTAGCTATAATGATTATATCCGTAGCTATTGTTGTCGGATTTAAGCATGAGGTCAGCGGTAAAGTAATAGGGTTCAGTTCACATATCCAAATCAGCGGTTTCTCAAACAATTCATCTTTTGAAACATTGCCTATCGGAGTTTCCGATAGTTTACAAGCCGCATTAAAACAAAATCCTGAAATTTTATACATTGAAAATTTCGCAACTAAGCCGGGTATATTGAAGACCGATAATGAATTTTTAGGAATAGCTCTTAAGGGTGTAGATAAAAATTATGATTGGTCTTTTTTTGAAAAGAATCTTTTGGCAGGTGTTCCTCCTCACCTCTCCGATTCGGCTATTTCAAATGAAATATTAATATCTCATTATATTGCAAACAAACTACATTTAGAAGCCGGAGATCAAATACTTTGTTATTTTATAGATGACAATATCAGAGCTAGAAAATTTGAGATTACAGGAATATATCAGACCAATTTTACCGAATACGATAAGCTCTTTATTATCGGAGATGTTCGTCATGTTCAAAAACTTAATAGATGGGGAACTGATCAATTTAGTGGTATTGAAGTGAAATTACGAGATTTTTCAAAATTGGACGAAGTAACAGAAAATCTCTATTTCGATTTAATGAATTGTACAGACCGATATGGAGAACATTATTTTGTTCGTTCTGTCCGAGAATTGAATCCACAGTTATTTAATTGGCTGGATTTGTTGGATATGAATGTATGGGTAATTCTTATTTTGATGGCCGTTGTTGCCGGTTTTACGATGATTTCGGGCTTATTAATTATTATTTTGGAACGGACCAACATGATTGGCATATTAAAAGCCTTAGGGGCAACCAACTACTCTATTCGCAAAATCTTTATTTATATTTCGATCTTCTTAGTCGGAAAAGGTATGATATGGGGTAATATAATAGGAATACTATTATGCCTGCTACAAGCCCATTTTAAACTTATCAAATTAGATCCTGATGTGTATTATATTCCGGCAGTTCCTATCGAATTGAATTTCGGGTATATACTCATCTTGAATATCAGTTGTCTGGTGATTTCTTTATTAATGCTTATCGGACCTTCTTATTTGGTCTCTCTCATACGACCAGCAAAATCGATTAAATTCGAATAAGATAATCTGCTTGAATTTGCTTAAAGAATTATTTGTGAGGCTTTTGTCAATCAAATAATTCTTTCAATTTCTCTTTTAAGCAATTAGTATCTGTTTCTTTTGCTGCAATACTTCCATCTGGGTTTAATAGGAGGATATAAGGTATTTTATTAATTTCATAAGCTTTGACGGCATCACTCTCCCATCCTTTAAAATCCGATAAATGTGGACAAGTTAAATTATATCGTTCTATATTTTCTATCCAAGATAAAGAATCCGTATCTAAAGATACACTAATAATGTCAATACCCTTGTATTTATATTTTTTGTGTATCTCTATTAGATTTTTCATTTCTATTCGGCTTGAAGGAGATATAGATGCCCAAAAACCTACAATCAAAAATTTTCCTCGTCCAGCATATTCAGATAAAGATTTTCTTCTTCCTTGAATATCCTGAGAATCAAAATTTTTGAACATTTTCCCTACAGATATATTATTCAATCGTCTGATTCTTTCGGAAATAAGTCTTATATCCGGTTGATTTTTAAATGTAGATCCGGCTTTTTGCAAAATAATTTCAATATCCTTGTCCGCTAATCTATTTCGATTTAAATTAAAAATATAAGCACCTAATATATTATTCAGATTCTGTCCTATAACCTTCTTAATAAACTCCAGATTTGCTTTTTCCTCAGAATTATACTCTTCGTATATTTGCTTCTCGGTCTCTTTATTTATCGTACTGTCAGCTATCATCTTTTTATATCGAGCTTCTATACGAGTAAGCTGCTTTTCATACTTATCCATAGACTTTTGAAATGAAAAAAGAGAATCATTCAATACCGTTCCTGTTGCTTTAGAATCTGATTTTGTAATTTGAACATTTATTGTTCCGTTTTCTAATATAAACGTTACTGGTACATATTCCGGTAACAAGTGATCTTCCCTAAAACGTAAATAACAAACTGTCGGAACATCTTGAACGCCCTTTAAACAGAACTTATTCACCTCGACTAAGGTACTATCTATATTCGTAAGCTCATCTCCGTCCACTTTAGAAAGATATATAGTCTTTCCATTAAATCGAGAATTATAAACTTCACCGTTCAATTCATAAGAGCTCGGAATATTACTACTGCATCCACATAAAATAAGACCAATGCCAATTATAGATAATATAATTCTGTACATTATTCAGAGATTCATTTAAACGTACAAAAATAATCAATTAATTAAAAATGGCATGATAATAATTTCTTATCATGCCATCGATATTGAGTTCCGGTAAAAAATTTAAAATTTAAAATCAAATCCTCCCATTGCTATAGCACCCGGCATCGGATATCCTTCATTAATGGTATATTTCGTATTTGTCAAATTTTCCCCTTTTACAAACAACGTAATATTCTGTTTTTTATTTCCTATTTTATAGGCAATACGTCCATTCAGAAGAGTATAATCTTCGCTCTTCATTAAATTACTGACATATAAACCGAATATCGACTGCATATTTAATGTTATACTTAAATTTTTCCACGTATATAAGCCTTCTAAAAACCATTTATGTTTAGGAGCAGCAACAATTTCCTTATTGGTATGTAAAAAACTATAATTTGTAGAAAAGCGTAAATTTCGTAAAACCTGAATATCTGCGTCCAATTCAATACCCTTATTATAAAACTTTCCGACATTCTCAAGCTGTCCCGACTGTGGATCAACTTGAATCATATTTTTACCATCGATATAAAATGCCGTTACTTCTGCATGTATCCGATTGTTCCAAAAATATTGTCCGATAGACACCTCGTAATTCAACATGCTCTCTGGATTCAAATCCGCATTCGCTTTATTTCCAGGTCCGAATGTAATATAAAGTTCTCGCATATTAGGACTACGAAACCCTTTCGAAAAAGAAGCTTTAATAGAATTTCCCCAAAAAGGTCTCCATGTAAATCCTGCTTGCGGCACCCACTCACTGCCGTATGTACTGTTATGTTCATAACGGACTCCTGCATTTAGAGTGAACTGATTCCAAAATTCTTGTTGCATTATCGCATATCCGGCCAATTCATGTACACTTTTATCCGTAATAATGTCTTTTCTTTCTCCTGAAAAAAAGGCATTCCACGCATTTCCACCCCAATTCTTATAATCGACCCCTAATGTAAATTGATTATTCGGAATAATAAAAAATGATTCATACGCCTGTACACCGTAATTGAAGTCCGTTGAACGAAACAAATAATCTTTTGCTGCTTCATCGGCTTCATGTCCATCATTGATCTTATGATTTCCCCAACTATAAAAAGCCCTTATTGCTCCGGAATATTTCTGATATTTATTTTCAACTCCCACAGATGCGATTCCACGCCATATATGCATCCAACCGTCTAATAACGGATCGGTATCCTTTCCGGGATTCCTTAAATCGTAATATGCGGCACTAATATCTCCGACAACACTATAATGAGAAGAAATATCATAACCAATTTTTACAAATCCGTTCGTAATATTAAATTTCGAATTATCACGATGTCCGTCCGTACGATCATGATTCAGGGAAATAAAACTATTAAATTTTCCCGACCTCACGCCATTATTGATCATGTATTTCTGAGTATTATAAGAGCCGTACATTGCTCTCGCATGAGTACTGACTCCCTCTTCATGTTGACTTCGGGTGATTATATTCACAACCCCTCCCATCGCATTAGATCCATATAGAAGCGATCCCGGCCCACGTATCACCTCTACTTTATCTACATCAGATGCAACATAAGTGTCAGGAAGACTATGTCCATAAATTCCTGCCCATTGAGGTTGCCCGTCGAATAGCATAAGCACCTTGTTACCACTTCCTACACCTCTTATATTTACTGTTCCAGCAGACCCGGTAGATACCCCGAAGCCGGTAATTCCCCGCTGAGTAACAAATAGTCCGGGTACTCTTTGAGATAAAACCGGAAGTAAAGCAGATTCACTACTGCGCTCAATCTCTTGACGAGTGACTACAGAAATAGACAAAGGTGTATTGTTTTTGTTCACTCTCGTTTTTGTCGCGGTGACAACAACTTCTTGTATATCCAATGTATCCTTTAACGATGATCCTGCATGAACAGAAAAAACGATACAAAATAAAAATACAACTGAATAAATGTGTTGAATAACTTTTCTCATTTTTATCCTTTTTAGTTTTATTACTTAAGTGACACGTTTTTCTATTATCGTGTTACCATAAATTCAAAAAAAATTAATCTGCTCTACTCATCACAAGCTTTCCATGCTTTATGCCTTTTATTGCAATCAGTTTGTCCGAAAGTTCTGTCAACTTATAAGCTTCTCCGGTTACCGTCGCAATATGAAGGCAAAAATTGCTATTGAGGTAATATTGAGAAGATGATAAAATAACCTGCTGATACGCTTGCTGTATTTCCTCAATTTTTACGGAAATATCTTTCTTACTCTGATCATACATGATAATGATTGTTCCGGCTACGACATGATTACATAGCCATTTAGTCTCTGCAATATTTTTTTCAACCAAAAATCTGATTGCCTGAGATCTATTTGTAAAACCGTTATTAACGACAAATAAATCAAGAGACTCTAATAAACTTTCATCCAAAGAAACTCCGAAACGTTTTAATCCCATATCATCCTCCGTTATTTAGGCAAAAATACACTCATTTATTGAATTTAAAACATAAAACAGCTTCATAATAAAAAGTGTTCACATAAATTAGAAAAACTTTTTTACTGTTTTTGTTCCTAAAGTATGCACAGAAACTTAATATATGAATAAACATTTCTTTATTTATTTCATATCGACAGCAACATCCGGAACAAGCGACAACCAACCAAAATTACAGTAATGAATTTCTCGGCTTAGACTTCAAAGAAATTTGTGTTTATTTACAGAGAATTGAGCATGATACGTTTCCTTTGAATTCATTTCAGAATGAATTTTATTGTATATCTTGGAGTTATAATCCTGAAAAATTACAGTTAACCGATCTTATTAGCAATTTAGAAGATATAAAAAAAACAAGCTTTTCACAATTCTCAAGAAATAGAAAATCAAGTAAAAGTCCATGACTTCGTTTTAGACGATATAATTCGGAATATCGATAAAATAATACTGAATATAAAGGAAAACGGCATTGACAAAACATTCGATAAATATAGCAAAGAAATAGACTTTATTCTAAAAACCGGTGAAAATACAATCATACAAAACAATGTAAATATGCAAACCTTTGCTCTATCGTTTATCGATATACAAGAGATCTTGCAAAAAATTTATAATCAAATTTTTCCGGGAATAAAAAAAGAATTTACTTATCGTATAGATTTTATGCGTTTGACATGTACGAAAAATAAATTATTTTTCTCCTAATTCTATCACCTCCAAATCTTTAAACATTTTATTATCAATTGTGAAACGCACCAATGTCCTTTTTTTATGGAAACCATATTTACCGGCAGCTCCCGGATTTATATGTAAAAGCTTTAAAGTTTTATCATATAAAACCTTTAGTATGTGAGAATGTCCGGATATAAATAAATCCGGAGGATTTCTATAAATTTCGGGGATAACTTCTCTGTCATATTTACCGGGATATCCCCCAATATGAGTCATCCATATATCTGCACCTTCTACGGTAAAACGAAGATGTTTCGAATATATAGCCCGTATATCTTGTCCGTCAATATTACCGTAAACCGCACGGAATGGCTTAAATGATTGAAACTTATCGACAATTTCCATAGACCCTATATCTCCGGCATGCCATATCTCATCACATTCCGAAAAATATTTAATATATCTCTCATCCCAATAAGCATGTGTATCAGACAATAATCCTATCCTTTTCATATTTTCCGATATAATTCGGTACAAACATACATAAACTTTTCCTTATTTCACATTTTCTGTTCTAAAAGCAGATTTCACAATAATGTTAAGCTATTTTAATCTAAAAGAGAAGTCTTTTTCTGAATGAATGATTATATTTGAGAAAGACAAAATGTCTTTATTCAAAATATTAACTATTAAAACATGCTATTATGAGTGCCAAAAAAAATTTTGTGTTAGATACGAATGTTATTCTGCACGACTACAAATGCTTGTTTAATTTTCAAGATAATGACATTTTCATTCCCATAGTTGTTTTAGAAGAATTAGACAAATTCAAAAAAGGAAATGACCAAATTAACTTCAATGCTCGGGAATTTGTCCGAGAGCTGGACGAAATTACAGATAACCATTTGTTTACAGAAGGTGCATTATTAGGCCCTGATTTAGGACGATTATCCATTGTTGTCAATAGTACATATCCTGAAAAAGTAAAATCGGTATTTCCGGAAAAGAAACCCGATCATCTTATTTTAGCAGCAACATTAATAGTAAGAGAAAATCATCCTGACAGAAAAACGATTCTGGTAACTAAAGACATAAATTTACGGATGAAAGCCCGAGCTATAGGTATCGAAACTGAAGACTATATAAATGATAAAGTCAAAAATATCGATATTTTCGAATCAGAACATCGGGTATTGGACAATGTCTCTCCAGAAATTATCAATGCCATTTATAAATCTAAAGACGGCATTCCGGCCACAGAAATATCGAATGATCCGTTTAAATCGAACGAATGCTTTGTTTTGGAAAGTGGAACTTCTTCTGTCCTTGCCCGCTATGTCTCCGAAACGGGTAAAGTCCGGAAAGTTATTAAAGAAAAGAATTTCGGCATAGAACCGCGTAATGCAGAACAGACCTTTGCTTTTGATTTGTTAAATGATCCTGAAGTCAAACTCCTTGCTTTAACAGGGAAAGCCGGAACTGGGAAAACACTATTAGCTTTGGCCGGAGCTTTACGACAAAACAAATTGTATAAACAAATTTTATTAGCTCGTCCTATCGTGGCTTTGGCTAATAAAGATTTGGGATACTTACCCGGAGATGAAAAGCAAAAGATAGCCCCTTATATGCAACCTCTATTCGATAATTTAAATGTCATTAAACACCAATTTTCTCTTGAAAGCAGCGATTACAGAATTTTACAAGATATGCAGGAAAAAGGAACATTGGTTATCGAAGCTTTGGCTTATATCCGAGGCCGAAGCCTTTCCGAGACATTTTGTATTATCGACGAAGCTCAAAATTTAACTCCTCATGAAATAAAAACCATTATAACTCGAGCCGGAGAAGGGACAAAAATGGTGTTTACCGGAGATATACAACAGATCGATTCACCTTATTTAGACTCTCAGTCTAACGGATTAGTTTATATGATAGATAAGATGCAAGGACAAGCTTTATTCGGTCATGTAAACTTAATTAAAGGAGAAAGAAGCCGTCTCTCTGAATTGGCTAGTAATTTGCTTTAATTATTCCCATTCTTTCAAATTTAAACAGACACTCTTATAAATAATAAAGACAGGCCGAAAAATTTACTTTTCGGCCTGTCTTTATTTAGATATTATATTCTAAGCAAGAATTACATCATGCCTCCCATTCCGCCCATTCCCGGAGCAGGCATAGGTGCAGGATTTTCCTCCTTCTTATCAGCAATAACACATTCTGTAGTTAAGAACATTCCGGCAATCGATGCGGCATTCTCAAGAGCTACACGCGTAACCTTAGCCGGGTCAATAACACCAGCAGCAAAGAAGTTTTCATATGTGTTCGTACGAGCATTATACCCGAAATCACCCTTACCGTCTTTTACTTTCTGAAGTACGACAGCTCCTTCTACACCTGCATTATCGACGATCTGACGAAGCGGTTCTTCAATTGCCCGTTTAACAATCTCGATACCTGTAGTTTCATCATCATTATCGCCCTTCAAGCCTTCAAGAGAAGGAATTGCACGAATATAGGCAACTCCACCACCGGGAACAATACCTTCAGCAATTGCAGCACGAGTGGCGCTTAAAGCATCATCTACACGGTCTTTTTTCTCTTTCATTTCAACTTCTGAAGCCGCACCGATATACAAAACAGCAACACCGCCCGCAAGTTTTGCCAAACGTTCTTGTAGTTTTTCCCGATCATAATCCGAAGTTGTTTTTTCGATCTGAGCCTTGATCTGAGCTACCCGAGAAGCGATAGTATCTTTATTTCCCAAACCGTTTACAATAGTAGTATTTTCTTTATCAACTGTTACTTTTTCCGCACGACCTAACATATCGATCGTCGCACCATCCAGTTTTAAGCCTTTTTCTTCGGATATAACAACTCCACCAGTCAGTACGGCAATATCTTCAAGCATTTCTTTACGACGGTCTCCAAATCCCGGAGCTTTAACGGCACATATCTTCAAAGAACCACGTAAACGGTTTACAACCAAAGTTGCCAGAGCTTCGCTATCAACATCTTCAGCAATGATTAATAAAGGACGTCCCGATTGTGCAGTCGCTTCCAGAATAGGCAGCATTTCTTTTAAAGAAGAAATTTTCTTATCGAAAATCAGGATATAAGGATTTTCCATTTCACACTCCATTTTTTCTGTATTCGTTACAAAATATGGAGAAATATATCCACGATCAAACTGCATACCTTCTACGATTTCTACCGTAGTATCAGTGCCTTTAGCCTCTTCGACCGTAATTACACCTTCTTTTTTTACTTTCTTCATCGCTTCTGCAATCAACTGACCGATTTCACTGTCATTATTAGCAGAAATACGAGCTACCGATTCGATCTTTTCGAAATCATCGCCCACTTCCTCTGATTGAGCTTTAATACTTTCTACAACTTTAGCAACAGCTTTATCTATTCCTCGTTTCAAATCCATGGGATTAGCTCCTGCTGTTACGTTTTTCAAACCTACATTAACAATAGATTGTGCTAAAACTGTTGCAGTAGTAGTACCGTCACCTGCATCGTCTCCGGTTTTTGATGCTACTTCTTTCACCAACTGAGCTCCCATATTTTGAAATGAATCTTCCAATTCAATTTCTTTAGCTACTGATACACCGTCTTTAGTAATGTGGGGAACACCGAATTTTTTTTCAATAATCACATTACGACCTTTCGGGCCTAAAGTTACTTTTACCGCATTTGCCAAAGCGTCAACACCCTTTTTCAATTCATCGCGGGCATCGATATTGAATTTAATTTCTTTTGCCATGATTTAATTTCTTAAAATGAAACAATTTTAATTAGAGAATAGCTAAAATGTCAGATTGACGCATAATGAGGAATTTGTCATTATCCAGTTCGATCTCCGTACCGGCATACTTGCCATATAGGACACGATCACCCGGTTTAACAACCATTTCTTCATCTTTAGTACCGTTACCGACAGCGATAACTTCGCCTTTCAAGGGTTTTTCTTTCGCTGAATCAGGAATAATAATACCACCCACGGTTTTTTCTTCTGCAGGCGCTGGTTTAATCAAAACTCTGTCTGCTAAAGGTCTAATGTTCATTGTTATTATATTTTAGTTGTTAATAATTATCTTTCCGCTCCCCATTCATTGCTTGAGAAGCAATAATCTTATAGCTAATTTTATGCCAAATATATTTTTTACTAAAAATCTGCCAAAAAGACAGCGACTATAATTAACTTAAAAATAATACTGACAGCTTTTACACTTCTCGACTCTGGATATTAATAACATTTTTGTCAGTAAACAGTTCATATTACCGAATAATATAATTTTTAATAGGATATTATGCGCCTTTTAATACATATCTCGATAAAATATTAATAGGAGAAACCTTATTTTGTAACATAAAAACTTTATCTAAAAATCAGAATAAACATGAAAAAAATTCATTTATTGAGCTATTTACTCCTGCTCAATACTCTTTTAGGGATTGCATCCACAAGAAATCAATCCCGTGTTATTATTCCTCTATCCGGATCGGAATGGTATTTATGGCGTGACACGAAAGCTGAATGGAAAAATGACAAACTTTATCTTCCAAGCGAAGTGGCGAGATTATCAACATTATCGGCAAATTCTCCTGCCGGCTGGAATAATGACCGGTTATATCTGCCGACAGAAGTGTCAGATCTATCCAAACTGCCGGTTAATCCGCCCACCGGAGGCTGGGAATCATTAAATGCAAACACCGCAAAAAAAGTAAGTGTGCCGGGGACTGTCGAAGAATACATGACCGTATCGGACTGGCCTCAGCCTACAGATTTTTCCGGTGTCAGCTGGTGGTTTAGAACTCTCGATATCCCTAAAGATCTGAAAGACGCGACATTTATTTTAGAGTTTGGAGCTGTAAGAATGAAAGCAGAAGTCTATCTTGACGGACAACTCGTAGCATATGATATTGTTGGAGAAACTCCATTCGAAGCAAATGTGACTAAAGCTATACGTCCGGGAGAAAAGCAACTTCTTGCTGTCCGTGTTACCAATCCCGGAGGAAATTTTCACTGGCAAGATTTCGACGTCATGAATTGGGGAAAATATTTGATCCCACCGGGACGCGGTTTTGGAGGCATACTTGGAGATGTGAACTTGAAAGCATTAAATCCGGTATATATATCTGACATTTACATGCAAAATACACCGCAAAAGACAAAAGTAAATGCAATTATCTCTATACGAAATCTGACAGATAGAAAATTAAAGCAAAATATCAATCTCGATATTGTTGAAAAAAATAATCCATCGATAAAAATATTTTCAAAGCAAATAAAAAATCACCAAATTCCTCAAGGCGATAGCCAGGTAACAATAGAAGTAGATGCTCCGAATGCAAAAATTTGGGATATAGAATCTCCCAATTTATATGTGAGCAAAGTATCTCTTTCCAATAAAGATAATGATGAACGAACTTTCGGTTTTCGATGGTTCGCACCAGAAAATATTGGAGAAGAAGCTACATTAAAATTGAACGGCCGTCGTATTATGCTGAGAAGTGCTATTTCTTGGGGATATTGGCCAGTAACGGGATTAATCGCAACTCCAGAAATGGCCGAGAAACAAATAACTACAGCAAAACAGTTAGGTCTCAATATGCTGAACTTTCATAGAAACATAGGAACTCCCGTTGTATTGGACAAAGCTGACGAAATGGGACTGTTATATTATGAAGAACCCGGCTCTTTTCATTCGGGCACTCATGATCCTTTTATCCGGACTATTTTACGTGAAAAAGTATTCCGTATGATTAAACGGGACAGAAGTCATCCCAGTCTGATTATTTATAATATGATTAATGAATTCGGTGGTCGTTTATCCAAAGATAAAGAATTGGTAGCAAAACGATTCGAGGATATGCGGGATGCACATGCCATCGATCCGAGTCGAACAATTACATTCACCTCTGGATGGGCTAACAAAAAAGATGCTTTAGAAGATTCAAAAGCCCACTTCCGTCCGTTTGATACAAAACTATACATGAACGGCTGGTTTGATAACCATAGGGCCGGAGGTCCAGAAACTTGGAGAGAAGATTTTTATAAATCACCGACTGACAATCTTATGTACACCAATAATAACACCGAAATATATATGCGTGGAGAAGAAGCTGCAATTTCTACACCTCCTCGTATCAAAGAAATAGACGATTATCTCTCCAAAACCGGGAAAACCGGATGGGACGGAAAATTTTGGCAAAAACAATATAAAGAGTTTTGTAAATTTTTCGCAGATAAAAATTTAGAGCCATATTTCAAAACTGTCGATATGCTCACCGAAAAAATGGGAGACATATCATTCGAACACCAAGGTCGTAGAATTCAAGGCATGAGAATGCAGAACTTAGGAGACTGCTATGTAATTAACGGGTGGGAATCCATGCCCTATGACAACCATTCCGGAGTAGTGGATCTTTATAGGAATGCAAAAGGAGACTCTAAAATTTTGGCATATTATAACCAGCCGCTTTATGTGGCAATTAGCCCGAGAAAACAAATTATCCATACTCCGAATCCTGTTCCAGTAGATTTTTATATCGTCAATGAAAAAAATCTGAAAGGAAAACATATTTTATCTATCAATGTAAAAGACCCGAATGGTAAAAATATATATCAAGAAAATAAGAATGTTCAGCTTTCTGGAGGAGAAATGTTCGGAGAATTACTAATCGAAAATATGCTACTTCCTTTAAACAATCAATCCGGAATGTTTTCAATAGAAGCGAATTTATACAATCTGAATAAAGAAAAACAGGCTTCGGGGAAAGACCAAGTATTAGGAGTAAATTGGGATTCCCAAAAATTATCGGGCACTGGGGCTATTTATAAAAATGACACAAAAAATACGTTTGTAAGTTTTTATAAACAAGAAACCGGAAATATACTTACCGATTTTTCTGAAAATGCAGGCAAATTGGACTGGGTTGTCATTACACGTCCTCCATTAGATGCCCCACAAAAAATACAACCCGAAGCATACATAACCAATGATGATAAACCGGGAATTGTTGCAACCTTCTTTAAAGACGACGATTTAAGAGAAGCCGCAGGAACTCGTACAGACACGCACATTGATTTCCAATTCGCAGACGGTGCGCAACCAGATGCTTCTGTATCAGCAAATCAACCGTTTTCTGCAATATGGAAAGGAAAACTCATGCCTTCTGTTTCCGGACAATATCTTATAGCGGTCAATACAGATGGGGGCTTACGCCTTTCTATTAATGGACAACGGGTAATTGATGAGTGGGGTAACAAAAAAATGTACACTTACCAACGACCTGTTACTCTTGAAGCAGGAAAAGCCATAAATATCCAAGTAGAATACCGACAACAAAAACAAACCGGAACAATTCAATTGCAATGGTCTACACCTGGAAATGCGACTCTTGATCCTAAATCATTAATAGATCGTTGCAAAAATGACGGCACCACCCTTATTTTATTAGAATCAGCAGAAACATGGATGGATGTCATCTCTAAATACACAAATCTTAAAAATAAAGGTAATTTTGCAATGGGAAGAAATTGGGTCGGTGGAGTTCATTTCGTAAAAGCACATCCCCTATTTAAAGATCTGCCTGGCAATGTCGGTATGAGCTGGCCTTATCAAGCATTAGTTCATGACGGAGATCATAGGTTAGGGCTAAAACTTGAAGGGGAAGAATTGGTTGCAGGAGTATATAGAAGTCATGGCTTTAATCTTGGAACAGCCGTAGGAATTATCCCTTGCGGTAAAGGTAAAATAATCTTCTCCACATTAGATATTATGCCGAATCTAAACCTGACCTCTGGATCTTCTGATGTAGCTAAAAAATTGATATACAATTTTATTGAATATTCTCAAACTCGATAATATAACATATAAAATTGAAATTTTTCAACCGGCTTTGATAATATATATTCGAAGCCGGTTTTATTATACACAAAATAATCGTCAAAAAGAAAAATATGCCATTACAATTTGTAATTTTGCAACCTCGAACATAGGTATGGGACAAAACATCTACGAAATATTAAAACGATATTGGGGATATGATACATTCAGACCTTTACAAGAAGATATTATCAATTCCGTACTGACAGGAAATGATACCTTGGGCTTGATGCCGACAGGAGGAGGGAAATCCTTAACATTTCAAGTTCCTGTCCTAGCTATGGATGGAATTTGTTTAGTTATAACACCTCTGATCGCATTAATGAAAGATCAGGTGGATAATCTTAGAGCCAGAGATATTAAAGCGGCTTATCTATATTCCGGATTAACTCGTCACGAAACGATCGTTACATTAGAAAATTGCATATTCGGTAAATATAAGTTTTTATACATTTCTCCGGAACGTCTTTCAAACGATCTTTTCCTATCCAAAGTAAAAGCAATGAAAGTCTCTCTATTAGTGGTGGATGAAGCCCATTGCATCTCCCAATGGGGGTATGATTTCAGACCTTCATATATAAAAATTGCCGACATAAGGACTTTATTCCCCGATGTTCCCGTATTAGCCTTGACTGCAACTGCAACTCCCCAAGTCGTAGAAGATATACAAGAAAAACTCCATTTCAAAAAAGGAAAAGTCTTTCAAAAAAGTTTTTTCCGCCCTAATCTTTCTTATGTAGTACGCTACGGAGAAAATAAAATTCAACAATTAATACATATTCTCAATCGTGTTCCGGGAAGTGCCATAATCTATGTCCGCAGCAGACAAAAAACAAAAGAGATTGCGGAAGAATTAAGAAGATTCAAAATCAGTGCGGATTTTTATCATGCAGGTTTAAAATCAGAAGATAAAAACCGTAAGCAACAATCCTGGAAAGAAGATCATTGTCGGGTAATTGTCGCCACAAATGCTTTTGGAATGGGCATAGATAAACCGGATGTACGACTCGTTATTCATTTGGATTTACCTAACTCTCCGGAAGAGTACTATCAAGAAGCCGGACGCGCAGGAAGAGATGGGCTCCAGGCATATGCTGTTATTTTATATGCAAATGCCGATAAGGTAAAATTAGAAAAGAGAATCCGTGATATGTTTCCCGAACGAGAATTTATATCTCGTGTATATGAAGCATTAGGAAACTTTTTGCAAGTAGCAGTCGGATCGGGAATGAATTCTGTTTTTGATTTCAATTTAAACACATTCTGCAAAACGTTTAAATTTCCCATATTACCGACATTTAACGCACTAAAAATATTAGAACAAGCTCAATATATAGAGTTTACGGAAGAAGTAGAATCTCTGTCGAGAGTAATGATAACCGTACAACGTGATGAATTGTACAAATTGCAAACGGACGATTATGAAAAAGAAGAATTATTACAATGTTTACTTCGTTCCTATACAGGTTTATTCGCCGATTACGTTTTTATTCAGGAAGATCTCTTGTCAAGACGAAGCGGGCTCTCCCCTCAAGAGGTATACGAAAACTTAATCTATTTTTCAAAACAGCATATTTTACACTACATACCGCAAAAAAGGACACCTTTTATTATATATACCACACCTCGAGAGGATCTGAAATATTTATCAATACCCCGAAATGTTTATGAAGAACGCAAAGAACGTTTTTCTCATCGCATTCATAGTATGTTGGAATATGTACTTCACGATAAAAAATGCAGAACACAAATATTATTAAACTATTTTGGCGAGACATTTAACAGAGAATGCGGATTATGCGATATTTGTTTGCAACAAAAATCCGGAGAATTAACTTCTGGAGATTTCTCCCGAATAGAAAAAGAAATCTACAAACTATTGCAAGCTGATAAATGTAGTCTCGACACAATTATAGCACGTATTCCTTTTTCACAGGAAAAAATAGTAGAAACATTACGTTTCTTATGTGATGAACAATTTGTTCAAGTTAAAGACGGACTTTATTATATATAAAAATTATGGTTAAAGGTGCATCTATTATTATGTTATTCTATTTTTTAGGAGAATGCTTAAGTTTTTTAATTAATGGAATTGTCCCGGGCAGTGTTTACGGAATGGTTCTGTTATTTTTGTCTCTTTTACTGAAATTCGTAAAACCTCGAGATGTAAGAAGTGTATCGAACGCATTGACACAGAATATGGCACTTTTTTTTGTTCCTGCAGGAGTCGGTCTTATGGCATCTTTCGATCTCATTTCTCGCTATTGGGCAGCATTATTAATCGTATCTGTCGTAACGACAGCTGTTATTATCGCTGTTGTCGGATATATGCAAGATAAATTAGAAAAAAAGCTATAAACTGTATTTATATGAACGAAATATTATCTTCTACCCCATTTTTGTTATTTCTCGTATTAGCAAGTTATTTATCAGGAACATATATTTATACCAAAAGTAAAATTGCGCTGCTCCATCCCATTATTATCAGTATAGCGATTATTATTGGAGTATTAAAATGGGCAGGAATCGATTACGAGACTTTTTCCAAAGGCAGTTACATGATACATTTCATGTTAGGACCTTCTGTCGTAGCATTGGGTTATGTTTTATACGAACAAATCGGATATTTAAAAGGAAAAGTTCTATCCATCACTTCTTCTATTATTGTCGGAAGTTTAGTAGGGATCGTAAGCGTAATTTGGATTTGCAAACTAATGGGAGTAGAACATAGTGTCATTGTCTCATTAGAGCCTAAATCCGTTACTACCCCCATAGCATTAAGCCTTTCTGCAAAAAGTGGAGGAATTCCGTCATTAACAGCTATTACTGTCGTTATATGCGGTATATTAGGTGGAATTATCGGGCCGTTTATTCTTCGTAAATTACATATAAAAAGCCGGGTTGCCAAAGGTCTTGCTCTTGGCGCGGCTGCGCACGGTTTAGGTACAGCTAAGGCAATAGAACTCGGTGCGGTAGAAGGAGCTATTAGCGGACTTGCAATAGGACTGATGGGAATTATGACATCTTTGTTGATTCCATTGGTCGAAAATCTGTTTTATAAATAAGAACTGGCCTAAATTTTTGAGTAAAAGTATATACTCAGACTTTTAGAGCCAGTCTTAATTTTCCAATAAGAAAATATTATCAGATCATTTTTTCATTTTCTTTTGGTCTTTTTCCCCGTTTTTAATCATCAAATAGCCCGTTATCATCTTTGCAAAAACAGAAAAATATCCTCGAAAGAGTATCCTCAAAACAGCCACAAACAAAACTTTAATAAGTTCTTATACCCCTACTTTAGAGCTGTTTATCCATCCCTACACGTCTCATAGTCCGGAACGGAAAAACATACTTGAAAATAGAACTACCATTCTTCTTTACCGGCTTCTAAAGGCAAATTATCTCTAAAATGCATAGAAGCGTGAGTCCCGTCACAAAAAGGTTTATTGGAAGATTGACCACAACGGCACAAAGTAACTCTATTTCTAATCTCATAGCTACTTCCGTCAGCACTCTCAACACGAATTCCACCTTTCACCCATATAGGACCACTTACCTTGATTCCGGGATCCTCTATAATCCCAATTGAAGGATCAAACGACGGTTCAAAAACTTTTTTTGTTTTTTTATCCCATACAACCAAGCGTCCAGCTGGACAATGACCAGCCTCATGTTTGACAAGGTCTATTTCATCTTGAGTTTTCGCAATCTGTACAATATTCCAGATACGACCGTATGCATCACAAAAACGAGCAAAAGCACAATATTTCTCATTATCGGCCAATACCATTGCCGGACCTTCGAACAGTTCGGCATCTTCCAATAAAGGACGTTTGTCGCTTGTTTCTTCCGGATTCCAGTCCGCTTTAGAATGAGAACCATCGCAAAAAGGTTTTTTACAAGATTCACCACAACGACAAAGTGCCGTATATTCACCTTCGGTCTTGTAATGACGTCCTTTTTTATAAACCCAAGAAGCTCCATCTTCATTAGGCATAATAATTTCTTGATCAATAGGGGGATTTCCATATACTAAATATGGTCCGTCTGCTAAAATTTTAATGTAAAACATCTCTGGAGCAGCAGAAGTTCCTATCTCCACGTTCGGTTCAGTTGTCTTTTTCATAAAAAACTTTTTAGAATTGAATTACTTTAATAAAACAACTGAAGTTATAGATTAGTTGTTCGTTTATATATATTCCGTGTCGATTAGTAATCCGTCATGGGCGAAATATACATTCTCAGGTAATTTTTTCGATTCCACTTCATGTAATCCCATATGGTGGCTCATATGAATAAGATAAGCTCTTTCGGGCTTTACACGTTTTATGAGACTCAATGCCATGTCTAATGTCTGATGAGATATATGTTCTGTATGACGCAATGCATTAATAATTAATATTTTAACATCTTTTATTTTCTCCATCTCTTCCTCCGAGATATATAACATATCCGTAATATAGGCCACATCTTCAATACGATAACCTAATATGGGAAGTTTATAATGCATTACTCGAATCGGTATTACAGAGATATCCTGTACGCAAAACGGATCTGTGCCAATCTCATTTAGATTAAGACTTGCAACACCCGGATAAGGATGTTCGACAAAACAATAAGGTATTCTTGCCCTTATCGCATCTGCAACCCAAGGCTCTAAAAAGACATCCACAGAATGCTCTTTACAAAAAACTCGCAACTCATCTAAACCACTCGTATGATCATAATGTACATGGGTTAATAAAACCGCATCGATCTTTTCTGTATGACTGCATAACATCTGTTGCCGAAAATCCGGACCACAATCTATTAAAATATTTTTACTCTTTATTGTAAACAACGCCGATGTCCTTAATCTTCGGTCTCTCGGATCGTTCGAAGAACAAACTTCACAATGGCATGCAATTTCAGGTACTCCGGTCGATGTCCCTGTTCCTAAAAATTTAATTTGCATAATATTTCGGCAGAAACTATATATAATTTACTTCAGGTTTAATTGTTATTCCATAAAGAGATTTTACAGAATCAACTATATTTTGAGCCAAATCTATAATATCCTTTGCTACAGCATTATCTTTATTTATTAATACTAAACACTGTTTATCATGTACTGCTGCTCCTCCCAACATTTTATTTTTCCACCCGGCTTTATCAATAAGCCATGCTGCCGGGACTTTCACAGACTGGGTATCAACTGGATAAAACGGTATTTCCGGATATTTTTCTTTTAACAGATTGTATTGAGAAACAGGAATGACCGGATTCATAAAAAAACTACCGGCATTTCCATAATCGTCAGGATCGGGAAGTTTCGATTTTCTAATTTCTATCACAGTATCCCTTATAGTTTGCAAATTAATATTTTTATTGCCGATAGCATGACGAAGATTCCCATAATCAAGATGATAAACCGGATTTTTTCGGAGCAAATATATCACCGATGTTATAATATATTTACCTTTCATTTCTTTCTTGAATATGCTGTCTCTATATCCATACATACACTCTGCCGTCGTAAAAGTCCGTTCTTGGCCTGTTGCCACCTCAATCGCCTCTACTTGCAGAATAATATCTTTCACTTCAACACCATAAGCTCCGATATTCTGGACGGCACTTGCTCCGACTTCTCCGGGAATTAATGATAAGTTTTCTACTCCACCCCATCCATTACTTACCGAATATTTAACAAAATCGTCCCAAACCACTCCTGAACCGGCTTTTACAGTTACATATTCAGAAGTTTCCGATACCACTTCGATGAATTTTATTTTCGAATGTAATATTACTCCTTCATAATCGGATGTAAACAATAAATTACTACCTCCCCCGATTTGCAAGAATGGATTCTCTCTCAATAAATCGGTTTTTAATAAGTCTATCAACTCTTCTATTGATTGATATTCGGCAAACCACCGGGCTAAAACAGATAAATGAAAAGTATGTAATTGTTGCAGAGATTTATTCTCTTCTATTGTTATCATAAGGTAAATTTTAAAATTTATAATCTGAAGTCTGTCAAAATCCCGTCTTCAAAAAAAAGATAACTCCCTGTATTATAAAACCATTGTTCTTTCAATCCCCCATAAGTCGGTATTCTTCTCACATCATTAGGCCGGCCTAATGACAAACGACACTCATCCTTTGTCATCCCTTTCATTACTTTAGACTTAGTTATAAGATCCCAATTTACATCAGAGATTGTTTTATACAGATTCCTCGGGTTATCAAAACTAAAAAGTCTGTCAAACGTCGTATATTGTGTCGCTAATGTTTCCGGGAATAAAGTACCTAATACATTTGCCGTATTTCCGACATTATCCTCAAAAACAAACTTTATCGGTAATACCTTATCTCCGGGCAATATATCTTTGATCACCACCGGGACGAATTTATGACCTCCTATTTCCACACCGTTCTCATCATACCAAATAGATGTTTTGATATATAAAGTCTTTCCTATCAACATTTTCCGGGCTTTCAGTACATCCTCTTCAGCAACCATGTCAGGCAGTAAAGGTTTATAATCGCTATCCTTTATCTCTTTTATAGTCTTTTCGGTTCTATACTGGTATTTTATCCCCTCACAATCAAAAATCAATACAGCATACTGCGCCTGTCCGAGTATGGATTTTTCAATCATACCTTCGAATGTGAAAATCTTATTTTTAAACGAGACATGTATCGGAACTGTATCCTGTTCCGGCTTTAATAAAAGAGAAAGGTCATTGCTAACATAAATAAATCGTCGTCCTTTAGTCCATTCGGCACACCTTTTTTCTTCAAAATTATTTTTAACGAACAATTCCTCAGCACTCGGTTTTGCCTCTTCTATTTTATCTTTTTTCCGTTTAGCAAAAAGAGGTTCACCACAAAAGGACTCTATTACTCCCAATAAAACAACAATATATATACAAGTTCTCAATTTCATTGAATATTCAAATATCAATTTATGCATCAAATATAAGAAGAATGTAATAAAATCACATGCAAAGTTTTATTAAATCCTGCAATTAAAAGAAAGACAAAATACTCTTTTTATAGTTATTTCTATTACATTTGCAACTGATGACTTTAAGCATAAAAAATATTTCGAAAACCATTCGTTTCCGTCGTTGGAGTCGATATCAATTTGCAGCATTTCAAAGTATCGGGAAATGTGTAAATATCGGATGTGTATGTAAATCAATCATCGATATTTCCTTGAAAAAACAAAAAGGTATTCTCTATACACCAGAAAAAAGCGGCTTTACTTGCCACTCGGAAGTTGATGAAAATGATGAAGATACCCCTCCAAATACTTCATTTTTATTCAAAAAATCAGAGATATTACCTGTTATCCCATCAAACGATATTCCTTATTGTATTTATTTTCTATTATACCAAATAGAGACCGAAGACTACTGTCTATCACGTAGTTTCCGGTCTTTTTTTTATAAAAAAATATGATCAAAAAATTAAAAGACAAAGTCCT
Organism: Coprobacter fastidiosus; assembly: GCF_030296935.1. Lineage (NCBI taxonomy): Bacteria > Pseudomonadati > Bacteroidota > Bacteroidia > Bacteroidales > Barnesiellaceae > Coprobacter > Coprobacter fastidiosus. The sequence goes on along the minus strand of NZ_AP028032.1, from coordinate 502,304 downwards.
ATCAGGGGGACATTTATCGGAAAGAGAAGCATTCTCTTTGCTTAAAACCACAGATAAAGAAGCTTTATATAAAGCCTCAGGAGAAATTACAAAACATTTTTGTAAGAACAAATTCGATATGTGTTCCATTATAAACGCTCGCTCCGGAAAATGTCCGGAAGATTGTAAATGGTGTGCACAATCCGGGCATTACAAAACCCAGATCAATACATATTCCCTTATTGATCGAGAAGAGTGTAAGAAACAAGCTTCTCAGGTATTCCAACAGAAAATACATCATTTAGGATTAGTCACAAGCGGACGTAAAGTTCAAGGAGAACTATTAACTCGGGTATGCGACTTATACAAACATATATCAAGCATTAATACAAATACTCGTTTTTGCGCATCATTAGGCCTTTTGGATAAACAAGAATTATCATTACTCTTGGCCGCTGGGGTAAAACGGTATCACTGCAACTTAGAGACTGCTCCCTCCTATTTTCCGGCTTTGTGTTCTACCCATACTCAAGAAGAAAAAATAAAAACAATTCGTACTGCACAAGAAATTGGAATGGAAGTTTGTTCCGGGGGAATAATAGGCATGGGAGAAACAGCAGAACAAAGGATAGAATTGGCTTTTACTTTGAAACAACTGAACATACATTCAATACCTATCAATATATTACAGCCCATACCCGGTACACCATTAGAACAAACCGCACCATTATCTCCAGACGAGATACTCACGACTATCGCTCTCTTTCGCTTTATTAATCCCGACGCATATTTACGTTTAGCCGGAGGAAGGGCGCAGTTGTCTCAAGATACACTGAAAAAAGCGCTAATGATCGGTATCAATTCTTCTATCGTCGGAGATATGTTGACGACTGTGGGTTCTAAAGTAGCCGAAGATAAAAAACTATTTACCAATTGCGGATATTCTATTGACAATGAATATGAAAACGAATAATTTTGACAGAGAACATTTATGGCATCCTTATACATCTGCATCAAATCCCATACCTACGTATGAAGTAGAGCGGGCAGACGGGGTATATATTCAACTAAAAAACGGGAAAAAGCTAATTGACGGAATGTCTTCTTGGTGGGCTGCCGTACACGGATACAATCATCCAGTCCTAAATCGAGCAGCACAAGAACAATTGTCTAAAATGTCCCATATCATGTTCGGAGGATTAACTCATAGTCCGGCAATAGAATTGGGGAAAAAGCTATTGACGTTAGTCCCTGAAGGACTCCAGAAGATATTCTATTGTGATTCAGGATCTGTGGCTGTAGAAGTAGCTCTTAAAATGGCTGTGCAATATTGGTATGCTCAAGGGAAAAATAAAAAAACAAATTTTGTTACTATTCGGTCGGGATATCACGGTGATACATGGAATGCCATGTCGGTTTGTGATCCTGTGACAGGCATGCACTCTATTTTCGGGAGTTCACTTCCCCACCGATATTTCGTACCTTCACCAAGCTGTCGTTTTTACGATGATTGGGATGAAAATTGTATTGTGCCATTAAAAGAATGTATAAAAGCTCATCATGAAAATATTGCAGCATTGATTTTAGAACCGATAGTACAAGGTGCTGGAGGAATGAAATTTTATCATCCTCAATATCTAAAAGCGGCAAAAAAACTCTGTGAGGAATATCACCTTTTATTAATATTCGATGAGATAGCTACCGGATTCGGTCGTACAGGAAAGCTTTTTGCTTGCGAACACGCTAATGTCTCTCCAGATATTATGTGCATCGGTAAAGCCTTAACCGGCGGATATCTTACAATGGCTGCCGTATTATCGACAAATCACGTAGCTGATGTAATCTCTTCCAGATTCCCCGGTGTCTTTATGCACGGACCAACTTTTATGGGAAATCCTTTAGCTTGTGCAATATCTCTTTCTTCTGTCAACCTATTATTAGAAAACAACTGGGAAATGCAGGTTAAAAATATTGAAGCTCAATTAAAAGAATTTCTTTCTCCTGCCAAAGAATATCCACAAGTCGCAGATGTCCGTATATTAGGTACTATCGGAGTCATTGAAATGAAAGAGGTTGTAGACATGACCAAAATACAATGTCAGTTTGTCGAACATGGTGTATGGGTAAGACCTTTTGGTAAATTAGTATATATTATGCCTCCATACATCATCAATCCAGATCAATTAACTCAACTGACATCAGCGTTATTAAGTGTAGTAAGCAAACAATAAAACGATGAAAGACAAATATTTTAAGGACAGGCTAAAAGAAATAGAAAGTTCCGGAAACCTAAGGAGGTTGCAAATAATAACCAATAGTGAAAAAGGTGTTATTGTAGGAAATAAAGAGTTTACCAATCTTACTTCCAATGATTATTTGGGTATCGCAACAGACCGCCATTTATATTCCGAGTTTTTAGAAAACTTAAAAGAATCCGATTTACAGTTTTCCGCATCTTCGTCCCGATTACAAACCGGTAATTACGAAGATCATATTGTTTTAGAAAAACGTTTGGCTGAATTATTTCATTCAGAGTCAGCATTAGTATTCAACAGCGGTTATCATGCAAATACGGGAATCCTTCCGGCAGTAACAACATCCCGCTCAATGATACTTGCCGACAAGTTAGTACACGCAAGTATTATTGACGGCATCCGTCTTAGTCAAGCAAAATGTATTCGTTTCAAGCACAATGATTATCGACAGCTTGAACGCCTCATACAACAAGCCGGAGAGCACCATGACCGCATAATTATTGTTACGGAAAGCATTTTCAGTATGGACGGAGATGAATCGGATTTACGAACATTGGTCCGATTTAAACAAAAATATCCGGCAATTATGCTTTATATAGACGAAGCGCATGCAATCGGTGTACGGGGAAACAACGGACTGGGTTGTTGTGAAGAACACAATATTATCGAACATATCGATTTTTTAATCGGTACATTCGGAAAGGCGCTGGGATCTTGCGGAGCATTCTTGATTTGCAATAGGACAATGCGAGAATATCTTATTAATACAATGAGGACACTTATTTTTACAACAGCACTACCTCCGATCAATCTCAAATGGACTCTTTTTACACTGAATAAAGCCGTTGGCATGAATAGCCGACGAGAACATATAAAAAAAATCTCAAACTTGTTAAAAAAAGAACTCAGTTCGGAAAACCAGGAAATACAAAGTAGCAGCCATATTATACCTTATATCACAGGTTCTTCAGAGTCGGCACATAATGCGGCAAAAGAACTCCAAAAACAAGGATTTTATGTCCTTCCGGTACGTCCTCCGACAGTCCCTGATGGAACAGCAAGAATACGGCTCTCTCTAACTGCAAATTGTACAGAAGAAGAAATAAATCGATTAATATACTGTATCAGGAATTTATCAAAATCATGAAACAATACTTTACAAAACAAGAAAATAATAAGTCTCTGATTTTATTCTTCACAGGTTGGGGCATGGATCAAAATACCTTATCTATCAATAAGAAGGATTTCGACACTTGCATCTGTTTCGATTATACGGATATAGATTTCGAAAAATCTCATTATAAAAATTATCAAGCAATCGATGTGTATGGATGGTCGATGGGGGTATGGGCCGCATCTTATACTTTACAGAATTGTAACTTACCTATTCGGAAAAGTGTCGCAATAAACGGAACGATTTTTCCGATAGAAAAAGAAAGAGGCATAGATCCGATAATTTTCCAAAAAACAATAGATTTATTGAACGAACAGAGCTTACTAAAGTTTAATAAACGAATGTGTGGAAGTAAAGAGAATTTTCAGTTTTTTATAAAGCACTCTTCCCTCAGATCTATTGAAAGCCTAAAACAAGAATTAATCTCTATACAATCAATGGTTAAAAAAGATATGACATCAACCTTCCAATGGGATAAAGCGATAATAGGAACGCGTGATTTTATTTTTCCAACAAAGAATCAACTAAAAGCATGGGGAAAAATAAAATACGAAATTATAGATGAAGCCCATTTTTTAGATTTTAATAAATATGTCGATTAATAAACAACAAATAAGAAAATCATTTACAAAGGCTATCTCCACATATGAACAAGAAGCCTTTGTACAATATCAAATAGCGACGGAATTATGCCGATTGTTATCTGTATATTCAGACCATCCTATATCTTCAATTTTAGAAATCGGATGCGGAACAGGCTTCTTCACACGATTATTACGTACCAGTTTCCCTTCTGCAACTATTACTGCAAACGATCTTTGTTCTGAAGTTGTCAATTATATTCCCGATGACATAAAATTTATTTCCGGAGATATGGAAACAATTAATTTTCCGGATAAATACGATCTGATAGCCGGATCATCTGCTATACAATGGCTGGAGAATCTTCCATTATTTTCAGAAAAAATGAACCGTACTCTTTCAGAGAAAGGGCTTGTAGCGATTTCGACATTCGGAGAGAAAAACCTCACAGAAATAAAACAAATTACCGACATCGGCTTATCTTACTTTACAGAACCAGATTTAGAGCATATTATTTCTTCTTCATTTCAGATTATCAAAATGAAAGAAGAGATCAAAACTGTTTATTTTCCATCACCTAAAGATGTACTATTGCATTTAAAACGTTCAGGCGTCAATGGTATCACCTCAGAAAAATGGACAAAATCTGATTTATTGTATTTTACGAATCAATACAATAAGCTGTTCAAATCAGACTACGGAGTTTCGTTAACATATCACCCGATCTATATAATTGCATCAAAAAAACAGAAATCATGAAAGGAATTTATTTTATTAGCGGTATCGATACGAACATCGGAAAATCAATAGCAACCGGATGGCTTGCCGGACAACTGCTAAACCAGAATGTAAAAGTCATCACACAAAAATTGGTACAAACAGGAAACAAAGAATACTCAGAGGATATTGAACTTCATAGAAAAATAATGAAAATCAATATGTTTCCGGAAGATATTTCAAAATTGACAGCACCAGTAATCTTCAGTTATCCTTCATCGCCCCATCTTGCAGCAAAGATTGACAAAAAAGAATTGGATATTGATGCAATAACCTTGTCAAGTAAAATTTTAAAGGAAAGATATGATGTAGTTCTGTTAGAAGGTGCAGGAGGGCTCATGGTCCCCCTTACTCCCGATTTACTGACGATCGATTACATATCCCAACAAAATTATCCCATAATATTAGTGACTTCCGGTAGATTAGGAAGCATAAACCATACACTCTTAAGTCTTGAAGCTATTAAAAATAGAAATTTGAAATTATATTCTGTTATATACAACCTCTCTCCCTATACGGATGAAGTCATTGTTCAAGACTCTTTAAAAATAATAGATCAATATATACGCAAAAATTTTCCCGAAGCTTTTCTAATACAAATGCCGGAGGTTACTATATAATAAAAGAGCGGGGACAGATCACATTCTGTCTCCGCTCTTTTGTCAATGACTTATTATTTTTATTCAGATGCATTCATTTCAGCTTCTATTTTCTTTAAATTAGCTTCATCACCCAAATTATAATATATGCCTCTTAATGCAATCATATATTCGTTTTCATCAGGTTTCATCGAATGAGCTTTTTCATGATCATGGAAGAGCTTTTTTATATGCAACCAGCACAACTTCATCCCTTACTTTCTGATATTCTGCATCATTTTTAATCAAGCTGGCTTCATTACTTGCCGTTACAGCCTTATTAAAATAAATACGTCCCATCTCTCCATAAGCCTCGGCATAATCTGGTTTTACAGATATTGCTTTTTCTAAACATTGCACTGCATTTGCTTCATCTTTCTTATTTTCATAATATAGAACAGCCAAAACTTTCCAATACTCAGCAATGTTAGGATCAGCTTCCAACGCTTTTTTCAAATAAGCTATCGCATCATCACCTTTTCCCGTATAAATACATAAGTTAATCAATTGAGACATAAACTGATATTTAGGATCATTTGCCTTCTCACCTAAAACCTCGACAGCCTCCTTCAATGTATTAAACTGGTTTACAGTATCTTTTTCTTGACTATATGCATAAACTAAATAATAATAAATATCCTGAATTTCATAGTTGTCTTTTTTAGCTTCATTCAATGCTTTAATCGCCAACTTATTATCTTTTGTTTGAAAAGCTGCTAAAGCAGCATAGTATCTGATCTGCATATAGGAACTGTCCGTTGCATTCAGAGTTTCTTTGGCCATGAAATTCAACTTGGGAATATCTTGATATATCTCCCACATTTTATAAGCCTTTTTATAATCTTTTTCATTATAAAAATAAGCTCCGGCACTCCAGAAATGAGGTTGATTGTTCTTAATCGTATTCTTGATATCTTTCAGATATTTAGATTTCACTTTCCCTTTTTCATTCGGCATCGTATCCAACTTTGCCGCTACCAAATATTTTTCATAAGAATCCAACAAAGCGTTATACATATTTTTCTCATTTACACTTTGTTTTATAAGAGTCTTATTGTAATCGCTTTCAAAACTCTTATTTTCAATAAAACCTGCCACATACCAAGTCTTTGCAAGATCCTTAGTATCCGGATTCTTTAAAGCTTCATTAATGGACTTACGAGCCTCGCCAAAATTAGGTTTTGGCATCTTTGCTTCATTAAATGCCGCATTCACATTCTTCATTTGAGCAAAAACGCTTCCGGCAAATAGACATATACCTGCTGTCAATAGAACCTTTTTCATTTTTTTCACGTTTTAGGATTAGAAGTATAAATTAATTTATTCTGTTGTTTCCGAAGCCTCAGCTTCATTTATTTCAGATGCCGAATCTATATTTTCTGAATTAGAAGAATCCGATTCAGTTTCTGACAAAACTTTACATACAGATGCAATTTCATCATTTCGCTTTTCAAGATTAATCAGCCGAACTCCTTGCGTTGCACGCCCCATAATCCTGACATCAGCAACTTTCATTCGTAAAGTAATCCCCGATTTATTGATAATAACCAAGTCATTTTCATCGGTAACACTCTTGATCGCAACCAAATTCCCGGTTTTTTCTGTAATATTCAAAGTCTTCACGCCTTTACCGCCACGGTTAGTAATACGATAATCTTCTATTTCAGAGCGTTTACCATATCCTTGTTCGGAAACGACCATTACAGTTTCTTTTTCCGGATCTTTGATACAAATCATTCCGATTACTTCGTCATCTCCTGTTTCGTCAAGCGTCATACCACGAACCCCGGTTGCTGTACGCCCCATTTCTCTAACCGTACTTTCATGGAAACGAATGGCACGACCATGTTTATTCGCCATAATAATTTGGCTGTCACCTGTCGTTAGACGAACTTGGATTACTTGATCATCTTCCCGTATGGTAATTGCATTCACACCATTTTGACGAGGCCGAGAATATGCTTCAAGCTTCGTTTTCTTGATCACACCTTTACGTGTGCAGAACAATAAATTATGAGACATATTGTATTCGGGATCTTGCAATTGCTTAACCCGTATAAAGGCATTAACTTTATCATCGGCATCAATATTCAACATATTTTGAATAGCACGGCCTTTAGAATTCTTAGCGCCCTCCGGAATCTCATATACTTTTAACCAATAACACTTCCCTTTCTGTGTAAAGAAAAGCATATAGTTATGCATCGAAGCCGGATAAATATATTCTATAAAGTCTTCTTCCCTCGTTTCACTTCCTTTTGCTCCGACTCCTCCCCTATTTTGAGCACGAAACTCCGAAAGAGGAGTCCGCTTAATATACCCTAAGTGAGAAATGGTAATAATCATTTCGTCATCGGCATAGAAATCTTCTGCATTAAATTCTTCCGAAGCATAGATGATTTCCGTTTTCCGGTCATCCCCATATTTTTCTTTAATCTCTACCAATTCATCTTTTACAACCTGCATACAGACAGAATCATCAGACAAGATACGATTGTAATAGGCTATTAACTCCATAAGAGCTTTATATTCTTCACGAAGTTTATCTTGTTCCAAACCTGTCAATTGGCGCAAGCGCATATCCACGATAGCTCTTGACTGCGCATCCGTAAGACCAAAACGTTCGATTAAACGTTCGCGAGCTTCATCCGGACTTTTTGAAGAACGTATAATTTGAATTACTTCGTCTATATGATCACAAGCAATAATGAGTCCTTCAAGAATATGAGCTTTTTTCTCGGCTTCTCTCAATTCGAACTGCGTACGACGAACAACAACTTCATGACGATGATCGATGAACGCTTCTATCAACTGCTTCAAATTAAGCACTTGTGGACGTCCGTTTACCAATGCGATATTATTGACACTGAACGAAGATTGTAATGCAGTAAGCTTATACAATTTGTTAAGTACAACGCTCGAATTAGCATCTTTCTTGATATCGATGACGATACGCATTCCTGCTCGGTCAGACTCGTCATTAATATTAGATATGCCATCCAATCGTTTTTCTTCTACGAGATCGGCAATATTCTTAATTAACTCCGCTTTATTGACCAAATAAGGAATTTCGGTAACAACAATTTTCTCTTTATTTCCCTCCGTTTCAATCTCTGCCTTGGCACGGATAACGATACGCCCCCGTCCGGTCTCAAAGGCTTCTTTTACTCCAGAATAACCATATATATATCCGCCAGTAGGGAAATCGGGAGCTTTGATATAGTGCATCAAATCTGCAATTTCCATTTCCCGATTGTCTATTAATGCGATAGTCGCATTAATGGCTTCTGTCAGATTATGCGGAGGCATATTGGTAGCCATACCTACTGCAATACCGGATGCTCCATTTATCAACAAATTAGGAATCCGCGTCGGCAAAACCTGAGGTTCTTTTAATGTATCATCAAAATTGTTTTGGAAATCAACGGTTTCTTTATCTATATCACGCAACATTTCTTCGGCTAATCTTGATAATCGGGCCTCCGTGTAACGCATGGCAGCCGGGCTATCTCCATCTACCGATCCGAAGTTACCCTGCCCATCCACCAATGGATAACGTAAAGACCATTCCTGAGCCATACGTACCATTGCAAAATATACAGAAGAATCGCCATGAGGGTGGTATTTCCCTAATACTTCACCAACGATTCTGGCAGATTTCTTATACGGTTTATTAGATGTATTCCCGAGTTCGTTCATTCCGAACAGTACACGACGGTGTACAGGTTTGAAACCATCTCTCACATCGGGAAGAGCACGAGCGACAATCACAGACATCGAATAATCGATATATGATTTTTTCATCTCGTTCTCAATGTTAATTTTTAAAATTCTATCCTCCTGGTCAATCATTTTTAAAAGATTGGTTAATACATTTACTTGTTTTGAAAAAACTGCACTAAATTACAACATTCTTCCCGATTAGAAAAATTTTTTCAACCGGAAATAATACAAGAAGATTTCTAATTTCACAATTTTAGGACAGATCTTTTCGTTCATGATTTCCTCGATAATTTCAAGCGTATCAAAAATCAAAAATAATGGCATACTATTTGTATTAAATACCTATAATATATGTTGTACGAAAACAAGGTTTACACATATTCATTTTATATTTGTATTGTAAATTACCGAATAAAGAAGAAAGGAAGATCAACTACATGGAAAGAAACTTTTCACAAAGAGTTAAAGATGTTCTTGGATATAGCCGAGAAGAAGCCGAACGCTTACAAAACTCATATATCGGTCCGGAACACCTTTTGCTGGGAATCCTGAGAGACGGTTCTGGAAAAGCCATAGAGGCTTTGCGGCATCTCGGAGTCCAATTGACCGAGCTGAAAGCTTCCGTTGAAAAAGATTTAAGATTATCAAACGATCATATTAATGCCGGAGATGAGATTACAATCAGCAAAAGCACGGACAAAGTATTAAAAATGAGCATCTTGGAGGCTCGAATTTTAAAGAGTGACACAACGGATACCGAACACCTTTTATTAGCAATACTAAAAGATCCCGATACGCCGGCTACACGTTCCCTAAAAGATTGTGATGTGACATATCAGGAAGTTATGGAATATTTTAAAATGGCCAAGCCTTTATCTGACACGCCATTAATGGGAGCTGAATTTGCAGATGATGACGATGATGAATTCGAAGAAGAAAAACGATATAAAAACGAACAGCAAAAAGCGACAACTTCTCCCGGAAAAACATCTGCTGATACACCGGTTCTCGATAATTTCGGTACTGACATGACAAAAGCAGCAGAAGAAAACCGATTAGATCCGGTTGTCGGCCGTGAGAAGGAAATCGAAAGGTTAGCTCAGGTCTTAAGTCGGCGCAAAAAAAATAATCCTGTATTGATAGGAGAACCGGGGGTCGGCAAATCTGCTATCGTAGAAGGTTTGGCTTTACGTATTATCCAAAGAAAAGTATCTCGTGTTTTATTCGATAAACGGGTTATATCTTTGGACATGGCCTCTATTGTTGCAGGGACTAAATATCGCGGACAATTTGAAGAACGTATTAAAGCTATATTGAACGAACTGACAAAGAATCCGGATATAATACTTTTTATAGACGAAATTCATACTATTGTAGGTGCTGGTGGCGCAACCGGAACTTTGGATGCGGCAAATATGTTAAAACCGGCTTTAGCTCGGGGCGAAATTCAATGCATAGGAGCTACGACATTAGATGAATACCGAAAAAGTATAGAAAAAGACGGTGCATTGGAACGGAGATTCCAAAAGATAATGGTAGATCCGACGACGCCAGAAGAGACATTACAAATATTAAATAACATTAAAGGCCGTTATGAAGACCACCATAATGTCTCCTACACACCGGAAGCATTAAAAGCTTGCGTAAAACTGACCGAACGTTATATCAGTGATCGTAATTTTCCGGATAAGGCCATAGATGCAATGGATGAAGCGGGTTCGCGTGTACATATATCAAATATCGTAGTACCTAAAGAAATAGAGACACTCGAAGCTCAAATAGAAACGATACGGGAAGAAAAAATAAAAGCCGTAAAATCCCAAAATTATGAATTAGCGGCAAGTTTTAGGGACAAAGAAAAAGATATTCAGGCTCAACTGGAAACTGCCAAGCAAAAATGGGAAGAAGAACTCCAAGAGCATCGAGAAATCGTAGACGAAGAAAAAATAGCAGAAGTAGTTGCAATGATGTCAGGAATACCGGTACAGCGAATTGCCAGTGCAGAAAGCACCAAGTTATTACACATGGGTGATACTTTACGCCAAGCTATCATAGGACAGGACAATGCTGTAGATAAAATAGTAAAAGCTATCCGAAGAAACCGAGTTGGACTGAAAGATCCCAATAAACCGATCGGGACATTCATGTTCTTAGGTCCTACGGGTGTAGGGAAAACTCATCTGGCAAAAATACTGGCAGAATATCTGTTCGACTCTAAAGATGCTCTGATTCGAGTAGACATGAGCGAATACATGGAAAAATTCAGTGTATCCAGATTAATAGGCGCACCTCCCGGATATGTAGGATACGAAGAAGGAGGACAATTAACAGAGAAAGTCAGACGGAAACCTTATTCTGTAATTTTATTAGACGAGTTAGAAAAAGCTCATCCCGACGTATTCAATTTACTGCTGCAAGTAATGGATGAAGGACGATTGACAGATAGTTTAGGAAGGAAAGTCGATTTCAAAAATACGATTCTTATCATGACTTCCAACATAGGAACTCGTCAACTGAAGGACTTCGGACGAGGTGTCGGTTTCTCTACATCTGCTTCATTAGAGGATAAAGAATTTTCGAGAAGTATTATACAAAAAGCTTTGAACAAGGCGTTTTCTCCGGAATTTCTGAACCGTGTCGATGATATAATCATGTTTGACCAACTCGACAAAGAAGCAATCTATAAGATCATCGATCTCGAATTAAAAGGATTTTATCAAAGAATGCAAGCATTGGGCTATAAATTCACGTTGACCGATGCGGCAAAAGAATTCGTAGCCTCTAAGGGGTATGATATTCAGTTTGGAGCTCGCCCTTTAAAAAGAGCGATACAAAAATACTTGGAAGATGAGATTGCAGAGTTGATAATACGAGATTCAATAAAAGAAGGAGACACAATAATCATCGATTATGATAAGCAAGAAGAAAAGATCGTTTCTTCTGTACATAGCGACAAAGAATGACAAAATAATAATGAATAAGTCAAAATGTCAGACCGGTTGGTCTGGCATTTTTTTTGTTTTTCTACAAACGATTGTGATAAAATTTAACTTTAAAAAATAATATAGCTATGCAAAAAGGAACTATCGGGGTCACAACGGATAATATCTTCCCCATTATTAAAAAGTTCTTGTACAGTGATCACGAGATTTTTTTACGTGAACTCGTTTCGAATGCAGTAGATGCAACTCAAAAATTAAAGACCTTATCTTCTTTCGGAGATTTTAAAGGAGAATTAGGCGAAATGAACGTGAAAGTATCTATCGACAAAAAAGAAGGTACTCTTACAATATCGGATCATGGAATCGGAATGACAGCAGAAGAGATCGACAAATACATCAATCAAATTGCATTTTCCGGAGCTGAAGAATTTCTGAACAAGTATAAAAATGATGCCAATGCTATTATCGGGCATTTCGGTTTAGGATTTTATTCTTCTTTCATGGTCGCTAAGAAAGTAGAAATCAGAACTCTTTCTTATCAAGAAAACGCCAAACCGGTAATGTGGAGCTGCGATGGTTCTCCGGAATATACAATGTCTGAAATTGACAAAAAAGAACGCGGCACAGACATCGTGTTATATATTGATGATGAGAACAAAGAATTTCTCGAAGACTCAAAAATTGAGTCTTTATTGAAGAAATACTGCCGATTCCTTCCTGTTCCGGTCATTTTCGGTAAAGAACAAGAGTGGAAAGACGGTAAATATGTTGATACGGATAAGGATAAAATCATAAACGATACGACACCTGCATGGACAAAGAAACCGACAGAACTGACAGAAGAAGACTATCGTAAATTCTATCATGATTTATATCCCTCGTTAGATGAGCCTTTGTTTTGGATACATCTAAACGTTGATTATCCGTTCAAGCTGACAGGTATTCTTTATTTCCCCAAAATAAAGAATAACCTCGATATAAATAAAAACCGAATACAGCTTTACTCCAACCAAGTATTTGTTACCGACTCTGTAGAGGGAATCGTTCCTGATTTTTTAATGTTGTTGCAAGGGGTCATCGATTCACCTGATATTCCACTAAATGTTTCCAGGTCTTACCTGCAAAGCGATTCTAATGTCAAGAAGATTTCCACTTACATCACGAAAAAAGTTGCAGACAGACTTCAAGAAATATTCAATAACGAACGAAAACAATTCGAAGAAAAATGGGATGATATCAAGCTCTTCATCGAATACGGAATGCTGTCTGATGAAAAATTTTATGATCGGGCACAAAAATTCGCTTTATTAAAAGACACGGACAAAAAATATTATACGCTCGAAGAATATAAAACTCTGATCGAGGCGAATCAGACGGATAAAGACAAGAATTTGATATATATTTACGCTACAGATGCCGTTGCACAATACAGCTATATCGAGATAGCCAAATCTAAAGGCTATGATGTTTTATTGATGGATGGTCAACTGGACATTCATTTTATCGGACTACTTGAACAAAAATTGGAAAAAAGCCGTTTTGTGAGAGTTGATAGTGACATCATAGACAATCTTGTCCGGAAAAATGACAAAACCGAAGTTTCTTTAGATGCCGCTCAAAGAAATATGATGACCACAGTATTCAAATCTCAAATACCGACTTTGGAAAAAGCCGAATTTATGGTGATGTTTGAAGCTTTGGGAGAACAATCTCAGCCAGTCATTATAACCCAAAACGAGTTTATGCGCCGAATGAAAGACATGTCGGCCATGCAACCGGGAATGAATTTCTACGGAGAGATGCCTGACAGTTTCAATTTAATAATAAATACAGAACATCCTTTGTCTAAAAAAGTAATAGAAGAAACAGAAAAGGACTGTCATGCAGAAATAGAACCTATACAAAAAGAAATTAATGAACTGAATGATGCTATCGCCAAACTTCAGGAAGCATCGAAAGGGAAAAAAGACGAAGAGATTCCCGTTACTGAAAAAGAAGAACTTCGAAATAAAGAAAAAGAAGTCGACTCTTTACGGAAAAAAGAATCCGAACTACTTACACAGTATGCCAACAAACATAAGTTGGTTCGTCAATTAGTTGATTTGGCACTGTTATCCAACAATATGTTAAAAGGTGAAGCTTTAAGTCAGTTTATTAAACGATCCGTTGAAATGTTATAATATTTTTTTTAACAGAGAAAGAGATTTCAGGAAAACTTGGAATCTCTTTTTTTATTAATATCACATCTTTACAAAAAAACACATATCTTTGTTCATTAACCTTCAAAATAACAATAATGGAAAATTACAAAGCATCCGATAACAGGTACGATACAATGACTTATCGCCGCTGTGGTAAAAGCGGACTATTGTTGCCTGCTATTTCTTTAGGATTATGGCATAATTTCGGAAGTGTAGATGTATTCAATAATTTCGTTCAAATTGCATATACAGCTTTCGATAACGGAATAACACATTTCGATCTGGCAAATAATTATGGCCCTACATACGGTTCGGCAGAAGAAAATTTCGGACAAATATTAAAAAAAGGATTAGGATTGTATAGAGACGAACTGATTATCTCTTCCAAAGCCGGATATGATATGTGGCCAGGACCTTATGGAAATTGGGGAAGCCGTAAATATTTGATGGCAAGTCTGGATCAAAGCTTGAAAAGAATGGGAATCGATTACGTCGATATATTTTATTCTCATCGCCCTGATCCGGAAACTCCGATAGAAGAAACTATGTGTGCCTTAGCTGACATGGTGCATCAAGGGAAAGCCCTATATGTAGGCATTTCGAATTATAATGCAGAGCAAACCCGAACAGCCATATCTGTTCTTAAAGAAATGAAAGTACCATGTCTGATACATCAAGCCCGGTATTCGATGTTCGATAGATGGGTAGAACCCGAGCTGCTACAACTCTTAGATGAAAACGGAGTAGGCATGATCGCATTTTCGCCATTAGCTCAAGGTCTACTGACAAATAAATATCTACATGGGATTCCTGAAAATTCAAGAGCGGCAAAATCTACCGGACATTTACGATCAGATCAAGTTACAGAAGATAAAATTGCTAAAATAAAATTGCTAAACGATTTAGCGGAACAAAGAGGACAAACTCTCGCAGAAATGGCATTAGCATGGCTATTAAAAGACAATCGGGTAACCAGTGTCATCATCGGGGCAAGCTCAGTAACTCAATTAAAAGATAATCTAAAAGCCCTAGATAACGCGGAGTTTACTCCTGACGAATTATGCGAAATAGAAAATATTCTAAAATAAACTGTAAATCGAGAACAGAAACAACGGACTTATTCAATTGCTTATACCAAGATACAACATTTATTCTACTAGAATTAGAGGGAGACAATAAAAAAGCCAGTCCTTTTTCGAACTGGCTTTTTACTATTTAACTAAGCGAAGAGAATAATTTAATTCAGAATCACTTTTTTCAAAATTCTCATTTAATAATATCAAAGTCGAGTCATTCTCATACAAGAAATTGAATATCTCATTTCCATTATCAGATTTCAATTGCCAGACTGTTGCGTTTATATCATTTGCGTCTCCCCTATGGGTATAACGTCTTCCCGTAGTTGTAAATATTGTATCTTTTTCCCCTGTTCCTAAATAAGCTTGTTGTAGGACAAATGTACCGTCTCCGCTATTTTGAGGAGCTGAAATCGTCAACGTGTAACGTATTCCGGCAGCATCGGCTGCAGGCAAAATACCCTCATAAATATACTTTACAGAATCTTCAGATACAGACGACTCCTGGACGACAGGACTTTTTTGTTTTGTATGTTTGCAGGCATCCAAAGAAAAGCCTAATATCAAAACAAAAATAATTATAACATACCTATTCATATCATACATTTTTTGTAAATAAACAAATAGCGGAAGATTTTGTTCATTATAACAAAAGAATCTTCCACTACAATACTAATCAATCTCTTTTATAAGGAATTCTATTATTATCGAGGAATATAACATTCCAACAACTTAACCGATTGTGTCGTCGATAAATCTATGAAGCTTGTGGATGCTGGAACTAAAACCGTCTCTCCCCGATGGAGCTCTGTCTTACATCCGTTATTATCAACCATAACAGCCTCTCCTTCCATACAAATATAAATAACGAAAGAATCTTTATCTGCAATTTCTCTCTTTACAGTCTTTTCACTATTTATCTCCAACAAATTCGTCGTAAAATAAGGACAATTGGCCAACAATACCGGTTCATTTTCTTGATGAGTATATTCTGTTTTCAGATCAGAATACATTTTATAATCAATCGCATCTTTTGCTAAGGCCGTATGCAATTCTCGCCCTTTTCCATTGGCATCTTTTCGATTATAATCATAAATCCGGTATGTAATATCAGAAGTTTGCTGTATCTCAGCAATAAATATCCCTTTCCCGATCGCATGAATTCTTCCTGCAGGCAAGAAAAATACGTCTCCACTCTTAACCGGATGGAATTGAAGGACATCCATAATCGTATTATTTTCTACCCGTTCGACATATTCATCCGGAGTAATTTGCTTAGAAAAACCTGAATACAACCCAGCTCCTTCTTGTGCAGAAATAACATACCACATTTCTGTTTTACCAAATGAATTATGGCGCTCTTTAGCCAACTTATCATTCGGATGAACCTGAATCGACAAATTATCCCTAGCATCGATAAACTTAATTAATAAAGGAAATTTATCTCCAAACCTATCCAAAACATGCTGACCGAGTAATTCAGCGCCTTTTTCTTGTATAAGTTCTGTCAGATTTTTCCCTTTATACTCTCCATTTGCAATAACTGAGACATTGTCCTTTACTTGAGAAATTTCCCAACTCTCACCGATTCCATTAAGCTTTGTGCTTAAATTTTTAAACTTGCAAATCTCACTTCCTCCCCATAAAATACTTTTGAGGATAACTTCAAATTTTAATGGATACATCATATTATTTTTCAGTTGACAATTAATATTTTTTCTTCCTTACCTCGATTATTATATAGTTCGACTCGATAAACGCCTGAAAATAGGCCATCTGTTTTTATTGAAATTTTAAACTTTCCTTCATAGATCTTTTTTCCAAAAATATTAAAAATAGCAATTCTATCAAAGTTTTTCAATGTATTCGACAAAACGACTTCATTATCTGCACCTTTATAATAAATCTCAGGAAACGACATTTGCACAGGAATACTCTCCTGATGATACATATCTACAGCCGTCACTGCATAAAAACGTTTTTTCAGAGAAGTTTCAAAAGAGCATCCACGTATTCCTGAAGCAATAATATTTGCCGGATCATTTGTATTTACCGGATAACTATCACTTCCATATAAAACATATTCCCGCACATTTGTTACAGAATCCCAATATAGAAAAGTCGATAGCGTTTTATATTCTACACACAAAGAATCAGGCGCACAAGGCAATGTTTTCCCCATATAATTCATCGGAGGATATAATGCCGGATAGCGATATGCTTGTAAAATTGCTGTATATACAAACTTCTCGTTATTTATCAAATTTTCTAAACGATAGTAAGCTTGTCCCCCTACTCCATACTTGCGACCGTCATAAACTTGACGCATAAAATCTTGCAGTCGCCAATCTCCGTCATCCGCACAAAGCCTATATGCTCCTAATCCGGAAACTATCGGATGTCCCGCACAATGTTTTACCCAATCTATCAAAAAAGGATAAAAAGAACGCTCGGAAAAATACATCATCGGAACAATAAAGTCATGCTTATTCTGTTTCAGCCATTCTACCGGGTCTTGATGAACACTCTCTATTCCGCTCCACCCTAAAGAAGAAAATACCGGAAGCGTATTATATTTTCCGATGACAGCACTGCTTAATTTCACTGCCGGATCAATTTTCTTTATAGAATCATAAACCGTATATACGATTTTATTGATATTCTCTCTACGCCACTGATTCAAAGTCTTATCGGAAGAACCGTACTTCAGATATGTCTTCCTATCAGGAAAACCGGCTTTATCAGGATACCGAATATAATCGAGATGTATTCCATCCACACCATAATTCGAGACAATCTCTCCAGCAATAGATGCAAGGTATAAAGCAGTCTTCGGATTTCCGGGATCAAGATACCATTCTCTGTCCCAATATTTACACATATCCGGATATTTTGATACCACAGAACTTTTACCTTGATTTTTTATTTGACGGGAAGTCCCCAATGGCATGCAAACAAGCCAAGCATGACATTGAAGTCCTCTTCTATGACATTCTTCGACAACAAAACGGAGAGGATCATATCCGGGATTTTTCCCCGATATACCCGTAAGAACAGAACTCCATGGTTCATACCGAGAAGAATATAAAACATCGCCCCGCAATCGAGTCTGAAAAAAGACGACATTCATATTCATTTTTTGGACTTGATCCAGCAAATAACATAATTCTTCTTGTTGCCTTTTTATATCTTTTTCCGTTTTTATAATCTTTTTCGGCCAGTCCAAGCCCCAATTAGTAGTCAACCAAACCCCTCTTATCTCGTATTTAGGGGATGTCGCTTCTATACTTAAAAAAGAAAATAGGAAAAAGAAAAGCAATATATATTTCTTCAAACTAAAATACATCGTACAGTTATAAAATAGCAAACGAAGATACAGCATTTTACCTAAAACGAAAACTCCATATTTGAATTATTTCGGGAAAATATAAATTATGACACTTATTCCCGTTTTAGCTTTTCAAGGAATATTTTTTTTGTATTTCTGCAAGAAAGATAACTTATTTAGAACAAATATGTTGATTAGATTGCTTAAAAATTGGGGAATGATATAGCAACTGTTCATATTTCTGAATTCTTCATTGTTAACCTTTTAATACCACAAAGGTTATAGAATAATCCGATACATATACTGTATCATTGAAAAAATAAAATATCCTATTGGTTTAGCTTGTTCAATCGCATTACGATTGAAGTTTGGCTTCTGCCCATTTTAGCTGCAATATACTTCACACTCTTGCCCTCACTATGTAGTTTTAATAGAAATTGGTCTGCACTTCTTGTCCATCTCTTATTGGCATTGGGATGTTTTACATAACTTTCTTCTGAAAGTTTTTCAGGATGCAAGAATTCATCCACAAATACAGAGGGAAAACGTTTGTCATATAATACAAGAGTTTTCATCTTTGCCCTTGTTATTGCTACATAAAACAATCTACGCTCTTCTCCATATGGGAATTGGTCGCTTTTAGTGAGTACGTAGTTAAGCACAGGGTCATCACTCACAAGAGAAGGGAAACCATATGTATCTTTGTTACATTGTAAGAGTATTACATAATCCGCTTCAAGACCTTTTGATTTATGTATGGTCAAAAACTCGATTTTTCGTCCTCCTATCACATAAAAGAACCTATTGCCCTCTTTAATGGATTGATACATAAAAGAGAGGTAATAATCGTCAAAGGAATAACGTCCCAATAAAAATATTGATTTATCTGATGGAATAGAAGCAACAAGTTGCCCTATCATATTGCAATAATCTCGCCTATCATAAGAATAGAACTCCAATTCTGTTTTCATTTCAGAATCGAATGAGTGTATATCCTTTTGTATTTGGGCTTTATTGCGCTGTATAAAGTAAGAGGACAACGAAACCAAAGGCTCTCCAAATCTATATGTAGTTTCAATTTTATTTATTTCTGTTGCTCCAAAATATTCAGGAAATTGATTAAAAAGAGCCATATCACTTCCCGAAAAACGATATATGGACTGCCAGTCATCGCCCACACAATACAACTTTGCAGGCGGATTTCCCTCTCGCAATACTTTTAAGAAATTGTAACGGTCAACCGATATATCTTGAAACTCGTCCACAATGATATAATCATACTCAACAGGGTGTGAAGCACGACATATTTCTGTAGCTTGAAGAATCGCATCGGTAAAATCAATTTGGTTACTATCGCTTAATGCACTTATATAACGTTCATATACAGGTTGAAATATATTTTTGATAATAAAAACACTTCGTTCATCATCTGCATTCTTTGCTTGCTTCAGAACTTCTTTAACAGATTTACAACTTGATTTTACCAATGTTACAAAAGTAGCTACAAGCCGTATAAACGCCTTTTCTTGCTTACTACCTTTGGGCAAAATCAAACCATACAATTCTTCATTTGTTTTCTCTTGAATTGGTACACCCACATCCTCTAATATTTTTTTGAGTTTATTCCTTATATCAGAATAATGGAAATCAGCACTTGATGTTACTAAAAGCTGAGTGCCAAATTTCTCATGAGCAGCCTTCTTCCAAGTTATACCATCATCATATTTTTGATTGGCTTCTTCGTATGTTATGTTCTTGTCTTTTGCAAACCAAGCAGGGACAAGACTATGTTCATCAACTCCAAAATGTTCCAAATAAATCCGTTTGGTTACTCCCTTCTGCTCGAAGTATATAGAAAAATCGGGACGATATTGAGAGTGCATTTCATCTGCTAATTGATGTTCGTATGGTTCTTCATATCTAAATTTTACTCCAAGTGATGATAAAACAAAGCATATCTTTTGCTCCTGTTCACTTCTCACATATATGGCTCTACCATCCATATCGGGAAACATCGCTTTTAGCTGTACATTTTTTTGTTCTGATAGTTGCTCTTGTCTTTCGTTTTTGCGCTTTTCCCAATCCGTCTCATTAGTTTGGTAATCAATAAAATATTCTACTACACTATTCTTAAAAGCCTTATTTCCTAATAAAGTGTGATAAATATCTATGAATAAGGCATCAGTATTGTCGCAAATAGAGGGTTTTATACCTGTTGCTCTTCCGATAATATCAATGGCTAATTTATGAAATGTATAACCTTTCAAACCATCAGTAGCCATTCTTTCCGTAAGTTCGGCTGCTGCTTTGTTCGTGTAACTAATTAATAAGATTCTATGAGGTGCAATACCTTTTACATCTGTTAGATACTTGACTTTTCCAATAATAGAAGAGGTCTTCCCGCTACCTGCACTACTAACGACCAAGCAATTATCTTCCTCTGAAACGATTGAACGTCTTTGTTGCTGGTCTAATGGATATTTTAGACAATGGTCGAAAAAATCTTTATGAGTGTCAAGCAAAAATGTAATAACGCCCTCATTATGCTGTTTTACAAGTTTATTGATGACTCCAAAATCATTGATGAATTTGGAAATGGTTTCAGATAGAGTGATATTGAAAGCTTCAAGTTTCTTAACGAGTGAATATGCTTCTTGAAAATGTGGTTTGTAATGATTGATAAAATCTTTTTCCTGCGTTGCAGTGATTATTTTACCACAAAAAGTGTTGTTCAGGTCGGTGGGAATATCAATAAATGTTTCTTTATTGAATGCTGATAATCTCTCTTTTGCTTGCTCATAATTAGATCTATCGCTATATGAAATTAATCCTTTTATCTGCTCTAATAACTCGTTGGACTTAACTTTAAGTCGTTTTCTGATCGTTGCTATAATTACAACAGAAATAACAACAGCACTCACAATTATGGCAAGTAAAAGATTCATATGCCAATTCACTTACTAATTCCGATGAAGTTCTTCGATTATATCTTTTCGAATTTTCTGTTTGCTATCACCTAAAACATGTAACACAATTATTCCCCAGAGTGGAGAAATAATCCCAAAGAGCACAACCCAACCAAACGCACTACGCCCCCTCTTCCTTGCCATTTTAATAGGAAGGAAAATGTAAAGCCACAGAATCAATATTAAAGCAATTACCATAGCTATTATATCAACTAATTCTTCAATCATTACAATATTGTTCAATTATAACAATGATTACAATCATCCATAGCGCCGAACGAACGATATAGGAGTTTATTTTATCATAATATTTCAGCAACAAGAATATTGTCTATATCCATCTTTCTGCAATAACACCTTTGAAAGTTAGATGCTCTGAATTACTGTGAACAAATAATATGATACCAATGAACATTGATACACAAAATAATATAAACTTTTTCATATTCAGTGTATTTAATGATGTATATAACTCAATCAATGCTTATTATTTACTCTTCTTATCCGTATTCATATAATACCATTTATAGGAATGTTTATTATTAGATCACATAGATGCAGTGTAACAATAGCACCTCATGCTATATGCATGAGAGCCAATATACTATCCTTGCGTCTAATTGAAAATTTATTACGTTTTCAAGTACAAGATAAGCATAACGCTTTTTCTTTTGTCCCATCATATGTATTGAAAAAAATAATCCATACCCAACTGTAAAATTAGTAAAAAGTTGCAACAATAAGCACTCTACGAGTGAATTATTACGACTTAGGAGTATGTTTTAGAGTTTCAACCCTCAATTTTTTGTTCATTTAGAACAACACCTTAAACAAACTTCACAAAATCCAATATTTTCATACTACGAAATTCGTTATCATAAAAATATTACAGAACTATAAAATGTGACGATACAAAGAAAAATCTTACTCCATTATTGGGCAATAATTAGACAACCGTTCTATTCCATTACCTTATGATTCTTTGCAGAATTACCATTTTTCACATTTCCAAGACTTTATCATAATAAACTCATAATCAGATAAATAGATACTATTATTCCGATTTCAGTTGATTATTCCAACGTTTTTTGTATTTTTGTACGATCTAACTCAAAAATCATGGGGAATACATTCGTTTCCATTATCGAAATCATTGGAACATTGGCTTTTGCAATAAGCGGCATACGTTTAGCTTCCGCAAAACAGTTTGATTGGTTCGGAGCCTATGTCGTAGGATTAGTGACAGCGATCGGAGGCGGAACTTTACGTGATTTATTATTAAACCTTCCCCCTTTCTGGATGCAGAACAGTATCTATCTGACAGTAACAGGTATTGCTCTTGTCGCCGTCATCGTTTTCGGAAAATTTTTAATCCGTCTGCAAAATACATTTTTCGTTTTCGACTCTATCGGGCTGGCACTGTTTGTCGTTGTTGGTATTCAAAAATCATTAGCTGTAGGATATCCGTTTTGGGTGGCAATAGTTATGGGTACTATAACCGGTGCTTTCGGTGGAATAATTCGTGATATACTCATCAACGAAGAACCTCTGATTTTTAGGAAAGACATTTATGCGTTAGCCTGCATTGTTGGCGGAATATTTTATTGGGGGTGCTATACCTTGCAACTGCCGGACGAAATAACCCAATCTATTGCCGCAGCAAGTGTTATACTCACACGTTTTGCTGCAGTTAAATATCACTGGGGACTTCCTGTTCTACATGGGAATGATGATGAATCTAATTAGCAGAATTTCATGGAACGATACAAATCCAACATTTTTAAAGATAAGACATTTATCCAGTTAATAAAATTTGCAATTGTCGGATGCATAAATACAGGATTATCTCTGGCGATTTTTTACATATTGTATAATTGGATAGATATAAACGAGTATATATCTAATCTTATCGCTTATATAGCGGGACTTATCAACAGTTTTTTTTGGAACAAATTATGGGTGTTCCGAAAAAACGGAGGGAATATTATCCGTGAAGCAATCTATTTTTTTCTTATTTTCGTACTCTGTTACGGAATCCAGTTCGTATGCTTTCGAACATTAGTTGAATATTGCAAAATCAATGCAAATTGGGCTCAAATTCCGGCAATGATAGTTTATACAATATCCAATTATATATTGAATAAGTTTATTACATTTAAAACTAAACAATAAGAGTTTAAATAAAAATATATAACATGAAACTTGACTCTAAATCGACACTCGGAATACTATTGATAACAATCAGTATTTTAACTCTTATCCCTTTTATCGGTCTGACAGATTTTCATACAAAAGGAGAACCCCGAGAAGCCATTGTTGCTGTTTCAATGTTAGATAGTGGAAATTGGATATTACCCGAAAATAATGGCGGAGATATGGCTTACAAACCACCCATGTTCCATTGGGCAATTGCCGTAACGTCATTTTTGGCAGGAGAAGTGACAGAATTTACCTCCAGATTTCCGTCAGCTTTATCAGCAATTATTATTGCATTGTTTACATTCTTATTTTATGCCAAAAGGACGAATAACAACCTTGCATTTTTGACTTCTTTGCTATTCTTGTCTGCATTTGAGATTCATCGGGCAGCTATGGCTTCTCGTGTTGATATGGTACTGGCCTTGTTTATCATATTAGCACTATTCCAACTATATCAATGGACAGAGAAAAATCTAAAAGGAATTCCTCTAATTGCAACGTTGTTTATGGGTGCTGCAACCTTGACCAAAGGGCCTGTAGGAATTATTCTTCCGTGTGCCGTTACCGGAGCATATTTGTTGCTACGAAACGAAAATTTCTGGAAGCTTTTCTATAAACTGTTGATTACAGCCTTAATATCATGCATATTACCTGCTATTTGGTATTATTTAGCTTATCAACAAGGTGGCAGTGAATTTATAAATTTGGTTATGGAAGAAAATTTCGGAAGATTTTTAGGCAAGATGTCATACGAATCCCATGAACAACCTATTATTTATTACATTTATACAACTATTGCAGGTTTTATTCCTTGGTCGATATTAGTACTATTCTCTCTTTTTGCTCTAAAATATTCTTCCCCCAATCTTTCTGTTAAGACATGGTGGAACAAATTAAAATCTGCCGTCAAAAACACAGACCCCATAAGGCTTTTTACATTTCTTGCTTTCGCGGTAATTTTCGTTTTCTATTGTATTCCTAAAAGTAAACGGTCTGTATATTTATTGCCGATTTATCCTTTCCTTGCATTCTTTCTCGCAGAATATATGCTTTACCTACTAAAAAAGCATCAAAAAGTTTGGAGAGCATTCGGCATATTCTTATCTATCTTGACGGGTCTGGTACTTATCATATTCATAGTTCTTAAATCCGGATGGGTATTACCGTATCTGACAAACTCGGGTAACTTTCCAGAAGATATAATCTACTACATTGACGCATTCCATTCCTCATGGGATTTCGTCAGTGTCGGATGTGTAATAATTTTAATAATAGTTCTTTATCAAGTATATAAGAACAAACGAGAATTATCTTTAAATAACCGCTATCTATATTCGGTAGTAGCACTATTCTTTTGGTTGCAAATCCTTTTAGATGCCACGATTTTACCGACAATACTTAATGCCAAATCAATGCGTCCTTTTGCACAACAAGTAGAAGAGCTTATTCCTGAAGGGAAAATATATTCCTATGTCGGAGCTCCGATGATGCGTTTCTTCATTATCAATTTCTACAATGACAACAGAGTTGTCGAATTTGAAAAAGAACAACCGGAAGAAGGATATTTGTTGGTGGGAGAAAAAGACTATCCTCATATTGCCGGTAAATATTCCGACAAATATAAATTTACCGATATATTAAAAAGTCCCCGTAAAGGGAATGATGTAAAAGACATTATTCATATATACCAATTTGAGAAAATAAAATAATCTGTCTAATAGCCAGTTAGAATATATTATCAGGTTATCTTCGCATTTTCTTCCGGCCTATTTTCCCAAAAGAAACTCTCAGATCTGACCCAAGCGAAATTTAGGCAAGCTCTTAGAATGAACCATCATGAAATATTATTGTTAGTAATAAATAGCTTTTATTTATTACTAACATTGTTTTTATGCGCATCACCATTATTACACTTCTGTTTTTATTTATCCAATTTGTTCCCGGTATAGCAAAAATTATTCGAAAACCGTCTTTTGAAGCGAGGAATACGACAACTTTCAACATAGACAGCATAGAAATAAGAGATGATTTAACTCGTATTTATGCCACGTGCAATCACATTCCCGGCCAATGGATGATCATTCATTCCGACTTATATATTATCTCTCCGACAGATAAGCAAGAGTGGAAAGCTATCGAGATAGACGGAACTGACTTTAATCGCAAATTTCAAGTATCGGAACAAGGAAAAGCCAATATCAGCATAGATTTCCCTGCTCTGTCAAAAGAAATAAAAACAATAGATTTATGTGAAAGATCGGGAGACTCCCCAATACGAATCATCAATATAAACTTACAAGACGCTTCTGTATCTTCCGGTAAAGATACAATCCAAACGGCATTATTTCATAAAAATATTTCACAGCAAGATACAGTAAAACTCAATAATATCTTAAAAAAGAATATTGCGGTATTAAAAGGCCATATCAACGGCTATCATCCAAGACTTCGATTCGGAAACGGATCGATTTATTTAGATAACGTAATAACTAAAGAGCAGAGAACAATTCCCGTAAATATCGATAGTCTTGGAAACTTTACAACAACATTACAACTATATTACCCTGTACAACAAACTTTATTTTTCCAAAAAGGATATATCAATTTTTATATAGAACCGGGAGATACTCTCTTAGTCGAGACAGAAATGGATCGTCTTACTACACCTGTTAGAAATATAGAAGACCTCGAAAAACAAGATAATTATGCAAAATATTACGGTAACTTAGCTCAAACGAACTATGAGCTTAGGAATATCCGTGTATCATTTCATAATGATATACAAGAGTTAGCAACAGATATATTAACGTTATCTCCTATCCTTTTCAAAGAAAAATATACAAGAGAATATCATCAACAACGAGAGAAACTAAAAGTGTGGTTGAAAAAAAATAATATCTCAAGCAAGACTGCGGAAATAGCTTTACTAAATTCAGATTACGCCTATGCCCGTATGCTGCTTGATTATGAGACTTATCATACTCGTAAGTTTCCAAATCAAGAAATTCCGCAAGAGTATTATCAATTTCTTAAAACTCTACCCCTAAATAACGAAAATTCTCTTCTCGCTGCCGACTACAAATTATTTATCAACAGATTAGAGCTGTCGAATCCTCTTCTTGCCACTCGAAAGATTTCATCTTCAGACCTCATCGATTCTTTTGCGAATATCGGAGTAAAATTAACGACGGAAGAAAAAGAGTTAATCGTCTTTTCTATGAATTTAAAGAACCTAAGCGATACTGTAAACTTTAAAAATTTTGCATCCAGAATGTATGAATTCAACCATAAATACGCATCAGAACAAATATTAATAAGAGAAAAACTGAATACACAAAAAACATACGACATATATACGAGTCAATTAGGTCTGAATCCGGGAATCACTCTCGATTTATTATATACCAGAAAATTTATTCCTCGTTTGAATACAATGAAAAGGAAATTAACATCGAAAGAATTCGACACATATACATTCTACATAGGACAACCTTTCTTAAAGCAATTCATGAACGAAATCAACATCAATTTCGTACCTGACACGGTATCCAACGATAAACGGTGTAATTTGGAGTAGTTCCG
Source organism: Coprobacter fastidiosus (assembly GCF_030296935.1). Taxonomy (NCBI): domain Bacteria; kingdom Pseudomonadati; phylum Bacteroidota; class Bacteroidia; order Bacteroidales; family Barnesiellaceae; genus Coprobacter; species Coprobacter fastidiosus. The sequence continues at coordinate 474,882 of NZ_AP028032.1, read as the reverse complement.
GCCTTCAGTGAAACGGAGTCTGTTATGCAATATCCGGCCTGTTTTAAAAAAGAAGAGGTCAAAAACGAAAGATTATCTGTAATAATGACAGGTATTTGAAAAGTCGAAATTTGTTGATGGAGTTGCAGTTGCCAGTCTCTATTCTTTAACGCTATTTTATTCGCTTCCGGGAAAATATGACTTATAACACTACTATTTTGTAAAGTAGAAATATATTCCGTCTGTCCGTTGTTCCAAACAGGGAGTTGATTATCCCACGCATATTTTGCTAATAACGGGGAATATATCTGTACACCTTTAGTTTTGTCTGCATCTAAAATCTTATAAAGACTTTCCCATTCAGATTTTTCCCGATCATTCATCTCTCTCGGAATATTAATAAAAAGACCGATATGGTATAACGAAAATAAAACAGTTCCTATAAGAACAACATTCTTTAATTTATCTTTTTTCAATATATCAATACTGGATAGCGTGTAAATAGCTAAAACCGGTATAAACAATTGGTAGATATAAGTCATATATGCTCCCTCATGCATTCCCAATCGAAGTATAACGATAAAATATACACAAACGGATATAGCATAAATATCGGGCATTTCGGACAACTTTATTAATGGACTATTCCGATCTTTCCCTAAATTAAAAGATATTATGATCTTCCCGGATATATTCTTATACCGATTATACACTACCAGCAAAAAAAGTAAAAGCAACGGAAAATAAAACAATCCGGTTACAGCCAATTGCTTTATCAAATGAGACAAACTATGTGATGCGATAGCTAAATGATGAACAATAGCTATCGAAAAAAAAGCAGGATATAAATAGTTTATAAAACTTGCCGCACAAATGAAGCAAAAAATCGAAAACAAGACATAATATAAAGCCTGTTTTTTAGATCGGAATAACAACCATATAAATACAGGCACACAGACAATTACAAAATACTGTTTTATAAAAAATGACAATATGGTTAGAAATGATACCCCGCAAATATCTGTGATAGTTTTTATTCTTTTAGCTTTGTATAAGGTCAATAACATAACAAAAACTCCTAACGTATTAGGTAAGGCTACACAGAGTCCCATGCTCCATCCGACAATCAAAGTTATCGAAAATGCAAGAAAGGCATACACAATCGAGTTTGTCTGATTTTTTACCTCCTTCGCTGATATCCAACCGCATAGTATAGTGCCGGATAAAGCGATAAGACGTTGAAACAACAACATATCTATATGAATAAAACTAATAAGGGAATATAACCAAGATGTCAATAACGGCACGACAAATCCATAGACATAAAAAAAAGGAGGTATATTAACCGTATCATACGGATTCTTTCCCTCGAGGAACATACGGGTAATATCAATATTAGCAAACTCCCGATATTCGTTCGGATAAGGAGAAATCAACCAATAAAACGAATAAATGATAAATATCAGGCAATAAACTGCTGATGCCCCTAAACAAAAATAACCGACCGAATTAAATTTCTTGAAGTTTATTCTTTGCATAATCATTCTTCATCAAATGATTTACAAATATAATATAAGATTATCGACGAAAGCTCTTTTCTGCATTAAAATTAAAATCTTACATTTGTAAAGAAAATCGAATCAGTAAACGAATGAAAGTTTGTATTGCCGAGAAACCGAGTGTCGCAAAAGAAATTGCCGACATCGTAGGAGCAAAAACCAGACATGACGGATATTATGAAGGGAACGGATATCAGGTTACGTGGACATTCGGTCATCTTTGTACATTGAAAGAGCCTCACGAATATGCTCCACAATGGAAATCGTGGTCTTTATGGAGTCTTCCGATGATACCTCAACGATTCGGTATAAAGCTGATTCAGGATAAAGGCATTGAGAAACAATTCGGTATTATCGAAACTCTCATGTCCAAAGCTGAGGCTGTTATCAATTGCGGTGATGCAGGACAAGAAGGGGAACTTATACAACGTTGGGTAATGCAAAAAGCCGGCTGCAAATGTCCGGTATATAGACTATGGATATCCTCTCTTACCGAAGAGTCTATACGGGAAGGTTTTGAAAATTTGAAAAAACAAGAAGATTTCAATACTTTATATGAAGCCGGATTATCAAGAGCTATCGGAGACTGGTTATTGGGAATGAACGCTACCCGTTTATATACATTAAAATATGGCCAAAATAAACAAGTTTTATCAATAGGGCGTGTACAGACTCCTACTTTAGCTTTGATCGTCAACCGTCAGCTCGAAATTGATAATTTCGTGTCGCAACCCTATTGGGAACTCAAAACAATATATAGAGAAACCGTCTTTTCTGTTACGAAAGGCCGTTTTCAGACGGTAGAAGAAGGAGAGTCTTTTTTGCAAGAAGTTCTGGGAATCCCGTTTGAAGTAACCGATGTTTCCAAGAAACAAGGGAAAGAAGCTCCTCCCCGACTTTTTGATTTGACATCTCTACAAGTAGAATGCAATAAGAAATTTGCATTTTCGGCAGAAGATACACTCAAATTGATACAATCTTTGTATGAAAAGAAAGTAACGACCTATCCTCGTGTAGATACCACATTTTTAAGTGACGATATTTATCCTAAAGTTCCCGGAATACTGCAAGCCATAGCCTTTAATTCGATTTATGAACCGTTAATAACCCCTTTACAAAAAGGGAAACTGCCCAAACCTAAAAAAGTTTTTGACAATTCAAAAGTAACAGATCATCACGCAATTATCCCGACAAACGTACGACCAAATAATCTTACGGATAATGAACGGAAGGTATATGATTTAGTTGCTCGTCGTTTTATCGCAGTATTTTATCCGGATTGTAAAATCGCAACAACAACTGTTTTGGGAAAAGTCAATAATGTCGAATTCAAAACAACAGGGAAACAAGTTATAGAACCCGGCTGGAGGACCGTTTTCGAAAAAGATAAAGACCCGGAAAAAGAAAATGAAGAAGAAAAAGTTCTGCCTGACTTTATAAAAGGAGAAAACGGGCCGCATGAACCATCTTTAACAGAGAAATGGACGCAGCCACCCAAGTTATATACCGAAGCTACCTTGCTGAGAGCAATGGAAACTGCCGGGAAATTAGTAGATGACGATGAATTACGCGATGCTCTGAAAGAAAACGGCATAGGACGTCCATCCACTCGTGCTGCAATAATAGAGACCCTTTTTAAACGGAATTATATCCGAAAAGAGCGTAAAAATCTCATTCCGACATCCACCGGTATAGAATTGATACAAACAATACAGGACGAACTGCTAAAATCAGCTGAATTGACGGGTATATGGGAAAATAAACTAAGAAAAATAGAGCATAGTGAATATAATGCCCGAAATTTTTTAGATGAACTTAAAATAATGGTTACTCAAATCGTTAACCATGTCAGAAATGATTCTGTCAATAGAAGCATTACTATTCAAGATACGGAAAAAATAGAAACGAATAAAACAAAAAAAACAGATACGAAAAAGAAAAGCAAAAATGCGAATCCGGGGAAAAAAGAAATAAAGAATCAAAGACTTGAATCGGAAATAAATGAAATAACTTGTCCAATATGCAAGCAAGGGAAAATATTGAAAGGCAAATCTGCATATGGATGTTCTAACTGGAAAAACGGCTGTACATTCAGAATTAATTTTTCTGATTGCCCACCGGATATTTCGACTGAGGAACTTCAAAAGGTTGTAGAAAAATATAATACAGAACGAAATGAAGAATAATTCTACGGAACTATTTCCGATAATAGACGAACAAGGCCATACAATAGGGAAAGCGACTCGTAAAGAATGTCATAACGGAAGTAAACTCTTACATCCGGTAATTCATCTACAAATTTTTAATAAATACGGAAATTTATACCTCCAGAAAAGAGCTATGAACAAAGATATTCAACCGGGAAAATGGGATACGGCAGTCGGAGGACACGTTGATTACGGTGAGAGTGTTGAAGACGCTTTGTTTCGCGAGACTCGGGAAGAACTGGGCATTACGGACTTCTCTCCGACTTTTTCGTTTTCATATATCTTTGAATCTGAGATAGAAAAGGAAATGGTATATTCTTACTACACTATATATGACGGACTGATAGTTCCCGATAAAGATGAAGTAGAAACCGGTCGTTTTTGGAGCATTGACGAAATTGAACAAAATATAGGGAAGCAAATATTTACACCCAATTTTGAAATCGAATTTCAACGATTACAAAGCTATTTAAAAGGTCTCTTATAACGGAATTAAATATTCAACTCCGTTTTTATCGTATCGACAACATCCCAGAATACAGATTGTATAGGCTCTATCAGTGATTTTTTATTATTCTCCTCAGGAACAAGGGCTTTCAATCCCCCCGGAATACAGCTCACATCTATACGGGCATCCATCATTATCGGTTCTCCATCTATATGCATGATTCCCGGTTTTTCCCGAATGATAGATATAGACTCTGTTTCGAATGTTTTAATATTACTATTCCGGTCTATAAGTTTAGTAAACAATTGAACTGCTAACGGCCCTATATCAAACGGAGTAAAAGGTCGTATGATCGTAACATCCAACTTTCCATCCTGCATATTGGCACGTGGAGCAATATATGCGTTATTCCCATATTGGGAAGCATTACCACATGCTATCAAAAATGCTTTTTCTTTAACCGATCCGTCTTTACTTTCCAAACGATAAGTCTCGGTTTTATATTTCATATACTCAGTAACAGCTTTTCTCAAATAGGTAAGTCCTCCCCTATGCTTATCTTCCGCAAACTTCATACTTACCCAAGCATCGAAACCGACACCACAAGTACAGAAAAATACTTTATCATTAGCTTTGCAGTAGTCCAAAGCTACAGTTCTATTCTCATTGACGATCTTTAATGCGCGGACGACATCGATAGGAATTCCCAAATGACGAGCCAAACCGTTACCCGATCCGATAGGAATAATTCCTAAAGCCGTATCGGAATGGATAAGAGCCTTTGCTATTTCGTTACACGTACCGTCTCCACCTACAGAAAGTACATAATCTGTTTTTTCAGCTACGGCCTCTTTCGTCAAAATAGTGGCATGCCCGGCATATTCAGTAAATTTGATCTGAATATCAAATATACTATCATCCAATGTCGCTTTTATAGTTTCAGGAATATTTACTTTTGAGTGAGTTCCTGATATCGGATTTATAATAGCCAACAGACGTTTTCGAGTGCCCATAGATAAAAATTATACTATTTACTATACAAATGTAACCATTTAAATCCAATCTGTAAAAACTATAATTCCCAACAAGGGTTTTAAATACTAAAAAATCTGTTATTTTAGACCAAAACAAATAGAATATAGAACAAATTTTATGTTATCTTTGTCTGAATAATAAAAGATATTCAAGCTATGTACAAATTAAAAAATACAATTGTCAGAAGTATTGTTGCTATCATAATAGGAATCGTACTAATCAAATGGCCGAGACTTGCCCCGAACATGATTATCATAATTATCGGTATCCTTTTTATCATACCGGGAATTGTCACATTAATCAATTATTGGATACGCAAGTCTAAGGAAGGGATGAAATTACCTTCTTATATTTTGATAGAAAGTACCGGTAGTATATTATTAGGCTTATGTATGGCATTGATTCCGGAATTTTTCACGGCATTTTTTATGTACTGTCTCGGATTCCTTCTCGTTTTAGGAGGCATAACTCAAATTATATCATTGGTTAATATACAACGTAACATCCCGATAAGTTTATACTATTATATCACCCCTATATTAATTCTTATTGCCGGAATTATAACCGTCTTGAATCCTTTCGAAACTCAAGATACGATCTTGATCATGTTCGGTATATGTGCAATTATTTATGGTATAACAGAACTGGTCAATTATTATAAACTTAAATAATTTAAAGGACATAATAAACTTGCGAAACGTAAGTACGAAAACCGATTTAAAAGATAATGTCTCTCTTCAAAAAGATGGACATTATTTTTTTATCCTTCCTCCACCCTTCCAATTATCGGCATAATAGGACTCTTTCAAGTGACTGATCACAACACCTTTAGATGTTGAAGAGTGAATAAAATATCCATTTTTCAAATAAATACCAACATGATTTATCTTTTGTTTTTTTCCTGTAGAGAAAAAGACCAAATCACCTTCTTTCAAGTGCTTCTTAGAAATATGAGTACAATTTTTATAAATATTTTCGGATGATCGGTCTAACAAGATACCATAAACCGTACGATAAATAATACAAGTAAGGCCCGAACAATCAACCCCTGAACGCGTATTTCCACTATATTTATACGGTGTTCCTATCCATGAAGCCGCTTCTTTGTATAGTGGAATAAAATCATTCCTATTAAGTTCTACCCCCAACGATTTGAATATAGACAAATCGGAAGTAGTTGTCGTCCGGTTTATTGTATGGCAACTACTCAATAAAATCATAGACAACACAATAAAATATGAATATTTTTTTCTCATCATGCTCAAAGATAGCGATAAAAAACGAGAAATAGGGCAGATAAGAGCAAGAAGGTTGAAAATAAAGGATTTAGAGAAAATTTTGACTACAAGTATGAAGCCACACGCCCTCCCTCTCAAAGCCAATTGAAACCGGCGTTGCGTTACTATTCCATTACTTTTTTCGAGATCGCCGCCCAAGATAACTATGTCGCCGCCGAAAAAATGCGCAATACCTATTTAGGTTTGAGTATGAACCACGAAAAGCTGCTAGCGGTATTCGGCAACACAACGAGAATTACAAGAAACAAGTGGACAAGCTCAAAAGCCTGCGTTTATCACCGATTTCGAGCTGTTCCTCAAAATCGAAAAGAACTACTGCAACAACACAGTGTAGTCGTACATGATACTGCTGCGGAAGATTATCTTCATAGCCGTCAATAACGGCTTGCTGCAGCGCGACCCGTTCTTCGCATACAAGTATCACGAAGGAGGAGACCAAACGGAGCTTTCTGACCAAAGAGAAAATCAAACTACTGATCAACCGCACATTCAAAAAGAAAAGCTATGAACCGATCCGCAACCTATTCATTTTCTGCACCTTTACGGGATTGAGTGGACGGATATGGCGAACCTGACGAAAGCCAACCTGCGCACCTCGTTCGACGGTCATCTGTGGATTGATACGAACCGACAGAAAACGGGTATCGAAACCAATATCTGGTTATTAGATGTCGCCAAACATATCATTGAGAAATACGACAGCATGGCCGAAAGGAATAAATTACTGCCCGTTTCGTGCTACGTCAACTGCAAAAACAGCATCAAGGCAATAGCGAAGAAGTGCGGTATCGAAAAGAACGTCACGTGGCATCAAAGAAGACATTTAATGTACCTATCGGCAAATCTCTCCTGACAAGGTGATTAACGCCGATTGAACTTGTCGTTTCACGTATTTTGTTTGCTACTTTGATGTTTTGGATAATCGGTCTTTTTTTCAAAAAGAGAAAAAGTCAATACTAAAGATTTGGCGATTATTGCTCTTGGTGGCATTTCGGTGCTTGTACCTATCTTTCTTTTGCGTGGAGGTTGAATTATAATTTTGCACTTATTGTAGCTCTAAAATCCTATTGTAGTCATGCTTCTTTCTGTATTATTTTTAAGAGAAGTTACCAATAAAAAAACAATAAGAGTTTTGTTGGGAATTATTTTTGCTATTACTAATACTGTTATGCTTGGTTTTTATTTAATCATTATACGAAAAGTCGCAGTAAAATATTCTCCTGTCACACTTCAAAAATGGATGTTTCTGTTTGCCGCACTATTTGTAATCCCGTTCTGTATAAATGATCTGCAAATGCAATCATTTAATCCGTCCGCATTTCGATTACAGCCGTTGTTTCAACTTGGATTTGTATTATTGTTCGCAACAGTACTCAATAATCTATTATATCCTGTTGCACTTAAACGCATACAACCCACCATTGCCAGCATTTACATCAATCTACAACCAATTATAGTTTCTATCGTTGTGATTTTGATTGGGCAAGATATTTTTAGCTGGGACGCACCGATTGCAGCTATACTTGTTTATCCGGTGTTTTGCTGATCAATCATTCACGAAACAAGAAGCAAAACTAATTTGCTGTTCTATATTCATTCGGCGTACATCCTGTTATTTTCTTGAACCAACGGCTGAAATGCTGTGGATATTGAAAACCTAATTCGTATGCAATCTCGCTGATAGATCTTGATGTATCAAATACCCGTTCTTTTGCCACATCGAGCATCTTTTGCTGGATATGCTTCAATGCAGATACTCCGGTTTCCTTTTTCAACAAATCACCTAAATAACTGGCAGAAAGGCAGAGCTTGTCAGCGCAATATTGCACGGAAAGCATACCCTTTTCGGCAGAAATATTCGATGCTAAATAATCATCCACCAGATTCTCAAAACGTATCAGAATATCTTTATTGGCATTTTCACGGGTGATGAACTGACGGTCATAAAAACGGATGCAGTAGTCAAGCAATAGTTTGATATTATCCACAATCAGCGATTTGCTGTGCTTGTCAATGGGATATTGCAATTCGATCTGTATCTTCTCCATACACTCCGTAATCGTCCGGCGTTCGTGTTCCGACAGATGCAGAGCTTCGTTGGCATTGTATGAGAAATAGGTATAATCTTTCATCATGCTTGCCAACGGAGTTCCCCGTAACAGTTCGGGGTGGAATACCAATGCCCAACCTGCCGGTTGATGAAGTTTGCCGTCATCATCAGCACCCATGACTTGTCCCGGAGCTGCAAAAAGAACAGTTCCCTTTTCATAATCGTATATGCTTCTTCCGTAACTCATAGTTCCACAATCCGTATCTTTCAGCAAGATCGCATAGAGATTGTAGAGTCTTCGTCCATGACGAATGGGGGGCATCTTGTCACAATCAACGATACTTATCAGCGGATGTAACGCTTCAATACCGAAAAGGTCACAATAGTGCTGCACTGTATCGAGTTTTGTTATTTCATTCATAACCTATCATTTACTGAATACAAAATTACTTCTTTCCCGGCAAAGATAAGCCGTTCTGATAACATTATATGTTTCAATTTTATCTGAAATATGACCAATTTTATAGATATATAGATAACAGCCTGCGTTACACACCCCGACCTATAAAATTGGTTTTTCTATCCGCAAAATTGATACATTACAGGTTGATTATTCCCCCTACCTTTGTACCATAATTTATTAAAACACAACGGATATGAAAAAGTTATTGGTATGTATCGCTTGTGCTTTATTCTGCATAAGCAGCAATTATGCCCAAAATAAAGAAAGTATGTTGAATCTGAAAGAAAGACAAATCGCCGCTATCAGTGGCAGCGCAGCAAAGGGAGATAAGCCGGGACTGACTACGGCTCTGACTGCCGGACTGGATGCCGGACTATCTGTAAATGAAATAAAGGAAGTGCTTGTTCAACTCTATGCCTATTGCGGTTTTCCCCGTAGCATGGGTGCATTAAACACATTTATAGGTGTATTGCAAGAACGCAAGGCACGGGGCATCAACGATGCCGAAGGAGCATTGCCGACCTTGCAAGAAGTAAGCAGAAGTGTGGAATACGGGGCTGCCAATCAACGCAAACTGTTCGGACGGGACGCGCAGGGTGCGGTATTGGCTTTTGCTCCGGCAATCGACCAATACCTCAAAGCACATCTTTTTGGCGATATTTTCGGACGTGATAATCTGGATTGGAAGACAAGGGAATTGGCAACTATCGCCATGCTTGCCGCAATGGAGGGTGTAGAAAACGAGTTAAAAGTACATATCGCTCATGGAAAATACAATGGTCTGACAGATACGCAGGTCGATGAAATCGTTACGCTTGTCCGTGCTTCCGAATGGAAACCGGAACCTCCAAAGACATTCATAGCAGACGATAAGGTAACGGTAAGAAAAGTATTCTACAAAAACCGCTATGACATTATGCTGGCAGCCGACCTTTATATGCCGACAGACACGGATATAAATATCAAATACCCAGCTCTGATTATCGGGCATCCGTTTGGAGCAGTAAAAGAACAGTGTGCCGGATTGTACGCACAGGAAATGGCTAAACATGGTTTTGTCACACTGGCTTTCGATGCGTCCTATCAAGGAGAAAGCGGCGGTATGCCCCGCCATACGGTATCGCCCGATGCCTTGATGGAAGATTTCAGTGCTTCGGTAGATTGGCTCGGCATACAGCCATTTGTCGATAGGGAACGTATCGGTGTAATAGGAATTTGCGGAAGCGGCGGCTTTTCCGTATGCGCTGCATCCATAGACCCTCGTATCCGTGCATTAGCTACGGTAAGCATGTACGATATGGGACGTGCCACACGTAATGGGTTGGGCGATGCAATGACCGATGAGCAACGCAAGGCGATGTTTTCCGAAGTTGCCCGACAGCGTTGGCGTGAAGCGGAAGGTGAAGAACCACGCATCCGTTTCGGTACACCTGAACAACTGCCGAATAATGTCAATGAAGTGCAAAAAGAGTTCTACGACTACTACCGCAATCCCAAGCGCGGGCTGCATCCCCGCTATCTCGGTACACGCTTTACAAGCATGGCGGCACTGACCAATTTCTATCCTTTTGCTCAAATCAAAGATATTTCGCCTCGCCCGGTATTGTTTATAGCCGGCGAAAACGCCCATTCACGTTATTTCAGCGAAGATGCTTACAAACAGGCTGACGAGCCGAAAGAGTTATATATTGTTCCCAATGCCAGCCATGTGGACTTATACGATCAAACGGACAAAATTCCCTTTGACAAACTGACGGACTTCTTTATGGAATCCTTGGAGATGACTAATATTAATAAATAAAAAATGTAATAGATATGAAAACGGAACAGAACAACGAAATGAGCCGCCGCAGTTTTCTGAAACGAACGATATTGACTGGTACGGCAATCTGTGTCACACCCACATTGGAGAAAGTAACGGCAGCAGAAAGAGCCATTGCAGGCAAGTCATCTACATCGGTAACAACCTTTCCGGCAAGTATGGCGGCTGTCCGCATGCAACGCACATTGGGCAGCGGAAAGGCAGCATTTACCGTATCCGCAATGGGATATGGTTGCATGGGACTGAACCACAACCGCAGCCAATATCCAAGTAAGGATAAGGAAATAGCATTAGTTCGTGAAGCCGTGGAACGTGGTGTCACCCTTTTCGATACGGCAGAAAGCTATGGCTATCATATCAATGAAAAGTTGGTTGGTGAAGCCCTGAAAGGCTATACCGACCGGGTATTTGTATCATCGAAATTCGGGCATAAGTTCGTGAACGGCGTACAAGTAAAAACCGAAGAAGACAGTACCCCTGCAAACATTCGCCATGTGTGCGAAAACTCCCTGCGCAATCTCGGAGTGGAAACACTCGGTATGTTCTACCAACACCGCATAGACCCGAACACGCCTATCGAAATAGTGGCGGAAACGTGCAGTGAGCTTATCAAAGAGGGTAAAATCCTGCATTGGGGAATGTGCGAAGTCAATACGGAAACAATCCGCCGTGCGCACAAGGTCTGTCCTGTTACAGCTATCCAAAGCGAATATCATTTCATGCACCGTGCGGTCGAAGAAAACGGCATACTGGCTCTTTGCGAGGAATTGGGTATCGGTTTCGTACCTTATAGTCCGCTAAACAGAGGTTTTCTCGGTGGTATGATTAACGAATACACACAATTCGACACTACCAATGACAACCGACAAACCCTGCCACGTTTCCAGCCCGAAGCCATTCGTGCCAACTATCGCATCGTGGAAGTGCTGAACGCTTTCGGACGAACAAGAGGGATTACCCCTGCACAGGTAACATTGGCTTGGCTGATGAACAAGAAACCGTTTATAGTCCCTATTCCCGGTACAACCAAACTCTCGCATTTGGAAGAAAACCTGCGGACTTGCGATATTGTGTTCTCGGCAGAAGAAATGACAGAATTGGAAAAGGCGGTAGCCGCAATTCCGGTTATCGGTAGCCGTTACGATGCCTTGCAGGAATCGAAAATACAGAAATAACGCATGAGAAAGATAATCTTCTATATGGCTGTCGTTGCTTTATTATTAAGTTGCAACACCCACAACGGAAATGTCTTGCAAATAGCCGAACAAGGCAGTTTCGCCGTAGGCGGCACGGTATTGACCGATTCATTGGGGCGTAACTATCACGGCGACCATGCCTATGTATTCTATCAAAAGCCTGTTGATGCACGGAAATACCCACTTGTTTTTGCACACGGTGTAGGTCAGTTCTCCAAAACGTGGGAAACCACACCGGACGGACGGGAGGGATTTCAGAATATCTTCTTGCGGCGTGGCTTTTCCACCTACCTTGTTGACCAACCTCGGCGTGGTAATGCAGGGCGTGGTACGGAAACTGTTACTATATCTCCTGCCTTTGATGAAGAAGAGTGGTTCAACCGTTTTCGTGTGGGGATATATCCCGATTATTTCGAGGGTGTGCAATTCAGCCGCAGCAAGGAAGCCCTTGACCAGTTTTTCCGCCAAATGACACCCAACATTGGCACCGTGGATTTCGAGGTCTATTCCGATGCCTACGCCGCTTTGTTCGACAAGATAGGTCCGGCGATATTCGTCACTCACTCGCAAGGCGGCCCGGTAGGTTGGCGTACGTTGCTTAAAACCGACAATATTAAGGCGATTGTTTCCTACGAGCCGGGTGGTGGTATTCCATTCCCGGAAGGACAAGTACCCGAGGAAGGAAAGATACTGACCTTATCGAAGAAAACGGAAGGAGTAGAAGTCCCGATGTCCGACTTTATGAAGTACACAGAAATTCCGATTATCGTCTATTATGGCGACAATCTGCCTGAAACGGACGAACGACCGGAACTATACGAATGGACACGCCGTCTGCATTTGATGCGCCAATGGGCAAAGATGCTCAATGAGTTGGGCGGTGATGTGACGGTTATCCATCTGCCGGAAACCGGTCTGCACGGCAATACCCACTTCCCAATGTCGGACTTGAATAATATTGAAGTGGCGGATTTATTATCAAAGTGGCTATACGAAAAGAATTTAGACTAAGAATTATAAGTATGAAAATGTTTAATTATTTATTTACGGCTTTATTATTCTGCATCGTATCATGCAGTAGCGGAACATCAGCAGAAGAAATACCGATGCCTGACCGCCCAACAACGGAAGCAAGCAAAATGTTGATTGTCTATTTCTCGTGGAGTGGAAATACTTGTGCCGTAGCAAATACTATTTAAGAACTGACGGGCTGCGACATTGTAGAAATAGAAGTCGAAGAACCTTATTCTTCGGTATATAATGAAGTTACAGCACGTGCCCGGCAAGAATTGGATAATGATATTCGTCCGGCATTGGTTACACAAGTCGAAAATATCGATGAATACGATACACTGATTGTCGAAACTCCTATTTGGAGCAGTCGGCTTGCTCCTCCTGTAAAAAGTTTCTTGGTTATAAAATGAAACAACAACGATGAGTAATACGGACAAAAAAATTCTGTCCGCATTTTCTACAAAATTCAGATTGTTTATTTTGTAGTTTCCGGGGTATTCACTACACTTGCATAGAGTTGTTCGACGAGTTGTAAAGCGCAGCAGTTCAACACAGTTACATGATCGCTAAATCGTTACCGACAACTTTCTTATTTTCTGCTTTACTCTGTCATTCAGGCAGATATGCATTTTTTATCCTTCCTAAAGATATAAAAATAACCTGTGAAGAACGAACAACACAGGTCATTTCTTATTTTTTTACAGAAAGGACATTAGTCATTCATAGACAATAATAATTCTTCATTAGAAGATGTCTTTTCCATTCTGTCCTTAATGAATTCCATTGCTTCTATAGAATTCATATCCGACAAATATTTTCTTAATATCCACATCCTATTCAATGTATCTTTATCGAGAAGCAAATCATCTCTACGAGTACTCGAAGCTGTAATATCGACAGCAGGGAAAATCCGCTTATTAGAGAGCTTACGATCTAACTGTAACTCCATATTCCCTGTCCCTTTAAACTCTTCAAAAATCACATCATCCATTTTAGAGCCGGTATCGGTAAGAGCTGTCGCTATAATCGTGAGACTTCCCCCGTTCTCTATGTTACGAGCTGCTCCGAAAAATCTTTTCGGTTTATGTAGCGCATTTGCATCCACACCACCGGAGAGGACTTTCCCGGACGCAGGAGAGACCGTATTATAAGCACGAGCAAGACGAGTAATAGAATCTAAAAGAATAACGACATCATGGCCACACTCTACCATCCGTTTTGCTTTTTCTAAAACTATACTAGCAACTTTTACATGTCTCTCAGCCGGTTCGTCAAATGTCGAAGATATTACTTCTGCTTTTACACTACGAGCCATATCGGTCACTTCTTCAGGACGTTCATCAATCAACAGTATAATCATAAACACTTCCGGATGATTTTCGGCAATAGCATTGGCAATGTCTTTCAGAAGCATGGTCTTTCCTGTTTTCGGCTGAGCGACAATTAGCCCGCGTTGTCCCTTACCTATCGGAGAGAACATATCTACGACTCTTGCTGAAATATCATTTGCACGACCGGTGGTCAGCTTAAATTTTTCTTCAGGGAACAAAGGTGTCAAATGGTCAAACGGTACTCGATCACGAACATATTCCGGAGTACGTCCATTAATTTTTTCTACTTTAACCAGTGGGAAATATTTTTCTCCTTCTTTCGGTGGGCGAATTGGTCCTTCTACCACATCTCCTGTTTTCAGGCCAAAAAGCTTAATTTGGGATTGAGAAACATATATATCATCGGGAGATGTCAAATAATTATAATCAGAAGAGCGCAAAAAGCCGTAGCCGTCGGGCATCATTTCAAGAACTCCGTTTCCTGTAAGTATACCTTCAAATTCATAGGGCTTTTCTGCAACCTTAGTTTCGTTATTAACACGTTCTGGCTGCTGCACAGTTTGCTGTATGTCTTTACTCTGATTATTTAAATTATTATTTGAGTAGCGTTGTTGTTGATTGCGCGGTACAAAACGTTGCCGTTCGCTTCGAGGGAAAAATGTTTCCAAATGAGTTTCGGATTGCATCGGCAGAGGCATCTCATACTGAATTTTTTCTTTTACCGGGACTTCTGCTGCCGGTTTGTCTGTAAGTTTTGAAATTTCAGAAGCAGATTCTTTTTTCTCATCTTTCAAAACATTTTCTTGCTGTTGCTCGGATGTCTCTTTCTTAAAAACTTTTCGTGCCTTAGGTTTCTCAATGCTTTCCGTTTCAGCAGTTTTCTCTATAACTGCGACTTCATCATTTTCGGGGACAGGCAGTTCCACCTGCTCTTTCAAAGCCGGATGTGAAAATTTCGCTTTTTTCGTTTTGAGAGGTTCAGGTTCTTTTTGTATTGTTTCTTCTACTGCAATTGGCTCTGAAATATCCGACTTATTATTTTCGACAGTAGACTCAACTGTTTTCTCAGCTTTTGGCTTACGTCCTTTCGTCGTCTTTTTTTCTACGATAGGTTCTTGTTCGGCAGAGACCGTTACCGCTACAATCGTTTCTGTCTCTGTTTTTTTGACAGGGGTTTTAGACTTTGCAGCCTTAGTTGTTGACTTTTTTTTCTTCGCAGCATTTGTTTCTGCTTGAGCCGCAACTTTTTTACCTGCTATATCAATTGCTTGCTGATCTAATATCTTATATACTAAATCATCTTTTTCAGAAGCATCAATTTTTTTTATACCCATTTCTTGGGCTATTACTTTCAAGTCTTCCAAAGACTTATCTTTTAGTTCCAGAATGTTATACATGAATCTATATTGGTGTGATAGAGTTAACTACATTAATCAAAATCATTGCCTTAAAAAAGTAAGGCAAAAACTATAATAAAATAATATTAATTGGAATTTGTTCAGAAATAATTTGAGATAGAGAGCCTATAACCCTCTTTTATTTCGCTACAAATGTACACTTGTTTTTTGGAAATACAACAAAAATGGTTAACAATAAGTTTTTGTATTAATTATTTTTCACATTTTATTTCCAAAATATGAGTTGTTTTTCCGTCAACTCTGAATTTATCGGAAGTTCTTTCCCCTATTACCCAAATAATTTCATTTTTCGAAAGCAGGACATAGGCTTTTTGCTTTTGGTATAATGTAAATTTCTTATCTCTGAAATAATCACTCAGTTTACGGCTACCCTTCATTCCGAACGGAATAAAACGATCTCCGTCTTTCCAACATCTGATCATTAACGGAAAACTGACCTTATCCGCATCAAATACCGCAATACATGCATCTTTAGGAATTTCATATTCAGAAGTTCTATTGATCCGGGAAAACTCTAATTTTACCGGATAAGATATTTTCAAAACATTTTCAGAAATAACGACAACATCATTTTTGCAAACGTCTTTTTCTTTTACAATAAAAAATCCCCGATCCTTTAATAAAATATGAGTTCCCGATAAAATATATTTTCCAGATATGGCTGAAGCCATTCTCAAAATCTCATCTAATTGAACAGGCAAAAATCCAAAAGGTCTTAAAATCTCAAACAATAATGTACGTGGAGACGGAGAAGCAAATAGTCTTGATATTTCGATATGTAATTCGTTGTCTTTATGTTCTGTTATTTCATCTATAATTGAACTTATGACAAAACGATATAACTGTTCTGTCTCGTATAAATTAGATGCCGTGCGTTCTATTGTTGCATAAACAGACGGATTTATACTTTCCAATAAAGGTAAAACTTGTAAACGAATTTTATTTCGCACATAAATATCTTCCTTATTTGTCCGATCCGTAATATAAGGTAATCCACGCAACGACAAATATGACTCAATATCCTTTCGGCTTAAACACAACAACGGTCTCACAATATACCCGTTGACAGGATGAATTCCTGTAAGTCCGGATATTCCCGTACCTCTAATTAAATTTAAAAGAACAGTTTCGACCGAATCATCCCTATGATGAGCAATAGCTATCGCTCCAGCACCGATTTTCTTACGCTGTTCCTCAAACCATTCATAACGTAACTCACGACAAGCCATTTCGATAGATATATGTTTTTGGGAAGCATACATTTCTGTGTCGAAACGTACACTGCGAAAAGGAATATTCAATGTCTGTGCCATATCCCGGGCAAACACCATATCTCTTTCCGCCTCATCTCCCCGTAACTGAAAATTACAATGGCAAGCAATACATCGATAGCCTAATGTAACTAAAATATCCGATAAAGCAACAGAATCAGCCCCTCCGCTAAGACCAATAAGAACAGGCATAGTTTTATCAAGATGTATTCTTGAATCGATAAATTGCTTCACACGAAGCGTTATTTCTGATAAATCCATATAACCGAATTTCGAAATGCAATGTACAAACGTAACTGTTTTTTTTGATTTATAAAATATTTACCTCCCAAACGACTTTTTAAGTCACTATTAATTATTAAATTTGCAGCTAAAAACAGGAAAATAGCAAAATCATGATTGATAAAATAAACCGACTTAAAGCAGAAATAGACGCATTAAAAGCATCTAAGGCAGACGAAATAGAGGCTTTACGTATAAAATATTTAAGTAAAAAAGGAGAAATATCTCTTCTTTTTAATGATTTCAGGAATGTTGCTGCCGAAAACAAAAAAGAAGTCGGCAAACTTTTAAACGAACTGAAAGAGAAAGCACTCAATCGCATTAATGAATTAAAAGAAAACCTTGATAGCAATTCTCAAGAAAACAACCTGATAGATCTCACGCGAACAGCTTATCCTGTTAATGTAGGAACTCGTCATCCTATTTCGCTTGTAAAAAACGAAATATGCGAAATTTTCGGACGTTTAGGCTTTTCTATAGCAGAAGGTCCTGAGATTGAAGATGACTGGCATGTATTCTCATCATTGAATTTTGCAGAAGATCATCCGGCAAGAGACATGCAAGATACGTTTTTTATTCAACGTAGTCCGGATATTTTACTTCGTACCCACACATCTTCCGTACAGACTCGGGTAATGGAACATTCGCAACCACCGATTCGTATTATCTGTCCGGGACGTGTATATCGAAATGAAGCGATCTCCGCCAGAGCTCATTGTTTCTTTCATCAAGTAGAAGCCCTTTATGTAGATAAGAACGTTTCTTTTGCAGATTTGAAACAGGCATTGCTGTTTTTTGCAAAAGAAATGTTCGGTCCTGACACAAAGATTCGTCTGCGTCCTTCATACTTTCCTTTTACCGAACCGTCTGCAGAAATGGACATATCTTGTAACTTATGTGGAGGAAAAGGGTGTTCGTTCTGTAAACATACCGGATGGGTTGAGATATTAGGTTGCGGAATGGTAGATCCGAATGTATTGGAAGCCTGTGGCATAGATAGTAAAATTTATACCGGATATGCACTTGGAATGGGAATAGAGCGCATTACAAATTTAAAATACCAAGTAAAAGACCTTCGAATGTTTTCAGAGAACGATCAACGTTTTTTGGAAGAATTCGAATCTGCTCATTAAAATCGATAATAACTCTAAAACAAGGTACAAAGTTAAAAAACTTTGTACCTTTTATATTTTAATATAAAATGAGAAAACAAGAACGTTACGACAAAATTATCGAGTGGTTCTCAAAAAATGTTCCCGTTGCCGAAACGGAACTTCATTATAAAGATCCGTTTCAATTACTAATCGCCGTTATATTATCTGCTCAATGCACCGATAAACGGGTAAATATAATCACTCCACCTTTATTCCGGGATTTTCCCACTCCTGAAGCATTAGCTGCGACAACCCCAGAAGTCGTATATGAATATATCAAGAGCGTATCATATCCCAATAATAAGGCAAAACACTTAGTCGGAATGGCAAAAAAATTACTTAGTGAATTTAATGGAATTATTCCTTCTGACGTAGATGAATTACAGAAATTGCCGGGAGTAGGCCGAAAAACCGCAAATGTAATTGCATCGGTTGTATTCAATAAAGAAGCTATGGCCGTAGATACACATGTCTTTCGTGTTTCAAACCGAATAGGCCTTACAGATAATTCCAAAACGCCTCTTGAAACCGAAAGGACATTGGTAAAACATATTCCGGGACATTTACTACCAATCGCTCATCATTGGCTCATATTGCATGGTAGATATATTTGTACTGCCAGAAAGCCGAAATGTCTTGAATGTGGAATAAGAGAATACTGTAAATATTACAGTAAAAAGCCGGAATAAATCCCGGCTTTTTATTACACTTTATATTGCGATCTCCCCGACTTCTGCAGAAACAAATTTTATCAAATCTGCGGGATCGATTTTAATCTGTATTCCTCTCACTCCGGCACTTACATATATATAATGGAAATCAAGGCATGTTTTATGAAAATATGTCGGAAAATGCTTCTTCATCCCTATCGGCGAACAACCGCCTCTGATATATCCGGTAACAGGCAGGAGTTCTTTCATAGCGATCATTTCGGCACTTTTATTTCCTGATATTTTCGCCACAGCTTTCAAATCCACCTCCATATTACCCGGAATGACACAAACAAATATGCCTGTTTTATCCCCTCGCAAAACCAATGTTTTAAAAACCTGTTCTATGTTCTCGCCCAACTGTTCGGCAACATGTGTAGCCGCCAAATCAGACTCATCTACTTGATAGGGAATCAACTCATAAACGATATTTGCCTTATCCAGCAAACGGGCTGCATTAGTCTTATTTACCTTCATAATCTTTCTTGTTACTACCAAACAAAGGTAGAAAGATTATCGCTCATTCCAAATAATAATGAGTAACAGGTTTTAACTGCTTGTCCAATTCATATATTAACGGCGTTCCGGTAGGGATTTCTACTCCTATGATCTTCTCCGGGCTCAACTCTTCAAGATGCATAATCAAAGCCCTTAAACTATTACCATGTGCTGCTATCAATACAGTTTTTCTTTCTGCTATCTGCGGTGCAATCTCAACTTGCCAATAAGGGAGAACTCTTGCAACAGTATCTTCTAATGACTCTCCTTGCGGTAAAATTGCCGTATCTAACTGAGCATATCGAGGATCAAAACCTGGGAAACGAGGATCTTCTAAACTGATTTGCGGAGGACGCACATCGAAACTTCTTCTCCATGTCTTTACTTGTTCATCCCCATATTCCAGAGCAGTCTCCTTTTTATTCAATCCCTGTAAAGCACCATAATGTCGCTCATTCAATCGCCATGATTTAACAACCGGAATCCACAATCGATCAACCTTCTCTGCAACAATAAATTGAGTTTTGATAGCTCGTTTTAGAAAAGATGTATAACACAAATCATACAAAATATTATATCTCTTCAATAAAGTACCTGCCATTTCTGCTTCTTTTTCTCCTTTAGGGGATAAATCAACATCCATCCATCCGGTAAATCGGTTCTCACTATTCCAGACACTTTCTCCGTGCCGTAATAATATAAGTTTATACATAATCTTCTATTTTTCTTATTAAACAAGAAAAACAGAAAAAACGTTCGGTTGATTTTATTTTTTGAATAAAAAAATATCCAGCATGTAATATCTCATACACACCGGACATTCTAATTGGCATAAGATGTATAATGATTGAAATTATCTAAAAGCCTGTCTAAATTTCTCCTGGTAATCAATTCTTTTTAATCCGAATAATTCGGATAAACTTCACTCCATCAATAATAGGCAAGACCTCCTTACCATACAATATTTACAGAAGCTCCCAAAGTAAGAGAATGCAACGTTTGACGAGATTCCTGATAAGACTGAGACCCCGACGCTTCATAATATTGAATATTTACCGGTGCAACTTTATAATCCAAGAAACCTTTGGCTAAAAGGTTCTTTTTAGCCCAGAACGACAAAGAAATGCCCGTTCCCGCATTAAAAAAATTAGCATGTTTCATTTTCAAAAAATCCGATCTTACCTCCTCTCTTGTTTCCGAATCATTCCATACTACATCGACTCCATTTCCCTGAAAATTTCCATACCCGGCCAGTAATTTACTTCCTAAATACCAGCGTTTGGAAATCGGTAACGAAAAATATGCGCCCAAAGATGTCGTAATCGTATTGAATGCTCCAGATTCTAAATGAGCATTAGAAGGCACAGACAATCCGCTCTGTATTTTCATAGGGATACTACTTGCCAATAATTCAGCTCCGACTCCCACATACGGTGTTATATAATAAGCACCTTCCACACCTACGGTACTTCCCGTTGAGGTATTGAAATTTATCTCCGGAGAAAGAGATATATGGTGCGGCATCATTGTAAAACCCATATATAATCCTAAAAAAGAGGACATATCGGAATATGTAACATCAAAATCATATTGAGGGTGTCTAAGTCCTTTCTTGCCAAATATTAAATCAGCGAAATAATAACCTAATTCAGTAGATAGAATTCCGATTCCCGCACCTACCATTACATCAGATACCCAATGTCTATTATTCAATAATCGGGAAACTGAGGTTGCTGTAGCCACCGTATATGCTCCTATGCTGTACCACGGGCTACGCACGCCATATTCTTTATGAAACATTGTCGCAGCCATAAATGCCGTTGCTGAATGCCCAGAAGGGAAAGAATTTAAAGCCGTTCCGTCAGGCCTCCGAGAATCTATAACAAGTTTCATAACATTCACAGTCGTAGCCATAAGAGCTGCAGAGAAAGCGTCTGAAGTCAACATTCTTCCCCATGAGCTGCGACTTTCAACTCCAGCAGCTTTCATTCCGACCAATGCAAATATAGGAACATACTGCAAATAATCATCATATCCATGATGAAATGACGGGACATATTCATTTCTTAAACTCCTAAAAGGCTCTTTTTTCATTTCTACCAAAGAGCCGGTAACAATTAAAGGAACAGAAATATAGGTCATCTGAAACCATTTGGCATCTGTTATACGATTTATCTTTTCTGGTGTTTTCCTTGAAATCAAATATCTGACGGGAACATTTTGTGCACTGTCTGTAATCAAAAAATTTGTAGTATAAGCACTTGTGAAACTACTCAAAAAAATCACAAACAAAAATACCTTCTTCATGCAATTTTCCATTTGTATTTTATTTATATCCAAACGGATGCAAAAATAATATTTTTTACTACAAAAACTGCCCTATACAGACGAACATATTTATAAATAGGAATGTTTTACAGCCATAAATACTATATATAAAGGTACAGGGACATCTTAAACATTTGATTGACTTTCCATTCTCTTTACTGAATAGCCCGGATATCCCTGTATCTATTTTTTCAGTTGTTCTTTAATTTTCATGATTTTTTCGTCCAAAGGTAAAAATGCATCTAACCAAAAAATAGAAAAACCCCTCCGTTCCATTCCCCGAAACCATGTCATTTGTCTTTTCGCAAATTGATGAATTGCTATTTCTAGTTTACTCACCATTTCGACATAAGAAAGTCTTCCTATCAAATATTCTGTCAGATATTTATATTCAAGGCCATAATAAATAAGATCATCCGGAGAAATTCCTTCTTTTAATAAAGCTCTCACTTCATCCACCATTCCCGAATCAAGTCTCATCTGTAAACGTTCAGAAATTTTTCTCCGGCGGGCTTCCCTTTCTATATCGACTCCTACGATAAAGCTGTTCAATGGCTTGTTTTTTCTCTCCTCCGGTTGCTGATTCCTATAAAATTCGGCTATTTCTATAGCTCTTACGGCCCGCTTACAACTATCTACATCCGTAGTATTATGCAAAGTTTTATAAGTTTTCAATATGGACGTCAACTCTGTCAATGTCTTGTCCTTCAATTTTTCACGAAGTTCTTTATTTTCAGGAACCTGAGGCATACTATAACCTTTCAAGACAGTCTCTATATAAAGGCCTGTTCCCCCACATAAAATAGGGAATTTTTCTCTCGTCCTCAAATCCTGAAAAACTACATTAAAGTCTCTTTGATATTCATAAAGGTTATATTTATATCCCGGTTCACAAATATCAATCAAATGATACGGGATTTCTTTATCTTCATACTTATACTCTTCCAAATCTTTTCCCGTACCGATGTCCATACGCTTATAAATCTGGCGGGAATCTGCACTTATAATTTCCGTATTTAAATCAGCAGCCAAAGCAACAGCCAAAGACGTCTTTCCAGAAGCCGTAGGTCCTAATATCGTTATTAAATCAAACATATACTTCATTTTTCCTTCTCAGTATATTCCCATGCGAGCAAAATCGTATTCTTCAAAAACTCATACTCTTGTTCAAAACAGGTACTAAACACACCTTTTCCCAATTCCGCATCAATCTGATCGGATGTCCAAAACTTTCCTCCACGAGGTTTATTAATGACATACGACTCATCGGAGACATTCAAAACATATAACATAATTACACGGTTCATGATATCAGTTTTAAACTTCGATGTCAATATTCTTCGCGGAGAATTTCGATTTTCTACAGAAATATATTTTTCCATAGCTATTTTCAACACTTTATCAGGCGTCTCTCCATAACGCAAATCTTCAGATACCGGAGTATCCAAATGAAGTCCCGATAAACTTCCCTTTATTTGACCCGGTTGCAAATATATTCTATTACCACACATAATGATGACACGCAAATGCGGATGGAGATAACGATTCCCACGACGGAAACTCTCGTGCTTTTCTACTCTTCCGATAACAGATAAAGATTCATTAATAATCGGTAACCACGTTTCTTTTGAAAGCATTTTATTCAACAAAATAATCCGGATACATTCGTAAACAAAATAAAGCATCATCAAAATAAGGTTCAAACGGTAATTCAAAAAAACGTATATATCCGGATACATATTACGAGAATAAGTATTGAACATAATCGTAACAGCCAAATAAAAACTCAATACATATAGCAATAATCGTGACATATACATAAATTCATGCATTATATTGGCCATCACCATACGATCTTTACGTGAATAATCACGAGAATGCCTATGAAATAAAATCCTGTGTAATCCTCGAACGATCAAAATATTAATAAAAAGCAATATGCCTAAAAAAACAGTATTGGAAATAAGGAATAAAGAATTGTAAAAAAGCAATTTCAAAGAAGCAAATTGGATCAACGTAAGAGTTGAAACTCCGAACATGAACAAAAATCGACGATAAAATATCCGGTAAAATATTTCGACACATAAACAAATCAAACCTATAAACAATGCCAGTTTTACCGTATGAATCTCTGTCAAATAATTATTGGTTAACGATACCAGAAAAAGAGGTAAAAGACCTGCCGACTGCAAATAAAAATATCTATGCTTAAACAATTTTTCTTGTTTCATATTTCAACTATCAGAGAGCTCAAAAAAAATTTATATTCCCGGTAATACAGACGAAACTTTAAATATTCAAGTATTGTCCTTCAATTTACTCTGGTAATAAAATTATTTATTAAACAACCTTTCTCTAAATCATTCTTATCAAGTTAACATATAGAATAGCACTTTTACAGCGAATGAAGAATTTTATTTCTCCTAACCTAATCAAGGAAGAAGAAGCATAATTGTTATACATCCTTATAGGCTAAACTCGAAGCTAAGATGCAGTATTTTTATGTAATATGCAACATAATCCGGCAGATTAACATTTGATCTCCTAAAATACTAATATCCAGATTTAAACAAAATAGCGAACAATTTTATTTTTTGTATAATATAATAACAAAAAAACAGACTGGATAATTATGCATCCAGTCTGTTTTTTTAATTTAGAACTCTACTCTTATTTCAAATTTCTTTGCAAAAAATCATATACTCGAGTATAAAGATGATATCGGGTATTGCACCCGTAAATACTATGATTACGGTTTGTATAAATCTGCATTTCGAACTGTTTATTCGCTTGTACCAAAGCTTCGCTATATTGCAATGTATTAAGATAATGAACATTATCATCCGCAGTACCGGAAATAATCAATAACTTTCCATCAAGATCTGCGGCCTTTTTTAATGGAGAAGTCTGTATATAACCATCGTTATTCTCTTGAGGAGTACGCATATAACGTTCAGTATATACCGTATCATAATAACGCCAATCGGTTACCGGAGCAATAGCTACTCCCGACTTAAACACTCCTGAACTCATTGACATCGACATCAATGTCGTATATCCACCGAAGCTCCAGCCCCAGATAGCAATATTACTTGAGTCTACATATCCCAACGATCCCAAATAACGGGCTGCTGCTATCTGATCTTGAGCTTCTAAAATTCCCATTTTACAATATATAGAACGAGAAAAAGCTGTACCTCTACCCCCTGTACCTCTACCGTCCACACACGCAACAATATAACCGTTATCCGTCAAATATTGAGTCCAGTCTATTGCAGCCCATTTATCCAAAACCATTTGAGAACCCGGTCCGCTATATTGCACCATCACAACAGGATATTTTTTCCCGGAGATAAAATTTTCCGGTTTCATTATATAGCCATTTAATATTTCTCCTGACTCATTCTTAAAAGTAAAAAATTCTTTCCGAGAAAACGGCAGATTTTTCAATTTCGAATTTTCTTCGATAATACGCAATTGTTTACCTTGAGAATTATGTACTGTCACAACCGGCGGAGTTACCGCATTGCTATATTCATTTACAAAATAGGTGCAGGCCGGATTAAAATGGGCTTGATTATACCCCTTTTGTGTCGATATTTTTACAATATTTCCTTTGTTGTCAACACGATAAACAGCTCTACATAAAGGACTCTCAGCAGCAGATTCATAATAATAATACCCCTTGGCATCTTGTCCGTAATACGCTGTCACGTCCCAATTTCCCCGGGTAATTTGTCGAATAAGAGTACCAGACATATTGTAATGATAAAGATGTCTGAATCCGCTTTTTTCTGATGCAAAAATAAAACCGGAAGGATAAAAAGTAATGTAATCCATAATATCCGGATCTATCCATGTTTCATTTTTATCCTGAATCAATAATTTACTCACTCCTGATTTCGGATTTGTCAGAAACATTCTAAAGTCATTTTGATTCCTATTAAGGGTCATCACGGCCAATTGATCCGGATTTTGCGTAAACCGAATACGCGGTATATAACTGTCTCCATCAACAGGTACATTCATTTTTTTTACTGCACGAGTCTCTACTGTATAAGTAAAAACAGCGACTTTACTATTCTTTGTTCCGGCAACCGGGTATTTATACACAAATTCTCCGGGATAATACGCATAAGGAGTCAGACTCGGACATTCCCCTTCAAACATCTGTATTGAATATTCCGGAACATCCGTTTCATCCGTCTTTACAAATGCTAATGTAGTGTTATCGGGAGACCATGACAAAGTGCTGACAACAGAAAACTCTTCTTCATAAACCCAATCAGGAATTCCGTTCAATATTTTATTCTTTACTCCGTCAGAAGTAATTGCAGACTCAGTTCCATAATCCAACTTTTTCAAATAAATATTATTATCTCTCACAAATGCAACCATTCTTCCATTAGGTGAGAATGTCGCAATCTGTTGTTTTCCCGGTTTATCAGAAAGAGGCTTTACCAAATTCCTTCTTATTTCAAAGGTATAATATACAGCCTTGAAAGAACGACGATAAACAGGCTCTGCATCGGCATATAACAATATTTTTTTTTCATCTGCACTCATTGAATAGCCGTCGAAAGTTTTAAAAGGACATTCTCTTGCCGAAGCTACATTAAATAATGTGTCCACAGCCTGTCCGGTTTTATAACTATACTTTATAATCATGGTTTTATCTTTCAATCTTTGAGTATAGTGTTCTCCGTCATTCATAGGTAAAAATGCAGGAACTCGCTTCGTTTGATATTCTCCGGATACGATAGACTTTAAATCAAACGTATGTGCTGAAAAGCCTGATTGAGCACAAAAGCACAGAAGTGCTACATAAATGACTTTTTTCATTTGTATATATTTTGTTTTTTACAAAAGTACATATTCATATTTCAAGATAAAAATCTACGAAATATTTTTTTATTCCAAACCGCCATAGGCTACATAAAATTCATACTTTTGCAAAAATAACCCTAATTCGAGTAAATCATGACCTACGGATTCGTAAAAGTTGCAGCAGCTATTCCAAAAACAAAAGTTGCCGACTGCATTTACAATACAATTGAAATTGAAAAATTAATACGAGAAGCCGGACAAAAACATATAGAAATAATCGTTTTCCCGGAATTATGTATTACTTCTTACACCTGTGGAGATTTATTCACTCAACAGTTATTAATAGAAAGCGCAGAAAAAGCTTTAAAGAAATTAATCGACAAAACAAGTGATGAAAAACTTCTGTGCGTCGTCGGCGCTCCTGTTACCAATGGTAATCAAATATTCAATGCCGCTATTGCATTCCAAGGAGGAAAAATATTGGGGGTCATTCCGAAAACATTTTTACCTAATTACAAAGAGTTTTATGAGAAGCGATGGTTTTCTTCTTCTATGGATAACCGACAAACCTCAATAAATTTTTGTGGACAAGAAGTTCCGTTCGGTACGGATTTACTGTTCCGGTCAGGAGAAGTCGTTATCGGTACAGAAATTTGTGAGGATTTGTGGGTTACTGTTCCTCCCAGTTCATTACAGGCTTTAAATGGAGCTAATATATTGTTAAACTTATCGGCCAGCAATGAATTAATCGGGAAACAAATTTACAGAGAAGAACTTATACGACAGCAATCAGCTCGTTGTAATGCTGCTTATATATACGCATCTGCCGGAAGCGGAGAGTCATCGACTGATCTCGTTTTTGCAGGAAATGGAATAATTGCAGAAAACGGAACAATTCTCGCTGAAGGTCAGAGGTTTATTTCTGAAAAACAGTTAATTATTTCAGAAATCGATATAGACCGTTTACTTTTTGACCGAAGAATAAATTCAGGGTATAATAGTTGCTCGATGTATTCTACAGAAAAATACCGGAATATAGATTTCCATCTTCCGGCATACGAATTAACAGAATTGAAAAGAACCATAACACCTCATCCATTCATCCCGTCCGAAAATAAACTTTTATTTGATCGGTGCGAAGAAATTTTCAATATACAAATAACCGGTTTAGCAAAACGTATTATCCATACACACGCACAATCTGTAGTTATCGGTATATCGGGAGGACTTGATTCGACACTCGCACTTTTAGTTTGTGTAAAAACATTCGATCGACTAAAACTAAACCGCGAACAAATCGTCGGTGTTACCATGCCCGGCTTCGGTACTACCGACCGAACCTACCATAATGCTAAAGAACTAATGAAACTGCTCGGCGTGACAATACGGGAAATCAGCATCAAAGAGGCATGTACACAACATTTTAAAGATATAAATCATGATATCAATATTCATGATATTACTTATGAAAACTCTCAAGCAAGAGAAAGGACTCAAATTCTTATGGATATCGCCAATCAAAATAACGGATTGGTTATCGGCACGGGAGATTTATCCGAATTGGCTTTAGGATGGGCTACATATAATGGAGACCACATGTCGATGTATGGAGTAAATGGAAGTATTCCTAAAACTCTTGTGCGTTATCTTGTCGAATGGGCTGCATCTCAAGAAATATCTGCCGAAACGAAACATACATTATTAGACATCGTCAATACTCCTATCAGTCCGGAATTAATTCCGGGAGATGAGCACGGTAATATCAAACAAAAAACCGAAGATTTGGTAGGACCTTATGAATTGCATGATTTCTTTTTATATTATTTTTTACGGTTCGGATTCCGTCCCGCCAAAATTTACTTCTTAGCCCGACAAGCTTTCAAAGGAAAGTATGATACAAGTACGATACAAAAATGGTTAACGATCTTTTTTAAACGCTTTTTCAACCAACAGTTTAAACGCTCATGCCTTCCCGACGGTCCAAAAGTCGGTTCGGTGAGTCTTTCGCCCAGAGGTGACTGGAAAATGCCGAGTGATGCAAACAGTACAATATGGATAAAAGAATGTGAAGAACTTCCTTTATAAAAAAGGCAGGATTTAAAATCCTGCCTTTTTTATTTGATTTGTAATCAATCCGATACAATGACCGCATTCACTCCTCTTATAGCCTGATATCGAGATATTATTACCGCATACAATTCCTTAAAAGAACAATCCAATGCCCGTATCGAAAAACATATAGGAAAGCCATATTGATGTAGCTTCAGCATTAAAGATCGTTTTTTTATTGCTGTGGGTTCTTGCATTATATATTGATTGGGATTTTTTACTACCAAAACGACATATTTATAATTCAGATTCTCAAGATCGTCCATAACCTTAATTTTCGTCACATCATTCCAGAGTACCGTACCAATCCTATAAACCGGTAGAAAGATCAGTAATTCCCTCATCCGATATAATCATCCCTACATATCCATCTTTCCGTAAATTATAAATAGCCCACAAAGAAAAAAAGAATAGCAAGATTCCCATCAATGCGAATAGTAACGCCAAACGACGTCCCGGCAAATGCTGTCCATATAAAATAACAGATAAGAAAAATAAAAATATTGTAATAATAAATATAGTGGCCGAAAAAAAATAGATACCTCTCCTTTTTCGAGCACTCAACATAAATTTGATAATAACATTTGCTTTTTCGGCCATAACTTGTTTATATACTTTGTTCTATATTCCAGACAAAAGCTCTAAGCCCTAAAGCTTCCTTTTGTTTATCTAAGTTATTGAGAAGTTTCAATAATCCGTCGACTTGCTGGTCTTCGACCATGGTCAATATCGCCGAATTCATACTCGGCCAAGCATGACTACCATAATGTGGTTCACCTTTTACAGAGCCTCTCCCTTGAATATTTTCCCAATATGAAAACCCTCGACAATTATGATGATCTAAAATACTCTGAATCATCTCTAAATGAGCCTGATCAAAGGCTATAAATACTGCTTTCATAAGTTAGCTATTTACATTTTAAACTTCAGGAAATAACAGATTTCCTGAAAGAATATATAATTACAATTTCTCTAACCCTTTCAATTCTGCCGCTAATTTACGTCGTTTTCGCAATACTCCGTTTTTAGCAAATATGCAATATACAACAGGTACGATCACCAGCGTAATCAACGTTGACACAGATAATCCCCAAGCAACTGTCATACCCATAGAACGCCACATCTCTGAGCCTTCGCCAGTTCCCACAGCCATGGGAATCATACCGAACACAGTCGTCAAAGTCGTCATCAACACGGGACGTAAACGAGACTTGCCGGCATGTATTACAGCATGAGTAATAGACAGTCCCCTTTCCCGATTCAGAATAGTATAATCAATTAATACGATACCGTTTTTCACTACGATACCGGCTAACATAATGACACCGATCATCGCCATAACTCCCAACGGCGTTCCCGTCACGGCTAATCCTATAAATACACCGGTAAAAGCAAATGGTAAGGAAAACATAATAATGAAAGGATCGGTAAGAGATTCGAATTGTGCCGCCAATACAATAAACACAAGTATTATGATCATAATTCCTAAAATAGTCAAATCTTTAAATGTATCTTGTTGATCTTCAAAAGCCCCACCGATACTCAGACTTATGTCAGACGGAATATCCATTTTGGAAATTATATTCTGCGTCTCAGAAACCAAATCTCCTAAAGCAGCACCCGGAGCAACAACTCCTTTTACCGTTACGACTCGCTCCCTGTTTTTTCGTTCTATCGTCGGAGGTGTCATACGTTCTACGACTTTTCCCAAATCACGAATCCGGACACCGTGTCCCTGAGAATTATATACCATTATATTTTCAATGTCTTCTACAGATTGGCGATATTCCGGTGCATAACGAACGGTAATATCATATTCATCACCATCCTCTCTGTAATAAGACGCTGTCGATCCATTGATACGATTACGTAAATATGAAGATGCCGTAGCTACGTTCAGTCCATTCAAAGCTAACTTTTCTCTGTCAAAGTCAACCTGATACTCAGGAATGTAATCTTCCCGACTGATATGTACTCCTGAACAAATTTTTAAATCTTTCATTTTATTCGAAAGCTCAGAAGCTATTTTATCGGTCATACTAAAATCATAACCATAAATTTCGACATCTACTGTACTTTGACCACCCATCGACTCAGAACTTCCTCCGGCATTTACCTCAAAAGTTTTAATTTCCGGATACTTTTTCAGATCTTGACGCATCAATTCACAAATTTCTACTAAGCCTCGTTCACGATCACCGACACTCGACAAATTAATATTATATGAAATAATGTGAGTTCCGTTGGTCTGTATCGATCCGAATGTATTGTCCGTATCTGCTTGTCCCACCGTAAAATTCGAAATTAAAATTTCCGGATATTTTTCTCTGAATTCTTTATCTATTTTCAAGGCTAGTTCTCTTGAAATTTCCGTACGTGTACCGACCGGTAATTCTATTGTCACACCAATACGAGCATTATCTTGCGTCGGGAAAAATTCGGTAGAAATGAATTTTGTGAGAAACAAACTTCCAACAAAAATTACTGCAGCACCACATACGACAATCGTACGATGACCGACTGCCCAAGTAATTAATTTTGCATACCCGGTATCCAGCAAATCCAAAACTTTTTCTATCGGTGTAAAAAAAAGCATAAACAGCTTTCCTTTTTTAGGATCGAGACGCAACCACTGCGAACAAAGCATTGGTGTTAAAGACAGGGCACAAACTGTAGAAACAATCATTATTATACTCACGATCCATCCTAACTGACGAAACAAAATACCGGCCATTCCGGTAATCATCGTCAACGGCAAAAATACAGCCAACATAGTAAGAGTAGAAGCAATAACCGATATTGCAACTTCATTCGTACCATGTATTGCCGCCTGTTTCGGAGCACTTCCCCGTTCAATATGATTAGTCACATTTTCCAATACTACGATAGCATCATCTACAACCATACCAATAGCAATACTTAACGAACTCAACGATATAATATTTAACGTATTTCCGGATATCAACAAATAAGCGAACGAAGCTATTAAAGAAATCGGTATCGTAATAACAATAATAAATGTCGCTCTCCAACGCCCCAGAAAAACCAAAACGACCAGCATTACAATAACAAACGTAACGGCCACAGTCTCTACTAAGCTGCCGATCGTATTTTCGATATTCGTAGATGTATTTATAATAATGTCCAACTTCACATCAGAAGGAAGGTCTTTTTGAATAGCAGGCAACCGTTTTAAAACAGCATTAGAAATATTTACGGAATTTGCACCAGACTGTTTTTGAATAATAACCATTCCTCCCTGAAGTCCATTATTATATGCTTCCTGAGCCCTCTCCTTAACACTATCTTCTATGCGCGCTACATTTTTCAAAAAAATAGTTTTATCGCCATACGTGCCGACAACAATGTCCTCCATCTGTTTTGCATCTGTAAACTCCCCCTGAACTCGCAAAGAATAGGTATTAGAACCTATATCGATACTACCTCCCGGAGTATTAAGATTTTCTTGAGCGATGATTCCTGATATACCTTCAACAGTAAGGTTATATGCTTCTAATTTCTGCGGATCACAATATACTTGTATCTCTCGTTCCGGAGCTCCGGTCACAGATACCGACCCCACTCCACCGATACGTTTTAACGGGTTAGCGACCTTATCATCCAAAATTTTATAAAGAGCAGGCATACTCTCTTCTGCCGTAACCGAAAGAATCAGAATCGGTATATCATCTGTTCCGAATTTAAAAATAATGGGATTTTCGACATTATCCGGAAGGGAGGTCTCGACAATATCCAGTTTATCCCGAACATCATTTGTTGCGACATCTATATCCGTACCATATTCAAACTCCAAAGTAACAATAGATAAATTTTCTTTTGACTGAGATGTTATATGTTTTAAATTGGTTACTGTATTCAACGTATTCTCCATAACTTTCGTTACATTTGTTTCTATATCTGAAGCACTAGCTCCCGGATATGCAGTCATCACCATGATAGTATTAGTCTCAATATCCGGTAACAGGTCAATAGATAATCTACTCAACGAAAAAAGACCGATAATTACAATAGCGACAAAACAGAGAGCTGTTGTTATCGGTTTCTTTACTGCGGATGAATATAAACTCATAACTTTTTCTTTTTACATTTAAATGAAATACGGAAAGAGGAACTCTTATTGGTTTTGCTACTCTGCATTCTCAACAGAAACCTCTGCCCCATTCGTCAAACGGCTCTGCCCGGCAACAACGACTTGATCCCCATCGGACACTCCGGAAATAATTTCATATTTATCATCCATCCGACGACCTAATAAAACTTTATTATAGGAGACCTTTCCATCTTTATATACATAGATATAACGGTCTCCAGATCCTGCTTGCTTGATTATAGACAAATCTGGCGCAACTACATGATTTTGTGTTCCGAAATTCATCGTAACACGAGCAAACATTCCGGGACGAACTTTCAGATCTTTATTTGGCAACTTGATTTCTACCGGAAATGTCCTTGTCTGCGGATCGACTGTCGGATAAATCAAACTAACTTTTCCATGAAATATCTCATCTCCATAAACTTCGACTTTTACATTAACATCCATTCCTTTTCTTACTCGAGTATAAAAATTTTCCGAAACATTTACCAAAAGTTTGACCGGTGACATTTGCTCAATAGTCACGACCGGCTCACCCCCGATCATATCTCCACTATCATAATTTCGTGCCGTAACAATTCCATTTATCGGACTAACCAATCTCGTGTTTTCTTTCAAATTCTCATAGGCAGTTTTTGCTACGTCCAGTTGTGTTTTTTGAGCATCTAAACTTTGTTTGGATGCTCCGCCGACTTTATATAATTCAAATGCACGGTCATATTCTAACTGAATATTTTCCAATTGAGTCTGCGATTGGAGCAAGTTTGTCTTATCCATCTGGGCCAAAACTTGCCCTTTACGGACATGATCACCGACTTCAACCAAAATATCATTGATACGCAATGACATTGACGGAACTATGTTATTTACGACATTGGCTTCGACCGTCGCTGTGAATTCTTGTATCTGTTCTACCTCTTGTGTCTTTACAGTTTCGAGTCGGACAAGAGGTTTTTCATCAACCTTAACTTCTTGTTTTTTTTCTGAAGTACAAGAGAACATCACAACCGAAGCGGCTAATGACATAATGCAGAATTTCTTATTTCTTACCATATTTACTGTTTTTTATTTCCTTGACTTTTTGAGAATTACAAATATTAATTTTGTTGGTCCTTCATATATTTACTCAAATCAACATTACCTGTAACTTGTTCCAAATCCGATTTGGCAGCCAGATAATCATGGATAGCTTGGTAATACGATAATCGGGCATTCGTAAGCGCAACATTAGCATCATTTACTTCGATAAAAGTTGCAGCTCCGATCTCAAATTTTTTCTGCATGATTGAATATGCTTTTTCGGCTTGTCTTACCCCTTCTTTATTAGAGGCTATTTGTTTAATAGATTTTTGAATATTATCTATATATGAGATAGATTGCATCTGTAAATTCCTAACTAAATCTTGCCGGCGGAATTTCATCTGATTAACCGTTAATTGCGCATCCTTTACCTTATAATAACGGCTGCCTCCTTGAAAAATCGGGATTGATAAGGTTAAACCGATCATTGAATACGGATTCCAACGAAAATCTTTAAATATAGGCCCATTACTCATAGAAGTCCAATTATATAAACCGGTCGCTGTTAAAGTCGGATACCATGACATCTTCTGTACAACCAATGCTTTCTTTAAATAATCCGCTTGCAAATCGAGTTGTTTTAAATTTGTGTTATTTTGTAAAGAGGTATCGATATTCAACGCTTGTTCATACATATCAGCCTCATAATCTGACAGCTTATTTGCAGGAGTAACCTCAATATTCATGTCCAATCCCAAAAGAACCTTCAAGTTTACCTTAGATAATTTCACCCCATTCTCGGCTTGTAATAATCCGGGTTCTAAAGTCCGTACCTGAACCTCAGCGCGCAAAACATCGTATTCCGAAGCGACACCATGTTCATATTTATTTCTAAAATCCTTTGCATTTAGGCAGGCATTATCATAACTCTCTTTCAAAACTTGATATGAATCTTCACTCATCATAACATTATAGTATGCCTTCTTTACCTGATCTACTAAAGATAACCGCGAAGCCCGAGCACTTTCTAAAGTCTGTTCTATATCAGCTTTCGAGAGTTGTATATTTTTCCAAAACGTAGGAGCAACAATCGGTAACTGAAAATTAAATCCCATAGAATAAGAGTTATCCTGCCCGACTTTCATACCATTATCCATTCCCGGAATATCCATGTCCATATACATAACTTGTTTTTTCAATGTTCGAGAATAGTCTCCGGATGCCGTAATCGTAGGAAATAAGTTTCCGATAGCCCCCTTACGAGAATAATCTTTTCTGGTGATCTCTATATCGGCTACTTTTATTGTCGGGTTTTCGCTTAAAGCAATTTCGATAGCCTTATCCAAATCTAAAGTCAAAGACCGAGACTGCTCCTGAGCTCCGGCTTTATATACAATCGCAAATGTTAACAACAAAGTCATCCCGACCTGTCTTAAATATATATCTTTTTTCATACTTATTCGGGTTCTAATAAATTTATCTTTATGCATTCTCTGTTCTATCGACAAACTCATCGATAAACATAATTCCTTTTGAAGTCGCAATACCACGAATAAAGTTCATGAAAATCGTTTCATAAACATCTATAAACGAATAATGCGAGGCAAATACTTCATCTGAATTAAAAAGAAAATCAAATTGCGCCATCAATAAAAAAGAAGCTATTTGCGACTTCAAATTTTCACGAATCAAACCTTCTCGTTTGCCTTGTTCCATTAATGAAGCCATATATCCGGCTCTTTGATCTCTATTATTATCCAGAACTTGTGCGATAGACGGATGATAGCGCTTTACATCACTAAAATAATTTCTATTCACATTTTGCATTTTACGCCATGTGCTTTGAAAAACCTTTAACAACAGATCTAACGAATTTTCGGCAGTTTTATAAATCTCTTCAGCCTCATCTTCTGTCTCTTTCTGAATATACAAAATACATTCTAACAATAACTGATCCTTATCTTTAAAGTTTTCATAAAGCGTACGTTTCGAGATTCCCATCTGACTGGCGATATAATCCATAGTCACAGATTTAATCCCATGTCTGGTGAACAAAACCGCAGCTTTATCAATAATTCTGTTTCTCAATTCTTTATTCATACGGCCTTTTTCTTTTAGAGTCTACTTAATAGCTTGTCTAAATTTTTTGAATAAAAAGCTTAATCACTCTTTTATATTTGACAAAGATAAAAGAAAACTTATAAAACACATAAAGTTTTCTAAATAATCCATTTTTCAATACAGTTAATTAATGTAAATAAGGCGATCTCAAAATGAACACATTATTTAACAATGTTATAGTTTGTATTTTTTATTTTCGGGATAAATATAAATTATTAGATTTGCATGGAAAATTTTGATAAATATTGAATTAATATTCTATTTACATTACATATATAATTTACAGCATATGTCAAAAGTAACGAAAGAAGCAGCCCTTTTATATCATAGTCAGGGCAAACCCGGGAAAATAGAAGTTGTTCCCACTAAACCATACAGCACACAAATGGATTTATCACTCGCTTATTCTCCCGGTGTGGCCGAACCATGCCTCGAAATAGAGAAAGATCCACAAAAAGCATACGAATATACATCTAAAGGCAATTTGGTCGCTGTTATATCAAACGGAACGGCAGTGTTAGGATTAGGTGATATCGGTGCATTAGCAGGAAAACCGGTAATGGAAGGAAAAGGTCTTCTGTTCAAAATATTTGCCGGGATAGATGTTTTTGACATCGAAGTAAACGAAAAAGATCCTGAAAAATTTATCCAAGCCGTAAAAGCCATTGCCCCAACATTCGGAGGAATTAATCTTGAAGACATAAAAGCTCCCGAATGTTTCGAGATCGAAAATCGGTTGAAAGCTGAACTATCCATACCCGTAATGCATGATGATCAACACGGTACAGCTATTATATCCGGAGCTGGATTGTTAAATGCACTCGAAATACAGGGTAAAAAAATCGAAAACGTAAAGATCGTCGTTAACGGAGCCGGAGCTTCAGCCAGTTCATGTACAAAATTATACATGATGTTGGGTGCGAAAAAAGAAAATATCGTAATGGTTGACAGTCGTGGAGTGATAAACCAAAAGCGTACCGACCTGAACGAATCGAAAAAACAATTTATCACAGATCGGGATATTGATACCTTAGAAGAAGCTATGCGGGGTGCGGACGTGTTCCTCGGACTTTCTAAAGCAGACGTATTAAGCGTTGAAATGATTCGTTCCATGAACGAGAAACCAATCGTTTTTGCATTAGCCAATCCAAATCCGGAAATTGCATATGATAAAGCCAAATCTTCTCGTCCTGATTTAATTTTTGCGACAGGTCGATCAGACTATCCAAATCAAATCAACAACGTTCTCGGATTCCCCTACATATTCAGAGGAGCTCTCGATGTAAGAGCAACTTGTATTAATGAAGCAATGAAATTAGCGGCAGTTTATGCCATTGCAGGATTAGCCAAAAAACCTGTTCCTGATGTCGTTAATGCAGCATATAATCTGAAACGAATAAGTTTCGGCCCGGAATATATTATTCCCAAACCTCTCGATCCCCGTTTACTCACGACCGTTGCTCCGGCAGTTGCAAAAGCAGCAATCGAATCTGGCGCTGCAGCTCCAATAATAACCGATTGGGATGCTTATGAAAGTAAATTGAGAGCTCTAATGGGATATGATAATAAAATGATACGTCGGTTCACCGAAATGGCTGTTCAGAATCCAAAACGTGTCGTATTTGCCGAAGCCAATCACGCCAATATGCTTTCGGCTGCCGTTACTGCTTATCAAGAAGGCATCTGTTTCCCGATCTTACTGGGGAATACCGACTATATACATAGTGTAGCCGAACAAAACGGTTTAAATCTCGATGGCCTTGAAATCGTAAATTTACGAAGTGGCGAAGAAACGGAACGTCGTGAAAAATATGCAAAAATATTAGCACAGAAACGTCAAAGAGAGGGTATCACTTTAGACGAAGCTCGAGAAAAAATGTTCGACCGCAACTATTTTGGAATGATGATGGTAGAAGTAGGCGATGCCGATGCATTTATTACCGGAACTTATACCAAATATACCGAAACCATACAAATTGCAAAAGATGTTATCGGTATTCGGGAAGGTCATAAACATTTCGGAGCAATGCATATCATGAATACCAAAAAAGGAACTTATTTCCTTGCCGATACACTCATCAACCGCCATCCCGACTCAGAGACATTAGTAGATATTGCCCGCTTAGCCCGTCATGCCGTAAAATTCTTTGCCCACGAGCCTGTTATGGCAATGGTATCTTATTCTAATTTCGGCGCTGACAATACCGGTAGTCCGGTACAAGTGCATGAAGCGGTCAGAGAAATGCAGGAAAATTATCCTGAATTGGCAATTGACGGAGAAATGCAAATCAATTTTGCTCTTAATACAACCCTGCGAGATAAAACATTCCCGTTCAACAAATTGGCAGGAAAAGAAGTAAATACACTCATTTTCCCGAATTTAAGCTCAGCCAATTCGGCATATAAGATGTTATTGGAAATGGGATTAGCAGAGTCTATCGGACCGATTCAAATGGGATTAAACAAACCTATACATTTTACGGATATCGAAAGTTCTTCAAGAGATATTGTAAACTTGACGACTGTTGCCGTTTTGGACGCCATAGTACAAGAAGAAATCAGCAAATCAAAACAAAAATAAAAATATCCGATAATAAAATAGAGAGGGCTTGTTTACACAAGCCCTCTCTATTTTATTTGTCAAGAGACCTACGAAAGTATCATATTTTATCTTGATAATAAGCTTTAGGCAATTTTCTACAATTATATTGTGAAGCCATAATTTCACCATATGCACCTGCCGAACGGATAGCCAATAAATCTCCTCGTTGAGTTTTATTTAATGAGACCATTTTTCCAAAACAATCAGACGATTCACAAATAGGACCTACGACATCATACTCTTCCGGCAACTGATCTGAAGTAATATTTTCTATTTTATGATAAGCTTGATATAAGGCGGGACGAATCAAATCCGTCATCCCGGCATCAGTTATTACAAATTTTTTGTTTACTCCCTCTTTCACATACAGGACTTTTGTAATCAAAGAACCACATTGACACACGACAGATCGTCCTAATTCAAAATGGACTTCCTGTTTAGGCCTCAATTTGAGATGTTTATGAAAAACCTCAAAATAACTTTTAAAATCCGGAACAGACTGTTTGTCCGGTTCTTCATAATTGACTCCTAAACCGCCACCGACATTTATGGAATCTACGATAATCATCCGTTGGTACAGATGTTCTTGTATTTCATTAATTCGAATACAAAGCCCCTTGAATGAATCCATATCGGTAATCTGCGAACCAATGTGAAAATGCAATCCGATAAGTCGGACATTTTTCAATGTCTCTAAATGATCAAGTACCGAATCTAAATGAACCAAACTTATTCCGAACTTATTTTCACTCAGCCCTGTAGTAATATAATGATGCGTATGTGCATCTATATTGGGATTGATACGTAACGCTATCGATGCTGTTTTGCCGTATGAGGCAGCCAATGCATCAATATTATCCAACTCCGGAACAGATTCTACGTTAAAACAATATATATCGGACTCCAGTCCCAACTTAATCTCCCAATCAGCTTTACCAACCCCTGCAAAAACGATTTTATGAGCTGGGAATCCAGCTTCCAAAGCAGCCTTTATTTCTCCTCCACTCACACAATCCGCACCGAATCCGGTTTCTCTGATAATAGAAAGTATGCGATTATTAGCATTTGCCTTTACAGCATAATGAACATGGTAATTTGAATACAGAGATGTTTCCTGTTTTATTTTATCTAATGTCTTTCTCAGTAAAGATGTATCATAATAGTAAAAAGGGGTCTCTATATTTCTAAACTTATCGATTGGGAAAACACCTTTCATATATTTATCTTTAATATTTGATGATTTTAAGAATTTGTAAAAATATCTCTAAACCTGTTTTCTACTATAATAAACACAAATGTTTTTTAAAAGAACACGGACTATTTATAAAAAGTAGTCCGTGTTCTTCTCTTATTATTTATCAAACAAATATTTACTTAAAGATTGCAATGCAGCAGTCTTATCTTTTGATTTTATCAAAAACGAAATATTGTAATTGCTGCCTCCATAAGATACCATTCTTACCGGAATATCTTTCATTGCCTGCATCGTATTTGACTCGAAACCGATATTATTCCATTCCAAATCTCCGACTACACAAATAATGACCATATCTTCATCAACTGTGACAGTCCCGAATTTTTTAAGATCATCCAGAATTTCGGTTAAATGTTTTGTATTATCGATAGTCACAGAAACACCTACCTCTGAAGTAGTCACCATATCTATGGCTGTCTGATAACTTTCGAAAATTTCAAAGACTTTACGTAAAAATCCGTAAGCTAAAAGCATACGCCCCGATTTGATCTTAATGGCTGTAATACCGTCTTTTGCCGCTACAGCTTTTATTTTCCCCGGCTCTGATTGATTGTAAATCAAAGTTCCCGGAGCTTCAGGTTCCATCGTATTCAACAGACGAACAGGAATGTTATTAAGCTTAGCAGGAAGAATACATGTAGGATGCAATATCTTCGCCCCGAAATATGCTAATTCCGCAGCTTCCTCAAAATGTAAATATCTTACCGGAGAAGTATTTTTAACGAATCGAGGATCATTATTGTGCATGCCATCAATATCCGTCCATATTTGTATTTCGTCAGCCTGAATAGCAGCACCGATTAATGAAGCGGAATAGTCACTTCCTCCCCGCTGTAAATTATCTATTTCACCATAAGCGTTCCGACAAATATAGCCTTGTGTTATATAAATAGGTGCATCAGGATTTACAGATAATAAATCTTTCAGTTTTGTCTTAATATATACGGGATCCGGTTCAGCATTTTTATCTGTCCGCATATAATCCAAAGCAGGAATCAGTACAGATTTTACACCAGTCTCATTCAAGTATAAATTCACCATAGCCGTTGACATCAGCTCACCTTGAGCCAAAATCACTTTTTCTTCAAAAAGAGTAAAAAGATCTTTTGTAAAAGAACGGATATAATCGAAGTGAGATTTTACAATTTCAGTAGCCCTCTGTTTATACTCGTCTGTGCTATACAACTCATCAATTACCTGCATATATTTATGCTCAAGGCCATTAATAATTTCGTTAGCACCGTCCGGATTTTTTTTGTATAAATAATCCGAAATTTCTACAAGCGTATTTGTTGTACCGGACATAGCAGACAAAACAACAATCTTTTGCTCTCCGTCACAAATCAATTTGGCAACATCTTTCATTCTTTGTGCTGAGCCCACAGAAGTTCCACCAAACTTTAAGACTTTCATTTTTTATTCTTTCAATTAATAGTTCGTATATTTAAATACCTGTATTTTCAATATATATAGTTTCTGAAATGCAAAGATAAGATATTATCTATAATAAGCAATTCTATACTTAAAGAGAGACTTCGGATAAACATTTATTCTCACATTTCAATAAACGTCCGGGAAATTCTTCTACCAATCGATGATTATGGGTCGTCATAATAACAGCCGTACCCGTCTCACAAATAGAATGCAATAACGATACAATTTGTTGTCCGGTCTGAGGGTCGAGGTTTCCGGTCGGTTCATCCGCCAAAATAATCTGCGGAGAATTCAACAATGCTCTGGCTATAACAATTCTCTGTTGTTCCCCTCCGGATAGTTCATGCGGCATTTTGTACGCTTTATTTTGCATACCGACTTGTACCAAAACTTGCTCAACTCTCTCTGTTATCTCTGCTTTATTTTTCCAGCCTGTCGCTTGAAGGACGAAATTAAGATTATCTTTTACCGACCTGTCCGTCAATAACTGAAAATCCTGAAATACAATACCTATTTTTCTTCTTAACTGAGGTATATCCTTCTTTCGGAGAGACTTCAT
Source organism: Coprobacter fastidiosus (assembly GCF_030296935.1). Classification (NCBI taxonomy): domain Bacteria; kingdom Pseudomonadati; phylum Bacteroidota; class Bacteroidia; order Bacteroidales; family Barnesiellaceae; genus Coprobacter; species Coprobacter fastidiosus. The sequence goes on along the minus strand of NZ_AP028032.1, from coordinate 432,778 downwards.
ATTAAATCCGAGGACAGAAGCTTCTCCTTCAACCACCGGAATTTCAGCATACATCGTTTTCAGTAAGCTACTTTTCCCTGTACCTACCCGACCGATGAAATAGACAAACTCACCTGAATACAATTTAAAATTTACATCTTTCAGAACAACAAGCTCCTTACGACAAATTTCGACATGATCATATTGTATCAATAATCCATCTTCCATATAGTTCTATTCTTTATGCCGTTTTTTCAATTCTCTGGCAAGATCTTCTATCCTATATCCTTTTGAAGTCAATAATACAATCAAATGATAAATTAGATCAGAAGCCTCATAAATAAGTCGGTCATCTGTTCCGTTCGTTGCCTCGATTACCGTCTCCACAGCCTCTTCTCCGACTTTTTGCGCCATTCTGTTTATTCCTTTGTTAAACAGAGACGTCGTGTACGAACCTTCCGGCATCTCTTTTTTCCGGCGATCTATAAAATCCTGAAGATACTTAATAAACATAATATCTTCCTCGTTTTTTTCATCAAAACATGTATCGCTACCAGTATGGCAGACCGGACCTATCGGACGGACTTTGATAAGAAGCGTGTCTTTATCGCAATCTTCTTTTATCGAATCGACTAATAAAAAATTACCGCTTTCTTCCCCTTTTGTCCACAAACGGTTCTTAGTACGACTGAAAAATGTCACTTTACCTAATTCCTTGGTCTTTGCTAACGCTTCCTCATTCATAAAGCCCAGCATTAGAACTTTAGAAGTATAACTATCCTGTATAATTGCAGGAACCAGACCTCCCATTTTTGCAAAATCTATATTCATTTCAATACGTTATTTTCTTACACAAATATTTTCTCGATCTAAATAATCTTTAAGTTCAGAAATAGAAATCTCTCCAAAATGAAATACACTTGCTGCAAGAGCAGCATCGGCCTTTCCTATCTGAAAAACATCCTTAAAGTGCTCTTTCTTCCCTGCCCCTCCTGAAGCTATCACCGGGATACTCAATACCGAATTTAACATGGCTAACGCATCGTTTGCATATCCCTCTTTTACACCATCATGAGTCATACTGGTAAACAGTATCTCTCCTGCACCTCTTTCCTGTGCTTCTCTTGCCCAAGAAAAAAGCTCTTTATCTGTCGGAACTCTTCCTCCATTTAAATAACAACGCCATAAATTATTGTCAAAGTTAGCATCTATAGCAACAACACAAACTTGCGAACCGAAATTTTTTGCAATTTCTTCAATTAATTTCGGATTCTTCAATGCAGAAGAGTTTATTGAAACTTTATCTGCACCGGCACTCAGTAAACGGTCAACATCATTTATTTCATTTATCCCGCCTCCAACAGTGAAAGGAATAGATACCTTAGCTGCAACCTTCTTGACAATTTCCGTAAATGTCTTGCGTCCTTCATAAGAAGCGGTTATATCTAAATAAACCAACTCGTCTGCACCTTGTCGGCTATATGCGTGCCCCAATTCAACCGGATCTCCTGCATCTCTGAAATTTATAAAATTTACCCCCTTTACAGTTTTACCGTCTTTTACATCCAAACATGGAATTATTCGCTTTGCTAACATATCTATTTTTATAAAAAACGTAACAGTTCCTTCAACGTTATACGGCCTTCATAAAGGGCTTTCCCGAATATAACGGAAGGAACTCCGGCCAACTCTAATTTCTCAATATCTTCGATAGAGGCAACTCCACCACTTGCTATCAAATAAATCTCAGGAATTACAGACATCATCTTTTTATATAAATCGATAGACGGCCCGTTCAGCATTCCATCTTTACAAATATCCGTAGTAATTACTTTTTTTACTCCGGATTCTACATACGTTTTTACAAACGGGATAAGTTCTTTATCTGACGATTCCTTCCATCCTCCGACTGCAATTTTCCCTTTTTTAGCATCAGCTCCAAGAATTATCTTATCCGAACCGAATTTCTCAAGCCATGACAAAAATACCTCCGGATTTTTTACAGCAATACTGCCTCCGGTTACCATCTGAGCACCTGATTCGAAAGCAATTTCCAAGTCTCCGTCAGATTTAATACCACCACCAAAATCAATTATCAACGACGTACGAGAAGCAATGCGTTCTAAAGCTTTATAATTCACGATATGATGGGCCTTAGCTCCATCCAAATCGACGACATGCAATCGTCTTATTCCATGATCCTGAAATTCTTTTGCAACCTCCAACGGATCATGATTATATGTGGTCATACGCTCATAATCACCTTGCGACAAGCGTACGCACTTACCATCTATTATATCTATGGCCGGTATTAATTCAATCATATCATTCTATAATTTATAATGACAAAAAATGATTAAATATATCCTCTCCGACAGCTCCGCTTTTTTCTATATGAAACTGAGAAGCATAAAAATTATCTTTATGCAAAGCCGCACTAAAAGGCAAAATATATTCTGTCTCGGCAGTGGTATATTCACATACTGGAACATAATAGCTATGAACAAAATATACATATTGGTTTTCAATATGTTGCGGAAACATATGCATATCAACGTTTCTCACCGTATTCCAGCCCATGTGTGGTATTTTATATTCTGTGCTTTCAGTATGAAAACGCTTTACTTCAACATCAAATATATTCAGGCAGTCGACATCTCCTTCTTCCGAATGCCGACACATCAATTGCATTCCTATACAAATGCCTAATACCGGCTGCTTCAGATCTTTAATTAAAGAATCCAGATTATTTTTTTTCAAATAATGCATCGTTGACGCCGCCTCTCCTACTCCCGGAAATATTACTTTATCAGCAGACATCAATATTTCCTTATTATCAGTAATTTCTGCTTCTACCCCGACCCTTCTTAAAGCACAATCTACTGAATAAATATTACCGGCATTATATTTTACAATTGCCACTTTCATTTTCCCTTAATTGAAAACAACGGTTTTGTTGCGATAAGTCAATATTTTCCGATCGATATGCTTTTCTACAGCTCGAGATAATACTATTTTTTCGAGATCCTGACCTTTATAGACCAGATCAGCAATAGAATCCTTGTGAGAAATACGAACGATATCTTGTTCGATAATAGGGCCTGCATCAAGATCTGTCGTTACGTAATGACTCGTAGCTCCGATCAACTTCACTCCCCGCTCAAAAGCCGCATGATAAGGCTTAGCTCCCATAAATGCCGGGAGAAACGAATGATGAATATTTATGATCTTATCGGGATAATGCATTATAAAATCAGAAGAAACGACCTGCATATATCGTGCCAATACGATAAAATCTATATCATATTTTTCCAATAATTCCAACTCCTTAGCTTCTTGCTCCGCTTTATTGTCCTTATTGATTGGAAATACATGATAATCTATATCGAACCTTTTAGCTACACTTTCCAAATCAGGATGATTACTGATAATAACAGGAATCTCTACATTCCACTCTCCGGCTGTATATCGCGCCAATATATCATATAGACAATGGGACATCTTCGATACAAATATAGCCATACGCGGCTTACGATCACTAAAATAGAGATTAAAACTCATATCATATTTTTGCCCGTATAATGTATTGAAATAATCTTCTATTTTATTCTGAGGAATAATAAAGTTTGTCAGATCCCATTCCACCCGCATAAAAAATGCATGATTTTCCCGATCTACATATTGGTCAAGATACAAGATATTTCCTCCGTTTACATTAATAAAATCTGTTACAACCGCTAATATACCCGGCTGGTCTGGACAATGCATCAGTAATATTGCATTTGTACTGTTATTTTTTTGTTTTGACATATCTCATCTATTTTGAAGCGCAAATATAACAAAATAAAAGCGAACAATCCTATTATTTTACAAATTTGAACAAAAATAATCTTACAAAATAGCTATTTGCAAGAAATAAAAATTTACATCAGAATTTCACAGGATCTATTTGATCCATTAGCCACAAGATTTTACGTTTTCTTTTCTGCATATATAAAGATGGAGCAGATGAGTTAAAATGTAACGGATTAGGTAATGATGCCGCAATAAGAGCACACTGTGATCGGGTCAATTTTCGGGCTGTAGTTCCAAAATGATATTTTGCGACAGCTTCCGCACCATATATATTTTTGCCCATTTCGATAGAATTCAGATACACTTCCATAATCCGTTTCTTTCCCCATAACTGTTCTATCAAAAACGTAAAATAAGCCTCCAAACCTTTACGTACAAAAGAATGCCCCGGCCATAGAAATACATTTTTAGCGGTTTGTTGAGATATCGTACTTGCCCCTCTGGCTCTTTTTCGAGTTTTATTTTCTTCTATCGCCTTCTTTATCTGCTGAAAATCAAACCCTGAATGTTCTAAAAAAAGATTATCTTCTGAGGCGACTACCGCTTGAGGCAACCATCTGCTCATATCCTCTAAAGAAACCCATCGATGGTATAAACGGGGTTTTTCTCCGGCCATAATACCTTGTGCATAACGGATCAACATAAGAGGCGTTATATATACTGGAACAAAACGGTATAAAAGAACCGAAAGAATCGTCGAAATAAAAAAGAATGCGATAATATTTCTTATAATACGCCGGACACGCTTCATATATTACATTGTTTAAATATAGCTGCAAACGTAAAAATATTTTTTGACTAAATAAGAGCCAGTCCAAATTTTCCAACAAAAAATATTATCAGGTCATTTTTGCGTTTTCGTCAGGTCTTTTCTTCTGTTTTCACTCGTCGGATATCCAGTTATCTTCCTTGTAAAAACAGGAAAATATCCTCAAACGAAACTCTAAAATCTGACCCGAGCAAAATTCGGATTGGTTCTTAGAGCCTATCTGAATAAAAAGCCGGCCCAATAACGTAAATATTGGCCGGCTCTCGCAAAGTAAAGTATAGATATATACTAATTTCGCATCTGCTTAAATTCTATTAAAATAGAGAATCGAACATAGTCGTTATTTCTATTCTCGACTAGCATTTTACTTTATGATAGATACTGTCAACGGTTCACTCTTTAGTGAAGCCTCTTCATCAATGTATGCATTCCAATCTTCAATTGTATCGAATCCATACTTGCTCCATCCTGCTCCCCAATAATAGACTAATTCCGAACCAGGGGTATAATCTGCAATAGCAAGCACGTGACCGTCAGCTCCACCTCTCAAATCGTTTTTCTCTTTTTCTTCAAAATAGACGGCTTTTGCATCTTTGGCCGTTGGCAAAATAGCTCCGACAAATATTGTTCCGTTATTATTATTCGGATTATCGGTCGGATCAGCATAAGTAACATATCCTTTTTCTGCCGAGACTTTATATTGAGCCGAAGATTCAGGATCATGCAATACTATTCCGGCGACTACGGGAGTAGTTTCTTTCAGATTATCATAAGTCACTACAGTTTTGTTTAACTGAGAGCCGGCATCCAATGAAATTAGACGAGTTTCTACTACTGAATCTCCATTTACGATCAACGGATTATATATCAGTTTTACCGTAAAACGCAAAGGACCGTTATCTAATACTTCAAACGTTTTATAGCAATACGGATACACAATCGTATCGTTTACCATCAACGCAGCAGTTCCACCACCCAAAGTAGGACCTACTTTATAACAATCCAATCCGTTTCCATGATCTACATGATATGATACAGATTTATACAATTCATCAGCAGCTTTGGGATCTGTTTTCTTCAATTCCGAGATACGGGCTTTTGTTTCAGGATTCAATTCTCCTTCATATCGTTTTTCAACAACCGGTTCTGCAACCGATTTTACCCAAATGTCATAACCGAATGCTCTTTCTCCAGTAGCTTGAAGAGCCGGTCCGTAAGTACGGAAAGCGATTTTATCATTTTCCCAAGCAATATCATCTACACGTTCGGGATACTGTCTTCCGCAAGTTATAGTATCAAATTTTTCAGGGATTCCGGCTTGTACAGTATATTCAACAGATGAATTAGCTTTTACCGTAACCGGAAAGATCAATTTACCGTCATAAGTCAATTGGTAAGGCAGTTGCTCTCCTTGTGCATCCAAAATAACGAACTGTGCCGTATCGGATAATCCGAGCATCTCAGTCACGCTACTCATAGAAATTTCAGCTATTTCATTTTCCCGATCTATCGCCGAGTCATTCTTTACAGAAATTTTGACACTCTTACCTCCACTGCAAGAGAATCCGATAATTGCAATAAACAGTAATAAAATAATCTTTTTCATATCTTAATTTATTGGTTATTATATATACAAAGCAACCCTCTGTCTCAAAATAGAGATAGAGGGTATAATCTTATTCCCCGCTTTTTATTGGGGTTGCTTTCCGATATAAGCCAAAATACCACCATCTACATAAAGGATATGGCCATTAACGAAATTAGATGCATCAGAAGCTAAAAATACAGCCGGACCCATCAAATCTTCTGGAGTACCCCAACGGGCAGCTGGTGTTTTTGCGACAATGAAAGAATCAAACGGATGTCTTGAACCGTCAGGCTGTTTTTCCCGTAACGGAGCTGTTTGGGGAGTTGCAATATATCCCGGACCTATGCCGTTGCACTGAATATTATATTCACCGTATTCTGAGGCAATATTCTTCGTCAACATTTTGAGACCACCTTTTGCTGCAGCATAAGCAGATACGGTTTCGCGTCCCAATTCGCTCATCATCGAACAAATATTGATAATTTTACCATGTCCTTTCTTTATCATAGAAGGAATCACTGCTTTAGATACGATAAACGGACCATTCAAGTCGATATCAATCACCTGGCGAAAATCCGCTGCAGACATTTCGTGCATAGGAATACGTTTGATAATACCGGCATTATTTACCAAGATATCGATAACCCCGACTTCTTTTTCTATTTGAGCAACTAAAGCATTAACCTGATCTTCATTTGTTACATCACAAACATAACCATGTGCTTTAATTCCTTCAGCTTCATAAGCTGCCAATCCTTTTTCAACCAACTCAGGTTTAATATCGTTAAAAACGATTTTTGCACCGGCTTGTGCAAATGCAGTAGCCAAAGCGAAACCGATACCGTAAGAAGCGCCTGTTACAAGTGCAACCTTACCTTCTAATGAGAAATTTACCATATTTAATAAAGTTAGTGTGTTTAAGTTTTATCTAAGATCTGTATTTTTATAGAAATCCTGATCACCATAATCCAGATTTTCACCACCCATACCCCAAATGAAAGTATAATTACTAGTCGCAGCAGCAGAGTGTATCGACCATTCGGGCGACAATACAGCTTCATCTCCTTTCATCCAAATATGACGAGTTTCGGTCGGTTCTCCCATAAAATGGCAAACCGCATTTCCTTCAGGAACTTCAAAATAGAAATATGCTTCCATCCGGCGACTATGAGTATGTGCAGGCATAGTATTCCAGACACTACCCGGTTGCAATTCTGTCATACCCATTTGCAACTGGCATGTTTCCAATACTTGAGATACCAGCATCTTATTGATGTTACGATGATTAGACCCTTCTAATGAGCCCATTTCCGCAACTACGGCATCAGCTTTCGTTACTTTTTTATCCGGATAAGTTTTATGTGCCGGAGCAGAATTGAAATAAAATTTTGCAGGATTCTTATCATCCAAACTTTCAAATGTAACAGTCCGTTCACCTGCTCCGAGATATAATGCCTCTTTGTAATTCAAATCAAAAGCCGTATCTCCCACCTTTACACAGCCCGGGCCTCCGACATTGAATATTCCCAATTCACGACGAGAAAGAAAATGTGTCGCTTTTAACGGATCTATTGCTTCTAATGTAAGTACTTCACCTACTGGTTTAGCTCCTCCTACAATCAAACGATCATACATAGAGTAAACCATATTTACTTCATTATTTACAAACAGGTTCTGAATCAAGAAATCTTCACGCAAACGAGTCGTATCATAGCTTTTCGCATCTCGAGGATTGCTCGCATAGCGAAGTTCATAATTTGTTTTCATAACTATCTAATTTATATACTTGATTATTAAATTATTATCTTCAATTACCAATACCCTCAACTCAAACTTTACATTTAGATTGTGTAATCGATTGCACAAATGTATAAAAAAATAATCTTCAAACAATACCTTAAATATCTTTTTTTGATAAATTATCTTTTTTAATCGATGACTCTCTTATAATCAAAGAGGAGTCCAATACCTTATCGACCCATTTCCGGTTTTCCGGATCAACAGACATTTCTTCTAATAAAACTTCAGCTACTGTCTCACCCATTTTTTTATTTACCTGATCAACAGAACTTAAAGGAGGCTCTACAAAAGAATCAAAAGGTTCATTAGCAAATCCGACAATAGCAATGTCTTCAGGAACTTTCACGCCATTTTTTTTCAAAACATGCATAACCCCCATTGCCGAATAATCTCCGGCGGAAAAAATCGCATCCGGAAGAACAGGCATTGCAAGTATCTTTTTTCCAGCTTCTTCACCTGTCGCTAAAGTGATACTGTTTTCAAAAATTAAAGATGAATCTACCCGAATATCCGAATCCATCAAAGCTTGAACATATCCATCTTGTCGGTCTTTATAAACACTAATAGCCTGAGGTCCTGATAAATGAACTATGCGAGTACAACCCTGCTTTATTAAATGCATTACTGCATTATAGGCCGCTGTCCGATTATCTATTCTCACACAACTGCTCCTCTTGTCTAACGGAACTCTATCAAAAAAAACAACCGGTACTCCTCTGCTAATAACAGCATCAAAATGTTTATAATCTGTAGTTTCTGAAGCTAAAGATATTGCCAAACCATCGATTTTCTTCGCAAGCATAGTTTTCACGATATTCTTTTCTTCTTCCCAACGTTCGTTCGACTGAGAAACTAAAACACTATAACCAGCAGCATGAGCAACACTCTCGATTCCTCCGATGACCGAAGCGAAAAAATGACGGTCGATCCTCGGAACAATAACTCCGATAACCGATCCTTTTCCCGTTCTTAAATGATGGGCTACCGGATCGGGATGATAATTCATCTTCTCTGCGAGCTCCGACACCGCTTTTTTCATCTTTTCACTAATTCTCGGATGATTTTGCAAAGCTCGTGAAACGGTTGAAGCCGAAGTATTCAGTTCTTTGGCTAAATCATATATCGTGACCTTTTGCAATGGTTTCATATATTACCTTTCTTTACGAATTTAGTACCCACCCATCGGTTTTTCTCGGTATAAGTTTCCAATACTAACCCGCAATGATTTGCCTCTTCGCATATCACAGGAATATCCTCTTTATAAAATCCACTCATATAAAGTTCAGAATTTTCATTCATGCAAGCACTATAAATTTTCATATTCTCCAACAAAACATTCCGGTTTATATTCGCCAATATAATATCATATTTTTTACCGGCAATTTGTTCCGATCCTCCTAACAAAATATCTATATTCGAAATATGATTCAACTGAATGTTTTCAAGAGCATTTTCATAGGCCCACTCATCGATATCAACTCCCGTGACAGATTTCGCACCTCTCATACTCGCCAAAATAGACAATATGGCCGTTCCGCATCCCATATCCAACACAACCTTGTTCTCAAATGAAGTTTTAAGCATCATTTCCATCATAGTACTTGTTGTCTCATGATGTCCCGTACCAAACGACATTTTCGGATCTATCAAAATGTCATATTTTACCTCGGGTATATCGGTATGAAAAGAGCTGTGAACCACACATTCATTTCCAATTACAATAGGTGTAAAATAGTTTTTTTCCCACTCTTCATTCCAATTACGGTCTGGAATTTCGATTACAGAATAATCGATTGCACAATCGACCGGAACTAAAGCGAACGATCGTTTCATACGATCTTCATCGAATAAAGATGACGGAATATACGCAAAAAGTCCTTCTTCAAAAGAAACAAAGCTATCGAATCCGATTTCCCCTAAAAATGCAGAAAGCAAATCTGTACTTACTTCGGAACAGGGGGTTATTTGTATTTTAACTTCAATATAATTCATCCTTTTATAAGCTAATGAGATAAACTAAAATCGTATCAACCTTTCATTTTTTCCAATAAACGAGGATAAGAAACATTTTTCACATGTGCATATTCCGGATATAACTCTAAAACTTTACGATACATTTTCTGAGCTTCCACATAATTCTCTCGTTTTTCTTCTACGACCCCGATTGTTACCATTAATTGAATGTACATCCAATTATTTTTTTTCAACTCGGGATCAGCTTCCATTGTTTGTAAAGCTTTTTTATAACCTTGTAACGCTTTCTCCGTATCTCCTCCAAAGATTCCCGGCATATAGAACAAGATATTCGAATATAAAATATTTACATGCGGATCATTCGGCCCTTTAGCAATAGATTTTTTAGCTTTATTCATCATACCTTTAGCTAAGGTTGTAGCTTTCAAAGGGGATAGGGCTATTTGAAAACCTGTCAAATTAGACATGAGACCAAGTAAAAGAGGATTGTCCGGATTTGTTTTATACAGCTTCATCGCAAGCTCATTAGCCTTCCGCAAATTCTCCGATGCCTGTTTTTTCTGCCCGACATCCATCAAATGACCGACCAAACCATAATAATATGTTAAAATTTCCAACTGTCCTTCTGTATCTTGCAATTTAGGATCAGCAACCATCTTATTAATGACCCACGGCCACTGGGAAATTTTTCCATTCAAAAATAAGTTAAATGCTGTAGCTTTATAATCAATCTGCTGGGCTTTACCCCCCGACACTATACACAAAGACAAAATAGTAAAAATAAATATTCGTTTCATTTCTTCTTAATTAATGCCAAAAGAGAGGCCTACACCTCTCTTTTGTATGACAATGCAAAGATAGTCTTATTATTCAAATTATTTCAGGACTTCTTCTAATTTCTTCACCAAAGCTGAACCTTTCAAATCTTTTGCTACAATTTTTCCTTGCGGATCTACTAATATCGTATGCGGTATGCCTTGTATCGCATAAAGTAATACTGCTTCAGACTCCCATCCGTTCAAATCACTCATCTGAGGCCACGGAAGTTTTGCATTCTGAATGTATTGAATCCACTCATTTTTATTATTGTCAAACGAAACACCGATAATTTCAAAGTTCTTATTTTTAAACCGATCATATAAACTGATTAATGTCGGCATCTGTTTTCGGCAAGGAGCGCACCATGAAGCCCAAAAATCGACCAACACATATTTCCCTTTTCCAACGTAATCAGATAATGAGACCTCTTTTCCTTTCGGATCTTGCATTTTTAAATCAACATATGGCATTCCGACAGCAATATTTCGGGTATGTTCTAAAATATCCGAAAACGTCTGTATCATACGATCTTCTTTAAAAAACTGCTTTGCATCCTGGATTATCGCAGCTTGCTCCTCAGGTGAGAATAAATAACTGTTTTGGAGAAATACGTAAATTCCTGAAACGTTGTCGGTATTATTTTGTATATATTTTTGAGTCAAGATTTTCAAATTCACTTCTTCATCTGAAAATTGTTTTTTCAATTTTGTCAAGATGCTATCCGTCAATGTCCCCGTAAGGTAATCCGTCACATATTCCCGACTTAGTTGTTCCATTTTTTTATCCGTACTAAATCGAGATTCCATATAACTTTGAAATACATCATTCAACTTCGTACCTGAAACTGATGAAACTGTATCTACTTTAACTTTCAGATTTCCATTTTCCAAAATAAACAGAACCGGCATATAAGGCAATTTCTCTCTACTCTCGACTGTCAATAACGCCATAGCCGCAGTATCTTGCTTTCCTCGAAATACAAACTTTCCATTTTTTACAAAAGTACTGTCCAAGTCGACAAACGATTCATTTACTTGTTTTCGGAGTAGTACTTTTGCTCCATCTGCCATCTTATCCACAGTTCCTTCGATTGTATAGTTATTAGTACACGAAGACAGGAGCAATAAAACTCCGACAAAAAATAATAATTTCTTATACATAACAATATTTTTATACATTATGTATAAAAAACAATAGATTTCAAGGTAAAGTTCTCATGATGCTGCAAATTAACTTCTTCAAAAAGAATAAAGGGTAAAGATTTGGTCAAATCTTCACCCTTATTTTATCCTGATTTATTGAATAAAATTCTTACTTTTTCGTCCCAGTAACAGTTATATAGACTTTTTCTACCAACTCTTGTTCTGCAACAATTTTAAAAGCAACTTCATTCCCTTGAAAATTTCCTACCATAGACTTTATATATGCATCTAAACCGCCTAATACTTTCAAGGGAATATTAAGATCTGTCGAATTCAAAATAACTTTTTCACCATCTACAGAAAAAGGCACATTAGGTGCACTAATATCCATAGGGGCAGTACCTTCTGCTAATACAAGTCCAGAAATAGACAAATTAATAGATTCTTGTCCATTCTGAGTTACGGTGAATTCCTGATTTTCTAATTTTATCGGATTCTCAGATTCTTCATCGGTAATATTAACAATAATCGTACCGGTATATGATCCGGCAACATTAATACCTGTATCTTTATCATCATCGTCATCACCACATGCAGTCATAGATGTAACAGCAAACAATGCTATAAACAAATAAAATAAATTCTTTTTCATACTTACTTTTTTTACTTTTTACTCTTCTCGATTAATTTGATTTTAAAATTTGAACACAAAAATAGAGGAATTAAACTATATTTCCAAGAAAATTCTTATTTATTTACAACATCCATGCTCTATTTAAAAATTATCGAAACAGATTTTTTATTTTACGGATAATTTTTAGCCCTATCATAAAACCGTCAAATATGGCAAATCCCGTCGTTAATTTCTTCATCAATGACGAATGCATCGGATTAAAAGAAAACGGCTCTGTCAATAAATAATAAGATTCAACAAGCTTCTGCTGCTGACTTTCAATTTGTTTCTTCAGCTCTTGCTTTTGAACTAATAAATCCTCTAATGTTACCTTTTTTTCCCGGACATTCATCACATATCTTTTAAAAATAATTTGTATAGAAACCGAACTATCGGATTAATTATGAGTTGCTTCCTCAACAAAACAACGACAACTAATATCGATAAGCAAACGCAACCTATAATACCGAATGCTCCTATCAAACCAATAGCCGGCTCCAATAAATAGGCCAAAGCAAAAAGCAAATAAAAAAGAGCTCCTCCCCCAAGAATAATACTTATCATCAAAACAAGAAAAGCGGAAATAAGAATTGTAAGTTTCTCAACTCCTTCAACTTTCAATAAATCTCGTTGTAATTCAAGATACTCTTTTATTTCAGCAATCAATTGATGCACAGATACAGGTTTTGGATCATTATTTATCATAAAACACATAAACTTAAAGGACAAGTATAACACAAATAGCCATACTTGTCCTAAGAATCTTCTACTCTTTATCCGAACTTAATTCTGAAGTGATCTGATCTACCAATTCATCCATCTCATGATGGTTCAATTTAATTCCTTTTTCACGAAGGAGCTGGCAAATTCGTTTACGAGTATCCTCTCCTTTTTCCGGAGCGAACAGGACTCCCAGTGCAGCACCAACGGCTGCACCACCCAAAAAGGCAAATAATGCTGATAAATTTTTCATAATCATTTATTTTTTAGTGCTATTACAAAGTTAACAAAAATCAGATGGGTTTTATTTTTTTCCACATAAAATATTCCACTTTTTTGAGATTATTTTATTTTTTCCTTATTAAATCCCCAAAGAGAAAAAATTATATATAATGTATCTGAAAGAGACGAACCTTTTTTTATATCCACTTTAATATATTATCTTCGACTGTGTCTTAGATACTCCCGCTCGACAAAATCAAATTTTATTTGTTTTTGCGCTTGACTTATTCGTATCTTTGTAAGTTAATTTTGATTTGACCAGCCAATATGACCGATAACTCAATATTTATAAAAGGCGCTCGGGTGAATAATCTCAAAAACATCGACATTGAGATACCCCGGGATAAACTAATTGTAATAACAGGACTCTCCGGTTCAGGAAAGTCGTCTTTGGCATTCGATACTTTATATGCAGAAGGACAACGCCGGTATGTCGAAAGCCTTTCTGCCTATGCACGGCAATTTTTAGGACGCATGAGCAAACCTGAGTGTGATTTCATAAAAGGAATCCCTCCGGCAATCGCAATAGAACAAAAAGTCAATACTCGAAATCCCCGTTCCACGGTAGGCACTTCCACCGAAATTTACGATTACCTACGGCTATTATATGCTCGTATAGGAAAAACAATTTCTCCAATATCTGGGAAAGAGGTCAAAAAACATCAGACAGAAGATATAATCAGATGTATGTCTAATTATTCGGAAGGAACACGGTTCTCCGTTCTCACGATATTGCATATTCCCAAAGGCCGAACCTTGGAAACGCAACTTGAGATTTTATTAAAAGAGGGATATAATCGTGTTGAATATAAGGGAAAAACCATTCGGATAGAAGAATTAGAACATACATCTAACATAGACACGTCATCTCTTTTCTTAATAATAGACAGAATGACTGTTTCCTCTGAAAAAAATACAATAAGCCGATTGACAGACTCTGCAGAAACCGCATTTTTTGAAGGAGGAGGTGAATGTATTCTTAAATTTTATACTGAAAAAGGTATAGAAGAACATACATTCTCAAAACGATTTGAAGCCGACGGTATCACTTTTGAAGAGCCGAACGATCTCATGTTCAGTTTCAACAGCCCTGTAGGAGCATGCCCGACTTGTGAAGGCTTCGGTAAGGTTATCGGCATCGACGAAAATTTAGTTATTCCCAATAAAGCGTTATCGGTATTTGACGATGCCGTCATGTGCTGGAAAGGAGAAAAAATGAGCGAATGGAAAAAGAATTTGATTCGTGTAGCCGAAGCTTCTCATTTTCCCATACATCGCCCTTATTATCAACTTACCGAACGAGAAAAGGAACTTTTGTGGAACGGGAATCATCTTTTCGGGGGAATTCACGATTTTTTCAAAATGCTTGAAGAAAATCAATACAAAATCCAATACAGAGTCATGCTCGCTCGATATCGAGGTAAAACTGTTTGTCCCGATTGCAAAGGGGGTCGGCTAAAACCTCAAGCACAATATGTAAAAATCGGAGGAAAATCTATTTCGGAATTGGTCGCTTTACCAATCACAGATCTAAAAATCTTTTTCGACACTTTGGCATTAGATGAACATGATAGCATTGTCGCCAAAAGATTGCTGACAGAAATAAAGAACAGAATAGGTTTTCTTGTAAATGTCGGACTGGGTTATCTGACATTGAATCGTCTATCTTCCACTCTTTCAGGAGGAGAAAGTCAACGGATCAATCTTGCAACATCTTTAGGAAGCAGTCTTGTCGGATCTCTATATATTCTGGATGAACCCAGTATCGGATTACATTCCCGTGATACAACTTTACTTATAAAAGTATTAAGAGAACTGCAAGCTTTGGGAAATACCGTAATAGTCGTAGAACATGACGAAGAAATAATTCGTGCAGCAGATTATATCATCGACATAGGACCTAAAGCAGGACGTCTCGGCGGAGAGGTCGTTTATCAAGGAGACCTGTCGAAACTTGAAAAAGCTACAAAAAGCTATACGGTTCGGTATCTTACCGGTGAAGAAAAAATCGAAACGCCCGCCCACCGAAGGAAATGGAATAACTATATAAAAATAGAAGGAGCTGCACATAATAATCTCAAAGGGATAGATGTCATATTTCCTTTACATATAATGACAGTAGTTACCGGAGTCAGCGGTTCAGGAAAATCATCACTGGTCAGAGACGTATTTTTTAAATCTCTTTCCAGATTTTATGAAGAAGACGGGGAACAACCCGGTATATTCAACCGACTTTCCGGAGACATGCATTTGGTAAAACATATCGAATTTGTCGATCAAAATCCGATCGGTAAATCATCAAGATCTAATCCGGCAACATACCTGAAAGCTTTTGATGAAATCAGAAAATTATATGCCGACCAGCAGGCTGCTAAACAAATGGGATTTACCCCGGCATACTTTTCGTTCAACGTAGAAGGCGGACGCTGTGAAGAGTGTAAAGGCGACGGAACTATCACTGTTGAAATGCAATTTATGGCAGATATTACTCTTACATGTGAAAGTTGCCACGGGAAAAGATTTAAACAAGATATACTTGAAATCGAATATCGAGGAAAGAATATCAATGATGTATTGGAAATGACTATCAATCAGGCTATCGAATTTTTTTCGGAACAGCAAGGAAGCGCCGAGAAAAAAATCATCAAAAGACTGAAACCTCTACAAGATGTAGGATTAGGATATATTAAGCTCGGACAGGCTTCTTCGACCCTTTCGGGTGGAGAAAATCAACGGGTAAAGCTCGCTTATTTTTTGAGCAATGAAAAGCAAGAGCCTACGATATTCGTTTTTGACGAACCGACAACAGGATTACATTTTCATGATATAAAAACATTACTAAAAGCATTCGATTCTTTAATAGAAAAAGGGCATACGGTCGTAATTATCGAACACAATATGGACGTAATTAAATGTGCTGATTATGTCATAGACATGGGTCCTGAAGGAGGAGACAAAGGCGGTTTTCTTGTTTGTGCAGGAACTCCAGAAGATATTGCGTCTTGTGAAAAATCTTACACCGGGAAGTACTTAAAAGATAAATTATGATGATAAAGAAAATGCACTTGAAATTTCAAGTGCATTTTCTTTATCATCATAAATATTTTAAAATAACTTAGCAGGGTACTCTCCGGCAGCAACCAAAGCATTGATCTTATCTACAACAACCGGACGATCTAAAGCATAAGTTACACCAAACCATTTAGAAGGCGTATCCAAAACTTTAACTGTTGCGATTTTATTTTGAATCAAATGATTTACCATCAACGGAATAAAGTATTCAGCCTTAAGATTTTCTGCATTTTCTTTTAAGAACTGAACAAAATAATCTTCTGAATATTTAAAGTAATCGGGCGTAAATCCCCACATATTCATTGATACGGGAGCATTCTCGTCAACTTCTGTCCAGACATCTCCCTCTTTAAACATTACCTTTCCGTCACGCCGTTCTATTTGAGTCCGCTCTACAACAGAGGTCAGCTCATTTTTATCATTCATTTCGCAAACTCCCCGAGCAACAGAGCCACTTTCGGACAGAGTATTTCCGACACGATATCCTACCATACAATATTCATTCTGTTTTCCGTCCAATTTAGACAAATAATCTGCAAGAATGGCAAAACTTTCACGGCCATAAAAATCATCTGCATTAATGACAGCAAATGGCTCTTTAATCACATCTTTCCCCATTAATACAGCATGATTAGTTCCCCACGGCTTCTCCCGGCCTTCAGGAAGAGAGAACCCATCAGGTAAATAATCTAATTCTTGAAATACTACCTCAACAGGTATTATATTCTCATATTTCTTTAAAATTTTTGTCCTGAAATCTTCTTCAAAAGAATGTCTGATTACAAAAACAACTTTCCCGAAGCCACCACGCACTGCATCAAAAATAGAATAATCCATGATAGTTTCGCCATTAGGACCAAGCCCGTCTAACTGCTTCAATCCGCCATAACGGCTACCCATTCCGGCAGCCAAAACAAATAGTGTAGGTTTCATAATTCACGTTAATTTAGTTGGTAAACGAATTACAAAAGTAATAATAATGCGTAAGAAATACACTTTTTTTTATCAAATCTTTTATATTCCCCTATCGTAGCTTCAATTCTTAAACAGTTAACATTTTACGTGTTAAAGCTGTTAAATATGAACTTTTAAGTAGTAAAAATAACAAGAATGCTTTTTTTTGTATAGAAAATATATTTTATTTGCAACAAATCATCAACTAATTCATTCACATAAATAAAAAACAAGAGCCTATAGAAAAACATTACTCTTAAACCAACATACTACAAGGTAATGAATAATTTAGCATCACGAACAGACGAAGAACTGGTCGTACTTTATTCGAAGGGTAATAACGAGGCTTTTGACATTCTTCTGAACAGATACAAAAACCGTATTTATTCTTATATATATTATATAGTCAAAGACAGAGAATTGACCGAGGACATTTTTCAGGAAACCTTCGTAAAAGTAATCACGACTATCAAACAAGGACGCTATGTCGAAACCGGAAAATTTCCATCTTGGATTTCCCGCATAGCTCACAATTTAATTATTGATTATTATCGTCAGGAGAAAAGTGAAAATCATTTATCTAATGACGAAATGAATCCTGATGTATTCAATCGAAAAGAATTAAGTGAAGGAACGATAGAAGACTCACTGGTACAGACTCAAATTCGAGCCGATATTCGCAAACTGGTAGCTGCGCTTCCCGATAACCAGAAAGAGGTTCTCATCATGCGCTATTATAAAAACATGAGTTTTAAAGAGATTGCTGACGCTACAAATGTAAGTATCAATACTGCTTTGGGACGTATGAGGTATGCTATCTTAAATATGAGAAAAATGGCCGAAGATCACCATATAGAACTTTCTTTATAAAAAAATAGCATATAAAGATAATAAAAAACAGAGTAGGCACGTTTTAATAATAAACAAAATAAAAAACAGTGCCTATGAAAAAAAGCTCTACTCCTCGACTGCTTTCAGAGAAAGCTATTGCTCCGATATTAACACCTAAAAGTTCTACAGTCGAACTTCTTAAGCAATTTGCACGGTCATATACCTACGAAAGCAAATTGCCTCAAAATCTCGGAGGATATATTCTAAACTAAGGACCTGTCTAAATTTTTCAACAAAAAAATATTATCAGGTCATCTTTATGTTTTCTTTCGGTCTTTTTTCTCGTTTTCTCTCATCAGATAGCCCGCTATCATCTTCGTAAAAACAGAAAATATCCTCGAAAGAAATGTCCAAACCTGACCCGAATAAAATTGAGACAGGCTCTTAACCTTTATCCTGTTTTTTGAAAAGGAATATTTCAAAAAACAGGATTTTAAGTTCTGATGATTGTCTGTTCATTCCTAAAGAAGCTTTAATGCTTGTTTAAATAGTTGTGTATCCAAAGTTTCCAAGTTTGTTTTTCCGCTCCTGCACATCACTTAACTCGCTACATTCCTCAAGCTTTTAGAGAAAATCTTTTATTTTTTGTTCATAAATCCAAATCCTATCTGTATCTTTGTATATAATCTGATTTTACAAGATATGACACATAAAATAGCACCGTCCCTCTTATCCGCTGATTTCGGTAATCTGCAGGCAGCTATAGAGATGGTAAACCAAAGTGAAGCAGATTGGTTACATCTGGATATAATGGACGGCGTATTCGTCCCGAATATTTCTTTCGGGTTTCCGGTTTTGAAATATGTAAAAGAAATCAGTACAAAACCTTTAGATGTTCATCTTATGATCACCGATCCTATTAAATTCATCAAGGAGATCAAAGGGATTGGCGCTTATATGATGAATGTGCATTATGAGACTTGCGTACACTTGCACCGTACTGTAGAACAGATAAGAGAAAACGGTATGAAAGCCGGTGTTACATTAAATCCACACACACCTGTTTCTTTATTGGAAGATATTGTTTCGGATGTTGATATGGTACTTATCATGTCTGTAAATCCGGGATTCGGAGGACAGAAATTTATAGAACATTCCACTGAAAAAATCTCAGTTTTAAAAGAGATGATTTTACGGAAGAATGCCAATACGCTCATTGAGGTTGACGGCGGTATTAATTTAGACACCGGTAAAAAAGTTTTGACAGCCGGAGCAGATATTCTTGTTGCAGGAAATGCAATATTCAGTACTCCAGATCCTATGCAAATGATAGCAAAACTTAAAACATTATAAAAATCGATATAATACCGGAGACAGGAACTCTGATAAATTACCTCAACAACATTCTTTGTTAATCTCATTCTAATCCATATTTGAAACACACAATTCTTTATTTGTCATTTCCTGTACTCCCGTATATATCGTAAAAACAGCCCGATATAAAAATAGCATGAAAAATTCCTTTCTCCCAATCGAAGAAGCTCCGTTTTTACGCATACTGCTTCCGTTCATAGCAGGAATTTTATTACAACATTTTTTACCCTTCCTCCATGCAATCTATATATCTTCGTTTTTAGGAATCATATTTATCATTAAATACTACAATTCGTCAAAGTTTCCGTCAAAAAGATTTATAAACCGGCACTATTTCGGTATTGCCATATCTTTTTTCCTCATATCCATAGGAATTGCAACATTATTTATAAAACAAAAAAGCGAAACGGGACATTATTCACCCAATTATAAATATGCTATTGCAACCATCACAAATTGTAAAGAGACACAACGTTCGATCTGTTGCGAAACTGAGATAAAAGAATGGATTCAGCAAGACGAACAAATAATACGCGACAATCAAAAAGTCATTCTATATTTTAAGCCGGATGACCTTTCCCGATCCTTAATAAAAGATAATGTAATCATATTCAAACCGAAGCTCATACCCATTGTCAATTCTAAAAATCCCGAAAGTTTCGATTATGCATCTTATATGAAATACAAGGGAGTCTTATATACACAATATTTAGACGCACAAGATTGGAAACGATTAGGTTATAAACAAGATAAATCTATCAAAGGTATTGCTCAAAGATTGCAAGATTCAGCATTAGAAAAACTGAAAAAAGATAATTTTTCGGAAACATCTTATGCAATACTGAGTGCTCTATTATTGGGAAATATAAAAGAAATCACTCCAGAAATCCGTAATGCGTTTTCTACAAGCGGACTTGCTCATATACTGGCTGTCAGCGGACTACATACCGGTATTATATGGTCATTGCTATACGTACTTCTTACCCCACTCGTATGGATAAAGATGTCAAAATTACGACCGATTCTTATAATTATTTTTTTATGGGCATACGCATTTCTAACCGGATTATCTCCCTCTGCTGTCAGAGCAACAATCATGATCAGCTTCATATTATTCGGACAAATTCTCGACCGTAAGGGAACAACCATGAACAATCTTTTTGCAGCAGCATTTTTCATGTTGTTATACAATCCGTATTATCTATTTAATGTCAGTTTTCAACTAAGTTTCATCTCGGTATTCTCAATTCTTTATATTTATCCGGTCCTTTATGATCTGATAAACCCTTCCTCGAAATGGGGATCATACATAATATCGATATTTTGTGTCTCTGCCGCAGCGCAAATAGGGACATTACCGTTAACCGTATACTATTTTCACGAGTTACCTTTACTTTCCCTGCCGGCAAATCTGATCATTATTCCTGTCCTCCCTTTTATCTTAGGAGGCGGGATGCTTGTCTTAATATTGAATTATTTACAAATACCTGCGACTTTTTTGGTAAATGGATTAGACCAAATTCTCATATATATAGAACACCTGACTAAAATAATTTCTACACTTAATTTCTCTTCTATCAAGAATATCTGGATAGAATCTCATTATGTTCTGTTTCTGTTTGTCATTATTTTTGCTCTTTTCTGGTCTTACCGAACACGACGCAGCGACATTCTGATTTTTACTCTTTCATTCGCAGTATTGTTCCTAACAGCAGACACTTTTTACAAGGGTCATCCTATTCAAAACGCATGGGTCGTTTACCATGATAATCACAGCACTACGATCAATTTCATCGACAACGGGACTAATTATATTCTTCATTCAAATCCTGAAAAACAAGATTCGACGATAGAAAAAAAAGCCCTCAATTTCTGGATGAAAAACAGAATAGGGAATATTATACACATAAAAGACAGTAGCGATCTTCAAAATCTGATAATCTGTCAGCCCTTCATATATTTTAAAGGCAGCAAAATACTATTACTAAACTCCGGATATTGGAAAAACAAAAAAAGCACTTATCTTCTCCCTATCGATTATGCTATTGTCTGTAAAGGTTTTTCAGGAAAGCTGTCGGATATTACTGAGTTATTCAGCATACAGACCGTAATACTTTGTTCAGATCTCAATTACTTCAAACATCAAGCATTACAAAAAGAAGCAGATCAATTAGGCATATATTGTTATTCGATAAAAAAATCCGGAGCATGGATATTCAATACGGATACACAACTTAGAATTCCATCGATAACCTCAGATTGAACTGCCTCATAGTAAGATAATTAGGAACAGCACTTTGATGATTATAAATGTCAGTCACCCAATAATAAGAATTTACATTACTTATATCCAACAAGTTAAAGACATCCAATCCGATCCAAATGCTCTTAAAATAACGAAAAAATCCGCGTTTCATTAGTCGGTCTTCTCCTCCGACCAATAAACGGGAAGCTCCTATATCCACCCTACGATAGGGTGTCGTACGAAAGTACCCAGCCTGACGTCCCAACCGAGGAGCACCGACAGGTAATCCGTCCGACCAAATTGCGCGCAAGCTAAATTTATATTTAGGGAAACGGGGTACATAATCTTGAAAAAACAGTGCTATGCTATACCTCTGTTCCGTCGGACGAGGAACTTTTATCCCTCCTATCGTCTCTTGCGTCCTCATCAATGAGAAACTTAACCAAGAATCCGTTCCGGGAACAAATTGTCCGAAAAGCTTCAAATCCAATCCGGCAGCGTACCCTTTCGATTCATTCCGTCCCGAATACCAAATACGGACATTATCTACTTCGTAAGGTATTAAATTATCCAGTTTTTTATAATATAGCTCCGCTGTAAACTTAAATGGTCTGTTCACCGCCCTAAAGGAATAATCGCTACCTAATACAAAATGAATAGATCTTTGAGATTTAATAGAACGGTTCAAACGCACTACATAATTTTCTCCGGTACGCACCGTATCTCTCAACTCTTTATAAAAAGGAGCCTGATAATAAAGACCGGTCGCAAACCTGAATGTCAACCGATCATTAAAATTCGGAATGTAACCGACCGAAGCTCTCGGACTCAGAATAAACTCTTTATTAAATCCCCAATAAGAGCCGCGTATACCTCCGGTAAATGTATAAAAGCCAGACTTAGCCCGTAATTTATAAGTATCCTGTGCATAAAAAGAGAAACGATTGCTTTGCATATTCTGGTAAGAACTAAGGCTGGAAACAAGATCTATTCCGTTACCCGTATGCGGTAAAGAATACCCGGCAGAGTCACGAAGTTCCCATTCACGTACCCTGTCCTTAATTATTTCACGTTGAAAATTAACGCCATATTTCAATTCATTCTTACCGAAACGAGTAGCTCCTTTAGCAGCTATTGCAAAAACCGAAGCGTTCAAGCGATTTCGAGCATGCTCATGATAAGTTCCATATCCCAATGTTCCGGAAGTTTGCGGAACTCCACCATTATTCGCCATATCCAATTCATCAAGCCAATATTCTCCAGTAATATCATAAGTTACGATCTCATTTGTTGCAAAAGCCGAAGCCAGCAACGATAACGCAGTATATTTCGACACACCGTAATTTAAAGAAAGAGCACCGAAAAATGTCTGAAACTTATCTTTCTCCTGCCCGTCAAAATAGACCTTAAACTGTGATGCTGAAGTATAAGTTCCGTATTTTGTCGTACGCTCTTGCGGAGTAAAGTTATAGATATTGTTAGATATATTTCCCAAGAGAGAGATATTCCAATTCGGAGAGAACTTATATGTCAAATAAGTCTGGTAATCAAAAAATGAAGGATCATACTCACCTTTCGTATCTAAAGAGCTCAATAATGTTGAATTAGTTTTATACCGGAAACCATGTAACTGGGAAAATCTTTTCGTACTATGTCCGATCATAGCGCTAGCACCTAAAAAACTGGCAGATACAGCACCCTCAAAAGCTTCAGGCTGTTTATAGGTAATATCCAATACTGATGACATTTTATCACCATATTCTGCAGAATACCCTCCAGAAGAAAAACCTATACTACCGACCATATCCGGATTAATAAAACTTAACCCTTCTTGCTGCCCTGAACGCACGAGCAAAGGCCTATATATCTCTATTCCATTTACATAAACGATATTTTCATCGAAATTTCCTCCACGTACCGAATATTGGGAACTAAGCTCATTACTGGAATTAACCCCGGCTAAGGTCGAAAGCATACTCTCAATGCTTCCTCCCGATGCATCCGGCATCAACCTTAAATCTTTGGCATCTATTTTCTGGAGGGTACTAGTCTGTTTTCTTATTTCCGTCACAACCACCTCTCCCAATTTTTTATCCTTAGTATAAAGCCTCATATTTAACACCACATTACCTTGCGGTGCTGCCAAAACCCTTTTTTCGGTTCGATAACCTAAACAAGAAAAAATAATCTCTATCGAATCTTGAGAAGCGACCGTCAACTCATATTCTCCTTTTAAATCGGTTAATGTTCCCTGTGTAGTTCCCCCTATACGCACATTGACTAACTCTAACCCTTGATTATCTGCATCGATCACTTTCCCGGAAATTTTTATACGAGATTGTGCTAATACAGTAGATCCGATAAAAAGAAATATAAAGAATATATATAACTTTATTTTCATGAATTTCATTTTCAAAAGAATCTTTCTTTTCAGATATATAACGTAAAAAACATGATTTACGTATATTTACGTTTTCAAGATGTGCAAATTTACATCTTTTTATGGGGCTTTTACCACAATATAGTATCTTTGTACAGAAACATTCAACATTTACTTTATGGAAAATCTGAAAGAACTGCTTAAAAACAGACGCAGTATTCGCAAATATACCGAAGATTCCATTTCTCCGGAAAATGTAAAAGAAATACTTGAAGCAGCTTTAATGTCGCCGACGTCTAAACGGTCTCTTTGTTGGGAATTCGTCGTGATCGAGAATCCTGAACAATTAGAAAAACTTTCTCACTGTAAAGCTCAAGGAGCAAAACCTATTGCCGGCGCAAAATTGGCTATTGTTATTCTTGCTGATCCGTCAAAAAGCGATGTATGGATCGAAGATGCATCCATTGCGGCAATCCTAATCCAACTACAAGCTGAAGATCTCGGTCTAGGCAGTTGTTGGATACAAATACGAAACCGACTGACAGAAAACGGACAATCTGCTGAAGATTATGTCCGTGAAATGTTGGGAATCCCATACGGAATGGAAGTTTTGTCCATTATCACTCTGGGTCACAAAAATGAAGAAAAAAAGCCTTTTGATCCGGATAAGGCTCAATGGGAAAAGGTTCACATAGAACATTGGTAACATAAAAAGATAAATATGAAAAAAATAATATTTATCGGAGCTGGTAACCTCGCTACACAATTGTCGTCAGCAATGAAAGAACAAGGTTACGATATAATCCAGATATATAGTAAAAGCCTCAAAAATGCAAAAATATTGGGGTCATCCTTATCTTGTGACTACACCGATGACCTCAATCAAATAAAAGATACGGCAGATCTTTATATTTTTTCAATAAAAGATACAGCATTACAGGAATGCATCCGATCTGTCAAACCGAATAAAGCTCTTTGGGTACATACAGCCGGAAGCATACCGATGTCCGTATTCGAGCCACATGCAAAAAGGTATGGAGTATTCTACCCGCTACAAACTTTCAGTAAAAATAAAAAGGTAAATTTCTCAAATATTCCGTTTTTTGTCGAAGCTAATTCAGAGAAAGATGCTACGTTATTAACCGATATGGCTTTAAAAATTTCACAAGATGTAAGAGTCATATCTTCAGAGCAGCGAAAATACATTCACCTAGCTGCCGTATTTGCATGTAATTTCACAAACCACATGTATGCAATATCCGAGAAATTACTAAAAGAGCACGGATTACCTTTTGACATTCTGCAACCGCTTATCCAAGAAACATCTGATAAAATAAAAAAAATATCTCCAGTAACAGCTCAAACCGGTCCTGCTGTAAGATACGACGAGAATGTAATGAACAAACAATTATCGCTATTAAAAGACGACCAATTAAAAGAAATCTACCGATTATTGAGTAAAAATATTCACGCTTTTGCAATAAACATTTCTCATGAGCAAAATAAATTATGACTTATCTCGAATAAAAGCATTCGCATTTGATGTAGATGGTGTTCTTTCTTCAGATATGGTGCCTCTGCATCCCAACGGAGAACCGATGCGTATGGTAAATATAAAAGACGGATATGCTATACAATTGGCCGTCCGTTTAGGTTACAATATAGCAATTATCACAGGAGGACGTACCCAAGCCGTTCATGAACGGTTCTCCGCATTGGGAGTCAAACATATCTTTATGGGTGCAAAAATCAAAACCGAAGCATACTATCAATGGATTGAATCTTCAAACCTAAAACCGGAAGAGATACTGTATATGGGTGACGATATTCCGGATTATGAAGTCATGCAACTGGTAGGCCTACCTACTTGCCCCGCTGACGCTGCACCTGAAATTAAAGCGATATCAACTTATATATCCCCCAAAAAAGGAGGATGCGGATGTGGACGGGATGTCATAGAAGAGGTACTGAAAGCACAGGGAAAATGGATGGCTGATGAAGCTTTCGGTTGGTAAATACAAAACAAAATAAATAAAAAGTTTTATAAAATGCTGAGTCATATACAAAAGTACGATATTCTGCTGGCAAGCAATTCACCAAGACGTCGGGAATTACTGAGCGGATTAGGAATCGAATACCAAGTAACCGCCCTCCCCAATATAGACGAATCATATCCGGAAACATTACAAGGTGAAGAAATTCCCCAATATATTGCTACGGTAAAAGCCGAAGCTTACAAACCGGAAATGTCCGATAAAACCCTATTGATCACCGCAGATACAATCGTATGGTTGAACGGTAAGGTTTTCGGGAAACCGAAAGACAAAGACGATGCGAAAAATATGCTACGTACTTTATCGGGAAATATTCACACGGTGATTACCGGTGTTTGCATCACTACACAGGAAAAACAAATTTCTTTTGCTGTTTCTACCGATGTATCATTTGCAACTCTCGATGAAGAAGAAATCGATTTTTATGTAGAAAATTATGCTCCGCTCGATAAAGCCGGTGCATACGGAATACAGGAGTGGATCGGATTTGTAGGAGTAAACGGCATTAACGGTTCTTATTTTAACGTTATGGGATTACCCATACATCGACTATATCAAGAACTCAAACATTTTTAATTGCAAAATATCTTGTAATTAAAAATCCGTATTATTCTTATACCAAAAAGATCCGCTTTACAAATTTTCGGTTATGGAACAAAAGAAACAACAATATATAATAGATGAACAAAGCCTGGAGAAAGCCAAAGCCTTGTTTGAAACAAGTGATATAAATAACATTGAGGTAGGTACAAACTAAAGGATTATGCCAGATACATGAGTATTTATTCTGCGATCTATACAACTTTGCCGGAAAGGTACGTACTCAAAACATTACTAAAGGAGGCTTTCGTTTTGCAAATTCAATGTTTCTCGACGTAATACTTCCTGTAATAGAAAAATGCCGGAAACAACTTTTGAGGAAATCATAGCTAAGTATGTAGAAATGAATATTGCTCATCCATTTATGAAAAGCAACGGACGCTCTACAAGAATATGGCTTGATCTAATTCTGAAAAAAATCTTGGAAAAGTTGTTGATTGGCGCATGGTTGATAAAGATCTATATCTGCAAGCAATGGAACACAGCCCAATCAATGATCTGGAACTCCGTTTTCTTTTGTAACCGGCACTAACCGAAAAAGTCGATGATAGAGAAGTGATATTTAAAGGGATAGAACAATCGTATTATTACGAAGGATATAGCAAGGACAAAATTTAAATTTTAAAATAAACATGGAAATACTTTTCATCTCTTCTATTGTATTTACAATTAATGAATTAAACACCTAAATTCTCATTTAATCATGAAAAAATTATTATTACTATTATTTCTTGTTTTTCCGTTGATTAGTACAGATATCAAGACAGAAACAACGCAACCAAATGAAGCGGTTTATATTTGTACAAAATCCAAATTGAAAATTTATCATCGTAATCCCAAATGTCGAGAATTGAGAAAGCAGTGTAATGCTTCTTCAATAAGAAGGATTACATTGAAACAAGCTGAACAAATGAAGCAAAAAGCTTGTAAAATATGTTTCCGACTTCAAAATAATTAGGATATGTAACTTTCTCGTACCAATCGAGTTATACATATTATTATTCGTTAATAGATTTCTACTCGTGCCCGATAGTGAGATTCCGGAGTTAGTGGAGATAAAGATAAATATCCTTTGATGATTTTCCCGTCATGGATAATTAACGGATTATCTTTTGTCCGAGTTAAATGATCTGTATATAAAGCTGCAGAATCAGGATTATAATCGACAACATATATTCCTTTCGATCCGGGTGCTGTATAACGATCATAAAAAATGCGGGATACTACACCCATATTCATTCTCAGATTCAATTCGATACAAGGATTCAGACGATACTTACCGTTTTCTTTATAAATCATCATATCGATACCGAAATATCCTTTATAATAAGGTGCAACTTTTACCGACAATAATTCTTGTAACGCTATCTTTACAGATTCTATACGTTCCGTAGCCACATAAATTGACAAACAAGATAATATATCATCGTCTCCAGTCAAAATATTTCCGGTATATACCCCCTTTTTGTTTGTATCAAACAGCGAATATCCGGCAAAAACTACGGACGAGACTCCATCTGAATGAAACTCCATGGCAAAATCCTGCACTTTTTCATAAAACGGTTCTCCCATTATACTTCCTTGCCGACGTAATATTCCTCTACTCCAGCGCTCAAGTGTCGTATCATATACACCACGTCCCCAACTCAATCCTTTACCACTTCCTGACCATGGAGCTTTAAGAACTGTCAACGGAGCAGATTGTATATAGCGGCACACAGACTCAGTCGTATATAATTCTTCCGGTAACAAATCTGGGATATCCCCTATTCCATAATCTCTTAGTCCTTTTAATATTTCAAGTGTTTGATTTCTATGATATAAGCGTTTCTGTTCTTTTAGAAGAACATTTCCCGGTAATAAACGATCCGATACCCCCATACGTAAAAAACGTCTGGCAATTTCAGGACTCCACCCCCAAGGAATGCAAGCTGTCCAATTCTTATCGGGTAAACGACCCTTTAGCACAACCTCAGAAAAGCATCCCAAAGAGGCTCTCTCGGAATGCATCCAATCGATATATCTTTCAGAAGGAACTATTACATCATCACCATTCTCTGCATACCAAACCGGCAAGAACGCCAAATCTTCAGCTATAATTCTGGCTCGAGGAGGAGGCATATAATTTTCACCGCCATTGGCAACAGAAAGATCATTCTCGGGATTAAAAATATAGAGAGCACCAGACATATTTACACTATTCTGGCTGCAAAAATAAGAGTTTTATTTTAATGGATATTTAAAGCCTATCTAAATTTTGCTTTGAGAACTTATTATAGACTAAAGGATTCGTCAAACATATATAGATAATAAAACAAAAAAGAATCCTCTCTTTACGAAAAACTATTATTTTGATTAACCGACTTCAAATAATTATGTATTATTCGACTGGCTCTATGAGCCAGCCTTAGGTTCTCTTATTAATTATTTATATATTAGATATTTAATAAATAAATATCCTCCTATAACCTGAAAGCACATTCCCGGTAATCCGATACGAAAATCCTGTATTGCAATATAAAAATTATCAGAAATCACCCACTCGCCTAATGTCCCGAGAAACTGATAAGTTAAAACAACGGCTAATAATATAGGTATAGATACACGGTTAAAGTGATCTGCTGCATAGCCTGCCGCTACAGCCAGTACAACAGATTTAAAAAGAATACCGGGCAACACTTCAGGAAAAGGCATACCGAAAAACAGAGAATTCAATATCGGAGATAGTACACCTGTCAATAGACCTACTTTCCAGCCATATTTATATGCTCCTATAAGAGTAAAAAAGTAGATCGGCAACCAAGTAATACCTCCTTGAGGAATAAGATGACATAATTGGGGCAATACCATATTTCCCAATATAAATAACATTGCCACCATATATGTTCTCATATCTCGATAATCGAGAGCATAAAGATTAAGAGTTGTTTCTTTCATATTTTTAAATACTTTAATTCAATTATAATTACCTTAAAGACAAGAGTTTTGTTCATCACAAACTCTATTTAATCAGGGTTATAAGAATAATTTTCATTTATTTCACATTCTTTTTCTGCATAAAATCCTGTACAATCCTAAAAGAGGATATTGCAGAAACAGATTTAAAACAAGCTGATTCTAAAGGACACCAACCGTCTTGATTACGATTTTTGATATAGGGAACTTGACAACCGAAACTTACCTTTACAGACGCATTCCTCAATAGAGACAGAGCCGGCGTACTGATAACATCTGCATGCAACTCTCTTATTTCTCCAAGTATCATCAACGATGCCGCAGCTTTCCCGACAACTTTATCTGCAACCAACGCTCTTTTTAAGAAAGTTCGATCATTAAGTAATAAATCATATAAATCTATAACACCTCTCCGACTAAAAGTCCGTGTTTCATTGAGACCGAATATAACACAAGAATAATTCTCCTTATGTAACAAATTTACAAGAGAGGTCATCATACAACATTTTGTTTTAGCTTTTCTACAAAACTGTCTATTCGATGCAACTCCTCCGGAATATCAATGCCCTGAGGGCAATGATGCGAACATTGGTTACATCCTATACAATGATTTGCCTGCCTCAATTTCGGTACACTGCGATCATATCCCACAAGAAACGCACGACGGGCTTTTCTATAATTTTCTGTTCCTATATTTTCAGGAATATTTCCCTCGTTTACACATTTATTATAATGTAACAATACTCCCGGTATATCGATACCATAGGGACAGGGCATACAATATTTACAATCATTACAAGGCACTGTCGGATATTGCATCATAAGTGCGGCCGTTTGTTCTAAAAAATCGAACTCTTCATCGGTTAAAGGTTTCAATGGCGAATACGTCCGAAGATTATCTTGCAGATGTTCCATGTAAGTCATTCCACTTAATACGGTCAATACACCCGAAAAAGATCCGGCAAAGCGAAATGCCCAAGAAGCGACAGAATCTTCAGGACGTCTTTGTTTCAGACGCGACACAATATGGTCATGTACATTCGAAAGACGTCCTCCTAATAAAGGCTCCATAATAATTGCCGGAATATTTCTTTTTTGCAGTTCATTATACAGATATTCCGCATTCGTATTTCGAGGATTAATCTCTTTAGCATACTTCCAATCAAGATAATTAAGTTGAATTTGTACAAAATCCCACTTTATCGAGTCATGTATCGAAAGCAAATAATCAAAAACCTTAATATCGCCATGATACGAAAATCCAAGATTACGGATTCTCCCGGCCTTACGTTCTGCTATTAAAAAGTCTAATATGCCATTATCTATATAACGTTTTTCAAACTCATCCAAACCATTCCCCATCCCCACTCCATGAAGCAACATATAGTCTATATAATCTACTTGCAATTCTTTTAACGAATTACGATACATTGCCATAGATGCTTCCCGACTCCATGTTTCAGGTGAAAAGTTAGACAATTTTGTCGCAATAAAATAACTATTACGAGGATGACGGCTAAGAGCAATACCCATAGCATGTTCAGACCGGCCTTTGCAATAAGCCGGAGATGTATCAAAATAGTTCACACCATGTTCTATTGCATAATCGGTGAGCCTATTGACCATATCCTGATCAATGTCGTCACTATTGTCCCCTGCACCGCGCTGGGATATTGTCGGCAATCGCATGCAACCATAGCCTAAAAGAGAAACTTTATCTCCCGTTGTCGGAGAAGTCCGATAAGTCATTTTATCTGTAGGTATTTCACCCTCTCCTCCAGCAACAGAACTTCCCGCATTATTTTTACATCCGTAAAATGCGGCTGCCGACACCGCAGCCCCAGTTCCAAAAACTTTAAAAAATTTCCGGCGATCTATACCAGATTTATTATTTTTTTCCATGACCATTCTCTTTAATTAAACGGTTTTATGTATTTCATGCCCTTCTACATAAATAGCACTAAACGGACGGGCAGGACACAAGTTCTCACAAGCACCACATCCGATACAACGCTCAACGTTCACAACCGGAATTTTAGGAGAATCATAACTTTCAGAGTCGGAAGCTACCATTTGTATAGCTCCTGCCGGACAATGACGAGCACAATTTCCACAATCAACACCATCGGTCAAAACTACACAATTTTCTTTTATCCATACAGCATGCCCGATTTGGATAGAAGACTTTTCAGAAACAGAGATGGGACGTATCGCTCCTGCCGGACAAACTTCAGAGCATTTTGTACATTCAGGTCGACAATACCCTCGTTCATAAGACATCTCCGGTTGCATCAATGTCATCAGACTGCCTGAAGGCCGTAAAACTTGATTAGGACATACCGAAACACATAACTGACATGCCGTACAATGTTTTGCAAAATTACGAACACTCAACGAACCCGGAGGGGTCAATGCCACCACACGATTTGGAATTTTTTTGTCTTCTATTACTGCCAAACCTCCGTCAACTTTTTTTTCCTGCGCTTTTATAACCGTCGTAGCTGCAAAAAGAGCCGATACCGAAAGGAAATTGCGACGAGCACTATCAATCTGATCTTGAGTTACAACCGGGCTGCTGATTTTATCCTTTACTGCAGACCGCCGCATGTATTTTATCGCTCCATGCCGACATTTATCTAAACAGTCCAGACATACGACGCAACGGCTATAATCTATTTTATGTTTTTTAGAATCAATGCACGCTGCCTTACAATGTCGTGCACACAGCCCGCAGCTATTACATTTAGAAACATCTATTACCGGTTTAAAAAGGGAATATTTAGCAATGATCCCCAGAAATGTTCCTACCGGACAAATCGTATTGCAATATGTCCGTCCATTCCGCCATGCCAACAAGACTAATACACCGAATGTGATTAAAGCAATGATAAAAGTAGAAAGACTTTTTACCCACACATCTACTTCATAAAAAGCATAACTTTCTGCCCGTTCTGCCAAATAAGCGAACATATTATTCCCTAATTGGTATAAAGGGGCAAACAAATTAGATATTATCCGTCCATAAGAACTATAAGGAGCCAATAACGCAACGAATGATCCTACTCCTGCCAAAACAGCAATAATAAATACAATCAATATTCCATATCGTAGCCAAGAAAGTGCACGGGAATAGGTATATGGTAACTTTTTTCCCCGCTTTCCGAACCATGCTATTATATCCTGAAATACGCCTAAAGGACAAATTACAGAGCAATAAATACGTCCGAATAACAATGTTAAGAGTAAAAGAGACAATATTACCCCCACATTTAATGCCAATAATGCAGGTAAAAACTGTATTTTGGCAAGCCACCCGAACCAAACATGCAATGTCCCTGTAAAATCAAGAAACAATAATGAAATGAGCGAGAAACAGATTATAGCTACCGACACTCTGACTGTTCGTAACATATCAAAAAATTATTTAGTTTATAAGATGGATTTTTTCATTCCGAAACATCTACCGCTTTTATGATATTAATGGCATTCAGAGCATTTGGAAAACCGATATAAGGGAGACACTGTATCATAGCCGCATATAATGTCTCTTTATTATTGCCTGCCCGCAAATTACCGATCGTATGGGAATAAATCTGATTGCCTGCACCCAACGTCGCCAATATACAAATAGATAATAATTCGCGAGTTTTAATGTCCAAAGTATTACGAGTATAAAAATCGCCAAAACACACTTCCGTCAAAAAACGGGAAACATCCTCCCCCATTCCTTGAGGAAGGGAGTTCAACGCATCTCTTATCTCCGTTCCATATAACGGAGTCTGAATGCTGCTTCCTTTCTCATAACGGTTATATTCGGAGACTGTTCCTTGAGTTTCTAACGGCAAAGCAATCCCTCTCTCCTTAAAAACTTCATTAAGCGTTTCTATTGCATTCAGTGTTCTCGGAAAACCGATAAACGGCGCACATTGATAAACAACCTCACGTAATTCTATCGGAGTAACACCCACATTTAATGCAGCCATAGAATGAGTTTTCAACTGAGGTAAAGTTTGCATTGCGGTTAAAGTGACACAAGTAATCATTTCTCGAGTCTTTATATCAAGGCTACCGGTTTTAAAAACTTCACCGAAAATAAACTTTTGCAAAATATCCATCAATTCCGGATCTGTTCCTTTCCCTGTCAAAGCCTCTCCTCCAAATAACTTTGTATAATTTTCTTTACATAAATCTACTCTATTCATACTTTTCTCAACAAATTTCTCATTTTTGTTTTGTGCTATCACTAATGCTTTAACAAAAAAAACGAATAACAACGATAACAATAATTTCTTCATGTATAAATTTATTATCAATCAACTGTACAAATTTAAATATGATAGCTCAAAAATAATGTAAACAAATTACAGAGAATATAACCAAAATTACAGATTTACAAAATTTATATACCGATTTTTTACCTTCACTCAAAATCTTCTGAGAATTCACCTCTCTGTTCTCTTCAATCAATCATTCATTTTGCGATAATAATAAAACATTATTATAGCGATTGTCGTCATAATTTCCGATAAAGGTAAAGCCAACCATATTCCTTCAACACCTAACATGTGTGGCATTATAAGAAAACTCGGGATGAGAAATATAAAACCTCGTAATAAAGCGAACCACGTTGCCGGTCTCGCCCGTTCGACACTCTGGTAGTAACCGACAGCTGTTAAATTAAAAATAAAACATACAAATCCTATTGCAAAATAAGGAAAACCTTCGATTGCTATACGGGCTGCGACATTATCTTTATCAATAAAAAGACCTACCAAAAAATCCGGACAAGCCACAAATACGACCGTTACTACCACGCCACATAAAACCGCCGTTAACAATGCTATTCTTACGGCTTCCGTCACTCGTTTTCTATATCCAAGGCCAAAGTTATAACTGATAATCGGCTGTGCCGACTGAGCAACAGCATTTCCGACCATAAACACAAAAGGAATATAGTAACAAGCAATACCAAATGCTCCTACACCATCGTCACCCAAATAATGCATAAACACCTGATTGCCAACAAACATTAATACCGCTAATGTAGCTTCTCCTAATAAAGCCGAAGAACCTATGCGACATTGATAGCCAATGTTCCTGACAAATAAACGAAAGCTCTTTACACTCCACTTCAAAGGATACAGGCGTAACCGACGGGCAAAAAACAACAAATATAAAATAGCAATTATCCCACCCGAAATAATACTTATAGATGTTGCTAAAGCAGCACCCATTACTCCCCAACCGAAAGGAAAGATAAAAATCCAGTCAAGTACGACATTAATTACCGCTGTTACAAGACTACAAAACATCGCCAGTTTCGGTGCTCCGTCAAGACGGATAATAAACAAAGAAACAGCAATCCAAATTTGAAATATCCACGATGGTACAAACCAAAGCAAATAGTCTGTTACCATAGGGCGTAGATGTTCCGAAGCACCGAGTAAATAAGCCGTATCATCTGGAAATATCATCATTAAAAACGAAAGTAACGCTGCAATAATGGTAACAAAAAATAAAGCTTGCGTCACATTAATACGTGCAGTATTTTGTTTGCCTCGAGATAAATGTATAGAAGCGACAACCGAACAACCAGCACCGACCATCAATCCGACTCCGGTAAAGAACATCAATACCGGAATTAAAATATTAATAGCCGCAATGCCATCGCTGCCTACACCATGTCCGACAAATATACCGTCTATTGCCGTCACAGCAGACATACTCAACATGCCTAATAAAGTAGGGATGAAATACCTTCTGAATAAAGTAAACACATTTACTGTTTTCAAATCAATCGCATCTCTTTTCATAATATAGTAATTTTTACATTGTTGTTTACCTTCACCTAAACAAAAAATACCGGATAAGTTGATTGGTTTTACCCAGTCATCTTATCCGGCATTCACTTGCCTCCGATGAGGATTACAAAACGCTCATTGGTTCTATTTTCGAGTGCGAAGATGGGTCAAATCTTTAAAACATTCAAAATATTCCAATTCTTTTTTGTAACAATTTATTATAGTCGCAATCCCATCATCTAAAACACAATCAATTTTATTAATCGACCCTACATAACTTTTTCTCGTAAAAAACTTTATACCAATTATAAAAACGAGAGATTCCCTCCTCCACAGAAACTAAAGGCGTATATCCAAAATCATTTTTCATACGAGATATATCCGCATAAGTACAATACACATCACCCGGCTGCATTTCTACCATTTGTTTTATGGCTTTTCGTCCCGTGACATTTTCCATAATAGATATAAAATCCAATAACTGTACAGGTTTTGAATTCCCAATATTATAAACACGATAAGGAACGTCCTCCACAGAAGGATTGTTCAACAAACACATAATACCGTCTACTATATCATCAATATAGGTAAAATCACGACTCAACTTGCCGTAATTAAAGACTTGAATCGGACGCCCTTCTAAAATAGATTGCATAAATAAAAAAGGTGCCATATCTGGGCGTCCCCAAGGACCGTAAACTGTAAAAAAACGCACTCCGGTAGTAGGGAGTCCAAATACTTTACTATATGAATATGCCATCAACTCATCGCTTTTCTTTGTTGCAGCATAAATACTAACCGGCATGTCTGTCATATCACTTTCCACAAAAGGGAGATGTGCATTCGCTCCATAAATGCTACTGGAACTTGCATAAATAAGCTGTTTAATTTTGTGATAACGACAATTCTCCAATATATTCAAAAAACCCAAAATATTAGATTCTACATAAGCATAAGGATTTTCCAAGGAATAACGTACTCCCGCTTGGGCTGCCATATTTATGACTATATCAAACCGTTCTGTATCGAAAAGGAGCTTCATATTTATTCGATCAGTCAGGTCAAGTTTGATAAATTGATAAGCAGGATACACCGTACTTGCTATTTTTTTATTTTCTTTTATGTCTTTCTGTAGAATTCCTACTTCTGCAATTCTCGCATATTTTAAGGTTGTATCATAATAAGAGTTGATACAATCTAATCCTATAACTTCATAGTTTTGTTTCAACAAAGATTTCACAATACTTGATCCTATAAATCCAGCGGCACCTGTAACTAATACTTTCATCATACACTTTTTATTGCATCAAAACTAAATTTGCTCTCCAAGAACTATTTCATAACAACAACTGCATAATGCCCCACTCTATATACATTTATTTTAGAAGATGGAAACTCTTCCAGTTTATCGGCAGGCAACATGAATACACCTTTATATTTTCCTGAATCAACAAATTCATCCGGAGACACTACCTGTATACTCTTATGCAGATATACATCCATATTCTCAGGCCGATAAAGTCCCCAAACATAATATTTTTCTAAATTGTATTTTTGAGCAACTTCTACACTCTTAGCACATAATTCTCTATAACCAATTTCTGCATTAATATCAGATAGTCCCCAACCTCCAACAAAAACAGAACAAAACAATCCACAAAAAAGAACACAAATAGATATATTAATTTGTTTTTGCTTATAAAGTATATAAAATGAATAAAGGCCAGATAAAGTCAAGATACTTGCAGCTATATAAAATAATTGTGTATTTAAATAATAAATGCTACCGTTTTGTTGCACCAATACCATAAATACCGGTAAAAAGCATGCAAAAATTACAGAAGGGATAGATATAGATAATGCTAACCAACGATTCCAACTAAAATTCGGTAAAAACATAATTGTTAAATAAACAATAAAAGGAAATGCAGGAAGCATATAGACTTCTATTTTTGAACTAATTAAGGACAATAATAAGAATGTCACAACTATTACTACAAAGAAAAATTTCTGTAATTCAGTATGTATCATTTTTTTACATACGGCAACTGTAATAACACCAACCAACAACAAAGACCAAGGGAATAGAGAATACCATATTGAAACGAAATAATAATAAAACGGTGCCTTATGATGGAAAGAATCGACAGCACGGTCAATTGTTTGATGAAATAATAAATTATTCAGATATTCTTTGCCTCCTTCCCAATAAACTGCGCCAAACCATAATAAGCAACCTATAAAAAGAATTCCCCATGTTTTCCATCCCCAATATCGTCCGATAGAACGGATACGACCTGTCAACCACAAAAAAGTTATAGTTGAAAATAAAGGTATTAGTATTCCAATAGGTCCTTTGGTAAAAACCGTTAAAAAAATGTATACAGGAAAAAGCAATGTATTAAAGCGCATATTTCCTTCGTTATACATCATCTTATGAAAAGTGTATAGAGATAGAACTATAAACATGCACATCAGCATATCCATACGTAAAATAAGCGACAAGCCAACAAACAGTCCACAACTCAACATAAGAAGCTCTCCTGTCAAAAGATATTTTTTATCTACTTCACCAGCAACCCAACGATTCATTACAGAAACTATAATAAATGCCGGAATAAGTGAGAAAAGAGATAAAAACCACATACAATGTTCTCCTAACAGCCATTTGCCTGCCATAATAATCCAGAAATAAAGAGGCGGTTTATCAGCATAAGGTTCTCCATGATTAGAAAACGTTATCCATGATCCGTTTTTTATAGCTTCATCAGCAATACTAAGATAACGCAACTCATTCCCCGGTGTATAATCCCGTAAGAATAATACTGGAAGCAGAGCAAGAAATACAAATATAAATACTCTATAACTTTTCATCATTCATTACCATATTATTATGTCCTATCCATAGATTCCTCATATAAGCTATAGATCCAAAAGTCTGCCCGATTATCAATACAATATCCAAACGCATAATACCATATATAATAATAAGGAGAGACCCGAATAAACTAATAAGCCAAAAACCTCCTGGAAGAACCGACATACCCTTTTTATAAGAATAGCATAATTGATAAACAAAACGCAACGTAAACAATATCTGTCCAATAGATCCCAGAATAATGATTGCTAACGGAATAGTATCATTTTGAAAGAAATCTTGAATAAATGTTTTTGCATGACACAATACAAAGCAGACTGCAATAAACGGAGTCAGCACAAGAACCCATTTCAATATCGGTGCGATATTTTTCCATATTCCTTTTCCTTTTAAATTCCACAAATACACATAATAAGACATAAATTGTCCTAATATTATTGCAAAATCATTTCGTAACCATCCATAAATACATAACAAATAAGCCCCCATTAAACTGAATATCCAAAAGATAGATGGAGACAAAACTTTTCCCGCCTTTTCTGAAAGAAACCACTGAACGAGTATTCGTGCGGAAAAAAACAACTGTGCCAAAAAACCTATAGATAAAACAAATAGATTACTCATATAAATTATAATCTACAATATGATAATCAATAAATCTTTTCCTCATCCAATAAAATGCAAAACAATCAATAAAAGGAGATATCAATCTATTCCATAAATGATATTTAGAACTTCCCGCTACACGGGGAAAATGATGTACTGGTATTTGTTTTATTTTTCCTTTTTGCAAAAGAATCAAAGCCGGTAAAAAACGATGCATTCCAGTAAAAAACGGAATGCGTTTAGCGTAATCCGCACGCATTACTTTCAATGGGCATCCAGTATCCTTTACTCCATCATGAGTAATCATGCGACGAAAACCATTAGCAATTTTCGACTGCATTTTTTTTAAAATCGAATCTTTTCTATTAGTACGGATTCCCATAACAAGTTCATAATCGGATATATATGATAATAGCAGATTAAAATCCTCAGGAACAGTCTGCAAATCAGCATCCATATATCCAATATACGAAGATTCTGTTACATCGATACCTGCTTTCATGGCATTACTAAGCCCACCGTTTTTTCTTAAAGAAATATAAAAAAAATCTTTATGACGCGCACAAACATCCTTTATTCGTCCTAAACTATTATCTGTAGAGCCATCATTAACAAATAATACACATGACGAACACATTGAATGAGGCAAAAAATCACTCAATTTTTCCTCTAACAAATAAATATTTTCTTCTTCATTATAAACAGGTATTACGATTGTAAATTGGTAATCTATAGTCTTATTCATAATTTACATTTTTACACAAAAATTACGATAGAATAAACATATTAAGAGAGAAATTCTCCATTACTCTCTTATATTTTAATTTTATCGCAAAGAAATAAGATATACATACTATGAATAAGACCTATAAAGAAAAAAAAGTGATCTATTTTTCCATCAACAGAAAAATAGATCACTTCTATAACCTTATAGAACATAAACTTAAACTCAATCAAGCATATCAAATCATCTTGACAATTAATAACGAATCACTCATGCCAATTCACAACTTCTCCGATACGAGGTATCAAAACATCCAATGAATCTGCTTGCATATTTCGAGCATTTTGTAACGGCTCGTCCCAACGATGCTTCGATAACGCATATTTAGAATGATGCACAGTCAATATTTTCTTTGCTTTTAAATCTTTTGCCGCACGAGACATATATTGCGGCATTAAATGAATATATTTCCAATCATCACTATATTGCCCATTTTCCAAAATCGCAAGATCTATATCCGGGAAACGTTCACCTATAACTTCAAAACGCGAATCATATCCACCGTCTCCTCCTATATAAATTTTTTGAGAAGGAGTTTCCAATAAAAATGAAGCCCATAACGTTCGATTCGGAGTAAGTCCCCGCCCCGAAAAATGGCGGGCAGGCAAACAATGGACTGTCAACCCGGGATCGAGAGATTCATTCTCATTCCAATCGAGCTCTACGATCTTCTTTTTATCAAATTTCCAATATTCAAAATGTTCTCCGACACCTAAAGCACAAATGACTTTCCCAATGCGAGGCCTCAATTCAACAATCGTTTTATAGTCTAAATGATCCCAATGATCATGTGTTATAATTAAATAATCGATATCCGGCATATCTTCAGGATAATAGACATCAGTTCCTTTAAAAGGTTTATTGATAAACGAAACAGGAGACGCGACATAGAAAACCGGATCGACAAGTATTCGTTTTCCTTCTAACTGCATGAAATAGGAAGAATGTCCAAACCAAATCAAAAAATCCGAATCTCTCTTTATATGCCGAATATCTGATTTGACGACCTGCAATGCCGCATCCGGTCTTAGTCCCGGATCTTTCTTAAAAAGAAAATTTATAAAACTCTTAATCCGATTTTCATCATTCGTCAACATCGGAGTTACACATTCATTTTTAAACTCTCCGTCCTTAAAATTAGGAGAACGTTCAATCCTAACCAATCGTTCCCCTCGCGGTAATCTTCCAAAGCTCGGTTGATTAAGGAACAAACAAACAAGAGCAAACAATACTATAATAACCGCCAATACTACCAATATCACCATAGCAATCTTACTTTTTTTCAAGATTTTCATACATCTATATTCATTTTCGAAACAAAAATACTTTGATTTGTGAATTTAAAAAGTACATAAATTACGGTTATTCATACCTTAATCACTGTTAGTAAGAATCTGTTTAAATTTTCCGATAAAAATTCTTTAAGTTTTTCTTCGGTAGGTATCTCCGTCTCTATGCATAACACAACCCGCTACACTTCTTATCTTAACAATAAAATCCCCAAAAACAGTTTTCCCCAAAACGTTTGTACAGAATTTAACAATCTCTTAGAACGAGCTCTAATATTATTTTACAATCAGTAAAAACAACATTTCTATTAAATACTTATCTTTGCCGACGCTCTCGAATTTCACAAATGCCTTTTAATTTATAAATATGGCAACAAAGATATCAAGACGGAAGAAAAAAAAAACATGCGGATCTAAAAAAAATATTCTGTACATCATTACAGCCGTAGCTGCAATATTTCTTATCAGTATCGGTGTTATATTCAAACGGTATGTATTAGAT
Source organism: Coprobacter fastidiosus (assembly GCF_030296935.1). NCBI lineage: Bacteria > Pseudomonadati > Bacteroidota > Bacteroidia > Bacteroidales > Barnesiellaceae > Coprobacter > Coprobacter fastidiosus. The sequence goes on along the minus strand of NZ_AP028032.1, from coordinate 390,852 downwards.
AAAGTCACAGATACTTCATTTTTTATATACATCGATGAAAACAGTTCTCTCGATAGTGTTACCGAAGACCTTCAAAAATATTTAGAAAAAAGTGATGTCAACAAAATAAGACGACTCTCTAAATTAAACGGATATACTCCATGGAATAAACCCGGAGCATACCGAATAGATCCGGAAATGAACGCAATCCGTATTTATCGTAAACTCTCTACCGGAAGCCAAACCCCGATAAGATTTACTTTTAACAATATTCGTACGAAAGATGATCTTGCCGAGACTATCGATAAACAACTAAAAATGGATAAACAGGAAGTCCTCGAATTATTAAACGATTCGGCTTTTTGTACAGACATGGGGTTCGACACATATACAATACCGGCACTTTTTCTTCCCGATTCCTATGAAGTTTACTGGACCATTGCACCTCGCAAACTAATGGAAAAAATGCGTCAAGAATATGACAAGTTCTGGACTGACGACCGTAGAATGCTTGTAACACAAATCGGCATCTCCCCGATCGAAGTATCGACTTTAGCTTCAATCGTAGAAGAAGAAACTAAAGTTCCGGACGAAATGAATATGGTAGCCGGACTATATTTAAACCGCTTAAAAAAAGGGATGCCTCTGCAAGCCGATCCCACTGTAAAATATGCAGTAGGAGATTTTTCGATACGGCGTATTCTCCATGAACACCTAACAGTCAACTCACCATATAACACATACAAAAATACCGGATTACCTCCCGGTCCTATACGCATTCCTTCAAAAGCCGCAATAAAAGCAGTTCTGAATTATCGTCACCATCCGTTTATATATATGTGCGCCAAGGAAGATTTTTCAGGACGGCACAATTTTGCGACAACATACGCAGAGCACCAAAATAATGCGATAAAATATCATAAAGCCCTAAACAAACGTAATATATTAAAATAAACTATTCATCAGGATAACCGCACGGTATACCAGAAACTTTGTAAACAGGCATATTGGCTTTTGTTTCACGTAAACGATTGCTTAGATCTTTAGAAAGGTTCTCTTTTATTTTATCATAAAGAGGATTTTCACTCAAATCATGTTTTTCACTGATATCATTCGCTAAATTATATAATTCTGTGCATCGTGTTTCATAATCAAATAATAACTTCCAATCTCCCTTTATAATAGCACTTGACGGACGTCCGGCATCTCCAGTCCGTTCTCCCCAATCGTTCGGATAATGAAAATAAAGTGCCCTGTTTTTTTCTACCGCTCCTGATCTCAACAGTTTTACCATGCTGACTCCATCAACCCGCTGAGGAACAGAATAATTTTCTATCTGTGCCATCTCAAGTAACGTTGGAAAAAAATCTTCGATAATCACATTAGAGCGATTAACACTATTCGGTTGAGTTACTCCCGGCCAAAAAATTAACATCGGCTCTCGAATTCCTCCTTCATAAAGGCTACCTTTTCCCGACCGTAAAGGAGCATTTCTGTTCGGCTCACGGTACGATGAAGAATACCCTCCATTATCAGACATGAAAATAATAATGGTACTTTCGGCAATCCCTTTTTCCTCAAATAAATCCATCATATCTCCTAAACTTTTATCCATTCCTTCTATCAAAGAGGCATATTGTGCTTCACGATCGCACATCCCCTTTTTTATATACTTATCATAAAAACGCATATCTTTCTCGAACGGAGTATGAACGGCATAATGAGATAAATACATAAAAAACGGGCGGTCCGATTCTAATGCCCGATTTACTAATTTTTTTGCCTCCATAGTCAATGCTTCGGTAAGAAATATGTTTTCTTTACAATAATAATCTATGTTAGGCATCGGTACTTGCCATATCTCCGCATCTTCTCGATCAGCTCCATATCCCCGACATCCTGAATAACTCCCCATCGCTCCAGCTGCATGTCCCCCTATATTGACATCAAAACCACAAGTCAACGGATCAGCAGCCGTGGTTGTTCGAGAAGCAAAATGGGCTTTACCTACAATATAAGTCTGGTAACCGTTTTCTTTCAGAATCTGGGGTAACATTTTAGCATAAAACATGTGGGAATAATTTTGAACGACAGCGTTTGACGGACATATTCCATTCCAATTCCACTCAAAATCAAAATATTCATTATTTCCATCGGTAGGAGTATCATAATGCAATGTCCAGTTCGAAACTTTATGCTGCAAAACATTCGCCCCCGTCATAAGGCTGCATCTTGAAGGCGAGCTAACCGATGCCGCATAAGCATTCGTAAACTTCACACCCATTCTTGCAAGTCGCTCCATATTAGGAGTTTCATATAAATTATTAAAAAGAGTTTTTTCATCAGCAAAAGGCACCGATGTATCTTGCCATCCCATATCATCTACCATAAAAAAAAGAATATTAGGTTGTTTAGTTGCTGACAACGACACAATAGGTTGCAATAACGAAAAGAAAGAAATCCCGGTACAGGCTAAACTTTTAAATTTCATAGTATCACATTTTTTAGATTTTAATCTTGAAGTTCCAAATTCAAAACAAACTCTGCTTTTCCTAAAAACATATCATTGTTCCGAACACAGAATGATTTACGAAAATATGTAAATTCATCCGATAATACAATATTTCGATAAATATTTTCTTATATTTGCAACTAAATCATAACAAAAAGAATCTTCACAGGATTATCAGATATCTTTTTGAAAGAAACACACATAAATTTACAAGTCTAATAACCGTCAAAGTATAAAAGAATGAACAAACATCTATTTTTAGGAGACGAAGCTATTGCCCAAGGCGCACTCGATGCAGGTCTTTCGGGAGTTTATGCATATCCCGGTACTCCTTCTACCGAAATAACCGAATATATACAAATTTCTCCTGAAGCAAAAAACAATACGATACATACCCGCTGGTGTACGAATGAAAAAACCGCTATGGAAGCAGCTTTGGGTATGTCTTATATAGGTAAACGGGCGCTAGTTTGTATGAAACATGTCGGAATGAACGTTGCCGCCGATGCGTTTATCAATGCCGGAATGACCGGAGTCAATGGTGGACTCATTGTCGTAGCGGCAGATGATCCGTCCATGCATTCATCTCAAAATGAACAAGATTCTCGTTTTTATGGAAACTTTGCATTTGTTCCGATGTTCGAGCCTTCCAACCAACAAGAAGCATACGACATGATGGCAGCAGGGTTCGGTCTATCCGAAAAATTCAAAATTCCGGTGTTATTGAGAATTACCACCCGACTGGCACATTCTCGTGCAGGTGTAACGACAACATTGAAAATAAAGGATCAAAACGAGATTTCGTTTCCTGATAATACCGGACAATTTATCTTATTACCTGCAAACTCCAGACGTCGTTTCAGAACGTTGTTAAACGAACAAAAAGACTTTACAGAAGCGTCTGAAAACTCATCTTTCAACCGTTATATCGATGGTCCGAACAAAAAAATGGGAATCATCGCCTGCGGTATAGCCTATAATTATTTAATGGAGAATTACCCTGAGGGATGCGATTATCCGGTTGTCAAACTATCTCAATATCCGTTACCGTTGAAAATGTTACAAAAATTATTCGACACATGTGATGAGATATTGGTTTTGGAAGATGGGTATGCATTCGTTGAGGAAAAAATAAAAGGTATTATTCCGTCTAAAATAATAAAGGGGAAACTTGACGGAACACTGAATCGTGACGGAGAATTAAATCCCGATCGTGTAGCAAAAGCTTTAGGACTGAAATCAGGTGCAGAGTTTGAAATACCGAATATTGTAGCCATGCGTCCACCAGCTCTTTGTCAAGGATGTGGACACCGTGACATGTATGAAGCGCTCAATAATGTAGCCAAAACATATAAAAATGCCCGGATATTCAGCGATATAGGATGTTATACATTAGGAGCGTTACCGCCTTTCAGAGCTATACATTCATGTGTAGATATGGGAGCATCCATCACTATGGCTAAAGGTGCCGCTGACGGAGGATTATTTCCGGCTATTGCCGTAATCGGGGACTCGACATTCACGCATTCGGGAATTACCGGATTACTTGACTGCGTCAATGAAAATGCAAACGTCACGATCGTCATATCCGATAATGAAACTACTGCCATGACCGGAGGACAAGATTCTGCCGGAACAGGGAAAATAGAGGCTATATGCAAAGGTATAGGAGTTGCTCCGGAACACATTCGCGTACTGATTCCTCTAAAAAAGAATATGGAAGAAATGGAACGGACTATACGGGAAGAAATAGAATATAAGGGTGTTTCGGTATTAATTCCTCGTCGAGAATGTATCCAGACTTTAAGTAGAAAAAAACGTCAAAAATAAAATCCGACAAATATGAAAACAGATATAATTCTTTCGGGTGTAGGCGGTCAAGGTATTCTATCTATCGCTGCAGTAATCGGTGAAGCCGCTATACATAACGGACTATATATGAAACAAGCTGAAGTTCACGGCATGAGTCAACGAGGAGGCGACGTACAATCTAATTTACGTATTTCGGATAAACCCATAGCATCAGACCTCATTCCTTTAGGGAAAGCAGATCTCATCATTTCTCTCGAACCGATGGAGGCTTTACGTTATCTTCCGTATCTTGCCAAAGACGGTTGGATTGTAACTAATTCAACACCGTTCATCAATATCCCGAACTATCCAGAACCGGAAGATGTCATAAAAGAAATTAATAAAATGCCCCATAAAATCATTTTAGATGTAGATACGATAGCAAAAGAAAGCGGTTCGCCCAGAACAGCCAATATAGTCATGTTAGGTGCAGCTTCTCCATTTTTAGGTATCCCCTACGAACAAATAGAAACCGGAATACGGGACATATTCGGACGTAAGGGAGAGCATATAGTAGAAATGAATCTTAAGGCATTGGAGGCCGGTAGAAAAGTTGCGGATCAGCTGAAATAATCAATAAATATTGACAATAAAAAGCGTGTTTATCCTATTTATTAGGGAGAGACACGCTTTCAATTTTATATTATCCCATACAAATCGTATATTTGCCGATAAATAAAAATAAAAATGACAATAGGAATTATAGTTGCCATGCTATCGGAATTAGCATGTATAAAAGATTTGCTTACCGACTGTCGGGAAGAATCGAACGAAGGAGCAATTTTTTATATAGGGAAACGTGGAAATCATACTCTCATTTTAACACAAAGCGGCATAGGCAAAGTCTGCTCTGCGACAAGAACTCTGAATATGATATATCATTATCATCCAGACTGTATATTGAATACAGGTGTTGCCGGGGGTATAGATATATCGACCCAAGTTTTTGACATCGTAACCGGAAAAGAAATCGTTTATCACGATGTATGGTGCGGAGAAGAAAACGAACCTGGACAAATTCCTGAATATCCCGCCCGTTTCTATTCCGATCCCGAACTGCTGGAAAAAGCCTTATCTCTACAAACGTCAACACGAATATACAGCGGTCTAATATGTAGTGGGGATCAATTTATTACCAACCGTAAAGAATTAGACAAAATAAAAGCTACTTTTCCAAACGGTCTTGCTGTAGATATGGAATCAGCTTCTATTGCACATGTTTGTTACATGAATAAAATACCGTTCTTGAGTTTCCGCATTATCAGCGATACTCCCGGAATAGAAGACCATACGACTCAATACAATCGCTTTTGGGAAGAAGCTCCTCAAAAATCATTCGAAATAATAAAACAATTAATCGATATATTATAAAAACAATTATGAAAAAAATACCCAGCTTTACAATAGATCATATCCATTTATTACGCGGCATTTATGTTTCACGAAAAGACTATATAGGAAATCACACGATAACTACATTCGATATACGAATGAAAGAACCGAACCGTGAACCGGCACTCGGATATGGAGCTTTACACACAATCGAGCATCTGGCTGCAACTTATTTAAGAAACCACAATATATGGGGAGAGAAAATCGTATTTTGGGGACCCATGGGATGCTGTACTGGAAATTATTTTTTGGTACAAGGAGATTTAGAATCAAAAGATATTGTCGAACTTATGCGTGAAACATTCCGGTTTATACGAGACTTCGAAGGCAAAATTCCGGGAGCTGCACCTCAAGATTGTGGAAATTACTTGTTACACGATCTTCCGATGGCCAAATATGAAGCAGATAAATATTTGAAAGAGGTTCTGGATATTATAGAAGAAAAAAATCTTGTATATCCGAGTATTAAAGAATAACAGATCATATATATAGAAGACTTACGAACGGTATTCTCTAAATCCTCAAAGGCTCGGAATGGCAACACAGATTTTTTGAAAAAAACTCGTAAAACTGCTTACAAATGAGTTATAGGATCGGCCGCTGCGATATCCAATATCGTTCATCCGACAAATAAAGACGGATAAACAGACTGAAAAGAGACTTAAAAATAGAAACAAAAGGCCCTCTCTTTTCCAATTCTTAATCATCTGGACGATTTGTCTATAATCTCTTTATATGTGTTCTCGAAGAAGAATTGTTATTCTCTAAATATTCACGCTTAAAAATATCGGCACAAAGGAGGAATATAGATAACAATAGCGGACCGAAAATAACTCCCATAAAGCCAAATAACGGAAGACCTATAATAACTCCGAATATTGTTATCAACGGATGTATATCTGCCATTTTTTTCTGAATAACAAAACGTATCAGATTATCGACATGTGTAATAATAAGTGCTGCATAAATCAATAACCCTACGGCATCCCACCAATCTCCTATAATGGCAAAATAAATAACTAAAGGTACCCAAATCAATGCCGTACCGATGATAGGAATCACTGTCGCAAAGCATGTCAATATTCCCCACAATAATAAGTCGGGAACATTGAATATATAATATCCCAACATGGCTACTGCTCCCTGTATCACAGCTAATAAAGGAATACCTATGGCATTGGATTTTACTACCATATTTACATCATGCAAAATTGTCAATTTATTCTTTTCTGTAAAAGGGAGTATATCCATTATATAATTTTCCATTTTGTCATTTCCCAATAACATGAAATAAAGGACAAAAATCAAAACAAAAATATTCAGTGCCAAACTTGTAATTCCTCCCATTAACATCTGACCAACTTGAGGAGCCCATGATATTACAGATTTTAAATTATCTGTATTCAAAATATCATAACCTATCTTTTGCTTTATTAATACGGATATTTGTTCTACCGGTGCAAGTACCACCTGAGGATCGAGATTGATATGCTGCACTTTCATTATCAAAAACCAAACAACGAGAGAGATCGGGATCAAAAAACAAAGTACGGTTTCCATGATTAAAAGAAATGCGGCAATAGAACGTTTTATCTTTCTTTTTTCAACAAGATGTTTCATCTGATTTCTAATCAATGTATATATAGTGCATGCTCCTAACAAACCACCTAAAAAAGGAATAAGTTCGAAAAAAATAACAATGCCCAAACCCAGAATCAGTATAATAATCGAATACTTAAAATATTGTTCTTTTAAACTCATAATCTAACCGCAGTTTCTAAATTCCCGATCTATATTTAACGGTTTAACAAGGCGAATGTTTAGAAATAGATAAGAAAAAAAATATTATAATAATATCCAGCATAAAAAAGTCTGACTTTATTCAGCCAGACTTTTCTTCTCAATATTTATAGTTTTATTCGCTTATCAACTTAATAGACGCGCTTTTTATTCCGGGTGATGATGCTTCAAAAATAATTGTACCGGCCTTCGATATTGTTTGCACAATTGCAGTCAACTGACCGCTGAAAAGTTTCATCTCTGGTTTCTGAAATGACTCGAGACTTGCCGGATTACCGTTTGCCGCAGCACGGAAAACGCCAGCACCTTTTACCTTGAATTTAATTTTTGACGTAGCATCCGGACATAAGTTTCCATCTTTATCTACAACCTTTACATTAATAAAAGATAGATCTTCTCCATCTGCCGCCAAACGATCTCGATCTGCCGTTAGCACTAAATGGTGTGGTTTCCCTGCCGTATGTACTTCTTTTTCGGCAACAGCTTTTCCTTCATTATCATAAGCAACTACTTTAACCGTTCCCGGTTCATAACGAGTATCCATCCACATTAACCGATATCGTTTCTGCCGTTCGAAACTTTTTTGAGCGGCATCTGTATAAGTACTGTCTATGCCGATACTCAGGTCTTTTGTTCTTTTCCCCTGACTCTTTCCATTAATGAATAATTCGGCCGAAGGATAATTAGTATATACAAATACCGGCGTGATTTCTCCCTCACGTCCTTTCCACGTCCAATGAGGCAATATATGTAAAGTCTCTTCTTCCCTATTCCAATGACTCCGATAAAGATAAAAACGGTCTTTGGGAATACCTGCCAAATCTATAATTCCGAAAAGAGAACTATGGCTAGGCCAATCTGTATAATAAGGAGTCGGTTCTCCCAAATAATCGAAACCTGTCCAAACGAATTCTCCTATACAATAAGGAAGATCTTCATGTTGTATAAAGTCATCTTCCGGAAGGTTAGACCAACCGCAATGCTCTACATCATAAGACGAACTTTGATGGTCTTCATAGCGCTGCATCGCCTTTCGCTCTACTGGGAATTTATACACACCTCGAGAACTGACAGTTGAAGCCGTTTCGCTTCCTAAAATAATTCCCTGAGGCAATTTTTTATAATTAACCTGATAGCGGAAAGGACGATAATTAAATCCGGCAACATCCATTACTGCAGCAAAATTATTATTTACTACTGCATCAGGAGCATCCATACCCTGAGTTACCGGACGAGACGGATCTTCACGATGGCAAATATCCTGCAATCGTTTAGCAATTTTACAATCACCTTCAGTCCATTGATTAGGAACTTCATTTCCGATGCACCACATAACGACACTCGGATTATTACGATAATTCCATATCAGATTTACCAGATCTTTTTCCGCCCATTCATCAAAAAAAAGATTATACCCGTTTTTACACTTAGGAGTATTCCACTCGTCAAAGCTCTCTACCATAAGCATCATACCCATTTCATCACAAGCTTTTACCAACTCTGGAGCCGGCATGTTATGAGAAGTTCTTATTGCATTACACCCCATATCTTTTAACAGTCGTATTTGACGACGAATGGCAGCATCATTCACCGCTGCTCCCAATGGACCTAAATCATGATGATTGCAGACTCCTTTAAAAACAGTTTTTTCTCCATTTAGAAAAAATCCTTTCTCCGGAATTATTTCTATCGAACGAATTCCGAATGGAGTACTATACTGGTCTTTCAATGTAGTTCCTTCATATAAAAACGTTTTAGCAGTATATAAAACCGGCTGATCAGGAGACCACAAAACAGGATTCTTAACAACTATTTCCTGTGAAATATCTCCATACAGTAAAGAGGTAAGCGAAGTTTTAGTTTTTTGTATTTCCTTATGCGACGAATCAAAGATAACTGTTTCTATCGTATAAAGTCCTGGATCGGCATTTTCCGGCAAACAGACTTTTGTACGGATATTAACTTTTGCAAAATCTTTATGAATAACCGGAGTAGTTATATAAGTACCCCAAATCGGAATATATGCATCTGACGTTGTTATAATATGAACATTCCGATACAACCCTGCCCCAGGATACCAACGGGACGATTCCGGTAAATTCTCTAAACGAACGGCCAATACATTTTTCTTGCCTGAAACCAAATAGGGAGAAATATTGAAATAAAACGAATTGTAGCCGTTAGGCCACTCTCCGACTTTCTGTCCATTAATATAAACATTCGCCTGACTCATCGCACCATCGAATAAAATAAAAGACTGTCTATCTGGAGCGAAATCGGGAAGTTCAAATTCGATTCTATACCAGCCTACTCCGACAAAAGGTAAACCTCCAGTCCTACCGGCATGTTCCAGCGCTTCCTTTTGCCCATCTTGTGTAATCGCTACATTTTGCTTATCATTTTGAGAGCTGAACGGACCGTATATAGCCCAATCATGAGGAACGACTACAGGCTGCCATGCACGATCGTCAAAATCAGGATCGACAAACTCCGGATTATCGTCTCGGGTAAATTTCCATCCCTCCTTTAACAAAACTTCATTTCTAATTTGAGAAAAACAAATGAGATTAAATCCAAATAAAAAGATAAGAATGCACCAATTACGTTTCATAGTATTTTGATTTTTCATAGTTTCGTATGCAAAAATAGCACACTTCTCATTTATTTTATTACACAAAAGCTGTATATTAATAATTATATAGATTTTACTATAATAATTAAGATAATATACAGCCTTTATTTATCCGACCTAATCGGTCAATAGTCTAAATCAGCTATCATATCCATCATATTCTTCTTTATTCGGGAATATACTATCCCATATAGAATCATCACCCTCTATATATTCTTGATAAAATACTCCAAAACCTTTTTTCTCGGAACATCCCATAGCAGCACACCATTCTTCGTATGATTTTTTTAACTCTTCATCTTCATCCATCATCAATTTCAATTCATCAAAAGCGGCGTCTTGTTCACGATATTTTTTAATCAAACTTTCAAATAATTCTTCAATATCTCCATCCATAATACAAGAATTTAAGCAATTTCTCAATTTGTTAACCGTATCATAAGATTCTCAAATATAAAATTTTTTTTTGAAAATCTCTATCACAAATAACACAATTTCACCATATATAGTTTTAGTCTTTTGTATAAAACAATAATCTCAATTTTTTGTTTTATTTCAATTAAAACTAAGAGCCTGTCTAAAAACAAATGAGAATTTCATTTTGTTTTGTATTTGAAAAAGCAAAAATAAAAATTACATTTTACAAAAGAGTTTCATTACCTTTGTCGATACTTAAAAACTATAAAAGTATTATGATTATTGACGAAAGGATATCGAGACAATCTTACATGCTGGATGCGGCCAAGCAGATAATGACAGCTGCCCGTACCGCCCCTAAAGGGAAAGGTATAGATATTCTCGAGATTATAACGATTACCGAACGGGAAATAGAAATACTTTCTCAAGAAATGAAAAAACTTTCAGAAGAAACCAGTCTGAAGTTTTTAATGCGTGATTCGGAAAATATTCTTTCAGCCGATGCCTTGATACTTATCGGAACAAAAGAACAAAAACAGGCTCTAAATTGCGGGTATTGCGGCTTTCCCACATGTGCGGAAAAACCACAAAACACACCATGTGCCATTAATTCTATAGACGTAGGTATCGCTATCGGATCAGCTTGCTCAAAAGCATCCGACCTAAGAGTAGACAGCAGAGTAATGTTTTCTGCCGGATGGGCTGCTCAGCGAATCGGTTGGATGAAAGGATGCCATCAAATTATCGGTATCCCGATCAGTGCATCTTCTAAAAATCCTTTTTTTGACAGAAAACCTAAAGAAACAGAAACAAAGTGAAGCAAAATTTCTATTTACCTGCCGAATGGGAAGAACAATCGGGGGTGCAACTGACATGGCCTCATGCGGGAACAGATTGGGCACATATGTTAAAAGAAGTCCAATCTTGTTTTATAGAAATCGCTAAAGAAATTTCTAAAAGAGAAAAACTTCTGATCGTCGCACCCGATGTTGAAAATGTAAAGAAACAAATTTGCAAAAAAATAAATACAGATAATATTCGTTTTTTCGAATGTGAAACAAACGATACTTGGGCTCGAGATCATGGAGGAATTTCTATTCTGGATAAAAACGGCAATGCAGGAATTATCGACTTTAAATTCAACGGTTGGGGATTGAAATTCGCAGCTAATAAAGACAATCTTATTACCGGGAAAATTTTTCAGTCCCAATTATTTAATGCCCAATATATAAATTGTCTGAATTTCGTTATCGAAGGAGGATCTATCGAATCGGACGGAAAAGGAACTTTGCTCACTACAAGCGAATGCTTGTTATCTCCTAACCGCAACGGAGCATGGAACAAAGATCAGATAGAACAATATTTGAAAGAAAATTTGGGAATATCCCGAATCTTGTGGTTAGACCATGGCTTTTTAGAAGGAGACGATACCGACAGCCATATCGATACATTAGCTCGATTTTGCCCGAATGATACAATTGCTTATATACAATGCAATGATCCGAAAGACCATCATTATAAAGCATTAAAAGATATGGAGTCACAACTGCAAAGCTTTCGGACACAAGACAACAGACCTTTCAGACTCTTGCCCTTACCTATGGCTGATGAAATCGTATTCGACAATGAAAGGCTGCCTGCTACGTATGCTAATTTTTTAATCATAAACGGTGCTGTTCTATACCCAACTTATAACCAGCCGATAAATGACAGCCGGACTGCTGAAATATTGACAACAGCTTTTCCTGAACGTCAAATTATCGGGATCGACTGCCGTGCTTTAATCAAGCAGCACGGATCTTTACATTGTGTAACCATGCAATACCCGAAAAACGTAATAAAATAATAAAAGCGTATTATGGAGAAAAAAATAAAAGTCGGACTTATTCAACAGTCCAACACAAATGACATACATGCAAATATGCAACAGTTAAAGGCCAATATAGAAGATTGTGCTTCAAAAGGAGCTCAACTCGTTGTATTACAAGAATTGCATAACAGCCTTTATTTTTGTCAAACAGAAGATACTCGATTATTCGACCTTGCCGAAAGCATTCCTGGCCCATCTACCCGTTTTTTCGGAGATATAGCACGATCACTTGAAATCGTACTGGTCACATCTTTATTTGAAAAAAGGGCTCCTGGATTATATCACAATACGGCAGTCGTATTCGACACAGACGGGAATATTGCCGGAAAATACAGAAAAATGCATATTCCCGACGACCCGGCATATTATGAAAAATTCTATTTCACTCCGGGAGATCTCGGTTTTGAGCCGATACAGACATCAATAGGAAATCTCGGAGTATTGGTTTGCTGGGATCAATGGTATCCAGAAGCTGCCCGCCTTATGGCGTTAAAAGGAGCAGATATTCTTATCTATCCGACTGCAATCGGTTGGGAAAGCAGTGATACTGAAGATGAAAAAAATCGACAGCGAGATGCATGGATCATATCGCAGCGAGGACATGCGGTAGCCAATGGACTACCCGTAGTTTCTGTAAATCGTACAGGCTATGAGCCAGATCCATCAGGTCAAACCGGAGGTATCCGGTTCTGGGGAAGCAGTTTCGTCGCCGGACCACAAGGTGAGTTCTTAGCTCAGGCATCCGACAGTCAAGAAGAAAATCTCATTATCGAAATAGACCTGAACCGATCAGAAAACGTTCGCCGCTGGTGGCCTTTCTTAAGAGATCGAAGAATCGATGAGTATGGAAACATAATTAAACGTTTTATCGATTAATACGAATTTTATCTTTCTCATCAGATATCATGCCCTGCCGATGTCATAATGGTTTTGGTTTCGACAGGGTATTTTATGATTTATAAAAATACCGCTTGGTACGCACCAATCGAATTATATCCTCCTCTTTCTCATCATACGCGCCATTATACAACAAACTTTAATCGAAGATATTTGTTTAAAATAAAGATTTTTCACCGGATAAACATAGATTCATGAAACATCCTCGATTAAGTTTGCCTCAGATATGGAACATGAGTTTCGGATTTTTAGGAATACAATTCGGATTTGCTTTACAAAATGCAAATGCGAGTCGTATTTTACAAACATTCGGGGCTAATGTAGAACATCTTTCTTGGTTTTGGTTAGCAGCCCCGCTGACCGGAATGATTATACAACCGATTATAGGTTATTATTCTGATCGTACGTGGACTCGATTAGGGAGAAGAAAACCTTACTTTTTAGCCGGAGCAATCCTAACATCTGTAGCTCTTGTTTTCATGCCAAATTCAGGATCTTTATCCGGTCTCATTCCTCCGATGTTTATCGGTGCGGGTATGCTAATGATTATGGATGCTTCTATCAACGTAGCGATGGAACCGTTCAGGGCTTTAGTGGCAGATCTACTGCCTTCTGAACAACGTACACTCGGATTCTCAATTCAGACATTTTTAATAGGTGTCGGAGCTGTCGTTGCGTCATGGTTTCCTTATATTCTTGCAAACTGGTTAGGAATATCAGGAACAGCAGAGGCCGGAAAAGTACCAGATAATGTAATTTTCTCATTTTACATAGGTGCTGCCGTACTGTTAGGAACTGTTCTATGGACAATTTTCCATACACAGGAATATCCTCCGGAAATTCATACCCGATTTAATCATGAAAATACAACGGAAACTGCTGAAAAGAAAGGATTTTTCAATATATTTCAAGACATTATACACATGCCTAAAACAATGGCTCAATTGGGCATAGTACAATTTTTTTCTTGGTTCGGGTTATTTTCTATGTGGGTATATACAACTCCGGCTGTCGCCGACCGCTTTTTTGGAACGACAGACCCGTCAAGTAACGCTTTTCAAGAGGCAGGCAACTGGGTCGGAGTGCTTTTCGGTATTTATAATGCGGTAGCAATGGTTTTTGCATTATTTCTTCCCGTAATAGCAAAATATATAGGAAGACGCGGAACTCACGCTTTGGCTTTGGTATGTGGAGGGTTGGGGCTTTTGTCTTTCGAAATATTTACCGATGCACACATGCTTGTCTGGTCAATGATCGGTATCGGTATTGCTTGGTCCAGTATTTTGGCTATGCCTTATGCTATATTGGCCGGAGCCATCCCGGCCTCCAAAATGGGAGTGTATATGGGTATTTTCAATTTCTTCATTACAATTCCTCAAATTATAAACGGGATTTTCAATGGCTTTATCGTCGAACATATTTATAACAGAGAAGCCATATATGCCCTATCGACAGCCGGAATATTTTTACTGATAGCAGCATTGTCTGTTTTTTTCGTAAAAGACAAATCATAAATATCTAAGAATTTACCTGAATTTTCCAATAAGAAAATATTGTCAGATCATTTTACGATTTTACGAAAAACAGTTTTCTCTTTTCTTGAAAAGATACATTTTTATAACTTTGTAACCGAAAAATAAATAAAGAGAAAATAATATGTCAACTATTACAGAAATCAGTAGAAATATCCATTATGTAGGAGTAAATGACCGTACAAAACATTTATTCGAAGGATTATGGCCATTGCCTCTCGGGGTTTCTTATAACTCATACTTGATCGTTGATAAAAGTGTTGTTCTGATCGACACCGTAGATCATTGTTATACTGATCTGTTTTTTGAAAAAATAAAAAACATCTTGGGAGAACGTCCTATAGACTATTTGGTTGTAAATCATATGGAGCCGGATCATTCGGCTTCAATAAACGATCTTTGTCGTGTATATCCGGATATTAAAATTATCGGGAACAGCAAGACAATCGGAATGATTGAAGGATTTTACGGGATTTTCGACAAATTCCACGAAGTAAAAGACGGTGACCGGTTACCTTTAGGTGAAAAAGTACTTACTTTTTACATGACTCCCATGGTACACTGGCCTGAAACCATGATGACTTATTGTGAAGATGATAAAATTCTTTTTTCCGGAGATGCATTCGGATGTTTCGGAACATTGGACGGCGGAATCATAGACTATCAAATGAATACCGAAAAATATTGGGATGAAATGTTCCGGTATTATTCCAATATAGTAGGTAAATACGGAGCTCCAGTACAAAAAGCTCTTGCAAAACTTTCAGGAATAGACATACAGATAATCTGTTCTACTCACGGTCCGATATGGAAAGAAGAAATACAGAAAGTCATAAGTATATATAATAAACTAAGCTTATATGAAGGAGAAGAGGGTGTTGTAATCGCATACGGAAGCATGTACGGTAATACCGAAAAAATGGCAGAAGTTATCGCCAGAGAATTAGCTGCTCAAGGTATTAAAAATATCGTTATGCACAATGTGTCAAAATCGGATATGTCATATATCTTACGTGATATATTTAAATATAAAGGACTAATTATCGGAAGTCCGACATATACCAATGAGTTATTTCCCAATATCGAATCATTGGTTTCAAAATTGGAAAGTCGGGATATGAAAAATCGAGTATTCGGATATTTCGGTTCATTCTCATGGGCCGGAGCTGCAGTGAAACGACTCTCTTCTTTTGCAGAGAGAATGAAATGGGACGTAACCGAAAATCCGGTAGAAATGAAACAAGGTATTACGTCTGAAAAGATAGCCCAATGTCAAGAATTGGCAAAAGCCATAGCAACGAAATTGAAACAATAAATCTTTTAACCTAATAAAGAAAACCGTTGTTCTAAACTCAAAGAATAACGGTTTTCTTTTTACTTAACCCAATCATTAAACTTTAAATAAACTCTATTTCCCAAAATACGGCACGAATATATAAAACGACAACAATATCAGAATCCGAACCTCAATCCTATTTGTAAATTGATATTAAAAGGTTTCTCTTTTCGAATTGTCGAGACATCTGTTCCGTCATCAAAATAATATATCGCCCCCGGCTCAGCATAAATTCCGAAATGATCGGTTATATTAAATTGAGCACCAAACGACGCAAGAACAGACCACTGCAGTTTTTTCACATCCAAATGGTCATCTCCAATAAAAGATAAGTCATTTTGCATTTCATAATGAGTTTTCAATTGAGATTTGACACACTTTTCCACTGCTCCTCCGGCAGATAAATACAAAGAAACTCGCCTCTTTTTTACAAAATACCAACCAGCCTTTAAAGGTATACCTAAATAATGAAGTCTCTGTTCCTGAGAATAGTATATATCATTTCCGGCCTTTAAATCTGAAGATAATAAAGTATATGTCAGCCCGGTCTCTATAGAAAAACTATTTGAAAGATCTTTACGCAATGAAATACCAAACGTAACAGGGAAATGGTGTTTAATATCAGTTGTAGTCTCCAAATTAATATTTTTCAGCATAATCTGTTGATAGGCTGCCGTAATTTTCTGGTCTTCGGACGTCTCGTTCTCTCCAGTCTGTAACATATTCATACTCCGAGGCATTATTCCTGAACGATCAAGATTACTAAACCCATAATGATTCTCTGCAGAAGCAATCATATTATTCCCGACCGAAACGCCTATTGACCAACCTTTGCTTTTCTTAGGCAACTGTCTAATTTCAAAATCTTTGCCAACAGAAGAGCCATTCATAAAATGTTCTTTTTTTTCTTGTAATGTATTTTTTTTTTCTGACAGGTCTTCAACTTTCTCTTGTGAAGGGGCTTGAATCGTATCGATCAATTGTGCAACAGCTATATTTTCTTCCCCCAAAACATTGTTTCCCGTTTTCTTTTCTACTGTCCTAACATAAATCGGAGCATGTGTGATTATTTTATTACTATCGGTTACAATTGTTTTCCGAAAAGGCTTATCGACCTTATGATGTTCGAAAATACGAGAAGGAGCATCTGCTGTAATGATTCCGTCATTATCAGAAGTATAAGTAAGAAAATACAAACCGACCGATATAAATAGCAAAATAACTGCCGCCACAGCAATTCTGGGGAAACGATGCCGTTGCCTACTATTAAAAGACAATTCCTCGTCTAATCTTTCCCAAACGTCAGAAGGCGGCAATTCAACATATCCTTCCATCCGTTTGCGGAATCTTATAGTCCACTTATCATCTTTTTGTTTCATACGCTCGCTTTCGTTAAATACATTTTTATTCTCTTCGCCAATATAGCTCTAGCCCGGAAAAGCTGTGAAGAGGAGCTTTTTTCATTGATTCCCAATAAAGCAGCTATTTCTTTATGAGATTTTTCTTCGAAAGTATATAAATTGAACACCGTCCGATATCCGGACGGCAATTCCGATACAAATTTCATCAGTACAGTCTGAGGAATCTTCTCCAAATCCTCATCTTCGCTCTCTGGATCAATAATATCCGGGACTTCATTTAAAGTCAATACACGATTCATCTCCCCATCCTTACGGATATACTCTAATGCCGTATTGACCATTATACGACTCAGCCAAGCTTTTAAAGAACCTTCTCCTCTATAATCGAACTTGTCGAAAGATGTAAATATCCGGAGGAAACCATCATGCAAAATGTCTTCAGCAGCCTCCCTATTTCCGGAATAACGAATACAAAGAGCAAACAAAACACCTGCATACAACTCATACAATTGTTTTTGTGCAGATTTATCTTTTTGCTTACAATGCTCAACCAGTTCTTCCTCCCTCATTCTTGTTTTTAAATCACACTTTAATTTATAAATGCAGAAAATGTAAAAATACTGCACCGGATAAAAGAGAAAATATCTTTTTAACTCTTTAACATTTTTCGATGCAGTATTTCCTCCAAATTACCATTTACATTACAAAAGAGATAAACTGAATAAAAAACAATAAATTAAAAAAGGAATGACTTATGAAAAAAAAATCGATTTTTCTGACAGGTTTAATAATGCTGCTCTCATCGGTTATTCTGCAATCTTGTAAAGATGATGACGATGATGTCTATTACTACAACTCGTATGCATATGCTATCGGAGACATGGTTGTAAAAGAAGGTGAATCTCCCTATCTGCAATTGGACAGTAAAAAGACCATGTTACCCTCCAATACTTCGATACCCTCTTTTTTCTTAGAAGACGGGCGACGCGTAATCATCAATTTTTCTCTATTACAAGAAAATTATATGGGATATGATTATTATGTCGCTATTAACGATATAGACACTGTTCTGGTTAAAAATATCATCCCCATTACACCAGAAACCGCCGACAGTATCGGCAACGATCCTGTAAATATCATCGACATGTGGACGAGCGATGAATACTTAACCATACAATTTGAAATGCAAGGTGCAGGAGAGAAAAAACACATGGTAAACGTTGTGCGAGATTTTTCTCTTTCGAACAATCCCGACAAAGATAATTACATGCAACTGGAATTCCGTCATGACATGGAAGACGATCCGAAAATAGACAGAAGATTGTGGGGGGTTGCCTCGTTCAGGCTGAAAGATTTAGCTCCTCAGGAAAGCAACTTGTCGGGCCTAAAAATAAAAGTCAATACATTCGGAGGAGAGAAAACGTACAATCTCAAATATGACAAAGAGAAAAGTCTGAATACAAACTCAGAGAAAATTCAAGAAAACAGCTCATTCATACATATCAAGTAGAATCTTTAACCTTAACTATGGGAAAAGCCGGTTATTTTGATTAACAACCGGCTTTTCTTTTATAAATTCTAAAAAACCACCTAAATCAACAATAGTTGATAGTCTGCAACATCCAGCCACCGGCCGAATTTCAACCCCACCTGCTCAAAAAAAGAAACCTGCTTAAACCCAAGTTTCAAATGTAAAGAATCACTAACTTCATTACCCGATGTAATACAGGCAATCAACGCATGATAGCCACTTTTCCGACATTCTTCAATCAATTTTCGCATCAGTGCCTTCCCGATACCTTTTCCCACATAATCGGGAGATACATAAACTGTAGTTTCAAGCGTATATTTATATGCAGCCCGTTGTTTCCACGGATGAGCATAACAATATCCCACGACTCTATCGTCTATCTCATAAACCCAATAAGGAAAATTCTTAAAAATTTCGATTATACGAGAACGCATTTCTCCCTCTTTTAAAGATTTTGTCTCAAAAGTAGCTACACTATGTATGACATATTCATTATAAATATCTGCAATAGTCTTACTGTCCCGAAGTTCTACCCGTCTAATCATAACTATTATAAATCATTTAGTACAAATACATTTTACAATTCTTTGATAAGAGTAATAAATATATCAATTCTTTAAAAAGTATACCGTAAATAATAGATTAAATTGTCATAAATAGATTTCGTGTTGCACATTTGACATTATTCATAAATATCCCTATATTTGTAAAAATGTTAAGTCTGTTTAAACCTTACACAGTTAATAAAATATATAGCGTACGCGCCATACAGAAAAAAGGAAACAGGCAGAAATATGATAATAGGTAAATCATAAATTCAACAAGATTCGGTCACAAAAATATTAATTATTAAAATTTAGTATCATGATTAAGAAGATTTTGAGTATAGTATTAGTGTTCTCAATGTTGAATTTGAACTTTTTGGCAGCAACACCTCTCGAGAGAGGGACTATGTTTATAGTAAGACTGCTTTCTACTGTAAAAAGCAATTCAAAAGAAACTATTTCAGCAATAGTGGATAATGATGTGAAAGGAAAGAACGGTGAAATTTTAATAAAAAGAGGAACACCTGTCCAGACTTCCATAAAACAAGAAAAAGCAAGAGGCTGTGGTCGTGGAGGATTCGTAGAATTAAAATACATATCTACGACTTCTGTCGATGGACAAACAATATTACTAAATGGAAGTTCAAGTGAAACCGGAAAAAATAAAAAAGGTTTAGCAATCGGCTTAGGAGTAGGCTTAAACTTTACATTTTTACCTATAATCGGACTTGCTTTTTTATCTATAAAAGGAGAATCTGCAACTATCGAAGCCGGAACAATTTCTAATGTATTCGTCATGAATGATTATAACATTGAAAATTAGTATTAAGATATAAGTAAATAATTATTTTAAAATTCATAGATAACAAAAAGGCTTACGGTATGTAAGCCTCTTATTGTCTAAATTTTCAATTACCAAAAATCTAACAACCATCGAATCTTTCATGCCTCTAAAAACTTAAACAATACTATCATCTCTCTATTCCAAATTTTCCAAACACAAAATTTAGTCAAACTCCGATTCGAAAATACCGACAAAATATTTATCTTCGTAAAAGAAAGTAAACCTTTGGCTCACATTTTTGATTTGCCTATTTTGTACCGATTTATACGCCAAGCATAAAGTCTATGACATGACCCAATTCGGAATCTTTCCAGACACTCAAACTGAAACGTCGTCTCTCATGCAAAATCTGTTAACAGATTAATTTTATAAGAATAATAAAATCCTGAAAAATACAGAATACGAACCTTATCATTGGAATAAGAAAGCTATTTTACTCGAACGTGTAACCAACACTACGATAAAAGAATAAATCAAAAGAATGGGATATAAAAGAGTAGAGTGTTTAAAAGCATTAAACACTCTACTAAAAACGAATACAAAGTCTGTTTGCAAATTAAAAAATATCATTTCGTACTTTATTCAGCAATCGATTTCCGAAGTTTCGAATTTAACTCATCGGTTTTCTGCTGAAGTTTTTCTTGAGCTTCAGTCAAATTATCAATCGCTTTATTTACAGATTTCTCGATTCTACGTGAAGCTTTCGATATATTTCTATCAATAGACCGACGTCCTTCACGAACTTTTCTTTTCAAATTACACCGGGCATTCTGATTACAAGATAAATACAACGTCACTCCTACCGTTGCAGCTACAGCTGCTAATAAAACAATCTTTTTCATCTTCTCTACGATTTTAGTTTCAAACTCTTTATATAAAGAAACAAACCAAGAACTCATTACGTTTAATACTTTTCGGTAATATATCCTAAAATCACAAAATAAAACGATGAAAAAATTTTGTTTTTACAAGTAAGAGCCTGTTTAAATTTTGTTCGTGCCAAATTTTTGAGGATTCCTTTCTAAGGATGTTTTTCCTTCCTCGAGAAGGACCATAATAGCAAAAAGTACGGATAAAAAAATGGTTGTCATCCCGACAACCAATCTTCTATTAACCTTAAATTTAATACCATGAAAAAATATGATACAAATGTAAAAGTATTTCTATACTTAGACAAGGGGAAAGGGTTATATTTAAAGTTATTTTTACATACACATTCTTTATTAACAAATAATAATCCATATCATATCTAAATATATTGTCTGAAAGATTCATTAACTCTTTTTTTAGATAAAATTATCCGCCGCGTCTTTATTTTATCGAACAAACCTCCTGACTTCCCCGTTTATAGAAAAATAGAAATCTATAACGAAAAAGGTATATGTTCAGGTATTTTATATCATGTAGTATATTACTTCTCATCTCATCACCGATCCTCTTCGGACAAAATCAAGAGATAAGTCTCAGCTTTGAAGAGTCTATACAACTACTTGACAAAGGTAATCAGAGCCTTCAAATCGCAGATAAAGAAATTGAATGGGCAAGAAGCGAACACCAGCGTCTGAATGCTTTCTGGTATCCGGCAATCAATGCAACAGGGGCATACGTACACATGGCAAATAAAATAGAAGTGAAAGAATCACTGAACCAATTTACCGATCCGGCAAAAGATTTTATTCATTCTATTATTCCGGATGACCAGATTATATCTTCTATCTTAGACAAAATAGGAAGTTATTCTCTCAGTTTTCCCCTTGCTCCACAAGATCTGACAACTATCGACGCCAATATTACATGGCCTATCTTTACCGGTGGAAAACGTATTTATGCTGGAAAAATAGGAAAAGCAATGGTTTCTATCGCTGAAGTGAATAAAGAACAGATCAGCGCTAATACTCGTATAGCTCTTGTCGAAAGTTATTTCGGAGTACGATTAGGACAAAAAGTCGTCGAGGTAAGAGAGCAGACATTTCAATCTTTGAAAAAACATTATCAGAATGCATTAAAACTTGAAGCAAACGGAATGATAAATAAAGCTGAGAGATTGTTTGTACAAGTAAATATGGATGAAGCTAAACGAGAATTAGAATCTGCAAAGAAAGATTTAGATGTCGCCCAAAACGCACTAAAGACATTGATCAAAATGGAAACGGATGGTAATATTCGTCCTATCTCTCCCCTTTTCATCAATGATTCTCTACCGACAATTCTCTATTTCAAAAGTTTGATAGAAAGTAATAACTATCTTATAAACCAAATGCGACTACAAGAAAACATCGCTAACAATGAATTGAAAATCGGACGTACGGGTTACATTCCAAATATCGCCTTATTCGGTAAACAAACTCTATATGCACACGGTATCGAAAAGAACCTACTTCCCCGCAGCATGATCGGCGTAGGATTTTCATGGAACATTTTCGATGGACTGGATAGAGAGAAAAAAATTAGACAAGCCAAAATCACCAAACAAACATTGGCATTGGGAAAGGATAAAGCTATTGATGACTTAAATGTAGTTCTGGAAAAATTTTACAGCCAGATACAAAATGCGTTGAATAATGTTTCGGCTCTAAACACGACTATAGAAATGAGTAAGGAATTAGTTCGCATACGTAAAAAATCTTTTACAGAAGGTATGGCTACCTCAACAGAAGTAATAGATGCCGAAGTAATGTTGTCAAAAGTACAAATAGCCTCTTTACTTGCTTATTATCAATATGATGTTGCCTTGATAAATCTATTATCGGCATGTGGTATTCCCGACACATTCCATCAATACTGCAAAGAGGGGATAAACGAACCTTTTCTATGACCTATTATATTAATTATACATAACTATGGACAGAACAAAAAAATATCTGATAACGGCTTTCATATCTGTTTTAATAATCGTCGCTCTCATCTCTTTCTTAGGAATGATATTACTCGGGAATAAACCGACAATTCTGCAAGGACAAATAGAGGCTACCGAAATACGTATATCCGGGAAATTACCGGGACGGATCGATACATTCTTAGTCAAAGAAGGTCAAAACGTCTCTGCCGGTGATACTTTGGTAATTATCAATAGCCCTGAAGCTCGAGCAAAATATGAACAGGTAAATGCATTGGAAAACGTCGCGAAATATCAGAACCAAAAAATTGATGAAGGTACTCGCAGCCAAATTATCGAAACGATGTTCCAAATATGGAGCAAGGCTAAATCGGATCTGCAATTGGCAAAAACGACTTACGACCGTATTCTGACATTATATAAAGACAGTGTCGTAACTTCACAAAGAAAAGATGAAGTCGAGGCGATCTATAAGGCTGCGATAGCTAATGAAAAAGCTGCATACCAGCAATATTTGATGGCTTTGGACGGGGCTCAAAAACAAGATAAAGAAAGTGCCCGGTCATTGGTCAACGCAGCAAAAGGAACAGTCAATGAAGTCGAGGCTCTATTGCAGGATGCCAAACTTACAGCTCCCGAATCGGGACAAATAGCCTCTATCTATCCCAAACGTGGTGAATTAGTCGGTGCAGGTACGCCTATCATGAGTCTTGTAGTACTGGATGACGCCCATGTTGTACTGAATGTAAGAGAAGATTTCCTTCCTTACTTCAAGATAGGAAAAACATTCAAAGGCAATGTTCCCGCTTTGAATAAGAAAGAAATAATATTTAAAACAAATTATATCAGTCCCTTGGGTAGTTATGCAACATGGAGATCTACTAAGCAGACCGGAAGTTATGATCTGAGAACCTTCGAATTGCATGCCCTGCCCACTTCTCCGGTCGAGGATTTGCGCCCAGGTATGTCGGTATTGGTAAACCTTAATGAACAATAGAATGAGTACCCGTTCTGAAAAAGGATCTTTTTTCTCTGTATTCGAAAGGGAAATAGCACGTATGACATCTCGGAGATTATATTTCGGAGTATGTATCGTATTGCCTCTATTTTGCGTCTTTTTTATGGCAACGATATTCGGATCGGGACAAATGGAAAACCTCCCTATCGGAATCGTCGATTTGGATCAAACAGCGACTTCAAGAAACATTTCCAGAACAATCGAAACAGTACCAACCTTTAACGTAATCGCTCATTACACTGACGATATTTCTGCACGGACAGCAACTCAACAAAAAAAAATTTACGGATATTTAGTTATTCCTGAAAATTTTGAAGAGAATGTTCTTTCGGGTAAAACCACAACACTCTCCTATTACTACCACTATGCTCTGTTAAGCGTAGGTAGTGAAATACAAGGAGCTTTTGAAACCGTACTGCAACCGTTAGCTATAACGCCCATTATAAATGAAGCAACAGCGTTAGGAATCAGTGAAAATCAAATCGAAGACTTTCTTGTTCCAGTCAATGAACAAGGCCACCCTCTTTACAATCCCGATCTGGATTATTCGGTATATCTAAGTAATCCCTTTTTCTTTATTCTATTTCAAGTTATCATTCTGTTAGTAACCGTATATACAATAGGAAGCGAGATTAAATTCCGTACGGCAGACGAATGGTTAAAATGCGCCGATATGAATATATTTACAGCCATAACCGGGAAATTATTACCCTACACCATCCTGTTTATCATTATAGGAATATTTTCTAATTATATCATGTTCGGTGTTATGCAAATTCCTTTTTCTTGCGGATTCACCCCCTTGAATCTAACAACAATATTATTTGTCATAGCTACTCAAGCTTTAGCTGTATTTTTATTCTCCCTATTCCCGGCAATCAGTATTATCATCAGTATCGTATCTATGGTCGGATCATTAGGTGCAACTCTGTCGGGCGTGACATTCCCTGCTCCATTTATGTTTCCGGCAGTATATTACGCTTCATTTTTATTCCCCGTCCGCCATTTTGTAGAGATCAATCAAAACTTGTTGTACGGAGACTATGGATTTGCCTATACATGGCAGAACATAAGCGCTCTATTTTTATTCATCTTGCCGGCTATCCTTATATTACCGCATCTGAAAAAAGCTATATTAAGTCATAAATATGAGAATATCAAATAAAATATCATCTTGGTTTAAAGACATCGCAACAATAATAATGCGAGAATTCAAAACAATCGGCACAAGCTATGCCATATTACTCGTGCTGATGGGAGGAATTTTCGTATATGGGCTTCTCTATAATTATATGTATGAACCGAATTTGATCAGAGATGCTCCTATTGCAGTCGTAGATCAATCTCATAGCGCTTTGAGTCGAGAATACACCCGTCTGATCGATGCCGCACCTCAAGTAAAAGTATATTGTAACGGAGACGATTTTCCAGAAGCTAAAGAGCTAATGAAAAAGAATGAGGTTATCGGCATTATATACATTCCCGAAGATTTCGAAACAAGAGTAAATCGTGGAGATGAATCGATATTCGTCATGTATGGAACAACCAACGCATTTCTCTATTATCTGGCGATGCAAGAATCTTCGGCAGGAGCTATGCTGGAATTAAATAAAAAATATCGCCCTGAAATGCTTGTCTTTCTACCTCAACAAGACACTCAACAAATAACACAATCCAAAGCAATAACTGTCGTAGGAACAGCCCTGTATAACCACACAGAGGGATACGGGAGTTATTTAATTCCGGCAGTTCTGATGGTTATAATCTTTCAGACCTTATTAATGGTAATCGGAATGATCAGCGGTGATGAAAAAGACTCCGGATCTATTTCGCAACTTCCGGGCAAAGGATTTTCTTTTGGCAGAATGTCCGGAATTATCATTAGTAAAACTTTTGTCTATTGTTTCCTATATGCCTTTTTCTCCCTGTTTTTATTAGGATTAATGCCCGTAGTATTCAGTTTACCGAATATAGGGAATAAATATGAAATAGTTATGTTGATGATTCCGTATCTGCTTGCCACCAGCTTTTTCGGATTAGCAGCTTCGGTATTTTACACCGATTCGGAGACTCCGTTGTTAATGATCGCATTTTTTTCGGTCGGGCTCATCTTCTTGTCCGGAGTATCCTACCCGTTAGAACTCATGCCATGGTACTGGAAAGCATCTCATTTTATTTTCCCGGCAGCTCCGGGCACATTAGCTTTTGTAAAAATAAATTCAATGGGTGCAACCATTGCCGACATACGACAAGAATATATCACTTTATGGATACAATGTGCCGTATATTTCATTTTGGCCTGTTTAGCTTATAGGCACAATATAATGACATCTGCAAAAAGAACAGGAAAAAATCATAATATCCGACCAATAAATATACTAAAATAAAAACAGACCGGAAGAAACACTAAGGCAATCTTAAAATTTCCTTATTGGAAATTTTAAAACCGGCTCTTATTTCTTATCTTTTTATCAGTATTACCTGCATCTATATTTATTTCAATAAAGGCAAACGGTTTAACATGTCTTTAATTCTGATCGCTGTACGAGGCATAGGTTCGGCAATGGTCAGACCGACAATTTCTTTTTCTACAGCAATATCATTTATTACACGAATAACCTCCTCCATTTTCATTCCCTCCGGGTCTGTCCCTACTGCCGCAACAATTTCCGAAGGATCAAGAACATCCATATCAAAATGAATCAATACTTTAGATGCGCCACAAGTTTTCAGCCAACACTTGACCGCATCGCTATTCTGAGCCACATCTTTTGGAGCAAGATGAGGAATTCCATATTGTTTTTGCCGAACAATAATCTCTTTGCGCTCCCAATTACGTAATCCGACAAACAATATTTTCGATGATGCAATCCGGGAAGGAAGTTCTGCAATAATCTCTTTATCTCCGTATCCCATACATGCCGTAACCGCCATTGCATGATATCCCGAATAAACATCACCGGGCAATGTAATGTCAGGATGTGCATCTATCCAAATAACGGCTACATCATTATCGTATTTTTCAGCAAGATAGGTAAACGGCACAACGCTAACCGAACATTCACCTCCAAGCGTTACTATTTTATCGGGATTGCTAACTCGCAACATACTTAATGCAGCCCTTGTTTGACGTATTATGATATCTTTATCAAGAATTCCATCCTTCTCTTTACGCTCAACAACCTCAGTCGATACGGGAACGACCAACTTCTCCTGTCCATTATCCGGTGCAAGAAAATCAAGCAATCGAGCTCCTAAAAAATATCCTCGTGAAGCATCTGCCGGATTCTTTATTTCTGAAATCCATTTGGCAACATTTCCTCCTTGCCACTGCGGATAAATCAGACGAATTACAGATCCCTTTTTTTCCATACCTTATTGTTAAAACCATTTTTCACGAAACTTCCAAACCTGGCCCGAGTAAAATTGAGACAAGCTTTTAGCTATGATGCAAAATTAAACATTCTCAATAACATGAAAAATTTTTACTAAATAATTACATCTCGATAAACATACAAAAAATATATAAAGATCAAGTTAAATAAGCGTGACACTACTCGGAAGAGAGATAGAAAAAATTATCCAACAATATTATTTAAATAACTGAATGAGTCCACTGCCTACATCAACACTAAGTTTATTTCCTTTGTATCGAAAATAAGGTGCAATTATAGGTACTGTTTGTTCGTTGCGCAACCGGAAATCACAACAACGCTTAACTCCAATATCCATTCCCCAATTAGGATGCATATCATAAGTAACAAAACCTCCATAATTAATAGTTCTGAAAGAAGAAGAAAATATAAGCGAGTACGAAGCAAATGTATTTAAATTAACTTTCTCATTAACAGAGTAAGATAAACTACCAAACAACCCGAACAACAAACTTTCATATCTCGGTATATGCCATTTTAGTGCATATGTAAAGATATTTAAAGAACAACGGTTCATAGAATACAATCCAATACCGGCATAATTCATTTGTCCTAAACCGATAAAGTTAATTTGTTTACCCATACCATAAAAACGGCCATACGGATAGCGCTTTATGACACCTGACACGCTGTATTCTCCTTTATGTAAAAAAGACTTATTGGCATAGAACTCCGAACAATAAGAATATCCGTTATTAAATGCAAATTTATTCGAACGAGAGATTCCAAAAAGAAGAGTATCAGCCTTTACATTCATACCCTTTTCAAATATAACACGATCATTACTTAAGCAAAAATTACCTTTTTGAATAACCATTACCGAATCATGCACTCTGACCTCTTGGCAATAAGAACAAACATTGCTACCCCCCAAGAAAAAAGCCATAATCAAACATATAAATATTTTCCAATGCATAAAGAATATATCCATTCAAATTAAACTTCCCGAATCCATATCCTCAGATAGATCTAAATTTTCACTAAAAAATAGGCAATTATACCTAATGACAACATCTGACTCTATTTTATTCAGTCATCTTTTAAATTGTCGATCCATTGCGTTCGGAGAATTCTACAACCACCCACGACTCCTATACCATTTATAACATTTGTATAAGTAGCCCGTATGGGAGCTAACTCAGAATGCCCCAGTCCATTATTTTTCTGTTCATTTAGCGATTTCAAAAATTTATAAAACTCTTCAGAAAGGCTATATAAAATAACCCGATATTTCGTTTTACAAACAATATGTTCATATCCGTCGGGAGTAATGAAATCATCCTCATAGTCTGCCATATAATAGGTATTTAACCTAAATGTATAGCTTTTACCCTGAATTTTAGTATCATCCCAATAATATAGATTTTGATAAAAATCATTCTCATTCATCAGTATATCATCCAATCCCGAAGAGTTATTCAATAAAGGCTCATCATCCAAATCAAACACTATCGGGCTAATCGATTCTGAATAATTTCCATTACTCCAATACATCTGTTTATACTCAATTCTCATAGCGTAATAATCTTTTGTGCTTGCATCGTCATCGAAATGTATCTGAAACTGAAGTTTATCCATATCAGTTTCTTTTCTAATCAAATCGACCGACTTTAAAGGAAATGGTTTCGGAATAATCGTTGCAGCAGAGACAGTCTTCATACCGTCGGCAGATGCCGTTATATTTATTTTATCCCCATCTTTGTATTTCTTTACCACATAATAACTTTGAGCCGGAATACCCGGTATAGAATCATTCGTCCATGAAAAATGCATTGTCTCATCATTTACCGAAATAAGGACATTCGCAGCTTTCAATCCTTGACTAAGTTCTCCTTTCTGACTAACAGGAAGGCTGCGTGACAAATGTACAATAGTCGTATCGCCACTTCCCGGATAACAATATAGTACCAATTTAGGAGACTCTATAATATCATCCAACTTAAAGTGATATGTGCAAGATGAAAACAGAAATACACAAAAAAATAATATGACAAAATATAAATACCTCATGCGTTTAAAACTTTAATGTGTAACTGAATGAAGGGATTATAGGAAAGATTCCTATCGCCTTGCCTCTGAAACCACCACTCGGTAAACGTTCTATTCGAGTATAAAATGCATTCATACGGCAATAAGCATTGTAAACACTGATATTCCAAATACGCTCAAATCCTCTTTTTGTTATATGGTGGAAGTTCATACCCAGATCAAGACGATGATATGCCGGCAATGTGATATTGTTCGGCCTTTCATAAATCAGTTCCGGTTCACTCGAACCGGGTACATTCGGAAAAGACGGACCATTCACATATTGAGTAGGAACAGTAGCTCTATCTCCGCTACGATATGTCCATGCGGCATAAATATCTATATGACCGCTGAATTTATGACGGAATAAGAGATTAAATTTATGACGATTGTCAAACTTACTGTAATACCAATCCGGACAAAAATCTTCAAATTTTTGTTTACTCCATGATAATGTATATCCAGCTTCAATAATATTATTCCGGTTTCTATATTCTAAAAACAGTTCCATACCATAAGACTTTCCTTTACCCGTTTTCACCAGATTATCCCAATTATCGGCCGGAAGCATCAAACTATTTCCTCCATCATATTCAAGCAATTGACTTGTAGTACGATAATACCCTTCTATGTTCAAACTAATATGTAAAGGCAATTCTACATACACTCCGGCAGCAAGTTGTCTTGAATGCATAGGAGGCACTTTTCGTGTAGATGGTACCCAACTATCAGTCGGAAGATTAAGATAAGTATTCGATAATTGATGTGCGAATTGGCTCATCTCAGCATAAGATGCTTTTACAGCAACTCGATCTGCACATTGATAACTCATAGCTACTCTCGGTTCGAAAGAATGATAATATCTCCCATCTGTCTGATAGACCGCATAATGCAAGCCGGCATTGGCTTTTATCCTTTGTGTCAGTCGCATTTCATCTTCAATATAGAAAGAAACTTCACCACCTCTATAACGACTTGCACTTTCCAGCGATATAGTATCAATATCCGAATATTTTTCTGTCAGATTTCGAGACGCTATATTTTGAGGATGATAAATATGGTATAAATAATTATTACCAAAACGGATATGATGATTCACTCCGGGACGATAATCAAACTCTATACGATAACCAATATCATTTATCGAAGAGTGATTGAATCTCTCTCTCCGATTCATATAAATCTGATCCTTATCACTAAAATAGCGATCATCTTCTACATAGTCATACATAGAAGTATTACGTGCATATACAGCGGTAAAATTTCCTGACAATTTAGAAGTGAACTGATAGTTCCAAGCCAAAGCAGCAGTCAAATTCCCCCATGTCACTTTAAAATCTGAATTATAATGTTCCTTATCTGCATTCATAATACTTCCTTCAAAGATCTGCCGAGCTTTCACTTTCAATAAATCATTGCCGGAATATATACTGAGCGACAGTTTGTTCCTATCCGAAAATCGGTGAGTAATTTTCCCGTTGATATCATGAAAGGCATAACGCAAATTCTTCTTGTCTTTAGGATTAGAACGGTTAAGTACAAAAAATATAGGAGCAGTAAAAAGATCTGTCCAACTTCTTCTCATAGCAACATTAAACGATGTCTTGTTTTTTATTATAGGACCTTCAAATTGAATTCTACCATCAAGTAAACCCAGAGAAAAATTCCCATGAAATTCTTTCATGTCTCCCTCTTTGGTACGAACATCGACTACTGAAGATAGCCTGCCTCCATAACGGGCAGGGAAACCACTTTTATAGAAATCTACATTCTTGACAATATCCGTATTAAAGGCCGAAAACAGACCTCCCAAATGGTTAATTTGATAAAGGGGTGTTCCGTCAAGCAAAAAAAGATTCTCATCGTTTTTACCGCCATGCACATACATTCCAGAAAGGAGTTCTGTCCCGGCAGATACACCAGGGATAGTTTGAAGAGTTTTCACAAGATCAGGAGAACTTAATAACGAAAATTCTGCATTCAATTGTTCTGAGGTCAGCGACACTTTTCCTGTTTGTGTCGTATGAAAAGGTGAATTCAAATCTCCTATTACTTCTATTTCGGACAATGAAGCAACACCTTCTTTCATATAAACAGTGCCGTTATAATTTGAATTTAAATTCAATTCCTTTATAACATCTTGATAACCTATATAAGAAAAACGTATATTATGTTTCCCTTTCGGCAATGTTATACTGAAGAAACCATGTTCATTACTTAACGTTCCTTTTTTTGTATTCATGTCAAATATCGTCACATTAATGAGTGTTTCTCCATTTTCCTGACATACATATCCAGAAAAAGTATAACTATCTTGGCGGAATAGTAAAACATATTCATCCCGAATTTCCCATTGTATGCCAATACCACTGAATACTCTTTTTAAATTTTCGACTAACGAACTACCTGACAAAGGAGCACTTTTCGGTTTAATACTTGCCAAAGAAGAATCATACACAAAATTTACATGATACATATCTTGCATAGCATCTATGATTTTTTTCATTTCCGTCGTACTTTGTTGGGCATTTATACTCAGGCATGCGTACAATAAAATCACAGTCATTATGAATTTCATCATCTTACCTTTTCAATATTCACGTTCAATACTTTCTCTATGATCTCAATAATCTCATCCAAACTTTTTGATCTAAAATTGGCAGTCAGTCGCTTATTCGGATAGTCAACAGCCAGTCGTACCTTATAATATCTCGATAGCTCGTCAAGTACTACAGATAACGGTGTGTTATCAAATATAAAATTACCTGTCATCGAGCGTTTCATCACTTGCAGTTTATGCTGACCTTTAACGGCCTCCACTGTCATCCCCTCTGTCAATATCAGTGTATCAGGTTGCCCGATAATCGAAAATTGAACTTTTCCTGAGTCAACCCGAATAAACGCCGTATCGATCCGACTTTCATCTATTGTGAAACAAGTACCCAAAACTTTAACTTGAGATAGTTCCCCTTTTACGGTAAACGGACGTGAAATATCATGTTTGACAGAAAATGACACCCTTCCTCTCATTTGTACCTCACGACAAGAAAGCCGATAACTTTCAGAATAAAAACGAATAGAAGAATGAGGAAATAAAATAACGGAAGAACTATCCGGAAGAAGATAAACTACTGAATGAGAATCGGCTGTTACTTCCGTCCATTCTTTTTCCTCATAAAATTGATATTGCATAAAAAGCACTATGAATATTGCGGCGGCAACACCGGTAAATACCCACCAAAAACGTGCGATATTTTTATTACACTCCGATATTTGATGTTTGTCTTTAAAATCTTTTAATGCTTTTTGCGTATCCAACTTATTTTTCTGATAATAATGCAAAACAAAGCGAAGACATTTTTCTTCTAAATTTCCCATACTTTTCAATCTTTATTTCTCGTAACTATGACTGTTACAATAAAAAAATTCACTATAAAGGAATAGTAAAGATTAGTTAAATAAGAAAATATAAATCTTTTGCGCACCTTCGCGTATCAGCCGAAGAGCTTTACTAATATGATTATCTACCGTATTTACAGAAATGTGTAGTCTGTCCGCAATTTCTTTATACTTCATGCCATCACGCTTATTCAGTAAAAATACTTCTCGACAACGTTCTGAAAGAGTATCAATAATCGTCCACATTCGAGCTTCTGCAAGCGAACGTTCTTCTGCCTCTTCATCGGTCAGAATATCTTCCAAATCAAATGGAGAGAGGTTTGTCTCATAAATCGAATTCTCTTTCAGATAATCCAAACTACGATTTCGTACTGTTTTATAAAGGTATGCTTTGACATTCTCTATTTCAACACTATTTATTCTCTCCCATAAAGAAAAGAAACTATCTTGCACTATATCTTCAGAAATATCAGGATTATGAACATAATGTAATGCATATAAACATAATGGACGATAATAGCATTTAAATATTTTGTCAATATCTATTGCAGATTTATTCATACAAATGAATTTATATATTCAACTATTCTATTATTTAGGGACTCAAAATAAAAGAAAGTCCACTATCCATTATTGTTAAACAAATTAAAGACATATCATTTTTTATTGAGAATATTTCTATATCCTATGAAATTTTCATTCTCTATGATATTACAACGACCATACAAAAAATTCTACTATACATTTTTACAAGAAACCGTATACAAAAAAAATTTTCGAAAAATATTCCGATATAAACAAGTCTATTATCTAATAATTAAATTAACGACGATCTATTGAGAAGAAAATAAAAGAATCAAATTTTCAAAATACTATTTAGAAGTTTATATCTTTAATCCTATTTTAGGGAAGCATGTATATAAAAAAGAAAAGGTTGTCATCTCGACAACCAATCTTCGTTAACCTTAAATCTAATACCATGAAAAACACATCGCAAATGTACGAACATTATTTATATATGCAATACTATTATTCTATAAAATAGAATACATTAACCACAATTAACTATTTATTTATCAATAAAGCTTTTATGAAACCTTTTTTTACAAAAAATTTCCCTTTATCCAATATATTAAGCCATCCGATTTTTATAATCGTCATAAGTATAGGTACGCCATATTTTCAATTCTTCATCCTTTGTCCATAATGCTAATGCCGGATGTGGAATACCGTTGAACATATTCGTTTTGACAATTGTATAATGAATCATATCCTCAAACACGATCTTATCACCTACTTTCAATTCTTTATCGAACGACCAATCTCCCATATAATCTCCACTCAAGCAAGAATTTCCACCTAAACGATATGTTGGTTTTCCCGGAACAGGATCTGTCGCTCCACGAACGACCGGTTTATACGGCATCTCCAGGCAATCAGGCATGTGACACGTAAATGAAACATCCAAAATTGCGGTTTTTATTCCGTGATTTTCAACAATATCTACAACAGAAGAGACCAGAACCCCAGTCTGCCAAGCAAATGCACTACCCGGTTCCATAATAATTTCCAAATTGGGATGTCGTTCTTTGAAGGCTTTCAATACGCCTATCAAATGCTCTACATTATAATCCTTTCGAGTCATAAGATGCCCGCCCCCCATATTCAACCATTTAACCTGCGGTAATAAATGTCCGAATTTTTTTTCTACCTGCTCCAATGTTTTTTCTAAATCATACGATGACGATTCACAAAGCGTATGAAAATGCAAACCTTCGACTCCCTGCGGCAATACGTCACCTAATATAGAAGCAACAATTCCCAATCGAGAACCGGGAGCACACGGATTATAAAGATCTGTCTCTACATCCGAATATTCAGGATTGATACGTAATCCGCAAGATATTTTATTCCCAGCAGCTAAAATTTGAGGATAAAAATGCTGAAACTGACTGAGAGAATTGAAAGTTATGTGACTGCTATAATTCATAATAGCCGGAAAATCGGCATCGATATATGCCGGAGAATAAGTATGAGCAGGACTCCCCATTTCTTCATAAGCCAACCGGGCTTCGAATACGGAACTTGCCGTTGAATACGGAATATATTCCCGTACAATGGGGAATGCTTTCCATAAAGCAAACGCCTTAAACGCCAATATGATATTTACTCCCGCACGTTCTTTAACCGAACGAATCAGTTCTAAATTTTTACGAAACAACGCCTCGTCCAACACGTAACAAGGCGAGGGTATTTTTTCTATATCCATAATCTTATTTTCTATTACGGTAAATTTCGCGAATTTAAGCAGTAATTGTTTCTTACCGACATTTTCAAATTCAACTCCGATTTTAGCATTATCTCCATCTCCTGAAATATCGATAACCTCTCCTCGTCCGAAACGATCATGCCGTATCACACTTCCTACCTGTATGTTTCCGATCTGTTTCAATGTTCCTGACGTCTCCTTGGAAACAGCTTGTTCCATTCGTGTAAGCGGTCTGTACTGTTCCGAATTATAAAGGTCTGACTTCTTGGCTTTCAAGTTTACAGAATCCTGCCCGTCTGACCATTGACGACTATGTACACGACTGAATACATTTCCGGAAGAGAAACGATCCACCTCCCGTCTTTCCGGTCTTTCATCGCCATTGAGGGCAGAAGGCAAAGATAAATATCGAGAATCCATGTCTTTAAGAAAACGGCTGGGAGGCATAGCTGTAGGACTTCCGTTGCGATAACGAGTACCCGCATACGAAAGTATGCAATTTTTTTCCGCACGGGTAATCGCGACATAAAGCAGCCGTCTCTCCTCTTCTATTTCCCGTTCACTACTCTTACACATCGCCGACGGAAAGAGGTCTTCTTCAAGACCTACGACAAACACATTCGTAAATTCAAGACCTTTTGATGCGTGAACGGTCATCATCGTAACTTTATCGCTATTTTCCTCTTTATCATTATCCTGATCGGTAGCCAAAGATATTTCATTCAAAAAATCGATTAATGAAACCGACTCGTTTCCTTCTTCTTCACGTAAAGAACAAAACTCCTGCACTCCATTCATCAACTCCTGCAAATTTTCCTGACGGCTCAAATTCTCCGGAGTACGGTCAGAAAATACCGCTGCAAAAATTCCCGACTGTTTGACTATCTGCTCTGCCAGATCAAAAGCATTTTTCTCCTCTGCTGCCTCCCTGAAAGAGTCGATCAACTCTTTGAAATTTTTCAACTTGTCCAATGTGCCGTTATTAACAGAAAGGGCATAAGCGAGAGGATCAGAGACAACCTGCCACAAACTTACGCTATGCTTCGTGGCACATTCACCTATTTTGCGAAGAGTAGTATCTCCTATTCCCCGAGAAGGATAATTGATAATCCGCTTCAAAGCTTCCTCATCATGCGGATTGACTGTCATACGAAAATAGGCGACAATATCTTTAATCTCTTTTCTTTGATAGAATGATAATCCCCCGTATATTTTATAAGGAATATTTTTCTTCCGCAATGCTTCTTCAAAAATTCGGGATTGTGCGTTTGTCCGGTAAAGAATAGCAAAATCGCTATACGAAAATCCCGAAATGGCACGCATTTCGGAAATACGGTTCGCCACCATATATCCCTCTTCAAAATCGGAATACGCATTCAACACAGCAACTTTACTCCCCTCGTCATTATCCGAAAATACATGTTTGGGAATCTGTTCTTTATTTTTTTCGATCAAGCTGTTTGCAGCAGCTACAATCATGCGTGTAGAACGATAATTCTGTTCTAATTTAAATGTCCGGCAGCCGGGATAATCTGTCCGCAAATTTAAAATATTGCTGATATTCGCTCCCCGAAACGAATAAATACTTTGCGCATCATCTCCTACTACACATATATGATTGTGATCTTTTGCCAATTGGTGCACAATGAGATGCTGTGCAAAATTGGTGTCTTGGTATTCATCTACCAAGATAAACCGAAATATATTCCTGTAATGATCCCGAACATCGGGATGATCCCGAAACAGAATATTGGTATAAAGCAGTAAATCATCAAAATCCATCGCCCCCGCACGAGCACAACGATTCCAATATTCTGCATATATATCTTTTATAAGCGGTTTTTTAGAACGAATATCCGCTTCTATCAACTCTTTTGAAGCTGCATAAGCACCAGGAGTAATCAAGGCGTTCTTTGCATTTGAGATAATAGCTTGAACCGTTGCTGGCTTATAAAGCTTGTCATCCAAAGCTTTCTCTTTTATAATAGCTTTTATCAAACTTTTAGAATCGGCACTATCATAAATTGTAAATTTAGAATCAAAACCGATACGATCGGCATAGGTCCGCAAAATCCGCAAAAACACCGAATGAAAAGTGCCCATCCACAAACGGGATGCAGTATCTTCCCCTACTATTCGGGAAATACGCTCTTTCATCTCCCGTGCCGCTTTATTGGTAAAAGTCAATGCTAATATATTATAAGGAGCGTAGCCTGTTTGCAACAGATATGCAATTTTATAGGTAAGTACACGGGTTTTACCAGATCCTGCACCGGCAATAACAAGTGAAGGACCATCATTATATAAAACAGCTTCCCGCTGACTTGGATTAAGATCTTTCAAAAACTCTTCCACACTATACATTCTTTTATGCAAATGTAATTATTTTTTCCCGTTTCACAGAACTTTTACCGACAACGGCTGTTTATTAAGTAAAGCAAATAAAAAAGGGCTTTTCTAACAATAGAATAATACTGACTAAAAGAGCTTTAAGATTTTATTTGCAAAAAAAGATTAAAAAACGAACAATTACAGAACTTTTTCGCTGTTAGTTTGTTTTACTAATAAACAACGATAAAAAAATAGAATTATGAAATACGAATTGCCCAAATTACCATACGAATATGATGCATTAGAACCTGCTATCAGTAAAAAAACAATAGAGTTTCATTATGGCAAACATGAACAGACTTATATTAATAATCTGAATAATCTGACTAAGGATACACCTTATGAAGATACACCGATCGAAACAATTATCAAAGAAGCTGACGGAGCTTTATTCAACAACGCATCTCAAGCATGGAATCATATATTTTACTTTTTCAGTTTTACTCCGCACAAAAGCGAAGGACCTAAAGGTGCTTTAGCAAAGGCAATCGATGAAAAATGGGGTTCTTTTGATGCTTTCAAAAAAGCTTTTGTCGATGCAGGAGTCGCCCAATTCGGATCAGGTTGGGTATGGCTGGTAAAAGATAAAGATGGCAAGCTGGACATCATTAAAGAAGGAAATGCCGGCAATCCGATGACAAAAGGATATACACCGCTTCTCACTTTCGATGTCTGGGAACATGCCTATTACCTCGACTATCAAAATCGAAGAGCCGATCATTTAAATGGTCTATGGGATATCATCGATTGGAAAGTAGTTGAAGAGAGGTATTGATTAATTCGCACTTTTCAAATAGTCGCGCGTGATGCGTAACTTTTCTAGCACTTTAAAATAAGCATAATGTGATGAATTCTAAAAGAGAGGAATACTACGTGAGTAGTCCCTCTCTTTGCTTTTTTATATATACGGCTCATTTCGACACAAAACTAAAAAACGCCATCGAAAACAAGTATCAAAAAACATTCGTACAAAATCGAGATAGGTTATAAACAGATTCTATCATTTCACCGAAAAATTATTTTTTGATCGATTTGTTTATCAATATTGAATTATCCTTTCTTTTTGTTTGATTTTTTAATTATTATTTGTTCCTTTGTTTCAAGATTCTTTTGTTTGAGATAATTTTACAAAAAACATCAGATAAAAAAGTCAACTAATAATACCATAACTAAAACTCTTATTATGGATACGAAAAAATTTTTATTACAAGAAAACGACATCCCCAGAGCGTGGTATAACATAGTGGCGGACATGAAAAACAAACCCATGCCACCTCTTCATCCCGGAACAAAAAAACCGCTGCAACCGGAAGATCTCTATCCGATTTTTGCAAAAGAATTGGTTCATCAGGAACTAAATACAACCGATGCATGGATAGAAATACCCGATGAAATACGGGATATGTATAAAGTCTGGCGTCCTACTCCACTAGTACGTGCCTACGGATTAGAAAAAGCTTTAGATACACCTGCACATATTTATTTCAAAAACGAAAGTGTAAGTCCTATCGGTTCACACAAACTGAACTCGGCGATAGCTCAAGCTTATTTCTGTAAAAAAGAAGGTGTAACCAATATTACTACCGAGACAGGAGCAGGACAATGGGGAGCTGCACTTTCTTATGCTGCCAAAACATTCGGACTCGAACTGGCCGTATATATGGTAAAGGTCAGCTATCATCAAAAGCCTTATCGCCGTTCTATCATGCAAACATTCGGTGCACAGGTAATTGCATCCCCAAGTATGTCAACAAAGGCTGGACGTAAAATACTGACCGATCACCCTAACTATCAGGGCAGTTTGGGTACTGCTATTTCAGAAGCGATCGAATTAGCTCTGCAAACCCCGAATTGCAAATATACGTTGGGAAGCGTTTTAAACCACGTTATGCTACACCAGACCGTGATAGGTCTCGAAGCCGAAAAGCAAATGGAAATGGCAGGTGAATATCCCGACATCGTCATAGGTTGCTTCGGAGGAGGTTCTAATTTTTCCGGAATATCTTTTCCTTTCTTACGTCATAAACTGACAGAAGGTAGAGATATACGAATTATTGCCGCCGAGCCGGCTTCCTGTCCTAAACTGACACGCGGCAGATTCCAATACGACTTCGGAGATGAAGCGGGATATACCCCGTTACTCCCGATGTACACACTCGGGCATAACTTCGCACCTGCAAATATACATGCCGGAGGCCTTCGTTATCATGGTGCCGGATCGATTGTCAGCCAATTGAAAAAAGATAATCTCATGGAAGCTGTAGATATCAAGCAATTAGATACATTCGAGGCGGCAACGCTTTTTGCTCGTACCGAAGGTATTATTCCTGCACCCGAATCATCTCACGCTATTGCCGCAGCAATACAAGAAGCACAGAAAGCTAAAGAATCAGGAGAAAAGAAAACAATATTGTTCAACCTTTCGGGACACGGACTCATCGATATGGCGGCTTATGATCAATATTTCTCAGGAGACCTTATAAATTGCGAAGTAACGGACGAAGATGTAGCAAAAAATCTTGAAGAGATAAAAGACATTATTTAAAATCCTGTCGTAAATTTTCCGACAAAATATTATTAGGTCATTTTTGTGTTTGCTTCCGGTCTTTTTTCCCGTTTTCACTCATCAGATAGCCCGCTATCCTTCTTGTAAAAACAGAAAAATATCCTTGAAAAGAATTCTCAAAACTGACGCGAATAAAATTTAGACAAGTCCTAAGATTTGATTAAAATAAACAGGAAACTCCGGTAATAATTATAATATTTTTACCGGAGTATTTTTTGTAATTAAAAAGCCGGAATCTTGGCAAAATCCCGGCTTGATTCATATAAATAAAATTACTTACCAAATTGTTACTCTATCTTCAGGTTTCATATACATCGGATCTTTTTCCGTAATTCCAAAAGCCTGAAAAAAGCTTTCCAAATTACGTAATGCAGCATTTACACGCCATTTGCCTAAAGAATGAGGATCGATCTTAGTCAATCGCAATATCTCCTCATCCCGGATATTCTGCGCCCATAATCCTGCATAAGCCAAATAAAAACGTTGGTCGGGAGTAAATCCGTCGATCGGTTTCAAATCCTGTCCCTTCGTCGCATTTTTAAATGCAGTATAAGAGACCCGCAATCCTCCATGATCAGCAATATTCTCACCTAATGTGAAACGTCCGTTTGCATGTACTGTATCCAGGACAATAATACTGCTGTATTGATCAGCCAATTTGTCCGCTCTCAAATTGAACTGCTTCGCATCTTCTGCCGTCCACCAATCTTTCAGATTTCCATCTTTATCATATTGACGACCCTGATCATCAAACCCATGAGTCATTTCATGCCCGATTACAACGCCTATACCTCCATAATTTACAGCATCATCGGCATCCATATAAAAGAACGGCGGCTGCAAGATACCGGCCGGGAAACAGATTTCGTTCGTAGTCGGGTTATAATAAGCGTTTACTGTCTGCGGACTCATCAACCAACGGGTTTTATCGACCGGTTTATTTACATCGCTCAACATATAATCAGACTCGAATATAGCAGCTTCTCGGACATTATCCCAATATGATTTTTTCGGATCGATCGTTAATCCGGAATAATCACGCCATTTATCGGGATAACCGATCTTTACATAAAAAGCAGCAAGTTTTTCTTTTGCCTTAGCCTTAGTCTCTGCGCTCATCCATTCCAAACTATCGATATGCTCACCTAACGAAATTCGTAAATTTTCTACCAATTTAAGCATCCGTTCTTTTGCTTCAGGCGGAAAATATTTTGCGACATACATCTCACCCAACGCTTCGCCCAAAGCTCCGTCCGTTACACTCAACGAACGCTTCCAACGAGGTTTTAATTCTTGTTGCCCGGAAAGAACCTTACCGTAAAAATCAAAACGCGCCTGAACAAAATCATCACTCAAATAAGACGAAGCCGTATTTATTTGCTTAAAAATCAAATAATCCCGGATTTCTTCAGAGGTCAAACCTCCAACTAAAGCATCCATACCTTTTATAAAAGGTAACTGATTAGGGTTGATTTCGTTTAAAGAGTCCAAACCCAAAGCAGAAAAATAAGATTTCCAATCAAAACCGTTCATTTGCTTTAGAAAATCCGTCATTGGCATTTTATTATAATTTTTCAACGGATTCCGGGTTTCTTCACGAGAAAATGCAACCTTAGCCAATGCCGTTTCTATATTCATAACATTCTTTTCGGCAGCAACAGCTTTCTCTGCAGAATAACCAGCCAACGTAAACAGCTTATTTATATATTTTTTATATGCATCCCGAATTTTTACGTTAGCGCTGTCTTCGGACAGATAATAATCACGATCTCCCATACTCATGCCGCCCTGATATAAATTAACAATGTTCATCGAACTGTTTTTTTCATCAGCACCTACATATAATTGAAAGAAAGGAGATGATCCTTCTTTATGCATTTGAGCAACGAGAGATGCAAAAGCAGCTTTATCATCCAAAGAAGCTATATTTTTCAAAGCCTCCGAAATAGGAGAAACGCCTTCTTTATTAAGACGAACGCTGTCTAACCCCATTTTATATAAATCACCGACTTTTTGAGCAACCGATCCCGGTTCGTTTTCAGCTTTCTCCAACTCATCTATCAGCTCACGCATCTGTTTTTGATTGTTTTCGGCCAAAACATCAAATAAACCATAACGTGCATATTCAGGTTTCAACGGATTTTTTTTAATCCATCCTCCACACGCATACTCATAAAAGTCTTCTCCACAAGCCACTGTCGTATCCATATTAGACGGATCAATAGCCAAATTTTTCTCCGCTCCGGGCTTAGGAGCACAACCGGTAACCAAGACCCCGGCAACCAAAGGTAAAATCAATAATTGTTTCATTATTATTTAATTATTACGTTTATAAATCTTGTAATCGCAAATTTTCAAGTTGCTCACTGTGTTCTGTCCAATTCTCCATAACTTCATCCAGAGTCTTTTTCAATGCTCCATGTTTCTCATAAAGCTGTGTATCAGAAGCCCCCTCAGGAGAAGCCAATTGCTCTTCAACAGATTGTATTTCCGCCTCTATCTGTTCAACTCGTTTTTCATTATCCGCAATGGCTTTTTCCAATCTTTTTATCTGGCGTTGCAATTCTTTCCGTTCTTCATACGACAACTTCGTCTCCGAAATTTCCTTATCTCCGGAATTATTAGAGACAGATTTCGAACCAACGTTATTATTACGCTCCAAGTCCTGTAGTGTTTCCATTTTTTTCCGTTGCAGAAAATCGTAAATGCCACCCAGATGCTCCTTTATTCTCTTATTCCCGAACTCATAGACCTTATCAACTAAACCGTCTAAAAATTCCCTGTCATGAGAGACTACAATTACTGTGCCGTTAAAATCTTTTATCGCCTGTTTCAAAATGTCCTTGGTCTTCATATCTAAATGATTGGTAGGCTCATCAAGAATCAGAAGATTCACCGGTTCAAGCAAAAGCCGGATCATGGCCAGCCGAGTCTTTTCCCCTCCCGACAAGACTTTTACTTTTTTATCGGATGCTTCGCCCCCAAACATAAAAGCTCCTAAAATATCCCGTATTTTGGTACGTATATCCCCTACGGCCACACGATCTATCGTATCGAAAACCGTCAGATTTTCATCTAACAACTGTGCTTGATTTTGTGCAAAATACCCGATTTTGACATTATGACCGATTTTCAATGTTCCGTCATAGTCGATCTCTCCCATTATGCACTTTACCAATGTCGATTTTCCTTCCCCGTTTTTTCCGACAAAAGCCACTTTTTCACCCCTCCGGATCGTAAAATCAGCATTCGCAAACACAACATGATTGCCATAGGTCTTACCTACTCCTTGCGCTATAACCGGAAAGTCTCCGGAACGAGGTGCTGGAGGGAACTTTAAATTAAGACGAGAGGTATCGACTTCATCAACCTCGATTCGATCTATTTTTTCCAACTGTTTAATACGAGATTGCACTTGAACGGCCTTTGTCGCTTTATACCTGAAACGTTCGATAAAAGCTTCCGTATCTTGTATTTGCTTCTGCTGATTTTCAAAAGCCCGTTGCTGCTGTTCTAAACGTTCGGCTCGTAACTGAACATATTTGGAATAATTTACTTTATAATCATAGATGCGACCTAATGAAATTTCTATGGTGCGAGTTGTCACCGCATCTATAAATGCTCGGTCGTGAGAGACCAGCACTACGGCATTCGCTCTTGTCGCCAAAAAATTTTCCAACCAC
The DNA here is from genome assembly GCF_030296935.1 of Coprobacter fastidiosus. Lineage (NCBI taxonomy): Bacteria > Pseudomonadati > Bacteroidota > Bacteroidia > Bacteroidales > Barnesiellaceae > Coprobacter > Coprobacter fastidiosus. The sequence continues at coordinate 346,729 of NZ_AP028032.1, read as the reverse complement.
TGAATCGATTCTATATCCAAATGATTGGTGGGTTCATCAAGCAACAGCACATCCGGACGCTGCAAAAGCAATTTCGCCAATTCGATACGCATGCGCCATCCTCCGCTGAATTCAGATGTCGGGCGATCGAAATCTTCTCTGACGAATCCCAATCCCATTAATGTTTTCTCTATTTCCGCCTGATAATTTGCAGCACCGATCATCGTTAACTGCTCATTCGCATCTGTAACCCGCTCTATCAAATCATGATAATCCTGACTATCATAATCGGTTCGATTCGACAATTCCCGGTTCATACGGTCGATACGAGACTGAAGTTCAAATATATGAGCAAAGGCTTGTTCTGCCTCTTTCATTACCGTACGCGAATCGGATATTTGCATCTGCTGGGGCAAATATCCGATCGTCATATCTTTAGGAATATTCACCGTCCCCGATGTTGGCTGTTGCAATCCGGCGATAATTTTCAACATGGTAGATTTTCCTGCACCGTTCTTCCCGACCAGAGCTATTCGATCTTTTTTATTTATTACATAGGTTATATCATCAAAAAGCGGATTTCCGCCAAATTCCACCGATAACCCTTCTATTGAAATCATAACTGGTTATAATTACTTTATGAAAGTGCAAATGTAAAAAAAAACGTCCACTACAACGAATTTTAAATCATCGAATCTTTATAAGCATATCTCTATAAAATGAGCGTTCAAATCTTAATACGGTAACTTACACAAAGAAATTCAACAATATCGAACAACAGGCTAATCCTTAAAAACAGCAAAAGTACCGACTACAATAGTCGATACTTCTACAAAATATTTCGATATTAAGAACCTATATCGATTTTAGGCCAGTTGCTCCCTGTGACATCAATCCGGTTCTGTCTTTGAGCGGTAATGCGGCAACTACCGTATCATAAGAAATCCGGATCAATTCTTTAATCCGGACATCAGACAAGTCTCTGCCCGGATAAATACTATTCCAGTATTTCTTATTCATATGCCAACCCGGTCGAACAGCATCATATTCAGACCGAAGCTCCTCTCCCATTGCCGGAGGCAACTTGATATTGATAAAATCAAAATTATCTACATCACAAAAACAGAACCATTTTCCGCATATATAAAAACATAAACCGCTGCTATAAACTTTATGACCTATCCAAGGCATTTTCTCCGTTACCCCCGGCAGTGACAAACAATAGTCTCGCAAATCCTCAACAGTCATTATTGTGCATATTATTTGATGTTAACTCTTTCTACCATTGCTTTCAGACGAGCCTTATATTCCTCTTTACCTTTCTGTAAATTTTCTTCTGCGACAGTAGCGTTTTGCGGATTACCATAAACGACAAGCGGATCATTCCAAATCATTTTCGAGTGATTAGCCTGACCTTCATAAGGACGCAAATACTCGGACATCGTATATTTATTGCGTCCATCGTGCTGATAAGCAGCCTCTTCAGATCCAGTTGTGGTAACAACCATGAACTCTTTGCCTTCTATCAACCCTTCTTGTGTAAATGCCATGAATATTTCATCTGTCCACTGTTTCAACAAATGGGGCGCACTCATCCAATAAAACGGGAACTCATAAACAATACCTTTTGCCTGCTTTACTACATCACGGTACACATCAGGAGCAACAGGATAGTCATAAATATTGATTACTTGCACACCCTCTACTTCGGCTGCAGCCTGAGAAAGCATGGCATTCATGTGGCTTTTATTAATGTCGGGATGTGCAAGAAGCACGATCACAACGGCATCGGTTACAGGAACAGTTTTAAATGAGTCTTTCATTGCTGTCAAATTTTCTCGTTGATTGTCATTGCCATTTTTACTTGCCTGTTTGCAAGAAACAAATGCTATCATAACAACAATCAAAGTTAATAATGAAATTTTCTTTTTCATAATAATTTATTACGTTTTTACATCTGCTTTTTCAGCCTAATCTCCTTAATAAATTTAGCCGGATTTCCACCAACCACTGTATAAGGCGAAACATCGTGAGTCACGACACTATTAGCTCCTACAATCGATCCATATCCGACAGTAACACCAGGCAAAATAGTGGAATTAATCCCTATCCAAACTTTATCTTCTATAACAATAGGACGACCATAAGTTGCACTACGGTTTTCCGGATCAGAATCATGATTAATAGTAATGAGATTCACTTTCGGAGCAATAAATACATCATTTCCAATCGTGATACCGCCACGATCAAAAAAAGTACAACCCTGTTGAATCCAGCAGCGCTTTCCAATACGGATATTTTTTCCGAAATCTACATAAAAAGGAGGAAGTAGTGTCACTGATTCATCGACTTTCCGCCCGATAATTTGCGAAAGATAATCACGGACTTCTTCTGGCGAATGATAACCAGTATTCAACTCATACGCTAATTTCATTGTATCAAAAATAGAATTTATCAACTCATCATAACCAGGTTCATTGGGTGAAACCAGCGCACCCGAAAGATCTTTTTTGAAAATATTTTCCATATTAATATTATTTTACAGTATCAGTACAAATACTTTTTATAGTATCGAGAAAATCGATTATATTCTGACAAATATCTATCAATAAGGTAAATTTAGTACTGTGCAAAAATAAATTTTTATTCTAAAAAAAGAGAGAACCATATTACAGATAATCGTAACCATATTACAGATCATTTCCATGTCTATAATAAGAGCCTCATTCTCCAATCTAGAAAATTATTATAATTATCTTCAATTATTTACCTAATTTGTACGGCTACCTCTATTTATTTTTTTAGTAAAGAGTAACAAACTTTTTTGATTGACATAATCGAGATCGTTTTAACCCTAATATAAATGATAATTATAATACTTCTATTTTTTGCAGCCAATTTCATTGATAGAAAAACATTTTAACAAATATTTAATCACTTTCTTACTTCAATTTTCTTCTTTTGCAGAAAGAATATTTTATATGGGAACAGAATATGAGAAATGTATGTCGGGCAAGCCTTTCATCGGAAGCAAAGACCCTCAAATTACAGAGATGATTTTGCGCACAAGACGACTATTAATGCAGTTTAATGCTACCGACTATGCCGATACAAAACGTAAACAAGAATTACTACGTGAGATATTCGGCAGCATGGGTAAAGGTGTACATGTAGATATTGATTTTCATTGTGAATACGGGAAACACATTTTTGTAGGCGACAAAGTGATTATCAATATGAACTGTACCTTTGTGGACAATAACCGTATCGATATCGGCAACAATGTCTTGATTGCTCCCAATGTACAAATATACACAGCGACACATTCTATTAAAATAAATGAACGCATGGTACATGAATGGTCGGAAAGTGAAGAAATCTGTCGTACATACGCCTTACCTGTAAAAATAGAAGATGGCGTATGGATTGGCGGAGGTTCTATCATCTTGCCCGGAGTCATTATCGGACAAAATAGCGTTATAGGTGCAGGCAGTGTAGTTACTCATTCCATCCCAGCTAACTGTGTGGCAGTAGGAAATCCTTGCCGTGTAATTAAACAAATAAACAATGAATAATCCCGGGAAAATAAACAGTAAGCAAATGATATATGAGTATCTGAATTATTGTAAGATCGGTTTTGAAATAACAGAGCATAAGGCTGTTTATAATATGGTTGAACTTTCCGATATATCGTTACCTTATCCTGAAGTCATAGCCAAAAACTTATTTTTACGTGATGATAAGAAACACAACTATTACCTCATAACTGTAAAAAGTAACAAACGGATCGATTTGAAAGCAATCAAACGTAATTACGGTACAAGACCGTTAAGTTTAGCCAAAGAAGAAGAATTAAGAAATATTTTAGGACTTACCCCCGGCACGGTTACACCTTTCGGTATATTGAATGATAAAGAATGTAAAACGCTCTTTTTTCTTGATGAAGACTTTTTAGCATCGCCTGCCATTATCGGCATACATCCTAATGACAACACTTCTACCGTTTGGCTAAAAGTTGAAGATTTACTGCACATAATAGAAAAACACGGAAACAAAGTCAGAATAATTTCTACATGAACATCTAATAGTCTAATAAAATTACAGACAAACAACTAAAAGCCTGTTTAAATTTTCTAATAAGAAAACATAGACAAATTCTTAGCTAATAACTTATGAAATAATCAAATAGCAACTCACTATTATAAAAAAGTCAAGCTTTCTTTGAGAAGTAACCTCCAAAACTTAACCTAAAAGGATTTTCTTCTTTACATAAATCTGTACCTTCCGAAAGTTTTCCCACAAATTTTGCTTATACTTGTAAGAAATTATCTTGCATCGCATATTTATGAAACCGTTTTTATATCTTATAGCCCAGACTTTTTACAAAAAATACGGTAAAGAGATACAGAATATCGCATTTGTATTTCCTAATCGCCGTGCTGGAATATTTTTTCAAAAATACCTTGCCGAAGTAGCCGGACATCCTTTATTCTCTCCTCCGATAATGACCATTAACGATCTGTTCATCCGTTTGACACCTTATCAACCGGCAGATAAAATTCAGATGCTTTTTGTTCTTTATCGCCATTATATAACTTTAAGCAACTCCGATGAAAGTTTCGATAATTTTGTTTTTTGGGGAGAAATGCTTCTCAATGATTTCGACGATGTAGATAAATATGTAGTGAACGCAAAAGATTTATTCACTAATATTCAAGATTTGAAAGAGATAGAGAACAGATTTTCAGATATATTGACAGAGACTCAAATAGAGTTTATCCGCAGATTTTGGGATCATTTTATACCGGCAATGGAAAGCGAAAAAAAAATGCAGTTCGTTGCCTTATGGAAAATTCTGTATCCTCTTTATAAGGCTCTTCGAGACGAGCTAAAAACCAAAGGAATCGCATACGAAGGTATGATATTCCGAGAAGTAGCGGAGAAAGCAAAACAGCGGGAGGAATTGCACATTCCTTACAACCAGGTAGTTTTTATCGGCTTAAATGTTTTAAGTACTTCTGAAGAAATGCTAATGCATCGACTAAAAGAATTAGATATCGCCGATTTTTATTGGGACTATAACGCTCCGACCCTCCAAGATGAATATAATAAGGCTACATTTTTTCTTTCCCGCAATCGTAAGGCCTTTCCTTCGAAATTATTATTAGCAAACGACAAAGGAAAAGAAACTTGGCCTGAAATAGAATTGATCGGTATTCCGTCTGCCGTAGGGCAAGCTAAACAAACACAAGAAATCCTGAACGGATTGATTTCATCCGGAGCTATCCCTGATCCGTCAAAAGCAATCAATACGGCAATCGTCTTGCCTGACGAGCATTTATTACTCCCGATGTTATATTCCATACCGGAAACGATCGACCCGATCAACGTGACCATGGGATATACTTTATCTAATACTCCTGTTGCAGGCCTTATGGAATCTATATTCGATTTGCAGAAGCATTACCGCATGATACAAGGTGAGGTACAATTCTATCATCGAAAAGTTCTTTCTATCCTCAGTCATCGATATATACTATTTTCCGGAGAAAATGAAATAAATCTATTATCAAAAGAGATAAAACAATATAATAAAGTATTTATTCCGGTTTCGGAATTAGGAAGAACAGAATTACTGAAACTGCTTTTCGTAAGCTTAGAAACTGCGAATCAAGCTGCCGACTATCTGATCAACATTTTGGAATATTTACAGCAGGGTCTGCAAAATGATCATAATGACTCCGAAGAGGAAGAACATACCGTACAATTTTCCGAAATAGAAAAAGAGTTTTTATTCCACTATTATATAACAGTAAAAAGGCTGAAAGACGTCATTAAGGACGAAAACATACAAATGAATGTTTCTACATTTTTCCGGCTACTCGGTAAAATGGCAGGAAGTATCTCCATTCCTTTCAGAGGTGAACCTCTTTCCGGTTTACAGATAATGGGAGTTCTGGAAACCAGAGCTCTCGACTTCGAAAACTTGATCATCCTATCTATGAATGAAGGAATATTTCCGATGACAAAAGTCGCCAATACATTTATTCCCTATAATTTGCGCAAGGGATTCGGACTTTCGACCATAGAACATCAAGACAGCATCTATGCCTATTATTTTTACAGGATGATATATCGGGCAAAAAGACTTTATTTATTATATGACACCCGTACCGAAGGATTACAAACCGGTGAAATGAGCCGATACATCTACCAACTGAAATATCATTACCAAGTGCCTATTCAAGAAAAGGTCATGAGTTACGATATTACGGTTAAAGAAAATCAGATTATTCAAATACCCAAAAACGAATTTGTTCAAAAACAGCTAAACCGATTCCTGTCCGGAGGAGACCGGGCTTTGTCGGCAAGCGCCATCAATACCTATATCGATTGCCCTTTAAAATTTTATTTAGGTTATGTCGAAAGGGTATCTCCAGAAGACGAAGTAGCAGAAAGCGTCGAGGCCAGTACATTCGGAAGCATCTATCATGGAGTAATGGAGAATATTTACCAACGGATGCAGGGAAAACTCGTTACAGGAGACTTACTTGAAAAGATTCAAAAAGACGACACGCTATTAACAAACTTAATAGAAGCCATGTTTGCCAAACATTATTTTCAAACTTCTCGAATACGCCCCTTAACCGGGCAAAATTATCTGACGGGAGAGATTATCCGCAAATATGTCAAACAAACTTTAATAACGGACAGAAAGCATACTCCATTCATATATCTCCATTCAGAATTTCCTATCGACACTACTCATACATTCGACAGAATACGCCAAATCCGCTTAAAAGGATCTATCGACCGAATCGATGAAAAAGACGGCATTACAAGAATCATAGATTATAAAACAGGAAAAGGAGAAACAACCTTCAAAACCATGTACGACCTATTCGACCCACAAAAAAGAGATCGTCCCAAGGCTATCATGCAAGTATTCATGTATGCTATGATATATTCCCAAATAAATCACCCAAAATCTCTCTGTCCCGGCATCTACCACCTCAGAGATCTATTTAAAATACAATTCGACTGGTCTATCATCCATGAAATAAAAACGGAGAAAAAAAGAATAGAACAAACTATATATGACTTTTCCCCTTATATTCAGGAATTTACAGATACATTCAATAAATGCATCCAAGAAATCTTTAATCCCGAAATACCCTTTAAACAAACTGAAAATACTCAAATATGCGAATATTGCGATTTTGCAACAATCTGTAAGAGATAGAAAGAAGGCTCAAAAAAGACAAAACAGCGAGGTATTGAAACACCTCGCTGTTTTGTCATCTAAAGTATATCTCTCCAAAAAATTCGGGTCTGTGAAAATCGGGATTTTCCGTCTCAATAGGACTCCAACTCAAATAATGAGGTAAACTCGAATTGTCTGCACATTTATAGAAATTGGCATATAACTTTTCGGGTAACGATTCAGGGTTAACCCCTATCAAATCGAAAGGGATGGAAACAAGCAGTTCCCATGCAAATATTCCTTGCATCTCCTGAAACGGTTTATGTCCGGCTGAAGCATAACGCTCTATACATGCCATCTTTTCCGGAGAAAAATGGGTGCATATTTCCCGACTTTGACGCTTCGACGCCAATGCCGTACCGATGCAGTTGAATTCAAAATTATAATATTCGGTTTCACCCGGAACTTGCACAAAAAACTCTACACAGCTATCCTGCCATACCGGAGAATTATCTTCGCTATTCAATGCCAACAGACAATTTCCCCTAACAAAATACTTGATGTAAAGAGCCGTTTCGCTTCGGGCTATATCGAATATAGTGATCGGCTTATACGGAAATTGTTCGGGCCAATTCACGCACTCCACACTTTGCCGTGCAGCTTTTTCCTCAAGCAACTCACACGCTTTTTCCAACGGCTGATCTTTTAAGCCCGGAATAAAAGGTACTGACAAAACTTTTTTCATAGTAAAAAAAAATTAATGATTGAAATATCCTGACATACCCATAAAACAACCTACTAAAGACATGATAATAATAACGCCTCCAATACAGCGGTTAATCAACCATAAGCTACGCAAATTGAAACGAGTACGCACCTTATTTATAAAAAATGTTATTGTAAACCACCAAGAAACAGCCCCTATGATAATAGAAATATAGCCGAGAATATAGTGGTACAAAGTAGATTCGGGAACAAAGAAATTAAGTCGGGCGAACAATCCTATAAACAGAAACAATATCAACGGATTTGACAATGTAAGAAAGAATGCTGTCACAAAATCTTGTGTAAAAGTATTTTTATTCGCACTTTGTTTCTTAATATTCTTTGCAGGATTTTGACGATATAAATAAGCCCCGAATCCGGCCAACACAAGGCTTCCCAATATCTGGATCAAATATTCATTCGTTTCTATAAAATCTATTACGATAGACATACCGAGACCTGTCAACACCGCATAACCTAAATCTGAAATGGAAGCGCCCAGCCCGGTAACAAAGCCCGACCACCGCCCCTTATTCAGAGTGCGTTGTATGCATAATACTCCGATAGGGCCCATGGGTGCCGATACCAAAATACCGATAGCCAAACCTCTTATAATTGTGTATAATACCAAATCCACTATTTCCCTATTTACACAGTTAATCTGTTTCTGAAATGCAAATATAAGTCATAAATGTTACATTTCCGCCAATTGTTTTGGCTTTATTGTTTTAAAGAACGCAGCTTTTGATTAATTTTGCAAACGAAATCTGAGAAAGGATAACATCTCTTTTTTATATTTCGAATCAAAGTGCAGATGTCTTATTACATAAAGATAAGAGAATAAAAATATTATCAAGAACAATAATAACAGTCAAAATAATTCACAATTTAAATAGACTATAATGGTTCTTTTTTTCAAAACACCTTCCCGGAATGTGATAGCAGTCGATACCGATCACACTCTTTCGTCCCATGAAACAGAGAAACTGAGCTGGCTCTTCAGTGAGGCCGAAGTACTAAACGAACAAATTATCGACGGCTGGTTCGTCGGTCCTCGTAAAGAAATGATTACCCCGTGGAGTACCAATGCTGTGGAGATTACCCAAAACATGGGATTAAAAGGAATAACCCGTATCGAAGAATATTTCCCTGTAAAAAGCGAAAAGGCAGATCACGATCCGATGCTCCAACGCATGTATAACGGACTAAATCAGTCTATTTTTGAAATAAACAAATTACCTGATCCTATCGTCTATATAGACGACATCGCTTCATACAGCAAACAGGAAGGACTTGCACTAAGTGAAGATGAAATAAATTATTTGAACGATTTAGGAAAAAAAATCGGACGAAAACTTACCGATAGCGAAGTATTCGGGTTTTCCCAAGTCAACTCAGAACATTGCCGACATAAAATATTCAATGGAGTTTTTATCATCGACGGACAAGAAAAAGAAAGCTCTTTATTTAAATTAATAAAAAAAACATCCGAAGAAAATCCGAACAAATTAGTATCGGCATATAAGGACAACGTTGCTTTTAACGAAGGACCGGTAATCGAACAATTTGCTCCGGCATCACAAGACAAGCCCGATTTTTTTGAAATTAAAGATATAAAAACCGTTATTTCCCTAAAAGCGGAAACACATAATTTCCCGACTACCGTAGAACCGTTTAACGGAGCTGCAACCGGAACAGGTGGAGAAATACGCGACCGATTAGGCGGTGGGAAAGCGAGTTTACCTATTGCCGGAACAGCAGTATATATGACCTCATATCCCAGAACGGAAAAGGGGCGCGAATGGGAAAAGAAAGCTATGCCAGAACGGAAATGGCTTTATCAAACACCGGAACAAATTCTGGTAAAAGCATCAAACGGAGCATCGGATTTTGGGAACAAATTCGGACAACCGATGATCTGCGGATCTCTTCTTACTTTTGAGCACGCGGAGAACTATAAAAAATTTGCATACGACAAAGTTATCATGTTGGCAGGAGGTGTCGGCTTCGGAACTATGCGGGACGCTCTCAAAGGGGCTCCTAAACCCGGTGAGAAAGTTGTCGTTATGGGTGGAGATAACTACCGTATCGGAATGGGAGGCGGTGCTGTATCATCCGTAGAAACCGGTGTATATGCCAATGCTATCGAACTAAACGCTATACAACGCGCTAATCCTGAAATGCAGAAACGTGTATCGAATGTCGTTCGTGCACTTGCCGAATCGGACAATAACCCCATCGTTTCTATTCATGACCATGGAGCCGGAGGACATTTGAATGCCTTGTCGGAACTGGTAGAAACGACAGGTGGTAAAATCGAGATGGACAAATTGCCGATAGGTGACCCGACTCTTTCTGCAAAAGAAATTGTCGGAAACGAAAGTCAGGAACGCATGGGAATGCTTATCGGTGAAAAAGACATCGATCATGTTAGAAAGATCGCAGACCGTGAACGTGCACCGATGTATGTCGTAGGAGAAACTACCGGAGACATGCGTTTTGTCTTTGAACAAAAAGACGGAATAAAACCGATAGATCTCGCCATGGAGGATATGTTCGGCAAAGCGCCCCGTACCTTTATGAAAGATCACACGGTCGAAGAGAATTATCAGGACGTTGCCTACGAAACCGGAAAAATACATGAATATCTGGAAAATGTCCTACAACTTGAAGCCGTAGCTTGCAAAGATTGGCTGACCAATAAAGTAGATCGTTCCGTAACCGGGAAAGTGGCTCGCCAACAATGTCAGGGTGAAATACAACTACCTCTCAGCGATTGTGGCGTAGTAGCTTTGGATTATCGGGGGAAATCGGGTATTGCTACTTCTATCGGACATGCACCGCAAGCAGCCATGATCGATCCGGCTGCCGGTTCGGTACTTGCCATATCGGAAGCTCTTACCAACATCGTATGGGCACCGATGACAGAGGGATTGAAAAGTGTATCGTTAAGCGCCAACTGGATGTGGCCATGTAAAAATGAAGGTGAAGATGCCCGTCTATATAAAGCGGTGGAGGCTTGCAGTCAATTTGCTTGTGATCTGGGAATCAACATCCCCACAGGAAAAGACAGTCTGTCTATGACTCAAAAATACGGTGACGAAAAAGTTTTCGCTCCGGGAACTGTTATCATCTCAGCGGGAGGTGAAGTGTCGGACATAAAAAAAGTCGTTTCTCCTGTACTCATTCGTGATCGCAATACGGCTATTTATTATATAGATTTTTCATTCGATAATTTTCAGCTCGGGGGATCGGCTTTTGCACAATCGCTCGGAAAAATCGGTAAAACAGCACCTACTGTAAAAGATTCGGAATACTTCGTTTCAGCATTCAATACAATACAAGAATTAATCGAAAAGGACCTCATTCTGGCAGGTCATGATATTTCGGCCGGCGGTATGATTACTGCCCTGCTCGAAATGAACTTTGGAAATCCGGAAGGCGGTTTGGAAATAAATCTCGATAAAATCGCAGAAAAAGATATTATAAAAATCCTTTTCAGTGAAAATCCGGGAGTATTGATTCAGGTAAAAGACAAGAACAGCGTCGAAAAGATTTTGCAAAATAACGGCATCGGGTTTTCCAAAATCGGACGGCCTTGCAAAGAACGTCACATTCTGGTCAAGAAAGACAATGCAGAATATCAGTTTGGAATCGATTATTTGCGTGACGTATGGTTTTCTTCCTCTTATCTGCTCGATCGTAAACAAAGCGGAGAAAAAGCTGCCGCCGCACGATTCAACAACTATAAGGAACAACCTTTACAAATTAAATTTAATGACGATTTCACCGGAAAAATGGCACAATACGGAATCAGTGCCGACCGCAGAAAACCGAGCGGCATAAAAGCGGCTATTATTCGGGAAAAAGGTGTAAACGGAGATCGGGAAATGGCTTATTCTCTTTATTTGGCCGGTTTCGATGTCAAAGATGTCCATATGACCGATTTGATCAGCGGGCGGGAAACGCTTGAAGATATAAACATGATCGTTTATTGCGGAGGTTTTTCCAATTCGGATGTATTAGGTTCTGCCAAAGGCTGGGCCGGAGGATTTCTTTGGAATGAAAAGGCTAAAGCCACTTTGGACAATTTCTATGCACGTGAGGATACTCTAAGTTTAGGTATTTGTAACGGCTGTCAACTTATGGTAGAATTGGGACTATTGACTCCGGATCACGAAAAGAAACCTAAGATGCGACATAATGATTCACATAAATTCGAATCTGAATTTATCGGCTTGACTATTCCCGAAAATAATTCAGTAATGTTCGGATCTCTGTCAGGCAGCAAATTAGGAGTATGGGTAGCTCACGGAGAAGGAAAATTCGAATTACCTTATGATATCGACAAATATAATGTCATAGCAAAATACAGCTACGATGCTTATCCGGCCAATCCGAACGGATCACCTTTTGCCGTTGCGGGTATCGCAACAAACGACGGACGGCACTTGGCTATGATGCCACACCTCGAACGCGCGATTTTCCCATGGCAATGGGGGTATTATCCGACCAACCGTAAAAACGAAGATCAGGTGACCCCGTGGATAGAGGCATTCGTAAATGCCCGCAAATGGGTAGAACAGCATAAAAAATAATAATGCTATAACGGGAACGCTCGGGTATATACCGAACGTTCCCGTTCTTTTTAACATCAATAACATCACATCTACAATTAAGTATTATATTCAATAAACAATGGGCGGTTTTTTTGGAACGATAAAAAAAGAAAATTGTGTAGCCGACCTCTTTTATGGGGTAGATTACAATTCTCACATGGGAACAAAGCGTGGAGGTATGGTAACTTTGAATAACGGAAATTTTACTCGCTCGATTCATAATATCGAGAATTCTTATTTCCGTACAAAATTCGAGGCTGACCTTCCTTCTTTTTCAGGAAATTCAGGAATAGGCGTTATCAGCGATACCGATGCTCAGCCGATTATCATCAATTCTCATTTAGGGAAATTTGCCGTAGTAACAGTTGCTAAAGTAACTAATCTGCCGGAACTTGAAAAGGAACTTTTGGCAAAAGGAAATCACTTTTGCGAACACAGTAACGGCATTACCAATCAATCGGAATTGGTGTCCATGCTTATTATCGAAGGCAAAACTTTTGTCGAAGGGATAGAGAATGTCTATAATCGATTGAAAGGTTCTTGTTCGATGCTTCTTCTTACAGAAAACGGAATTATTGCGGCACGAGATAAATATGGACGAACACCTATCATGATAGGAAAAGGGAAAAACGGTTATGCGGTATCATCCGAAACCTGCAGTTTTCCGAATCTGGGTTATGAAATGGATTATAATATAGGACCGGGAGAAATCGTTCAAATTACAGCCGATGGTTTTACTCAACTGCGAAAACCCAATAAAAAAATGCAAATATGTTCTTTCCTTTGGGTATATTACGGTTATCCCGTATGCGAATATGAAGGGAAGAATGTTGACGAGATGCGTTTCGACTGCGGTGTGGAAATGGGTAAAAACGATGATATCGATGCAGATTTTGTATCAGGTATTCCCGATTCCGGGGTCGGCATGTCTCTGGGATATGCTGTCGGAAAACAAATTCCATATAAAAGAGCGATCGTTAAATATACTCCGACATGGCCGAGAAGTTTTACTCCTCCTACACAAGAAATGCGAGAACTGGTAGCAAAAATGAAGCTGATCCCTAACAAAAAATTATTGAAAGATAAAAAGGTCGTTTTTTGTGATGACTCTATTGTCAGGGGAACTCAACTTCATGACAATGTAAATGATTTATATCGTTATGGAGCTAAAGAGGTGCATATGCGCATCAGTTGTCCTCCATTAATTTACCCTTGTAAGTTTCTGAATTTCACAGGTTCAAAATCGGAGTTGGAACTCATCACGCGGAGGGTTATAAAAAATCTTGAAGGAGATTGCTCTAAAAATCTCCCGGCTTATGCAACCACAAATTCTCCCCAATATTGCAAAATGGTGGATTGCATCCGAAAAGATCTGAATATTACGACTTTGAAATTCAATCCATTGGAAACGCTCGTCAAATCAATAGGTTTACCTAAAGAATGTATTTGCACTCACTGTTTCGATGGAAGCAGTTACGAATAACATACCGATAAGAAAAACGATATGCACTCTAAAAGTTAAACGAAAACTTTTAGGGTGCATATCATTTTTTATATTATAACAGTCTAATTTTATAAACATGCAATTCTTCCCAATATTATAAAATAATCAAACAAGGTTTCTTATTACCTTAAATATATAATATATTTGCATTACATTGTTTTTTAAGACATTCAAGTAATGCGTTTATGAACCAAAGTAGAATCAAAAAAATATTCACAGGACTTACTTTTTTATTAGCTTGTATCTGGATCATACTATTGTTTGCAGATCCCTCACACCAACTTCATGTATTTTTTCTGAAATTAGATAATTTCTTTGCCGACTTCTATAATACTCTAATTTATATTGCCGATAAGAACCCGTATTATAATGAATTGAACGGTACTTGTAACAAAAATTATTTACCGTTCTCTTACATGATCTTATATCCGTTTACTTTGCTTACCAACTACTCTTCAATATCGCTTGAAGATTGTTGGAATTCTCAAATAGCCGTATTGAGCTGCTTTTTCTTTACATTACTCTCGCTCTTCCTATTATTTCATTCTCTATATCTTTTGTGTATAAAATATAAATGTTCTCCGATCATATTGTTTATCATATTTTTTTCATCCATCAATCTTTACGCTTTGGAGCGTGGAAACGAAATTATGATCTCAGCAGCTTGCATCAATTACTTCGTATATGTGAAAGATCAAAACGAAAAAAAATGGTATGGAATAATTTGTCTGGCTATCGCCTCTGTTTTAAAGATATTTCCGGCTATATTCAGCTTATATTATTTATACAAAAAAGAATACAAAACATTTTTCCAATATGCAATTCTTGCTTTTTTATTGGCATTCTTACCTTTTTTATTTTTTGAAAACGGATTCGAAAATATCGGTCAACTGTATGAAAATGTAAAAGAACAAACAACTATTTACGGAATGTCTTTCTCGGTATATCGGTTCGGGATCATTCCTTTATTCCTACAATTAGGAAAGACATTGAATATAGAAAATCAATTTATACTTTACGAAACGGGTAAATATCTAACTTATATCTTGGGATTGCTTTCCACAGGATTATTCTTTACGACCAAATCTTCTTTAATCCGTTTTGGCTTAGCGGCTATGATTTGTGTATTAGTTCCCCAGCAAGCATTCGTTTACAACGGTATCTATATTTTTCCGTTATTGATCATGTTATTATCCGCAAACAGCAAATTATCCAGCATAGAGACCTGCTTAACTCTGTTTTTATTTATTTGGATACTATTACCTGTTCAGTTAAATAAATTCACTCCTAAAATCAATAACATAAGCATGATATTAATGTGGGTATTATTTATTTCGATAGCTATACGACAATATCTACTAAACAAGAAAAATAATTTAAACTCCTCGTCAAAAGAACGATAAAAAGTTTGCCCCAATAATCATTTTATAAAATCTTCCCGCATAGGAGTAAATGTATCGATTAAAATACCGGTCTCTATACATTTGCAACTATGCAATATTCCCGAGCGCATATAAACGCCATCTCCGGCACGAACAATCTCGGTTTCACCTCCTACGGTAAATTCAAATATTCCGCTTACAACATACGTAGCCTGAGTATGCGGATGTGTATGAGGTGCACCTTCCGCTCCTGTTTCGAACTTAACCTTAACCATCATCATATTCTTATTATAAGCCATAATCTGACGGATGACTCCAACTCCGGCACTCTCCCACTCTGTTGTATTCTCAAACTGAAAACTATCGCTCTCTTGTTTCATAAATCATATTTTTACGATTCAAAGATAATAAAACAGATATGAATCAAACAACAGTAACATGCACAAAAGCCTATCTAAAAAAATTGCTTTTATCCTTAAGAATTCGTTCGGAACATCTTCCGGAACATCAAATTTTCAATAAAAACACTTGTCAGATTAACAGCTTTCAGTAAATTTGTGGAGCGTTGAAAAATGCTTTTTAGATAACAATATTTCAAATCTAATATCTCTATCAATTATGAGTTTAAAAATTATCGTACTTGCCAAACAAGTACCGGATACGAGAAATGTAGGTAAAGATGCCATGAAAGCCGACGGAACGGTAAATCGAGCAGCATTACCCGCTATTTTTAATCCAGAAGACCTGAATGCACTCGAACAGGCTCTGCAATTAAAAGAACAGTACCCCGGATCGACCGTATCATTACTGACTATGGGACCTCCTCGCGCCGCTGATATTATACGAGAAGGCTTGTTCAGAGGAACTGACGGCGGGGTATTACTTACCGACCGGGCATTCGCCGGTGCTGATACATTAGCAACATCTTATGCATTGGCTTGCGCTGTCAAGAAAATGAAAGACTACGATATTATTATCGGAGGCCGTCAAGCAATTGACGGAGACACAGCCCAAGTAGGCCCTCAAGTCGCAGAAAAACTTGGTTTGCCACAAATTACTTATGCAGAAAAAATCTTAAAAGTTCAGGACGGCAAAATACAAGTCAAAAGACGTCTGGAAAGAGGTGTCGAAGTTGTAGAAGCCAAATATCCGGTAGTCATAACCGTTAATGGAAGTGCAGATGATTGCCGTCCGCGCAATGCGAAACTAATACAGCGGTATAAATATGCCAAAACCATCAGTGAAAGACAAAATCAGGATAATGACTATTTCAGCAATTTATACGAAAACCGCCCTTATCTGAATCTAACGGAATGGAGTGTGTCCGACGTTGATGCAGACCTGGATCAAGTAGGATTGGCTGGGTCTCCGACAAAGGTAAAACAAATCGAGAATGTCGTTTTTCAGGCTAAAGAAAGTAAAAAATTATCCGGAAACGACACAGAAATAGATGAACTCATGAAAGAGTTAATAGTAAACCACACAATCGGATAATAATCAGATACGTGACAAAAAATCATTAACTC
The DNA here is from genome assembly GCF_030296935.1 of Coprobacter fastidiosus. NCBI lineage: Bacteria > Pseudomonadati > Bacteroidota > Bacteroidia > Bacteroidales > Barnesiellaceae > Coprobacter > Coprobacter fastidiosus. Next base: position 329,750 of record NZ_AP028032.1, on the reverse strand, counting down.
TCCAAAAGAAAATCGTATGAATAACTTATTTGTATATTGCGAAATAGAAGACGGCATCATCGCCGATGTAAGCTTGGAATTGCTTACTAAAGGCCGTTCGTTGGCCAATCAACTGAATTGTAAACTTGAGGCTCTTGTTATCGGTAGCAATTTAGACGGAGTAGAAAAACAAATTTTCCCATACGGGGCTGATACGGTTTACCTTGTCGATGACAAAAGGCTTTATCCTTATACGTCACAGCCTCACGCATCGGTTCTTATCAACCTTTTCAAAGAGAAAAAGCCTCAAATCTGTCTTATGGGAGCAACCAGCATCGGCCGCGATTTAGGACCTCGTGTCTCTTCTGCTTTGCATAGCGGATTAACAGCAGATTGTACTGCTCTTGAAATAGGATCTCACGAGGATAAAAAAGCAGGAAAATCTTACGAAAATTTATTATACCAAATTCGCCCGGCTTTCGGAGGAAATATCGTTGCAACCATCGTTAATCCGGAGTGTCGACCTCAAATGGCAACAGTGCGCGAAGGTGTAATGAAAAAAGAAATCGTTTCTCCAACATATAAAGGCGAAGTAGTTAAACTGGATGCATCAAAATATGTTTCGGATACCGACTTTGTCGTTTCTGTAATCGAACGACAGATCGAAAAATCAAAAATCAACATCAAAAGTGCCCCGATTATCGTTGCCGGAGGTTATGGAGTAGGATCGAAAGAAAATTTCAAGTTACTTTATGATCTCGCCGCTACCATCGGTGCGGAAGTAGGAGCTTCTCGTGCCGCTGTCGATGCAGGTTATGCAGAACATGAACGTCAGATCGGACAAACAGGTGTTACCGTACGCCCGAAACTGTATATTGCCTGCGGTATTTCCGGACAGATACAACATATTGCCGGTATGCAAGACAGTTCGATGATCATCGCAATCAACAATGATCCGAATGCACCGATCAACACAATAGCAGATTATGTAATTACCGGAACTGTAGAAGATATTCTTCCGAAAATGATCAAATATTATAAGAAGAATAGCAAATAATAAACTCAAAAGAATATGGCTAATTTTTATTTAGATAACAGTGACCTTAAACATCACTTGAACCATCCGCTAATGAAGCGTTTGGTAGCTCTTAAAGAACGAAACTATACCGATGCCGAAAAATATGACTATGCTCCCATCGATTTTGAAGATGCGATGGACAGTTATGAAAAAGTTCTTGAAATCGCCGGTGAGATATGCGGAGACATCGTTGCTCCCAATGCCGAAAGCGTAGACCATGAAGGTCCTCAAGTTATAAACGGACGGGTTAAATATGCTTCCGGAACAGAAAAAAATCTGGACGCCCTTGTAAAAGCCGGCTTAATGGGAATTTCTATCCCTCGCCGATATAACGGACTGAACTTTTCTCTTGTACCGTATATCATGGCAGCCGATATGGTAAGTCGCGCAGATGCCGGATTTGTTAATATTTGGGGATTGCAAGATTGTGCTGAGACTATCTACGAATTTGCCAGCGAAGAACAAAAACAAAAATATCTCCCTCGTGTTTGTGCCGGAGAAACTATGGCTATGGACTTGACCGAACCGGATGCCGGCTCAGATCTTCAAGCTGTTATGTTAAAAGCAACTTACAGTGAAAAAGACGGATGCTGGTATTTGAACGGTGTAAAACGATTCATTACAAATGGAGACGGACATATAGCTCTTGTTCTGGCTCGTTCGGAAGAAGGGACCAAAGACGGCCGCGGATTATCAATGTTTATCTACGATAAAAACGATGGCGGCGTAACCGTTCGACGCATAGAAAACAAAATGGGAATCAAGGGTTCTCCTACTTGTGAACTGGTATTCAAAAATGCCAAAGCCGAGCTTTGCGGAGATCGCAAAATGGGGTTGATCAAATATGTCATGGCATTGATGAACGGTGCTCGTCTGGGAATTGCAGCACAATCGGTCGGAGTATCTGAAGCAGCTTATAGAGAGGCTCTTACTTATGCTCAAGAACGACGACAATTCGGTAAAGCAATCATCGAATTTCCAGCCGTTTATGAAATGTTATCTCTGATGAAAGCCAAACTCGATGCATCTCGTTCACTACTTTATGAGACAACCCGTTTTGTAGATATGTATAAAGTATATGAAGATATTTCAAAAGAACGTAAACTCGAAAAAGAGGAACGTGACGAGATGAAAAAATATCAAAGACAAGCCGATGCTTTCACTCCTCTTGCCAAAGGAATGAGCAGTGAATTCTGTAATCAAAATGCTTATGATTGTGTACAGATTCACGGAGGTTCGGGATTCATGAAAGACTATGCTTGTGAACGTATTTACCGGGATGCTCGTATCACTTCTATTTATGAAGGTACAACACAATTGCAAGTTGTCGCTGCTATCCGTCACGTAACTACCGGGACATTCCTTAATATGATGAAGTTCTATGAACAGGAAACAATCTGTCCTGAGTTAGTTCCTTTACAGAACCGGTTAAAAGCCATGACTGAAATTTACGAAAAAACAGTGGCTTCGGTTGTCGAGACTAAAGACAACGAATATATTGATTTTCATGCACGCCGTATGGTAGAAATGGCCGGTCACATCATTATGGGACATTTATTGCTATTAGATACGACCCGATGCGATTCATTCCGCAATTCGGCAGAAGTATATATCCATTTCGGAGAAGCTGAAGTAAAAAAACAGGCTGAATTTATCAGTAAATTCAATGTTGAAGATTTAGAATTTTATCGCAAAGGATAATTCTCCTTACAAAAATCCAGAAGAGGCGGTCTCAAAATGAGACGGCCTCTTTTACGTATATTTGTAACCCAATATAGTTGATCAAAAGAAAACGATAAAGTATATTTTATTATGAAATATTACATCGGGCTTTTTATCTTATTATTATTTATCGGATGTATATCAAATAAATGTTATACAGTCTATCAGATTGATAATGGTGAAGACTATATACAAGACGGAATGCGCCGCATTGTAGATAGGCGGGGGCGTATAGGATATATAGATGAAAAAGGGGCAATTATCATTAAACCTCAATTTGCTTTTGGTTTTCCTTTTAAGGATGGAAGAGCGAAAGTTACAAATAAAGGAGAAAAAAAAGTAGTACCAAATTCTAAAGGGGAATATCATTATTGGGAGAGTGATAAATGGTTCTATATAGATAGGACAGGAACACTACTCCCTCAATTCAGTGTTATGGAATGGATACCAACGCAAATTATAGATGATAAAGAAAATAGACAATATCGAATTGGTTTTATAGGATTAGCCCGGTGGTTCTATTTACCTTATGATAACTCTAATGATTGGATGATGATAAAGATAAAGGATGCCATCAAAAATATTACGATGATAGAAGTCACTCTGTTAAACAAAAGTACTATTATAGCTGTTAAACACAGCTATAAAGAACGACCAAGTAACCTTCTTATAACAGATCCTTGATTACAAAATATGCCCAAGATTTTGTTCTTTTAAGTGATTGTTTTATTTTTGTAGTTAGAAGAGTTATTCGACAGCATAACAATTCAAAACACTGAAATTCGCACGGTTTGCAAATCGTCACCTTTTATTTTTCAAATAATTCACTAAAAGTTTATTTATCATCGGTTAAGTCTAACTGATGATAATCTAAAATAATAATTCACCACACAAACTACACACACATGAAAAAATTATTACTATTATTCGCTTGTATATCATGTATTCATTTTACATCAGGACAGCGAGTCGAAACATACAATAATCCGGTAATTCGGGGCGATCTGGCCGACCCTACGATTATCAGAATCGGCAACACTTATTATGCGACAGGGACATCCTCAGAATGGGCTCCGTATTATCCAATGTTTAAGTCAAACGATTTGATCAACTGGAAACAGACCGGACATATATTCAATAAACAACCCGAATGGACACTCTCTTCGTTCTGGGCTCCCGAATTGTTTTACCATAATAACAAAGTTTATGTTTATTATACTGCTCGAGATAAGAACGGCGTTTCGTATATAGGTGTTGCGACTTCCGATAATCCGGAAAAAGAGTTTACGGATCATGGATTATTAGTCAAGTTCGGAAAAGAAGCTATCGACGCTTTTGTCATGGAAGATAACGGAGATTTATATATCACTTGGAAAGCTTACGGTCTTGACAAACGCCCGATAGAATTATTGTGTAACAAAATGTCTAAAGACGGATTACGGCTCGAAGGAGAACCTTTTACCCTTCTACGGGATGACGACCACACTTTAATGGAAGGTCAATATTGGTTTAAAAAAGGCGACTACTATTACTTAATGTATGCGACGAATAACTGTTGCGGTCCTAAAAGCGATTATCAGGTTTATGTCGCCCGCTCAAAAACACTAAAAGGCCCTTATGAGAAATATGAGGGTAACCCGATTCTTACAGGAAGTAACGACATTCTTTCTTGTGGACACGGTACTGTGACGACAACTCCGGATGGACGCATGTTTTATCTTTGTCATGCTTATTTAAATGGAGCGGGATTTTTTACAGGAAGGCAGCCTATTTTATTAGAGCTGACCATAGATAAAGATCAATGGCTTCGATTCAAGTCTGGAGATATAGCTCAACTTCAACAACCCGTACCATTTCCCGGAACAAAGCAAAAAATCATAAACGAATTTCGTGACAATTTCAAAAGTAAAAAACTTAAAAATGACTGGTGCTGGAATTACCTCTATTCAGATATAGATACAAAAACAGGTAATGGATATCTATTGCTCAGCGGTACTCAAAAAAATAACAGTCAAAACGGAACTGCCTTATGTGTACGATCCGTAAAACCGAATTATTCATTTGAAACCCAAGTAACAAACTCGAACAAAAGTTTGAAAGGCCTTACTTTTTATGGCGATGACAAAAATCTGGTTATATTGGGATACCAAAATAACGAGTTAATTTTAAAGGAAGTAAAAGACGGAAAAGAAAATATCATAAGAAAAATGAATTTACCGACAAATAAACCTTATCTAAAAATAAAAATAACAGAAGGATGCAATTGTTCATTTTTCTGGAGTAAGAATCAAAAAGATTGGCATATAATAAATACAGACAAGAACGGATATAATCAATTAGATCGCTGGGACAGAGTCGCCCGTCCCGGACTTATTCATTGCGGAGAATCTGATCAACCTGCTGAATTTTCATATTTCATTATTCAATAATGATATTAGGGCCTGTCTAAAATATACAATAAAAATACGGATTTGGAAAAATGAAACAAATTATCGACATAAACTCTTGGAATAGAAAAGAACATTTTTATTTCTTTTCAAAACTCGATGATCCTTTTTGGGGCATTACTACAACCGTTGATTTTACCAAAATCTATTTGCTAAGCAAAGAATTAGAAAAACCTTTTTTTCTTTACTCTATACATTTTCTATTAAAATGTATCAATGATATAGATGCTTTTAAACTGCGAATAGAAGGTGAAAATGTCGTGAAATACGATAAAATCAATATTTCTCCCACAATCGGAAGAGAAGACGGAACTTTCGGATTCGCTTTTTTCGAATATAGTACAGACTTCAATATTTTTATGCAAAACGCTGAGAAAGAGATAAACAGAGTAAAAAATAGCACTGGATTATCTTTCTCTGAAAATACAGGAAGAAAAGATCTCATACGCTATTCAGCTTTACCTTGGTTTGCTTTTTCCGACATGAAACATGCAGATTCTATCAGAACCGGAGATTCTGTACCTAAAATTTCTACGGGAAAATTAATACAAGAAAAAAAGAAATATACTCTTCCTATCTCTATCAGTGCACACCATGGGCTTACGGATGGTCGTGATGCAGCTCTTCTTATACAAAAAATGATCGATGCACAATCTTTATTATGACCGGATTCTCATAGATTCGTATTTTCTAAAAAAGATCGTCAACAAAATAAAACCGCATAAGGCAAAAGGAGCTCCGATCAGTGCCGGATATTGGTAACCCATATTGGCTTGTAGGGGCAATCCTCCACAATAAGCACCAATAGCATTTCCCAAATTGAATGCAACCTGGACACTTGCTGCCCCCAACATTTCTCCACCCTTAGAATAACGAATCAGCAATACTTGTTGCGGGCTTGAAACCGCAAACAGACCGGCTGTACAAAGGCACATTAAAAGGACTGACAACCAAGGAACTTTTGCAAAAAAGAAAATCATGAGCAATACAATGCATATACTCCCCTGTGCAAAAGCCGCTACCCTTCCCGGTGTATATTTATCAGACATTTTTCCTCCCGTCAAATTACCCACGACCATACCAAACCCGGCAAGAACCATAAAGAAAGTAATCGAATGAGGTGAAAATCCGGAAACATGTGTCAACAAAGGGTTTACATAACTATACCAACAAAATACTCCTCCATTTCCCAGCATAGTCGCACCTAATAATAACCATGGTGCTGGAGACTTAAGAAAACGAAATTGTCCTTTCAACCCCGTATCCGGCAAGTTCTCGACTTGAGGAACCCACCGCCAAATATAATACATAATAATAACACTCCATGCTCCTACCAAAAGGAAAGTCAACCGCCAAGATATCGACGCGCTCAAAGACGTCCCCAAGGGAACACCAAACAAATTTGCAATAGTCATTCCCGCAATCATAATAGAAACGGCTTCCGATCCTTTTCCTTTATCCGCCAATTTTTCAGCTACGATAGATGCGACACCGAAATAAGCTCCATGCGGTAATCCGGATATAAAACGAGCGACAAGCATTACCCAATAATTCGGAGCTAAAGATGCACAGATATTTCCTATCATAACAATTGCCACCAAACCCATCAGAATACGTTTCAAAGGAAATTTTCTCGCTAAAATAAGCATAGGTGCACCAACACAGACTCCTAATGCATACGCAGAAATCAAATGTCCTGCCGTAGCAATGTTTATATGCAAATTTTTAGCAACATCCGGCAAGATTCCCATCATTACAAACTCGGCGATCCCCAAACCTAATGTACCGAATGCCAATGCTATAAGACTTTTTTTCATATCCTTAAAAATTTTCAGTCGGCAAAATTAAAATATTATCGTAACATAAGGTTTTCTTTAACTGTTTTTTTACGTTCATTCTTCAAAAACGCAGAACTCCTTTTCTATGAAAACATATTAAGTAAAAATAAATGCCTACAAGTTAACAGCCGAAAAAACAGCTTCGGCACAATAATATCCTTCTTCGTATAGATCTGTCAATTTTTTTATATTCTGTTCTATCCGATCAACGACTAAGGGCTTTTGAGGACGTATAACGATTGCCTGATTATTTTTTTCCATCATTTCTATTTCATCCATCGTTTTATTGTACTCACGCATACGGTGACAAAGCCGATTTTTCAATGCCGGATATTTATGATAAAAAAATGGTGGAAGTTTCACCTCTTTTTCTTCTTTTCTATATCCCTTATTACGTGTCAAGACCAAAACCATCTGATCATACCCGTCTTCACAAGCTTTCCGAAAAGGTATAGGATCACAAATTCCTCCATCCAGCATCGGTTTATTATCAATCCATACAATCGGCGAAACAAACGGCAGGCTGCTGGACGCCCTACATATCTGCAATAATCTTTGCGGAGATCGTTTTTCTTCAAAATATTCGGCTTCTCCAGTTTCACAATTTGAAGTAACCATGATAAAACGATCCGGTGATGCAAAATAGGTATCAAAATCATAAGGAAGAACCTTATTGGGCATCTCATCAAATAAAAAGTCCATATTCAATATACTTTTATTGCTCCAAAAAAATTTAGGACTTATATAATGATATTTATCCAATAAGTCTATATTCGAAATTTTAGCTCGTCCCCGTTGTTTCGATGCATACGATAATCCATTACAAGCTCCTGCCGATACACCTATCGTATATGGGAAATAGATGTTTTTATCCATAAGATAATCCAGAACTCCAGAAGTAAATACTCCTCTCATTCCACCACCCTCTAAGACTAAAGCCCAATCACTAATCATAATATTTTTTTGTGTTAGAACAACCAAAAATAATAAAAGTTTCGTTTTTCTATATCAATGACAAAAAAATAAGGAAACCTTTTTCAAAGTTTCCTTATTGACTAATATACCGTCTGTTTTTAATATGCACGGGCAAATAGAACTCGTCGAGCAGAAGGCTTACCGGTTACCATACAAACACCCGGAGTCATATCTCCATCAAAAGGAATGCAACGTATCGTCGCTTTAGTTTCTTCTTTGATACGAGCTTCTGTTTCTGGTGTTCCATCCCAATGAGCAAGGATGAATCCGCCCTCCTCAATCTTTTCTTTAAATTCATCGTAAGAATCGACTTCAACAATATGTTTAGCACGATAATCAAAAGCTTTTTTATAAATATTAGACTGAATATCATCCAGTAACTTTTTCACATACAATTCGATATTATCGCAAGAGACCGTTTCCTTTTCTAATGTATCGCGACGCATTACCTCCATCGTGTTGTTTTCTAAATCCCGTCCTCCCATAACCAAACGAACAGGCACTCCCTTCAATTCATAATCGGCAAATTTAAATCCGGGACGTTTATTGTCGGCATTGTCATATTTGACAGATATTCCCAATTCTTTCAATTTAGCCACGATACCGGCAACTTTCTCATCAATGACAGCCAGTTGCTCCATATTTTTATAAATGGGGACTATTACTACTTGAATCGGTGCTAACTTAGGAGGCAATACCAAGCCGTTATCATCGGAATGAGACATAATCAAAGCTCCCATCAAACGAGTAGAAACTCCCCATGAAGTCGCCCAAACATAGTCGAGTTTATTATTTTTATCAACAAACTGCACATCAAAAGCTTTTGCAAAATTTTGTCCGAGAAAATGAGAAGTTCCCGATTGCAAAGCTTTACCGTCTTGCATCAAAGCTTCGATAGTATAGGTATCCAAAGCTCCGGCAAACCGTTCGTTTGCCGACTTAACTCCCTTGATTACCGGCATCGCCATATAATTTTCAGCAAAATCGGCATACACATTCAACATGCGTTGAGCCTCTGCCTCCGCTTCCTCACGGGTAGCATGGGCCGTATGACCTTCTTGCCAAAGAAACTCTGCCGTACGCAAGAATAGCCTTGTGCGCATCTCCCAGCGCATCACGTTTGCCCATTGATTGCAGAGAATAGGCAGATCACGATAAGATTGTATCCAATTTTTATAGGTACTCCAAATAATAGTTTCGGAAGTAGGTCGTATAATCAACTCTTCTTCCAGTTTTGCTGCCGGATCGACAATAACGCCAGAACCGTCTTCTGCATTTTTCAACCGGTAATGAGTCACAACCGCACATTCCTTAGCAAAACCTTCGACATGTTCCGCCTCACGGCTTAAATAAGACTTAGGGATCAATAGCGGAAAATAAGCATTGACATGTCCGGTTTCCTTAAACATATCATCTAATTGACGTTGCATTTTCTCCCATATTGCATATCCGTAAGGTTTTATAACCATACAACCTCTTACTGCCGACTGTTCCGCCAAATCGGCTTTTACGACCAAGTCATTATACCATTGAGAATAATTTTCACTGCGTTTTGTCAGGTCTTTCAGTTCTTTTGCCATGTATTTATGATATTTTTATAATCCTAATTTTGATTTCGAGATGCAAAATTATAAAAAAGCGGAATTATTTCATGCTTTTACTATTGAAAATCAATATAACAATGCACATTTATAACTAATATGTAATCTTTCCTTTTCCTGCTAACTTTAACAAAGCCTCACCCGGGACAAGATAAATTTCCATACGCCGATTTTCGGTTCTATTGGCATCCGATGTATTCGGCATTATAGGATTTGAGTTTCCCATACCATAGGGAACTATGTAGTCTGACACTCCGCCATGCTCTTGTAACCATCCTGCTACGGCACGTGCGCGAGATTCGGATAACCTACGTGTATAAGCATCACTGCCTGTATCATCGGTATACGCAGCCAACAAAATATGATAATAATCGGGATTCTCTACATATTTGACAAACGGACGCAAAATCAATTCTGCTCTATCCCACAAAAGTGTATCATTGGGTTGGAAAAGCTGGTCCATCGGAATAACGACCTTTATAACTTCTCCTTTTCGAGGCGTAGATAATTGAGCATGCTTTATCCGGCTCAAACGACGTACTTCCTGAGACAAAGCAGTTTTCAAATTATTGACAGCCGAACTTGCCGGAACTGGTATTTTAATGTTTTCCTCTAAAGTAAGTTCATGGAGGTTTATGTGTATCTCATCTTTTTTTTCTCTCTTTTTAAAAAAGCGTTTTCCCGAATCTATCCAACGAGATATACGGTTTTTCTCTTTTACAGATTGATTATCTTGTGCCTCTATATAAAAAGGACAAGATAGCAATAAAGTCAGCAAATATATGATATAAATCTTGGTTTTCATTAAAAACGAGCTATACGGTACTGGAGACAAACTCTCACAAAAAAACGGAAAGATATATAAATATCATTCCTTTTCATACAATCATAAAAGTAACAATCATTCGAACATTCCTATAGAATCGCAATATTCAAGTTCACCTTGAACTACCATAGAAACATCATCCGCATCAAATCGTGTAAATCCGTTTTTACGAGCATTCGTTATCACATACTCGGTCAGTTCATCTTCTATGATATCGACCTCACTATCATTGTTCTCATCCATATATCCTTTACTTTCGTAAAATTCATATATCAGATCGATTACATAGTTGATATCATCATCAGAAAACTTAGAAGCGACTTCTCCAGGAAGAAAATTCCGAATAAATTTCACGGCGTCATCTTCATCATATTGCAAATCATCTTGTTGGCTCATAAAGATAAATTTATAAAGTTTATCGGGTAAAAGTAAGCAACCTTATCGGCATATCCAAACTCATACACTCTTTTTTGAGTATTTTAAAAATAGAGGAAATAAAAACAAATTAATTTTCTATCTCAAACAAATATTAATTCTCAATTAATAATAAATCGAGCCATAAAATAAGCATGTAAAATTATTTTTGTTAAAACTTAATTTTAAAAACCCATTTAAATCTCATAAAAATACTTTATTAACGATCTGCTCTACTTTCAATAAAATTGTCAAACAGATTCTAAACTTGAAAATAAAATAGAAATGAAGAAAAAAATTTGCACCTGTTTTCTTATGACAGTCATAGGCATGAGTTCGCTGTACGCCCAAAATTGGCGGCTTATAAAACCCGCCTACCCGACAAAAGACGCTTTCGTAGCGGGATACTCGGTTACCGACTTCGGAGCTAAAGGCGACGGTATAACAGATGATACCGAAAGTTTCCAGAAAGGGCTTAACAGCCTGACTAATGTTGGTCCATCGAAAGTTAACGGCGGAATACTATTCGTACCAGCCGGAAAATATGTCATCAAAGGAAATCTTAATATTCCCAAAGGGGTGACAATACGAGGCGAATGGAAAAAACCGGAAAAAGGGCAACCGATAGAAGGGACTATTCTTATGGCATACGCAGGACGAGGAGATGAGAATGCTACCCCGTTGATTACAATGGAGCCGGCAGCCGGAGTCATGGATTTAGCAATTTGGTATCCGGAACAAACTCCGGATAATATCGTACCCTACCCCGCTTCTATCGTAATGGGTAAGCCCAAACATTTCGGGAATGAATATTGTAATGTTAAAAATATTACACTAGTCAACTCCTATATCGGTATTGCAATCTCCCGAGTAAACGGAGGAGGATGTCCGGTCTTTTATGACATATACGGAAGTCCTCTATCGGTTGGTATCGAAATCGACTACATCGCAGACGTAGGACGTATAGACCGCGTAGATTTTTCTCCGGCTTATTGGTGCGGATCGGGGCTTCCCGACTCTCCAGCAGCAGGCGGATCATTCGATAAATGGATCTACGAAAACGGAACCGGTATCATGATGCGTAAAAACGACTGGTCATATACTACCAATATCACTGTAGAAGGTTATAAAGTAGGGTTCAACGCAGCTCCATCGATTACGAATGAAGGGTCTAAACCCAACGGACAAAATTACCAATTGAAAGTTATCGGTTGTAAAACGGGTATCCAATGCGATGCTATTGCCAACTCAGGAATACAATTTACACGAAGCATCATAAAAAACTGTGAAAACGGTGTAGTCGTAAACAAAGGTACTGCAGGTGCATTGCATTTTCATACTTGCGAAATAGATGCAACTCAAAACGCTTTTGTCACAGATGCAGAAAGCTCTACCCGTATTATGATTCTTCAAAATCAAATTCAAAAGGGGAATGTCAATATCAATGGGGCTATTTTGACTTTTATCGACTGCGATTTTTATAATCCCGCACCACAAATCGTTCTCGGAAGAAATGCCAGAAGCATAATTACGGGAAATCGGTTCAAAGAAAAAGTAAACATAGAGAATCATTCTTTATTGGAATGTATTATAGACCACACTCCTGTTTCATTGGAAAAACTTCCGGAATTTCCCGTGGCAATGTTAGAAAATCAAAAACAAAAACCGGACAGAGAATATTTGTACCTGGCAACAGATCCTGAATTCGGTGCAAATCCTGACGGAAATACCGATAACACTCAAGCTATACAAAAAGCTTTAGATAAAGCCGCTGCTGAAGGAGGAGGAATCGTTTATCTTCCACCGGGGAAATACAAGGTATTAGGAAATCTGAATATTCCTTCAGGAGTAGAATTAAAAGGAGCTCTGGATAACAGCTCTGCTCCTGTCGGTCCCGGGAGTATCCTGCAAGTATATTCAGGGAAAGGGAATTTAAACGCCCAACCTTTTATGACGATGAAAGAAAATAGCGGATTAAGAGGCGTCGTATTCGACTATCCTGAACAAAAAACCTCAGACCTTCCCAACCCTATCGTCTATCCTTATTGCGTACAAGTACAAGGAAAGAATGTATATATTGTTAATGTCGGTATTCGAGCTGCTTATCAAGGTTTCGATTTATTTACATACAAATGCGATAACCATTATATCGATTATATTTCGGGACATTCGCTAAAAACCGGAATAAAAGTAGGTGGAGGATCGGAAAATGGAAAAATCTGCAATCTACAATATAATCTCATCGTCTATGCTTGCGGTTACCAGACAAAATTTGGTAGCTTCAGCAATTCTATAGAAGCTTATAAAGATATGGTATATACCTATGGTTATGAAAACTTCGACTTTTTAGTGGTTGAAAATTGTAAAGATGAATGGTTATACAATAACTTCGCTTTCGGTGCTCAACGTGGATTACTGTTTACCGGCAATAATGCCGAAAACGCTTCTAACGGTATAAGTGTAGGAATGGCAATAGATGGAGCAAGAAGAGCATATTGTTTCGATGCATTAAACAGTAAAGGGTTCGACTTTATTAATAATCAGATTGTATCTACGGGAGAACCGAATACTCGATATATCGAAACAACAGCGAACTTTACCGGAAGAGTAACTTTACATAACTCTGACTATTGGGGCAGCGCTCTACAAGGGGTACAAGTAGAAAACGGGACAGTCAATCTGATTGCAGCCAGCTTCGTACAACCAGGGAAAGACAGATTTGCCAATATTATCGGAGGTAAGTTGAATATTACAGCATCTCACATTACACTGAAAGACCCGCTATTGAATTCAGATAATGAATCTCGATTTTCAGCCCAATCTTCCGTTTTAGATGGGAAAGGAATAACAACCTCGAAATGTGAACTCTGGAAAAATAACATGAGTAACACTCCGACATTGGCGATACCACAGTCCAGTGTACTGGACAGAACAGGCTGGATCGCCTCCGGCTCAAAAAACAGTAATAGTGCCAATAATGCCATAGATGGAAAAGAGGATACCCGATGGACCAGCGGTTCTCAAAAAGAACCGGGAGACTGGTTTAAAGTCGATATGCGAAACAAACAAAAATTCAATCTCATCATTCTCGACACGACAGGCAGCCCCAATGATACTCCGGCAAAATATGAACTGTATGTCTCTGATGACGACCTTGACTGGGGAGAACCTATCGCAACAGGAGAAGGTAGTAGCATGATGACGATCATCAGTATTCCTACACAAAATGCCCGCTATTTCAAAGTCGTACAAACAGGCAATACGAAAACTAATTATTGGTCGATACACGAAGCGTATGTCATTAATGATGATTATGAAAATGCCGTAAAATCGACTTTTCAAAAGGACTCGAACATTTTTTATGCTAACGGTAATATTTGTTTAAAAGGGTTTTCCGGAAAATCAGAAATAAACGTATTTCGAATAAACGGAGAAAAAGTTTTCTCTTGCCAATCGGAATCTCAACAAGTGCAAGTTCCGATGGAACAAGGAATATATGTTGTTCACGTCAACAATCAAAATCATAGTTTCTGTAAGAAAATAATTATTCAATAAATCTTTTACCAAAACTTGTTCGATTTAATATTAATATAACATTATTTATTACGTGAAAAAGAATAAGGATATCTCCGTTATACATGGGAATATCCTTATTTTTTCTTTGAAATAAACATTTGGACCTTTCCACAATTAAATCCGATCTATTTAATCATAATTTAATTCCTTTTTTATTCCAAAATAAGAAAATTCATAATACATCGCCCATATCTTTGTTTATTATTAATAAAACAAAATACACCATGAGAAAAAGAATACCTATTATTTCATTTTTATTTCTTTTTTGCTGTATAACAACAGTCTGGAGTCAGAGACCTGTTCCGACAACCATCACATGGGAATTGGCAACACCCCAATACCCTACACCGGATGCATTTGTTTATGCTTTTAATGTAAAGGAGATGGGGGCTAAAGGTGACGGCATAACTGACGACACAGAGGCATTTCAAACAGCATTAAATAAATTAAAACTTATAAATAACGTAGCAACCCGTTTTGGAGGTACAGTTTTTGTTCCTTCGGGAAAATATGTCATTAAAGGTAATCTAACGATTCCCAAAGGGGTCACACTTCGGGGAGAATGGAAAAAACCGGTAAAAGGAGAACCGATAGAAGGGACTATTCTAATGGCATACAACGGACGAGATGATGCCGCCGGAACTCCTCTGATCACATTAGAACCGGCTGCCGGTTTTCGGGATATGGCAATCTGGTATCCGGAACAAACTGCAGACAATATTGTTCCGTATCCGGTTTCTATAAGAATGGGACGAAATGGGATTTTCGGAAACAATTTCTGCAATGTCAGAAACGTTACCTTGGTGAACAGTTATTTCGGAATAGAAATTTTCGATGAACAGACTGCCGGCTGTCCTGTTTTTTACGATATATACGGAACTCCCCTTTCGGTCGGTATAGAATTTGACAACATCGCAGATGTAGGACGTATAGACCGTGTCGATTTTTCTCCGGCTTACTGGAGCGGTTCAGGATTAGAGGGTTCTCCACAAATAGGAGGACCGCACGAACAATGGATTTATGAAAACGGAACCGGTATCATGATGCGACGCAATGACTGGTCTTACACTTGTTATGTCAGCATCGAAGGCTATAATACCGGTTTCAATGCCGCACCCTCCACAGCAAGTCCGGGATCGTTCCCTAACGGGCACAACTATGAATTATCATTCAAAAACTGCAAAAACGCTGTAAAAATAGACGCTATTTCCAATGCCGGAATTTTATTTTCAAAAATACATATCGATGATTGTGATAATGGGTTTGTCATTTCTCCGGGTGTCGGAGCAACGCTTCACATGATGGGATGCGACATCTCGACAAATCAAAATGCAATCACGACAGATAAAGAAGCATCTACACGTGTCATGATGCAAAGTTGTGAAATAAAAGAGGGCGAAATAAATATAAACGGAGGAATCTTATCTTGCACCAGTTGCGATTTCAATAATAGTTCCCCACAAATACACATAGGTACTAATGCTCAATATATTATTACAGGAAATAGATTTAAAGAAGCTTGTAATATCGATAATAAATCTCTTTTTAAAGGGTATATCGATCATTCTCCAATTACGGTAAAACCATTACCTGAATTTCCTCAGATTAGTCACGATACACAAAAACAAAAACCGGAAAGATTGACGTTGTATAAAGCAGAGATGAAAAACGGCGTAGATCCTTCCGGAAATTCAGATTGTACCTCTGGACTTCAAAAATTATTAGATCAAGCAGCTGCAGAAGGAGGAGGTATCGTATTTTTACCTCCGGGAACTTACCGATTTAACGGCAACCTAAATATTCCGTCGGGAGTAGAACTAAAAGGAGCAATCGATAATAGTACCACTCCCGTAGGCGGAGGTAGCATTATACAAGTATATAACGGTAAAGGCGATGAAAATGGAACTCCATTTATCACCATGCAAAAAAATAGCGGTTTACGAGGAGTTACCATTAACTATCCGGAACAAAAATCCTCTCTCCTGCCCGATAATATATTAAAATATCCTTATACGGTACAAGTACAAGGAGAAGATGTGTATATTGTCAATATTGCCATTCGCGCTGCTTACAGAGGATTCGATCTATTTACATACAAATGCGACAATCATTATATCGACTATATTTCAGGGCATTCATTCAATACCGGAATTCGTGTAGGCGGAGGATCGGAAAATGGAAAGATATGCAATCTACAATACAATCCGATCTGCTATACAAACGGTTATGAATCGAAATTCGGCAGTTTCCCAAATTCCGTAAAAGAATATGGAGATATTGCCGGAAATTATTGTTTCGATAATTTCGACTGGTTGGTTTTAGGCGATTGTAAAAACGAACTGTTATACAATGATTTTGCTTTCGGAGGACAACGAGGGGTAATATTCTCTCAGGATAATGGAAAAGGGCCTCAAGGAACAAGTGTCGGATTAGGAATCGACGGAACACGCAGAAGTATGTATTTTGGAGGAATGTCTCCTGAAGGGTTTGAACTCATAAACACGCAAGTAGTAGCAGTCGCTAAAGGCTCGTCTGATCTTTCAAACACAAAATATCTCGAACTCTCAAGTGATTTCACCGGTGGAGAAGCGACTTTATTCAATTCCGACTATTGGGGTAGCGCCAAACAAAGTATTTTAGCAGAAAACGGGACAATAAATTTATATAACGCATGGTTTCAATCTCCCGGAGAGAATCATTTTGCCGATTTGAAAGGAGGAACTATAAATATCGTCAATTCAAATATATCTACTAAAAATCCATTATTGACAAATGGCAGCGAAGCACATCTTTCGATCCAATCTTCTGTTGTCGATCCTTACAATAGCAACACAGACAATTGTATCCTCTGGAAAAATAACTTAGCGAATACGCCCGAACTAGCCGATGTCGAGATGTTGGACAGGAGCGGATGGATAGCTTCGGGATCTAAGAATAACGGCGATGCAAAAAACGCTATAGATGGAAAAGATGATACCCGATGGACCAGCGGACCGCAAAAAGAGTCGGGAGACTGGTTTAAAATAGATATGCGGAGTCCTCAAAAATTCAATACGATTATTCTGGACACATCGAAAAGCCCGAATGACTCTCCGGCAAAATATGAGCTGTATGTTTCTAATGACGACCTTACATGGGGAGAACCCGTTGCAAGCGGTGTAGGCGGAGGAACATTGACGATTATTAATATGCCGACACAAGATGCCCGGTATTTTAAAATAATACAAACCGGAGATACCAAAACAAATTATTGGTCGATATATGAATTAAAAGTAATCTACAATAGCACAGAAACCGGAATAGAAACATATACTCAAAACGAGGGTAATGTCTATTGTACAAACGGAAATATTCACTTAAAAGGATTTTCCGGCACAAGTAAAATATCGATTTATAATCTTGAAGGGAAAAAAGTTTATTCTGTGAAAACAGATACGAACTATATAAAATCAGGACTTACTCCGGGTATATATATTATACACATACAAAATGAAGAAAAACAATTCAGAGGGAAACTGAACATACAATAAAATAAACTGCAAATCAAGAGCAGAAACAATAAATTTATTCGATCCGGAACGTAATCGTTTAATCTTGATTTTATTAGAACAAGAAATAAGACATGATAAAATAACCAATCGCAGAGAATAATATGCGGTTGGTTATTTATTTGAACGATTATCTAAAATCAACACATCAGTCTATCTAAATTCTGCACAAACATTTTGAGTACTGTTTCAAGTATTTGTATTCCAATAAGAAACATACGGACTACCAAACAGTAAAATAGACAAAAAAGAAAAGCAAAAAATTCTGAATATATAATTTTATCGGAAATCTTAAACAGATTAAACATTGCATTGCACTAAAAAATACACCCCAAAGTTTTTTTGTCTAACTTTTGGGGTGCTGAACATCTTGAATCTCGTATTTTTAGTATGAAATAAAACAAAAAGTGATTCGCAATATTAATCCATAAATCTCAACAACAAGAACAAGAACAAGAACAATATCCAATTCATGAGGTCACAATTTAAAAGGATGAGGCTTTACATAAATTTTAAAATCCCTGATTCCTCCGGGAACTTCACTCTCCATACGAGGCAAATACTGAATTCCGGTTAATGTATAAACTGCTCCTAAGTCAATGACTACGGAATGAGGATAATCAATCCCCGCAACAGTACTCCAATAAGTAGATTCCTGCAAATCGAAAATTTTATCTGCCGAACGATTGACATGCGACACATCCTCACTATCGGCATAAGTTACAATCCACGGTTCACGAGAAAGTCGTTCACCATTTTCAGTCAATACATGCATTTCTGCAATACAAGCAAGTTCTTTCCCATCTTGGGCATTCAATGCTTCTAAACAAATATAACGACCTGTAACAGGTTTATCAAATTTTATTTCTTGCCAGCCATTTCCCGATTTAAAACATCCTGAAAAAACAGGAGATTCATTCGAAAGATTTAAGTTTTCACCCTTTTTACGATGCGTAAGCGGCTTTTGAACAAGCAATTGATCCAAAAGCGGCTTATCCAAACCTTCAGATTTCGCATCTTTAGGACCGATAATATCAAAAACGAGGATTTCATTCTCTCCTTTCTTCAACCAACAACCCGGAACATAAAGCGTCTGTTGCGGACCGATTTCCCAAATGCGCCCTAATGCATAACCGTTGACATAGACCAGTCCCTTACCCCACGTCTCGAAATTCAAAAAGGTATCGCCTGGCTTTTTCACTTGAAAAGTCGCCCGATAACAACCCGGAATACGCTGACCGTATTTATCTTTTAACGACCGTATCGGGTGGAATTTCATTTTTTTATAAAATTCATAGGAATCTTCAATATTGAAAACTTCCCAATTCTTTAAATCGCAAGTAAAAGGATACCCATCTATATTTATAGAAAGCTCCACATTTTTCGTAATACCTTTATAATCTTTAATTGCTCGTCCGAAATTAATACGTCCCATAGCCTCTACAAGAATATCAAGCTGTGCTCCTTTCGGACATGCTGGTAAAGTAAGTTGTTTTTCTCCGTTACGGCGATCCAGCTTTCCTATATATTTACCATTGACAAAGATCTGTGCATAATCGTGCGCCTCATTTACCGTAAGTTGTGCTGAAGAGGTTATTTCCGGTAAAATCGTACGATAAAGAATCGTACCGAATCCTTGATCATACTCTTCCATAGTGCGAATGTTTTTATCTTTTTTGGATATCGGTAAATTTGCAAATAACGGAGCGACTTCTGTAAATTGAAAAGCAGGAATACTAACAGATTTGATCATATCCGGCACTTTCGTCTGTTTCTCCCCATTCATATATTTTCCCAATGTTTTCCGTAACGCCCAATATTTGGGTGTAGTTTGCCCCGATTCGCTAATAGGGGCATCATAATCATAAGAAGTAACATCAGGGGCAAATCCCGGAGAGTTTGCTCCTGCCCAATGCCCCCAATTAGTTCCCCCGTGGGTCATATAGAGACTAAACGAAATGCCTTTCGACAGCATCTCATCAATACCAGCTATCATGTCCGAAGCCGGTCGGGTTTCATGGTTAGCACCCCATTTATCGAACCAACCACTCCAAAACTCACTGCACATCAACGGGCTATCGGGACGAAGCTTTTTCAATCCTGCAAATTGCTGATCGATATTAGCACCCGTGCCGAAATTTATAGTCCAAAGTAAATCCGGCAAAGCATTTTTGGTAAAATTTGATGCCCAGTCACACTGAAATAATGTTACATCTCCAAAATTAGTACGTACAATATCACGTATCAGAGATACATATTCTTTACTTTCTCCGTAAGACCCGTATTCATTTTCTACCTGGACCATAATGATAGGTCCTCCATTCTGAATGGTCAATCCGCCAACTTGTCGTGCAACTTCCTGTTCAAATATATTTACACGTTCTATAAAATACGGATCTGCTTCTCTCAGGCGTATATCTTTTTTCTTAAGTAACCACCAAGGTAATCCGCCCATCTCCCACTCGGCACAGACATACGGACCCGGACGTAAAATGACATACATATCATTTTGCTGACACAGCCTACAAAATGCAGCCAAATCATTTTGCCCGGTAAAATCAAACTCTCCCGGTCGAGGCTCATGCAAATTCCAAAACACATAGAGACATATCGTATTCATACCAAGAGCTTTACAAAGCTTGATGCGCTGTTCCCAATATGGTTTCGGTATGCGAGGGTAATGTAATTCTGCCGCTTTTATGATAAAAGGCTTACCGTTCAATAGGAAAGTACCTTTCCCAACTTCAAAGCCAGATCGAGGCATTTCACCTTTTCGAATTTCATCATTTACATTAAATTTATCTTCATGGCAAACCTCGTATCTATAAACTGTATTCTTTGGGTTTTCCTCTCTTGACACCACAAAATCACTGACTAAACTATTCTTTGCCTCTATCACAAAGAGATTGCACACAATTCCAAACAATAAACTCAAAAATATATTTCTCATACAACCAGTATTAGATATACAAATCTATGATTTTTTAAAATGCAAATGTAAATGAAAGGGGGAAAAGAAAAGGAATAGAAATATTTCAAAAAAGATCAATTTTAAATCAAAATCCAAGACTCACAAACAAAAAAAGGGGAACTTTACTTTTTAATAGTAAAATTCCCCCTCTATTATAGAAATATCAATTAATTTCTAAATACCAACCCGTTTTCATCAGCATCGATAACTATGGGTTTGCTTTTATCTACTTTCTGAGCCAATAAATCTTTTGACAATTGATTCAATATATATCGGTGAATGATACGTTTTACGGGACGAGCACCGAATTGCGGATCATAACCTTCTTTAGCGACAAATGCCAAAGCTGCCGGTGTAATATCCAGTTTCACACCATTCGAAGCCAACAATTTCTCAATTCCTTTAAGTTGCATTGCAACAATCTGTTCGATCTCTTTTTCATTAAGAGGAGTAAACATAATCGTTTCGTCGATACGATTCAGGAACTCAGGACGTATAGACTGCTTCAACAAATCCAAAACCTGACGTTTGGTCATTTCTGTAATTTCATCTTTATTTTCGGGTGTAATTTTCTCGAAATTCTCCCGAATAAGACTTGATCCCATATTGGAAGTCATGATGATAATCGTATTCTTGAAATTCACCAAACGCCCCTTATTATCGGTCAAACGTCCGTCATCCAACACTTGCAATAAAATATTGAAAATATCGGGATGAGCCTTTTCTATTTCGTCGAACAACACTACCGAGTACGGTTTACGCCGTATCGCTTCGGTCAACTGCCCGCCTTCTTCATATCCGACATATCCGGGAGGCGATCCGATAAGACGGGTCACACTGAATTTGTCTTGATACTCACTCATATCGATACGGGTCATCATATTTTCATCGTCAAACAAATATTCCGCCAAAGCTTTTGCCAACTCTGTTTTTCCGACACCCGTAGTTCCCAAGAAAATAAATGAGCCTATCGGACGACGCGGATCACTCAGTCCCGCACGACTACGACGAACTGCATCCGAAACAGCCTGTATTGCTTCTTCCTGCCCGACTACACGTTTATGAAGTTCTTCTTCCAGATGAAGCAGTTTTTCTTTTTCACTCTGCATCATCTTGCTGACAGGAATTCCCGTCCATCTGGAAACGACATCGGCAATATCTTCCGCATCCACCTCTTCCTTGATCATGGCAGCTCCGCCTTGCAAAGTCTTCAGTTTTTCCTGAACATCTTTTATTTCTTGTTCTTTGGCCGTAATCTTTGCATACCGTATTTCAGCGACTTTTTCATAATCGCCCTCTCTCTCCGCACGGTCGGCCTCAAACTTAAGGTTCTCTATATCGATTTTGTTTTGCTGAATTTTATTGACCAATTCCTTTTCGGATTCCCACTTAGCTTTAAATTTCGTTTCTTCCTCTTTCAAATTGGCAATTTCCTCATTCAACGTTTTCAGCTTATCTTTATCATTTTCTCTTTTGATCGCCTCCCGTTCGATTTCCAACTGTTTGATACGACGAGAAATCTCATCCAAAGCCTCAGGAACAGAATCTACCTCAAGACGCAGCTTGGCGGCAGCTTCATCCATTAAATCGATTGCCTTATCCGGTAAAAACCGATCTGTAATATATCGTTCGGACAGTTGTACGGCAGCAATGATCGCATCATCTTTAATACGCACTTTGTGGTGATTTTCATACCGTTCTTTTAAACCTCTCAAAATCGAAATCGTACTCAATTCATCAGGTTCATCGACCATAACAATTTGGAAACGACGTTCAAGAGCCTTATCTTTTTCAAAATATTTCTGATACTCATCTAAAGTAGTAGCTCCGATCGAACGAAGTTCTCCTCTTGCCAATGCAGGTTTTAAGATATTGGCGGCATCCATTGCCCCCTCACCTTTTCCCGCACCGACTAAAGTATGTATTTCATCTATAAAAAGAATAATCTCTCCTTCAGCCTGAGTCACCTCATTAACAACAGCTTTGAGTCGTTCTTCAAACTCGCCTTTATATTTAGCTCCAGCAACCAAAGCTCCCATGTCCAAAGAATATATCTGTTTACTTTTCAGATTTTCAGGAACATCACCACGTACAATTCTGTGAGCCAAACCTTCTGCTATGGCAGTTTTACCAGTACCCGGCTCTCCTATTAATATAGGATTATTTTTCGTACGCCGACTTAATATCTGCAATACCCTACGGATTTCATCATCTCGTCCGATAACAGGATCAAGTTTTCCGGTACGGGCACGTTCATTCAAGTTAATTGCATACTTACTCAAAGCATTATAAGTATCTTCAGCAGAAGCATCCTTTACACTTTGTCCCTTTCTCAATTCATCAATAGCCGCTCCCAATTCTTTTTCATTAATTCCGGCATCTTTCATAAAAGACGATGCAGAACTTTTTGTCTGTAATAGAGCCATTAGAATAGACTCTAAAGCAACAAACTGATCTCCCATTTTAGAAGAGTAGTCAGAAGCTTTCTGCAATACCGCATTTGCTTCACGACTCAAATAAGGTTCACCGCCACTCACCTTAGGTAAAGAGGCAATCTCCCGATCAACCGCTGTTTTCAGTAAGTTGACATTAACGCCTAATTTCTGAAAAATATAATTGACAAGGCTTTCTCCTACATCAACAACACCTTTCAGCAAGTGTACCGGCTCGATAGCCTGCTGTCCATTGGCAGAAGTTATCTCGACTGCTTTCTGAACAGCTTCTTGCGATTTGATTGTAAAATTATTAAAGTTCATATCTTTTTTCTCCTTTCCATTCTTTTTTTAGTTAAATTCAAGAAGTTATTCGCAAAAGGGATGCCAAATGAATTTACGGACAAAAATACTAGTAACCAATCGGTTAAAATGACAAAATGACCACATTAAAGATTACGAACAACCTACCGATAAAAAAATGTATTTACACTTAAACAGTTCCATAAACTGACATTTTGACCTATATCACCTATAACAACTCGAGTTCAGCTTTGTTCGACAAACAATAAAGAAGAAGCAGTAAACTAATACTTCTTCAAAGAGTCTATTTTTATAAAAGGTGTTATTTAGAATCTAATTTATTCAGATTCTGGATGATCAACCGCGCTCTCTCAGCACTTTTAATCTCCTTCCGATGCCGGATATAATAGACCGGATCAAGACTGAAACCAACACTTTTCGCCCGTTTAGCTCCTGATAAATTCAACATTTGAGCTACATTATTTCTTGCTCTCAACATCAATGCGTTTTGCTCCTCATCTCCCTTATAATTCGCCATATGAATAAGTAATGCCCGCTTTATTGTCTGAGAAGGATTATTAGGTAAGGCAAACTTATACTCCGACAGTTTAAGATTCAACGGTTCTATATACGCCTCTATCGGCATCCCTACTAAAAGCGTGTCTGCAATTTGACGCTTTTGCAATACCGGGCTTTCAAGCGGAAGTGTAAATGTTTTTCCATCAAAAAGTAGTTTCGGAGTCTCTACGGGCGGTTCTTGCGCAAACATGTACGACGGATATAAAATCAGTCCGACAAAATACGACCAAACAAGTACCGCCTTCCGTGTCATAATAACATTGGGTAATTTTTATACAAATATATTTTATCATCCGGGGAAAAAGAGAAAATCATTTTTCATTAACCTACTTGAACAATAAGAAACAAAAAACACCTGTAAAAAAACATCTAAAGACAAAACTTCTTATCTTGAAGATAAATTTTATCTTTTCATAGAGAATTTTCGATATTCTATCTGTTGCGGATAGCAATTCTATCTTTAAAAAGCAGTATATTTGCGACAAATTTTAAATAAAAGAATGGACTTCGAATTACAATATACCGATCCTTGCAGTCGTGCCAGAGCGGGGAAAATAACTACAGATCACGGATGTATCAACACTCCTATATTTATGCCGGTAGGTACTGTCGCATCGGTGAAAGCCGTGCATCTGCATGAACTGAAAGAGGATATAAAAGCCCAAATTATATTAGGAAATACATACCATCTTTATTTAAGACCCGGTCTCGATACTTTGGAGAAAGCCGGAGGGCTGCATAAATTTAACGGTTGGGACAGACCTATTCTTACCGACAGCGGAGGATTTCAAGTTTTTTCTCTTTCAGAAAACCGGAAGTTAACTGAAGAAGGGGCACATTTCCGTTCTCATATAGATGGTTCGAAACACCTTTTTACACCTGAGAAAGTTGTAGATATTCAACGCATTATCGGCTCGGATATTATGATGGCTTTAGATGAGTGCCCTCCCGGACAATCAGACTACTCTTATGCAAAGAAATCTTTACAACTTACGCAACGCTGGTTAGAACGAGGATGGAAACATTTTTGCGAAACAGAGGGCAAATACGGATACAAACAAACATTTTTTCCGATCGTACAAGGATGTGTATATCCCGACTTGCGTAAAGATGCGGCAAAACATGTAGCTCAGTTAGAGGCTGACGGGAATGCCATCGGAGGTCTGGCTGTCGGAGAACCGACAGAAAAGATGTATGAAATGATCGATGTCGTAAACGAAATATTGCCGACCGATAAACCCCGTTATCTCATGGGTGTAGGAACTCCTGCAAATATTCTGGAAGGAATAGAACGCGGTATCGATATGTTCGACTGTGTAATGCCTACTCGCAACGGTCGCAACGGAATGTTATTTACAGCAAACGGGATCATGAACATGCGGAATAAAAAATGGGCGGACGATTTTTCACCTATCGATCCGGACGGCACATCCTATGTAGATCATCAATACTCGAAAGCTTACCTAAGGCATCTGTTTATCAGTAACGAAATTCTCGCCATGCAAATTGCATCGGTGCACAACCTCGCTTTTTATGTATGGCTTACTCAAGAAGCCCGAAAACATATTCTGAACGGTACTTTTAAAACTTGGAAAGACGAGATGATAATACGGGTTACACACCGGTTATAAACATTATCGCATGCTAAAAAAAATCGACATATATATTATCAAGAAATTTTTGGGGACTTATTTTTTCGCCATTGCTCTTATCATATCGATTGCGGTAGTCTTCGACATAAATGAAAAACTGGATTCGTTCCTCAACGCTCCGTTAAAAGCCATAGTCGTAGATTATTATTTGAATTTCATCCCCTATTTCGCCAACTTATTCAGTCCGCTATTCACTTTTATCGCCGTTATTTTCTTTACATCCAAGCTTGCCGATAATTCTGAAATCATCGCCATGTTATCCAGCGGTATAAGTTTCAGAAGATTGATGATTCCCTATATGATTTCGGCAGCGATTATCGCAGGTGTTACATTTTATCTTAACAGCTATGTAATCCCTCCTGCTAATGTCACCCGTATCGAGTTTCAAAACAAATATGTAAAAAACAAAAAAGTGGATTATGCCAGCAATATACAGTTACAAGTAGAACCCGGTGTAATCGCTTATATGAGTCGATACGATAATAATACGAAGACCGGCTATCGTTTCTCTTTAGAAAAGTTCGAAGGAAAAATTTTGAAATCGAGACTAACTGCTCAAACTGTTACTTATGATTCTGCATACCATTGGATTATAAAAGATTATATGATCCGAAATTTTAATGGAATGCGGGAAGAGCTAACTCGGGGTAGCCGCTTAGATTCTATCATCACCATAGAACCTTCAGATTTCCTCATATCCAGATATGACAGTGAATTAATGACGACCAGCGCACTGAAAACATACATCGACAGACAAAAAAAACGTGGTGTAGCCAATATCAAAGATTTTGAAATTGAATACGAGAAACGATTTGCAATGACGGCAGCCTCTTTTATCCTTACCGTAATCGGGATGTCCCTCTCTTCGAGAAAAGTCAAAGGAGGAATGGGTGTCAATATCGGTATCGGCCTGCTTTTAAGTTTTTCTTATATCCTTTTCAGTACCGTTTCGTCAACTTTTGCCGTATCCGGAGCAACATCTCCGCGTGTTGCCGTATGGTTACCCAATATCGTATATAGTATTATAGCTGTTTATCTTTATCGAAAAGCTCCGAAATAAATTACAGAGTATAAAAATGAACAACAAAGAAAATGAATTTATATTTCTTTGTTGTTCTAATAAAATATACGTACAAAGACTAACGTTTAACCAAGAAAATTTCACAAGTATCAAAATCTATTTCCCACCTATGATCCGGCAAAGAGTCCCATTGATACTTCTGAGCTTTCTCATCCCACCATGATTGAAACTTGGTTGCCGTTATACTCATATCTGCTACCAACTTATTATATAATGCCTCATTTTCCGCATCAAGAACTTTAAATAACTCATTAAGACCATTTTTTCTTTCAAATAATGTTCTAATCTCATCTCTTTCTTGCTCCGACACAGAACCTATTAACTTTCTTTCCATTTTCTATCTTTTTATTACATTATTCATTTTACTATATCTTGATAATAATCTAACGGGTCTAAATAATATAGTGGCGGTATATTTTTTATATGACTGAAAAAATGCTTGCTTTGCAGCTTCTGCAATAAAATACCAGACAAATTCCGTTCATGATGGCTCAATACACATTGTTGATGAGAAGGAGTATTGACTTCATGTGTCATCTTCTTATTCAAAAATACACATCTTCTACATTGATATGAGTCACAAATACGGCACAAAGCAGAATATTGTATTGTCAATAAATGACTATTAGGTATATTGATACCTGTATTTAAAGAACCGACTGCATGATCCTCATCTTCATAATAAAATGCCGGACAAACATAAAAACAACCATTCGGAGCTATCGTTAGATGTTTTATCCCCGCATCACAAGAATTTACGCTATCTAAAACCATCCTATCGGTTACCATATTAAACTCAAATGCATTGCCCGATACTAACAAATCGTATATAACATTTTTTAACGGCTCTATATCTATCCTGAACTGATTTAAAGCCGATTCCGTTGCCGATCCAACATTTTTAAAAAGAACATTCAACCTTCGAAAATAATGGTGATACTGATATATAAGCATTGGCAACTGCTTAGCTTCTTCAAGGTCCATTCTCAAAATAATATTATATTTCTTACCTTGAAGAGTGTCTAAATTTTGAAATTTTCCTAATTCGACAATTATAATATCATTTTCCGGATCTGGTAAACAAAACTTCAGAGTATCTATATCCAGCACTTTTATATGAGCAAAACCATCCAAAAGTTTTAGATGTTCCTCCGATATTCTGGCACTATACAAGACCGTTGCCGCATAGCCTCCCCTTTCACAAAAATTTATACTATCTTTCAATACGTCAATCGGCATCAATCCGGTCATTTTTGTTTTGCTATCGTAATAACAAAAAGACGGAGCAATATCGTCTGTAACAATAACGACAGATTCCAACTTACTATTTTCCATTTTCAATTCTGTCCAGTTTATTCCAAAAGTATTTATTAGCCCGGACACGAGCCTTATGCATTTTACAAATATAAGTAGCTCGCTGAAAAATTGTGTCCGAATCAGCAAAATCATAATTAGCTCCCTGACACCAAGCGCATCCATTGCTATCTTCGCAGTCCATACACTCCATACTACTTTGCGTCGATTTTCGTAATGTTTCAAACGGCCGTAACAGATTTTTATCAATACCCGTTTTACAATCCCCGATCTTTAATCCGGGTTTATTATTTAAAGAATAATCAATAAATCGAATACAAGGATAAAAACCGCCATCACATCCCACCGCAATCATTTTACCTGCACCACACCAGTTCGAATCGTTACCGTCTTTTATTACCGGTTCACTTAAACTCCGATCAAATAGAGAACAATAAAAATTATTATAATACTTATTTGCTATTATTTCGTCCGCAAGTTCGGTTAACTGCCTCTCAAAAATAAGATCATCGCCATCTTCCCAACAATTCTCAAAAATGGTATTCATATTCACATACTTTATACCGATACTCCATAAATGCAAAACACTATCTTTAACATACGGAAGATCATCATGAGAAATCGTAGCTTTTGTCGTTGCTTCAGGAAATTGCGCCAACCAAAGTTTCACATTCCTCAACACTTCTTCATAAGAACCTTCACCGTTCGGAAATATTCGCTGACTGTCATGTTTCTCTTTATTTCCATCTATAGATATACCTATACTCAGATGCTTGCTATTTTTCTCTATAAATTTTTGGACTTTGGGAGAACTATATAACAGTCCATTAGTCGATATACTTATTCGATAAGAATTGAACCAAGGATGATTCATTTCAAACATTCTAATTTTGATGTAATCACAGATACGATCGATCAGATCGATTTCCATAAGAGGCTCTCCCCCTATAAATTCCCATACGACACCCTCATTTCCAAACACCAACTGCGGCATATCAAGTATCATATCCACAGATTTAGCAGCAATGTCAAACGACATTTTCTTAATACTGTTTTTTCCTGTTATATAACAATACTTACAGCGCAATTGGCAATTCTCCGTTACGATAAAAGTTATATGTCGGGCATTACCTTTTATCCATTCACGTTGGCTTTCTTCCTGTACCATGCTGATTAATAAAAAGCACAATTAAGTGAACACTGAGTATCGCATCCCGAACGGCACGTATTATCACAACCGGTAGTGCAACTTTTTCCACAAGCACCACATCCTGCTATGCAACTATTCGCACATCCCGACCCGCAAGTAGAACATGTGCTGGATCTTGATGTCCCACTACAAGTGGCAGAACATCCACTACAGCCGCTGGAAGTAGAAGAACCTTTGCAACTTCCCGAACACTGAGTACTACAAGTCCCCGAGCAAGTACCACCGCAACTGCTGCTACATGCCCCCATACAACCCACACTACAAGCTTTACTACAAGCGTTAGAGCATCCTGAACTACAAGAACTGCTACATCCGGGAGGAAGTCCGCAACCAAATTGTTCTATACTGCTTTTTAATCCGGTATTAGAACAAGTATTACCACATGTTGCTGTACACGCATCAATACATCCACTCGTACAATTATTGCCGCATGTTGCCGTACAAATATTAGAACAGTCTCCTCCACAACCAGAAGAACAATCTCCGCTACAAGAAGAACTACATGAATTATTACAACCGAGATGACCTCCACCTCCTCCAGAACTTAAATCTTCTGTATCTTTTTCACAAGAAGTAAGTAATGAAGTTATTGATATAGAAGTAAGTATAGGTATAGAAAATAATGTTTTCTTAATAAACTGTCTTCTATCTAAAGAAGATTTCTCATCTATTTTATCATTTTCTATCTTCATAAAAAATAAATGAATTAAATTATCCTAATCGATCTGCCGGCAAAATTACAAAATAGAAGTCTGATACCCGATTACTATATGTACAATCTATATGCAATATTCGCAAAATTTATCTATATATGCAAGTAAATGGTAACAAACTTAATAAATAATATATATATCGCAAAATAGTATCAATCAATAAAAACAACGCACTACAATACTTTATAAAATCAATTTTTATCAAATCTAAAATTAATTCTTTCGCTATCTTACTTTACTTCAACAATAAGTATTATGCGACCTTTATAAATTTTCCAATAAGAAAGTATTATCTGATCACTTTTGTGTTTTCTTTCGTTGATTTTCAACCGACTATATCCCGGATTCTATCAAAAAAATATTAACAACAGTTATTTATTTTCAACCGCTCTTGGATCTTAGCACACCAGTTTTTACTTTTGCGTTTGACAATAGTGTAAAATAATATATAAAACACAAATGATTAAGGTTGGTATAGATATAGGCTCTACAACAGCCAAGATTGTCGTACTTGACGAGTATGACAAAATCATATTTTCCGCATACGAACGACATAACGCCAAAGTAAAAGATCTGCTTATATCGTTTATGAAAAATCTACAATCTCAAATCGGTGATGTAGAAGTAACGATTGATATTACTGGTTCGGTAGGCATGGGAGTATCAGAAAAATGTTCATTTCCATTCATACAAGAAGTAATAGCCGCAACTAAAGTCGTACAAAAAGACCATCCCGATGTAAAATCAATGATAGACATCGGAGGCGAAGATGCTAAAGTCGTATTCTTTAACGAAGGCAAAGCGACAGATTTGAGAATGAACGGTAATTGCGCCGGAGGAACAGGAGCTTTTATAGACCAAATGGCGATACTTCTCGGAATACCTACTGAAGAATTGAATCAACTGGCAATAAGGGCAAAGAACATTTATCCGATAGCTTCACGTTGTGGAGTATTCAGTAAAACCGATATACAAAATCTGATAGCAAAAAACGTGAACAAAGATGATATTGCCGCTTCTATATTTCATGCCGTAGCCGTACAGGTCGTTGTCACACTGGCTCATGGATGCGATATACAAACACCAGTCTTATTTTGTGGCGGACCTCTTACTTTTTTACCGGCACTGCGACAAGCATTTAAAGACTACCTTAAAATAACAGATGACGGCATTGTCATACCTCAAGACAGCCATCTAATTCCTGCGTTAGGAGCTGCCCTTTCTGCAGATAAAAATAAAGCGATCAAATTATCTTCACTAATTGAAAATATACAAAAAGGACTGAATAATACTGTTACGATCGCCAAAGGGTTAGAGCCGATATTTAAAGATGAAGAAGACTATAAATCTTGGAAATCAAGAATATCTTGTCACGAAATAAAAGAGACAACACTCACTCGTGGTAAAACCGAAGTAACTCTCGGGATAGACTCGGGCTCTACAACGACAAAAATCGTGGCACTGAATAATGATGGCGAGATAGTTTTTCATTATTATCATAACAATGACGGTAATCCGATCGCTACGGTACAGAACGGATTGAGATTGTTTCAAGATAAATGTAAAGAGGCTGAGGCAGAAATCGTCATAACCGGAAGTTGTTCAACGGGCTACGGTGAAGATCTGCTAAAAGCTTCATTTCTTCTCGATTACGGTATTATAGAAACTATTGCCCATTACATGGCTGCCCGGCATATTACAAACAAAGTATCCTTTATTCTCGATATCGGAGGGCAAGACATGAAAGCGATATTTATCAACGACGGTGTAATAAACCGTATGGAAATAAATGAGGCCTGTTCCTCAGGATGCGGCTCTTTCATAGAAACATTTTCAAAATCATTAGGGTATAGTATAGATGAATTTTCCCGTAAAGCCTGTGAAGCAACATTACCTTATGATCTCGGCACTCGCTGTACCGTTTTCATGAATTCTAAAGTAAAACAAGCTTTACGTGAAGGAGCCACGGTAAGTGACATAGCCGCCGGACTATCCTATTCGGTAGTTAAAAACTGCCTTTATAAAGTACTACGTTTAAAAAATACAGAAGAACTCGGCAAACATATTGTAGTGCAAGGCGGTACCATGAAAAACGACTCAGTAGTGCATGCTTTTGAGAAACTAACAGGACATGAAGTATTCCGTTGCAATCATCCCGAATTGATGGGAGCTATAGGTTGTGCCCTTTATGCCCGGCAAAAACAGGGTAATATAATATCTCTTGAAAAATTTATCGGCAGTTCTGATTATACTACACACCCACAGCAATGTCACGGATGTGAAAATCAATGTTTAGTCACAGTATACCGTTTTAACAACGGCAACCGTTATTTCTCCGGGAATCGTTGTGAAAAGGTATTTACAAATAAGGGTCAAAAAAACGAACACGGCATTAACGCATATACACGCAAGCTGGAGCTACTCTTCGACCGTAAAGTCAATATCGACTTTCCCATAACAACGATCGGGATGCCCCGTTGTCTTAATATGTATGAGGAATATCCTTTCTGGCATACGCTTTTTACACACTGCAATATCAATGTTATACTTTCTGACG
This sequence comes from Coprobacter fastidiosus, assembly GCF_030296935.1. Taxonomy (NCBI): domain Bacteria; kingdom Pseudomonadati; phylum Bacteroidota; class Bacteroidia; order Bacteroidales; family Barnesiellaceae; genus Coprobacter; species Coprobacter fastidiosus. The sequence goes on along the minus strand of NZ_AP028032.1, from coordinate 296,934 downwards.
CTTCTACGTTTGCCGACTATGAAGCAAGTGCAAAACAGGTTATGTCCGACAATATCTGCTTCCCGGCAAAACTGGTGCATAGTCACATCAAAAATCTAATCACTAAAAAAGTCGACCGTATTTTTATGCCTTTCGTTGTATATGAGAAACTCGACGGGGGACAAAACAGTTATAATTGTCCTATTGTGTCAGGATATACCGAAGTCATAAAAGGGGTACAACATGACAATATTCCGATAGATTCTCCAGCAATAACCTTTAAGAACAAGCAATTGCTCTTCAAACAGTGCACTGCGTATCTGGAGCAATTCGGCATAGCCCGCTCCACCATCAAAAAAGCTTTTGAAAAAGCAATAGCCGCATCGAATGAATATGAGGCGGAAATAACAAAATATAACAGGGATATATTGGAACAGAATAAAGACACGCAAAAGCTTACAGTTCTTCTTGCGGGCAGACCGTATCATACCGATCCGCTGATTCAACATAAGCTCTCGGATATGATCTCCGCAATGGGAGCAAATGTAATAACAGAAGACATTGTACGAGGCCTCGACATTGAAATAAACGACGTAAACTTCATTTCTCAATGGGCTTATACCAACCGTATCTTGAAAGCTGCCAAATGGGCGGCAAAACAGGATAAGCACATCCAATTCATGCAAATGACCTCTTTTGGATGCGGACCGGATGCTTTTTTGACTGACGAGACACACAATCTGCTAAGACGTCATGGAAAGACTCTGACTCTATTGAAAATCGATGATGTGAGCAATCTCGGTTCACTCAAATTACGTGTACGATCGGTAATAGAGAGTTTAAAGCTCTCAATGCAAAAAACACAGGAAAACGAGACGTTGCCATTTATGCAAACTCCCATATTCAGAAAAAAAGATAAATACCGAAAAATCATAGCTCCTTTTTTCACCCCTTTTATTTCTCCGCTAATACCTCCGCTCATGGGACTTGCCGGTTATGATGTCGATAATCTTCCTGTCAGTGATTCACAATCATGTGAATGGGGATTAAAATACGCTAATAACGAAGTATGTTATCCTGCTACACTTATTGTCGGAGATATAGTAAAAGCGTTCAAAACCGGGAAATACGACCCTCAAAATACGGCTGTTGCAATTACACAAACCGGGGGACAATGCAGGGCATCCAATTACATTTCTCTCATTAAAAAAGCTCTGACAGAATCCGGATTTAAAGATGTCCCGGTCATATCGATCACAGCCAATTCGGGTATAAACAATAACCAGCCCGGATTCAAAATCAATTGGATAAAAGTTTTCCCAATTGTTGTTACGTCATTACTATACAGCGACTGCCTGGCAAAATTTTACTATGCATCGGTTATTCGCGAAAAAGAAAAAGGAATGGCTGCTCTCCTACTCGACCATTACATGAATGCAGCGATAGAAGCTATCCGAAAAAACAGTGTAAATGAGATTTGGAATCTACTTTCATCTGCAGCTCAAGCTTTCAATAAAATTGTTTTAGAAAAAGACACGAACAAAGTAGGTATAGTAGGAGAAATTTATCTGAAATTCAATCCGTTTGCACAAAAGGACATTACATCATGGCTGACAGAGCAGGGTATAGAAGTAATTCCTCCGCTTCTGACAGACTTTTTTATGCAGAGTTTTGTAAATACAAAAGTCAATCAAAACAATAAACTTTCAAAAAAAATTCTGCCGGATATTGTTATTCATTGGATATACAATAGGGTAAAAAAACAAATAGATCGAGCAAATACCGTCAGTCGTCAATTTCGTTATTTCACTCCATTCGAAAGTATCTTCTCTAAAGCAGAAGAAGCCAGCAAAGTGATATCGCTTTGCGCTCAATTCGGAGAAGGATGGCTACTGCCCGGAGAGATTCTCTCAATGACCAAACAAGGAGTAAAACATGTTATAAGCCTACAACCTTTTGGCTGTATTGCCAACCATATCGTGGCAAAAGGGATGGAAAAACGAATAAAAGATTTATATCCAGAAATAAATTTTCTATCTTTAGATTTCGATAGTGGAGTCAGCGATGTCAATATAAAAAACCGAATACTCCTTTTTATTGATAATTTAAAAAATAACTATAATCATGACTGAAAATAAAAAGAGCGAAGATTTGGAAACAAAAATAATAGAAGCTGCCAAAGAGCTGTTTATTGAAAATGGTTTTGCGGAGACCAGCATGAGCGACATTGCGACAAAGGTAGGAATAAATCGACCCGGAGTGCATTACTACTTCCGGACAAAAGATAAAATGTTCCAAGCCGTGTTCGGATCGATTGTAAAATCTTTGATACCCAAAGTTCAGGATATAATATTACAACAAGACACACCGATCGGAGAACGTATAGGAAGAGTCGTAGATGCTTACTACGAAGTATTTAAAGCCAATCCTAATCTACCTATATTTATAATGAAAGAGATGCATCGCGATTTCGATTACTTTTCTAAAACTATAACTGAAATGCACTCTGTCCACTATTTCGATACTATAAGAAATGGATTACAAAATGAAATGAAAAAAGGAAAACTCAAAACAGTACCCATGCGCTTTCTGTTTCTCACATTTTATTCGTTATTGACAATGCCATTCTCAACAAAAAACATGTGCCAAAATATTCTACTCGAAGAAAATGAAACTTATGATGAAATGCTTGCGAAATGGAAACCATACATCATCACACATGTATGTAATCTTCTTTCAAATGAAAATCAGAACTGAAAAATATCACTATAAATATAGAAAGGGAAACAGATAAAAATCTGTTTCCCTTTTATAATAGCCTAGCCGGATTTATTATTTCCCGGCTAACGGAGCAGCTTGTGTATAAGTACGAGCACCGAGTTCCTTATCTAAAGTATAGATACCAAATCCATTGTCCTTAATCATTTTAAGACTGTCAATAATGCCTTGAGCCGTCTCTTCTTCTTCTACTTGTTCATCGATAAACCACTTTAACATACTTTGAGTCGCATAGTCTTTTTCCGCTGTAGCCAAAGCATACAAATCATTGATCATAGAAGTTACTTTCTGTTCATGAGCGAGAGTATCTTCAAAAGCAGACAAAGGAGTGTTCCATTCGGTCTTTACCTCGGCAATAGGAGCTAATGTTACTTTTCCCCCTCGAGAAAGAATGTATTTTGTAAAAATCAACGCATGATCTTGCTCTTCTTTAAACTGAGTTTCAAACCAATTCGCAAATCCGGGGTTTCCTTTTACTGCAAAATTAGTAGACATAGACAAATAAAGATATGCAGACCAAAACTCCGCATTTACTTGAGCATTTAAAGCTTCCTCAATCTTTTTACTTAACATGACTATTTAATTTTAATAAAATGAATAGAACTTTCAAAGATATACAAATCTTATCAAATGCAATAATGATTTATCATTTTTCTCAAATAAAAAACTTGTTTATCCAAACATATTTTATTCTCTCTTTCAATCGACTGAGATCTTTTCCATTTGTAAAGTAAGATCTGAACATAAATGTTCTTGCGCTCCCAACTTTCCGTTACGATCATAGCAATTACCTGACACAGAAAGATTTTTAACCGCAAAAGCTTCGACTCCATATCCGTTATTATAGCGGATTCTATTTTTTCGAATTTTGAGATTACTCGATCCCTTATATAAAAATTCCGACAAAATACCACAACCGTCATTTCCTTCTATCAAATTTTCAGAAATATTTATACCGGAACATTCGGACAATAAAACTCCATGCCATGCATTCCGGGCTATTTCACAATCTTTCAAATCTAATGAACGGCAATGATCCAACACAACACCTGCTCCATGTAAAGAGGTATCGAAACGACTATCCCGCACAACTCCACCATCAACACGCTGCAACAATAAATTATGTTGAAGTCTCGGCCCCGGTACGACAAATGTCCCATTCTCAGTAAAATCGCAAGCTTCTATTTTTACATTTTTTGCACCTGAAATATATACTCCTGTACGAGAAAAATTAATTACAGAAAGATTTCTCAAGGTTATCCCGGAAAGTGAATAATTTTTTTCACTACGGAAAGATATTCCGGCCAAATTATTTGCATAACGTCTTTGTCTTTCAAAGCGTCCGGCATTGGGATCAAAACCAGCAGCATGTTCCCGAGCACCTTCTATTATCAAATTTTCAATAACGACATCACTCATGTCTGGCGTGGCAGCCATAATTGCAGCAGTTCGTACAGACGGTGTAAACATAAGAACTGTTTTTGTACCTTCTCCGATCAAATGCGTCCCCGAATGGATTTTCAGAGTTTTATTCATCGTGTACTCTCCGGCTTTCAAAAAAATTGTACGCTTGTGTCCCGCCTCATTATCCAATATTTGCTGTAACGAATCTCCAGGCGATACGACAATCGCACCTTCCGGTATTTTAAAATCCGATACTCTTAACGCTCCTGCAGGATAAGCAATCTTACTGCAAATCAAAGGTCTCTGCTCGGGCGTTTTTCCCTGAAAAGCCGCACGGAAAGCTGTAAGCAATATCAACGAAGACTTATCCCGAACTTTATCACATATAGAACGAGTATATGGCATGTCTATTCCCTGGGCTTTATAGTGTTGATAGACATACTCTATCCCGTAATCATTGCGTAAATCCTTATCACGATGAGAAGGTTCTCCGTAAGAGAAAATATCTTCTCCTAAAAGAAAACGAGAAGTATATTCATAACCTAATGCCAAACGGTTATCACCGGCAGAAAAAAGATCAACGCCTTGTGTATAGGCAATTCGGGCTGCTCCGGCAAATTCACCAAGCCCCATTTGTACATGTCCCTGATCCCGGGTAGTTTCTTGACATTGTCCATTCGGAAAAATATATTTAATCAAACTGCCGTTTGCCTTTCCATGCAAATAATGATAAACTGCATTATCAAAAAGCGGCCGATCATTGGTAAAAATAGCGATCGACAATAAAGTATGCATAATCGCTCCATCCCAATTTCCGTTTGCCTGAGGGAAATAGAATCTCAATAACGGATAATACACGCTCATAATCATTTCTGTAAAAGCCGCTGTGTGATTTTCAGTCCAACCCGGATAAGTATATCTTAAAATTTCAGCGGCATTGCAAAATTTATATCCGGAAAGAGCAACCAGCAACTTAGCGTTGTTTTCGTCCAGACTACGCAATGATTCAGACCACTTTCCTATAATTTCGATCGCTTTTTCTGCATAGGCTTTATCTTCTGTAATATACCACAAAACAGCACAATTATAAGCCATTACCGCACCTTTAGAAAGATCCGATCCGCCAATATCAGGTTTTCCGTACGGTCCACTGATAACATGCGCATAAGTCTTAACTTCGAAAGAAAGAGGTGTTTCCGCCTTTAGACGCTCAAAAGCTCCCCGCCAAGGCTGTTCTCCCGCCAATGTTTTATTCTTCATCAACTCAAGATCTTCCCGGCACATATCAATACCGGGATGGATAAAGGTCTGTGCCGACAAGCCGACAAAAACGAATACGGTAATCAAAAACACTACCGCAAATTTAAGATGTGTTCTCATAATATAAAATAATTAGTGTGTGTATAATTCTTTATTCTGAAAAAGATCCGGCCAACTTCTCAAAAGTTTTCCAAAGATTATTATCCGGAACCGGGGCAGTTATATCGATTTCTACCTTGGATACCGGATGAATAAATTTAATATGACGGGCATGCAGGCTAATGCCTCCGTCCGGATTAGATCGCTCAGCTCCATACTTCAAATCACCCTTTATAGGACACCCGATCTTAGACAATTGGCATCGAATTTGATGATGTCTTCCTGTTTTCAAATCTATTTCCAATAAATAATATTTATCACTATGAGCAACTATCCGATACGCAAGAACGGCTTCTTTAGCATTAGGTTTCATTCTGTCCCATGCAATCGACTTGTTTATTTTCTCATTCCTCACAATATAATGAGTAATCTCATCCGAGTCTTTCGGCGGACGATTTTTTACGATCGCCCAATATTTTTTTTTCACCTCGTTATTGCGAAACATCTCATTCATCCGTGTCAGAGCTTTGCTTGTTTTAGCAAAAATCACCAATCCGCTCACCGGACGGTCGAGCCGATGGGTTACCCCGACAAATACATTTCCGGGTTTACCGTACTTCTCTTTCAGCCATAACTTCAATATTTCAGATAGAGGAGTATCTCCGGTTTTATCACCCTGTACGATCTCCGATGTCGTTTTATTTACGATAATCAAATGATTATCTTCATACAATACCGTCATAAAATATACATTAGATATGAAACAAAGATAGGGATAAAAAAACAGAAGGTAAAAGAATCGTAATGATTCTTTTACCTTCTGAATATATGTTATAAAATATTCTTTACATATTCATACCGCCACAACAGTGAATAACTTGCCCGGTAACATATGAAGAAAGGTCGGAAGCAAGGAAAGTACATACGTTAGCAACATCTTCGGGTGTACCGCCACGACGTAATGGAATTTGTTTTGCCCAAGCTTCTTTCACTTCATCAGATAATGCACCTGTCATATCGGTAATAATAAATCCCGGAGCGATACAATTGGCACGAATACCGCGAGAACCAAGCTCTTTTGCAATAGATTTAGCCAGACCTATCATACCGGCTTTCGATGCTGAATAATTACATTGTCCGGCATTACCCGATACACCGACAACAGAAGACATGTTTATGATACTCCCGCTCTTTTGTTTCATCATAACAGGAGAAACTGCGTGTATAAAATTAAATGCAGATTTCAAGTTCACATTGATTACCATATCCCATTGGGCTTCTGACATACGCATCATCAGACCGTCCCGAGTGATTCCTGCATTATTTACCAAAATGTCGATGCGTCCAAAATCTTTTACAATCTCAGTAACAACGTTATGTGTATCTTCAAAATTCGCTGCATTCGAAGCATACCCTTTTACTTTTACACCTAAAGCTGCTATTTCAGCTTCTGTAGCTTTTGCATTATCATCAATGGCCAAATCGGTAAACGCAATATCCGCACCTTCATTTGCAAATTTGATGGCAATCGCTTTGCCTATTCCACGAGCCGCACCTGTAATAACGGCAACTTTTCCTTGCAATAATTTCATAAGTTATCTTATTAAATAGATTAAAATCAAAATTTCACTAAAAATCCGCCACTTGAATAACCTCCACCAAAAACAGTGACAGCGACCTTATCTCCTTTTTTCATTTCATGGATATGCTGCGCCAAAACCAGCATGGCACTTGCCGAACCTGTATTTCCCAACTCCCGAATATTATTCAGAAAACGGTCTTCTCCGAGCTTCAACTGATGAGCGACATTCGCTACGATACGCATATTTGCCTGATGACATATAATATAATTCAAATCGTCAATCGACATCTGGTTATCCGAAGTCAAATGTTCAAGAACTTCAACCATATATTTACACGCATGCATGAACACATCTCGACCTTCAGGCATTGTAATTCCATCTTCTTTCGGTTTCAAATGCACAGCATCCGGGCCTTTACCGATATGCCCCAAACCTCGAGTATAAATACTGGTTATCTCCGCTTCGCCTTCTTTCTGCAAATCTTTAGAAACAAAAAGAGCGACTGCGGCATCACCCCATAAATGTCCGCATTTGGGATCACTTTCATTGCTATAATAAGTATTATGCTCTGAACAAACAACCAAAGCTTTGGTTGCTTTTCCCATGGCAAAATAGCCCTCAACAACCTCAAGTGCATTACTGAATGAAGAACAAGCCGATGATATATACAAAGCTTTTGCCTTTTCTATCTTAAATTCGCGTTGGGCAACATGAGCCAAAGTAGCCACCGTATCACGAGGAGAATAACATGCGGAAACAATCAAATCAACATCTTTTATGTCGTACGGCAAATGTGGTATGGCAACCCGTATCGCTTCTAACCCCATTGTATCTGAATTTTCTCCTTCTCCGGCCTTAGATCGCGTATTTATACCCGTTCGCTGTAATATCCAGTCACTGGTTAACCCATTAATTTCAAAAAAATGGTCGTTAGACACTCTTTCTGTAGGGATATAATACCCGGTCGCATTAATATACATACAATTTTAAATTAGTAATTTATTAATTTTGTTGCTTTATTTCTTGATTCCATACAACACAAGATCTGCTATATATTCTTTTACCCGAAGCCTTTCCAACCCCATCTCGGTAAAATTATCCCGTATATAAGGCACATCTAAACCTTTTAGAGCATAATGCAATATCGTCGCTGTTGCAGAAACGCTGGTAATTCTAAAATCTCCTCTATCGACACCCTCCTTCAAAATTCCCTTTAGCAACACAACTTCGTGCATATCGATATTCTTACGAGCTTGCTCTACTTTCCAAATATCCCTGAAAAACTCTGCTTTTAAAGTGCCATTACGCAAAACGGTCTCTTTAACCGCCTCAAGTCTGGTAAGAATATAATTAGTAAGTTTTTCTTCAGGAGGGAGATCTTTATTAGCTATATCTTTAAGCCGTTGCAATAAATGTGCAAGTTCCGATTCTACTACTGCCCAATAAATCTCGTTTTTATTTTTGAAATACGTATAGAGAGTCCGTCTTCCTTTACGAGATGCAATGGCAATGTCATTCATCGTAGTATTTTCCAACCCCGACTTAGCAAATAATTGACGTGCTACATCGACCAGCATCTCACGAGTTTTAGACATATAAATGTTTTTTACTTTTGCACACTTAATTAAAAACTGTGCAAAAGTAACTATTTTATCTTAACCTCAAAACTTATCATATACATTTTATCATATTATATGAATAAAATACCATAAATAGCGAGTTTTACACCATAAAAATGTAATTATTTATTCATATTAGAACAACACAGAAAAGAGAAACATATATATCTATTTTAGAATCCATTTAAAATAAAGATATTGCAGTTATAAAATCTATAAATTTTCCTATATTAAAACGGAAAATAATTGGATTTTTCATAAAAAACACATAAAAGAAGCCATGTCAATATTTTGACACAGCTTCTTTTTGCGCAGATTAATTTGTAAAGGAAAACTTAACTTATCACTGTTTGATAAATTTCAATGTTGAAGTATATGTATCATCTGTAATCCGGATATAATATAGTCCGGTAGCCAGATCACCTACATAAATTTGTTCAGATGCTGAAACAGAACGAACAAGAACTCCGTTTAACGTATAAATATCAGCTTTTTTATATTCATCACCTTTGATGCGAATATAATTTAATGCCGGATTAGGATATACACTCCAAGAAACTGCTTTCTCACTTTCCGATATTGCAGACGGCACTGAAGCCTGAGGATTTACCGACAAACCATCTAAACAAAAATAAGTCGGAGTATTCATCCCATAATCTCCATTATCTGAAGACGACAAAGAAAACTCTATCGAAGAAACCTCTCCCAAAGAAGACAAATCCATCCAACTCCAGTCTGTGACGATATAATCGTCACAACTATAATCTGAACGATAATCAGCCAAATAAAAATCGACACTTCCGGTCTCGGTATCACCATTCTTTCCAACAGCCGTCAATTTTAAGAAATCTGGATCTGTCCCGTTTTCTCCACCAAACTTTTTCCCATAAGAATCACCATATTTCATCGAAATATAATTTATGGCAGCATTCGTCACATACACACCGTTTACTTTATGAGACATTCCGTCTGCAAAAGATATAATACTTTGATCACTATATGAGTCCCAATATCCGAAAATATATGGGGTATTATCCCCGTTTACGCCTGCTCCGGTCACTGCAGCGTAAGTATTCTGCGGCAAATATTCCCACGAACTTACGACATCTGTATTTACACTGCCATCCGGGTTGTATAAATCCGAAGGTTCATTCAGATCGGGTTGCTGTTTACTGCAAACAAAACCGTCCCAAGAGAAAGAACCCCCACCCCAATCCGTTGCCGAATGTGAAAAACGGAACAAATCATTAAAATCAAAGAATTTCGTTTCTGTATCGAAAATAAAATCCGAAACCTTTGTCGATTCATCTAAAACTGCTTCGGATAAATCCAAAACAACAGATTTGTCTTCAGATACTTGAGCATCGGGATGAAGATCTATGACAGACTTAAATTCTGTCGATGTCTCTCCTACAGCTCCGACACATTGATTCAAAGCAGTATATACTTTCACAAAATCGATATGTGTCAAACGAACAGGATTTCCGTATTTATCGACAGCCCAATCTATTTTCATCCCAATTTTCTCATCTGACTCATTGGCACTCCAATTATCGGCATACCCCCAATCATAAGCCGGAAATTGCCATATATTGCCGGACTGTACAGCATTTGAAGGTAATAAAGAACCCGAAAATGTCAACTCATCCGATTCGATCCACATCGGATAATAAGACTGCTGTTTATGGAAAGTATTACGTAATACATAACCTGTATTTCCCAAATTATCTTTCCACATTACATCCGCAATATTATTATTTTCCGTTTCTGTACGAAATGAAGCCGGATTATTTATATAATTTTCATCAGGAGTTTCTCCTTTCCGTATTTCTATATCGTATTGAGGTCTGTAATAAGTTATTTTATAATTATGAACTGTCTTGGGGTTATTATATTCCGAACCGGCCAATTCATACCACTCATCATCAGGAAGACCATTTCCATTCTTATCTTGAGATACCATAATAATTCCACACTCGGCATTATTTACATACGCATTTCCTGCTGTCTTAAAATCATACTCACCGGGAACATTCACAATCGGTTTATCAAAACCGACAACCACATAACCTCCATAAGCCCCTAAACCGATAAACGAACTACCGGCTTTCATTGTCGATTCTGCCTTTGCCCGAATCGATTCATCCGTATCTCCTGCTTCATATTTAGGCAAAGATGCATTCACGAATTGCCCGGGTGCAGGCACATATTCCAATACTTTAGTCACTGATGTCGTTTGCCCCGCCACATTTAACGAAACTGACAATAAACTGCAACAAAGCAATACTCGGGACTTTCTCACCCCCTGCAAAACAAAATCTTTTTCACAATTAAAACGTAAAAATTTCTGCATACTGATATATTTATTTGATTCTAACCAAAATCAAATAGCCAACTAAAAATAAGGGAGTGAACATTATATGGTAAAATACCGCGCAATAATACTCAAAAGCTTATTCCTCGAAAGCTATTGAAATGAATCTGCCTGGCAGGTCTTCTGACTTACTCCTGTTTTGAACGCCTTCCCATTTATATATAATAAACAGTGGCAAAGTATTTTGTCAAAACATTTTACAGAGCTTACAGCAGCGGGACTGTTCAGGATTCTCACCTGATTCCCTTTTAATCATGTCTCTGAACAGAAACTATGAACCGAAGCGCAGCAAAGATAATACTTTTATTACAAAATTATTTTAGAGCCTATCTAAATTTTATGGAAATATTTTTTCTGCTTATTCTGTCTGTAAAAAATTCATATCTTAAATAGAACTTTAAGCTATATCTCATAAAAAATCCGAGAAGCTACAATGTAACTTCCCGGAGTCTCATAAATTATTAAATTCTTAATTATTCTTCACCTTAATGCCGAAAGAACAATATGTCAGATATAATATGCAAACCAAAATAACTGCGACAGATCCGTTCTGACTTCCAACCAAATCCGTAGCATATCCCATTAAAGGAGGGACAATCGCTCCACCAAAAACTCCCGTAATCATTAAACCGGAAATTTCATTCGCTTTGTCGGGACGACTTTGTAATGCCATAGAGTAAATAACAGAGAAAATACTTGAACATACAAACCCTACTAACCCGATCATTGTGTATATTAACATCAAATCATTCACAAAAAACAGAGCTAACATACCTAAAATCGCTATAAGAATATTGATCCGGAAAAATTTAACAGGTGAATATTTCGCTAATAAGGCCGTACCGACAAAAGCCCCGACCGTACGACAAGCAAAATATACGCTCGAACCGAATCCCGCGGCATCAACAGCCATACCACAACGTTCTATTAGCAATTTCGGAGCAATAGTATTCATTCCTACATCTGTACCTACGACAAACACTATTCCTAAGAAAAGGAGCAAAATCGTTTTATCTTTCAATAATCCGAATGTCGCTCCGAATGACGAAGCTGAATCGGGTTTTTCTTCCTGAATAGGACTAACCAACAGCCAAAGCGTAGAAATCAAAGTTATTACAGCAAAAATAGGGAAAAGATATTCCCAAGATCCGAAAAAGCTCAAGGCAAATGCGGCAATAAACGGTCCGCAGAATGATGATATTGCCTTAATAACTTGTCCTCCGGTTAACGAACTGGTCAAAGCATCGCCTTTTACGACATTGGTCAATAACGGATTTAAAGAAACTTGTAAAATCGTATTTCCAATTCCTAAAAACGCAAAAGCGACCATACAAGATACCAAGTTGTAAGAAATAAAAGGCAACATCATTCCCACAATGGTTATAACCATACTTACCAAAACTGTCCGCTTCCGTCCAATTTTATTCATCACGATAGCTGTAGGAACGGACAGAAGTAAAAACCAGAAAAATACTGCAGAAGGGATAAAACCTGCTAATGTTTCGGACAATCCGAAATCGTTTTTTACATAAGAGGTAGCCATACCGACTACATCACAGAATCCCATGATAAAGAATCCGAACAGCACTGCGAGAAGTGCCGATAATGAAGTTTTGTTTTTCATCTGAGGTCAATTGTGTGTATTATTAATGAACCAAAATTATGCAAAATGATCGTAATAGCGATATAAAATAGCAGATTTTTTTAGAGTTTCTCTGAATTTCTTAAGAAAAAAGGGATAATACAGATATTAATTTAAATGATAAAACAATATATATCTTACTATATATAAATTATTTATCCAAGATATCGGTTATCAAAATCTCACACAAATATTTTTTTAACTATTCGTTTTCGGTTACTATAAGAACCTGCCTAAATTTTCCAACAAAAAAATATTATCTGGTCATCTTTACGTTTTCTTCCGTTCTATTTCCCGTTTTCACTCATCAGATAGCCCCGCTCTATCATCCTCACAAAAATAAAATACGAAATAAGATTTTAAACTGTATCTAAAAAATATATTCCCTGAAATTACTTATTGTATTTCAGGGAATATATTTTTACCTCGCTTAAAACCTTCACCAGCCGACAGAAGGAATTACTAATAATGGTGTATCTGCATGGAATAACATCTTATGAGCAATACTCGGATTGAACAACCTTGCAAATATATTTCTCTTTCGTGTCGTCATTGTTAATATGTCTATTTTCTCATCTCTGATAAACTTTTCTACACTATTCAAGAAATCATCTCCATCCAACATCATATAAGCAACTTCACGTCCTGGGTAATGTTTATCGAAATATTCTTTCATCCCTGCCAATTTGATCTCATTCCAAGCGTCCCGCTTCGTATTCATATGAACGAAATTGACTTTAAAATCATACGAACCGAATAACCTCATAAATGTATCTATCGCTATCAAATCTTGTTGATCGAAGTTTGTAAAAAACGCAATGTTATTTACCTCATCAATCATCGTAAACGGAACACTTTCCGGAACGGCAAATACAGGGAATTTTGTAGAATCCAGAACTTCTGCCGTGACACTTCCTATCAAATCAAGTTCTTTTTGGCTTTTTCCGCGCGTACCCATTACAATCAACATAGGGTTGTATTCCTTACTGTAATGATTGATTTCATCTTCCGGAATGCCTTCCCGAAGAATATAATCGAATTCTACGTCCGGCAGTAACCCTTCGGCAATCTGCTTATGTAAAGTCTCGACAAAACGAGCCATATCTTTTCCTACTCGATCTTGCACCTGTTTCAGCGCTTCATCTTCAGAAACTTCATAAGTAAATGTATCGGTGATTGGTATAGCACCCGGAAAATACGGGCTGAAATAAGCGTGGAATAGCATCACTTTGGCATTATGAGCCTTTGCAAAATCAAAGCCGATCTGACAGGCTTTAAAAGAATAGTCGGAAAAATCGACCGGAATTAGAATTTTCTTTTCGTGATTTTTATTTTTATCTTTTTGATGATCTTTATCATCGAAAAGCGAATATTGTTCTAAAATTTGAAGAGCATGCGGTAAATCCTGTTCTCTGATTCTTACGCGTACGCCTGACGATATTACCGGCTGTATCAGATTTACGTTTTGGATAGCCACCGGGATATCCTCGTTCTCCAGAATGCCTTTTATAATCTGAGCCTTTTCATACGTATAAATGGCTATAGTGATTAATTTATCATCGCCCATAACGCAAAAGTTTAAAAATTATTTACTTCTATTTTTCTTCGGCCATGCTATTCTCTTCTTGAAGAATAGACATCGCCATATCATATATAGTAGTGTTGTCCAATACGACTATACCACCGTCAGGACCTGGTTCTATGTGCAGACCGCAATTTTTCCCGTATTCATAATTATTTCCACCGAAATAATTACGTACTGTTTGTACTGTTACATTCAACTCATCTGCAATTCTGTGCATAGAACCATCGGGTAAACAATCTTTGATACGGCGAAGTTCATTAAATGTTATTGTTTTAGTCATAGTCGTTAATGTTTTAAATGGTTAATAGCTATGGTTTGTAATACGCATTAAATTTATATTTAAAAATCCACATTTCCAAATTTATCGGACTTTTTTATCGTTCATTCTAATAAAAAAACTCACAGGGAAAATTTTCTGTGAGTTTTTCAGTATAAATTAACAGGGTTTACTTTATTCTGAAATTAATCCAAGGAGATAGAATCAATATAGCCAAAAACGTAACATAAATTACAGCAACAATTATACGAACATCCTTATTATTATAATAAGGAGAAAGATTCCCTTGAAGCCATCCTCGTTTTACTGCATTACTGCGCCCCGTAACATATAGATAATAACCTCCCCATCCGGTCAATATTCCCCAAACACTTCCTGCTAAAATATCTCCCGGATAATGAACTCCTAAATACATACGGGAATAACATGTCAACAAAGCCCATATAATAGCAGTAATCGTATATAATTTATTTCTGAATAATAACGCAGTAAAAGTTACCAAACCGGCAGCATTCGCAGCATGACTCGATATGAAACCGAATTTTCCGCCCCGATATCCGTTTGCAATAGTAACGAACTGAGAAAAGTCCGGATCTTGAGCCGGTCTGAAACGGGCAAAATAAGGTTTACAAATCGTCGAAGCGAATTGATCGCATACAGTAACGACAAGAATCATCATTAATATTGTCCATAACGCATCTTTCCAGTTTTTTCGAAAATACACCCAAACAAATGACAAAATAAGCGGTATCCAGATATATTTTCCGGTATATACCCACATAACCTGATCCCAATATACAGTATGATATCGATTGAACAATAACAATATTTGTTGATCTATCTTGATAAGTTCCTCAAGCATAATGTCTTTATAAAATAAGATTACACAAAGCGACAAAATGCTTCCGCCGTTTTGTGTAATTTAATAAGCGTTCTTTATATTTTTACTTCAAATTATTTCGATTTGATTTGTCGGTATCCAACCTCTATTTCCGTCTGCCAACAAAATTTCAGACCAATCTCCAACTTTATCCAAAAGTTTCACTTTCGTACCTTCATGCAAAACAAAAAGATCTGTTCCGCTTTCAGCCGGTGAACTTTTAATCGTTATCGTCGGCGCAAAGACTATGGCTTCGTTACGCTCGGTTATTTTATCTTTTTGTTCCGATGCAAAACTATTTGAAAATATGGAAACCAATAACAATAATAATCCGGCAAAAAATCCTATTTTCCGCAATAATACATTTCTTGTAAAGAAATACAAATAAATACCTACAATAAAAAGCAGAAAACTAATAATACCTAATATAGCCCAACTGTTTGACGACAAAGTATTTATCAGAGAATGAATCCAAACGGTCAAAAAGAATGAGCCTACCGGTTCTATTTTATCTGTTATATGACTGTTCGCCATATTCAAATTAAAACGTGCATCTTCGTTTCCCGGAGAGAGCAATAATGCCCTTTCGTAATTCAATATAGCTTTTGCATATTGCTTATCTTTATAATAGGCATTTCCTAAATTGTAGTATAAATCTGAAGAGATTCCTTCATCTTGAAGAGCTTTCTCATATAATTCTGCTGCTTTTTTATAATCTTCTCGACTATATGATTGATTTGCCTGATTCAATAATTCTTGTCCCCAAACAACAGCAGTGAGGCAGAAAAAAAACAGAATACTATATATTTTTTTCATATCGATATCTCTATTTATTTTTTTACGGTATTTTCCATTTTTCCTATCGCTTCCACCGTATCCGCATACAGTTTATCCATTGCACTATCTGATTGGGAAGGTGCATACTGAGCAAATTCGCAGGTATCCAATATTTCCATAAAATGATTTACCAAATCTTCACTTGCTCCATATTTAGCTAATTCGGTAGCCACATTATCCCGAGTCAATTCTGATAACGGTAAACTTAATTTATCGCTCAAATATCCCCATACAGCCTGCAGGACTTCATTGTAAAACGCTTCTTTTTGATGTTCTTTTAAATATTTTCCCGCAGCTTTCAACCTTCGAGTCGCTACTTTATTGGCTTTCTTCGTTTTCATTAAAGTAACATTTGCATTCTCCCGAGCCTGCTTCCGATTGATAATTACAAATATAATAAAAAACAATGCAGGCAAAATATACCACAGCCAATATCCCGTACTTCCCCACATAATAGACGGAGATTTTTGCAAATGCAAATTTCCGGTTTTAATAAAATGAATATCTTGATTCAACATTTGCAAAGCTTCTTTATCCGTAAAATTGGAGATCTGAGATGAAGAACCGCCTGTGCCTTTTTCTACTTTTAAATGATATTCCGGTGTTGTCAAAGTCTTATAGCTATTCGAATGAACGTCGAAATATGAAAAATCAATTCCCGGAATAACAAAATCTCCTGCATTACGAGGGATAGCTGTATATTCTATCGTGCGGACACCTTCTACTCCGGACGTCGTATTTTGAGTTTTCACATCAATCTTTGGATCATAAACCTCAAAATCTGCAGGGAATTTGATCTCCGGATTCTTTACATATTTAAGATTTCCCACCCCTTTGATCTGCAATTTTACAGTTACGGCTTCATTGGTTTTCAAATTCTCTCTATTTATAGAAGATGTAACCGTAAATGTTCCTACTGCTCCCATATATGAGGCCGGTTTTCCTGCAGGCAACGGCAATACTTCTACCGTAACCGGTTGTGTACGCACTGTCTTTTTTACTTCCTGCAAACCTCGCATCATACCGAAAGGTCCTCTCATAGGACGAACGACCTGTAATGCCATATCGAATTTACCGGGATTAATCGTTATTTTCCCCGAACGTTGAGGAAATAACAAAGCTCTCTTAATCACAACTGTCGTATAATTAGCTCCGTCATAGTGATCTAACTCAAACTGAGGATTCTGAATCGGCATATCCTGAACTACAAAGCCGTCAAAACTCGGAAAAGTATAATTCTCAAGTCCCATATTGGCAGCTTTGGTATATAATTTTATAGTTGCCAATATAGCTTCTTGCTCATATACCTTTGTTCTTGAAAGTATCAAACGGGCAAATGTCGTTGCGTCTGTTCCTGCAGAACTCTGAGCCGAAGGTACATATTCCCTGTCATCATCAGAACCACCATCGGAATTTTTATCCGGAGGCAAAATTTTTAAATTGAGAGTATTGGATGTCAATTGTTTTCCGCCTGCCCGAATAGTTGCAGATCCTATCTTATAAGTTCCTTCTTTAATCGCCTTTAACGTATAAGTGTAAGATTCTTCTGTTTGAGTTGTTGTTTTTCCATTTATACTGGTAAACTGCGACCCTTGAGAAACTGCCGGACCAAAAAGAACATTACATCCGGGAAATTCCGGGACTCTTAAATCTTGACCATTTGCATTGATTAACGTAAATGTTATCTGGAATGTCTGCCCTTTAATTACCTGTCCCGGCGCCGAAGCAGAAAATTTCACCCCATCAGCAAAACCGGATGAAATAGTACTGAAAAAAATCGCTATTATGAAAAATAATTTTTTCATTTTTATATATACTATTTTTTATTACTTATATAGACTGATATTTCCGTTGAGCTTCATTAAACCTCTTTTCACGAGTTTTTTCACTCTCCGGCAATATTTTTATTTTTACTTTTTTTGTCTTCAAAACATTACCATTTACATCTACTGAAGCAGAAGGGAACTTAACTTTTCCAGTCTTCTTTGCCTTCAATATCAATGTATATACCGTTTCGATCGGAGTACGCCCCCAAAACGAAAAACCTCCATTGCGAGAAACCTCTGGTCCGTAAACCAATTCGCAATTTTTTACTATAGGAAGATTAAAATTTTCTCCTTGTGCATTTTTTAAAACAAAAACAGCCTTAAATGTTTTCCCCACTTCTACTTTTTCCGGGACAATCAATTCAAAACGCACATTATTTCTTCCATAAGTCGCAACACTTATGAGAAAAAATATGAACACAGTGAATTTTGCTTTTTTTATCATGCCGAATAAGTTTTAATCTTTACATTATCATTACCATTCCTTGTCCGTCTTCTTTCGTTTCTGCTGTTGCATCATAGCTTTACGGACTTTTTCTTGAGTATTCCGTTCATCTTGCTGCATAGCATCCAATATCTGTTGTGCATTTTCTTTAGACATTTGAGGAGAAGATGATTGTTGTTTATCCTGGTCTTTCTTATCCTGTTTATTGTCTTTAGGATTTTGCTGTTGATTTTTATCTTGGTCCTTATTATCTTTATTTTGGTCTTTTTGGTCTTTATTATCCTTATTCTGATTTTTATTTTGATCCTGATTTTTTTGGTCTTGTTGTTGTTTCTTTAAAAGCAACTGAGCCAAACGCAAATTATAGCGTGCTTCGTCATCTTTCGGATTACGCCGCAATGCATTTTTATACGCATCTATACTCTCAGCATATTTTTTATCCTGCATAAATACATTTCCCATGTTGTACCAAGCTTGAGCACTTTTTATACTATCGGTTTCCAATGTCGCCGCTTTTTTATATTGTTCGAAAGCTGCTTCATATTTTCCTTGACGAAACAATGAATTTCCCAAATTATACATTCCCATCCATGAGTCGGGATTGGCATCCAATGCCTTTCTGTACTCAATTTCCGATTCGGTATATTTCTCATCGGAATATAGTTTATTTCCGCCACGAATGCTGTTTCGTTCAGCTTTTTTATTTACTTCTTTACTTGAGGACATAGGTTCTTTTGCCGAATTCTGAGCAGAAAGTACGGTAAAACAACACAATGAAACTATCATTATTATATATTTCATAACCTTTCCGTTTTAAGTGTCCGGTCTATTTATCGACCAAAAACAATTTTATTTAGTAAAGAAATTAAATTTCTTCATCCACTCGTTTTTCCGATCTAAAATAAAAATATCAACCAGCAACAACAAAAGTACAATCCAAGCAAGTCCTTGAAACTGTTCGTCATATTCCGAATATACTTTACTTTCGATATCTGATTTTTTCATTTTTTTTATCTGGCTGGTCAGAGCCCGCAAAGCGCTGTTCGTATTATCCGCCGTTACATAAATACCCTCTCCGGCTTTAGCAATTTCTTGTCCCATCTGTTCATTCAATTTAGTAATGACAACATTTCCCTCATTGTCTTTTCTGAAATCACTACTTTCATTACTCATCGGAATAGGAGATCCTTGTGGAGAACCTATTCCGATCACATCCACACGAATACCTTTTTTTGCAGCTTCTGCAGCCATTGCAACCGCATCATCTTCATGATTTTCTCCATCTGTAATCACGATAATCGCTTTATCGGCACTTTCATCCGGAGTAAACGAATTCATTGCCAAACTAATCGCCCTTCCTATTGCTGTCCCTTGAGTAGGAACCATATTGGGATCGATACTGGACAAAAACATTTTTGCCGAAACAAAATCTGAAGTTATCGGTAATTGCGTATATGCATCTCCGGCAAACACGATTAATCCGACTTTATCGTTATCCAATTCATCGACCAACTTAGATAACATCATCTTGGCTTTTTCCAAACGACTCGGATTAATATCACGAGCCAACATCGAATTAGAAACATCCAACGCCACTACTATTTCTACACCTTGTTTTCTCACAGTCTCCACTTTTGCTCCCATTTGAGGTCTGGCAATCAAAAATACCAAAACAATCAATGCCAACTGTTGTAAAAAGAACTTTGTTCCCGGTTTATATTTTGAAACATCCGGCATCAAAGGTTCAAGTGTTTTTACATGACCAAACTTTGCCAAATTTTTCTTTTTTTTGTACACACTATAAAAGTAAAGCACCCATATTAGCGGTACTATAAGAAGAAAATATAAATATTCTGGTTGTGCAAATCGAAACATAATCAAATCATTTAAGGAATGTTTCTTAATAGAGTATTTCTCAAAACAATCTCACAAATCAACAAAATCAGAGCCATCATTGCCCACGGCATAAAGTTCTCTTCTCTACGGCTAAATTCCGTTACCGTCAATTTTGTTTTTTCCAACTTGTCGATTTCTGAGAATATATTTTTCAAAACACCTTTATTCGTAGCCCTGAAATATTCTCCTCCCGTAGTAGAGGCAATTTGTTTCAAAGTAACTTCATCTATTTCTACTGGAATATTCTGATATTCGATACCATACGGGGTCTGAACCGGATACGGAGCAGTTCCTTGTGTCCCTACTCCAATCGTATATACTCGAATACCGAACGATTTTGCAATCTGTGCAGCCGTAACCGGAGCAATATCCCCAGCATTGTTAGTACCATCTGTTAACAATATTATCGTCTTCGACTTTGCCGGACCGTCTTTAATACGATTTACAGCTGTTGCGAGTCCGTCTCCGATGGCTGTCATATCGGCAATCATACCGCACTGAACATCTTTCAATAAGTTCAACAAGACGGCATGATCTGTAGTCATCGGACACATTGTAAAACTTTCTCCTGCAAATATTACCAACCCGATATTATCATGCGTACGCCCGGTTATAAATTGTGCCGCAACATCTTTTGCCGCATCGATACGATTGGGCTTAAAATCTCGTGCCAACATACTTGTCGATATATCTAAAGCGACGACAATATCAACCCCTTCTGTCGTTTGGTTTTCCCACTTATCTGTCGATTGAGGACGGGCCAACGCTACAATCACACATGCAACAACGCCTAAACGCAAAATAAAACGCAAATGTCGCAAATAAGCCTTATAAGTCGTCGGCAATTTATCAAAAGCGAAAGTTGACGAAACCTGCAATGAGGCTTGGGCTTTTTTTTGCTTCATAATATACCAGACTATTGCCGGAAGAAGCAAAAGTAACAACCATAAATATAGAGGATTCGCAAATATCATAATTCATCTTTTTTATCAGAACCGGATATAGAGGTTTTATCTCCATCGATCTGTACTCCGTTTTCTTTTTTCTCTTCGTTTGTAGAGGGCTGTTCTTCAACGACTTTCGTCTCTTCAACAAAAGTTATTGCATCCCGCATTGTTGCTTCATTATCATCCGGAAGTGGTCTCATTTTTGCAAATTTCACAAAATCAGCCATTTCCAAAATTTGTTTTAACTGTGTATCAACAGCTTTAGTCTCTTTATTAGAACGCAAAACAGACAAAATCTGAGATGATGTCATCTCCATTGCATTAATATGAAAACGATCATCAATATATTCACGCAAAATCTCAGTTAACCGAGTATAGTACTCTTTTTCCTGCCCATTCTGCCAAAGTTTATCTTCCTTTAAAACCGCCAAAGCTTTTAATGCACGCTCGTGTGGAGGCAACAGATCCTCCGGAGAAACAGTCTTCTCTTCGGGTCTCTTTTTCTTCCTATAATAAAGATATCCGGCAACGATCAAAGCCAATAAAATAATGATACCTATAATTGTAAGAAGTGTATCCGAAATATAATCGAACAATACAAACGGAGGCTCTTGTACTCCTTTTATATCAATTGCAGCCTGAGTCGTATCAACTTCTACCGGAACGACTTTCAAACTCAATGTCTGAGTAGAAAATGTATCATTGTTTAAAATATACCGAAATGGCGGTATATAATAGAAACCCGAATCAAAAGAGGTTACTAAAATATCTCTATTGATTTGAATGCGATCATTGCCCAACAACACGGTGTCAGGCTTCGAAACATTCAATATTTCTACTCCGGTAACCAATGTATCATTTAAAACCGGCATAGAAATCATTTTATTTTTATCCTGTACGAGTTCCAGATGTATCCGCGTCTGCTCTCCCATCCATATAGATGCCGAATCCATTCGAGCTCGAACGACAGGGTCTCCGGCAAAAACCGGACAAACTATAAAGATAGCCGACACCACTGCGAAAAACTTCATCAATAATTCCTTATAAATATCTTTCATTTCAGAATTTCTATTTTTATCCGTTATAAGGTTTATCATCCCCTATGCTTAAACAGATTCATCAAAGCCAATACGTAATTTTCATCCGTAGCGATAGCAGTTATATCGACTCTGCTCTTGCGAGCAGCATCCAACACACGACTTTGACGTTGAGACCACCATTGCGAGTATGTATCTCTCACCCTCTTGGAAGAAGTATCGATCCACTTTTCCTCACCCCGTTCGGAGTCCTGCATTTTCATCAATCCGACATTCGGAAGTTCGGTCTCTCTCTTATCATACACCTGAACAGCTACGACATCATGCTTACGGTTGGCTATCGATAAAGCATTTTTAAAATTTTCTTCGGTAATAAAATCCGAGATAAAAAATGCCGTACATCTTTTTTTGATAGCATTAGTCAGATATTCTAATACCAAAGACAAATTCGTGCCCGTGTGTTCAGGCTGAAAATCGATTAACTCCCGAATAATATAGAGAATGTGCTTCTTTCCTTTTTTCGGCGGAATAAATTTCTCTATTTGATCCGAAAAAAAGATGACTCCTATTTTGTCGTTATTTTGTATTGCAGAAAATGCCAATGTTGCGGCAATTTCAGTTATCACCTCCTTTTTCGATTCACCTACAGCACCGAAATTACGGCTACCGGAAACATCGATAAGCAACATAACTGTTAACTCCCGCTCTTCTTCAAAAACTTTGATATAAGGTTTGTGATGACGGGCTGTTACATTCCAATCGATATCCCGAACATCATCTCCAAACTGATATTCCCGAACTTCGGAAAAGGCCATACCTCTCCCTTTAAAAGCCGTATGGTACTGCCCCGCAAAGATATTACGGGATAGTCCCCGCGTCTTTATTTCGATCTGGCGGACTTTTTTTAATAATTCTGTCGTCTCCATACGTTATAATTCTCCGGAATATTCTTATTTAGGGAACTTCTACCTTATTCAATATTTCACTGATCACCTCCTCAGACGTAACATTGTTTGCTTCTGCCTCATAACTTAAACCGATGCGATGCCGCATCACGTCATGACATACAGCACGAACGTCTTCAGGAATCACATATCCTCGTTGTTTCAAGAATGCATACGAACGAGCTGCTAAAGCCAGATTGATAGATGCACGTGGCGAAGCTCCGAATGAAATCATATCCTTTATATCTCCCAAACCATAGTCTTGAGGAAAACGAGTTGCAAATACGATGTCAACGATATAGCGTTCGATTTTCTCATCTATATATACTTTCCGGACGATATTACGCGTCTCGATAATTTCCTCAGCCTTTAATACAGGTTGAACTTTGGCTCTTTCTCCGGATATATTCTGACGGATAATCAATCTTTCTTCTTCTTTTTTAGGATAACCTATGATTACCTTCAACATGAAACGGTCAACTTGTGCTTCAGGCAGAGGATATGTACCTTCTTGTTCGATCGGGTTTTGAGTAGCCAAGACAAGAAACGGATCATCCAATTTATAAGTTTCCTCTCCGATTGTCACCTGACGTTCCTGCATCGCCTCTAACAAAGCACTCTGTACTTTTGCCGGTGCACGGTTTATTTCATCTGCCAAAACGAAATTTGCAAAAACAGGCCCTTTCTTTACCTGAAACTGCTCTTTTGCCTGACTATATACCATCGTACCGATCACATCGGCCGGAAGTAAATCGGGAGTGAACTGAATACGATTATACTTAGCATCAATTAATGAAGCAAGTGTCTTAATAGCCAATGTCTTTGCCAATCCGGGAACACCTTCTAACAAAATATGTCCGTTAGACAACAATCCGATTAAAAGAGAATCCACAAGATGTTTTTGCCCCACAATGACCTGATCCATGCCCATTGTAATCATATTGACAAAAGAACTTTTGCTGGCAATAAGTTCATTAAGTTCTCGAATATCAACTGTTTGACTCATATTTTTTCTTTTTAAATGAGTTATTTATAGTTATCGGTTTATTTTATTCTATGTAACGTTGCAAAAGTAGCCATGTTGCTTTTACATTTAACAATTTAGATGTTAAAAAAGAAAGAACTATATATTAAAAAAAACTAAGTCGACCGGCTGAATCCAACGGACGACTTAGGCTATTATAGATCATTTTTCATATCTTTTCAATATTTCCGCCGCGAGAGCCTTTGCTTTATCAACAGACTCTTTATTTCCCGAATTTATTCCATATTTATCCGGATCGGGAATAACCAAGACCGTACCAATCGGAACATTATTCGGGTTCTTTATTTTCATTTTATTTTCCTCATAGATATAAACCCAAAAAGTCTTGTGTCCGTAATGTTTTAACGAAATAGTTGTCAAAAAAATGCCGGGCTTTACAACTTCAGTAACCGGGATTTTCGGTTCTTCTACTTCTTTTTGATGTTGTTGCAAATCTACCGAATCAACATTCTGATATTTTTCTTCATCTCGGACATCACTCCTTTGCTTTACAACTTCATCCACCGCATTCGACTTCCGTTTCATTACTGCCGTCGCTTTTATAGAATCTGTTACCATCGTTTCAACAACTGACAAAGAATCTTTGTTCTCATTTACGTCCGTTTTATTCTTTTTTATGGTAAAAGTCACGGGATGCATTGTCAGATTCACTTCTTTATACGAATCCGCTTTATCAAAATATAACCAACCCAAAGCGAGCAATGAAATAAGAAGACAAGCAGACAGAAATCCTGAAATATACCCCATTTTGGTACGGCGTCTAAATTCACCTTTTATATCTATATTTTCAGGCTGGACAAACTTCTGCAAAGGCTGTAATGAAACATCCCTTTCATCTGTATTTTTTTCCTCATTAACAGATTCCGAAACACTTTCAGATTTCGATGAAGAATATTTTTCCTTTTCGTCACGATCTTCATGAGAAGTCAAAGTTACAGTTTTCGTTGCAGCTTCATCGCCATCTATCACACCGACCTCATCCTCATCAAAATCCAAAAGATCTTCACTCTCCTCATCTTCCTCCTCTGTCAAGGCGGCATCGGTCATGACATCATCAGGAAGGATTTCCGCTTCAAAACAAGCGAACGGAGCATTAACCGCTTCTTTAAGATTTTTATCCGGAATAAAAGTCAATTTATAATGTCCGGGGATTTCAAAAGGCAATCCCGTTTGGATATTGACACTAGCCCTCTTCTCTACCCAGATAGCTTTAAAAACACCTAACCCATTAATTTTCAAAGGTTCTCCTTTGGAGATAACTTCAGACGCCAACCCAAAGAACTCCTTTAAAAAAAGTTCTGCATCTTTCTTGGTACATCTGGCCTTTTGAGCAAGAAGATCCGCCAAATCGGGCATAGTTATTTTATTGTTCATCTCCAGAAATATCTTTTAATCGATTTTTGATTACCGTTCCCGGTTTAAAACCCAATACTATTTTGGGAGGAATAAGCATTCGTTTGCCGGTTGCAGGATTTACTGATACCCGTTCCATTTTTTTCCGAGGCTCAAAAGTCCCGAATCCTTGTATAGACAATGTATCCATCTGGCCGCAACGATCTTTTAATATTTGCAACATATCCGAAAAAAGATTATCTATTTCTTTTTTATCTTTTCCCAATCTGCTTTGAAGTTCTTCTATAAATTGTTTATGTTCCACGTAACTATCATTTAAACAATTCGGATGCTATATTACACTTTTTTTTCGATTTTTCAAAATAATCATCTTTCATCAAGACAAAACAAAATATCTCGACACTCTGTTTAATTATTTTCAAAAAATCGGATACAAAATAACGAAATAAATCTTATATTTACCTATCTGGTATAAAAGTTTACACGGATGGACGAGAATCGAATTTTTTTTAAAAGAGATATCAGTTGGTTATCTTTTAATTATCGGGTTCTATCAGAATCCAAAAATAAAAAATTACCAATATTCGAAAGAATTAAATTTTTATCTATATTCTCTTCGAACTTAGAGGAATTTTACAAAATACGCATATCGGAATATCGTCAAACCATTGCTCAGGAAAACAACGAACCCGAGCTAAAATCTCGCGCAAAAGCGACTTTATATGAAATCAACAAAGAGGTAAGTCGACAAATGCAAGATTTCTTTTTTATATTTCGAGATGAAATATTACCAGAACTCGCCCGAAATAATATCATTTTATACCAAGGAGAACAACCTATAATAGAAATGCACCGAGCTTTTATCCGAAACTATTTTTATGACGAAATATTCCCTTTTTTACAACCCGTTCTAATTTTAAAAGATGATATTTCGTCTTTTTTGCGGGATAACAGACTTTATTTGGTCATAAAACTTTATAAAAAAAGCAATGCCGAACTATGTTATGCTCTAATAAAAATTCCGTTTTCCAAAGTCCCCAGATTCATTTCTCTTCCGTCTATCGGAGAAACTCATTATTTGATGTTCATAGACGATGCAATCGGATACAATCTAGACATCGTATTTCCGGGATTTATCGTAGATTCTTATTATAGTATTCGAATATCCCGAGATGCAGACTTTTCAATCGATCCTCATCGGAATTATGATCTGGTGAAAGAGATCCAAAAAAGCGTAAAAAAGAGAAAAACGGGAAGAGCAAACCGCATGGTTTACAATCATAGAATGCCGGCAGATATGCTCCAATATTTATGTGAAACATATCATATCCCGGAATCTCAGTGTATTCCGGCCGGACGTTATTTGACGTTGGAAGACCTTATCAAACTTCCTAATCCAGGTTCTCCCAGTCTCTCATCCCGAACATTCTCCCCCATGCGGGTTGCTCTATTCGACCGATCAGGTTCGATGTTCAAGGTCATAAAAAACCAAGATATCTTATTGCACTACCCTTATCAATCGTTCGACTATCTAATCCGTTTCCTTACCGAAGCCGCCTATGATCCTAAAGTCGATGAGATAAAGATCACCCAATATAGGGTTGCTGAGGAATCGGCAGTAGTAAATGCTCTTATCACTGCTGCGAAAAACGGGAAAAGAGTCACGGTCTTCGTAGAGTTGAAAGCCCGATTTGATGAAGAAAACAATATCGCCACTTCTGAACGAATGAAAAAATATGGAATAAAAATAATATATAGTACTCCCGGATTGAAAGTTCATGCAAAAGTGGCATTGATTCTACGCCGTTCGGAAAGAGGTGAAAATATTGAAAAAAGTTTTGCTTATTTGAGTACCGGAAATTTTAATGAAAAAACAGCCAAGATATATTCTGATATGGGCTTGTTTACTTATAATACGACACTGATACAAGATTTGAATTTATTGTTCAACATCCTTGAAGGTAAAACCGCATATCCTCATTTCGAGCAATTAATTGTATCTCCGTTTAACATGCTTTCTTCATTAAAAGAAAAAATAGCCCGCGAGATCGAACTCGCAAGGCAGGGAAAACAGGCATATCTCATTTTGAAAATGAACGGCCTACAAGATGAAGAAATGATCAGATTATTATATGATGCCAGTGAAGCAGGAGTAAAAATAGATTTAATTATTCGAGGCATCTGTTGCCTCGTTCCCAACCAGCCGTATAGCCGGAACATAAAAATTATTCGCATTATCGACAAGTTTTTGGAGCATACCCGCATTTGGTACTTTAACTCCGATGGTAAAGAGGAAGTTTTCCTAAGCTCTGCCGACTGGATGAAAAGGAATCTGAGTCGCCGGATAGAAACTGCATTTCCCATCACAAATGAACAGATAAAACAAAAAATCATAAAGATATTACGACTTCAATTACAGGATAATACTCAGGCCTGTATTATCGATGAAAATCTACAAAATATTCCTGTAGTCGAAAATTCTGAAAAACCGGTAAGAGCTCAACAAGAAATATACGAACTTCTAAAAAATGAAGCCGAATCTACTACTCATATCTGAATCTAAAAAACGGGAAATAAGAGGATTGTTTTACCGTTTCGGTTTGTAAGGAAGCGATAAGTTCTGTAATATTAATTATCGGCAGTGGGTAGTTACCAAAAAACGAATCTGCACTTTTTAAAACCAGCATTCCCCTCAAAGTGCCGATCGAAACCCCGACCAATATACTCAACAGTTCGGGAGCTACAGAAACACTATAATCCCGAACACATACCACCGCTTCCATTTCTCCTACCTCGAAAGTTGATTTGATTTCATAAGTCAGCAAATCTTCAGAATTCGTATGATACACTACACCGACAATTAGTTCTATGATATTTCGACCAATATCAGGTAATATATTCAATAACAATTTTACAAAAACAGGCTCTTTCAAAGCTTCTCCCAATTTTGTTTTATCTCTATAAGACAATTCCTCTATTTTTACCAAACGTATCTGCATTGCGATTTTATCCATAATTCCGTTATTTTGAAAGTTAGAACAGATAAAAAATCAATAATGTTTATCTCATCCCATTTAAAAGAAAATCTACAAGAGTTTCTTGAACCAGAATTGTTATCTTTGTTCCCAGATTAAAACAGACTAAAATGAGCAAAGAGAAGAATCCATGGATAGTATCCACGATCATACTTTCTGTACTTCTTTTGGTGATTGCCGGACTATTCTGGTATCGTTATAATAATGAGCACACAACATTCGAGATTGTCGATGATTTAGGGGGAAACATATTTCCTTCGGCCATTCTTTCCGTTGCGGTTTCCGATACACAAATTGTCGTTCCGGCAGATACCGTATATTTAGGAAATCCTAAATCAGGAATTGCAATTCGCATAAAATCGGGAAAACCTCATAGCAAAGTCAGAATTACAGTAGGTGCGACACCTTTTTTTGAAGAATCGGTTTCTGAATTTATCTTGGAAAGACCTAAAACCGAATATAGGATATATCCGGATATTATTTGGAAATACGATGCTTTAAAACAGGCCATACAGCCCTCTCCTGTCAGTGTAGCAATACAGGTCGAAATGAATTACAAGAAAATGGGAAGGCATGTTAAAACCATGTCTGTAAGGAGTATAAACGAATGTCTATTGGGTTATATCGATGAAAAACAAAAATTCCATGACACCGGAATATTTTTTGCAGCTTACGTAAATGAAGACCATCCGATGATCGATATTATTTTAAGAGAAGCATTAAATACACGCATAGTAAATCGGTTTCTCGGTTATCAATATCAGGGAAAGTATGTAGAAAAACAAGTTTATGCAATCTGGAATGCTCTGCAAAAACGAAATTTGAAATATAGTTCTATATCTTCTTCAAGTTTGTCTTCAAATGTAGTCTTTTCTCAACGAGTTCGTTTATTCGAGGATGTACTGGAATCTGCTCAAATAAATTGTGTGGACGGAAGCGTTTTATTTGCCTCATTGCTGAAAGCAATCAATATAGATCCGATCTTGGTAAGAATGCCCGGTCACATGTTCGTAGGATATTATCTGGATAAAAGCCACACGAAAAAAAATTTTTTAGAAACTACAATGATAGGCGATGTCAATTTAGATGACTTTTTCCCTGAAGAACAATTAGACTCGACTATGGTAGGAAAAAGCCAAAACGAAATTTCATATACAATATTTAACAAGTCAAAAGAATATGCCAATAAACGGTATGAAGAAAATAAAATCTCTATAGAAAGTAAAAAGAAATTCTATACTCTCCTGGAAATATCTCGAAACATACGTAAAGACATACAACCTATAGGGAAATAATATATAGATACATGTCACCGATAATCAATATGTCACATTTCTTCAGCCAAATAAAAAGCCTTTTCCATATCACATATTCCATATCCATAAGGTAATGCAGGATCAACATATCTATCGGAAGATCTTTTTAGAATATCCAATAACTGTTTATTCGTCAATTCGGGATAAGCTTGCCACAAACAAGCGACTAATCCACACAGGATAGGACTTGCATACGATGTCCCGCTTTTAATAACCACATTCCCGTTTACATCGATAGTCGATACTCCAGAACCTAGAGACATGACATCGGGTTTCATCCGCCCGTCAACAGTCATCCCATAAGCGGTAAACGAACCGATATTACCGGATGCCGTAACCGCCCCTACAGTAAGTACATTCGGAGAATCTGCAGGAGTCCCGACCCAACTTCCTCCATTGCCGGCACAACATACGACAAAAATACCTTTATCTACAGCTATATTCGCTGCACGTGTCGGCATTGCCGTACGTCCATCCATATCTTCGTATTTGTAAGAAGTAAAAGGCCATTCATATTCAATGTATGATAATGAAGTATTTACTAAATCGACCCCTACACTATCGGCATATTCCATTGCTGCCACCCAATAATCTTCTTCAACAGGATAATCTCCAGATATAACATCTTCTGATCTCAACAACCAATAGGCAGCATCCGGAGCTGTCCCTACATAACATCCCGATCTATCAGTCGCCATACAAGCAACAACACCGATTCCATGTTCATCTGTATTATAAGGATTTGTATCTTCATATATAAAAGATCTAGCCCCCTTAATTCTAATATTGTTTAAAACAGAATTTTGCGGAAGGTTTATAAAGCCTGCATCAATAACCGCAATATCTATACCTTCTCCCCTAAATCCTCTCTCGTGTAAAAGTTGCCCTTTATGAAGCGCAATATTCTCCCATGCCTCGGCATAATTTTCGAAAGAATAGTCTTGTATATTTTTTATATATAACGGATAGGCCTCGTAATTATCTTGATTCTGTTCTCTATCTTTACCTCTCCAGACTTTTATGACATCTTCAACAAAAGGCAGTTCTTTATATTTATCAATCAAATCTTCATCAGGACATTGCACACAAACAGTCTTTAGCCACTTGCTTTGAGCAATAATAGTTCCTCCGATTTCTTCTATTTGAGCCAGATAATTTTTTGAAATGGGTAAGTCTAAATCATCAATATCAATATCTTGTTTATGTCGCCTCTCAATCGCCCGGGACGATAAAAATCTTTCAGGTTCACTCAACGAATACTCCGAACGACCTTTATCTTTAAGAATTAAACGTAACTTATAATTATATAGTTGATGCACAGAGACTCTACATATAGCAAAAAGTTGCCCTCCTTTTACTGTAGCCTTAATATTCAAACCCGATATAAATTCATCATAATCAACAGCCGTAACTTTACCATTATCATCAACATCCAGTAAAGAGCTATTTGAAGTCCATTGTACCTCATTTCCTTCCAATGGAGTACCATTTAACTTAACAACCAATTGACAAGATTCTCCCACTTTCAAATCAATAGATTCCGGTTCAATCGTCAATTTATCCGGGACAACATCTTCCGGGATGAGCGGCTCATTGTCTTTCTTTGTATTTTCCTGACAAGCCACTAAAAATAAGATTTCCCAAATAACAAAGAAAAACAACTTTACTTTCATCATTTTCATTTTAATTTATTTTCAATGATTTACAAATGTATGCAAAAGTTTAAAAATAACCTGTATATATTTCTTTTTAACTATCTCAACATGTATTATTAATATATATTCAAAACTTATTCCTTTTCAGGATAGAACAAATTTTTCTTTATACCTACTTATAGCGGTCTTTTTAATTATTCACTTTTTCACTATATATATTTAGAAGCAATCTAAATTTTACTTGAGCAAAGTTTAAGAGAAATCCACATGAATAGTCTCTTTCCCTCTCGAGAAAAAATTAGCCAACATTGTTATAGACCGGAAGAAATCTCAAAAAATGTTCTGATAATATTTTTATTAGAAATTTTAGGCAGGTTTTTAAATTATTGAAGAATCATCTAAAAACAAAAAACCTTGTAACCATACACCGAAATTCAGTTAGTTACAAGGTTCGTAAGAGGTTCCTGGCGGATTCGAACCGCCGTAAACGGTTTTGCAGACCGGTGCCTAGCCACTCGGCCAAGGAACCTTATTTCTCATTTGCGATTGCAAAGGTAATGTATTTTTTTTAATCTGCAAGACAAATGATAATTTTTATTTTACTATTTAGAGACTTTTCCTTCCAATATGTCTTTACAACAATCGCTCTTCTTTCCACAACCCGAACAACTACAACAAGATGCAGATTTTTTATCTTTACGAATAAATCGAATAATAGCTCTCAATAAATATAAAGCTACCAATATACCGATAATCCCGACAATTATATTCTGATTCATATATACCCTTTCTTTTTATATAAACAATTTTCCGATATTATAGATCAAAAAAGAGACAATCCAAGCAACTCCGGTATTATAAATAATTGTGAATAATCCCCATTTCCAGCTTCCGGCCTCATTAGCCACCGCAACAATTGTAGCGATACAAGGAATATACAACAAAACGAATGCCATAAAGCTAATTGCAATCAATGGTGTAAAGTCCGGATGTCCTGTTTGTGGGTTAGGTGCAGTAAGTTTCGCCGACAGTGTCGCATCATCATCCGAAGCACCTTCTGAATACAAAACTCCTATAGTACTCACAACCAATTCTTTTGCTGCCGTACCGGAAATAAGAGCGATACTAACTTTCCAATTAAATCCGAGTGGTTCTAATACCGGCTCGATAAATTGTCCTATTCTCCCGATATATGAATTTTGCTGCTGAACAAAACTTTCTTCTACAGTAGTTTCAGATACTGTATCTGAAATAGAAGTTCTCGGGTAATAACTTAAAAACCAGATGATAATAGATGCAACCAATATCAATCCTCCCATTTTCTTCAAATATTGTTCAGCTTTTCCCCACATATGACGTAAAGTAGCTTTTGCCGTGGGAATACGATAAGGTGGCAATTCCATAACAAAAGGTGTTTCATCCTTTTTAAACAAGAACTTCCGCAATAAACGTGCTGTAATGATAGCCACAATGATACCTAACAAATAAAGTCCTATGAAAACCAGACTTGCATGATCGGGGAAAAATGTTCCGATCAATAAAACATATATAGGCAAACGTGCACTACAAGACATAAAAGGATTTATCAAAATAGTAATAAGCCGACTACTGCGACTCTCGATCGTACGAGAAGCCATAATTGCAGGAACATTGCATCCGAAACCCATAACTAACGGAATAAAAGACTTACCGTGCAACCCTATCCTATGCATAATCTTGTCCATGATAAAAGCCGCCCGAGCCATATATCCCGAGTCTTCCATAAAGGAAATAAAAAGATACAATATCAATATATTCGGAAGAAAAACGATAACACCTCCTACTCCGCCAATAACACCATCCACAATCAGATCTTTCAAAGGGCCGTCACTCATATATCTTTCCACCAAAGATCCTATCCATGCAACTCCTGATTCGATCCACTCCATCGGATACGCTCCTAATTTAAAAGTTGCTTCGAACATAACCCACATGAGTAGAATAAAAATAGGAAAACCGAAAAGCTTATTCGTCACCAACGAATCTATTATATGAGTGGTACGAGCTTTTTCTCTATCTCCAGGAATTAAGGTTTCTTTCAAAGCACCCGAAATGAATCCGTATTTCTCATTAGAAACCGCAGTTTCCACGTCTTCTCCCAAAGTTTTTGAAATGCGCTGCACCTCTCTATTTCGCAATGTAATCAAGTCATTATAATCTGCCTTATCTTTCAATATAGATTCAACCTCTTTATCACCTTCAAGAAGTTTTATCGCCAAATAACGAGGTGAGAAATGCTGTTTTATTTGAGGATCGGTCTTCAATTCTTCTTTTAACACATTAATACCCGACTCAATTACTTTCCCATGATTGATATGTATATGCCTCACGGTCAAGTCTTGATTTTCATATACCCGAATAATCGTATCGAACAAATTATCGATTCCTTTGCCCGAACGCGAAACTGTGGGGACAATAGGTACTCCGATCATTTCACCTAATGTCTTATAATCCAGTACTGCCCCACTTTGCTCCAACTCATCATACATATTCAAAGCGATAACCATACTAAGATCCATATCGATAAGCTCGGTAGTGAGATATAAATTCCGCTCTAAATTAGAAGCGACAACGACATTTACAATAACATCGGGAGTTTGTTCAAATATATGACGACGCACATATAGTTCTTCAGGAGAATATGCCGACAACGAATATGTCCCCGGCAAATCATAAATATTAAAATGATACCCTTTATAATTGAAATATCCTTTCTTTGCATCGACCGTTACTCCACTATAATTTCCCACATGTTCGTGTGAACCGGATGCCACATTGAACAAAGAGGTTTTTCCACAATTAGGATTCCCCACGAGCGCTATATTAATCGTTTTTCCCGAGCGAACCACCGCTTTTCCGATAACATCATCGTTTTGAAGCACATTAGGATCTTCACAAGAAACCAAATCTACAGCTTCATTTTCCGTAAGGACTTCTATCATAGAAGCTTCACTTCTTCTTAAAGAAACTTCATAATCTAAAATTTTATACTTAATCGGGTCTTTTAACGGAGCATTCAATAAAACAGAAACCTTTTTCCCCCTGACAAATCCCATTTCTGTAATACGTTTACGAAAAGCTCCATGTCCCAAAACTTTGACAATTACAGCTTCATCACCAGTTTGCAGATCGGATAAACGCATACTACTCTTATTTTTTAAGTTATACCTAATTTGCGTTACAAAGATCACTATTTATTCTGATTCTACATAACATATCCATCTTTTTATTTATACATAATATAAATAATAACATTTTTTATCAAATTATTCCGCAAACTTTTCTTTCCAGAAGCGTCAAAAACGACTTGACAAAAAACACTGCAATTATTATAACAAATCGAGGCCGCGAAAATAACTAAAGATATATAAAAAGGGAGTGCCTTTGCTTTGAAGTGCACCCCCTCTATTATCAATTATAGTGCTTGTTGTTTATCTTCTCACAGACATTACCCACGCATCAGAAAAAGGCGAATCACCATTTCTTAAAGTCATCAAAAATTTCTGAGCCTCTTCTTTCTCAGAGAAAGAATCTATATATATTCTAACTTTCTTAGAAGTTTCATATATTTTCAGATCGGCCGTTACACCTTGCTGTTTAAATTGCTCTAATTGCCGCAAGGCAGCTTGTTTTCCCGATAGTGTTGCAACGACCACAATATAAGGACGCACAACATCACTGTCAGATATATTAGCAACTTGAGAATTGTCTTGCTCTGATTTCTGTACCGTAGAAAAATTATTTTCGGCCGCTATAACAGAATCATTCCCTTGTTGCAACGATACGATATCATTTATTTCTATTTCCCCATCTTTTCCATTTTCAAATAATTCAGAAGAAACAAGACTTGCATAATCCGATGTCGTTTTCATTTCAGACATAGGAGTTGAAATCATTAAAAGCAGAATGATTATAGCCGCAGCTGCGATCAATTGTCGAACAAAAGATTTATTTACGGGGATATATACAACATCACGTTTCTTGCTTCTGAGCTTCGGTTCTGCTACATTTTCATCTTTATGTAACTGACCTAACGGACAGATATTTAACTTTTTTAATCCGAATGCAGAAATACCGAACAAGCAAGATGCCGGTGGCTCGAATATCAATGATCTTTCATCTGAAAGGACAAATGTTCCCAACTCCCCGAAAGCATAAGAATCACCGGGTTCTGAAAAACTCCGTTTTATTTCATCAACCCAATGTTCTATCATTGCCACAGCTTTTCCGTAATCTATATCCAATGTTCGCATCAACGATTGAGCCAATAACCCATCATTATACGATAAAGAAGAATTAAAAGTTATTTGTTTTCCAGGAGGTTGTATCGACTTACGGTCCTCGCTAAATCGTGCGGGAACATATTGCAAAACAAAACCTCCCAACCCCGGAACAAGAACACAATCATGTTCCGTCAGCAAATATTCAATATGTCTTACTAATTCTAACATCAGTACAAATGTAGTTATTTTTCTGTAGAATTAGAAATCATACGATCATGAATTTTCTCCAAATTCTCGAATTATTTTTCGGATTGTTCTTTATTTAAAAGAATATCAGCATCTTTTCTGTCAAAACCCAATGAAACAGCCCTGTCCAAATCTCGACTCGCATCCTCTTTTTCATAACGAGCCAACTTCAATTTAGCACGCAAAACATACACTAACGGATCTTTTGGATCTAACTCTAATGCTTTAGCTACATCTTCATCGGCCTTATTCAAACGACGGTTTAATAAGTAAGCTTCTCCCCTATTCAAATATAAAGACGTTTGTTCGGGATTAACCCGTATTACCTGCGTATAAAGATCTATCGCCTCGGTATAATAACCTCTTAACTTCATCAATGCAGCTAATCCGATACGAGCATTAGAACTTTTCGGATTAATTTTAAGAAGCTGTTCAAAATCCTTACGGCAGGCCGTCGTGTCATTTTTCTCCAATCGAATCAGTCCTCTCAAATAGAGAGCATCTTCTTCTTTATCATCTAACATTAGGACCTGATTATAATCTTTTAAGGCATCATCAAATTTTTCCATTTCCGAAAATAATGCAGCTCGGTTCATCAACAATGTTACCGAACGAGGCGTAATCATCAACGCATTCGTATAGGACTTCAGCGCCTCATCGTTTTTTCCCATCTTCCTTTGAATAGTTCCCAAATTAGACAGCAACAAAGCATTCTGCGGATTAGCCGGTTGAACTCTCAATGCACCGATCAAAGCTTTTTCTGCTCCTGTCCAATCTTCCGACTCGATGCATTCAAACGATTTGTCGATCCACTCATTATAAGTCTGAGCCGAGACAGACAAAAAAACTGCCATAAAGAAAACGATAAACAATATACATTTCATAATCGATTAGCCTTTTTATAAATGAGAAACAAAAATACCTATTTTGCAAGTAATGAAATATCGAAATGCCGTAAATTCATAAGAATTATATTTTTATAAGAATCGGTCAAAAATCTATACCAAACAAAAACATCTCATATCGTGTTTTTTAATACATTAGTTAGATATAAAATTATTTTATATTAATTTTGCAAAAGTCAAACTTAAAAATACTACGATAATGCTTGATTTACTTATTAGCGGAGGTCTCCCGACAACCGTACCGACACCGGCAGACACGACCAAGGTTGTTTCTTTTTTTGAAAAACTTTCCAGTGCTTCCAATATGTCTCTGCAACAATTATTAGAGCAAATGGTCAGTGGAATAATACATATTTCTATAAAAATACTGATCGCTTTAGTCATATTCTGGGTAGGGAAATGGTTGATGAAAAAAATCAGGAAATTCGTTTCCGGCATTCTAATACGAAGAAATGTAGAACTTTCATTACGCACTTTTCTTCTAAGCCTTATCAACATATCGCTTATGTTGATATTACTCGTTATCGTCATCGGTATTCTCGGTGTCAATACTTCTTCATTTGTCGCATTATTTGCATCAGCAGGTATCGCTGTCGGTATGGCATTGAGCGGAACATTACAGAATTTTGCCGGAGGAGTCATGGTACTCCTTTTCAAGCCTTATAAAGTAGGAGATTATATCGAAGCTCAAGGACAAAGTGGAACAGTAAAAGAGATACAAATATTCAATACTATTTTAAATACACCCGATAATAAGACAATCATTGTACCAAACGGAGGACTGTCAACAGGTATTATCAATAATTATTCGAAAGAAGGTAAGCGCCGGGTGGATTGGACTTTCGGTATCGGATATGGTGATGACTACGACAAAGCTAAAGAAGTATTATCTCGAATGCTCGATGAAGATACACGAGTTCTTAAAGATCCGGCATATTTTATAGCCTTACATAGCTTAGGAGATAGCTCTGTAAATATTGTCGTTAGAGCCTGGGTAGCAACTTCAGATTACTGGTCTGTATATTTCGATATGAACGAAAGAGTCTATAAGGAATTTGGGAAATACGGGCTCAATATACCATTCCCGCAAATGGATGTGCATGTTATAAAAGAACAAGAATAATAGTCGCAAAAAAAATAAAAATGCGGCAACAAAATTTTGTTGCCGCATTTTTATTTTTTTGCGACAGATAGCCTCTTTTTTTAGCTCATAATTTACTATCTTTACAGCTGCTCTTTTATAGGCTACAAGAAAACAGGCATAAAAAAGAGCATATTATTATAATGCTAATATTTAATTATCAACACTTTAGCACTATACAAAGTCATCATTTAATTTAATAATGATGATACAAGTTGCACATAGTCATATAAACCATGAATTGCAACTTGCCGACCTCGATAAAATAAAAAACATATAAATGATAAGTAAATGGAATTACTTACCCCTTACAGAAAAAGAAAAACAAGCCAAAGAGATTCTATCCCGGACATTGGGATTAGATCCCTATATATGCGAGCTACTGGTACTGCGGGGGGTGACAAACGAAACAGATGCAAAAAAGTTTTTCCGCCCCCAATTATCCGATCTATATGATCCGTTTTTACTGAACGACATGGACAAAGCTGTAAATCGTCTGAATAAGGCGATGGGGAGCAAAGAAAAAATACTGATTTACGGAGATTATGATGTGGACGGCACTACAGCTGTCGCCTTAGTGTATAAATTTTTACAGAATTTCTATTCCGGTCTGGACTGCTACATACCTGACCGATATGATGAAGGGTACGGCATTTCGATAAAAGGTATAGATTACGCTGAAGAAAACGGTTTTTCCCTGATCATTGCTCTTGATTGCGGAATAAAAGCAATAGAAAAAGTCGAATATGCAAAAAGCAAAGGGATAGATTTTATTATCTGCGACCACCATGTTCCGGACAAAGAGCTTCCCGGAGCTGTTGCCGTATTAGACCCCAAAAGAGATGACTCGACCTACCCTTATCAACATTTATCAGGATGCGGAGTCGGATTTAAATTTATGCAGGCTTTCGCAATAAGCAACAATCTAAGTATAAAAGAATATCTTTTCCCTTTACTCGATCTTATAGCTGTAAGCATCGCTTCGGATATCGTACCGATAACGGACGAAAACCGAATACTGGCTTTTCATGGGCTTAAACAACTCAACTCCAATCCAAGCAACGGATTAAAAGCCATTATCGACCTCTGCGGTTTGAAAAACAAAGATATTACTACCAGCGATATCGTTTTCAAAATAGGTCCTCGTATCAATGCTTCAGGCAGAGTACAATCCGGCAAAGAGGCAGTGGATCTTCTGATTTCCAAAGATCCTGAAGGAGCTAAAGAAAAAGGGGAAAACATCAACCAATATAATGAAACTCGAAAAGAAATAGACAAGCAGGTCACCGGAGAAGCCAATAAAATCCTCGAGAATCTGAAGGATTTCGAATCGCATAAATCTATTGTAATATATAATCCGGACTGGCATAAAGGCATCATCGCCATCGTAGCTTCTCGCCTTACCGAACTCTACTATCGCCCCGCAATAGTTCTGACATTTTCCAATGGATTAGTTACCGGTTCGGCACGTTCGGTACAAGGATTCGATGTTTACAAAGCAATAGAATCGTGTCGAGACTTATTGGAAAATTTCGGTGGACACACATATGCTGCCGGACTTTCTCTAAAAGAAGAGAACATTCCGACATTTATAGAACGTTTTGAAAATTATGTAGCAGAAAATATTCTTCCGGAACAAATGATGCCCCAAATAGACATCGATGCAACAATTGATTTCAAAGATATAACCCCCTCTTTTTTGAAAACGTTAAAACAATTCAATCCGTTCGGACCCGGAAACACCAAACCTATTTTTTGCACCAAACGGGTTTTGGACTACGGAACAAGTCGATTAGTCGGACGTGAATTGGAACACTTAAAATTAGAAATGGTCGATAGCCGTTCAGAAAACATAATGAACGGTATTGCTTTCGGTATGCATGAACATAATGAATATATAAAAGCTCATCACCCTTTCGATATTTGTTATACAATTGAAGAAAACACTCATAATAAAAATATTCAATTGATGATAAAAGATATTCAACCTTCTAAATAGAAAATGGATAGTTTATGAAAAACAGGGGCTGTTCAAAAAGTTAGAAAGTTCAAATTCAAACTTTCAATTTAGAACTGATAGGCTTCGATTATAAAAAGAATGCTACTTTCACCTATAAAAATTAGGTGTAAAGTGGCATTCTTTATTTATTTTGTTACAATCTGTAACTTTTACCAATTCAGTTTTGATTTTTTGTACCCCCTTTAAATGATACAGTAATTTCTATTCTCTTTTAAGAACTGTCTAAACTTTCCAATAAAAAATACTATCAGGTCATCTTTATGTTTTATTCTGGTCTTTTTCCTGTTTTCCCTCGTCGGATAACCCGCTATCCTCCTCGTAAAAACAAAAAAATATCCTCAAAAAACTCCCAAACCTGGCCCGAGCAAAATTTAGACAAGTTCTAAGGACTACCCTTAAATTAAACCGAGATAAATTTATTCATTTTCTCACCTCATTTTTTTTAGTATTTAAATAAATGGACAACCCAATAAGCCCAATATAATTAGTAATCAACAATATAACAAACCAAATCACTTTAGTTCCTACGGATATTTCTTTATAATGACGAAATAAATAGCAACCTACTATTATAGGAATAATATAAATAATAACCATCAAAATCAGTGGTCCATAACTAAAAAATAAATCTATAAAGTCCATATATTTAGATTTAAAATTTAATAAACTTTTGGTGCAACCTTCCCATGCATTGAAAATTCGGTAACAGTTACCTCAACACCTAATTCTCCCGCTGTAGTAGCCCTATAACAAACAGCCCCAGCAACTATATATTCAATCTCTACCATTGGAAGATATTTGATATGTACTGCCTTGGAACACAAAATATGTTTGAAATCCCAAACCAGTAACCGTATGATCCACATCAAAACTCATGTTTCTCCATTTTAAATCGAACCATTCTATGTTTTAAAAGTAAAGATATAAAATTAAATAATAAAATCCTATTATATATAGAAATATATTTACAAAATATATAATAATTACTTGAATATATTTACAAAATATATAATAATTACTTGAATATATTTTAATCTGACACCAAAACAATCTATACCACAAAAAAAAATTGGACAAATCCCCGTCAATATATACAAATAACGTATATAGAGATATCAAAATGATTATTATATTATATCGTAATTACTTTTATCAAAAAACGCATAAATAACACATAAATATACATAATAGAATTCATTTTTCTCTATACAAATAATAAAATCAAAAATAATAATATAAAAACAGATATAGAATAAACAAAATGATATATATTTGCACAAAACATTTTTAAATATGCAATTTGATATAGAATTAATACAGGAAGTATATGCTTCGTATGCAGAAAAGGTTGAAAAAAGCCGTCAATTATTAGGTCGTCCGATGACTCTTACAGAAAAGATCTTATATGCGCATTTGTATAATAATGAGTATCCCCATAAACCGTTTATACGAGGAATCGACTATGTCAATTTTTCTCCGGACAGAGTTGCGATGCAAGATGCTACGGCACAAATGGCTTTATTACAATTTATGATTGCAGGGAAAGACAAAGTAGCCGTACCTTCTTCCGTACATTGCGACCATCTTATACAAGCGGATATAGATGCAAGTAACGACATAAAAAAAGCTCTTGTTTCCAATCAAGAGGTATATGACTTCTTAAAAGATGTCTCAAACAAATACGGGATCGGTTTCTGGAAACCGGGAGCTGGAATCATACATCAGGTCGTTTTAGAAAATTATGCATTCCCGGGAGGTATGATGGTAGGGACAGATTCTCATACTCCCAATGCCGGTGGGTTAGGTATGATAGCAATCGGTGTAGGAGGAGCAGATGCGGTAGATGTCATGACCGGTATTCCATGGGAATTGAAAATGCCCAAGATAATAGGAGTCAAATTAACCGGTGAACTGAACGGTTGGGCTTCTCCCAAAGATGTCATTTTAAAATTAGCCGGAATACTCACTGTAAAAGGCGGAACAAATGCCATTATAGAATATTTCGGTGAAGGGGCTAAAAATCTGTCGGCAACAGGGAAAGCGACTATTTGCAACATGGGTGCTGAAGTAGGAGCGACAACATCCCTATTTGCATACGATGAGAGCATGGCAAGGTATCTTAAAGCTACCGGACGCGAACAAATTGCCGAAATGGCAAACAAACTTTCAGATTATTTAGAAGCGGACAAAGAGGTAATCGACAATCCCGAAAAATATTATGATCGGATCATAGAAATCAATCTTTCCGAACTCGAGCCGTATATCAACGGACCTTTTACTCCGGATGCGGCACATCCTATTTCGGAATTCGGCCGAATCGTTAAAGAAAACGGATATCCGCAAACTATGGAAGTAGGTCTGATCGGGTCTTGTACAAACTCATCATATCAAGATTTAAGCCGTGCGGCATCTGTAGCCCGACAAGCATCAAAAAAACATCTAAAAGCAAAGGCCGAATTCAGAATTAATCCCGGATCAGAACAAGTTCGTTATACAGCAGAACGAGACGGATTGATCTCCGATTTCGAATCGATCGGAGGTATTGTCATGACAAATGCTTGCGGTCCTTGCATAGGACAATGGAAACGTCATACAGATGATAATCAAAGGGCAAATTCGATTGTGACATCTTTTAACCGAAATTTTGCAAAACGTGCAGACGGCAATCCGAATACACATGCATTTGTCGCTTCTCCCGAAATCGTCACAGCTTTGACAATCGCCGGGAATCTGTGCTTTAATCCCTTGACAGATACCTTAATCAATGAAAACGGGGAGTCTGTAAAATTGGATATGCCAGAAGGAGAAGAACTTCCTGTTAAAGGTTTTGATGTCAAAGATCCCGGCTACATAGCTCCGGACAAAGGCCTATCTTCTTCTGATATTATCATTGATCCGAACTCTAAACGATTACAAAAACTGTCACCTTTCGCACCGTTTAATCCGTTGAATTTCGAAAGAATGCCTTTACTGATAAAAACAAGCGGGAAATGTACGACAGATCATATATCAATGGCAGGACCTTGGTTACGTTTCAGGGGACATCTCGAAAACATATCGGACAATTTACTAATGGGTGCAGTAAATGCTTTTAATGGCAAGACAAACGAAGTTTTCAACCAACTGACAAATGAGTACGACACCGTTTCCGGGACCGCGAAAAGTTATAAAATGCACGGAATATCATCAATAGTCGTAGCTGAAGAAAATTATGGGGAAGGATCATCTCGGGAACATGCAGCCCTCGAGCCTCGTTTTCTTGGCGTAAAAGCGGTTTTATGCAAATCTTTTGCACGTATTCATGAAACCAATTTAAAAAAGCAAGGCATGCTGGCTCTGACATTTGTCAATAAGGATGACTACAA
Organism: Coprobacter fastidiosus; assembly: GCF_030296935.1. Lineage (NCBI taxonomy): Bacteria > Pseudomonadati > Bacteroidota > Bacteroidia > Bacteroidales > Barnesiellaceae > Coprobacter > Coprobacter fastidiosus. The sequence goes on along the minus strand of NZ_AP028032.1, from coordinate 253,179 downwards.
TAAAATTAAGGAAAAAGATATTTTATCAGTCAAAGGGCTGGAATCTTTTGCTCCAGATAAAAATCTGACAATAGAAATTATTCATCCGGATGGAAGTCTTGAAAGTTTTGAAGCTTCTCACACATATAATAATTTACAAATCGAATGGTTTAAAGCAGGAAGCGCATTAAACTATCTAGCAAATAAAAAATAGTGATCATGGCAAAACTAAAAATAGAAAACGGGAAATTGGTAGTCCCCAATAATATAACTATTCCATACATAGCCGGCGATGGTGTCGGAGCGGAAATATCGCCTGTTACACAATCTATTATCGATACCGCTGTAAAAAAATGTTATGCAGGAGAAAGAAAAATCGAATGGCTCGAAGTTCTTGCCGGAGAAAAAGCCTTTAAACAAACAGGCTCATGGCTTCCGGAAGAGACCATGAGAACATTTCGAGAATACCTGATCGGAATCAAAGGCCCGTTAACCACACCCGTAGGCGGGGGTATTCGATCGCTAAACGTTGCTTTACGGCAAGAACTGGATCTATATGTATGCCTACGTCCGGTACGCTGGTTCAAAGGCGTCGTTTCTCCGATAAAAGAACCCCATAAAGTCAATATGCATATCTTCCGGGAAAATACGGAAGACATATACGCCGGAATAGAATGGCAGCAAGGAAGTCCCGAAGCTGAAAAATTTCTTCATTTTCTGCAAAATGAAATGAAAGTGAGTAAAATAAGATTTCCCCAAACCTCTTCTTTCGGAGTGAAGCCTGTTTCTATTGAAGGAAGCGAACGACTTATACGATCTGCTATTCAATATGCTATTGAACACAAACTCCCGTCTGTGACTCTTGTACACAAAGGCAATATCATGAAGTTCACCGAAGGCGGATTCAAATTATGGGGATATGCAATGGCCGAAAGAGAATTCGGTAATCAAGTATTCACTATGATGCAGTATGAACGGCTAAAAAAATCAGATGGAGAACCGGCTGCTGAAAATGCCCTGAAAAAAGCAATAAAAGAAGGAAAAATTATTATTAAAGATGTTATTGCTGATGCTTTTCTTCAAAACACTCTCCTAATTCCGGAAGAATATTCGGTCATTGCGACCTTAAACTTAAACGGAGATTATATTTCTGACCAGTTAGCCGCCATGGTGGGAGGCATCGGAATTGCACCGGGTGCAAATATAAATTACATTACAGGACATGCCATATTCGAAGCTACACACGGTACAGCTCCTAATATCGCCGGTAAAAACAGAGTCAATCCGTCTTCACTCCTACTATCAGGAGTAATGATGCTCGAATATTTAGGCTGGCAAGAGGCCGCAGCAAATATCGTCAACGCTTTAGAAAAGACATTCCAGTCACATAAAGCAACCATAGATTTAGCCCGGTTTATGGACGATTCTAAAACTCTGACAACAACCGAATTCAGAGATGAAATTATCCGAAATTTGTAACAACAAGAGAGTAAAGATTATAAAGATATGAAAGATGAATATATGATATACAAACTCTCTGATTCTATCAAGAGTACAAGCCATATAGATAACGAACTGTTTGTAAAACATAATGTAAAAAGGGGTTTACGCAATGAGGATCATTCAGGTGTACTTGTCGGATTGACAAAAATCGGAGATGTCGTAGGATATGAACGTATGCCGGAAGGCGGTCTCAAAGCTATTCCGGGAAAGCTCGTATATCGGGGTATTAATATCGAAGATCTGGTTAAAGGCATTGAAAAGGAAAATCGTTACGGCTTTGAAGAAACGGCCTTTCTCCTTCTTTCAGGTTTTTTACCGGATAAAGACGAATTGGAAACATTTACCCGTTTGCTTAACCAATCTATGCCTTTAGAGCAAAAAACGACGATGAATATTCTGGATCTTGAGGGACATAATATTATGAATATTCTGGCTCGGAGTGTTCTCGAAATGTACACGTTCGATCCTAATCCCGACGATACATCCAGAGACAATCTGATGCGGCAATCTATAGAATTGATAGCCAAATTTCCCACAATCATAGCATATGCCTATAACATTTTAAGACATAGTCAACAAGGGAGATCTTTGCACATCAGACATCCGAAAGAAAATCTTTCTATCGCGGAAAATTTTCTGTTTATGTTGAAAGGTCCTCAATATACCCAATCGGAAGCACGTATTCTCGATTTGGCACTAATGCTTCACGCCGATCATGGCGGAGGGAATAACTCTACATTTACCGTACGGGTTACCAGTTCATCGGGAACAGATACTTATTCCTCTATCGCAGCCGGAATAGGCTCTTTAAAAGGTCCGTTACATGGAGGTGCAAACCTTAGGGTTATCGATATGTTCCATCATCTGCAAGAAGTAATCAGCGACTGGACAGATAAAGATGAAATAGATGCTTATTTGACTAAAATGCTACGTAAGGAAGGATACAATAAAAGCGGAAAAATATATGGCATCGGTCACGCAGTATATACTATCTCCGATCCTCGTGCCTTATTGCTTAAAGAATGGGCTCGCAATCTTGCAAAGGAAAAGGGTTTGGACAAAGAGTTTGCATTTCTGGAATTGATAGAGGAACGTGCAATAGAGACTTTTATGAAATTCAAAGGGAACCAAGTAAAAAAACGGGTTTGTGCAAACGTCGATTTTTATTCCGGATTTGTATATGAAATGATCGGTTTACCTAAAGAAGTATATACACCTCTTTTTGCGATGTCTCGTATTACAGGATGGACGGCACATAGAATCGAAGAACTTAACTTTGACAGCAAACGTATTATCCGCCCAGCATATAAAAACGTGTCGGAAGATGCGCCCTTTATTCCTTTAGATAAACGTTAAATATTCGATAATTTTCTCATTTTTCTCAATAAAGGGCAAGGCCGAATATTCGGTCTTGCCCTTTATTTCATTTTGGGAAGTTCTTTCAAAAACTTACAGATTCAGCAATCCATCCGGAATATTCATCTTTATAATTTTATTTTCTTTATCAACAGATATCACAAAATCATCATTCGCCGGAATAAGCAGTTCAGAGGCATCACGATCCACAACAAACAACGTATTTATTGTCGAATCATCTATATGTACAATTTTCCCCAAGATACCATGATGTTTGTCGACGACTGTATATCCCAAGAAATAATCTCCGGGAGCAATATAATCTTCCCCCTCCATTTCTAAATAAGATTTCGGGAAATAAACGTCCAAATTAGTAAAAACTCTGGCATCACTGTCAGTATCGACATCTTCTAATTTGAAAAGGGCGGTCATCTCACTCTTAAACCTGTATTCTTCTATGTAAAACGGGACAAAAATACCATCTATCTCGCACACAATATAAGGACAATCCGTACGGTCAAATACATCATCGGTAAAAGATAAAGATATTTCTCCGTGTATGCCGTGAGGCTTATTGAACTGTCCGATTTTTATTAATTCTTCTCTCGTAATCATGATTACAAACGGGTAATTCTCGCCCCTAATTTATTCAACCTTTTATCAATATCCTGATATCCCCTATCTATCTGATCAATATTATGAATCGTACTGATACCGTCTGCCGACATGGCGGCTATCAATAAGGCAATACCTGCACGAATATCCGGAGAAACCATTGTCGCCGCACGTAATGTATGAGATTTCCCCTGCCCGATTACAGCTGCTCTATGCGGATCGCATAATATAATTTGAGCTCCCATATCAATCAATTTATCGACAAAAAACAAACGACTCTCGAACATTTTCTGATGAATCAGCACACTTCCTTTTGCTTGTGTCGCAACAACTAAAAATACGCTCAACAAATCTGGAGTCAACCCCGGCCAAGGCGCATCAGCAAAAGTCATGATCGACCCGTCGATAAAAGTTTCTATTTCATAATAATCGTGATGCGGCACATGTATATCGTCACCTTCCTGATTTAACGTAATCCCTAAACGGCGAAAACTATCCGGAATAATTCCCAAATCGTTATAGGAAACATTTTTAATCCGAATGTCAGAACCGGTCATTGCCGCCATCCCGATAAAACTCCCGACTTCTATCATATCGGGCAATATAGTATGAGAACATCCCTCTAATGATTCTACTCCTTCGACGGTCAGCAGATTTGATCCGATACCCGAAATTTTTGCGCCCATTTTATTCAACATTTTGGAAAGCTGCTGCAAATAAGGCTCACACGCTGCATTATATATCGTTGTCGTACCTTTTGCCAACACTGCAGCCATAAGTATATTGGCTGTACCGGTCACCGAGGCTTCATCCAATAACATATAAGCACCTTTCAATTCTCTCGCTGTAATTTCATACAACTGCTGTTCGGGATAATATGTAAAATCTGCCCCTAACTTTTGAATACCGATAAAGTGAGTATCTAACCGTCTCCGGCCGATCTTGTCACCTCCCGGCTTGGGTATAACCGCCATCCCGAAACGAGCGACCAACGGTCCGACAATCATAACAGAACCTCGCAATGATGCGCTACGCCGTAAAAAATCTTCACAATGCAGATAATCCAAGTTCACATTATCCGCTTTAAAACTGTAGGCATTAACCCCTATATGCTGCACTGTGACTCCCATGTCTCTCAATAATTGTATCAAATTATTTACATCCAAAATATCGGGAATGTTATAAATTTTAACTTCTTCGGATGTAAGCAATGTAGCACAAATAATCTGTAAAGCTTCATTCTTAGCGCCTTGCGGAACAATATCCCCCTGTAGACGATGTCCCCCTTCTATAACAAACGATGCCATATTGTGTCGGAATTTGATTGTTTTTGTGAAAGATACAAAAAAAGCGGTTATCTACCCGCTTTTCTCATATTATTTTTATTCTTTTTCTGAAGAAACTCTTTCGACTCCTTCAATCGGAAAGTTTCCGGACTAAGATCGATTCTACCATGGGAATATTCTCTTAGATCCTTGAATATTTTATCGTCATCAACAACCTCCTTATTCCAAGTAAGAAAAGATTTCTTCATATGATTGGCCAATAAAGAAATCAGTTGATCCCGTTCCGGGCCATCGGGGTAATCTTCACATTTCTTTATCATACGCTCAAGAGTTTTTCCATAATGTCTATAACGAATCGGAGTTAAAGTATACGGAATTCTATCCGGCTTAGTACGAAGATTCTCTTTCCGAATAATTTCATAAGGATAATCAATATCTAACTTAAAATCGGACATAATAGCCAAATGATCCCACAATTTATGTTTAAAATCATCGACATCCCTAAGATGGGGAAACAAGTTTCCCATGATGTTTATAATCGTATTTGCACAACGAGTACGCTCTTCACGGTCCTCTATCGACACGCAATGATCTATCATTTGCTGAACATTACGTCCATATTCGGGCATGATCAACTTTTTTTGTTGTGTATTATAATCGGGCATAATTAAAAATATTTAGTTATAAAACTTTATGTTTCGGCTTAGTTGCTACAAACTCCTTTAAATAAAAAGGTTCGAAATAAGCAACATCCTTAAAATCTCTCTCTCTGAAAGCTTTTTCTGCCAAAGCCAACATATCAGAGGCCAAAGGATTTATATCTTTATCTAAAAAAAGGGCTTTCGGATTTGTCAATACCGAACGGCACTTCGCAGCTCCGTTGCCAAAAAATAAAACAGATTGTTCTCTCAAAAAGTTCTCATAAGTGTCGGCTTCGATAATATCGGCAGATACGGGCTTCACAGGATTTAAAGATAAATCATAAATAGCAGAATAGACCTCCATGCGCCGTGCATCGATCATCGGACAAAACAAAGTATTTTCTGGATATTTTTCCCTAAACATTACATGACAGGTCATTATTTCAAGAGTATTTATACCTATCAACGGTATTCCCAACCCGAAACAAAGACCTTTTGCCATAGATACTCCGATTCTGAGTCCGGTATAAGAACCCGGTCCGCAACTGACAGCAACGGCATCTAACTTAAAACCGTAATGTTTTGCCATATCGATAGCTTCCTTCACATATCCACCCAAACATGAAGCATGAGAAGGTCCTTCATAATTTTCCCGGCGAAATATAACTTGTCCTTCATGTGTCAACGCCACCGAACAGACAGATGTAGAAGTTTCTATATTTAAAAGAGTCGCCATCTATTCTTGTAATAATTAATATTTTATTTTGCAAAAGTAGCTGTTTTTTTTCATTTTCCCTGTATGATTCAGAATATATTCCAATCACTTATTAAAAAGTTCAGGAAACAAACATTCTATCTTCTCTCTGAGATTATACACTCTTTCTTTGACCTGTTCTTCATTTATTCCTAACGCACGACCAATTTCATCATAATTTTTTCTTAGGATCAAAAATCCGATCAAAACACGATCTCTAACATTCATATTTTTTACGATATTCAGAATAAAAATGCGATTATAAAGAGCAACATCATACTCATCAAAAATAGAATATTGATTTTCTTGTTTTAAATACATAACTTTGTTTTTGTTTCTTGATCGGGAGATAAAATAGTTCTTTATAAAAGTAAATGACATTCTCGATGGATATTGCCATAGTCTGAATTTATTCCGATTTTTAAATATCAGGTAATTTACATTCTGTATTATATTTAAAGCTTCATCCCGATTTCGTGTCAACAAAACTATAAATTTGAATAAAAGAGTTTGAAACTTCCCCGACTCCTTGTCCAGATTAAAGTTTTCCATTTGCTTGTCAAACTAACATTAAACAAAAAGAAACCTCCATCCGTTCTGTTTGAATGAGAAAGGTACAGAAACACAACAACTCTTTGCGTGTCTGGATGGAGGTTTTATACTTACACAAGCAGAACTACACACTGGGAGTTTTGTATTTCCGTACCTTTCTCAACAATAAAAATAGATATAAATCTGAACAAAAAATTTATTTTTGATATTATTTTAAAACAATAAAGACATTTTTACTCATATATTTACTTAAAATATCAATAATATATCTATAAATCAAGATAATAAAACAAACACATTTACTCAGTATAAAATTTCTCGTCCGATAAAGAATCGTGCAGACAAGTTTCTAATCTCAAAAAACATTGATACCAATAAAATAAGCATTTTTTTTTATTTAATGACCATTGAAACAGAATTAAAATTAATTTTGCAAAAACATTAATTACAATGATACATTCAATGACCGGGTTCGGCAAAGCTATTACCGAACTGCCCAATCGAAAAATCACAGTAGAAATAAAATCTCTAAATAGTAAACAACTCGATTTATCGACTCGTATTCCGGCTATATATCGTGAGAAAGAAATGGAAATACGATCAGAAATCGCCAAAAGATTAGAGCGCGGGAAAGTCGATTTTTCTATTTTTATAGAAAATATCGGTCGGGATGCTTGTACTCAACTCAATATGCCTGTCATAGAAGGATATTATCAACAGATCAAAGAGGCTTCTGAAACATTGAAGATAGCTTTACCGACAGATTGGTTTCAGACTTTACTACGTCTTCCCGAATCGATGAAAACCGATACAATGGAATTAGAAGACAACGAAGGAGATGTATTGATGCAGACAATAGACAAGGCAATCGGACAATTGGAAGAGTTCAGGCAACAAGAAGGAGTAATGCTCCAAAAACTGTTTACCCAAAAGATCGACAATATCGCATCCCTTCTCAAAGAGGTTGAACCATATGAACAGGAACGCGTTGAAAAGATTAAAGTCAGAATACATGAAGCCCTAAGCAAAATAGAAAATTTCGATTATGACAAAAACCGATTTGAACAGGAAATGATTTTCTATATCGAAAAATTGGATATTAACGAAGAAAAACATCGTCTGGACAATCATCTGAAATACTTCATAGAAACAATGGCCTCCGGTAAAGGACAAGGGAAAAAACTCGGTTTTATCAGTCAAGAAATGGGGCGAGAGATCAACACATTAGGTTCTAAAGCCAACCATGCGGAATTACAAAAAATAGTCGTTCGCATGAAAGATGAATTAGAGCAAATTAAAGAACAAGTTCTTAATGTAATGTAATTGTTATGCAAGGGAAACTAATCATATTTTCAGCACCATCAGGTTCAGGGAAATCAACGATTATAAATTACTTATTACAACAAAATCTCAACCTGGCCTTTTCTATATCCGCAACATCCCGCGCTCCGAGAGGTAACGAAAGGAACGGAGTAGAATATTATTTTATGAGTCCTGAAGAATTCAAAACAAAAATCTCCAACAACGAATTTCTCGAATATGAAGAAGTATATGCAGATAAATTTTACGGTACATTAAAATGTGAAGTGGAAAGACTTGTTGCCGAAGGAAAAAATGTTGTTTTCGATGTCGACGTTGTTGGCGGAATAAATATAAAAAAGTTCTATGGTGATCGGGCTTTATCGATATTCATACAACCTCCAAGTGTGGAAGTCTTACGCCAAAGATTAACAGATCGTGGAACAGATGCCCCGGATGTTATCGAGTGCAGATTGAATAAAGCGGAATACGAACTTTCTTTTGCTTCCCAATTCGATATTGTTATCGTCAATGATAATTTAGAAGACGCTCAAAAACAAGCGTTACAAGCTATACAGAATTTTACGGCTCATTAAACCATGAAAATAGGAATATTCTCCGGATCTTTTAATCCGATACATACAGGACACCTAATTATCGCCAACTATCTTTGCGAGTTTGAAAAGCTGGACGAAATATGGTTTGTCGTATCACCTCAAAATCCGCTGAAATCCAAGAGAGATTTGTTATCGGACATTCACAGAATAACGATGGTAAAAAAAGCTATCCGTGGAAACCGGAAATTCAAATATTGTGATATAGAATTTTCTTTGCCTCTACCCTCGTACACTGTACGAACATTAAAAACATTAAAAGAAAAATATCCCGAAAATGAATTTCATTTAATCATAGGTTCGGATAACTGGCTCATTTTCGACCGTTGGAAAGACTACCAGGAAATTTTAGACAATTATCCTATTTTTATATATCCTCGTCTCGGATATGAAATAGCTTCTAAAAATTCCTTAAACGGCAAAAATATTCAAATAGCCAAAAGTCCGATAATCGAAATATCTTCAACTTTTATTAGAGAAGGTATTTCCAAAGGAAAAAATATGAACTATTATATGCCTTCGAATGTATATCGATATATTCTGTCAAAGGCATTATATCAACCGCAAACATAAATTATGGATAACTATATTTTTTCAAAAAACACAATCGAGTTTGTTACAGTCGGTGTCGAATTTTGCGCCTTAATGGAAAAAGTTCAGGAAAGCGAAAAATGCGAATTTATAGATACCACCGTAAAGATTCTTCCTTTGCTCTATCTCAAAGCGATATTGCTTCCGGACTCAAATGAGGAGAACGAAGAATATGACATAAATATAGAACATTTTGTTACTGAAGAAATTTATGAATATATTCGCAATAGTATAGAACAAATATTAGGTGAACAAGATTCATATCTTGAGGTTTTCCATGCAGATATGCAATACAGTGAAAGTCCTATCATTGCATATATATCTGAAGATCTTACCGATATATATCAAGATATTAAAGATTTCATATCGGTATATAGTTTGGGAAACGAAGAATGTATGCGTGTATCCTTAAACGAATGTAAAAACAATTTTATGGATTATTGGGGACAGAAACTCGTAAATGTTTTAAGGGCTTTACATTCGTTAAAATACTCCTCAGAAGAGTCGGAAGATATAGAAACGCATCATCATGACAACATAAAACCAACAAACGGAAATAATCTATTTTCCCAACGCCAAGAATCATGGAAGGAAGATATGAACATGGATGAATGGAATAAATGGAATGAATAAATACAAACCAATAAAAATATCAAAAGAAGAAATATCTAAACTGGAAACAGACGCTTTTTCAGGACGTATTATCGTGGTCCAAAATGAACAAGATATAGAAAAAGCGATCTCATATCTTTCGGATTTTCCTATTCTGGGAGTAGATACCGAAACCCGTCCCTCTTTTAGAAAAGGGAAATCTCATACTGTAGCTCTCATACAAATCGCAACAGAAGATACTTGTTTTCTTTTCAGAATAAACCGAACAGGTTTTACTCCTACACTGAAAACACTATTCGAGAATCCGAACATTACAAAAATCGGGTTGTCATTAAAAGATGATTTTTCTATGCTTCACAAAATAGCACCATTCGAGCCAAAAGGTTTTATCGAACTGCAAAGCTACGTGAAACAATTCAATATAGAAGACATGAGCTTGCAAAAGATATATGCTATTCTTTTCGGAAAGAAAATATCCAAATCTCAAAGATTATCCAATTGGGAAGCCGATATACTTTCTGATGCTCAAAAAAGATATGCAGCAACCGACGCATGGGCTTGTGTCCGTATATATAAAAGTCTTTCGACAGAGTGTTTTTCTGATTTTTATAAAAACAGATCTGCATTGCAAGAGATAGTTTAATTTCGCTTTAATTAAGTATATTACAGAAATGAAAAAATCAAATTTAATAACTATCATATTATTAATTTATTTGGGTGTTATGGCTTATATCGGCTGGCCCAAATTTATCGAAGCCGGCCAATACGTCGAATATTTTGCGATTATATTAGTTACTCTAATCGTAATATTTTTACTTAGGGTCGTTTTGCGTAAAAAAGAACGGTTAAAAAGAGAACGGCAACAGCAACAAGATTTATCTGAATAACTAAAACAAAACCGATATGTCAAAGAAAATAATAATCATCACATGTTTGATCTGCCTGAGCTTTTCTATTTCAGCCCAGACAGAGAGAGGACATTGGCTATTGAATCCGCAATTCACGGCATTTGACTTAAGCGGAACAAACAACGATCTGGATAAAGATAATCGATTTAAACTCGGAATGGGTTTTAAAGGCGGTAATTTTTTATGCGACAGATTGGCTTTATTAGTAGGTGTAGGATTTAAAGTCGATCGACAAAATGATTATAAGGACAATAGCATAAACTTAAACACGGGATTGCGATATTATCTTTTTTCGAAATTATATTTGTCGGCAGAATTGGGGTACGACAAGGTATGGCTTAGAGAATACAGTTCGAATATTACCCGAAAAAGAGATTATTTTTATTTCGGAGCTGATTTGGGATATTCGATATTCGTATCTCAAAATGTCGCAATAGAACCAGACGTTTATTGGAAATACAGTTTCACCGACCAAAGGAATGAATACGGATTTAAAATCGGTATCGGTGTATTTTTCTAATAAAAAAATTAATGCAAGGTTTACAGCCACTTCCTTTAGTTTGATCTCAAAAAATAAGATATAAAAATACAGGTAACCGGTTAAAATGATTTGCACCCCAAAAGTTTTTGTCTAACTTTTGGGGTGCAGATCATTTTGAACCTTTTCTATAATCGGATAATATTTAACTCGTCTAACTTATAAACATCACTTAAAATTCCGATTACCTCGTACTTTCATATTTCCTTATAGACAGATAAACAACAATACTGTTCCGACTTTTAGCAGTCTTTCATATTCGGCTTCTCCAACCCATAGCCGTATTTTTTATCTGCAACTTTCAGCAAATAGGCAACAATAAACGATAAAGTGGCAAAACCGGTAAAGACAAACATAGGTATCGTATAATCATAAAGATTTGCATTATTTTCATTCCCGACAACACAATAATTATCCAATACCCATCCGATAAGGTTAGGTACTCCCCACAAACCTATATTCTGAATAAAAAAGATAAGTGCATACGCTGTTCCCAACTGGCGAGCAGGGAAAATTTTAGTAACGCTCGGCCACATCGCTGACGGAACAAGAGAAAATGCAATACCTAAAATAATCATCAGGATTATCGCCACGAGATAATTGGTGATGAAAGGTAATGCGTAGATACAGTGAACTCCGATAAGCATTGCTGCTCCCAACATCATAATACTCGCACCTTTTCCTTTGCAATCGAGATAAATACCGAATACAGGTGTTAGGATCAATGCTCCCAAAGCCGGCAGGCCGGCAATTGTACCTGCCAAATTATCACTGATTCCGTATTTATTGATCATAAGTTCGGAAGCAAATTTCTGGAACGGGAATACACAGGAATAGAATAATACGCATAATAAAGCGATCAACCAGAAACCCGGATTAATCAAAATATTTTTTACATCTTTGAAACTGAACTTACTCTCGTCTTCCTCTTCTGCATAATCTTCTTGCTTATCAAGCTTTCGATCCATCACAGCATATATAAAAAACGTCACCAATCCGACAACTAACAAAACCAAACCTAAAAGTACCGGAGTCGATATAGAAAAACTCTTTGCCAAAGGAATAGATACCGAATAAGCGACTTGAGAACCTATACGAGCCAATGCTACTTGAATTCCCATCGCAGTACCGAGCTCTTTCCCTTTAAACCACTTTGCAATAATTTTAGTAACGGTAATCCCTGCGACTTCTGCTCCGACTCCAAAAATAGAATAACCGGCTGCTGCCATAAAAACACCTTGCTTGTAACCGAAAAACGTTGCTTCTGTCGAAATATTCGCTGTCATGCCATAATACTGCAAAGCCGTACCGAACACCATCAAAATCGCAGCAATTTTTCCTGTCAATCGTATTCCGAAACGGTCAAGCATCAAGCCGCCCCAAATCAACATCAACAAAAATACGTTCAAAAAGCTATATGCTCCCGTAAAGAATCCAAAATCACGACTGGTCCAATCTAAATTAGCTTCTAACATAGTTTTCAGCGGAGCCATAATGTCGTTTACAAAATATGCCGCCATCATGGTGAAAGCGACAATTCCCAACGCAGACCAACGCACGAGAACAGAATCTCTTAAAGTTCTTTCCTTTTCCATCTTCTTATTTTAAATTATTTTTCAAGTATCAATACACAAAAAGAAACGGAAAGCAAAAAGTCCCCCTGAGCTTTCCATTTTCCTTATTTATTCCGAATACGAGAGATAACGTTATCTCCCCCTTTATTTTTTTACCAACAATACTACATTTTCTACATGATGAGTATGTGGAAACATATCTACCGGCTGAACTTTTTCGACACGATATTTTTCATCCAACAGATTCAGATCCCGCGCCTGAGTTGCAGGATTACAACTGACATAAACGATTTTTACAGGTTCGGCAAACAAAATGGTCTTTATGACATCATCATGCATCCCGGCTCTCGGAGGATCGGTAATAATAACGTCAGGTCGGCCATGTTCATTTATAAAATCCTGTGTAAGAATATCCTTCATATCTCCGGCATAAAACAATGTATTACTGATGCCATTCAATTCAGAATTTACCTTTGCATCTTCAATCGCTTCCGGAACATACTCTATTCCTATCACTTTTCGGGCACGGCAGGCCACAAAGTTTGCAATAGTCCCAGTTCCCGTATATAAGTCATAAACAAGTTCTTCTCCGGTAAGCCCAGCAAAATCTCGAGCTATTTTATATAACTCATACGCCTGTTCAGAATTGGTCTGATAAAAAGATTTAGGTCCTATTTTGAATTGTAATCCCTCCATCGACTCCAATATATAATCCCGACCTTTGAACACATGAACCTCTTGGTCGGTAATCGTATCATTAGCTTTCTGGTTTATTATATATAATAAAGAAGTAATTTGAGGAAAGGTCTCCGCAAGATATTCCATCATAGCGTCAATCTTAGACCTATCATTTTCAAAAAAAACGACGATCAACATAACCTCACCGGTTGATGCCGTACGAATTATGATATTACGCATCAATCCCCGCTGCTCTCTCAGATCAAAAAAAGAATAATCATGATCAAGAGCGAATTTTCGAATAGCCAACCGAATGTCATTAGAGATATTATCCTGCAGCCAGCAAGTTTTTATATCCAGTACCTTATCGAACATTCCGGGAATATGGAATCCTAAAGCATTTCGAGAATCAAAAGTTTGTGTAGACTGCAATTCTTCTTGAGTAAGCCAAGACTTATTCGAAAAAGTAAATTCCAGCTTATTACGGTAAAAACGAGTCTTCTCCGAGCCTTTTATCGCAGAAATTTCCGGTAAATCGATTTTTCCGATTCGAGAAAGGTTATCAAAAACCTGCTGTTGTTTATATGCTATTTGTTTTTCATACGGGATATGCTGCCACTTGCATCCTCCACATACACCAAAATGCGAACAAAATGGCTCAACACGCATTTCGGAATACTTATGATACTTCAATATCCGCCCTTCAGCATAACGATGTTTTTTTCTATATAATTGCAAATCGACAATATCTCCGGGAGCGGCAAACGGAACAAAAACGACTAAATCGTCAATCCGAGCTATCGCCTTGCCTTCAGCAGCCACATCTGTAATTTCGACCTGTTCTATAACAGGAAGCTCTTTCTTTTTACGTGCCAAAATAGTACTTTTAAAACAAAAACAAATTTGGTCAAAGTTAAGCATATTTCTTAAACAATCTATACGGATATTCCAAAAATCAATGACAGGTCAAAATTATTCTCAGAATTTTTGCATATTTAATCATAACTCATATTTTTGTAAAGAGTTAACCCTTTGTTACATTTATTTTAAGAACAAAGACATATTAATAATTTTATTTATACTATGAAGAGTGTTTATACTTTCGGGAACGGCAAAGCAGAAGGCCGTTCTGACATGAAGAATCTGTTGGGAGGAAAAGGTGCCAATCTTGCTGAAATGAATCTGATCGGAGTTCCTGTACCTCCCGGTTTCACGATCACAACTGAAGTTTGTACAGCCTATAATAAAGAAGGGAAAGATGCAGTTGTAAAATTAATTAAGGCTGATGTAGAAAAAGCGATGGCCCATGTAGAGAATCTGATGGGAACAAAATTCGGTGATGCAAAAAACCCCTTATTGGTTTCCGTTCGTTCCGGAGCAAGAGTCTCTATGCCGGGTATGATGGATACGGTATTAAATTTAGGACTGACAGATGAAGCGGTAGAAGGTATTGCCAAAAAATCGGGAAACCCTCGCTTTGCATGGGACTCTTACCGCCGTTTCGTTCAAATGTACGGAGATGTCGTATTGGGAATGAAACCCAAAAGTAAAGAAGATATCGATCCGTTCGAAGAGGTAATGGACGAAGTTAAAAAACAAAAAGGGGTAAAAAACGACACCGAACTGGAAGTCGAAGACCTCAAACTCTTAGTAAAGAAGTTCAAAGCTGCTGTAAAGGAACACACAGGCAAAGATTTTCCGGATTCTCCATGGGAACAACTATGGGGAGCTATTTGTGCCGTATTCGATAGTTGGATGAACGAACGGGCTATCTATTATCGTCGCATGAACCAAATCCCCGAAGAATGGGGAACTGCCGTAAACGTACAGGCAATGGTATTCGGAAATATGGGTGAAACTTCTGCTACCGGAGTTGCATTTACGAGAGATGCCGCTACCGGAGAAGATATATTTAACGGTGAATATCTGATCAACGCACAAGGAGAAGACGTGGTTGCCGGAATCAGAACTCCGCAACAAATCACGATCGAAGGATCTCGCAGATGGGCTGCATTGCAAGGTATATCGGAAGAAGAACGTGCAAGCAAATATCCTTCACTGGAAGAAGCGATGCCTGCTTGTGCTAAAGACCTGATCGAAACACAACAGAAACTCGAAGACTACTTCAAAGATATGCAGGATCTTGAATTTACGATTCAAGACGGTAAGTTATGGTTATTGCAAACCCGTAATGGAAAACGTACCGGAGCTGCTATGGTAAAAATCGCCATGGATATGCTTCGGGAAGGTGTCATCGACGAGAAAACCGTACTCAAAAGAATGGAACCGCAAAAACTGGACGAATTATTACATCCGGTATTCGATAAAAAAGCGATGAAAGAGGCTAAAGTAGTAGCCAAAGGTCTTCCTGCATCTCCGGGTGCAGCAACCGGAATGATCGTATTTTTCGCAGATGATGCAGAAGAATGGGCGGAAAAAAGGAAAAAAGTAATTTTGGTACGGATCGAAACGTCTCCGGAAGACTTACGCGGAATGAACGTAGCTCAAGGTATTCTGACAGCTCGAGGAGGTATGACGTCTCACGCAGCCGTAGTAGCTCGTGGCATGGGGAAATGCTGTGTATCGGGAGCTGGAGAAATAAAAGTAGATTATAAAGCCCGCACTTTGGAAATGGGCGGTCACATTTATAAAGAAGGAGATTGGATTTCTCTGAACGGATCGACCGGAGAAGTTTATGACGGACAGGTAAATACCGTTGATGCCGATTTAAGCGGAGATTTTGCAAAAATTATGGAGTTGGCGGAGAAATACACCAAAATGGATGTAAGAACCAATGCCGATACGCCTAAGGATGCTGCCGTTGCACGTAAATTCGGAGCAAAAGGTATCGGACTTTGCCGTACAGAACATATGTTCTTCGAAGGTGATCGAATTAAAGCCATGCGAGAAATGATTCTTTCTAAAGATGAAGAAGGCCGCAGAGAAGCTTTAAAGAAACTGCTTCCTATGCAGCGTCAGGACTTCGAAGGTATCTTTATGGCAATGGACGGTTTCGGAGTAACGATACGTCTTCTCGATCCTCCTTTGCACGAATTCGTACCTCACCAGTTAGCTACACAAAAAGAACTGGCCGCAGAGATGGGACTTTCTATAGAAGAAGTAAAACTTGCATGTGATTCTCTGGAAGAATTCAACCCTATGTTAGGACATCGTGGCTGCCGATTGGGATGTACATATCCTGAAATTACCGAGATGCAAGCTCGTGCCATTATCGAGGCTGCACTCGATGCAAAAGCCAAAGGAGCAAAAGTGATTCCTGAAATCATGGTTCCTCTGGTAGGCATAGTCGAAGAATTGAAAATGCAGGCTGCTATCATTCATCAAACTGCAGAAAAAGTGTTCTCGGAACGCAACGATCAAATCGAATATAAAGTAGGAACAATGATCGAAGTTCCCCGCGCCGCATTAACTGCCGATAAAATAGCGGAAGTAGCCGATTTCTTCTCTTTCGGAACAAATGACTTGACCCAAATGACATTTGGATTCTCTCGAGATGATGCCGGTAAGTTCCTGAAAATATATCAAGAAAAAGGAATATTAAAAAACGATCCGTTTGCAATCCTCGATCAACAAGGTGTAGGACAATTAGTACGTATGGGTACAGAAAAAGGTCGTGCTACCAAACCGAAACTGAAAGTCGGTATTTGCGGTGAACACGGCGGAGAACCATCATCTGTCAAGTTCTGTGCCTCTCTCAACATGAATTACGTGAGTTGCAGTCCTTATCGTGTACCTATCGCACGGGTCGCTGCGGCGCAGGCTGCTATCGAGGACTAACCCCCTTTAATCTTACAATATCAGTTAGGCTGTAATACAAAATATTACAGCCTAATTTATATTTGAGGGGAAAAATAAAATCTATTATTCCTACAAGTTATCAAATATTCTTCTTTACACTGTGATCTCTTCAGTCTAACTACATCTATATTAATATCATAATAGCACTTTTCTCTACTTTTATAGAAATGAGTATGATCAACATTTATTATATAATCTTACATTCTCAATTTATTAATCCTTTATACAGAATTTTGTATTCATTTTAGTATCTTTGAAGTATCGGAAACATCCCACCATCAGTAAAGTGCTGTCGGGCGACTGTTGTGATTTGCTTTCATTTTAGTATCTTTGAAGTATCGGAAACATCCCACCATCAGTAAAGTGCTGTCGGGCGACTGTTGTGATTTGCTTTCATTTTAGTATCTTTGAAGTATCGGAAACATCGAAACTAATTTCCGGACGATCTTCTTTGAGTTGTGATTTGCTTTCATTTTAGTATCTTTGAAGTATCGGAAACATCAGAATGGAAACTGATACAACGGATACAGAAGTTGTGATTTGCTTTCATTTTAGTATCTTTGAAGTATCGGAAACATCACGATCTTTGTAAGATTTTATTAATTAATGACTTACAAAACAAATCAGAATAAAAAAATTGATGTTATTTCCTATGAAAAATCCTGCACAATGGCAGGATTTTTCTTTTTAGAACAGTTCTAATTGCTGACCCGGAGTATTCACCGACATTGTTTTCTTACCATAGAAAAGTTCAATATTTCCAAATTGCTTATCTGTAATACACATAATTCCTACATTCCCATGCTCCGGGAGAAAAGATTTAACTCTTTTTATATGTACTTCTGCATTTTCGCTACTGGCGCAATGACGAACATAAATGGAAAATTGAAACATTGTAAAGCCATCCTTTTGCAGATTCTTCCTAAAATCTGTATATGCCTTTTTATCCTTTTTCGTTTCAGTAGGCAAATCAAATAGTACAAGTACCCACATAACACGATATTCACTAAATCGGTCCATCAAATTTCCGGATAGGATATTTTACGCAATTCTCCACTAAAGCACTTATACAAAGAAGCAGTAGTCTGTCCAACTGCTACCATTAACGGACTTCGTTTTCCGGCAATATTGGTTTCCAATGTAGGAATAGTCAGTAATCGGACTTTCAACTCTTTTGTCAACTCAGCGTAATTTCCCCCTTGCCTAACTATGCTATAAACTAATCTATCTACATAGGGACGATATGGCTCCATAATATCATCTGCCATGCAATAAGCATTATAGCGGTTGTGGTGATGTATTCCCAATATCTCTTGTAAAACCTTCTATCCGAAACAAGTTTTTCCAATAATAAGCTGCAGCACGAGCTTCTTGATTATCCGGATCTCCACTTCTCACATTGGCCGCCCAAACTTTCATGCATTTTATCTCTTCTCCGGTACACTCTTTTAACACTGCTGCCTGATTCTCTATCTTAGCTTTTATCGTCTGCTGCCAAAGTTGTTTCGACAATGGCAGAGAAGCATCCAACTGCTGCCTAAACCTCTCGTTCTGTGTAGTATTTCCATGTAGAGGAAGTAATAAACCTACCGGCATACTTTTACTGTCACATGTCAGAACAGCACAATTATTTTCAAGGAATGCCTCCAATACCCCTGAAGTGATAGTTATCTGTTTATGATCCAATACTATAACACCGATATCCTCTATCGGTTTGGACACTTCTGATACTTGTTTAAAATATTCAGGGAGAGTGTCATTATCAACAACTTCCGGTAATCTTATTATTAATTGGGCATTTCTTAATGATAGATAGGCTGGGTTTCCAAAATAAAGTGTTTTCTTAATCATAATACACAGATTTTAGTCATTAAGTTTCTAAGAGCTGTCTAAACTTTCCAATAAAAAATACTATCAGATCATTTTTGCGTTTTCTTCCGGTCTTCTTTCCCATTTTCACTCGTCAGATATCCCGCTATCCTCCTCATAAAATCAGAAAAACATCCTCGAAAGGCACTCTCAAACCCGACCCGAGCAAAATTGAGACAAGCTCTAAGGAATTCCTTATAAATAATCTACTTTTAATATTCTCCTACTGAGACAATCTGCCCTATATGATTTACTCGGACTTTAACTATACCTTCTAATTTATTGGGTGTTAGAATACGTTTCCATGTAATTTCTTTTAAAAACTTATCATCAACAACCTTAGTTTCCAGATGATGTCTAAACATATAATCTTTTTCCGTAATCTTCTGTACCCTAAACAAATTAGGACTGATCACCGCATAATTTTCCGGATTCAACAAATCCACTTCTTTCGGGTCGAATCTGGTTTTCTCATTAGGGAACACAAAATACTCGTTCTGTTTCATCGTGAACATAAACTGCCAGCCCTCACTTTTGTTATAATTCTTATCTATGACAGGTAAACCTAAATTCACCCGTGTGACAGCTTCAAAGAAAGAAACCACGACTTCGTCAAGTTCATACACAGGATTACCTTCATTATCAAGCATCTCTTGTCCTGTCTTATTTAAAACAGGTTTTCGATAAATAGCCACGTGATGATTATTGCCTGTATTCACAAAATCCACAGGGATTTTCTTTCCTGTTTCATCTAAAATCAGATTTCCGTTTTTATCTTTCTTGCCATGCAATGATTGCACCTTATTAATACCTCGAATAGTCACTCGCTTGATAGCTATTCCTTTCTCCTCATTCAGCCATATAGGATTCTCATCTAAGTTAACAAATGCTCTCTTGGCTTCTCCATCATATTCTCTCAAACGTTGCTCCAAAATAGAACGAACTTTTGCATCAACCACCTTGTCTACACTTAAATTCGGATCGACAGGTTTACGTATAGTATAGACAGTTTCCAACTCAACCGTTCGTACTCTCTCCGGTACTCGTGCCGTTTGTTCCCTATTAAGGTAAACCGGATTTTTTTCCAACGAGTTTTTACCGGTAAACGCTTTCTTGGGATCGTTACCAAAAGCCGCCAACCGTTCAAGCAAAGCATTCCGATAAGCCTGTTTGCACACTGTCGCAATTTTAGAGGAGTCAAAAGAAGCATTCACTTTTTCCTCTTTCGTAACATATTGTCTATGGCTACCGTAGATAGTTTCTAAATGCAATTGTCCTCGCGGGGATTGTTGTAACTTCTTATTTTCTCCGCCCTTTCTTTTTGTACAATTCACATTATTAGTAACTACTTTATTTTTAGCCTTAATAGATACCAACAAAGTTTCCAAATGACTTTTCGCTTCTGCACGAAACCGCACTAACGGCATAGGAGGCAAAGACCTTCCATTTTCAAAATAACGAGTCTTTATACCTATTATATCGGAGTGCTCTTTGCAGTCAGCCTGCCATGCCGCATTTTTGTTGTTAAAGTATTGAATAAACACATCTTTGGTAAAAGCTACGGTTAAAGCATCCATGGCATGATGCCGATGATCATTTCTTTTTGTCCAGTCCTTTATTCTTTTAATTTTTCGTCCATCCTTATCTTCATACACTTCTACCAAACCCAAAGTCTCATATTTAGGCAAGTTCAATTCTTTCAATACATCCACAAGCTGCCAATCCTCTCGCAATCTATCTGTTATAGAACCGGTGGTAGCTACTACTCTGCGACAAATCTCATTCAGCATAGCGAGAGCCTTTTTAGCTATATATTGTGTGTTTCTCAAATCCCGATCAATAAATCCTTCCGGAATATTTTCCTGCCCCATTTTCAATTTCCGGAGTTTTGTTCTCTGACCTTTAAACAAACTTTCGCAACGATTAAGATATTGTTGCAAGCCTTTTTCTCCATATTTCTCCTTTACGAAGTCATAAGCTGTTTTATTTCCTTTCTCAATGTTAATCGCTTTATACTCCAATGTCTTATTCGACAATGAATCATCGAAAAGCCGAGCTTGCGGAATGATGTGTTCTATATCTATCTCTTTACTGAACACTTTTTCTTTGGGTATATACTGATTGGAATACAACGTTTTATATCCGTTATCCTTCAATTCCTCATAAAGTTTATAGCGAATAATGTCATTACGGCTCACATTTATCATGCCGAATTCTTCCTGCAATACTTTACGTATTTCTTCATGTTCACGGGTACTTTTTGCAATAGCTTTAGTCAGTTCTTCCCGTTCCTTAGCACTTTTCTTCAATTCACGCGCTAATTCTACTCGAATTTCATCAGGTTTTCCATAAGTGTCAATGATTGCGTTAATCACATTCACCATTTGATTCAAAATCTTTTCAACTACCGGATTACGCAAGCTGTTTTTAGGCAGAATATCCAGTTTATCTTTCAATACCTTATTTTCTATCTCCTCTTTAGTCAGAGAAGATTTAGAATGGCGATAGCCTGCATATCCACATGCCACATCATATCGGTTGCCTTCTTTCAAATAAGGCAAAATCTTTTTAATAGCTTTAGCACTCAGGCTTCCATAATCGTTTTGGAACGAAATATTCACAAGTTCTAAGGCACACTCTTTGCCCACATGGCAAAGCTCCATAAGCTTTTCAACCAACTTTCCGTTTCCGGTCGGTGTATTGTCTCCCTCAAATGAATATAATAAATGCCAAAGCTTGAAATAAGGCTGCTTCTCCAAATCTTTACCCTCTTTATTCAAATCTACGAAAAGCAAATCTGTATTCCATCCCAGATCGGCAAAGATAACTTGCAACTGTTCTATTATCTTATCTGTCGGTTTTCCAAAATCCAACGGTTCATAGCCATACTTCTCGATCATTTTGCTGTATGCCGAAAAGAGGACATTCCCCGTATCATTTCCTTCTATCTGTTCGAAATTCATATCCAAATCCTGAGGATTGTCGAACAGGAGTTTTAAAATATATTCTTTTTTAAGGCTCTTTTTTACGGAGAGTTCCTTAGCCAATATCTCTTTTTCTTCTTGATATAAATATCGCCATCCTTCTACCATCAAAGTATCCTCCGTACCGTCAAACAATCCGGGAAAAGCATCCGTTCTCTTTCGCTTACACTTTTTTTCACCGGCAAATACTTCTACATTATTCAATGTCTGCCATATTTTGAATTCTTGAAACAAAGGATGTGAACGAGGTATGACTTTACATCCCACCACCTTAGCTTGCATCTTGCCATTTTTCTCCACCATAATTTCTCGGTTTTCAAATTCACAAAAACCGATCAAACCTTTTTGGCTTTTCAAGCGTCTTTGGTAAAAGATAATAATATCACGAATTTCTTTTTTCAGCTCCACGGTCAACTCCTTATGGAATTCCGCCTGCTTTTCCCAAATTTTATCAAACTCATCCAAATAATCCTGCCGGTAGAACACCATGTTACGCAGACTTGTATTGGGATTCTTTTCCAGTTCAGCCATTTGATATTGACCTACCGTCTGACGATTAAAATAAAGGACCTTGCTCCGGTCGCTAATTGCTCCTAAATAACCACTTGAAGTACTTATCTGTCCATTAATTTCCTGCAACACCACTGCAACTTTTTCCAAGTCGAGCTGCTCCGTAAGAGCTTGTACACGCCAACAATAGTTCTCTTTTCTTTGTTCCTCCTTTTTGACAGTCCGTTTAAGACCGACGAGTTTACATTCTTTTTCCACACGTTCTGTTTTGGACTCTTTTTCATTCCAAACAACCATTTCATCCGTCCAAATAAAGTATTTCGCCAGAATAGCCCATGTCTGGCTTTTATTCTTTCCTTTGATTTCTTCTTTGGCGGTATCACAAAAGGCTTTCGGGTTAAACTGTTTTTGGAAGTTCCATATTCTATCAAACTCTTCCTGCAAATCGGAACTATAAAAATCAGGCAGAGACTTTTTGCCCGATTCGAGTAGCTGTAGACAAAGTTGCCCGGGAGTTAAATCCTCATCATACAATTTTTTAGCAACCTCCATTCCGTCAATCAAAGTTCCGGCCTCTTTTTCTTTTATTTTTCGACTGCTTTTATATCCCCGTTTTTTGTTGATCATCAACAACACACGTGCAAGTTCCTGTAAAGAGATTTCTTCATCGGGAGCTTTCGCCCTTAAACGATAAGTCTCAAATGTCGTTCTGTTTCCTTGCTCCGAAAGAATAGTACCATCCGTTATAAACCCAACTTTTTTTAAAAGCTTTATTAATGCATCGCGCCGCAATTTATACCGCTGCAAATTACGGCGCATACTTCTTTTAAGAGTCCTGTCCGCATTAGTAGTAATACTTTTCCCTTTCTCAAAATTTTGCATTTCATCGACAGTCAAAGGATTTACTCGTACACCCAACTTAATGATCGATGATACCTCATCACTATTTTCAGCTTCATTTACCAATGCCCACCCTATACTGTTCGAACCCAAATCCAGACCTAAAATCTTTTTCATGATATATTTGTTTTAACTTTCCCAAATATAAAAATTTTATTTTAAAAATATTTGCACATAAACCATTTATTTTATACTTTTGTCATACTAAAATGAAGCAAATCACAATAAGGATCATTCCGTTGTGAAAACATTAGGTTCCCTCGCCCTTCTGCGGGGGATTTTTACAGGTAAAGCTTATGTTTTCCGGCAATTTAAATTCTATGAAAACACGTCCTACCCTATTTTGAAGTAAGATAAGGCTTTATAAATTTAATTCATAAAAATAGAATCTTAAATATTCTCCCATAAAGATATAAACCACACCTTAAAAATAAATAAGATATCCGCCTATCCCGAATAAACCACATTTATAACATAACTAAAAATAATATGAATTTAAACCAAAAAATCTTATCATTACTATCTCTCATAACGATAAGCAGCTATGGACAACTTGACAAATCCCATAATCGAATATGTATAGGTGATAGTCTGATAAAACAACAAATAGAATATGTCGATCCCGGAAAACCCGGAAAAAATATCACTTGGGATCTCAGCCAAGCACAAGTTATAAGAGAGGAATATCCGATAATATACTCCTCTCCGAAATTAATCGAAGATTCTATATACGTCATCGGAAATGACACAATACTCAAACGATATGTACCCAATACCGAATATTATATCAAAAAAGAATACGGAACTATGTATTATTATCAATTCAAAAACGATACAATATCTCTAATCGGACATGAAAATCCCACTGTCAGGCTCAGATATACCGAACCGTTAATGGAATGCGTATTCCCGCTAAACTATAATGACGAATTCTTGTCTCCTTATCTTTTAGAAGGAGTCTATTCTAACTCATCAAAAATATTATCTTCAGGTAATATAAAAATAAAAGCCGACGCTTACGGAAAAATAATACTTCCTGAAGGGGACACGATCTCTCCGGTTCTACGCGTAAAAACGACACAGACAATATGTCGATCCATGCGTTCCTCCATATACAAAGATTCTATACGACCCAATGTCCAAGACAAAGTCATCGAGACGTATAAATGGTATGCCAAAGGATACCGATATCCGGTATTCGAAACTGTGCACAACATCATAAACGATACACTTTTTTTCGGAACATCCTTTCTCTTCCCACCCCGGCAACATACTTATACCAATATAAAGGACATAACACGTTCCGATTCATTAAATCGGTCATGGGATATCGATAAGAAAAACAAATCAAAAAACAAGGATTCTGAAACATACCAAGACGGTATCGGAAGAGATATGTCGGAAAGAAATTATGAGGTTTTTCCCAATCCTACAGATTCTTATCTAAACATAAAATATGCTATTACAAAGCCTTCAAGAATAAATATCAGCTTATACACAGAAGACGGCAGATTGGCATTAAAAATAGAAAAAGATCTATCTGCATCCGGCTCATATTCTGAAATTATAGATTTCAGAGACTTTATCAAAGGCAATTATCTTTTACAGATTACAGAAAATAAAAGGATAATATTCAGTAAAAAAGTAATTAAAAAATAATATACAATGAGAAAACAATATAATATCGTTGCAGCTTTATCCCTATTCTGCTCCATAAATGCATCCGCCCAATTTTCGGCATCATATCCTAATCATGACGGTTCTTATGTATCTTCTACCTTTTTTAATCAATATCCGGATTTATTCAACACTTTAGTAGAAAAACCTAAAGCTGCTGAATTATTTAAATTCCCAGAACCTGACATTTCTTATGCCACAGGAAAAATAAATCTACAAATACCGATTTACACAATGGACTTACAACTTTTGACTCTACCATTGACCTTGCAATATAATTCCTCAGGTATCAGAATACAAGACAAACCGGGAGTCGCAGGATACGTTAATGGTAAAGAACTCGATCTTTTTCACGGATTGAACTGGTATGACTATCTCGCTCGCGGAATGGACCCGGCCGCAGGAAGGTTTACCGCCATTGATCCTCTCTGCGAGAAATATTTTGCATTATCTCCATACGTGTTCTGAGCAAATAATCCGGTTAACTATATTGATCCTGACGGAATGGACTGGTTTCGCACTAAAGATAATAGTGTGCAATATGATCCTAATATAAAAAAGAATTCTAAGCTGGAAGATGGATATACTTATTTGGGAGAAACCTATCAGATTACAGATAATAACGGTAATATTTTGGAAAATTATAGAGCAGATGGCAGTATTGTTTTTTCTAATCCTACCAAAGCTTATCAAAGAATAAATAACAATACTCTCAAAACAGGAAACGAAGAAATGGCTATAGTAACAAAGGATAAAATATTTGTCTTACCTAATTTTCTAAATACTCCGAATGAAGCGAAGGTAGAGGAATATGGTTATTCATGGGATAATGGGAATCTCATTGATAATATAACAAAAAAGAAAATTCCAACAGAAACAACAATACATACTCATCCCGGGAAAAAAGAGTACGATGATGGATGGGCAAGACCAAGCTCTGAAGACAAAAGATATTTTGGGACTTACACTCCAAATAAAGCTTTTCATGTATTGGGATATGACGGAATCATATGTACCTAAAGATTATAAGAATCAATATATCCCTATATATAAAGTTTCTACTCTAAAAAATTTATTAAATGGTAAATATAAATTGAAAAGATAATGTTATGAAAAAGCTTCTATTTATACCATTATTCATTTTTATTATTAATTGTAATAACAACCGTATCTCACAAAATACAGAAAGTGAAGTTTCAACATTAGAAAACCGATTTATTTCCAATCAGTTAGCCAATATACTATATAATTATATTTCATTTGATGACAGCTGCATATATGCATTATATATCGACAAACGGTTACCGGATGATTATGTTGTAGCTCTGATCAAATATCCTAAACCATCGAAGTATAGGTTTGAAATAGAATATAAAAGTATGAAAGGGCAGAATTTCAATAGCAATTTATCCATAGACACTATTACCAATCAGGCATTTTCCTTGTTTGAGCAATTATATATATTATGCAGGAAACCGCTAAACTATATTACTATAAAAAACAAAAATATATTTATTTTTTCCGGAATAGAAGATCTTCTCAAACAAAAAAACGACACTCTCGAATTTTTATTGGAATATACATCTATAAAAGGTGGACATAATCCGTGGAGTATATTTCTGCAAAAAGACTCCTCCTTTTTACTTGAAGAATCTGATATTGCTTTTAGTGGAATAACCCAAGGATATGAAGATTCTGTTGCTCCACTCGACTCATTCATTAAGCACATCTATACCCTCAAAAACTTACCTCAAATCAAATCGACAGGGCTATTTGCCTTATCCACCAATTTATATAAAATAATAGCTTCATTTATAAAAGAGAACCGGATAAAAGACGGGATTATTGAATTAAAGGTGCAAAAAACAAACTATCAAAACCATGAAATAACAATAGATCTTCGAAAAGACGAACCGGATTATTTATTGAAAAAACATCCGGTTAATATATCATTCATAAACGGACATCCTGTATATATTTATACCGGAATAGAAAATTTTATAGAAGTGGGAATCGACAAAATATATAATTATACGCCTCAGGAACAGCCGATAGCCTCATGGAAAATAGTAATCTCTCCTAAAGTGTCTTCACCATAATATCTAAAGACTAATTAGCTCTATTATGGTCCTACTCCAACAAAATCACAAATTAATAAAAAACAAATAGCGATTATCGGGTTGGTAAAACCTCAATAATCGCTATTCTAATTATTTTTCCCAATTGTCCGTACGGAAAGGAGATGCCGGAAACAACTCTTTATTGTACAGGTTACAAACCGGACTGTTGGAAAATCCATAACGCACAGCAACAGGTTTCAGCACCTTCGGGCTCGAGACAATCACTTGATCTCCATCGATCACGGCATCAGCCCAAACAAATTTACGGTCTTCTCCGGCAATGCAGAACCCGGTAAGTTTCTCGGAATTTTTAGGTTTTTCTCCTTTAGGTGTATAGGGAGAAGATGCTATTGTCAATCCGCTTCCGCAATTACTGAAATGAATAATCGCCTTATCCCCCTCTATCGTCATGCTTTGGTATAATGGACCAGAAGCAATTATCTTTTCGCCGTATGCTAATTTTCTTGCTGCTAATGCCAAACGATGTCCTACGTCATATTTATCGATCGGATGCAGATCGAAAGGATCACCGACATCGATAGTCACAGCCATAGCCGTATTGGGCAAAGCAAGAGCTTTTAATTGTCCTTCACGCACCCAACGCCAGCCTTGTCCTTCTTCTGAAGGTTTCTGATCGACAGGTCCGAAATTCGGTAACTGTACGTATATAAAAGGGAAATCTCCTATTCCCCATTTTTGCCGCCAATCATTTATCATGCAAGGGAACAGCGTAGCATATTCTTTCCCTGATCCTCCGGAATTGAATTCTCCCTGATACCATATCACTCCTTTTATCGACAAGGGAATTAAGGGATTGATCATCGCATTGAACAGATTGGTCGGTCCGTTATTTCCTCCATTCGGTTTAGGCGGATCTGAAGGACGGGGAGAACTCGGTTTCGGTTTTTCAGGAATAGGAAGTCCGGCTGCCTGAGCCTTCTTTACCTCAATAGCCCATTCTTTTTGTGCCTCGTCCCACTCTTTACCCACAGTATTATTCCACTTTTTTATCGCTACGTCAAACTCGGCTTTCCTCTGTTTATAATTAGCGACAACTTCAGGATTTATCCTGACATTTTTTTCATAAAGATCGACATAACGTTTCAACTTAGGTTCAGCCTTCAAAGCAGACAGACTCGTCCAAGCCTCAGCACGTGTACCTCCCCACGCACTTTGTATTATTCCTAAAGGACGACCGTTTGTTTGACGAATATCCCGAGCAAAATAATAAGCTGCACTTGCAAATCCTTGTCCGTTTATTTTCCTCAATGCCTCAGGTGTACATAAAACCCATTTTGCAGCCCATTCGGGGTTTTGGGTATCTTCGGGCATATAAATATCGGACAGAGGATCAAGCGAGGTATTTCTCGGGACAAAAAATAGCCGCAACAAGGAATCTGCCGAAGCATCTACATCTTTTTTATAATGATTTTTATTAATACCCCATTCCATATTAGACTGTCCCGAAGCGACCCACACGTCTCCGACCAATACGTCCTCATATATAATTTTATTATTTCCTTTTATCGTGAGGGTCTGCCCTTTCGATTTCGTTTTTATGGGTTTCAAAGAAACTTTCCATTTACCATCCTGTCCGGCAACCGCCTTTCCTTTTTTTCCGGCAAGAGTCACGACCACCTTTTCTCCGGGATCGGCCCATCCCCATATGGATAATTGCGAGTCCTGCTGCAATACCATATGGTCGCCAAAAATTCGTGGCATACGAATATCGGCTTTTACTGGACAACTACATAAAAGATATGCTCCGGCAATAATAGCTATCTGCTTTATCGATAATAATTTATTCATGATCTTATTCCAATTTTATTCTGCCATAAAATCATTACATTATTTTACAAGAAATTCGTGAATACTCCACCAAGTCGAAACATCTTTAGTCAATGCGATCTTTATATATCTCGTTTCGACAGATGAAGGAAAAGTTATTACCGTTGCATCTCCTTTAATCCCTTCTCCCGTAATAACTGGATTTCCCCAATCTTTTCCATCTTTAGAAAGATACACGGCATAACCTCGAGGGAAATCATTTGCACTACGGCCTTGCTGTAATTCGATCACACTAAATTTCTGAGGAGTCTTCATATCGACAATAATCCAATCTCCCGCAACTTGCGGTTTTCCCAATGTCCAACGAGAATCGAGATCACCATCGACAGTTTTAGAAGGATTTTGAAAATCAAATTTATAATTAGATGCTGTTACAGTCCATTCCGTACGGTCAGTATCTCTTTCTTGATTCTCATTATTCGTTGCAGCTCGTAACATTCCGATCGAAACGATAACACACAAAACAAATACGGTAATTCTTTTTGCATTCATGATTTTAAAAGTTAATGATTAATATATAAAATGTGTCTTTATATAAACAAATATAGGAATGACCGCTTAACAATTTTCGGAAAACGAACTTAATTGAAAATTAATAAATAGCTTAATATCGGAAATATGGTAAAATCAAAAAAGTAACGACTCAATTTCTCAAGAAAACTATAACATGCCTAGGTATAATTATAAAAAAACAGGGGAATGAACTATGTTAAAATCGCTCATTCCCTCTTAAATATATTTTTTTGGGCAAATCAAATATAATGTTCGTCTGTATTTCCCTGATGTTTCAATACTTTTGCATTTACAAAAAAGATTATCTCTTCTGCCATATTCGTAATATGATCTCCCGCACGTTCCAACTTACGAAATACACTGACCAAATTCAGACAAGTCAACCGATCATCCGGATGTTCTCCCAAATAATCGGCAAGAATAGGTGTTACCGCCGAATTTATATCATCTAATAAATTGTCTTTAGCAAGAACAGATGTAGCCAAATCCGGATTTTCCTCATCCAAAGCTCGCTTAGCCATATCCAACATATCAAGAACTGTCATAAACATCGTCTTTAACTGCAATCTTTCCATCAATGCTTCATTTAACGGTTCAGGACAATGAATTACAAACCGAGCTATTCCTTCTGCAAAATCTCCGATTCGTTCCAGGTTCGAATTGATCTTCAGCATTGCCAGAACGAGCCGAAGGTCTACCGCCACCGGACTGTATAAAGCAATTATATCTTCTATATCACTGTCTATTTTCAATTCAAAGGCATTGACATGTTTTTCTCTTACAATGACTGTCTGTGCATCTTCCCTATTCAAATTTTGCACTGCATTCCCAGATTTATCAATCTGCGTTCTTACCAGCTCCCACATTTCATCCACTTCTTTGCGAAGACGGACTAACTTCGATTCTATAAATTCGACCATAACCTTATCTATTTCTAATAATATCAACCAAAGCGACCGGTAATATAATTTTGCGTGGCCTCTTTACCCGGATTTGTAAATATCTTTTTAGTATCGTCATACTCAACCATCTCTCCCATATAAAAGAAAGCTGTCTTATCGCTGATACGCGATGCTTGTTGCATATTATGTGTTACGATAACAATCGTATAATCGTTTTTCAGTTCATGAATCAACTCTTCTACTTTTGCCGTAGAGATCGGGTCAAGAGCCGAAGCCGGCTCATCCATCAATAAAACCGAAGGAGAAACCGCCATAGCACGTGCAATGCACAACCGCTGCTGCTGTCCTCCCGAAAGAGCAAAAGCCGATTCTTTCAACTTATCTTTCACTTCATTCCACAAAGCTGCACCTTTCAATGTTTCCTCTACGCGATTCCGAATAAATTCTTTATCCTTTACACCGTTGACACGCAATCCATAAGCAACATTCTCAAATATACTTTTCGGAAAGGGATTGGGTCTCTGAAAAACCATTCCTACATTTTTCCGCAATTCATCGACCTGTATATCCTTATCATAAATATTTTTCCCATCGATCAAGATTTCTCCATTCAACCGTGTATCGGGAATCAAATCATTCATACGGTTAAATAATCGGAGAAACGTAGATTTTCCACACCCCGACGGACCTATAAACGCTACGACAGATTTCTCTTCGATCTGCATACTTATTCCTTTGAGAGCGTGAAAATTCCCATAGTAAAAGTTTACGTCTCGGGCATCGATCTTATTCATTTTCTTTTTATATTAATTTGTTTTTACTTTATTTGAAAAATACTTTCTCAAGGCATTTGCCAGTAAATTGATAAACAGAATAATAGCGATCAGGACCAATGCTGTCCCGTATGCCAACGGTAACTGAGCTTCCATGTTTGTTCCGCTTGTAGAGATAACATACAGATGATAAGGCAACGCCATACACTGATCAAAAATACTTTCGGGCAACTGTGGCAAAAAATAAGCAGCACAAGTAAATAATATGGGGGCTGTTTCTCCTGAAACTCTCCCTAACGCAAGAATCAAACCGGTAATAATATTGGGCATTCCCATCGGTAAAATCACATGCCATATCGTTTGCAGTTTAGTTGCTCCCAATGCCCGGCTACCTTCTCGCAGACTATCGGGAATAGCTTTCAGAGATTCCTCTGTCGTCCGAATCACCAGCGGCACGCAAAGCAACCCTAAAGTTAATGAACCGGCTATAATACTATCCCCAAAATTCAGATATTTTACAAACAACGCCATACCGAACAGTCCGAATACAATGGAAGGTATTCCGCTCAGATTGTTTGTCATAACCCGTATAAAACGCACCAACTTTCCTTTAGGAGCGTATTCGTTCATGTATATACCGCTCATCACTCCAACCGGAAATGCGAACAAGGCACTTCCGACCATCAAATAAAATGTTCCGACAATCGCCGGCCATATACCTCCCGCAGTCATCCCGTCTGTCGGAGATTCGGTAAGGAAATCCCAACTAATAACCCCGATTCCTTTGTAAATGATAAAGCCCAAAATAGCAAACAGAATAGCTACTACCAGAACACTCAGAAAAGAAAAAATTCCGAATGCAAAGTGTTGAGAACGTCTTTTCCGGACCTCATACCCGGATGGATAAATATTGCGAATATTCATGTTTTTACTTGTTTTTTGATGATACGTATTCTACACATGAGTTTATTATCAACGTAATAAAGAAAAGCACTACACCAAGCATAAAAAGTGCTTGATAATGAGCTCCTCCAGAAGGAGCTTCTCCCAATTCGGCAGCGATAGTAGCGGGTATCGTTCTTAAAGGTTCTAAAATAGAAACAGGGATTACCGCCGCATTTCCGGTGACCATTAAAACCGCCATCGTTTCTCCTATAGCCCGACCTATTCCCAAGACTACTCCCGAAGTAATTCCGGAAATCGAAAACGGAACAACGACTTTATATATAGTCTGCCAACGAGAAGCTCCCAAAGCCAGACTTGCTTCGCGCATCGTACGAGGACAGTTTCTCATGGCATCTTCTGCAACAGTAATGATAGTCGGTAGAGCCATAATCGCTAAAACGACACTTCCGGACAAACCTGTCTCTCCAACCGGTAAATTAAACACCTTCTGTATTATAGGAACAATGACAATCAAACCGAAAAATCCGTAAACTACCGAAGGAATTCCACTCAATAATTCAATAAGAGGTTTAAGGATGCTCCGAACTCTCGGAGTGGCAATTTCAGACATATAGATAGATACGGATAGACCGAAAGGCAATGCTATAAGTATGGCAAAGAAACTTACCCATAATGTTCCCGTAATCAAAGGCAAGAATCCGAACTGCGGTGCCGGCGTTGCCGTAGGGAACCACTCTGTTCCGGCAAATACCTCTTTTAATGAAATCGTTTGATCTTCTAAAACATGAACATTCTGAGGATTCTCAACAAATTTTCGGGGTATAAAAGCGATGATTCCGGGGTCATCTTTAATCAGAGTCTCTATTTTAGATGATGCAAATTCATAAGATTCTCCCAATTCAGCTTCAGAATAATAAGCAGTCAAATCTTCCAGTCTAAAAAGCTTTATAGGTAAATCTTTTCCTCCCACTTCTTTCCAATTAACGATTTCCTCATCGAAAATATCTTTTATTTCTCTGCTGCTTAACTTTCCGATCTCATTTTCTTTATTCAAGACCAAAACATAACCGTCCTCTATTACCTTGTTATTAAATAAACCGAAAGCTTCTGTAAAAAGGAAAGCTACGATCAGCAAAATAGTAATACTTGTTATATATCCGCTACAAGTGAGGATACCTTCTACAATCTTTTCAAAAACTTTTTTCATCGTGTTTCTGTTTGTTGGCACAAAGGAATGAAACTCATATTAAGATCGTGTAAAGGAGATTTGAATAAACTGTTTCAAAATTATTACATTCATATTACAAAAATATCCGAGAGAGGTTTTGTAACTGTCAAATAACACCATTGTAAACCTTTTGTAATATCAGCTCTATTTCTTTGCGAATAAAACAAAAATATGAAACGAACAAAAAGTTATCTGATTATTTCTTTATTCCTCGCCACAACATCATTATATGCACAACGTATTAAGGGAAGCGATACCGTTCTGCCTGTTTCACAACAAGCAGCAGAAAATTTCATGAAAAAATATCCTAAAGCACATGTTACCGTTACAGGAGGTGGAAGCGGTGTCGGAATATCCTCCTTAATGGACAATACTACCGATATAGCAATGCTATCGCGTCCTGTCAAATTCAGTGAAAAAATGAAATTGAAAGAGGCGAAACAAAATATTCAAGAAGTTATTATCGCTTACGATGCTCTTGCCGTTATCATTCATCCAGACAATCCGGTAAATAAACTCACGAGAAAACAATTGGAAGATATTTTTCGAGGAAAAATAAAAAACTGGAAACAGGTAGGCGGTAAAGATCAAAAGATAGTAGTATATACTCGGGAAACATCCTCGGGGACTTATGAATTTTTCAAAGAAAGCGTCCTAAAGAATAAAAATTATATGAGCGGAACACTCTCTATGCCGGCAACCGGAGCTGTAATTCAGTCGGTAAGTCAAACTAAAGGCGCTATAGGGTATGTGGGATTAGCATACGTAAGTCCTAAAATCAAGACATTAGCTATATCATACGACAACAAAAATTACTCATTACCTTCAGTTTCCAATGCTTCCCGAAAATTGTATCCGATCGTTCGCCCGCTTTATTACTACTATAATAAACAAAATGAGAAAACGATCTCTCCATTTATTCAATATTTACTATCCGATGAAGGACAGAGCATAATCAAAGATAACGGCTATGTTCCAATCCGATAAAATACTCAAATCAAAATTGTCTGAGATAGAACCTGAATAAGTAGAATTTTAAACAAAGAAAAAGACGACTCCGAAATTTTTTTTCGGAGTCGTCTTTTTCTTTGTTTTATTTCAAAAGGAATTTAGATTATCTCTTTTTCTTTAGCCGGATTTCTGTAATATACTTTACCTTCTTGATATTCCTGAGCAGCGATCAGTGTAGGTTTCGGCAACTTTTCATAATATCTTGAGATTTCAATCTGCTCTCTGTTTTCGAATACTTCTTCAAGATTATCATTAAAAGAAGCAAATTCCTGTAACTTCTTTTCCAGATCATTTTTCATTTCTACAGAAATCTGATTAGCTCTTTTTGCTATAATACAAACAGTCTCATAAACATTTCCTGTATCCGATGACAAAGCGATCATATCACGGGTAACAGTGTTTGTCGGTGCATTCGTTTTCTTGTAATCCATATTATTGTATTGATTAATCTTTTACGTATTTACTTGCTACATTAAAAATTTTCTTAGCATCCTTTGCATTTGCTCCATCGGGAAAATCATTGATAAAACTATAATATTCATCGATCACGTCTCTGAACCGTTCTATCTTTTTCTCTTCCACACTCTGTATAGCTTCTTGATATTTCGATTTCAAGATCAACATCGAAAGATCTTCTTTTCTCTTTGTATAGGGATAATCTTTCAGAGCATTCTGTGCAGTAATCACAGCCGCATCATAATTGTTACCCATATAGTTGCCCAAATTATAATATAATTGTGCATTCAACCACTCTTTTTCTACCAATTTTTCCTGTAAAGCAAAGATTATATCTTGAGCTTCCTTTGCTTTTTCGCTTCTCGGAAAATATTCCAGAAACATCTGCATCTCATCTATTGCCTTATAGGTTCCCGACTGATCGAGTTCCGGCTCGGGAGAATCCAAATAATAACCATAACCGGCATAAAAACGGGAAAGCTCTGCAAACTGGCCTTTAGGATAGTTGGTATAGTATGTTGTAAAATACTGCCCCGATGTTGAATAATCTTTCGCCATATAATGACTACGAGCCAACAGATAAAGGGATTCTTCAGCTTTATCTGTACCCTTATATATTGTCACCAACTCTCCTAACAGAGTATATGCCCGAGCATATTTTTTCTGTTCAAAATATTTCTTGGCATATTCATATTTCATATCATAATCGGTACTTTTAAGTATTTTATTATACTCACTGCACGAAGCAAGAAATAATACCGATACAAATAAATATAAAATTCTCTTCTTCATATAGACAAATAATGTGCAAATGTAGATAAACTGATTGAATAACGAAAACAAAAAAATGAATTTTAACGGATTAAGAAACTGCTTTAAGTCATCAAGTTTGAGAGCCTCTACGCAAAATTCAGACCGACACTTCAAAATCCATTTGAATTTTTACATGTCTCCAAATATACGAAATAGTGCTGTATATCCGTCTTATGAAAACAAATATACGGCACTATTCTATATTCATCAAATTTTTTATCAAAGTTTATACAACTGATGCGCAGCCATCAATTCGAGCCGATGTTCGGTCAATACCCGAATACAATTCTCTATATTATCCGGACGAATAACGACATGGGCAACATCTCCGGCTGCAAATGCATACATATATTCAATAAAAACATTTTCATCGGAAAGATACCCTAATGCTTTAGCCAAAGCTCCCGGCGTATTCGGACAGTTAAGACAGACGACATCGGTCAAAGAGACTCCGAAATGGTGTTTCTTCAAAGCTTCCAAAGCTTTATCCGGGTCAGAAACAATAACACGAAGAATGCCGAAATCTGCGGTTTCAGCCATACTAAATGCCGAAAGGTTTACACCTTCTTCTCCCAATATACGGGTTACTTCGTTAATACGTCCGGTCTTGTTTTCAAGAAAAACCGATAGCTGTTTTATAATCATAATCGTATCGTTTTTTAATCAATTTTGCGGTTATCAATCACTCGTTTAGCTTTTCCCTGACTGCGTTCTATGCTACGAGGTTCTACCAATTTTATATTGGCAGCAATACCGAGAACACTTTGCAGTCGGTGTCCTATTTTCTTTTTCAGCTCCATCATTCTGTTGATCTCGTCCGAATAGAATTGCTCCCGAACCTCTACTTGAACTTCCAATGTATCCAGATTATTTTTACGGTCAACAATCAGCATATAATGAGGTTCGAATTCTTCCAGTTCAAGAATTACACTCTCGACCTGAGAAGGAAATACATTTACTCCCCGAATAATCAACATATCGTCACTGCGTCCGGTAATCCGGCTCATACGCACAGTGGTCCGCCCACAATCGCATTTATCATATATGAGAGAGCATAAATCTTTGGTACGATAACGAAGCAAAGGCAATCCTTCTTTCGTTATCGTCGTAAATACCAATTCTCCCGACTCTCCCGGCGACAATGGTTCGAATGTTTTGGGATCGATGATTTCCGGGAAAAAATGATCCTCACTGATATGCGCACCATGTTGACACTCACATTCATAAGACACACCAGGTCCCATTACCTCACTCAAACCGTAAATATCAAAAGCTTTGATACCCAATTTAGATTCTATTTCACGGCGCATATTTTCAGACCAAGGCTCTGCTCCGAACATACCGACCCTCAACTTAAATTCTTCACGAGGGATACCGGAATCTTTTATCGCATCAGCTAAATAAAGAGCGTAAGAAGGGGTACAAGCCAAAGCCGTAGAGCCGAAATCATGCATCAACTGTATCTGTTTAGCCGTATTTCCACTCGACATGGGAATAACCGTCGCACCCAAATTCTCTACACCATAGTGCAAGCCCAAACCTCCGGTAAACAACCCGTAACCGAAAGAGACATGAAATATATCGTGCTTATCCGTACCATAAGCAGACAGACAACGAGCTACAACCTCTCCCCAAGTCGCCAAATCCTGGCGAGTATATCCTACGACAGTAGGACGACCGGTCGTCCCCGAAGAAGCATGCAAACGCACAATCTCCGACATCGGAACTGCAAAAAGCCCAAAGGGGTAATTATCTCTCAAATCCTGTTTTGTCGTAAAAGGGAGTTTGACGATATCATCAATACTATTTATATCGTTAGGGGTTATTCCCAGTTCCTGCATTTTCTTACGATAAAACGGAGTATTATGATAAACTCTTTCTACGGTTTGCCGCAGCCGGATTCCCTGTAACTTGCGCATTTCATCCCGACTCATGCATTCGATCGTTTCATTCCAAATCATGGTATATTACAACTTTTATTTTTCGTTTAATTTCATACTATGACGACAAAGTAAATAAAAAAATATCAATCCTACTATTTGTTTAGCAAAAATACAATAAAATGAAAGTAAAATATATGATTAAGAAGACAACAGAAAGTTTGAAGGTAATAGCATGAAAAGAGAACGGATACAGCCGTTTCTCCGAGTTTTTTCGTAACTTCGCAAATCAAAATATATATGGCATTTATGGAGTTCAAAATCGTTTCACCCTACCAACCGACCGGTGACCAACCGGAAGCAATAGAAGAGCTTAGCCGGGGAGTCTTAGACGGACTTTCCGCTCAAACCCTACTGGGAGTTACCGGGTCAGGTAAAACATTTACCATGGCTAATGTCATCGAAAAAGTTCAGAAACCGACGTTGATCCTGAGTCATAACAAAACTTTGGCAGCCCAACTGTATGGAGAATTTAAAAGTTTTTTCCCCGATAACGCCGTAGAATATTTTGTATCATGATCATGATTATTACCAGCCGGAAGCCTATATTCCGACAACCGATACCTATATAGAAAAAGATTTGGCAATCAACGAAGAAATAGACCGACTCAGGCTTTCAACGACATCAGCTTTATTATCAGGCCGCAAAGACATTATCGTCGTATCTTCGGTTTCATGTCTTTACGGTATCGGCAACCCGGAAGATTTTCATAGCAACGTGATAGATGTCCGTGTCGGTCAAAATATAGAACGGAATACATTTTTACGAGCACTCGTAGGCAGTTTGTATTCCCGTAATGAAATCGAACTGAATCGAGGAAATTTCAGGGTCAAAGGAGATACGGTGGATATATATCTGGCCTATACGGAAATCATCTTGCGCATTATCTTCTGGGGAGAAGAGATAGAATCGATAGAAAGCGTAGATCCGATGACCGGGCACACGATTACTCTATTCGATGAATATAAAATATATCCGGCTAATATTTTTGTAACTACTAAAGAACGAATAGACCGGGCAATCGGTGAAATAGAACTCGATTTAGGAAAACAAGTCGAGTTTTTTAAGTCGATAGGAAAAGAAATTGAAGCCAAACGCTTGTATGAGAGGGTAACATACGATATTGAAATGATCAGAGAAGTGGGACATTGTTCCGGAATAGAAAACTATTCACGATATTTCGACGGACGGGCTGCCGGCACCAGACCATTCTGTCTGTTAGACTATTTCCCGAAAGATTTCTTAACCATTATTGATGAAAGCCATGTTACAATACCTCAAATAAGGGCAATGTACGGAGGGGATAATTCCAGAAAAGTAAATCTTGTAGAATACGGATTCCGATTGCCGGCTGCAATAGATAATCGTCCGCTGAAATTTTCAGAATTCGAAGATCTTACCAAACAGACTATTTACGTCAGCGCTACTCCGGCAGATTATGAGTTGATGAAAAGCGAGGGCGTTATCGTCGAACAGGTTATCCGCCCTACCGGACTGCTCGATCCAATAATCGAAGTCCGACCAAGTCTCAATCAAATAGACGATTTACTCGAAGAGATACAACAAAGAATCGAAAAAGATGAGCGGGTTCTGGTAACGACTCTTACCAAACGTATGGCGGAAGAATTGAACACATACCTGTTACGACTCGACATTCGCTGTAATTATATTCACTCAGACGTCGATACGTTAGAACGTATTCAAATCATAGAGGATCTACGCAACGGGCTTTACGATGTCCTTATCGGAGTAAATCTTCTTCGTGAAGGTTTAGATTTGCCAGAAGTCTCATTAGTCGCCATACTGGACGCAGACAAAGAAGGCTTTTTAAGATCTCATCGTTCTTTAACTCAAACGGCAGGACGGGCCGCCCGAAACCTGAACGGAATGGTAATCATGTATGCAGACAAAATTACCGAAAGCATGCAAAAAACGATCGATGAAACTAATCGGCGCAGAGAAAAACAGTTGGCTTATAACGAAGCAAACCATATTACGCCTCAAGCAATACAAAAAGCCAGAAACTCTATTCTCACAAAAGAAGCGGATGTTCAAACCGAAAAAGGTCAACCGATTTTATATAAAGAGGAATATGATATTTCGCATGTCAACATAGCTGCCGATCCGGTAGTCCAATACATGAATAAAGACCAATTGAAAAAGGCTATTGAAAATACCCGGAAAGCAATGGTTGAAGCTGCTAAACGAATGGAATTTATCGAAGCTGCCCAATACCGGGACGAATTGGTAAAACTACAAGACCGATACGATTCATTGTAATACAGCAAACTGAATTTCATAAACCGGATAAAACAAAGAAACAATCGGACGACAATGAAAGAATATAAACTACAAGATTGGTTACCGACTACAAAAAAGGAGCTTGAGATCAGAGGATGGGATTATCTGGACGTAATTCTTTTCTCAGGAGATGCATATGTCGACCATCCTTCTTTCGGGGCTGCAGTAATCGGACGTATTCTGGAATCCGAAGGGTTACGTGTCGCTATTGTTCCCCAGCCGAACTGGCGCGACGATCTAAGGGACTTTAAGAAATTAGGAGAACCCAGATTATTTTTCGGGGTCTCTGCCGGAGCTATGGATTCAATGGTCAACCATTATACGGCAAATAAAAGACTTCGTTCCGATGATGCTTATACTCCAGACGGACGAGCAGGAATGCGACCCGACTATCCGACAATAGTATATACTCAAATATTAAAAAAACTCTACCCCCACATACCGGTTATTATCGGAGGCATAGAAGCCTCACTGCGACGAGTTACTCATTATGACTATTGGGAAAACCGTTTAAGACCGAGTATTTTGATCGATAGCGGAGCAGATATGCTCATCTATGGTATGGGAGAACTCCCGATCAGAGAATTGATAAAGCGGCTTCGGAACGGTGAAAAAACAGGTCAGATCAAAGACTTGAGACAGACCGCCGTTATTACACCTGAAAACGAGTTGCCTCACGCACATGAAAGCGCAACCGATCTCGTTTTGTTCTCTCATGAAGAATGCTTGCAAGACAAAAAGAAACAATCCCGCAATTTTTTCCATGTCGAAGAGGAATCGAACCGATATGAGGCTCGCCGATTATGGCAAAAATATAAAAACTCGGTTATAAAGGTAAACCCACCTTATCCTCCTATGAGCGAAAACGAGATAGACGCTTCTTTCGACTTGCCTTATACTCGTCTGCCTCATCCTAAATATAAAGGGAAAAACATTCCGGCATACGAAATGATCAAGTTTTCTGTAAATTTACATAGAGGCTGTTTCGGAGGATGTGCATTTTGTACGATCTCCGCCCATCAAGGCAAATTCATAGCCTCCCGCTCGAAACGATCGATTCTGAACGAGGTAAAACAAATTACGGAAATGCCCGGATTCAAAGGATATATCAGCGATTTAGGAGGACCTTCGGCCAATATGTACAAGATGCGAGGTTCCTGTCAGGAAATATGTCGTAAATGCAAACGTCCGTCTTGTATACATCCCGAAGTCTGCAAAAATCTATATACCGATCACACTCCGTTGTTAGATATATATCATAGCGTAGATCAAATAAAAGGAATCAAAAAGTCTTTTATCGGCAGCGGGATAAGATATGATCTATTACAACACCGTCATGAGGATGAAAAAGTAAATGCAAGTACTTCGAAATATACATATGAAGTTATTACCCGACATGTATCTGGACGATTAAAGGTTGCTCCGGAACATACGTCCGACAATGTTCTGATGCTAATGCGGAAACCTAACTTCAAAAAATTCGAAGAATTTAAACGGACATTCGAAAAAATAAACGATGAAGCCGGACTCAACCAACAACTCATTCCGTATTTCATATCAAGCCATCCGGGTTGTAGAGAAGAGGATATGGCCGAACTGGCCGCTATCACAAAAAAATTAAACTTTCACCTCGAACAAGTTCAAGATTTCACCCCTACCCCGATGACGCTTTCAACCGAGATATATTATACAGGATATCACCCTTATACGGGAGAAAAAATATATACAGCCCGCAACCAAAACGAGAAACTGGCTCAAAGGCAGTTTTTTTTCTGGTATAAACCCGATCAACGAAAACAGATTTTATCGGAACTGCAAAGAATGGGACGGCCGGATCTAATCAATCGTCTATACGGTCCTCCCATAAAAAATACAAAAACAGAAACATCATCAAAAACAAAATACAAAAAGAAGAAATACAAATAATAGTAAAACTTATGAAATTACCAATCAGCAAACTCATTATGGCAAGTGCGGTACTTTTGTCTGCTTGTCAGACACAGAAAGAGAGCAGCGAAGGGATCATAGGCAAAAGCCATCCCAAAGTAGAAAACGGAATCATGACTCCGGAAGTCATGTACACTCTTGGGCGCGTCGGGGGTATAGAAATATCTCCGGATAAGAAAAAAATCCTTTATGGAGTAACATACGTGAGCATACCCGAAAACAAAAGCAATCGGGAACTATTTGTTATGGACATTGACGGAAGTAATAAAATTCAAATCACCCATACTCCTAAATCCGAACAAAATGCTGTATGGATCAACAATGGAAAACAAATAGCGTTTCTGACATCCGAAAGCGGAAGTTCTCAATTGTGGATAATGGATGCCGACGGATCGAACCGAAAACAAATCAGCAATCAAGAAAAAGGAATAGACGGTTTTCTCTTTTCTCCCAATGAGAAAAAGGTCGTATTCTTTTCGAATGTAAAATACGGTCAACGAGCCTCGGATATTTATCCGGACCTGCCCAAAGCAACCGGACGTGTTATTGACGACCTCATGTATAAACATTGGGACGAATGGGTAGAAGCCATTCCTCACCCTTTTATAGCAGACTTTAACGGCAGCACGTTAGAAAATATTAATGATATTCTCGAAGGCGAACCGTATGAAGCTCCGATGAAACCTTTCGGTGGTACAGAAGGTTTTGCATGGACTCCGGACAGTAAAAGTATTGCATATACTTGCCGAAAAAAAACCGGATTGGAGTATTCCATATCTACCAACTCCGATATTTATCTATACGATACCGAGACGAAAATAACCAAAAACCTGACCGAAGGAATGATGGGTTATGATACGCATCCGAGTTTTTCTCCCGACGGACGTTATTTAGCATGGATGAGTATGGAACGTGACGGATACGAATCAGATAAAAACCGCTTGTTCGTTATGGATATACAAAACGGAGAAAAGAAATATCTGACAGACGAGTTCGATTACAGCTTAGACATGTTAAATTGGGCAGAAGACGGACAATCGATCTACTTCTTAAGCGTATATCAAGGAATAGAGCAAATCTTCAACATTCATATCGATGATAAAAAAATAGAACAGATCACAACCGGACAGGTCGATTACGCCGATATAAAACCGATAAATGATAATCAACTGATCGTATTACAGCATTCTTTCTCAAAACCGGATGAAATTTATAGTATCAATCTAAATGATAAAGCAATTACGGAATTGTCATTCGAGAACAAGGAAACTTTAGATCAAATTACTATGGGCAAAGTGGAAGAACGCTGGATTGCCACAACAGACAATAAAAAAATGTTGACATGGATCATATATCCTCCCCATTTCGACCCGAATAAAAAATATCCGGCATTACTATATTGCCAAGGAGGTCCGCAAAGCCCTGTAAGCCAGTTCTGGTCATATCGATGGAACCTGCAGTTAATGGCAGCAAACGGATATGTCATTGTTGCACCTAACCGCCGAGGGTTATACGGGTTCGGTCAGG
Organism: Coprobacter fastidiosus; assembly: GCF_030296935.1. Lineage (NCBI taxonomy): Bacteria > Pseudomonadati > Bacteroidota > Bacteroidia > Bacteroidales > Barnesiellaceae > Coprobacter > Coprobacter fastidiosus. The sequence goes on along the minus strand of NZ_AP028032.1, from coordinate 209,634 downwards.
AATGGCTGGAACAAATAAGCGGTGATTACGGCGGTCAGAATATGAAAGACTATTTCTCTGCTATCGATGCTGTAAAGGCAGAACCATTTATCGATGAGAATCGCCTTGGAGCAATCGGTGCAAGTTACGGAGGTTTTTCTATTTATTGGTTGGCCGGGCATCATCAAAAACGATTCAAGGCATTTATCGCTCATGCCGGAATATTCAATTTAGAACAACAATATGTAGAAACAGAAGAAATGTGGTTTGCCAACTGGGATTTGGGTGGCGCTTATTGGGAAAAAGACAATGCTGTTGCTCAGCGTTCTTATGCCAATTCTCCACATCGTTTTATAGATCAATGGGATACTCCTATACTAATTACTCATGGAGAAAACGATTACCGAATACTTGCCTCTCAAGGAATGTCGGCATTCAACGCCGCTCGATTAAGAGGAGTTCCTGCCGAAATGGTTGTCTTTCCTGATGAGAATCATTGGATTGCGCAACCTCAAAATGCCATTTTATGGCAACGGATATTTTTCCGTTGGCTCGACCATTGGTTAAAACCGGAAGAAAAGAAATAAAGTTATCCCAAACGTAGAAAGCGGGCGCAAAGGTTTTATACAAAGTCTTTGCGCCCGCTTTTTATTCAAAAAAAACAAGTGTTTATAATTGAAAATTACAACATACTTTTATTATATTTGCAATACACAAACTATATACACACATATCCATGAAAAATAAAATTCTTGCCGGAGTATTATTATGTACTCTTTTTTCCTGTTCTCCTAAAATTGTATTAAACAAGATACAGGAATATCCGTCTTTATCTCAAGAAGATACAATTATGGTCGTAAATGAGGGAGAAAAAGTCCCGGTCGCTGCAACTTTGATAGGACAAGTTGCTATTTTAGACCGAAGTTTTACTATTCGATGCCGATATGATCAAGTACTGAAAATAGCCAAAGAAGAAACAAGAAAAGCCGGAGGAGATATTCTGCAAATCACCGATCACCTTTTACCGGGTGTCGCAAGTTCCTGCCACCAAATTTCAGGAAATATTCTCAAATCCGGTATATCCGATTCTACATACAACACACAAACGACATTCTACAATTATAGTGTAAATAATGTCTTGAACAAAGTACGCCCTTTACCTCCAAGAGTCGATTTTTCATTCAATGTCGGTTACGGATGGTTACCTAAAACAGAAGGGCTCACTGGGACAGATAAACAATTCGATGATAAACTGACTTCCGGACTTGCATGGGATTTGGCATTCCATCATTATATTAAAAATTTCGGATGGGGAATTTTTTATTCAGGGTACAGTTCTGACAGTTATTACGAAAAGACGAACATGGATCATAATGTCTTATTTTTATATATCGCACCTTTATTTTGTACAAAATATTCGTTCAATAAAAAATGGATGATAAACGGAGAAGTCGGTATCGGATATTTAAAATTCTCAGACAAAATATCTTCAGGAATTGAAAAAGGAAAAACCTATGTATCGACTATCGGGTTTAATTATGGAATCGGAATCGAATATAAACTTAACAAACACATGGGAATAGGTATCTCATTCAATGAAATCATAGGTTCTGCATTCCTGAAAAACATAAAGATGGAAAATGTACATAGTACCATAGTTTATAACGACTATGACAGAATAAACTTAAACCGGTTTAATTTACTTGGGGGTATCCGTTTTTATTTCGGAGACAGATAATAAATAATCAAAATATTCCGTACTATCCGGTAGAATGTCCGGATAGTACGGAATATTTTACATTACCGGACAACTCCAGACTACACGATTTTCGAATTCTTCATCTTATATCTAAAACGAGAATAAAACATGACTCCTGCCAAAGTCAGACCAATCGGAAATCCCCACCAGATACCCATAGCACCACCCCGACAAACAAAGCCAAATAAATATGCCGCAGGTAAACATACAAGGAAATAACTGACAAACGCAATCAAGGCCATCGGTTTCACATCTCCTATTCCCCTTAAAGCATTCGCATACGCAACTTGTAAGCCATCTCCGAACTGATATACCATAGTCGGTATTATCAACAATGCTACGATTCCGTTCACTTCTTCCGAATCTGTAAACAGATAACCTACCTGTTGTCGGAACAAAGCCATTATGATTACAATACATACGGCCAAAAGAATTATTACATGAAATCCGGCATTTGCTATCGATCTTACTTTATTCATTTCTCCTGATCCTTTAGCATTACTTACCAAAATCGTAATAGCCGACCCGATACCGTAATAAAGCATAAAACCGATTGTAGTAAAAGTTGCAACTGCCTGATGTGCCGCCAATGCTGCCGTACCGATCCATCCCATCATAATGACACTCAAATTGAAAGATCCGGTTTCCATCCCCATTTGCAAAGCAATAGGCATTCCCATTTTGGTTAAATGAAGCAATTGTTTCCCCGAATCACCTTTAAGATGACGAAAGCCTTCTTTAAATCTGCCATAACGAGACGTAAAGAAAAACAGATACACAAAAACCGACAACGTGAAAATACGAGATAATAATGTAGAGAATCCTGCTCCGAGCAGTCCAAGTTCTGGGAAAAAACCCGGGCCGAATATCAATAAATAGTTACCTATAATATTCAGCACATTACCACACAAAAGTATGTACATCGAGATACGAGTATCCATAATGCCATCGGCAAATTGCTTGAAAGCATTAAATAGCATGATAAAAATCAAACCCGACAAATGAATCAAGAAATAGGGTTTAATTAAAGGCAAAAGTTCTTCCGGTTGTCCCATCCGGTCTATATTAACATAAACTACGGACATAACCCCGATCAGTAAAATCGCTAAAAGCAAATTGGCGATAAGACCATATCGAAGAGTCTGACCGGCTTTTGCTACCTGATTTTTTCCGACCAGATTCCCGATCAACGGAGTAAGCCCCAGAGAAAAGCCTAAAGCAAACATCAACGGAAGATTAAAAAGATTATTTACAAAAGATGCTGCAGCCAACTCCTCCGAAGTATGATGACCGACCATCATATTATCGGCAAATCCAACAATGATAATCCCCAACTGTCCTATCATAATCGGGACTCCCAATCTCAACAATGCTACATAATGATCCCTGTATAATCGAAATGTTTTTTTCAGCATACTACACCCTAATCAAATTAAAGGTTGCAAAGATATAAATCTTATTTCAAATCAATGATCATATAGATTCGGGAATATTAAAGTCTGTCTAAAAGAAAGGCGGTATCCCGCAACGGAACACCGCCTTTACTCAACAAACTAACTCTATATACTTACGATTCACAATCCTATTAACAAAGAATTAGAAGCAGAACCTTTCATCCATTCTTCAACCGTCGACCAACGGATCGGTGAAGCACCTTCCAAAACGACCGTTTGCAAGGCTGGGACACCGTCCCAAGCTGTAGATGACAAATCTATACGTAAACGAACTTTGTCACCTTTTTTTAATCCTGCCAAAGAATATTCATTTTCTCCGCTCTTCAACTGTACCGATTTAGAATCGATTACTTTTCCGCTATTATCTGCAACCTCAACAAAAACCTGAATTTTTCCACCAGCATTTAATTCTGCCCACGCTTTCATTTTTTCAACAGCCGAATCCATAGGACGCCAATCGGTTACTTTCTGAGCTTTACGCATAGCTTCCACACCATTTGTATAAAGTTCTTTTACGGCTTTCTCATCCATCGTCGTACGGGCAACAAGAACATCATCTATAATAAATTTACCTGATGAAAAACGCTGAGACCCGGCAATACGTTCCAGTGGTCCGGCAAAAGGTTTCTGGAAAGCCTTCTTATCCAAACGACCGTCTATGTAAATCGCTCCTTCTTCTTTCTCAGGATTGTAGGTATAAACATAATGTATCCATTTTCCCGATTGCAATTTATTGTTACCGCGAACGTCGCTATTTTCGTAAGAAAGAATTGTTTTTTCTTGGAAAATACCGGCTGCCAACCGTGTTCCGGTTACATCGACATCCGCCCCCATCGGAGCTTGTCCACCGAAGAACATAGCCTGACCGTTATCCATCTGGTTCAGATAAACCCATGCTGCCAAAGTAAACGGTTTCCGGTACAGATCCATACCGCCTGCATCGACAAAAGTCTCTTTTTTGTCTTTCTTAAAACCCTTTCCGTTTTTGCCGTCGATAATTTGGGCTTTACCTTGAATCGGCAACATTTTTCCGGTAATCTCATTTTTGACTTCTTTATCTGTCGCTCCTTCGAAAGTTATATAAGCCAACGGGTCTTGCAATGCCAATCCGATTCCTCCCGGAACAATCAATTGTTGCTCTGCTTCAGTACCGACTTTCACACGGAATGTACCGGAACGAGGGAATGCGTATTTAATTTCGACACGCTGACTAGCTCCAGCATCCAAACGCAACGGTTGTGATGCAACGGTTACGCCTTCTACTTTCACATCCAAACTCTTATTAAAAGGTTCACTTCCTACATTTCGTGCCTCTGCGACATAAACCATTTCTCCTTTCTCGGTCATATTGATCGAACTACCTTCCAAAACGAGTTTTGCCGGAACTTTCGAAACTTTTAAAGGAACGGATTTTATCTGATCATCCAAAATTACGGTTAAAGTCTGATTGCCGCTTGCATATATCTGCACATCAAAAACCATTTCTTTTGTTTCTCCGGCTTCGATCTCAGCACGACGATCATCCAAGAAACTATTTCCATACAATTTAACATCAGCGATATCTAATAAATTTCCGCTGTTCTTCACCTTTACGACCACCTTAAACGATTCTCCGCCTTTTACACTTTTCGGTGCCGATACGGTATATTCAAAATCTGCTTTGTAGTCTTTATCGACCGTAAACTCACCGGAAATACCTTGGCTCGGATCTTTAAAACCGATTTTCTGCTTATGTTCGGTAGAACCTTTTGGCGGTTCAGGACAAACTCCTCCGACATGCATTCTGAATTTTCCAGCTTCCAAAACTCGTTTCATATCCGGATTCAATAAAGAAAGCAAATAAGGGTTCAGTTCGAAAGTAACGGTTTTCTTTTCTCCCGGTTTCAAGAAAACACGCTTAAAACCTTTCAAATCTATAACTGCGGTATTTACCGAAGCTACCAAATCGGTTATATATAACTGAGCTACTTCTTCACCCGGCCTTTTCCCGGTATTTTCAATATCTACCGAAACAGTCACAAAACCGGGATCTCCGCTTTTAGTAGTAGCTTTAAGGTTAGAATAACGGAATGTCGTATAACTCAATCCATGACCGAAACGGTATAATGGAGTAAACGGCATATCATAATAGTCATAATTACGTCCGGAAGTTTCATAATTATACCACAAAGGCAACTGTCCCGGATGACGAGGGAATGAGATAGGCAAACGTCCGGACGGATTCTCATCACCAAAGATAATGTCTGCAGTTGCATTACCGCCTTCTTCTCCCGGATACCAAGTTTCAAGAATAGACTCGATATTTTCATCTTCCCATGTCAATGTAAACGGTTTACCATTTACCAAAACCAGCACGACAGGTTTTCCTGTTGCTTCGACAGCTTTAATTAATTGTCGCTGTACTCCCGGTATTTCTAAAGTAGCACCATCAACATTTTCTCCCGTAGTACTTTTTTTGTTTCCGTTCTCATGTCGGTTCGAATTATCTCCCACAACAAGAATCACGGCATCAGCCTGTTTCGCAATATTCACAGCCTCTGCAAAACCTGTAGTATCCATATCGAGTTGCGTACAACCTTGCGCATACAAAACTTTTGTAGAAGGACTCACATGGTTTTTGACACCTTCTAAAACCGAAATTATCTGACCGGGTGCATATTTTGCAGAGTAGTCACCAGTCTGTCCCTGATCTGCATTCGGACCGATCACAGCGATTGTCTTGATATTTTTATCCAACGGAAGAAGATTATTTTCATTTTTCAGAAGAACCGTACTTTTTACTGCTACTTTACGAGCCAAAGCCCGATGTTCGGGAGTATCATATTCCGGAAGTTTGTTCCAAACCATATTTTCAATACTCGGTCTATCAAACAATCCCAAGCGCATCTTAGCTCTGAATACTCGACGCAGGTTGGCATCCAATTCGCTTTCTTTTATAATGCCTTTCTTTACTGCCGAAGCCAACGCCTTTTTATAAGCCGATCCACATTCGATATCTACTCCGGCACGAACAGCCATAGCGGCAGCTTCTTCCATAGTACCCACAACAGACTGTTTCCGCTGAATATTTTCAGGGCCGCTACAATCAGAAACGACAAAACCTTCAAATCCCCATTCTTCACGAAGGATTTTCTGAAGCAACTCTTTCGAACCGTTATCAGGCACTCCGTTCCAAAGCCCATAAGCCGCCATAACTCCGAATGCATTCGCTTCTTTAATAACATCGCGGAAAGGTGCTAAATGAATATTACGCATTACTCTATCCGACAATCCGTAATCATGACTATCACGACCGCCGACCGGTTGTCCGTGACCGGCAAAATGCTTAGGACAGGCAAACATGTGTTCACCCTGAAAACCCTTGATCCATGCTACACCTATACGACCAACGAGATAAGGATCTTCACCATAGGTTTCCTCGACACGTCCCCAACGGGCATCACGCGCCACATCCAACACCGGAGACCAAGAAACCCGTAAATTTGCAGCTTTAGCCTCAATTGCCGTAGCTTTACCGACTTCTTGTATTAATTCCGTATCAAACGTACTACCCATATTAATCCCGTGTGGAAATATGGTAGAACCGGTAGCATAAGACTGGCCGTGCAACCCTTCGGTTTTCAACATTGCAGGAATCTTCAACCGAGCAATACCTTTTGATCCCCAGCTATCACTCAATTGAATTACTTTCTCCTCAAGAGTAAGCCGAGGTAATAAGTCATCGATACGTTCCTCAATAGGAATGTTCGGATTTAAATACTTTGGAGTCTCTTTACTCACTTGTTGGGATATGCCCGCATTTGCCATCGAACGATTGTAAGCTTCTTCGGGATCCATACCTTCCATTTCACAAGGACAGATCTCTTCCGTTACTGCCTTATCATTTATTTCTCTTTTGTCTTTCGTGTCGGCAAAAGAAATAAACGACCCCACCAGTAACGCAGGCAAAACAATTCTCCATGTTTTTTTCATTCTGTGTGTGTTTTTAATTATTGATTAGTAATTTAAAACGAGCCAAGCAACCGGAAATTTCTCCCGACTACAAAATTTGTTACAAAAATATTCTTGAACAATTATCTTTTCACTTTATAGAGAATTAAAATGCACTTAAAAAAACGGTAAATTGAAAAATTAATCGGCAACCTTTATCAAAGACTCCAGCCATGCATATACATTTTAAAATAATTATATTTAGAAATATCTCTTTTTCAAAAAATAGCAGAATAAATGTTCTCCTTTCATTTTTTTATTACATTTGTAATGTCAAAACAGGATGGATATACAATATCAAGAAATAACACACACATTATCATCATGAAAAAACTTTTTGTCATATTTTGCTTATTATACAGCATTTCTGTTTATTCTTCTAACATAAACGGCGGATTATTTTTCAGATCACACCAACAACCGGGAACAATACGCACACGACTTGTACTGAATGGAGGAAAACCTATAAAAATAGAAAACGGAAGAACCATATCATTCGACCTCATGCTGCGAAAAGAGATTGTATGGGGATATGTCGTGAGAATCATTACAAATACACAAAAAAATATAGATCTCGTATATCTTGCCAACAAGAAAAACGATCGTTATCCGGCATGGATACTCAATGAAAGTCAACATCCGATTACACAAGATCTGACATACAATAAATGGATACCGATAAGCGTCAAATTAATGCCGAAAGATAATAAAATCACTTTTTCGTTCGGATCGATTCAAAGCACTCAATCTTTTGATTTTTCAGGATGTAAAAATGTGACTATCCATTTCGGGACTTCCGGAATCAAAAACTTTCAAGTCGGAGATGTCGCTCCCATCAATATTAAAAATGTACGGGTATTAGACAACAAAGACAACGAAATATATCATTGGGAACTAAAACAACATGCAGATAGTATCTGTTATGATCTCATAAAACAATGTCCCGCAATTACAGAGAATCCTATATGGCTCATCGATAATCACTCTTCATGGGATCAATTATATAAACAAAAAATTAAAGGAAATCCCCAAATCACATATAATTCTGATAAAAATTTATTTTACATCATTAACGGGAGCAATCAACTGACCGTACTTAATCCTATCACACAAAAGTCATATTCAATAGATAATATCAAGGGAAAATTAGCCAGTGAAAAAAACAACCAAATAACTTATGATCCGTACAACCATAGGCTCATATCTTACAGCCTTGACCAGAAATCAATTTCGGTATTCTCATCGGAGAATAATTCTTGGAGCGGTACTTTCACGAACGGTATGGATCCGGCCTATATACACCATACTGTGGCTATATCCCCTAAAGATACCTCTTTAATTACGTTCGGAGGATATGGATATTATCTGTATAAAAACACATTGTTCAAGGTAAATTTGAATACTCATCGATGGGACAGTCTTCAAATCAAAGAGATTTCACCTCGATTTTCCGCCGTATCGACAATCGTAAACAATACTCTTTACATTTTCGGTGGCAAGGGAAGCAAAAACGGACGCCAAGAAGAAGTCAGTCATAACTTATATGACCTGTATGCTGTCGATTTAGCGACATTCGGAATAAAAAAAATATGGGAAATCAAATCAAATATTGGAGATGAGACAGACCTTTTATTAAGAGGAAATATGATTTATAGTCCGACAGATTCATGCTTTTATGCAATCAATGTCTCAAAATCACAAGGTTATTTAGTCCGAATTTCTTTAAACCGTCCTGAAATAAAAAGATGCTCAACCAATATAGGAGACATGTCGGCAGGGTATTTATTTTGTAATCTGTACTACTCTCCCGACAGCAGCAAACTATATACGATATTTAACAGGGAAATAAGGAATAGCGATCCGGAAGTCTCTATTTATTCGATAGATTTCCCGCCGATTGCATTAAAAGACACGATTCAAAAAACCCCTTCGAAAAATAAGTTATGGGTAGGAGTTATCATCTTTCTGATTTTTTTATCGGGCTACGGTTTATATAAATTCTCTCGTCGGAAAAAAGATAAAAAACCGGTCTCTATCGAAATAAAAGAAAAAGAAACAGCTCCTCAGGAAGAAATCAAAAAGACATTTGACAGATCAAAAAGCAGCATCAGCTTATTAGGAGGATTTAATGTCAAAGATAAAGAAGGAGGAGATATAACGAACCAATTTACTCCTATACTAAAATCTTTATTATTAATCATATTATTGTATAGCGTAAAAACAAAGCAAGGAATTAGCAGCAACAAACTGGATAGTATCTTATGGGAAGATAAAGATGAAAAATCTGCAAGAAATAATCGCAATGTCTCTATTCGCAAATTGCGGGTTTTATTAGAAAAAGTCGGAGACATACAGGTTGTTTTTGAAAATAATTTCTGGAAAATCACATTCGGAAACGAAGTTTTTTGCGATTATGTTGCCGCAATACAATTTATTCAGGATACCTCTTTCGACGATTTTACTAAAGAGGCTACATTATATCAATTGTTAGAATTACTCGTCTTCGGTCCGTTATTACCTAATACTCAAGCCGACTGGATCGATAATTTCAAAAGCGATTATTCAGACATAACGTTAGATCTTTTACATTCTCTTTTACAAAAGAAAGAATTTGAAGATAAAGAAGATATTCAATTATTGATCGCAGATACCATTTTTTTGCATGATATTTTCAATGAAGAAGCTTTGAGGGTCAAATGCTCTATTTTATACAAAAAAGATAAAAGAAGCATTGCCAAAAACACATACGACAATTTCTGCAAACAATATAAATCATTATTAGGTACGGATTACAAAATATCATTTTCAACTATCGTAACTTCTAAGACCACCTCATAATAATAAGTTTGTTTTTAGTGGCCGTCTAAATTTTGCTCGGGTCAAGCATGAGAGAAATCCATATGAATAGTCTGTTTCCCTCTCGAAAAGAAAACTGTAGCGATACTGTCAACATCGTTATAGATCTGAAGAAAACGTAAAAATGGTCTGATGATATTTTCTTGTCTGAAAAATTTAGACAACAGCATATTAATTTTCCAAATAAAAAATCTATTTTAAACAAAAGCCCAAATATCTTATAAAATAATCGATAAATTACTCTTATTTTATTTGCCAGTTTATAGGTATTTTGTATTTTTACGAAGACCAATTCTTTTTTATTTAACATAGATGAATCATGTAAAGAAGGTATTTAGAGCCTCCGTTACATGATTCGTCATGTATGTTAGAAATAAGAATTGGTCCTTTTTATTTAAAAAACCGGAGGCTCTTTTTATTTATATAATTGTAAAGAGAAAGTGCATGAACAATAAATACGATGTTTCCGAAATAATAACCAAAAGGTTCGGAAAAATGTTTGACTATTCAACTTATTTAACACATATTTTTACAGAATATATTACCAGTTTCATTCCATCAAAATCAACAATCGACAATTGTTCAAGGCTACGACTCAACCCCGATTTATACAGAAACTTATCTACTGATACTCTCCATATCATTATCGAGGAAATTAATGAAGAATATCAACTACCTACAAAACTCTTTTTAGCCGGTAAAGGAGTTAAAGAAATATCTCGTGAAACAGGTATCCCGATTCGGAAAGTATTACATCAAATTTATTGCGGAGAGAAAGAAATTAAGGCTCATTTAAAACAATTATAAATAAACATCCGAGAAAAAATAAAGCCGCATTACCGATAATCAGAATAATGCGACTTTACTTATATATAGAACTTGACTTATCGAACTTTATGAGCTTTCATACTGTCCTTCAACAAATAACCAATCAGAGCCAAATACAATACTAAACCAAGTACTTGTTTTATTGTATCATTCATCTCGCAACTATATTCAAATCCTCCAAAACGCAATCCGGCACTGACAACCCCCATCAATGCTCCACCGGCAATAAATCCGGATGCCAACAATGTACCTCTTTCATACCGGGATTTATTTACTTCGGCATTTTTGCTGCGTGTACTGACATACCAGCTTACCAATCCTCCTACAACTAAAGGAGTATTCAGTTCCAAAGGAATAAACATTCCTAAAGCAAAAGCCAAAGCCGGAATTTTACAAAAAGTCAGTACTACGGCAATCAATGCTCCGATACCATATAGCAGCCAAGGAGCGCCTTTCCCCGACATAAGAGGTTCGATAACAGCTGCCATAGCATTCGCCTGAGGAGCAGCCAAACCGTTTTCAGAAGTAAAACCGTATGTATCATTCAAAATCAATATAACCCCTCCTACCGTCGCTGCAGAAACCAGCGTTCCTAAAAATTTCCAACTCTCCTGCTTTGCCGGAGTAGAACCCAACCAATACCCGATTTTTAAATCGGTTATAAAACCTCCGGCCATAGAAAGAGCCGTACAGACAACCCCGCCGATAATTAAGGCGGCAACCATACCCGATGTACCTTTAAGGCCAACAGCTACAAGAATAACAGAAGCCAAGATCAATGTCATCAAAGTCATTCCCGATACAGGATTTGTCCCGACTATCGCAATCGCATTGGCTGCAACCGTCGTGAACAGAAAAGCAATGACAGATACCACAATAAAGGCAATAAAGGCCTGTGTAAAATTATGGATAATGCCTAAATAGAAAAATAATAAAATCAGAATCAGTGTTGCGATGCAAGCAATAGCGATAAATTTCATAGAAATATCTCGCTGCGTACGTTTCACCGAAGTCATAACAGCTCCGGCTTTGCCTCCAAGTTCTTTGGATGCCAAACCGACAGCGCCTTTTATGATTCCCCAAGAACGTATTATGCCGATAACTCCCGCCATGGCTATACCTCCTATACCAATATGACGTCCGTAAGTAGTAAATATTTGTTCGGGAGTCATTTGTCCTATGGAGACAGTAATATCGCTGTTTCCCATAGTCAAGACCGAATCTCCCCAAAAGAGTCCCATAAAGGGAACGATAAGAAACCAGACAAATATAGATCCGGCACAAATAATCAAAGAATATTTAAGACCGACAATATAACCGAGTCCCAATACAGCCGCTCCCGTATTTATTTTGAAAACAGCTTTTGCCTTTTCGGCAATTGTCTCACCGAACGGCAATACTCGTGTAGATAGTACCTCGCTCCACCAACCGAATGTAGAAAGGACAAAATCATAGATGCCGCCAATCAACCCAGCAAAAATCAGGGGTTTTGCTTGGTTACCGCTCTTTTCTCCGGATATAAGCACTTGTGTAGTAGCTGTCGCTTCAGGAAAAGGATATTTGCCATGCATCTCGGATACAAAATATTTTCGGAACGGTATCAAAAACAGTATTCCCAAAATTCCACCTAAAAGAGAACTCAAAAATACCTGCATAAAATCGACCGTAAGTCCCGGTATAATATAAAGTGCAGGAAGCGTAAATATCGCTCCGGCAACAATAACGCCCGAACAAGCTCCAATGGACTGTATAATGACATTTTCTCCTAATGCATTCTTACGACGAGTAGCGTTAGACAAACCGACTGCAATAATAGCGATAGGAATAGCCGCCTCGAACACCTGCCCGACCTTAAGTCCTAAATAAGCAGCAGCCGCAGAAAACAGAACAGCCATTATAATTCCCCACGAGACCGACCATAAAGTAACCTCCGGATAATTTTTAGAAGGCGACATAACCGGCTGGTACTCTTCTCCTTCACCTAATTCTCTGAATGCATTTTCAGGCAACTCTACCGGTTGCTTTTCTTCCTCTTTCATGTCTTTGATAAAGTTTGGGTTAGCATAATCATAATAAAAGAATGGCAAGTTACTAATTTTTACAGAAATTTCAGTAACGAAAAATAAAAATAGCGTCAATTTTAGCTATGTTTGCAAGCTATAAAATATGAATAGTGATGAAAGATATACTTGATTTTTTAACAGAACTGCGTCAACACAACAATAGAGATTGGTTTAATGAGCGTAAAGATCGGTTTTATGAATTACGAGCTACATTTTTAAATAGGGTTGACGAACTGATCCGCCTCATTTCGATATTCGATGAAGAAATTGCCGGTTTAGAGGCAAAAGATTGCGTATATCGAATTTATAGAGATACACGTTTTTCTCCGGACAAAACGCCTTATAAAACATTTTTTTCGGCATATATAGCTTCTAAAGGCGGTAAAAAAAGTTTACGTGCCGGATATTATTTACACTTAGAACCGGGAAACTGTTTATTAGGCGGAGGTGTATGGTGTCCGGAATCAAAACTATTGAAAGAATTACGAGAAGCGGTATATGAACATTGCGATGAATTTATCGAAATAACGGAAAACCCGGAGTTTAAAAAAGTATATCCGGCTTTCGACGGTGAAATGCTTAAAACAATTCCACGGCCATTCCCGAAAGATTTCAAATATCCTGAATTGCTAATGAGAAAAGACTACGTCGTAATGGGGAAAAAGCAAGACCGTTTTTTCGAGGACAATAACTGGATACAAGAAACAGCCGCCGATTTTAAAGTTTTGCAACCGCTTAACCGCTTTCTAAATTATACCGTAGATGAAGTATATGATTACTGATCGATTTATAAAAATAAAAAATGGCGTATCGATTTTTTTTCGATACGCCATTTTTTATTAGAGTCTGTTACCGTAACTGTATCTTACGAGTAATCGTGTTCTTTCCATTCATTCCGACAACGATATAAAGACCTTTTTTCTTATTTAACCGGATGGTCTGATAATCGTCATCTATATTGAATTTATCCGACAAAGTTCCATTGATATTGTATATGCTGAATGTATATCCTGAACATTGCTCGAATCTCAACATGTCACCCGAAAGATACACTTTACAATTATCGGTATCCGAATTCGACAGACCTTCAGGTATACTTTCCGACCCATTGAAATCGTCCAGACAGAAATATGTCGGGATAGTCGTTCCCCAATCATTTTTTCGAGAGCCGTCCACCGTAAAAGTGATTTTCTTGACCTTCCCTAAAGAAGTTAAATCAAACCACTCCCAAGTATCTACAACGATTCCTTCTGCCGAATTCCGGTAATCTACCAGATAAAATTCTGCCGAATTACCATTATCTCCGGTAGCTATTATTTTATAATAATCCCCGATAGTAAACGGCAGATTCGCATCTTCCTTCCCGCTCGAGTTCATTCCCGTACCCTGTTCCGTTACATATTTCACCCAAGCTGTATTCGTTACATAACAGCCTTTGACAACATCTCCCTCCGGATTATTCAAGACTTCAACCTGCGTCGGACCAAAATAGCTTGAAGCATACGCAACCGCATAATTTTCAGATTCATGTACCCCGCTACCGGCTGCCGCCCCAAATTGATTCGAAGGGAAATCCGCCGGATTATAAACCGTTGAAGTCACATTTGAATAACCGAAATAAGCCCATGTTGCATAATCCGGCTCATAATAATTAGAGAATTTATAAGAACCGCTTACAAATGAACTCATAGATTCTTCCGGATCACCCATCCAATAGCTTTCAGAATCAAGATATAAATTTTCAAAAGTTGCGGCAGCAGCTTCTCCGGTTACAATTACCCGAACCGTTATCGTTGCAGTTTCACCCCAAGCATCCGTCACAGTCAAAGTATAGTCGCCGCATTCCTGAGGAACAAAAGAATACTGTTCTTCAGTGGAAAGGATTTCATTCTTCGAGTTTCTCCAGCTATATGTATATGGAGAAACTCCTCCTGAAACATCGGCTGTCAAAATTACGGACTCACCTTCCGAAACAGTCTTATCGTCTGCCGTTACCATCAGTTTTTGGGGGTTACCGCTGAAATTATCTATATAAACATTACCCTTACTACTTAAAGTTATAGAAGTTATTTCTCCCCATTCTTTTAAACTGTAATATATCCACCGATCCTGAGTCGAAGCTATAGTCCGGGTAGAAATCTCAAGTTGACCTTTTGATGCAGATATTGTAACATCGGCATCCGACTTCAAATAAAATCCGGTCAATATCAATCCATCAGAAGTATTTATCAAAGTAACAGTTCCTTCTGTTTGGAGTTTTGCTGCTTTCCGGCTATCTTCTATTCCATCAGTAATCTCTTCTACGACAAAACCATTGAATCGAGCCGTTCCATCTTCAAATCCGGTTTCCGTAACGGTTACATCTTCAAATGTGGACACAGATGTCGGTGCATAAACTGTTGTAAAGGCGCTCATAGCGATAACCTCTGATAATTGACCGTCTGCCAAACCTTTCAAAACAAAAAACGCATAATATTCAGTATGCTGTTTCAATTCGGTCAACGGGATTGCTGTTTCCTGTCCTTTAGAAAGCGAAACTTTATTATCGGCAGCAATAACATCTTCCACAGAAGGCTCTTTTTCGTCATTCTTTAATAAATAATAGACTTCTGCATTAGCCGTTACTTTGACAGTAACAACCGCCGAATTATAAGTCACATCTCCTGACAAAACCGGATATCCGGATTCCATCGCCGGCAATTCTGCTACAACAAATTCATAAGCTCCGATAGTCGGGAGTTCCGTATCACGCACATTTCCGACAATATCGGTAGCAACAAAATCTAACGGAATACCGGCATTAAGGCCGTCCAAAGTTTTCAATGCAAGTATTTCGTCTGACTGAAAAGTCACTTTTTGATTAATACTATTAGATTCTTTAGAACCGGTCAACCAATTCTCGATCGTAGTATAATTTTTCGCAAAAACAGTTCCGGAAGTATAAAGAGCATTATTATTGAGCGTCGTTGCTTTCAGCGGCTTGCTGTTTATCCAATAAACATAACCGCCGGCTTCGTTTTGTATAATATTGTTCTGTACCGTAATCGATTCGCTGAAATTGGAAATATTATATATTCCGGCACATTTTTCGGTATTATTTCCACTCAAACGTATCGTATTGTTCACAATATCCACAAAGCTGATTTTATTTGTCGTAGAGCCTCCGGTTACCGAAATTGCATACGCATTATCCGATGATGTCAAAGATTTCAGATTCAATACATTATTATATACGCGGAAGTGCTTTTCTTCTGAACCGGAAACAGGTCTCAGCTTTATGCCGCAGATATAGGGCATTGTCGCAGATATCACATTATTCCGCACAACCGTATTATAACAAGTATTCATATCTATCCCATTATATTCTTTTTTCGATGAACAGTTGCTGCTAATCACGTTTTTCTCTATAACTCCATCTACATCATAATTCAGATAAATCGCTTTACTCCATTGATTCCTGAACGTATTTCCGATAATCTTCGTTCCTTTATTCGTATCTGTCGGATTTGCTCCACCTGCCTGAACCGCAATATAACCTCCTTCAAAAAGGTTGCCCTCAACGGTCATATAGGTATCCGGAGTATTTTCTACAGCTTGATTTACAAAATTCGTATGCAATAATTTATGAGGATCTGATGTAACAGGTTCAGAAGTCATGACCTCTCCTTTAAAATAACAATTCCGAATAGTAACATAATTACTTGCATTTTTCACATCCATCAAATAATAATATGTATTATCAGGATTAGTAAAAGTAATTCCTTCTACCGTCAAATAATCAGCTCCGAATATGGTCATTACAGCCGAGTTTTGTTCGTCATATCCTCCGGAATGGTTTTCTGCCGTAATCGTCACATCGCTATAATTTCCACTTTTAGATTTCAATGTAATCGTATTCGCAGCAGAAGCTCCCGGAATTTCAGGAATTATCACCTCCTCATTGTAGATTCCGTTTTCTAATTCAAAAACGACAGCACCATTTATACCATCTTTCATTGCTTCGACTGCAGCAGTAATAGTTTTATATTTCCCATTCTCTCCGATAGTATGCGTACCATGGAATCCATCTTTAATTTTCAGATTTGCAATTTCCGACGATTCTATTGCAAATGGATTTCCATTAACCTTGATACCGGATTGAACAAAGCTCAATGCCGTTCCGATTGCAGCATCGCTTCTTATATCACAAGTCAGCCAAAAATAATAAGTTCCGGGTGCTGAAATACTCTGTTCTCCCGTAAATACCGGAGTATCGCCCGTTTGTTCTGTGCCAAACTGACTTTCAGGACTGAATACATCACTCGTACCGGTAAAATAAACTTTCGTATTCATCAAACTCTCTGAATTCGTCACTCCGAATGAAAGTTCATCCACAACAAACGAACCTCTATCTCCGATAGCTTCTACGGCAACCTTAAGCATTTTTTCATTCAGAGAACCACCCAAAAGTTCACTTTTTTCATTAACAGATGTCGCCTTCACTGTACCACAGCTCAACGGTTTCAGCGTATAAGAGCTCACCTCTATCTCCCAACCGTCATTGACTATGTATCCCGTTCTGTTAAATCTGATTGTCAAAGAACCGTCTTCTGCCTTAGAGATAATCGATTCCGGTAAACTTTCATTCAGATCTCCATCATATTTCACCAATAAATTTTCATTCTCGACTCCTGTACCATCGTATATTTCCAAATAATCACGGACACTGGTCTTGAACCGTTTGAATGTCAGCTTTATTACATCTCCCGGTTTCGGAACAAATGTCAAAGCACCTTCTTGGGTCTCACTATATTCTCCGTCTGCACCTCCGTCATCATAACAAACATAAGGAAAATCTCCCACATTGATTGTATCATGTCCCGATACCGGTAACAGACAAACATTCTTTATTTCCCGATCGCCTTCCGGATCTCCGTTTTCGACTGATTGCAAAACATTATTTATGGTAACCGACAGTAATTTTGCATCTAACTTCTGTGATGGTGTAGCTCCGACTTTGACATCGTAAGTTATCCAAAAATAAGTATCTCCTTCTTCCAGAATAAAGTCAGACGACACAAGAATCTCCAGATTCCCGACAGAACCGTCAACATCGACACTGCCGATTTTATTTGTTGTTGCAAACGCATCATTCTTACCTGTATAATAAACGGAGACTTTATCTACACAAGATTGACAGTTTTTCAGATCGACAGCAATTTTATTTAAAGGCAACGGGTTTTTATCGCCTCCGGTCACTATCTTAAACCACAAAATTTCCTGATCGGCAGTACCTCCAGCTACAAAGTCCGAACTTGCCTGCACGACATCTATCCCGTCGAATGACATATCTTTCGATTGATATTCTCTTACAAAAGCATGCCAGCCGTCTGCATTATAAAACGAATCATTGGCGTTGAAAAGAACAGTGACAGCTCCGTCTTCCGATTTAGAACGAATAATAGTTTCCGGCCCGTTTTTTCGCTTATCTGCGGTATTTGCTTTCCACAATACTTCTCCGGTCGTTCCTTTACCGCTATAAATTATATAAGTAGCATCCACTCCATAATATCCAGAGCTTGCACTCACGGCAAAATCCTGATACTCCAATTCTATAATTTTACCTTCAGAATACGGAATAAATGTAACGATTTGATTTCCCTGTACAGCTTCATATCCACTACCATACTTTTTGGGGGTATGCGTATAAGTCCAACTACCATAAATCGTTTTTTCAAATGTTCCTACCGTAGAAACGTATTCATTTTTTATCGTACGGTCGCCTTCCGGATTGGTATCGGCAATAATCTCTTCCTTACCCGACAAGACAACAGCGGTGCATCCCGCATCGATTTTATTTCCGGCTACAGCTCTCGGATCTATATCGTATGCCAACCAAAAATAGTTGTTTCCTTCTCCCAGTTCCTGAGTACAACCGGTTATTTCAAAATCAGAACTACCGTTTAAAATAACCTCTCCTATTTTATTAGAAGAACCGAATTCCGCTTTTTTACCCGTATAATAGACCGATGCTTTTGTCACATCTGCAGTATTAGTCGTTCCGGATGTAGTAAACTTAAAAGTCTGCGCTATTATAGGAAAGATATTCTCTGTCTGTATATTCAATGACAATATAGGTTGTAAAAGATCTCCAGCCATAATTGTTCCGTCGGTATATTGTGCTGCAACAATAGATTTCACAGTCATTTCTTTGGGCTCGACCTCAGAAACTACGGCTTCAAAACCATCCCCGAACAATGCACCCGTTACACTGGTCAACGCAACAGTCAATGCTCCATCGTCTGAAGAAGATGTTACCGTAATTATATCTCCATTGGAAATTTGAATATTCAAGTCAGCCTCATTTACCGATTTACCGTTATACACCTTTAGTATATCGCTTTTATCGCTGGTCGTGGTACTGAATAATGCCACTTTCTTGAATTCAATTTGAATCCGCCTACCCAATGTCGAAGGTATAAAAGTCGTCTGCCCTTTAAAACCCTCCGATATTTTTCCGTCAGGCCCGCCATCATCATAAAAATTCAAAGATGTCTGGCCTACATAACAATTCTGCCACATCGCAGACATGCTCAATTCACTGCCAATATAAACTTCTCCTACAGAAGCAATCGGGGTCTCAAGCACCTCGTTTCCGGCAACCTTTATCGACGTACATTGTGCCACTATTTTATTCCCGACAACAGACGCCGCCGTTACATCTCCTACCAACCAAAAATAATTATTTCCCGATACAAGTTCTTGCGATCCGGATGCCTTAATATCGGAACTACCTGATGATCCGGAAGCATAAAGATGAGCATCATTAAACTGTAATTTATTTCCCGAATAATAAACTTTTAAATTCTGTAAATCCGAGACAGAAACCGTACCGTTAAGATTAAAAGATAATTCACTTACCGTTAACGGATTAAGGCTTCCTTCCGCCTTTACGTTAATGAGCATTATCGGTTGACATTCCGAACCTACTGGAACGGAAGAAACGCCCGTAGAAAGAGCGATGCATTCACCGATTATCATATCTTTAAGAGATACGCTTTTCACGACCGCTTTCCAGCCTGTACCCGACATTCCCGGACAATAATAGCCGACTGTCATTTTCCCGTCAGGAGAAGCCGACTGAAAAACAGAATTTGCTGCAATTACACCTTTGTCTCCGTCGGGTAAATCATCATAACCGACATCGACAAAACCGTCATAAATTCTAAATTGAGCAGATTTTACATCGACTGTTTCAAAAGAGACTTCTATAACTTCGCCTGCATTTCCCGGCACAAAACATACCGATGACGGATAATCACACCACGATTCGGCATTGCTTGAGCTTCCGCCGCTATCATAAAATGTTATCGGATCGGTTACCGTAACGGTTTTCGGATTGTCATAGTCATCGCCATACGGCATCATGACTGAGGTTGTTTGTCCCCAAACCGACCCCACCTTGCATAAAAACGCAAAAGCAATCAAGAATGTAATAATTCTTTTCATAAGCATTTTAAATTAAACAATTATTTGAATCAAAACATAATATTCAAATCACCGAATAACTTATACTTACAAAAAGTTATAGGAAAAGATACAGTATAGAGCCAGCGTAACCCGTTAACGTTACATTTTATACTTACCTTTGCTTTAACCCCCGAAAGCATAAGATATTCTGAAAATGTACGGCAGGTCTTCTGACTTATCTCTCCTCTTTCGGACGTCTTCCCAGCATAATCGAAACGAGCCTTTCGATTTTCCCAGTGACATGAATGTCCGGAATCAACGAGAATTACAGCAGCGGGACTGTTCAGGACTTGCACCTGATTCCCTTTTAATCACCTGAGCAGAAAAACGCAGGCGAACCAATACGAATGCAAACTTACCTGTTTAATCTTTGTTAATCGGATTTACTATGTTAAAATAATAAAATAACATATCGTGCCTATAATTAAAAAATTTATTTATTACTGTTTCTCTCTCGATAGAACTCTTATTAAGAGTATGAAGAAGCTGTCCATAAATTTTCCAATAAGAAAATATTATCAGAACATATTTCCTTTACAGATTAATCTTTACGCTATGTTTATGTTTGTTTCGTATTAGAAGTTAAAATCTTATGCGTTTTTACACATCTTTTATCCCCTATTGAGCGAGTATGTCCCCCCCAAAAAGACATTACTTATGAGACTTCTTCCTGATTTTCCTTCAAACAATAATCCGTAATTTGGTTAAACAAACCGATAATTTATCTACAAAAGTTCTTTTTAAGACTCTCTATTTTTGTCATACAATAATGAACGAAAACATAAACTTAAAAATTTTCCAAACTCTACCTCAAAACATAAGTTGAATATTAACTACAAAAATAAAAACAATGAAAAAAAATTTATCAATTTTATTTCTGCTGTTTATTGTTCTATCAATAACAGCCTGTGGAAAATCAGATGAATCGTTTATTTCGGAACAAACAGAAAACAGAAATGAGAATAACGATAAAACCGATACACCTATCTCCGGAAAAAATGGACATTATTTAGTCCTTTACAGTTCACGTACAAATAATACCGAACATGTGGCACAAACGATTCAATCAATACTCGATTGCGATATTTTAGAGGTTGAACCTCAGATTCCCTACGATGATGACTATAATTCTATACTCAATCGAGCACAAAAAGAATTAGAAGAAATCCGCCAAGGCAATTATCCTGCTATCAAAACTTCTGTCGATAATTTTGACAATTATGACATTATATTTATCGGCTATCCGATCTGGTACGGAAGCATGGCAACACCGATGCAGAGTTTTTTGCGCCAACATGCTTCAAAACTTTCCGGAAAACAAATAGCCCTGTTTGCTACAAGCGGCAGCAGCGATATTGCCTCCTCTGTTAACGAAGCACGATCGATCTGTACCGAGTCTATCCTGATCGAGCAGTCATTACTGTTGACCTCTTCAACCCTTCCGCAAATGGAGAGCCGTATTACTGAATGGCTTGACAGAATAGGTGCTGATCGGGAGGAATCGGATATACCGGAGAGTTCTTCTCAAAATATAAACATCAAGATCGGTAACCGCACCATTACCGCAACAATGGAAGACAACGCAGCTGCACAAGATTTTCTTTCCCGTCTGCCATTGGAAGTAACGTTAAATGACTACAATAATACAACCGAAAAAATCTTCTATCCTTCTCCAACCTTGACAACCGAAGGTGTTACTCGCGGTTGTACTCCCATACCCGGCGACATTACTATTTATGTTCCATGGGGAAATGTCGCCATTTTCTGCAAAAATTGGTCACATAGTAATGATCTGATAAAAATAGGACATATAAACGGTAATGATATCGAGGCTTTAAGCATTGATGGAGATATACAAGTAAAAATCGAACAACAATAATATGACTAATTAATATGACTATCGAAAGTTTCAAAGCATATGTAAAAGCACGTAAGGCTCTTAATACAGAGGAGATTCATCACTTCATGGATGATATGAGCAATGAAGCGAGGCGCATCACATTCCGGCTGAATACGGCATATCATGTTCCCGATAAAGTCAGAGAATTACTTTCCGAACTGTTTGGCTATTCTGTTCCGCAGACACTTCGAGTGTTCCCTCCATTTTATACTGATTTCGGAAAGAATATTTCCATAGGTGAGAATGTATTTATCAACGCTTGTTGCCATTTCCAAGACCACGGGGGAATAACAATCGGGGATGGTTGCCAAATCGGACACAACGTAGTGTTTGCTACACTCAATCACGGATTAGCTCCGGAAGACCGTAAAACGACTTATCCTGCACCCATTATACTCGGCAAGAATGTCTGGATAGGTTCTAATGCAACTATTCTTCAAGATGTCAGTATCGGAGATAATGCCATTATCGGAGCAGGAGCGGTTGTGACAAAAAATGTAGAGGCTAATACAATTGTAGGCGGAAGTCCTGCACGATTTATCAAATTGATCGAAAATAAATAACACTAAAATTACAACAAATGAAAACTATATCGAATGCCGAATTCGGGGGCGAACGCCCCTTATTCGAGTCACATGACCTTCGTTTAGAAAATGTGATTATTCATGCCGGAGAATCGGCTATTAAAGAATGCAGCAACATAGAGGCCATAAATTGCAAATTTGAAGGGAATTATCCTTTTTGGCACGTACATGGTTTTATTATCGACCGATGCTTTTTCGATATCGGAGGACGTTCTGCCTTGTGGTATTCCGATCATTTAAAAATGACCAATACTCGGATCGATGCGCCTAAAATGTTTCGTGAGATGCACGATATCGAAATAAACAATGTTGAGATAACAGATGCCGACGAAGTATTTTGGAGGTGCAACAGACTGAATATAAAAAATTTGAAACTACACGGAGGGACTTACCCGTTTATGTTTTGTAACGATATTTATATCGACGGACTGGAAAGTGACAGCAAATATATATTCCAATACGTGAAAAATTTAGAGCTGCACAATGCAAAAATTACTACGAAAGATGCTTTGTGGGAAACGGAAAATGTAACAATTTACGATTCTGAATTAAACGGTGAATATTTAGGTTGGCATTCACGCAACCTGCGTCTTATAAATTGCAAAATTTCTGGCACTCAACCATTATGCTATGCCGAAAATCTCATATTGGAAAACTGCATCATGGCCGATGATTGCGATCTTGCTTTTGAGTACAGCAGTGTAAATGCCACGATCAAGAGTCCTATACATAGTGTAAAAAATCCCCGCACCGGCAGTATAACGGCCGACAGTTACGGTAAAATCATTCTTGACAAGAATATCAAGTCTCCAGCTGATTGTAAATTGAAACTTTGGGATGAAAGAACTTGTTTCTCCGATTAATAAATTCTTTATGTATCGATGAGAACAAGGGTAAATAAAACCGACTATCTTTTATCTCTTATCCGGGAAGGTAAAAAAATGACCCTGAAACAGCAGTTAAAACTAACTGTATACCTCAGTATCCCGGCTATTATGGCACAACTGTCTTCTATTGTCATGCAATACGTAGATGCGTCGATGGTCGGCAGTTTGGGAGCAAATGCATCGGCTTCTATCGGACTGGTATCAACAACGACATGGTTGTTTTGGGGATTGTGTGCAGCAGCTGCAACAGGCTTCTCCGTGCAAGTGGCACATCTTATCGGAGCTGGAAATTTTGCCGGAGCAAGAAAAATTTTACGTCAATCCATTACTGCGACATTGCTATTCGGCTCTTCATTAGCAGCTATCGGAGTTTTCATCAGTGACTTTCTCCCCGGCTGGTTGGGCGGAGACGAGATAATCAGAAAAGATTCATCTGTCTATTTTCTGATTTTTTCTCTCTTTTTACCGGTATTACAAATGAATTTTTTGGCCAGCGGAATGTTACGGTGTAGTGGAAATATGTATATACCGAGCATATTAAATATACTGATGTGTCTGCTTGACATAATATTCAATTTCTTTCTGATATTTCCGAAACGACAGATCGAAATCATGGGTCTAAATATCGACATTTATGGCGCAGGTTTAGGGGTAAAAGGCGCAGCATTGGGAACAGTACTTGCCGAGTTGGTAACTGCCGGAGGGATGATGTGGTATCTCTGTTACCGTTCGCCCATACTGAAATTATCCGGGGAACGAGGATATTTTTTACTCCGGCAAGATACATTACGAAATGCTGTCCGCATATCCTTTCCAATGGGATTTGAACATATAGCTATATGCGGTGCTCAGATTATGACAACAATTATAGTAGCACCACTCGGTATCATAGCCATTGCCGCCAACTCGTTTGCCATCATTGCCGAAAGTCTCTGCTATATGCCCGGATACGGTATTTCCGAGGCAGCAACAACATTAGTCGGGCAAAGTCTTGGTGCAAACCGATTAAAATTGCTTCGTCGCTTTGCAAATATAGCCGTATGGTCGGGAATATCGATTATGGGAATCATGGGTGTATTTATGTATATAGCAGCCCCGCAAATCATCGGCGTAATGACTCCGATAGAAGAAATCAGAACGTTGGGAACTGATATCTTAAGGATAGAGGCTTTTGCCGAGCCTATGTTCGCAGCAGCTATCGTAACCTATGGCATATTTGTCGGAGTGGGCAATACGTTCATTCCCAGCCTGATGAATTTCGGAAGTATTTGGGGTATAAGACTAACACTGGCGGCTTTGCTCGCCCCAACAATGGGATTACGAGGCGTATGGCTGGCCATGTGTATCGAACTCTGCTTCCGCGGAGTGATATTTCTTTTCAGATTATGGCAAGGCAAATGGATTTATAAAGTACGACTAAAAATATAAATTATGAAATACAATTTTGATGAAATAATCCCGCGTCGCGGGACAAATTCCTATAAATGGGATACTCCTGAGGAAGAGAATGTACTGCCTATGTGGGTCGCAGATATGGACTTCCGCACAGCTCCGGCAATTATCGAAACTTTGCGACGAAGAGTGGAACACGGAATCTTCGGTTACACCAAAGTACCGCAAAATTATTATGATACAATAGTCAAATGGTTCATAAACCGCCATCAATGGGAAATAGATTCTCAATGGATTATCTATACAAGCGGAGTAGTTCCGGCAATCTCGGCTATTATTAAGGCCATGACCATACCCGGTGACAAAATAATCGTCCAAACACCTGTCTATAACTGTTTTTATTCGTCAATCCGGAATAATGGATGTAGAATGATAGCTAACAATCTTATTTATCAAGAAGGACGCTACACAATTGATTTCGATGATCTCGAACTCAAAGCCGCCGATCCAGAAACAAAACTTTTGCTGTTATGCAATCCGCACAATCCGGTCGGGAGAGTTTGGACATCAGAAGAATTACAGCGTATCGGTGATATTTGTCTGCAAAACGGAGTATTTATAATTGCAGATGAAATACATTGCGAACTGACATATGAAGGTCACAATTATACCCCTTTTGCATCTCTATCCGAAGAATTCCGATTGCATTCTGCAACCTGCATCTCACCCAGCAAAGCTTTTAATCTTGCAGGTTTACAGATTGCTAATATCGTGGCAGCAGACAGCAATATCCGCAGCCGGATAGACCGAGCGATCAACGACAATGAAGTGTGCGACGTCAATCCATTCGGTGTCATCGCCACAATAGCGGCCTATGAGAAAAGCGAAGAATGGCTCGATGCCTTACGAAAATATCTCTGGGAAAATTACACATATATTCGTTACTTTTTTAAACGGCATTTACCTCAATATTCTGTACTTCCGCTTGAAGGTACATATCTGGTCTGGATCGATTGCCGAGCCGCCGGAATCGGATCAGACAACATAACTTCATGTTTGCAAAACAAACAGAAACTAATGGTTAATTCCGGTACATTATACGGCCCAGGTGGAGAAGGATTTATCCGCTTAAATATTGCTTGCCCCAGAAAGCTTCTTATCGAAGGTCTGAAAAGACTCGCCAAAGTTCTTGGACATTGATAAAATTAAATTTCCGAAATTATTACTAAGGGCTGATTAAAAGACATTGTTAATATCTTAATATTCTATTGTTATAACATTAATAAGTTTAACGATGATATAAAATATCCCTGAAAAGATTCTTCGAAATAATCTTGAACAGAATTTAAACGGGCTTTTATTTTACAAGCCAATTACCAAGCTGTTTGTTTTAAAAATTTATATCTTTGCAGCATAAAAATACAAATGTCATAAAGACGACAAACTTAATTGAGAATTTTATGAATTTAGTTGACCGTTTTCTGCACTATGTAAGTTTCGATACACAATCGGACGAACTGACACACATGACTCCCAGTACTCCGGGACAAATGATTTTTGCACAAGAACTCGAGAAAGAATTAAGGAAAATAGGTATGACCGAAGTATCGCTCGATGAGAACGGATACTTGATGGCAACCCTTCCTCCCAATACATCCAAAAATATTCCTGTCATCGGATTTATCGCCCATCTCGATACAAGTCCCGACCTTTCAGGGCGGCATGTTACCCCTCGTATCATAAAAAACTATGACGGCAATGACATTCCATTATGTCCTGAAGAAAACATTATCTTACATACCAAAGATTTTCCGGAAGTAAAAAAATATATAGGACAAGACCTTATCGTCACAAACGGTAAAACGTTATTAGGTGCTGATGATAAAGCCGGAATTGCCGAGATTATTTCGGCTATGGAGTATCTGATACAACATCCGGAAATCAAACACGGAAAAATACGCGTAGCATTTACTCCAGACGAAGAGATCGGGCAAGGTCCTCATAAATTTGATGTTAAAAAATTTGGAGCAGAATGGGCTTATACTCTCGACGGAGGAGAAATAGGTGAATTGGAATATGAGAACTTTAACGCTGCTATCGCTAAAATTTTGTTTAAAGGGCGCAATGTTCATCCGGGATATGCCAAGCATAAAATGATCAATTCATTACGCATCGCCAATCAATATGCCATTATGCTACCTCGCTGGGAAACACCAGAACATACCGAAGGGTATGAAGGGTTTTATCATCTAATTTCTTGTGAAGGAACTGTCGAGCAAACTACATTGACTTATATTATTCGTGACCACGACCGAGACCGTTTCGAACGCCGCAAAAAGGAATTCGAACATCTGGTTCGCAAAATCAATAAAGAATTTCCTAATTGTGCAAGCCTCGAAATCAAAGACCAATACTACAATATGCGTGAAATGGTAGAACCGGTTATGCACATTGTCGATTTGGCTTCTCAAGCGATGAAAGAGGTCGGGATCGTGCCTATCGTAAAACCGGTACGAGGAGGAACTGACGGAGCTCAGCTTTCATTCATGGGACTACCGTGCCCCAATATATTCGCAGGCGGTCATAATTTTCACGGACGATATGAGTTCGTACCTATACAATCCATGGAAAAAGCCCGTGATGTCGTTATACAAATCGCTCGACTGGCTGCAGAAAAATAATTAAATCCAAGAGTCTGTCTAAGATGTGACCCGTACAAAACTTAGGCAGGCCCTTAGAGGCTTTAAACAAACTACTATAAAAGTTGTATCAGTATGCAGCAAGCTACATTCTCGATACAATTTTTTTATATCTGTATAATCAATATGTCCGAAAAAACTTTGATTGTTTTGCTTGGTCCTACCGGAGTCGGAAAAACAGATCTCAGCCTTCGAATTGCCGAACAACTTCATTGTCCGATATTATCATGTGATAGCCGACAACTGTATAAAGGACTGGAAATCGGGACAGCAGCTCCCTCTAAAGAACAGTTGCAACGGGTCAAACATTATTTTGTCGGGACTCTGGAACTGCAAGACTATTATAGCGCCGCATGCTATGAAGAAGATGCTATAAACCTTCTAAATCGTCTTTTCTCCGATCTCAATGTAGTTTTAATGACCGGAGGATCCATGATGTATATCGATGCCGTTTGCAATGGTATAGACGAATTACCTACCGTATCAGACGAAGTGCGGAAACTCATGATCGAACGTTATAAAAATGAAGGATTAGAAAGCCTATGTAACGAGTTGAAACGCCTCGACCCTATTCATTATGAACAAGTAGATTTAAAAAACCATAAACGGGTCATCCACGCACTCGAAATTTGTCACATGACCGGAAAACCGTATTCTGAATTACGTACGCATTCGAATAAACAACGTCCGTTTCGTATTTTAAAAATAGGATTGACCAGAGATCGAGAAGAATTATACGAACGTATTAACCGAAGAGTAGAGCAAATGATTTCAGAAGGGCTCGAATCCGAAGCTCGGTCAGTTTACCCTCACCGAGAATTTAATTCATTAAATACAGTAGGTTATAAAGAAATGTTCGCATATATTTCCGGTGAATGGAATCTTGAAAAAGCTATAGAGAAAATCAAACGAAATACAAGAGTCTATTCCCGAAAACAAATGACTTGGTTCAAGCGAGATCCTCAAATCACATGGTTTTCTCCTGAACAAGAAAGTGAAATCATGTCATTCATCAAAAATCAGATCTTCTGATCGAATAAATAAGAAGGTGCTTACAGCGCCTTCTTCATAAATTTATTTTTGCATTATCTTATACGATCGGCCGAACGCACCAATTGCTCGTCCTGATTGATTTTCCGATACGCCATATATTCCAAAATAACCGCAACCAAAGGAATAACTAATGCTGCTGCCAATGATGAGGTTGCAGCCAACGATTTACCGTTCACCCACAGATACAAGAAAAATATCGGATAAAAGGCAAGTAGCATTAGTCCATTAAACAAACAAAATTTCATTTGCAAGATACGGTTTTTATATAAAAATATAGATATACAGGCCAATAGCCCCATTAATGCAATTAAGATAGCAATAGGCCAAGCCGGCAACACCATTTGTGCAGGATCTGCCATTGTATAAACTCCCATTGCCCAAAATTGCCAATTTCCATCAGCATTGGAATAACCGGCCAACGGCATAAACAGCATAGAAAGTACCAATGCTGCGACTAAAAAAAGATAAAAAGATTGAATACGCTGTATCATAGTTAAAAATATTGATTTTATCATGGAGTTTCTACCACTCCCCTATGCATATAAAATACTATTACAAAATACGACACCATAACGGTCCGTACTCTATTTAGTTCAAAATGAGACCTGGTATTGTCAACACATAATATTTAATTTCTGCAAAACGACTCGTATTTTTTCATACGTAGTAATACGGGTGGGAACAAGGGGTAACCGCAACCGATTACGAATATATCCCATAGAACTTAAAATACTTTTTACTCCGGCTGGATTTCCATCGACAAAAAGCAACTCAAACAATTCGGTAAATTTATGATGTATCAACAACGCATTTGCATAATCTCCTTCCAAAGCCAAACGCACCATACGACTGAATTCCCTCGGAAATGCATTCCCTATTACCGATATTACCCCGACAGCACCCAACGTTATCAAAGGAAAAGTAATACCGTCGTCTCCAGATATTACCATAAAATCTTTCGGTTTGTTTTTGATTATATCATCCATCTGCGTTATATTTCCGGATGCCTCCTTGATCGCCACGATATTATCAAATTCACGGGCCAAACGCAGAGTGGTCTCTGCTGTCATATTCACACCGGTACGACCGGGCACATTATAAAGAATAACGGGAAGTTTAGTTGCCGAAGCAATCGCTTTATAATGCTGATAGATACCCTCTTGAGAAGGTTTATTATAATAAGGTACGACAGACAGTATGGCATCTACACCCTGAAAAGACTCTGTCTTCAAACGTTCCACTATTCCTCTCGTATTGTTTCCACCTAACCCTAAAACTATAGGTACCCGTTCTTTTACCCTCTCGATAACAAAAGAAAGTACTTCATTTTTTTCTTGTTCGGTCAAAGTTGGTGTTTCAGCTGTAGTCCCTAATACTACTAAATAATCTATACCGTTTTGTATCTGATATTCTATTAATTTGGAAAGAGCGTCAAAATCGATCGATTCGTCATCCTTGAATGGCGTGATCAAAGCTACCCCCATTCCTTTTAAATTTATTTGTGCCATATATATTCTTGTTCAAAAAATATTATTTTGAGGGCTCAAAGTTATAAATTATTATCTTTTATATCAATACTACGCCAATAAAAGAGTATTTTTTCCAGCAAATCCCGTGCAGTTATATCCCCCGACGTACGAATCATAAAATCATACGGGTTCAATGAGACTTTTTGCAATCCGATTTTCATACGGGCCATCGATATACTCATCAAATATAAAAACGGCAACCGCTCGACAAGACTCAAATCACATAACACTCCGGTATTAAATCCGATAAACTTTCTGACAGCATTTTTATCAGGTAACCGTTTACCGAATCTCAAATTTTCCGGAGTCAATTCTAAAATATCCATTTCAGGATAAGCAGATACATCAAGGGCATTCCCATTTCCCAACACAACCAACGAAAGCCTTATCGATTCTTTCGACAAATCTTTAACAACAGGAAGAATCGAATCGAGACTTTCCCGTTCTATCAATAGCGTCAAGATTTCGGTCTTTCGATAATCGACAAATCGCTTTTTCCGTTTTTCTTGAGAACGAGCAAGCTGCCGGGCGATCTCCTTTTTTATCCAGTATGTCCACATATCATCCGATTTTAAATTACTACTTGGGATTATTGTATTATCTGCAGAAAATCTTCTTCAGAAATAATTTTTATTCCCAATTTCCGAGCTTTCTCAAGTTTAGCCGGCCCCATATTCTCTCCGGCCAAAAGATATGTCGTTTTAGCAGAAACCGAACCCGTATTTTTCCCGCCGTGCTGTTCTATCATCTGCTTATACTCATCTCGAGAATGGTGTGTAAATGTTCCACTGATTACAATCGTAGCTCCATCGAGTTTATCGGTAAAACCAGAAAGGCGATCTTCAGAAATTCTCATTTGTACCCCAGCTTCTTCCAAACGTTTTATCAAATTCCGGTTCTGCTCATTCTCAAAATAAGCCCGGACACTCTGCGCTATACGAGGACCGATTTCATCGACACCGACCAAATCGTCTAAAGTTGCTGACTCCAAAGCTTCTATCGAAACAAAAGAGTTCGCCAACTTCTTCGCGACTGTCTCTCCTACAAAACGAATTCCCAATGCGAACAAAACCCGTTCAAAAGGTACTTGTAAAGATCTATCGACAGCCTCTATAATGTTACGTGCCGACTTTTCTCCCAATCTTTCTAAAGAAGCGATCTCCGACTCATTCAAACTATATAAATCCGCAACTGTCCGCACCATTCCCAATCGGTAAAACAGATCTATCGTTTCAGGTCCCAAACCGTCTATGTCCATAGCACGACGACTGATATAATGTTCTATCCGTCCCTTTATCTGAGGAGGACATCCCATCTCATTCGGACAATAATGCGCAGCTTCACCCTCATAACGAACCAAAGGCGTTCCACATTCAGGACACTGTTTTATGAAAGTCACTTTCTCCCCTATCAATAACCCTCTCGCATCAAAATCCACTCCTGTAATTTTCGGAATAATCTCTCCTCCTTTCTCTACAAATACCATATCTCCGATATGCAAATCAAGAGATTG
Source organism: Coprobacter fastidiosus (assembly GCF_030296935.1). Lineage (NCBI taxonomy): Bacteria > Pseudomonadati > Bacteroidota > Bacteroidia > Bacteroidales > Barnesiellaceae > Coprobacter > Coprobacter fastidiosus. The sequence goes on along the minus strand of NZ_AP028032.1, from coordinate 177,639 downwards.
TATAATATCATCATTATGTAACGAAGCCCTTTTTACGACAGTTCCCGATAATTGAACCGGATCAAGATTAGCAACCGGGGTAACCGTTCCGGTACGTCCCACTTGATAAGAGACAGAATTCAATCGGGTAAGTGCCTGTTCCGCTTGAAATTTATATGCCATCGCCCAACGAGGAGATTTTGCGGTATATCCCAAATTCTTTTGCTGCCTTAAAGAAGCTACTTTAAAAACAATACCGTCAGTTGCAACAGGCAGATTTTTTCTGTTTACATCCCAATAATCGATAAATGCTTTCATTTCTTCTAAAGAATGGCACACCTGCATAGCATCTGAAATCTTAAATCCCCAAGAACGTGCTATCTGCAAGTTTTCATAATGGTCATCAGACGGCAGATCTTCGCCTAAAAGATAATATAAGTAAGCATCTAAATTACGGGATGCTACAATCGCAGAGTTCTGCAGTTTCAATGTACCGGATGCGGCATTTCGAGGATTGGCAAAAAGAGTTTCCTCTTCTCTTTCTCTCTCTGCATTCAATTGTTCAAAAACAGTCCAAGGCATTAAAATTTCACCTCGTATCTCAAATTCATCCGGATATCCAGTTCCCCTTAATTGCAAAGGAATACTACGAATCGTCTTCACATTCTCCGTGACATCATCTCCTTGTACACCGTCGCCTCTCGTTACAGCCCTAAGCAATTTCCCATGTCGATATGTAAGCGATATAGACGTGCCGTCATATTTCAATTCTCCTACAATACGAAAATCTTCATTAAGTCCCGAACGCACCCGGTCATAAAACGACGCCACTTCATCGATCGTATAAGTGTTTCCCAAAGAAAGCATAGGATATTTATGCTTCACCTGAGTGAAAGCCTTATTAATATCATTGCCTACCCGTTGTGTCGGAGAGTTAGGATCGCTATATTGAGGATATTCTTTTTCTAATTGTTGCAGTTCTTCCATCATCCGGTCAAATTCCCGGTCTGATATAACAGGAGCATTCAATACATAATAATTATAATTATGTTCATTCAGTTCCTGTCGCAAATGTTCTATTTTCTCTTTTATTTCATTCATCGATTATGCCTGTTACGGTATGCAAATATAGGAAATTTTAAAATGATTCACACGGGCAATTAAGCGAACTTTATAGCCTATATGCAAAAAATAAACAAAATAAAAGGGTTGCATAATCATCCGTAAAGTCCTATTTTTGCAGCCAAATTAAGGAAGTATGCACATCGACATCATCACCGTTTTACCGGAATTATTGGAAGGACCGTTAAATCACTCCATACTAAAACGTGCTCAGGATAAAAAGCTGGCAAAGATAGTGGTACATAATCTCCGGGATTATTCTACTAACAAACATCGACGCGTAGATGATTATCCTTTCGGTGGTTCAGCCGGAATGGTGATGCAAGTCGAACCGATAGATCGAATTATTTCTAAACTGAAATCGGAAAGAAATTATGACGAAATCATTTATACTTCTCCCGATGGCGAAACATTCAATCAACCGATGGCAAACTCTTTATCGTTATGCCAAAATTTAATTATCTTGTGCGGACATTATAAAGGTATCGACTACCGCATTCGAGAACATCTGATTACCAAAGAAATATCAATAGGAGATTATGTCCTTACCGGCGGAGAATTAGCGGCTGCCATAATATCGGATGCCATAATACGGCTTATACCCGGCGCAATCGGAGACGAACAATCGGCTTTATCGGATTCTTTCCAAGACAATTTATTAGCACCGCCCGTATATACACGACCGGCCGAATATAAAGGGTGGAAAGTTCCCGAGATACTCCTATCGGGGCATCAGAGAAAAATCGAAGAATGGCAACATGAACAATCTATTGAACGTACCCGTCGCCTTCGTCCGGATTTACTCGATGATTAGAATTACCGTTCTTTTATATCCGTAAAAACCGATGTTGATGCTGCTCGATACATAATACACGCTGCCGGAAAACTCTCGGTAATCGTACGGGCTTCCAGCAATCGTTCAAAGATCGCTTTTTTATTTTCCCCTATTACCGGAACGAGTAATGGTGTACTATTCAATATGACAGGCCCGGTCAACGTTATACGCAACTGTTTCGATTCTGGATGTACCGCTACAGCATACGATCTCGTATCATTCAATAAAAAATTACAAGATGAAAATATCGAAGCGGTGTGTCCGTCAAGACCGATTCCTAATATAATTGCGTCAAAATAAGGGAGTCCGTTTTTCTTAGGGAGTTGCTGATTTATAAGCTCCGAATAACGATTTGCCTCCATAGACGGGTCTTTTTCTCCGAAAATACGGTAAATATGCGTCCGAGGGATTCCTATCGGTCTGAATAATTGTTGATCGGCATGTTTAAAATTACTTTCATCATCTTCAGGAGACACGCATCGTTCATCCACCCAATAAAAACGGATTCGATTCCAATCTATCTGCTGTTTATATTCCTCTTGCCAAAGAGCAAAAATCCGTTGTGCAGTACTACCCCCTGACAGCGCCAGATTAAAAGGGACAAGACCTGGCTTCGATTGCATGATCTTTATCAGTTTATCTGTCATCCTCCTCAAAGCATCTTCGGGAGATTTAGCATAATAAATTTCCATATAGCATTTATTTTATCACATCATTTCATTACAACAATTGCATTTTTTATCATGAGGCATTAAACGATCTATTTCTTCAGGATCACTTCCAGAAGCATAAAAAGCAAGGCCATCCTTTCCTCTCTTAACCCAATTTTTTATAATCGGATCTATAAAATTCCAACTTGCTTCCTGTGCATCTGCCCGGGAATAAAGTGTTGAATCCCCCAACATAACATCCAATAACAAGCGTTCGTAAGCATCCGGTAGCTTTTTATCGGACAATGAACTATATAAAAAGTCCATACTCACCTGACGAACTTCAAATCCCGAACCGGGAATTTTAAGTCCGAAGCGCAAAGCTATACTCTCATTAGGTTGCACACGAATAATCAACTGATTGCAAGAACTTCCAGAACACTGCCCTACAAATAATTGCTGTGGAGTCGATTTGAAATGAATGATAATTTCTGTTTTTTTCTCAGACAACCGCTTTCCTGTATAAATATAAAACGGAGTCCCTGCCCAACGCCAGTTATCCAATTCGATTTTCACAGCCACATATGTTTCTCTGACCGAATCGCCACTTACGTTTTTTTCATCTCTATAACCCTGTACACTCTCCCCGGCTATCGTTCCCGCTGTATATTGTCCGCGCACAATTTGCTCTTGCATTTCTTCAGGAGTATAATGATGCAAGGACTTGAATACTTTAGCTATCTCGTCTCTTATAGACTCCGGATCGAATGCCACAGGAGGTTCCATTGCAATAAAAGCCATTAATTGCAACAGATGATTTTGCACCATGTCTCGCAAAGCTCCCGATGATTCATAATAGCCTCCTCTATTCCCTATTCCCAATGTTTCGGAAGAAACAATCTCCACATGATCTATATAATTCCTGTTCCATAAAGGTTCGAATATGCCATTCGAAAACCGGAGTACAAGAATATTCTGCACAGTCTCTTTTCCTAAATAATGATCGATCCGGTAAATATCATGCTCATCGAATATCGACTCTAATAATCGAGTGAGATGCTTAGCGGACTTTATATCCGTTCCGAACGGTTTTTCAACAACAATCCGACGAAATCCATCAGATGTATAAGCCAGACCGCATTTTTGCAATCCGAGAGGTATTACTTCATACATTTCCGGAGGTGTTGCCATATAAAAAACGATATTATCGGGTAAAGAATAAAGGTTTTGCAGCTCCTCTACTCGATTTTTCAATGTTTCATATTCATCTGTATTTTGCGTATCAAAACCCATATAATAAACACGTTTCAGAAACAAACTCAAGCGAGCATCTTTAGCCGAAAGTTCTTTTTGTGAAGTCAATATACCGTCACACTGTTTTCTTCGGAATTCATTATCTGTCAATACCGTACGTGCCGCACCTAAAATGACGAAATTTTCAGGCAATAAATTACGAACATACAATTCATATAACGCCGGAATCAATTTTCGAGTAGTCAAATCACCCGAAGCTCCAAAAATCAGTAACATTTGAGCATCCGCTTTTTCCATAATTCCAAACCTTTATTCTTACTATTAAAAATTTTTCCAATCGGTATGAAAAAATACCCCAGAATCTGCATCCGTCCGTTCATAGGTATGTGCTCCGAAAAAGTCTCGTTGTGCTTGTATTAAGTTAGCCGTCGAATTTTCAGTACGCAAACCATCAAAATAAGTAAGTCCGGCTGTCATACACGGTAAAGGAATTCCCGAGAACAATCCCCGAGATATCAAAGTTCTCCACCCGTTTTGCAAAGAAATAACCGTATTTTTAAAATAATCATCAAACAAAAGATTGCCGAGAAACGGATCTTTCTTATACGCAGAAACGATCTTTCTCAAAAATGCAGATCGGATTATGCAACCATTTTGCCAAATATATGCAATAGATGCACAATCTAAATGCCATCCATAATGAGACGAGGCCCGCTGTAATAACGAAAAGCCTTGTGCATAGGAAATCATTTTGGATACATATAACGCATCCCGTGCCATATCAACGGAAAAGTCCGTATCATGCCATTTTTCCGTTATATTATCCGGATAGCAGGATGCTGCTTCTCGTCGAATTTCGGGTAAAGCAGAAAGCATCCGAGCATATACGGCTTCCGTAATCAACGTCAAAGGCTCTCCCTCATTCAACGCCACTTCGATACACCAGCGTCCCGTACCTTTTTGTCGGGCAACATCTCTTATCTTGTCAACCAGATACTCTCCGGATTTTTCTTTATAACGTAATATCGATGCCGTTATCTCGATCAGATAACTATTTAAATCTCCATGATTCCATAATTCGAACAAGCGAGATATTTCATCGTTGCCTAAACCCAACGCTTGTTTCAATATCGCATACATTTCGGCGATGAGTTGCATATCTCCATACTCAATTCCATTGTGAACCATTTTAACAAAATGTCCGGAACCACCCGACCCGATCCACCGACAACAAGGTGAGCCGTCTTCTAATTTTGCAGCGATCGACTGCAGCATGTCCTTTATAAAAGGCCAAGCCTCTACCGAACCGCCCGGCATTATAGAAGGACCGTTTAAAGCTCCTTCAGCTCCTCCTGAAATACCGCATCCGACAAACCAGATACCCCGACTTTCCATAAAACGAACCCTTCTGTCCGTATCTCTGAAATCGGAATTTCCCCCGTCTATTACAATGTCTCCCAAAGACAAATGCGGCAAAAGCTGATCTACCAACTCATCTACCGGATCACCGGCAGTTACCATCAATACTATTTTTCGAGGACGAGATACTTTATCGACCAACTCTCCTATCGTAGCGGCCGGTATGAAGTTTTTATTTTTTCCATTCTCTTTCATAAAACGAGATACGACATCTTGTCCCTCTCCTTCCTTCCGGTTATATACAGCCACAACATAACCGTTACGTTCAAAATTAAGAGCCAAATTCGCCCCCATTACGCCTAAACCGATCAGTCCCAAGTCTCCAACTTTCATAATTCATTTTTTTGATATGTATGTCAATTTCCAATTAACCTTCTATAAATAACCCCAAATACTCACAGTTTGTTCATAGAGAAAAATCCGAGTAAAATATTTTCTCCCATATTATTTCTTTTAAAGAATTATACTTATATTTGAAGAAATAAACATATCTAAGTATTATCTATCTGTTATTCATTCTAAAACACATAAAGATAATAATCAACTTTTGATATTATTTGTTATAACTCAATATATTCATTCGGGAGAATTATGATTTTAGACACAGGAAACATTCTTTTAATAGGATCTATTTTACTATTTATCAGTGTTATTGCCGGTAAAGCCGGTTACAAATTCGGAGTCCCGGCATTACTTCTGTTTTTAGGAGTAGGAATGATTTTCGGCAGTGACGGGTTAGGAATACAATTTCACAATCCGCATGAAGCTCAATTTATCGGAGTAATAGCATTAAGTATCATACTCTTTTCTGGAGGTATGGACACCAAATTCACAGAAATCAAACCGATAGCAGGTTCGGGTGTAATTTTAGCAACAATAGGTGTATTAATCACCACAATCATTACAGGAGGTTTTATTTATTATATCTCCGGATACATACCGAATTGTCCGAATCTGACCCTAATGGAATCAATGCTGCTTGCTGCCGTTATGTCCTCTACAGACTCAGCTTCGGTCTTTTCTATTTTACGCTCCAAAGGATTAGGACTCAAACAAAGATTACGACCGGTATTAGAATTAGAGAGCGGAAGTAATGACCCTATGGCATACATGCTCACAATTCTTTTAATACAAATTATACAGATCGGAGAATTTAATGTATGGCAATCGATCGGGATGTTACTCATTCAACTAAGTGTAGGAGCATTGTCCGGATATATTCTGGGACAAGTAACGGTTTGGGTTATGAACCGTATAAATATAGACAACCAATCTTTATATCCAGTATTACTATTAGCTTTCTCGTTCTTTATATTCTCTTTTACAGACCTGCTGAAAGGAAACGGTTATCTTGCCGTATATATTGCCGGACTGGTCGTAGGGAATAAAAAAATGGTACACAAACGGAGTACAGCGACTTTTTTCGACGGCTTTTCATGGTTGTTTCAAATCGTCATGTTCCTCACATTAGGGTTATTGGTCAATCCTTCCGAATTATTACCCGTTATCGGTATCGGTCTATTGATCGGTATTTTTATGATCATATTTGCTCGCCCCATCACTGTTTTTCTGTGCTTGTTACCATTCAAAAATTTTACCACTAAAGCACGCGTATATATATCATGGGTAGGACTTAGAGGAGCTGTACCTATAATTTTTGCCACTTATCCGTTAATCGCAGGCATCGAAAATTCAAAATTCATATTCAATATCGTCTTTTTCATCACGATCATTTCCTTACTGGTACAAGGCACTACTGTGAGCGCTATGGCCAGATGGTTAAAGTTGGACTCTGAAGACGAAACGAAAAAAGAGTTCGACGTATCATTACCGGATGAAATAAAATCATCTATGTCGGAAATACAAATTACCGAAACCGCTCTTGCAAACGGTAATAAATTGATGAATCTGACACTGCCGGACAATACTCTCGCCGTAATGGTGAAACGGAACAACAAATATTTTGTTCCTAAAGGGCACACAACGATTAATCCGGGAGACAAACTTCTTGTAATCAGCGATAACGAAGAAGAGTTGAAAAAGGCTTATGAAAGTTTAGGCATCGAACGATATTCTATGGAAAAAAATTAAAGGAAGTCGTTAGAGCCTGTCTCCTAAATTTTTCTATAAATAAATTCAGTATTTGAGAAACATATCCCGAGAGATATGAAAATCCTCGGGATATAGATTCGACAAAAAACAGATATTTGATTTCTCTTTACAAATCAGTCTTTGATAAAATAAGACAACGGACGACGCAAAGAGTGTGCCGCAGGTAAAGCATAACCAACTCTCAACAATATTACCGGATACCCTGAAAGAAATAAGTTTTGTCTCAACGTGACCGATAATTCTGCTATTTCACAAGGCTGATTCATAAAGGCACATGCAATACCGCATTGTGTAGCTTTTAACAAAAAACGTTGTAAAACACACCCCAACATAATCCAATTGATAATATCATTTTCAGACACAGTAAATAAAGCAAAATGAGATGAAGATTCTATTTTTTTTGAGTCACTACGATTCTGAATCAACGGATTCAAACAAATTTCCATAACCAATTCCGAAACAAAACGAGGCAAATCAGGTGCTCCAAAAACAGAATAACTCAAACCATCTTTAGTTTCCATAGCATGTTTATAATTATATCTCATCCACTTTTTCAACTCATTTTTAAACGCCTTATCCCGTAATTGTATAGTATTCCCGTTTACAATATAGTTTTTCAGCAAATCAAACGAATCCGACCGATTCGGGAACAAATGTACTTTTACACAATCTGTCCAAGAGACCGACTCCAACACCCCAATTATATCTGACGAAATTTTTTCTCCTGAATATATTTTTCGATTGGTCTGCCGTACAGAAATCTGATTAAACATCTCTAAAACTGAATCATTTTTTTCTTTCGCACATGTCAGAATTGCAAAAACTTCCCCATCTTTCCGAATATCAAATGTCACGTTATATCCCCGCTTTTGAGCAGCCCAAAAAAAATTCTCAACAGCACAACCTAACGATACAAAAAGCTCCCGATTATCAGGATCGACTATCGGTAAACATTTGCTTATATCCGGATATATACGTATATAATTCTCATCAATTCCGAATAACCAAGGCTGAGTATTATGCCCCGAAGGAGCTTTTACAGTTTGTTCTATTATAAACAAAGCATCTTTTCTATTCATAATCCTAAATTTTAATTTCACAATTTTGAAATCCAAAGGGAGATAAGCTCATCTATTCCTTCTTGTAATTGTTCCCATCCCTCATCTGTCTGAAGAGAAATACCATTATAGAAGTCACAATTTTCCTCAAGTAAAGCAAGATAACTGATCGACGCACTCAACAATGTCGCAATAACGGCAACTTCTCTACAAGGATGACCGGACAACCGGGACACAGCCTCTATAAGCCATACACCTTTGTCTTCTCTCTGTCTCCTCAAATCTTTGATAAATTTATTACCGGACATAAACTCCCATCGATATAACCGACGTAATGTATAATTTCCCCTAAGAACAGCAATCTGACAATGAAACATCTCTTTTATAAAATTCTCCAATCCTTCTTTTTTCGGTAAATTCGATTTAAAGTTTATCCAAAAATCATACTGTTCGATATAAGCCGCCACAAGTCCATCTAATGACCCGAAATATCTGTATATAAGCATCTTCGATACTCCGGCTTTGGATGCTACGGCATTTATACCTAATTTCTCGAAACCGGATTCCTCAATCAATTCCTGTATAGCTGACAATAAACGTTGCTCTGTCGCTTTTCTGTTTCTTAAAAGTTCTCTTTCCATATAGTTTAATATAACATTCAGAAACAAATATATGTTACCTATCGGTAACATACAAGTGAATATATAAATAAACCAAGATCAAAAAAATTTTATCCCCATCAAATGCGAATAGTATAAATATATTAAATTACACATATATTATAATTATTATAGATATACCATTTCACATAAAAACCCCATATTATTAACAATGTCAAAGACGAATTTAACATAGCAATTTTTTTAGCAAAAAGAAAAAATAAGATTTCACAAAGCTATACGATGAAAATTTTATGTACATTTAGGTGCTTAATCTTATGTACGGATGCACAAACATGCACGAAGAAGATCTTTGGAATCCTCGTCGTGTGTATGTTTGTGTACCGTTAATTAAGATTAAGCAATTGATTAACCGACGAGGATTCCTTTTTGTTCACGATAAATTCAAAATAAATGGAAACCTTTAATTTCGAACATGAGTTACTCTGCATTCAAGAAAAACTTTTAAATTTTGCCATAGCTTTAACGCATAACCCGACATACGCATGGGACTTAGTACAAGAAACAAATGTTAAAATATTGGAGAACCGTAATAAATTCGAAAGCCATTACTATCCGATTAAAATAGGTTATACTTTTATTAAGAATCTTTTTATTTCAGACAGAAGAAAGATAAAACAACTTCAGGAAAAAGCCATAATTCTCGATCCTCAAGACCAATATAAAATCGAAGGAGGCGAACCTGTTCAAATAAATTATGATTACAACTACATTCTGGAAGTTTTGAATCTTTTAGACAACCAAAGTAGAAAAATAATAAAACTTCTTATTGAAGGAAAACGATATGCCGAAATATCAGAAATTCTAAATATCCCAGAAGGTACGGTAAAAAGCCAAATACATCGTATCCGGGAACAACTTAAACAGTCGTTAGCTGAACTGTTAGAAACAGATACAAAAGAATAAAGAAATTTACAAATTAACAGGGAATAAATTAGGAGAAGATATTTAACCCTAAACTGAATTCAAATATTTTTATATATAAACTCATCAGTATTTGTTGTATTATATAAATATTTGATTACTTCTTTTTCAAATCCAATTAAATACTCTCATACATTACTTATTAAAATGAATAACAAAAAAATTGAGATAAAAGGTATTAATTACCAACGTAAGCAATTTTGAGATGCTTCAATACTTGGTATTCTATATAAACAGAAAATAAATTCATCCCCTATTTTGACTCCTAAAAACAAAAAGCGCTTATAATTTATTGATTATAAGCGCTTTTAAAAAAAAATAAAGTGGAGCATACAGGACTCGAACCTGCCACCTTTTGACTGCCAGTCAAACGCTCTAGCCAGATGAGCTAATGCCCCCTCTTCTTGGTGCAAAGATAGAATCATTTTCGAATAATCACAATATATCACGAAGTTTTTCTATTTTTGCAATATATAAAAACGGGCAATACAGAGTTATTCAAATTTTATGGAAATCTCTTTTGACAGCTCATTCATAGTTAATAAGTTGCATTTCAAATTCTAAAAAATCGAATTTGTTCTACCTCGATCGAAACTAATTATAAATAAAAACAATGATCATAATCAATACAACATACCACGCATCTGACAATATAAAAGAAATATTCATCAACTGGATAAAGGAAATATATATTCCGACAGCTTTACAACATGAAGAATTAAGCGAACCTCAGCTTTGTCGTATAATAACAGGAAACGAAAATGAAGGAGAAAATTTCTCACTCCAATTTCACGTAAAAGATACGGCTTCTTTGTCTCGCTGGTATAACGAGACCGGAGATGATCTAGCACATGCTTTGACCGAAAAATTCAAAGATCAAGTCGTAGGGTTTACTACTCTTCTCGAAATTATCGAATAATATGCCGAAGGAAAGAATTATTATCGGTATTGATCCCGGAACTACAGTCATGGGATACGGAGTACTAAAAATAAACGGTAATAAGCCGGAACTTATTACCTTAGGTATCTTGCAGCTTAATAAATTCGATAATCATTATATGAAATTACGTAGGATATTCGAAAGAGTGTTAGGACTGATAGACCAATATCATCCGGATGAGATGGCTATCGAATCGCCTTTTTTCGGAAAGAACGTCCAATCTATGTTAAAGCTCGGAAGAGCACAAGGTGTAGCGATGTCGGCGGCATTATACCGAGATATTCCTATTACAGAATATGCACCTCTGAAAATAAAAATGTCTATCACCGGAAACGGTAACGCCTCTAAAGAACAAGTCGCAGATATGCTAAAACGAATGTTACATATTCCGGAAGAAAACATGCTGCCGCAATTAGATGCCACAGACGGGTTAGCTGCCGCTTTATGTCATTTTTTCCAAACAAATCGCCCGCAAACGGAAAAAGCTTATACAAGCTGGAAAGATTACATTGCAAAAAATCCCTCAAAAATTAAGAAATAAATATTTCTCCGGCACTTTCCTATTTTTTTATAACTTTGCTTTCGCTTAAAAGAATAAAACGTAAGAGAGCAAAAGATCACAAATTCAGAAAAATATGACGATACAAGATGCGCTAAAGCAACGAATATTGATTCTCGATGGTGCAATGGGTACTATGATTCAACGTTATAACCTGTCTGAAAGCGACTATCGAGGAGAACTTTTTACTAACCATCCCGAAGAGCTTAAAGGCAATAATGATATTTTATGTCTCACTCAACCCCAAATCATCAGCGAAATACACGAAGCTTATCTACAAGCCGGATCGGATATCATCGAAACAAATACATTTAATGCAACATCCGTGTCAATGAACGATTACGGCATGCAGAATCATATACGGGAAATAAATATAAAAGCAGCGCAATTAGCACGCAAAGCAGCCGATAAATACACAACAGAAGATAAACCTCGTTTTGTTGCCGGATCTATCGGACCGACAAACAAAACCACATCGATGTCTCCGGACGTAAACAATCCTGCATTCAGATCTTTGAGCTACGATAATCTGGTATTTTCTTACCTGGAACAGATAAAAGCTTTGCTCTCCGGCGGCGTAGATGCTCTATTGGTCGAAACCGTATTCGACACGTTAAATGCAAAAGCAGCTTTATTTGCCGCCACTGCGGCAATGGAAGAAACCGGAATTCACGTTCCGATCATGGTTTCTGCCACAGTCTCCGATTCCGGAGGTCGAACATTATCGGGACAAACATTAGAAGCTTTTCTCGCATCGATACAACACGCCCCAATTCTTACATTAGGATTGAACTGTTCCTTTGGAGCTCGAGACATGAAACCTTTCTTGAAACAGTTATCTGAAATCGCACCGTATTATATCAGTGCTTATCCCAATGCCGGACTGCCGAACCGTTTCGGAGAATATGACGAAACTCCCGAAGCCATGGCAAATCAAATGAGAGAATTCGTTGAAGAAAGACTGGTCAACATCATAGGGGGATGTTGCGGCACTACTCCTGCACATATAAAACTATATAATGAGTTAATCGACGGGAAACAGCCTCATATTCCCATTGATAAACCGAATGTATTATGGCTTTCCGGATTAGAACGTCTCGAAATAAAGCCGGAAAACAATTTCATTAATGTAGGAGAGAGATGCAATGTTGCCGGCTCTCGTAAATTTCTCCGCCTCATTTCGGAAAAAAATTATGAAGAAGCTTTGGGCATCGCCCGAAAACAAGTAGAAGACGGTGCTCAAATCATCGATATAAACATGGATGATGCCATGCTCGACGCAAAATCGGAAATGATCACATTTCTAAACCTGATTGCTTCCGAGCCGGAAATATCGAAAGTTCCTGTCATGATCGATTCATCCAAATGGGAAGTAATAGAGTCAGGGCTAAAATGCGTGCAGGGTAAATCTATTGTCAATTCGATCAGCCTGAAAGAGGGCGAAACCATATTTCTCGAGCATGCCCGTATGATTAAGAAACTGGGAGCTGCAATGGTCGTCATGGCATTCGATGAGAATGGACAGGCAGACAGCTTCGACCGCAAGATAGAAATATGTGAACGGGCATACAAACTATTGACCCAAAAAGCAGGTATAGATCCAAACGATATTATTTTCGATCCGAATGTATTGGCTGTAGCAACAGGTATAGACGAACACCTGAATTACGGCATCGATTTCATCAAAGCTACGACATGGATCAAGAAGAATCTACCCGGAGCAAAAGTCAGCGGAGGAATCAGCAATCTCTCTTTTTCTTTCCGAGGGAACAACTACATACGAGAAGCAATGCATGCAGCATTTCTTTTTCATGCTGTTAAAGCCGGAATGGATATGGGAATCGTCAATCCCGGAACTTCCGTCACATATACAGACATACCGAAAGAGGTTCTTTCGGTCATCGAGGATGTAATACTGAACCGGAAACCGGACGCTACTGAAAAACTGATAATTCTCGCCGAAGAATTAAAAAATCGGCAAAACGGCAAGACCGTAGAAAAAAAAGATATAAGAGACGAAATGACCTTAGACGAGAGATTGGAATATGCATTAATCAAAGGTATATCCGAAAATCTGGAAACCGATTTGTCCGAAGCCATGCGAATATATGGCAAGGCCGTAAAAGTCATAGACGGTCCGCTTATGAAAGGAATGAACACGGTAGGAGAACTATTTGGTGCCGGGAAAATGTTTTTACCGCAAGTCGTAAAAACAGCTCGTACAATGAAACAAGCGGTAGCCATTCTTAAACCGTTTATCGAAGCTGATAAAGCAGACAAAAGTTCTCCGGAAAAAGCCGGCAAGTTCTTACTGGCAACAGTTAAAGGTGATGTTCATGACATCGGGAAAAATATCGTAGGAGTCGTTTTGGCGTGCAACAACTATGAAGTTATCGATTTAGGGGTTATGGTTCCTACCGAAAAAATCATAAAAACCGCCATCGAAGAAAAAGTGGACATCGTCTGCTTAAGCGGGCTTATTACTCCATCTCTCGAAGAGATGTGTCACGTAGCTGAAGAAATGGAGAAAGCAGGGATGACAATTCCTCTCATGATCGGTGGAGCAACGACTTCAAAAATACATACTGCCGTAAAAATAGCCCCTCATTACAGCGGTCCGGTGATTCACGTGAAAGACGCTTCTCAAAATCCTCTGATCGCAGCACAACTGGCAAACAGCGAAACCCGAAAAATTTTCTTGGAACAACTAAAAAAGGAACAAGAAAAACTCAGAGAATCTATTCAAGAAAAAATACTTCTCACTCCGTTAAGCAACGCGAGAAATCATAAAATCAAAATAGAGTGGGAAAAATATAATCCGGTAAAGCCGTTATTGACCGGACAGGTTCAAGAACTGCATTTTTCAATTAAAGAAATTCGCCCTTACATCAATTGGATATTCTTTTTCAATGCATGGAAATTAGGAGGGAAATTCGCATCTATCGCATTCATAAACGGATGTGACCACTGCAAGGCATCTTGGCTTACCCAATTTCCGGAGCAAGAAAGAGCAAAGGCTGCCGAAGCGATGCAATTATATAAAGAGGCTTCCCGAATGCTCGACAAACTGATCGAAGACCAAACTGAAACGGATATTTTGGTCGGAATATTCGAGGCAAATTCTCAAAATGAGTCTATATATATTCAGAAAGAAGGCGTATCGCACATCATACCTTGCTTGCGACAGCAAGTACAAAAAAAAGGAAGCGAAGCCTGCTATTATTCGCTTTCAGATTTCATCATGCCAGCAGACACCCAAAAGACAGATTACATTGGAGTCTTTACAGTAACGGCAGGAAAAGAAATCGAGAACCGGATCGAATACTACAAACAGCAAGATGATAATTATAATGCCCTTTTACTGCAATCTCTCTCTGACCGCATCGCCGAAGCTGCAACCGAGCTTCTACATTATCGGGTGCGAAAAGAGATATGGGGATATTCACCGAATGAGACCGCAACGGTAGAAAACTTGCTGAAAGAACATTATCAAGGAATTCGTCCGGCAATCGGCTATCCATCTCTTCCCGACCAATCGCTTGCTTTCGACATCGACAAACTGCTCGGATTCGACCAAATCGATGTTTCATTAACCGAAAACGGTGCGATGAAGCCAAACTCTACGGTCTCAGGAATTATGATAGCTCATCCGCAATCTGCTTATTTCCATATCGGACAAATCGATATGGAACAACGGGCTGAATATTGTAAAAAAAGAAATTTTTCGATAGAAGATTCTTATAAATGGCTTTCTGTATAAAAAAATGTACATAGAAAATAAAGTATCCGACTCTGAATCGAAACAGTATCATTTCCCCGATATTTATTTTCAAGATATAACGGAGATACATAATAATAAAGAATTTTCCGTTAAAAGGAAATATACCGGCTTATATACCGTCTTTATCAATATAATCGAAGAAAAGACGCAAAATTGTCGCATCAGCTTCTCCGGTGTATTTCCAAGAATGACCTATATTTGTAAAAATCATGATTTTTCGGATACAGAAATATATCATCTCAACAAATTCCGCATTCATTGTAACCGGATAAGACAAAATCGGGATATTCCTTCATACGAGGATTATTTACATGACCTGAAAAGCTTGTCCGATTTCATTGCAAAAATATACGAGAGACCGATTCCCGAAAACTTAAAAGAATGTCTTCCTCATGCAACCCGGTCAATCACATCTGCAGACTATGCACCCGATATTAATATAAGAATCACCGTTTCGTCTTGGGATAAAGATTTCATCACAGGCTACACCGAAGACGATAATTCGGTTTTCGTAAAAATAGATTATCACAAATATGCTCAAAATAACGATCTCGACTACATAGCCGATTTATTAGCCGAGAATACACAATTATATCTGTTGAACACGAAAATCGAGAAAAACGGAATTCTTTGTCCGGAACAAATCATTTACGAACCGGACTATCTACTCGAGATCTCTACAATAGCCCGTTGCTGGAAAGAATATGGTGATCATCCCTGCAATTATCTGCTGGAAAAAATATCACCTGCCCGAAACACCCCGGCTATGCTCTTAGGAAATCTGGCCGGACAATTTCTCGATGAAACCATCAATACACAAGATCTGCATGAGAACAGTTATAATAACTCGATCAAACGCTTCTTCATTAAGTCTGCACTAAAAATAATCACGTGCGAGGAAAGTCTGAAAGATTTTCATCATCAGGCAAAAGAACAGATGAAAAATATTCGGAATTTTGTTGAAAAAATTTTTCCCGAAATTCATAACATCGAACGGGACAAGCTCATTCTCGAACCGTCTTTTATCTGCAAAGAACTGGGTATTCAAGGACGTGTAGACCTTTTACAAGATAATTACAAAATTTTGATGGAACAAAAGTCGGGTAAAAGAGATATTTATACCAACGGGCATAAAGAAGAACATTATATCCAGATGTTACTATACCGTTTACTGCTCTCTTATAATTTCAACATCAAAAGTAAAGATTCGGAACAATATCTGTTATATTCGAAGTATCCCGACGGACTGATGCTCGAAAGTTCTTCCGACCCCAACCTCATGAGGAAAATTTTAAGACTAAGAAACCGTATAGTCAAATATGAAATGCTCTACGCAGAAGGTGCGATAAAAAATATTCTCGAAAATCTGACTCCGGAAGAGCTAAATATAAATGCAAAAACAAACGTGCTCTGGAAAAAATTCCAGCTTCCTCATATCCGGCAAATATTAAGTATATATCAAAACGCATCATATCTCGAAAAATGCTATTTTGCAAGACTTTTTACCTTTATCTCTAAAGAGCATCTTCTTGCAAAAACCGGGAATTCAAGCAAAAACAGAGGGTTCTCAGGAATATGGAGATGCGAAGTAGCAGAAAAGGAATCTACCGGGGATATTTTAACAGGACTTGATCTTGTAAATAAAGAAGAGTCAGGAATATACGGAGGGTATGATACGATTACATTTTCCGTCCCGTCACAAGAAGATGATTTACTGCCTAACTTCAGAAATGGCGATATAGTATTACTCTATTCATATCCGGAGGGAGATATCCCCAATGCCTGTAAAGCGAAAATATTACGAGGAACTATCAAGAATATATGTTATACAGAGGTAACCGTCAGACTGCAATCTCCTCAAAAAAATACTTGTATCTTCCCGGAAAACCAAAAATGGGTGATAGAACACGACTTTTGGGAATCTTCCTATACCTCGATTTATCAAGCCCTATTCGCCTTTTTATCGGCAGATAAAAAAAGAAAAGAGTTATTATTGAATTTATGTTTGCCGACAAAAGATTCTACAAAAAAACTAAATGGAAACTACAACACCGAAAATGTATTTCTCAACGATGTAATATTGAAAGCCAAACAAGCCAATGACTACTTTTTGCTAATAGGACCTCCCGGTACAGGAAAAACATCGTATGCTTTGGTTGCAATGGTGAAAGAAGCCCTCTCCGAATCGTCTTCGATACTACTGTCGGCTTATACCAACCGGGCAGTAGATGAAATCTGTGACAAGATGGATAAACACAAGATCCAATATATCAGAATCGGTTCGGAATTATCTTGTGACGAACGTTTTAGAAAAAATCTGTTGGATGAGAAAATACGATTAAATCCGAATGCGGATATTGTTCGCAAAGTAATTCAGGAGACCCGGGTGTTCGTAGGAACGATAACCAGCATATCGGGAAAACTCAACTTATTCGGCATCAAACATTTCGATCTGGCTATTATCGATGAAGCATCTCAAATTCTCGAACCGAATTTACTCGGAATACTATGTGCCAGACATAAGAATCAAACAGCCATAGATAAATTTATCTTCATCGGAGACCACAAACAACTGCCCGCTGTGGTTCAACAATCCGAAAGAGAGTCTATCGTATCAGAACCAGAATTGATAAAGATAGGAATGAGCGATTGTCGTAATTCTCTATTCGAACGGCTGATTAACATACAAAAGAAAAACGGTTCGGAAGATTTCATACACATGTTGTTTAAACAAGGGCGCATGCATCCGGAAATTTCATCTTTCTCAAATGAAATTTTCTATGAAAAAAAGTTGAAACCCATTCCTTTAAAACATCAATTAGAAATACTTCATTGTCCTTCTTACGACAAATCTGACGGCTTACAAAATCTTATCGCCTCTCACCGATTGGCATTTATCGTATCAAAAGGAGACAAGAACCCCATATCCGATAAAACAAACAAAGATGAAGCCATACGTATATCGGCTTTATTAAAAACAATTTATACAATAAACAAAAATAATTTCAACCCTCAAACCGTAGGGGTAATCGTTCCTTATCGCAATCAGATCGCTCTGATACGAAAAGAAATAAAACAACTAAATATCCCAGCATTGTCGGATATCACGATCGACACAGTAGAACGGTATCAAGGCAGCGAACGAGATTTTATTATTTACGGATTTACCGTACAAAAAATTTACCAGCTCGAATTTCTCACCGGAAATGTATTCAAAGATAATGGTCAGACTATAGACAGGAAGTTGAATGTCGTATTGACCCGTGCCCGTAAACAGTTGTTCTTGATAGGCAATCCGCAAATACTCTCATACAATATCATTTTTCAAAAACTCATTAAGTTTATCGACAACAGACAAGGGGTATGCGACATACCTATCGAATATTTCATACAAGGCAAATTCTCTTGCTCTCCAGCAGATAAAACATCTGTGCCCGATTCAAGACAAAAACTTAACGTTTAAGAAGCAAAAAATCAAAACATTTTTTTTCATATTTTGTTATTATTGTATCGTCATTAACAACACAGAATATGATAAAGAAAATAACCTGTCTTATTGGCATCAGTTTTTATTTTATAACCGTTTTTTCCGAAACGAATCAAGTCTCACAAATCATTTCCCGTTTAAACCAAATAGAACATTACCGGGGAGAAGCCTTATTCCGCGTTACATTACCGATGACCGATGAAGAGGTAGAATACAAACTCTCTCTTCAATATCAGAAAAACCCGGCAGATACCTTATACGGATATTCTTATTTCATAGATCTCACATCAGAAAGCAATCCGGCAATAAACGGAGATTTCATCTATTACGACTCCGGAAACTATTACAATTTCAGCAATCACAGATTGCGAGAATATCATGCGGAAGAAGATCCTGCACCTTTCTATGATAAAATGAACAATAAAAGCGAATTGCCGGGAATACATCGTTCAGGATTATTTATAGAAGAATTTCCTATGGAAATAGCATCTCGATTGCAAAAAAGTCTCAACAATCCGGAAAACCGCATTCAAACATACTCCGATACATTGATAAATAATCGTAAATGCAATGCTTTGTATATAGACGAGTATATCAACGGGGAAACAATTCGATCATCGGTCTACATATTCGATTCTGAGTCTGGCACTCCGATATTTAAGGAAATAGAAAATAATCCCGGACATTTAGGATCTCAAACAGTCACCGTCAAATACATATCATCAGATATAAAAACACCTTTTCCGAACAATTTTTTTTCAGAAGAGAATTTCATAAAACAGAAAGGCAATATTATCGCACCGTTCCGAAGCAACTATTTTAAAGCCCAAAACCTGGCAGGTAAAACTGCTCCCAACTTTTCGCTCCCACTGCTGAATAATGAGAAAAGATTCGATTTGTCGGAATATGAAGACCGAACTCTGATACTTGCATTTGTCGATACTACAAGTAGTTTCTGCAAAAAGACATTGGATTGCGCAAAATATTTCTCTGATAATAAAAGCCTCCTATGGATTACTTTATTATCTGAAAAAAATTCGGATGATCTGATAAAATATCAAGAAGAAAACGTACTGCCCGGAATCGTTATTTGTGATGCTCAAAATATAGCAGCCCAATACGGTATAGCAAACTATCCTACTCTATTCGTCATCTCTCCCGAAAAAAGAATTATTGGGGTACAAATAGGATATGATCCTGATATGGTCCAAAATTTACAACAAATATTAGAAACAAATATAAAAGATTAAACGGAATATTTCTTTTATTTGTTATTTCAAAATAAACAATAGTATAAACACAATTTAAAATTAAAAATTATGGCTCAAATAAAATTTAAAGGGAATCCCGTTTCTACCAACGGAGAATTACCCAAAGTAGGAAGTAAAGCACCTTGCTTCAGTTTGGTAAAATCAGATTTAAGTGAATTAAGTTGTTGCGACTTGAAAGGGAAACGACTGGTTCTTAATATTTTCCCAAGTCTGGATACGAGCGTTTGTGCAACATCGGTTCGCAAATTCAATAAACTTGCAGCCGATATGGATAATACGCTTGTAATAGCAATATCTAAAGACCTGCCTTTTGCTCAAAGCCGGTTCTGCACGACAGAAGGGATAGAAAACGTGATCCCGGCTTCGGCATTCAGAGCCTCGGATTTTTCTCAACAATATGGCATAGAAATGGTAGACGGACCGTTAGCCGGACTATTAGCCCGGGCGGTAGTAGTAATAGACGAAAACTTCAATGTCATATACAAAGAACTCGTACCGGAAATTACTCAAGAACCGAATTATGATGCTGTCATAGCAGCTCTAAAAAAATAAAAAGTCCGGGAAATAACAATAACGCTTTTTGAGAGCTAAAATAACGGATATAATAAAATCTCCTTATTGCAGTTTTTAACAGGAACTCAATAAGGAGATTTTATTTTTTAAGTCTGTTTAAATTTTCCGATAAGAAAAAAACAATTCAGGATCACGCCGAGATGAAAAATTCTTAAACAGATAATCGGTAAACGGTGTTTCAAACACTCTTGCCTGATTAGGACATTCCTTAACACAAGCACAACACTTGATACACGACTCCGGATCACTTACAATTCCATCTTGCAATTCAATAGACTGTGTAGGGCATATTTCGATACAATATCCGCATTGTGTGCAAAGTTCTGAAATCGTAACCGGAGTTTGAGGTGTTTTATTTCCTTTTACCTTATATGGGAAATTTCCCTTTACTTGTAAATCAATAAACTCTCCCGACCAATCATTTAAAAAAGCTGCTGTTTTCGAACCGAATGCAAAAGCCGTATCTATATCCGCTTTATCCGGGCGTCCTTCAGCAACCGGACGATCCGGACGACTGTACGAATGTTCTCCGATAAATGCTCCTCCCGACACCGGAATAAAGCCTTGCTCTTTTGCAATATCCCGTAACTCTATCAATGCATCTTCATAATCTCTATTTCCGTAAACAACGGCAACCACGGCTGGAATATTATTACCTCGTATCGAACGCAAGCGTTCTACAGCCGTTTCGGCAACTCGCCCTCCATATACAGGAACAGAAATGACAGCAACGCCCTCCTCTATTAAAATATTCTTTACAGGTTTCTCATACGTAATATCCAACTCTTTATGTTCACAAGTACCCATTCCCTCGGCAATAGCATCTGCAATTCTCAAAGATGTATGTGTCGGAGAGAAAAAAATAGTATGTACGACCGATATTTTCATAAGCTATATATTTCTTTTATTTTCTGATTAATACCAAATTGTGGCGACCAATTTACGAGGGCCTCCATAATCTCTGAACTCACACAGATATATTCCTTGCCATATTCCTAAAGCCAACTTTTTATTGCGAATGGGAACGGTCAATGACACCCCTATCACAGAAGATTTCAAATGAGCGGGCATATCGTCGCTTCTCTCCAATACATGCGTATAATAGGACTGATTCTCCGGGATTAAATGATTGAACGATCGCTCAAAATCTGTACGAACCGAAGGATCGGCATTCTCATTTATAGTCAATCCTGCAGAAGTATGCTGTATGAACAAATTCAACAGCCCTTCTTCCGGCAATTCTGGAAGTTCCTTTTCTACCAATGAAGTAATCAGATGAAAACCTCGTCTGAAAGCAGGAAGACAAAAAGAATTTTGCTTTACCATAACATAATATATTAATTATTTCGTTCCAGCTCACGCAAGTTATCGATTCTTTTCTTTTCCAAGAAATCGTATATTCCTCCTAAGTGTTCTATAACTCGCTTATTCCCGAATTCATATACTTTATCCACCAAACCATTTAAAAAATCACGGTCATGAGAAACGACAATCAATGTGCCGTCAAATTCTTTAAGAGCTGTTTTAAGAATATCTTTTGTTTTTAAATCCAAATGATTCGTCGGCTCGTCTAAGATCAACAGATTTACAGGTTCTAACAATAACTTAATCATTGCCAAACGGGTACGCTCACCGCCGGAAAGCACTTTTACCTTTTTGGCAGAATTCTCACCGCCGAACATAAATGCACCCAATATATCTTTTATCTTTGTTCGTATATCCCCCTTGGCAACATCATCTATCGTTTGAAAAACCGTGAGTTCTTCATCCAACAGAGAAGCTTGATTTTGAGCGAAATAACCAATCATTACATTATGCCCGAGAGTTAGTGTTCCGTCAAACTTCGTCTCTCCCATTATACATTTGACCAATGTCGATTTTCCTTCACCGTTTTTCCCGACAAATGCAACTTTCTCTCCCCTTTCGATAGTCAATGTAGCCTTCGAAAATACGGTATGGTTACCGTATGATTTCGAAACATCCTCTATAATTACCGGATAATTACCCGAACGGGGAGAAGGAGGAAAACGTAATTTCAGAGCAGAGGTATCTTCTTCATCGACTTCGACCAGTTCGAGTTTTTCTAACATCTTCACACGAGATTGCACTTGCAAAGTTTTGGAATAAGTCCCTTTGAAACGTTCGATAAATTCTTTTGTTTCAGCAATCATTTTTTGCTGATCTTCATAAGCTTTCTGCTGTTGTTCTCGCCGTTCTTTCCGCAACTCGAGATATTTCGAATAATTTACCTTATAATCATAAATACGCCCCATAGTTACTTCTATTGTCCGAGTAGTAATGTTATCTACAAAAGCCCGGTCGTGTGATATTACGATTACTGCTTTCGCATTCGAAACAAGAAAATTCTCCAACCATTGTATCGACTCGATATCCAAATGATTGGTAGGCTCGTCGAGCAACAGAATGTCCGGACGCTTCAGCAACAACTTAGCTAACTCGATACGCATGCGCCAACCTCCGCTGAACTCAGAAGTGGATTTGGAAAAATCGGATCGATTAAAACCTAATCCCAACAATACTTTTTCAACATCTTCTTCATAATTGGTCGCATCTACCGAATAAAATTTTTCACTCAATAAAGAAACATCTTCTATCAGCTTATAATACTCCTCAGACTCATAATCGGTACGAGTAGCCAATTCATTATTAAGTCGCTCTATCTCTTTTTCCATCTCAAAAAGATGAGAAAAGGCCTGCGATGTCTCTTCAAATACAGTTCGCTTGTTATCAGTCATCAAATGCTGGGGAAGATATGCAATTACCGTATCTTTAGGTACTGAAATACTTCCACGGGAAGGTGTCCTCACCCCTGCCAGAATTTTCAACAAAGTGGACTTTCCCGCCCCATTTTTTCCCATTAAAGCAATGCGATCTTTTTCATTAACTACAAACGAGACATCTTGAAAAAGTGTCGTGCCTCCAAATTCTACGGTCAGCCCGTCAACAGAAATCATATATTTATTGTTATATTAAAATGCAAAGATACTATAACTCTTTAAATAAAAAGATCGAAAATTCCTTGCTTTCGGATTAAAATACAAAAAGCGAATGTCGATATTTAACCTCACGAAATAAAAAAATTAATTAAAACCAATACAGTAAAGCCCAAATTATTTCGTACTATAAAGAAAATATCTATCTTTGCCAGCGTTTTAGTAGCATATTTCAAGATAAATATATAAACAGATAACAAAATGAAAAAAATAAGAGCAGCTATCGTAGGATACGGTAATATCGGGAAATACGTTTTGGAAGCTTTACAAGCTGCACCAGACTTTGAAATAGCAGGTATCGTTCGCCGAGATGCAAACAACGTTCCGGACGAACTAAGAGAATATCCTGTTGTCGAAGGCATAGAAAACCTTCAAGACGTTGCAGTCGCAATTCTGTGTACTCCAACCCGTAAAGTCGAAGATTTTGCAATCAAAGCTTTATCCTTAGGTATCAATACTGTAGACAGTTTCGACATTCATACACAAATCGCAGATTTACGCAGCCGACTCGACGCTATCGCCAAAAAACATAACTCCGTATCGATTACAGCAGCAGGATGGGATCCGGGCAGTGACTCGATCGTCCGTGCTTTAATGGAAGCTTGTGCTCCTAAAGGCATCACTTATACAAACTTTGGCCCCGGAATGAGCATGGGACACACTGTTGCCGTAAAAGCCGTAGAAGGCGTAAAAGCCGCATTATCTATGACAATTCCTCTCGGAACAGGAATCCACCGACGAATGGTATATATCGAATTGAAAGACGGTTACAAATTCGAAGAAGTTGCTAAAGCTATCAAAAACGATGCCTATTTTATAAATGACGAAACGCACGTCATGCAAGTAGAAGACGTCAATGCTCTTCTCGATATGGGACATGGAGTACACATGACCCGTAAAGGTGTATCGGGAACTACCCAAAACCAGCTTTTCGAATTCAATATGAAAATCAATAATCCGGCTTTGACCGCACAAAATCTGGTCGGTGTAGCCCGAGCTTCATTACTTCAACAACCGGGATGCTATACTATGATCGAAATACCTGTTATCGATATGCTTTACGGTGACAGAGAAACTTTGATCAAACATCTTGTGTAAGAAATAAGGAAATATCATCAAGTCATCTTTGCTTTTTTCAAATCTGACTTGTATAAATTTATACGGGTACTAAAATATAAATTCTTACGAAAATATTCTTACCTTTGTGCCTTGTCAATAAAATAGATATTGACAAGGCTTTTTTTACAAAATCAAACACAAACGATCAGATGTTAGATGTTGTCACTTGGACTGTCGATCCGGCAATCTTTACTATTTTTACAAGAGAAATACGTTGGTACGGATTATTTTTTGCCATCGGTTTTCTGTTAGGATACCAAATCGAAGATAAAATATTCAAGCATGACAATGCCCCTGCCGGATGGTGCGATAAAATCTTTATCTATGTAGTCATCGCGACAGTCATAGGTTCACGGCTCGGACATTGCCTTTTCTACGGATGGGAATATTACTCAGCCCATCCATTAGATATTTTTAAAATATGGGAAGGCGGACTTGCCAGTCATGGCGGTGCAATCGGTATCATTATAGCTTTATTGATCTATTCCAAGCGAGTAACTCATCGCAATCCGTTATGGGCATTCGACCGTCTCGTAATTCCGGTTGCCCTTGTCGGTGCGCTTATACGTACGGGAAATCTGATGAATCATGAAATCTTTGGTCACCCGACCGATCTGCCGTGGGGATTCCGGTTTATTGAAAACCTTCATCAATGGCACTATTTAGGTGCAGAACCGATTTTCACTGCTCCGTCCCACCCTACTCAAATATATGAAGCGATATGTTATATTATTGTCTTTATTTTATTGATGTATATGTATTGGAAACGGAATGCGGGAGACCGTCCGGGACTTATCTTCGGAGTGTTTTTAATCGGAATTTTCCTGTCCAGATTCTGTATCGAGTTTTTGAAAAACAATCAAGAAGATTTTGAAGAAAATATGATACTCAATATGGGACAGTTATTGAGCATTCCATTTGTTTTAGCCGGTATCTATTTGGCTATCAGAGCTATGAAACAACCAATTGTTTCCGGCCGTATTGAAAATATTAAGCCTAAACAGAAATAGAATATGAACAATTTTTTCAAGAAATACGATAAGCCTTTGTTTATCGTATTATTTTTAGTGTGTCTTTTACCACAGGTCACTCCTGCAATCGCATTATTTATAGGATTAGCGTTCGCTTTGACATTAGGACAACCCTATCCCAAATTCAGCAAAAAAACATCTAAATATTTATTACAGTTTTCGGTTGTCGGGTTAGGTTTCGGGATGAACCTTCATGAATCATTACAGGCAGGGAAAGAAGGCATGATTTTTACTATCGTTTCGGTAGCATCGGTTATGATCATCGGATTTTTGATCGGAAAATGGTTGCACGTAAATAAGAAAACCTCTTATTTAATTTCTTCCGGAACTGCAATATGCGGAGGTAGTGCCATCGCTGCAGTAGCTCCGGTGCTTCGTGCAGATGACAATCAAATGTCGGTGTCTTTAGGAACAATATTTATCCTCAATGCTATCGCCCTTTTTATTTTTCCTCCGATAGGACACTTGTTAAACATGACTCAAGAACAATTCGGACTTTGGGCGGCAATAGCCATACATGATACGAGTTCTGTTGTCGGTGCAGGAGCAGCATACGGGCAAAAAGCCCTTGAAGTCGCCACTATGGTAAAGCTTACCCGAGCTCTCTGGATAATACCGTTAGCATTTGTTACAACTTTTATTTTCAAAGAAAAATCGAATAAGGTATCTATTCCTTGGTTTATTCTCTTTTTCGTATTAGCCATGATCGCTAATACTTATCTGTCCATTCCCGAGAATATCAGCGGCAGTATAGTATGGGCAGCCAAGAAAGGTCTGACTGTCACACTATTTCTTATCGGAGCGGGATTGTCTCGTCAAGTATTAAAACATGTAGGTATAAAACCACTTGTACAGGGAGTTATGTTGTGGATATTTATAGGGCTGATGAGTCTTACCGTCGTATTATATATTTAGATTCTGTCGCTAATTCAACATTAAAGACATACATGGAACGGGGCAAGATTTATTAGAAAATATTCTCTCAACAAGTTTTGCCGGTGAAAATATAAAACCGACATTGTCGCATTGAAAGGGCTTTTTCTTACAAAAGCCCTTTTCTAATATATAAGTTGCCGTGTTCGAAGGTATCTGTTCATCCCTAAGAGAAATAGTCATATCAATTTCCGGATATGCCGCGGCATAATACTGCAAAATCATAGAAGCGTCGATAATCCTCATCATACCGAAAGGAGTCCCTTCTTCATGCGAAACCGGAATGATCGAAACAATTTCATGTCGGGGATAGAGAGATTCTATTTCGAAAAGCAGCTTTTTTTTCATTTCATCATTATCATACATCCACTCTTTTATCCAAACCTTTCCGGAATCCGGAACGACTAAGGCCAATCCTCCTATATGCCCTCTATCTCCGGAAACCGCAAATACTTTTCCACCCGCAAGATATAAATCTGCAAGAATAATCTGGAAATCTTGAAAAGAATGTTGAATACAACACGGTCTTTTTTCCATAGAAATCATAAAATAAGCATATAGTTCTTCTTCAGAATAACTATGAGACAAAGGGTATTTTTTGATAGGGGTAACTTCATAATTCTTCATACAAGAATGGAAAACCGTCCCGTAACCGAGTCTTCTATAAAAATCGAAAAGCCATGATTCTGCCGGAATCAGTGTAGAGAAATGAACATCTCTCGATCTCATTACTCTAAAAGCTTCTGTCAACAAATCTTTCATCAGTCCCCGCCCTCTTGCTTCCGGCCAAGTCGAAGCTCCGGAAATATAAGAGATACGAAGTTCTCTTCCCCAACAAGTCATCGAATAGGGCAACATCTGTAAAGCCGACAGTACTTTCCCGTTTTCAATATGCACAAGAGTGTTTTCTTCTGTGTACTTCGTAGAAAAATAGAGCCGGACAAACGCTTCAGAATCATTGAAACATTCTTGCCATAAATCGACAACTTGCTGTTTATCAATCATAAAAAATTATTTTTATACATGATGAAGAATTGCAACATTTTTCTCTAATAAGATAGTCGGATGATAAGATAATTTGGCTTTTCTCAATCCGGGAATACCTAAATCTTCTTCTCGGTTAATATAAATATATTGTTCTGGAATATGTTGAGCAAATTCTTGATTAATCACGGCATAAGCTCCTTCAATATCCGTATCGGCTTTTTCAACATGTACCCCGAAAGTATCATGGGTTATAGGCGCACCAAAAGTGAATGCCACGATCTCACCTCCTACCCAAATAGCTCCTCCCATAATACCTAGTTCTTCGAAATGTTGCAGTGCATAAGTCATTGAACGGCGCTCATTCAACAAATCTTCATTATCTGAACAATTATTCTCTTTACACCACTTTGTTTCCAATTCGAGGCACTGCGGAATTATATCCAATGTAAGAGGGGTATAACGATAATTATCGTACTCTTGCCGGAATCGATTAATATGATTTCTTTTCGGCTGATATTTCTTACCGACTAAATACGCTAAATCGGAACGTAAATAGATATAATCGAAATAATCTCGTTCAGGGATAAAACGAAACTTGCCAGGGAGAATTTTTTCAAGCTGATTTTTAGCTTCCGGAGTTATTCCCAACAAACAAAGTGTATGTCCCATAGAACGGGCGTCATCGTCTAATAAATTTATCATTTTTTCCAACGATCCGTTCCCCAACGGTATCATATATGCAGGACGGCGATCTTCTATATAAAAGCGTATCAACAACGTGTCGTCAATAATGGCATACTCGCTATCATACAAAAAACGCCAACTGCACATATTAGCAAA
Organism: Coprobacter fastidiosus; assembly: GCF_030296935.1. Taxonomy (NCBI): domain Bacteria; kingdom Pseudomonadati; phylum Bacteroidota; class Bacteroidia; order Bacteroidales; family Barnesiellaceae; genus Coprobacter; species Coprobacter fastidiosus. The sequence goes on along the minus strand of NZ_AP028032.1, from coordinate 149,071 downwards.
AGAAAAATCACAATTCCGGGAATTACTGGATAACGTATATGTTGTTATTTCTTTCTTATCGGACAAAGTAATCGGTTTAAAAGGTATCATCTGTTTCTCTTTACTTATTATTCATACGTTTTTTTAATAACACGAATTTATGATGAATTGTTGAATCGCAACAAAAGCCCGTTCAAATTTTATAGAAAATTATTAACGAGCCACCCGATTCCAAATGATGCACAATGCCTCTCATCTCCTCTCTATCATGTTAAAATACGATTAAATAATTTGGAATCTTTTGAAAACCAATTTTATCCTATCCCTAATAAAATAGATCGAACAGCCTTTTTTAATCAACATAAAAAAGATCTGACATAATCGTGTCGGAAATAAAAAGGCCCTTCCGGGTAAGGCGTAAATGCTTCCCTGACATAATCAAATTGCCGGATTGGATATGAATCAAGGCTTGTTGTAAACAGTACATATAACGGTCATTCCCATACAAAAACTTGACTTTGTCCAGATCAAGTCCCCACATTGTCCGTAAAGAAGTCAGGACAAAATCATTATACAGATCATCAAAAGACAATTGTTCTAAAGTATATGCCATATTTCCCGATTCTATTTTATCGCAATACTGTCTCAAATCGGGCACATTCCATGAGCGAGTATAACCGTTATAACTATGAGCTGAAGCCCCGATACCTAAATAAGGTACATTTTGCCAATATGCAGTATTATGACGCGAATAGCGTCCGGGCAAGGCAAAATTAGAAATCTCATAATGTTCGAACCCTTCATATTCCAACATGTCAATTAATAATCCGAACATCTGTAAGGCAAGCTCTTCGTCACATTCCCGAACTTTTCCCTTTCTCAATAATTCTGAAAGTCCCGTCCCTTCCTCATAAATCAGATTATATGCCGATATATGAGGAACTTTCAAAGCTATAGCCATCTTCACATTTTGTTCCCAAGACTCTAATGTCTGCCCCGGCAAACCATATATCAAATCAACACTCAAATTTTCGAACCCGGCATCTTGACACAATTTTACTGCATTAACAGCTTGCAAAGAGGTATGCCTCCGATTTAAAAAAAGAAGGTCTGAATCCTTAAAACTCTGAATTCCCATACTAATCCGGTTCACCGGCAATGACACAAGCCCTCCGACATAATCTTTTGTAAGATCATCCGGATTAACTTCGATAGTAACTTCTTTACATTGTCCCCAATCAATACCGATTAAACTATCGAACAAAGAGTCTAATTCTGAAATACACAACTGTGACGGTGTTCCGCCACCTAAATAAACCGTATCGATATTTACATTTCCCAATTCCGTACACCGGCCTTGCCATTCTCTACTTAATGCCCGAATATACCTCTCTTTCTGAGACATATCAATACTGGAATAAAAATCACAGTAAATACAACGTTTTTTACAAAAAGGAATATGTATATAGAGTCCTGCCATAATTATAAACAAAGATAATATTTTTCAGAAGTTAAAGAACAAAAATGATCAGTGTTCAAAAACACTGTTTTCTAACACAGTGCGGCAGATTGCTTTTTTCATTTTAATTATATAATTTGCGAACGCTCTGTGAAAAATTCACAGGGAAATCACTGATTGTCTCACCTTAAATCATGACCGTTATGAAAGTATATCAGTCTCATGAGATTAAAAACATCGCCCTATTGGGTAGTAAAGGATCTGGGAAAACCACACTTGCAGAAGCTATGCTTTTCGAGTGTGGGGTTATAAAACGTAGAGGAACCGTAGATGCTCAAAACACGGTTTCAGACTATTTCCCGGTGGAACGAGAGTATGGTTATTCTGTGTTTTCCACCGTTTTTTATGCCGAATTTTTAGGGAAAAAACTCAATGTCATCGACTGTCCGGGGTCTGATGATTTCGTTGGAAGCGCTATTACTGCTCTCAACGTTACCGATACCGGTGTAATTGTTATTGACTCTCAATACGGTGTTGAAGTCGGTACTCAAAACATATTTCGATATACCGAGACTTTGCATAAACCGGTAATCTTCGCGATGAATCAATTAGATGGAGAAAAAGCCGATTACGACAACACCATAGAACAACTCCGAGAATCTTTCGGAAACAAAATAGTACAAATACAATATCCGATTTCCTGCGGGGCGTCATTCAACGCAATGATAGATGTTCTGAAAATGAAAATGTATAAATGGAAACCGGAAGGCGGAACTCCTGAAGTTCTGGAGATTCCTGCCGAAGAAAAAGAAAAAGCAGCAGACCTGCATCAGAAACTAATAGAAGCTGCAGCCGAAAATGATGAAGGACTCATGGAAAAATTCTTTGACCAAGGAATCTTGACCGAAGATGAAATGCGTGAGGGTATTCGGAAAGGTCTAATTACCCGTAGTATGTTTCCGGTATTTTGTGTCAGTGCATTAAGAGACATGGGAGTGCGCCGAATGATGGAATTTCTCGGAAACGTAGTCCCGTTTGTAAGTGAAATGCCCAAACCGGTCACAACTGATGGTATTGAAGTAGCTCCCGATGCGAAAGGCCCCACAAGTTTATATTTTTTCAAAACAACAGTAGAACCCCATATCGGTGAAGTCTCTTACTTTAAAGTAATGTCCGGTACTATAAAGGAAGGAGACGACCTGCAAAATATAAATCGCGGGACAAAAGAACGTATCGCCCAAATGTTCTGCGTATGCGGACAAATAAGAACAAAAATAGAAGAACTGGTTGCCGGAGATATCGGTGCGACAGTCAAACTAAAAGATGTACGCACAGGAAATACACTCGATGATAAAAATTGCGAGTATGTATTTGACTTCGTAAAATACCCAGATCCGAAATTCCAAAGAGCCATAAAACCGGTTAATGAAGCCGATGCCGAAAAACTAAGTGAAATTCTTACCCGAATGCACGAAGAAGATCCGACTTGGATTATAGAACAATCTAAAGAACTGAAACAAACTATAGTTTCGGGACAGGGAGAATTTCATTTAAGAACTTTAAAGTGGCGTATTGAAAATAACGACAAAATAGCTGTCGAATATAAAGAGCCGAAAATTCCTTATCGTGAAACGATTACTAAAGCTGCCCGAGCAGATTATCGTCACAAAAAACAATCGGGTGGAGCTGGACAATTCGGAGAAGTACATTTAATTATAGAACCTTATTACGACGGGATGCCTGCTCCGGAAAGCTACCGTTTCAATAATCAAGAATATAAGATGAATGTACGGGATACTCAAGTAATTGATCTTGAATGGGGAGGTAAACTCGTATTTGTTAATTGTATTGTAGGCGGTGCTATCGATGCACGTTTTCTACCAGCTATATTAAAAGGACTAATGGACCGTATGGAACAAGGGCCTCTAACCGGCTCTTATGCTCGTGATGTCAGAGTATGTGTTTATGACGGAAAAATGCACCCTGTAGATTCTAATGAGATTTCATTCCGTTTAGCCGGAAGAAATGCGTTCAGCGAAGCATTCAAAAATGCCGGACCTAAAATTCTAGAACCTATATATGATGTTGAAGTTTTAGTTCCATCGGATAAAATGGGTGACGTCATGAGTGATTTGCAAGGACGCCGGGCAATCATCATGGGTATGTCGAGTGAAAAAGGTTTTGAAAAAATCAGTGCCAAAGTACCTTTAAAAGAAATGGCATCTTACTCTACTTCACTGAGTTCTATTACTGGAGGTCGTTCATCTTTCACAATGAAATATTCATCATATGAATTAGTTCCGTCCGACATTCAAGAAAAATTGCTGAAAGCATATGAGGCCTCACAAGGTACAGAATAATGATATTGAAAATTCAAACAGTGATATTGTTAAATATTAATAAAAAGTCGTCAATAGCTTGACGACTTTTTGTTTGTAAACATTTATATGTTAAATTCGCACTGAAATGTTAAACAGAGAATTCCTAAAAAAATTCATTATTCTGTTAAACAAAAAGCGAACAAGGTTGTTTATCTAATAAAAATGTTGAAAATATTGGGGAATGAAGGGCAAAATTCAAAAAAAATTACTGAATCAAGCTCTATAAAAAATAATTTACCGGATAAACGATTATGAAGAAATCGACAATATGGTTATTGGCAGCAATTATGGCACTTACCTTTATCGGGTTGCTCTATATGCAGATCAGCTATATGGAAAATATGGTGAGGATGAGGAACGAGCAATTTTCCGAAGCGGTAAAACGCAGCCTATACGATGTGTCGACAACTTTAGAACAAGATGAGACAAAACGTTATTTGGCCGAAGATATCGAAGAAACGCAGAAGCGTCTGCTCTCATTCGAACGGGGTACTAGTAAAACTTTAGGTAAAGATGTAATTTCAACACACCACCAGTTTTCTATTGTTTCTCCTGACGGCACAGTATCAAATTTCAGCTTTAAAGAACTGACGAGCACGATAATGATGCAGCCTAAAGTATCAGTTACTCCTAAAGAGGACAATAACTCGATAACTAAAACATACAGAGGGATGCAAGAGATGCTGAAAGGACAGTATCTTTACCAAAAAGGATTATTGGATGAGGTAATACTTAACATTTTAAGTACTGCGAGCAATAAACCGATTATGGAGCGGGTCGACGCAAGAAAGATCGAAAATTATCTGAAATCGGAATTGCAAAATAACGGATTGAACATCCCGTTTCAATATGCAATTATCAATAAAAACGGAAAAACGGTTTACAATACTCCAGAGTATGCACCCCAAAAAGAATCGGCACTATTCACTCAGATTCTTTTTCCGAACGATCCGCCGAACCGACTCAACTATCTGAAAGTTTATTTTCCGACAAAAAGCGATTATATTTTCAGTTCGATACGATTTATGATCCCCTCTTTTGCCTTTACGATGGTAATGTTGATTACTTTTATTTTTACTATCGTAACCGCATTCCGGCAAAAGAAGTTGACTGAAATGAAGAATGATTTCATCAATAATATGACCCATGAATTTAAAACTCCGATTTCTACGATTTCTTTGGCAGCACAAATGCTGAAAGATCCGGCAGTAGCTAAAAGTCCACAGATGTTTCAACATATATCAGGTGTTATAAACGATGAAACGAAAAGGCTTCGCTTTCAGGTAGAAAAAGTTTTACAAATGTCTATGTTCGAAAGACAAAAAACCATGATGAAGCTCAATACGGTAGATGTCAATGGTATTATTACCAGCGTAATGAGTACATTCAAACTGAAAGTTGAAAAATACGGGGGTACGATAGAAGCCGATCTCGAGGCAGAAGATGCATGGGTGAAAGTAGATGAAATGCATTTTACGAATGTAATTTTCAATCTATTGGACAATGCAGTAAAATATGCACGGGAAGATGTTCCGTTGTCCTTATTCATACGAACCCGTATTTTAGACAACGATAAGGTCGAAATATCGATTCAAGACAACGGAATAGGTATTAAAAAAGAAGACCTGAAAAAGATATTCGAAAAATTCTACCGTGTCTCGACCGGAAATGTGCATAATGTCAAAGGATTCGGTTTAGGACTGGCATACGTGCATAAGATCATACACGATCTGAACGGAACAATCCGTGCAGAAAGCGAACTGAATATAGGAACAAAATTTATAATTATATTACCTCTAATAAAAAACAAATAATTATGGAAGAAAGATTGCGTATATTACTATGCGAAGATGATGAAAATCTTGGCATGTTGTTAAGAGAATATTTGCAAGCAAAAGGTTATGCAGCGGATCTTTTCTCAGATGGAGAAAGCGGATATAAAGCCTTTTTAAAAGGTAAATACGATTTATGTGTACTGGACGTAATGATGCCTAAAAAAGACGGTTTCACTCTCGCCCAAGAGATTCGTACCATAAACAGTGAAGTACCTATTATTTTCTTGACTGCTAAATCGCTAAAAGAAGATATTCTCGAAGGATTCAAAATCGGTGCTGACGACTATATTACCAAACCTTTCAGTATGGAAGAGCTGGTATTCAGAATTGAAGCTATCTTGCGCCGGGTAAAAGGAAAAAAAGGAAAAGAAGTTACTATGTACAAAATCGGAAACTTTACATTCGATACTCAGAAACAAGTTTTGTCTATCGGTGATAAAGTAACCAAACTGACGACAAAAGAATCAGAATTACTAAGTCTTTTGTGCGCTCATGTAAATGAGATTTTGGAACGTAATTTTGCATTGAAAACAATATGGATCGATGACAATTATTTCAATGCCCGCAGTATGGATGTTTACATCACTAAATTACGTAAACACCTGAAAGATGATCCTTCGATCGAAATTATCAATATCCACGGTAAAGGGTATAAACTCATTGCTCCGGAAATTGAAGTCAAGACTAAATAAGGAAAGTTTTATATCAACAATTTAATTAAACAGGTTGCTTTAAAGCAACCTGTTTTTTCATAATCATAATAAAAAAGAAATGGAAATTATTCATGACCCAGATCGAAAAACATTCAGTATGATAATCAACGGCTATACCGGATATGTTTCCTATCAAATTAGAAACGGAAAGCTCGATATACTCCATACCGTAGTTCCCTTTCAAATCGGAGGACAAGGAGTTGCATCACAACTGGTAAAAGCGGCGTACGACTATGCTATAAACAACTGTCTCAAACCGTCAGCAACTTGCAGTTATGCCATAATTTGGTTACAGAGACACCCAGAATACAGAGATCAATAAAAAAGGATATACAATTTTGTACACCCTTATTTTTACCAGCTTCATGTTCCGGATTATATTTCCTAAAACCAACACTTCTTCCTCTTTTTATTTTTCTGATTCTCATCGCTACCATTTCCGCCATAACCATAAGCAGAACTATAACTATACTTAGAGCCATACCCGTAACCGTAGCCATAACCATATTTTCTATAACTATAAGAGTGAGCCTGCATATCGACTGCATTAACGATCAAATAAGTTGACGTCAGTCTTTTATCTGCTACATAACTATTCAGTAATGCCAAATATTTTTTCGAAGAATAATTAGCTCTCGTAACATATAAGTTAACATCTGCCAAACGATTCAGCAAAAAAGTATCTGAAACCATTCCGACCGGAGCAGTATCGACAATAATGTAATCATATTTTTCACGCAATATCTCAAACACCTGATCTAAACGAGAATTTGTAAGCAATTCATTCGGATTAGGAGGGATAGGACCGGCGGGTAATAGATCGAGATATTCAGACATGCCGGAAGGAACTATCAATCCGTCTAAATCAGTTTCCTGACCTGAAAGATATGAGGTGATCCCTTTATTCGTCATAATAGAAAAATGTTTTTTCAACTGAGGCCTACGAATATCTAAACCCACCAATATCACTTTTTTGTTTGTCAAAGCAAAACTCAAAGCCAAATTCATCGAAAAGAATGTCTTACCTTCTTGTGTCACGGTAGACGTAACATTTATTACCTTTTTGTCCGGTTCATTCAACATAAATTGCAAACTATTTCGAACCAGCCGAAATAATTCGACAATGGGAGCTGTCGATTTTGCCTTTACGACAAACTGATCGCCAGTATCGTTCTTTGCTATTTCTCCTAAAACAGGGACAGAAGTCAAACGCTCTACATCCATACGATCTTTAAATTTTACATTGAACATATCTTTTAAAAAGATAAATAATGCAGGTATCGAAAGACCAAAAACAAATGCAATCAAAAAAGTCTTAGGTTTATTAGGCTCGACAGGACCTCCTGTCACATCGGGAGTATCGACAATACTGGCAACAGGGACTGTCAACGTCTTATTTAAGGAATTCTCTTCTCTCTTCTCTAATAGGAAAACATATAATTTATCTTTAATAGATTGCTGGCGCATAATTTCCGTTAATTCCCTTTCAACTTCAGGAACCGACGCTACCATATTATTAAGTTGACGATTTTTAGCCTGCAAATCTTTTTTTTCTATATTCAATCCTTTACGAACAGAAATTATACCACTCAAAACACCTTTTCTTAAATCAGATATATCATGGTTTATATCTGCAATCAAAGGATTATCTTCAGAAGAAGAACGTAATAAACGTTCTCGAACGAGCAGCATTTGGTTATATTTATTAATTAATTCGGAGAATCCGGCATCAGTAATACCCAAATAAGGAATAGGCGTATACACATGTTGTTTATTGGAAACAAACTGATCTACATAATCGACCAGATTTAACTGCGTCTCCAATTCGAATAATTTTTTTTCGGTCTCCGATAACTCCGTCGTGAACTTCTCTCCTTCATTCTTCACATCTGTCAACTTATGTGCTTTTCGGAAATTTTCCGCCTGTTTCTCAACATTTCCTAATTCCTTGGATATAGAGACAATACGTTCATCGATAAATCGTTCTGTATTCAATGCTACTCGATTCTTCTCTGCCATACTTAATTCATTATAATAAAATACGACACGATTAAGTACGTCTTTAGCCTTCGCAATATTAAAAGTATTCAATGAAAGAGTCAATATCGTAGATCCCTTGCTCAATGCATCTGCAACAATGGCTTTCGAAAGATAATTCGCCATATTTCTCGGATTCGATACAGTAATTATAATATCTTCTTCAGGAAGTTGTACAGCAAAATTGCGGGTCATAGTGAATGAAATATCCCCGATATTTACCGGCAAAGGGTTAGCTGTCAAAACTAATGACTTGTTTTCTCCATTGTAAGAAACTTTTACATCATAATCTTCACTTGATTTCGGAACGGCATGTATAGTTATCGGAAATACTAAACTCCTCACTGTTGCACTATCAATAGATAATTCTATCGGAGTATCTTTGTAGAGGTCTATCTTACGCATTCCTTTTTTCATTACATAATTTGTATATAACTCCAGATCCATGACAACCTGAAGCATCACGTTTTTGGAACGCATGATCTCAACTTCATTTTCAAGATTGTTTTTAACGGATGCCATTCCCAAACTCTCCATCATCAACATATCGGGAGTAGCACCGCTCTTATCATTTTTCATCAAAACAGAGGCCGTTACCGTATAAACATTATTTTTACGTGCCAAGATGAAAAAAGCAATACCCATCGCCACTATAATACTGGCAACGAACCATTTCCAATGAACCAAATAATTAAAAAGTATTTCTCTAAAATCGACTGCTTTATCTTGCCCTTCTTCTTGTGAGAGAATATCCTTCGAATCCATTCAAAACTGTATTAACGAGTTAATGTAACTATAATATTAGTAATTCCCAATAATGTGGAAAGAATGCTCAAACTTAAGGTCAGCATCGGAGGTACGGTATAAGCAGTCCGGGCCTTCGATTTGTTCGGCTCGACATACAATATATCATTCTGCTGTAAATAAAAATATGGAGAGAATAACAAATTCGGATCATTCAGATTGATGCGAGCTACTTCTTTAGAACCATCACCTTTAAAACGAATCAATAGCACATTATCCCGGCGTCCGGTAAGCTGCAAGTCTCCGGCCATCGCAACAGCCTCTAATACGGAAACTCTCTCATTCGGAACATTATAAATACTCGGAGCTTTCACTTCGCCCAATACGGCAATCTTAAAGTTTTCGACACGAATAGTTACTGTCGGTTCTTTTTTTACATATTGAGGATATATCTTAGACTTTATAAACTCTTCGGCTTCGGTACGGGTCATTCCCCCGACATTCAATTTACCGATAATCGGGAAATCAATTATTCCTTTATTATCGACAAGATAGGTCGAATTATCGGAAACAGAAGAGGAAGTCATCGCATTTTCGGTAGTACCTGAAGAAGAAGATAGCTTATTAAAAATCGATACGGATTCCGGACTATCCGACCCCACAGAGATAGATAACAAATCTCCCGGAACAATACGAGGATCTGCCAACAAAGACTTTTGCTGTAAAACTTCTACAGGAAGGCTTTCGACCTTTTGTAAATAAGTAACACGCTTGGTTTCACTACAAGACATTAAAAATATTGCCAGAACAGCAAATAGAGCTACTTTTCTCATTCCAATACCAATATATATATAGGACAGATACAACACCAATTATCAGATCAGATATTAGCAAAACAATCCCTAAGAAATGCTAAACGACCTGCAATTAAAAAAACAAAATAATAATCCCTTTCCGCAAAGATACGAAATAGAGTATTATTAACCAATAATATCCATAAAAAACAGCTTTGGGAAGTTTTTCCAAAGCTGTTTTTTATGGATATTAATATATCTGAAGAATCATGAAAGATAAACATTATCAAAAATTGTATTGCACCATTGCCTGAATACGGTTTGCATGACCGCAACTTTTATCCATACTCATACGACGACCATACAAATATTCTACGCCCAACTGACAATTGGGTGTCACATTCCAAAATACATTTCCAACAGCATATTGTCCATATTTATAACCTTCTGCATCATAATAGCCATGTCGGGAATATAAACGTACCTGACTATAAGATGCCGAAGCAAAACATTTGGATGTAAAAGCATATTTCACTCCACCTAAAAAGGCTAAAACCGGTAAAGCCTGTAAACGCCCTTCAGAGCATGGATCAGGGACAAGATCTGAATTGTTACTATCTAAATCATCGATATACTGAGAAATACCTTTTCCGTACGTTCCCTGATAATAAAATGTAAAACCCGGAAACAAGGTTGCCAGTCCACTCAATTGAGCACCCCATCCCACCAACGTCCGATTATTTTCCGTAACCATGTTTCGATAACTCAATCCTCGAAATAATCCGGTTGCCCGAATATGGCTCGAAGCTCCCCAATTATATTGTATATAAGCAGGAATATCCGGCATACGCTGCTTGATACTTCGGGAATAAGTTCCATAAGTAATATCCGGATTCGGATTTTCTGCTGCAATGGCTATCTGCCAATGTTTATTTATATTATAGGTATATCTTACTTGAACATTTCTCAAAGTTGTATTGGCATTAGGCCCTTCAAAATCGATTGTCGGAGGGATCGATGCCAAATCAGAAAAAGTACTCCAAGACTGTCCCAATAAAAATCCTCTCATCGATACATATGCCTGACGTAATCTTAACGTATGATGATCTCCCCGAAAATCAGTTTCGATATAAGCGGAAAATTTTCCTAAAGCTTTATTGTTTCCCACCAATTTCAAAAAAATACGTGATGTCGAAGCATCCATTTGATACTGACTCTTCTCGGCAGGATTTGCCGGTGTAGGAATATCATAAGGCACAAAATCTACATTGTCCGAAATGCCTCGAAAATCATACGATGTAGTAAGTCTCACATATCCTCCGATACCTAAAGCCATCTGATGTTTTTGATCTACTAAAAGGAAACGCGGAGCATCCGGATCTTGAAAATGTAAAGACCTTGTCTCCCTGAATATATTGACAATGTCTTTGCAACTCGGTCCGTTTTTCCCCGTAAGTATAATAAAATCATCATTAAATAACGGGGACATCTTTTTTTTCTGTGCATGAACAGGCATAAACAACCCCAATAAAACTGCAATAAAACAGATTCTAAATATTTTCTCCATAATTGTAATTTTTACCAGACCTTTTTGGACGATCCGATAAAAACAACAATACTAAACACAGAAATGTTTATCTCAATATTAGATATAACATTGCTATTAAATATTATATAAAAACAGTGTGTCCTCTATATAAAAATACAAGACACACTGTTTTAAAAACCTATTTAAATTTTCTGATAAAGAAATATATCAAGCTACCTTTATATATTCTTCCAGCTTATTTTCATTCGCTAGATAGCCTGCTTATCATCTTTACTCCCACTCGATCGTGGCAGGCGGTTTAGAACTAATGTCATAAACAACACGGTTCACGCCTTTTACTTTATTGATAATCTCATTCGATATTTTAGCAAGGAAATCATACGGAAGTTTTGCCCAATCGGCAGTCATTGCATCTGTAGATGTCACGGCTCGTAAAGCGACAGCTCGCTCATAGGTTCGTTCATCTCCCATCACACCAACCGATTGTACCGGAAGCAATACAACTCCTGCTTGCCAAACTTTATCATATAATCCCCACTCACGAAGTCCGCGAATAAAAATATCATCGGCATTTTGTAAAATCGAAACTTTTTCGGGTGTAATATCTCCCAAGATACGAACGGCCAAGCCGGTTCCGGGAAAGGATGTCGTGTAATCAAATGTTCCATCATACCCAATTCTCTACCAACCCGACGAACTTCATCTTTAAACAACAAACGTAGAGGCTCGCACAATTTCAGATTCATTTTTTCAGGAAGACCACCGACATTGTGATGACTCTTTATCACTGTTCCCGTTATCGAAAGAGATTCGATACAATCCGGATAAATCGTGCCTTGAGCCAACCACTTCACATCTTTGATTTTACGAGCTTCTTCATCGAAAACATCGATAAATCCTTTTCCGATAATTTTCCTTTTACGTTCGGGTTCTGTCACGCCTGCTAATTCTCCGAAAAACTTATCATGTGCATTCACTCCTATCACATTCAATCCTAGATGCTCGTAATCACGCATCACATTTTCGAACTCATTTTTCCGGAGCATACCGTGATCTACAAAAATACAGGTAAGATTCTTGCCAATCGCTTTATTTAATAAAACTGCAGCAACAGAAGAATCTACTCCTCCGGAAAGAGCGAGAATCACTTTATCATCCTTCAACTGTTCTCTTAACTGTGCCACCGTAGTCTCAATAAAAGACGAGGGAGACCAGTCTTGTTTACAACCGCAAATTTCTACGACAAAATTACGAAGCAATTGTGTTCCTTCTTCGGTATGATAAACTTCTGGATGAAATTGTACGCCCCATATATTTTCGCTCTCTACCTGATAAGCCGCAATTTTTACCTCGTCGGTAGAAGCTATTATTTTAAAATTTGAAGGAATCGAGGTTATCGTATCGCCATGAGACATCCAGACTTGCGTATTTTCCTTTATTCCTCTGAACAACTTATTTTCTTTGGAAAACGAAGATAAGTGTGCCCGTCCGTATTCTCTACTTCCTGCCGGTTCTACTTTTCCGCCATTGCTATACGCCATAAACTGAGCACCATAACAAATTCCCAAAATAGGATACTTTCCCCATATTCTGCCTAAATCGGCCTTGAAGGCATCTTTATCGTAAACAGAAAACGGACTACCCGAAAGAATCACCCCTTTTATATTCTGATCGTCTTCAGGGAATTTATTATACGGAAGAATCTCGCAGTAAGTATCCAATTCACGCACACGCCGTCCTATAAGCTGAGTCGTTTGCGAACCGAAATCAAGAATTATAATTTTTTCCTGCATAAAGTGTGTATATAAATTATTATATTTTTCGTGATACAAATGTAATTATAAAGAGGTAAATACGCAACTACTATTATTTCAGCAATGCTTCAATCCGGGCTTTTGTCCCCACAATCCACAACATATCCGTCTCCTTCAAAACAATATTCCCGGTCGGAGCCAAAAATGTACCGTCCATGCGTTCTACTCCGACAACAAGACAAGAATCTTTTTCCCTGATTCCCGATTGGGCGATCGTCTTTCCAATTAACGGAGAATCTTTCGGAATAACTATTCGTTCAAGTTCAAAATGTTCTTCGTTTTCTGTTTCATCTACAGAAATTTCTTCCGGTTCTACAGCATCGAGAAACTTCTGTATTTGTTCATCTGTACCGATCACACTCACGACGTCTCCCGGGAAAAGACGGCTATCCCCTTTCGGAATATTTATCCGTTTTAATCCTCTTTTTATACTTACGATATTTACACCATATTCTTTACGGATATTTGCATCCTCCAAACGTTTTCCAATAAATGCACATTCTCCATTCACTTCCATATGGGCTAAATGCATATTGCGCACCAAATTATTCTTTCTACCCGTCCGACGTAATTCCCTTTCATTCAGATTATCCATAAACTTTCCTTCAAGAGAAACGATTTGTCGTTGCAGCCTTTTCGACATCAGCAACATAACGATAACAAATAAAACTACACCCAACAAAACTCCGGTACGTTGAGAATAAGCAACTGACAAAAAATAAATTACAAATCCCAAACCTATAAAAAACCGGAATATAACCATAAAGAAAAGAGGAACTTGATTCGCCCGTTTATTTTCTTCTAAAGTAAGTAATTTCCGACTATTTATTCGTTTCATAGTCAACGCCCAAAGAAAAGGAAGCATTACCAAGAGCGTAATCCCTACACCGATATACTTTCCCCATACGGAGGGGATCAGTTCTTTCATCAAAGGCAAGAACCAAGTAAGCGAAAGTAAAATAATCCCGACAAGAATAGTCGAATAAAGTGCTATCTTACCCAAATAAACTCCCAGTACCCGCTTCCAGGTGTTCTCAGGTTGTACAGCCGAAGCGTTTGCACTATATCTCTCAAGGATAAAATTCAGTTTTGCGGGCAAATGTTTCTCCACCCAATTTGCAACCGGATCAGAAAGCTTTATAAAATAAGGCGTTGTAAAAGTCGTTATAACCGATACGGCAACGACGATCGGATATAGGAATCCGTCGATCACTTTCAGAGACATTCCCAAAGTTGCAATAATGAAAGCGAACTCTCCGATCTGGGAAAGACTGAATCCCGATTTTATGGCAATTTTCAACGGTTGACCGGAGATCAACATTCCACTTGTTCCGAAAAATATTTGTCCGGCAATTACCACCAATGAAAGAATAATAATAGGAATAGCATACTGCACCAAGGCTTCAGGACTGACAAGCATCCCGACAGAAATAAAAAATACAGCACCAAACAGGTCTTTAACCGGTTGCATTACTTTCTCAATTCGTTCAGCCTCATTCGTACCGGCCAAAATAGAACCCATGACAAAAGCCCCCAAAGCAGAAGAAAAGCCCGCATAAGATGCTAATACGACCATTCCCAGGCACAACCCCATAGAAACGACTAACAGCGTTTCGGAATTAAGAAAGCGTCGGGCTTTTTTCAAAAAAGTGGGCAACACAAAAATACCAATCAAAAACCATGTTATAAGAAAAAATGCTAACTTCAATATACTATAAATCAGTTCCGAGCCCTCCAGCTCATTATTTACGGCAATAGAAGAAAGAAGTACCATCATCAAAACGGCAAACATATCTTCTACGATCAACACGCCAAACACAATTGTCGTGAACTGTTGTTTTCGCATATTCAAATCGGTAAATGCCTTGATGATAATCGTCGTAGACGACATCGACAGCATTCCCCCTAAAAAAATACTATCCAAATATGTGAAATGCAACAAGCGTCCGGCAGCATATCCCAATAACATCATACCGACAACTATCACTAATGCCGTTATTACCGCAGAACCTCCGACATTGACCAACTTCCGAAAACTGAATTCTAATCCCAAAGAAAACAGCAAAACGATAATTCCTATTTCCGCCCAAATATCGATATTAGCAACATCGGTTACAGTAGGGAAAAATGAAAAATGCGGTCCTGCCAGAAAACCGGTGACAATATAGCCTAAAACAACCGGTTGCTTCATCCATTTGAAAAGCAACGTTGTTATTCCTGCCAGCATAAGAATCAAAGCTAAATCTGAAATCAACGGATCTAAATGATTCATGTTCTTTAAACTATAAAATTAAATAATTATCATTTTTCAGAGTCTGTTTAAAATTTCCCATTCCGAATAAATTTAAAACAGTTAATCTTCAAACAAAAAAGCAGAAAACTGCTATTCTTTATCTCTCGGTAGGTTTTCTGCTTTTTCGTCATCACAAAATATTTTTTTAAAATTCACTGGTAAAATGGAACTTTATTTTCGGAAAATCTGTCTGTGCCATTTGCAATACATAATTGGAATCTGCAAGAAATACATCCCGGTCTTCTTTATCTTTTGCCATAAACTGATATTTCCGTTTTTTGAAATTCTCCAAAGCCTCGGCATCATCACTCTCTATCCAGCAAGCTTTATAAAGGCTGATAGGTTCCCATTTACATTGCGCTCCATATTCATGCAGCAAACGATATTGAATCACTTCAAACTGCAATTGTCCTACCGTCCCGATAATTTTCCGCCCGTTAAACTGATTGACAAATAACTGAGCAACACCCTCATCCATCAATTGGTCTATTCCTTTATTCAGCTGTTTTGTTTTCATCGGGTCAGTATTTTCTATATACTTGAACATTTCAGGAGAGAAACTCGGCAATCCTCTAAAATGCAACTCCTCTCCTGCCGTTAAAGTATCTCCGATTTTAAAGTTACCGGTATCCGGCAACCCGACAATATCCCCGGGATAAGCCTCATCGACCGTAGATTTCCGTTGTGCCATAAAAGCTGTCGGACTGGAGAACTTCATAAATTTACCATTTCTCACATGTTTATAGTTTGCATTCCGTTCAAATTTTCCAGAACAGACTTTCACAAAGGCAATACAACTCCGGTGGTTGGGGTCCATATTTGCATGTATCTTAAAAACAAACCCCGAAAAATTAGCCTCTTCAGGGCAAACGACACGTTCTACAGCTTGTACCGGTCTGGGAGATGGCGCTATTTTCACAAAACAATCCAACAGTTCTTTTACTCCGAAATTGTTTAGTGCCGATCCAAAGAATACGGGTGCTATATTACCTTTTAAATAATCGGAAACATCAAATTCAGGATATACTCCTTCTATCAGTTCCAAATCAGCTCTAAGTTTGGAGGCATCTTCTGAACCGATATATTTTTCCAACTCAGGATTATTAATATCTTTAAATTCTACCGATTCGGTGACTACCTGCTTACTCGGAGTGTAAAGATTCAATCCTTCCTCATATATATTATACACTCCTTTAAACCGCTGCCCCATATTGATAGGCCAGCTTAACGGACGCACACCTATTTTAAGTTCCGACTCCAGCTCGTCAAGCAAATCGAAAGGATCTTGTCCTTCCCTATCCAATTTATTTACAAACACAATTACAGGAGTATTACGCATGCGACACACTTCCATCAGTTTACGAGTCTGCATCTCAACTCCTTTTGCAGCGTCTACAACAATAATCACACTATCCACAGCTGTCAATGTGCGATAAGTATCTTCTGCAAAGTCTTGATGACCGGGGGTATCCAAAATGTTTATTTTATAATCTCCGTAATTAAACCCCATCACCGAGGTCGCAACCGAAATTCCTCTCTGCTTTTCTATCTCCATCCAGTCTGAAGTCGCCGTTTTCTTGATCTTATTCGATTTCACAGCACCGGCCACATGAATCGCCCCCCCAAATAACAGCAGTTTCTCGGTCAATGTAGTTTTCCCGGCATCCGGATGACTGATAATAGCAAATGTTCTTCTTTTTTGTATCTCTTCGGTTATCGTAGCCACTTTACAATAATTATTTCATTAATAAATTAATACACTTTACAAGACTGTTTTCCCAATATGGTATGGAAACCGAATATGTCTCTTTTATTTTTTTCTTATTCATCACGCTATAAAAAGGTCGCGTCGCTTTTGCCGGATATTCGCTTCCTTCTATCGGTAGCACTTCGCAAGTCCTAATTCCGGCAATACGGTGTATTGCTTTAGTAAAATCATACCAGCTACACACTCCTTCATTCGAAAAGTTATAGATACCGGGAATAAACGTCTTATTATCGATAATAATCATTATCGCCTTTGCCAAATCTCCTGCATAAGTAGGTGTACCGATTTGGTCAAATACGACACTTAATTTCTCCCGCTCTTTTCCAAGTCGAATCATCGTTTTCACAAAATTATTGCCGTAAGCCGAATATAGCCAAGAGGTCCGCAATACAACGGCATCGGAACAATTATCGAACAATAACCGCTCGCCTTCAAGCTTCGTAACTCCATATACCGAGCATGGCGCTGTTTCGTCACCCTCCGAATACGGTTTATAATGGACTCCGCTATATACATAGTCTGTAGAAATATGAATGACTTTAGCTCGATTCATTGTAGCTGCTTTTGCAAGATTCGCTACAGCCAAAGCATTAATCTTTCGACAAGTATCCTCATTATCCTCTGCTTTATCGACCGCAGTATAAGCTGCACAATTGACAATAACCTCGATACCGTGACCTGCAACATACTTCATTACGGCTTCCAAATCGGTAATATCCATATCTTGTATATCCGTAAACAGAAAAGTATTTTTTTTATCTTCTTCCGCCAGACAGCGCATTTCATTACCCAACTGACCGTTAGCACCGGTTACTAAAATTTTTGCCATGCGATGTTTTTTTTTAAAATTTTATAATTCCAGATCTCCGGCTTTTTCTTGTTTATATTTTTCAGACAATAATGCTAAAAAAGTCGATATTTGTTTCATTGCAGCCTGTGTCTGTTCAGAAATCTCCTTTTTCTGTAACCGAAGCATTAAGATTCCATAAAGCGCATTAAAACAAGTCTCTATTTCACCAACCGGTTCGTCTCCTGTTTTTGCCCTCAACTCAACAATATAAGGGAGCGTTTTGAAAAATGTCGCCCCATAAAACGGTTCTTTCGGTGACTTCAATAAAGCCAGATGCAAATCGGTAAGATCGATAATAACATTTTTATTCAACTGAAGATGTCCGCTTTCCACCACACCTTCACGTCTCATCATATCGATAAGGCTCTCATACCACTCCCGAATTTCTTTCTTTTTATCATCCGGAACATTATATTTCGAGACAATCTGTTCATCGATAGTATCGATATCCAGCTTATATGCCCGGATAATATCTTCGATCTGCCACATATAGAGCAAATACTCAGCGATATTTTCTTTCCTTTTTTGGCTGGCTATAATCATATTTCAAAATTTATCCGGAGAACAAATAAACAATTTATTTTTAACAATTTCAGAATATACATTCAAAAATCGCATAAAACTCTTTATCATTCACCCCTAAATGACGACAAGCTAAACGGGCAGCATTGATATCGCCCAAAAATTCTTCATCAAATAATGTTACAGGTACTCGTCCATAACGGGTTTCCAACTCGATATTATCGTCTGTTCTTACAATAGGATGCGGTAAATAGGGAACGGCTGTTATATCCTCTCTGACCGTATCTGCCAAATCCTGAAGTAAAGGAATATTCTGATTATATATAAATTTCCCGTCCCGCTCGATCGAAGCGACCATGCCCCTCCAGAAATCGACATAAGATTCGAAAGTCGAATGCGTTTTCGTCGGATGCCACAACAAATCGGACATGATCAATATATGCGGTTTATATTGCTGGTGAGCCAATGGCTTCTCTTCAAGAAAAGCATCTCCCTCCAATAATGAAATCCGCGCATCATAGCTCAGAGAAATCTGTTTCTCCTGACCCGGAATCTCATTCAACGCAACGTAATCGCAACGCATGTTTTGCTTACGCAAGGCTTTCAGAACCATACTCATAATTCTGTTCGGATGCCGAGGATTACAAAAAACCAAACGTATCTTATCTTTTGCCATTCTCAACACAAGTTCCGGAACAGAAAGGATCAATAACCCGGATTCCTTTGCACGAATAAGTTCCGGATGATCAGAAACCGACTGCAACGGAGAAACGACAAAGTCGATCTTTTCCTTAAAAGGATCGTTTATCGGCTGTAAGTCTGCCAACAGAATATCTTTCTCCCTCAAAATATCAGCTTCAGCTCCCATAATATCCGCTCCGGAACAACTGACACTATATCCTTTTTCACGTAAAGCGACAGCTAAACGGAACATATATGTGTCTCCAAGGGATATAATATGAACTTTTTTCATGTACTCCTCTCTACTTATAAATTATTTTATCCTAAAGAAATATACAGACAGATTGAAACAATTGTTCGACAATCTTTAAGATTTATGGATATTTCTCAGAATGATCCCCAAAAATTGAGTGCAAATTTAATACAATAGAACGAAGCTACACAGAATTGAAGCAATTTTTTTTCTATATCCAAACTATCTTCGACAGCTGCCGATAATTATAAAAATTAAGCATGATAATTCCAAATCAAACCTTTTCGTTCCGGATATTTATGAGATAAATAAACCTCTTTTAATTCAGAGAAAATAAGCGTATCAGCATTAGCGACCCATCTTCGAAACAGGGTATTGGGTTTGTAAATCGCAATAGACTGCAACAATGCACTCAAATCGAAATTATCAGATACGATACCCGCTCCTGCACGCAAAGCGTCAAAAGCATTGCATTCCTGTTCTATATGTGCAGGTACCATTAACACAGGTTTCTGCAAATAAAGTGCTTCGCATACCGATTCAAATCCGGCTGTGGTAGAATAAGCTTTGCAACCTGCCATTTGTTTCAGAAAAGACTTGTCATTAATTCGAAACAGAGAAAATGTAGAAGATATGTCCAGCCTTTCGGCTGCATCTTTTTTATCCCAGAAAAAATGCAATGTCTCTTCAGGATTATGTTCATGCCATTTGCTTATTTCGGAAAGATAGCCACTATTCAACATATAACCCAATATATAATCGCCTTTAACAGGCTCTAAACGGGTGACTTCGGAACGTAACAACGGAGGGACGACAACAATGTGACGAGAAATATCATCTCCCATGGGATAAAAAGACAAAGCCAACCTTCGATCAGCTCCCATACTAGTAAGCCGAGTGAAAAATTTCAAAAAGAAAAGTTCGACAGGAGACTTTTTCGGGAAACGGAATTTTCGATGTAGAAACATATATTGGTGTCCGATACAAACCATTGGAATCGAAGGAGGCATAAATAAATAAGTCAATCCGGTCAACAACTCATAAAAATTAAGCACGATGTCCGGCTCATATAGTTTTATCTGTTTCCGAATAAAATTCATATTCGAAATAAAAACAGGTAACTTCAACAAATTATAAAATACGCTTTTCCATAGCCCGGGACGCTTATTTTGCGCTGCCGGTAAAAAATTAGGACTCTCGAATTGAATAACCGGTGCTGTTGCCTGATTTAGGAAATAATCGGGTAACTGTCTTGCAGAGCTTTTCCCGACCAAAAAAGCCGCAATTTCATCTCCCCTCATCCGTATTCGCTCCTGCATTACCAGCGCCTGAGTAAAATGCCCCCGACCTTCACCTTGTACAACAAACAGATACTTCATATATTTTTAGACTATAACCCATAAAACAAAAACAAATAACGAACAATTTATCAAGCGGTTCTTTCGGACACTTCATTTTCAAATAAACACTCTTCATAATGATATATCTCCCACGTACCATCTACATGCTCGATCAAAGCGCTAAGAGACTCTACCCAGTCACCTGAATTGAGATAATGAATATTTCCATACCATGTATTTGCCGGCTGATGAATATGTCCGCAAATAATTCCGTCGAAATGACGGGCTGCTGCAAGTGCTGTCAGTTCCTTTTCGAAATCTGAAATATAAGATACGGCAGATTTTACCTTGTGTTTGACAGACTGTGAAAAAGAGTAATAAGGTTTTCCCTGTTTCCGTCGATAATTATTCAATATCCTATTTATCCACAAGAGAGCTGAATAGCCATAATCTCCAAGTTTAGCCAGCCAGACCAAATGTGTACTGATATTATCGAAAACATCTCCATGCGTTACATAATAACGTTTTCCGTGAGATATATGTACATAATCCTTTACCAATGAAACGGATGGAAGCGACAAAGGCAGTATCTTATCTAAAAAGTCATCATGATTTCCACGAACATAAATAACTTTCGTTCCGTGTTTTTCCATCATTTTCATAATAACTTTTATAAGTTCCGTATAAGAACGTTTCCAGCGTCCGAAGGGATTTCGCTGCAACTTCCACCCATCCAGAATATCTCCATTCAAAATAAGCTTATCACAATCGATATTTTTCAGGAAAGAAGTCAACTCTTTCACTTTTGAATGCTCTGACCCGATATGTACATCCGACAGAATCACCGTAGAGACTTTTGTTCTTGCCATAGAATAATTTTAATTTTCGTTTAACAAAAGAACAACCGTTATATTTCCTGCATATTACAAGAATGTTTGTTTTCTGTTTCAGAAGATTACACCTTGCTTTCAAATCATAAATTATGTAAAACCACACTATTTTATTCAATAAATAATATCGGGAACAATCTTACTTCTTTTAATTTTGTTATTAATATATCATACATTTATAAAATCAGATATATTATGGAATACAGACAACTGCAACATTCAGAGCTTACTTTATCGGCTATCGCTTTCGGCGCATGGGCTGCAGGGGGTTGGATGTGGGGACAAACAGACCGGCATGAAGCAATCAAGGCCATGCGTGCGGCATACGCTGAAGGTATGACCTCCTTTGATACCGCCCCGATATACGGACAAGGAGAAAGTGAAGAGATTGTCGGAGAAGCATTACAAGATATTCCCCGCGACAAAGTGCAAATACTGACAAAATTCGGGTTACGTTGGGACTTGAATAAAGGAAATTTCTATGTCCACAGCCAAAATAATCAGGGGAAAGATATCGATATCTATAAATATGCCGGAAAAGAGAGTATTATACAGGAATGTGAAAATAGCCTGAAACGATTAAAAACCGACTATATAGATCTCTATCAAATACATTGGGCCGATATAACGACCCCTATATCGGAAACATTCGAAGCAGTAGCCCGCCTTATCGAACAAGGGAAAATCCGATATGCCGGAGTATGCAACTACACACCTGAACAGATTGAGGAAGCTGATAAGGCAGTAAATATAATATCTGACCAAATTCCTTTCAGCATGGTAAATCGAGGAAGTGAAGACAAAATCATTCCATTCTGCATCCGAAATGAAAAATCGGTAATTGCTTATAGTCCTATGGAACGAGGATTATTGACAGGAAAAATGACACCGGGACAAAACTTTAAAAAAGGAGACCACCGAAAAACCAATCCGTATTTCACAGATGACAGTATTATCAGAACCAACGCTTTTTTAGCGAAAATAAAACCGATTGCCGATGAAAAAGGCATTACCCTTTCTCAACTTGTACTACGCTGGACAATCGATCACCCGGGCATTACCATTGCTTTAGCCGGAGCTCGTAACAAAGAACAGGCAATCTCCAATGCCCGAGCCGCCGACGTGCATTTATCAAATGACGAAATTTTATTCATAAATAAACAATTAGAATTTCTTTAAAAACACTTCACAATGAAAAATCTATTATTATCTATCACGGTTTGCGGAATCATAGCTTGCGGATGCGCTCAAGCTAAAGAACTAAAAACAATACAACTGAATGACCCGGACACGCAACGAGGAGATGCCGTAATGACAGCACTAAAAAACAGAAAATCTACCCGGGAGTTCTCTACAAAAGAGCTAAGTCTTAAAGATCTTTCAGATCTTTGCTGGGCGGCAAACGGTATCAACCGCCCTGAATCGGGGAAAAGAACGGCTCCATCGGCAATGAACAAACAAGATATAAAAGTATATGTTTGTACAGCAGACGGAAGCTACTTATATAATCCCCAAAAGAATACACTCGAACCCGTCAGCTCCGGAGATGTAAGACCTTTAAAAGCACCGGTATGTCTCATTTTAGTATCTGATACAAGCAGCGACTGGGGAGCAATGGATGCCGGAATAGTATCTCAAAATATATCGCTATTTTGTGCAGGAACAGGTATGGCAACCGTTCCACGCGGAAGTATGGATAAAGCAGCATTAAAAAAGGCATTGAAACTTACGGGAGATCAGACTCCTTTTTTAAATCATCCGGTAGGTTATTTTAAATAAATAATCATTTCATAAAAATCGGTGTAGTCTATTTCAACATATGATATTCTGGGCTGCACCGATTTTTATATTCAAGCACAATTCCCCAACCGCTGAAAAAAGTTTCGTCTACCTCACAAATTTCAGCAACAACTCCGTATTAAGCCGTTTTTTAATTGCCATTTAAGTAAAACTTAAGTAACCGATAAAGCCTCCCCGCTTATTTTTGCGCTATAACTTAAATATATAAAAACATGAGACGACTTATTACTAAAAGAAAGACCTTCAGTCTAATGATCATTATGGCAATATGTGCCATAACGACAAAAACTTCTGCCGCAGAAGAGATAAAGAATTATAAAGGAACTCCGTTTAAAAAACTCGAAATACCAGGAACTATAGAAGCAGAAGATTATGACAACGGAGGTTCTGACATTGCCTACAAATTTAAAAACGGGAAAGACGGAAATAACAAACAATACAGGGAAGATAAAGGCGTATCTCTAAACAAAAACGGACAAAAAACATTTATCGGACATACAAGTTCGGGAGACTGGACTAACTATACCGTGAATGTCATGCAAGACGGTGTTTATACAATCGAGACATTCTGCGTATCGGGAAGCGGAAACGGAAGATTCTTTTTCGAATTGGATGGAGAACCCGTATGTAAACTTCAAAATGCTCCGGACGATAACTGGAATAATCTTTCCTGTTCCGTAAAAACAGACGGGATACGTATAAAGAAAGGGAAACATATTCTCAAATGGTACACTTACGGCGGCATGAATATTGACAAATTTACGTTTACTCGTACAGGAGATTTGATCGGGAATAATACAAAACCGGGAGGATTTGACTATAAATACCCGATAATAACCCGACAAGAGCGAAATCCGTTATTTGTCAATTTGCCTTCACAGATGCATAATAGCCCGTTCGTAGGAAATCTCTACACAGCCGACCCGTCTGCTCATGTATGGAAAATCAACGGAAAAGAACGGTTATATGTATATGCTTCACATGATATGGAACCATCTCAAGGATGTGATCACATGGACCGTTATCATATATTCTCTACCGATGATCTGAAAACATGGACCGATCATGGTGAAATATTGAACTCCGATGACGTAAAAAAACAAACCGGAATAGGTATCGATGGTTTTATGTGGGCGCCCGATTGTGCTTACAACCCCAAAGACAAAACATATTATTTTTACTTTCCTCATAAAATACAGAAAAAAGAGAACGGAACAGGGCAAGATATCTGGCGTATCTTTGTAGCGACCAGTAAAGACCCGGCAGCCGATTTCAAAGTCAAAGGATTTATAGAAGGTATTCCCTCAACCATTGACCCGTGCGTGTTTGTCGATGATGACGGCCAACCATATATATATACCAGCGGTGCCGGAAAAGGCGGATGGGGCTGCAAATTGAAAAAAGACGACTGGAGCAAACTCGACGGAGAAATGAAACCTATGAGCGGATTTGTCGATTTTCACGAAGCGCCATGGGTATTTAAATATAAAGGGAAATACTATATGACCCATTCAGACAACCATCGCTCGAATCTGGGCGGCAACCAACTTGTATATGCCATGTCGGATAATCCTTTAGGTCCGTGGAAACATTGTGGAGTTTACATGCATCCTCACGGAGAAGAAACTGCACACGGTTCTATCGTACAATTTAAAGGTAAATGGTATGCATTCTATCATACAGCGAATTATTCGGGAACAGGAAGCTTACGGTCGGTCTGCTTCGATGCGATCGATTTCAATCCGGACGGGACACTGCAAGTAGTCCGAAATTGGGGTACTCCCAAAGGTGGAAAATCTCCCGAAATATCTTTAACTAAAACAACTAAAATCGAAGCTGAAGACTTCAATAACGGCGGTTCACACTATGCTTATTATAAAAGGCCGGCAGAAGGAGACATCAAAATCGAAACAAAAAACGGCGCAACATTTTTAAGCCACATGAAAAGAAAAGAGTGGGTACGTTACTCTATCGATGTAAAAGAAACAGGACGATACGCTATAACCTGTATGGTATCACAAAATCGAAGCGGTGGAAGTTTTCAACTCGCAATCGACGGAACTTTTGTCCGTGCCGATAAAATAAAAGTAAACTCCGCAACCGATAAATGGGAAACAATAGAAATATTAAATATCGAACTGCAACCGGGAGAACATTATATCGAATGGCGTTCCCAGGATGGAGATTTGAACTTGGACTGGATAAGTATAGCTGCATCCGTCAATAAAGTACCGGGTATTATCGAAGCGGAAGACTATGATGATAACGGCTACAAGTTCAAGAGCGGACAAATGGGCAGTCATAAAAAATACCGCCGAGATCAAGGTGTAGCTATCAGCGCAAGTAAAAATATTATCCATATCAGCAATACATCAAACGGAGACTGGCTCAACTATTCGTTTGATGCCGAAGCCGGGACATACGATATAAAGGTATATGCCGCCACTCCTAAAAACGGACGTTTTTCTTTATCTTTTGATAATGGTAACCAAAAATCAAAAGAATTTCATGTCGAAACCGGAGAATGGCAAAAATATGAACCGTTTGTAATGGAAGATGTGAAACTAACGCAAGGTAAACATGTCATGACCTTAAATATTGCAAATGCAGTAAATATAGACCGTATCGAATTCGTAAAGAAATAACGGCCAAGAGTCTGTTTAAACTTTACTCGAATTAGTTTTAAATGAAATCTACATGAACATACAGTTTCCCTCTCGAGAGGGAAACTGTTCCAATACCGCCACATCGTTATAAACCCGAAGAAGACACAAAAGTGACTTAATAATATTCTCCAATAAAAAACTCTCACGAACTTAAATAAATTAAAAAGTGTAAAAATCATCACAAGAGCGGTTTTTACACTTTTTATAGTTGATTTTTTTTTACACAATTTCCATATCAATTCTTATTTTTTTTGATTATATTTGCTA
The DNA here is from genome assembly GCF_030296935.1 of Coprobacter fastidiosus. Taxonomy (NCBI): domain Bacteria; kingdom Pseudomonadati; phylum Bacteroidota; class Bacteroidia; order Bacteroidales; family Barnesiellaceae; genus Coprobacter; species Coprobacter fastidiosus. The sequence continues at coordinate 122,436 of NZ_AP028032.1, read as the reverse complement.
AATAGTTGTATAATAAGTACCCGATATTCACTATTCAAGCATAGATATACATAAATTATATAATAAAATCTGCCATGAAAGGAATCGTACTGCTTATTACGGTAGGATTTGCAACATCTCTATTCGCTCAAACTCCTATCATCAAACTCAGCCATAACAAATGCCGATGGGGTGACAGGCTTTTAAAATGGCAAGTAGAATATAAAGATCCGGGAAATTCAGGTGAAAATATTCTCTGGGATTACAGTAGTCTAAAAATAGTGGACGACAATTACAAAATCAGATACCGGGAAAATGAAACCGATACAGCCGGTTATGTAGAGAACGCCCATAATACCTCTTATTATTACAGGATTACACGCGATTCCCTGTTTCTCGACAAATATGTAAACGGTACGACCCGCATGATTTACACTTTACCGGAATTGAAATTGACCTATCCGTTTAATTATAAAGACAGTATCAATTCTCCACTCGCAGCAAAAGGTAATTATTGCGGAAAGTTACCATTGCATATCTCGGGAAATTCAGAAACGACAGCTGATGCTTTCGGAAAACTAATAACTCCGGAAGGAGATACATTATCTGTTTTACGGTTACATAATAAAACGATTTTACAACAAACCGATACCAACAAATATTCTATACAAAAACAAACTTATACATGGTTTGCCAGAGGGTATCGGTATCCTGTATTCGAAACAATACAAACTCAAATCATACACCCTTCCCGCAAAAACATATATTACTCATCTTTCTATTTTCCTCCGGAAGAAAATGCAAATATGAATCCAGACCCGATAAATGAAAAAGAATTACAAGAAATGGCCTTTGAAAAAGCACTGGCAGATAGCATAGCGGCATCAAAAGAAAAAGATCCCGAATATAACGAATGGGTCGAAAATATCAGACTTTATCCTCAACCGGTCAAAGATTTCTTAAAAATCGAATATCATTTAAAAAAAGAAACTCCGGTTCAGGTATATTTATATGATTCAGGATTCAGACTAATAAAAATAATATCACAAGAAACATTACCCACCGGAAATCATACAAGACAAATCGATATGCAAGAATATCAACCCGGAGAATATCATATACATTTAATTTTCGGGAATTATATAGAAAAACGGACTGTTTTAAAAAGTCTCTAAAAACATATAACCTCTGTTTTATTTTAAAGTATCATGCCATGAAACGATGTATTTTAGGTGTCATTACATTTTTTCTATCCGTACAATACGGAATATCGATCGATATAGCATCCTATACATTCAATAATTACGGAGAAATTTGTCAAGGGGTATATACCATCAACGAAGATCCTTTCAACAATATCACCGAAATAGCCGTTACGGCCAACCGGCGAATGGGTATCAAAATCGACATGTGCGGTTCTACCGATTATGCCATTACACGAATAGAGATCCGAAAAGGAGATGAAGTGATTGCGACAAGTGAAATGAGCCGCACCTGTTACGCTCCGGAGATAACCGGCATCTTAGAAGCATATTACCCGTACAAAATACGGTTATATATAGATACGCAGATTGCTCCTTATCCGATAACGGCAGCAGTGCGAGCCGAAAGTTTTCGTCCGCAAGACGGAATAAACGGATATGAACAACCGGTTTACATCGAAGAGATAAAAGAGGGACTCTTCTCCTCGAAACAATACAATACCTATAATTATACCAGTACATTTCCCGGAACGAACCCTGATTGCGGAGATATTGTTTATAAAATAAATATCTCAGGCAATATTCCTATGAAAATACATCTCGAAACAGACTTTATAACCGAATCTTCTACAAGTAAAAATACATGTATCCGGGCGTACTCCGAAAATAACATTGAAAATCCGATATTTACAGAAACAAATACTTTCGACCAAGTCTTACCCCCCGGAATTTACTACATCGTTGCAGAAAGTAATGAACCGGACATTTATGACGGGTTCATAAACATTTACTTTTACGGGTATTATACTCAAAACACTCCACCTACGTATAACCCGATATACATAAGTCGCTATGACAACAAAACTATTTTATTCGATGCTTGTAACAGTGATTACAATAATAACGGACTGAAAGATGCCAAATTCAAAATCAATATAGACAGAGGTGAAGGAGTCCCAGTTTCTATAAAGACCAGCCAAGCTGTAAACATGTATATGTATAATGACACATTGAGACAATTATTTGTAAAAAAAACCAATAACCTCAAAGTTATTCTAAAAGAAGGAGATTACTATTTGATTCTGGAAAAAGACATTACCAACAAGGGAACGGTTAAGGTAGATTTCGGGTTCTCCTATCCTGACGATTACCTGTTAATTACAGAAATTTTTCACAGCATACCGTCTTCAATTGCGGCAAATAATCAAGGACAGTTTATCGAATTCTATAATCCGACGGAAAGACCGATCGAAATGAAAGACTGGAAAGTAAAGTCTGAATTCTTAAACGAAGAATTTCAGTTCCCCGATACCTTGATCATTCCCCCCAAAGGGATGCTCCTCAGTGTATACAGACAGGATAATCAGTTTCAGATAACAGATATATTTCCACAATTGAAAGAAAACGAAAAGCGTATAGTCATATACCGAAATACGTTCTTAATGACCGATAAAGTTCCGGATATCAAATTGTATGACTGGAAAGACAAGTGTGTCGACCAGATAGATATGAAGAAAGACTCCGTTTTATTCTCTCTCAACACCTCTTCCGATATCAATTCATGCCGATCTGTACAACGCTGCAACAGTTTAGTAAAAAATGGATCCAGCAAATTTTTTGCCTCATTTTTCAAAAACGGACAAGTATCGCCTCTGTCTCTTTATTTCGATCTCAATCCGTCCGATGAGAATATACCGTCGATGGACGAGAGTCCCGAGATAAATCTTCCGATAAATTACACCGGAAAAAATGCGATAACTTCCGTTATAATGACAAAAGAGAGCAAAGATCTTGAATCTATACACATTACAAGCGATAATTCCTTGACCAATATACAATATTTCGACGGGCTCGGAAGGATCATTCAAAACATAGAAAAGAACATATCCCCTTCGGGAGCGGATTTAATCTCCACCATAGAATACGACAATATGGGAAATGCGGTCAAAGAATGGGTAAAAACACCTGTCCCCTCCAATAATGGGGCTTACTTTCAGGGATTTATTTCTGTTGCTCAATCATTCCACAATGAAGAAGAACCATATACGGAAAAAATTTATGACGATACTCCATTAGGCCATTGCCATTTGATAAAGTATCCCAAAGATTTAGGCAGATACAGTGAAGATTATACCTTAAACGGGCTATGGCTTCCTGATGAAACAGTCAATAAATACGAAATAACAAATAACGGAATTAAAAAGAACGGGACTTATGATGCCAATCTTTTATTGAATAAAAACGTTTTCGATAATCTGACAGAAACTTACAATTTCACGGATAAAACGGGAAGAACCGTACTTATTCGATACCCGGATATCTTTCAGGGAAATTATGACACCTATTTCATATATGATCAGTACGGAAATCTAAGATATGTACTTCCTCCTCTTGCTGTCGAAAAAATGACCGGTACGGAATATACCCTTTCTACCGGAAACCCTCTCGATCTATATGCCTATATTTACGAATATGACCACCGAAACCGGATGATCAAGAAAAAACTGCCCGGTGCCGAACCTATATACATTATATATGACAAAGCCGACCGCCCCATATTGACTCAAGACGGTAACCAGCGCGAACGGAACGAATGGAGCTTCGTCAAATACGACAATTTATCACGTCCTCTCTTAACGGGAACTTTAACCGACAACCGGAGTGTAGCCAAACTGCGAACTGTGTATGCTGACATGTTAGTATCGGAAATATTTACAGGAAATTCCGGAGAATACGGAGGATACAGCAACGAGTGTCCGATGGGCGACCTGAACATTCTGACGATAAACTATTACGATAATTACAATTTTCTCAAGCTGACAGACTCACATAGCAACCGATTGGCTTACGATTCGCAAACTACCGGAGATAAAATCCACACCGACAGTCAAGGGTTGCTTACAGGTAGCATTGTCGCCTCTTTCGACAAATCTGTTCCCAATAAAGTCACCGTACATTATTATGACCGGAAAGGTCGTGAAATACAGACCCGGTCTAATAATCACTTAACCGGTTACGATATTACAAACACAGAATATTCTTTTACCGGAAAACCCGTAAGGATAGAAAAATCACATTCTTCCTCTATTTTAAATAACCCGGTAAAAGAGATTTATACCTATACGTATGATAATGCAGAACGACCGACCGGAATAAAACTGCAAATCGATAATCTTGCCGAAAAGCAGATAAACCGAATAACTTATGACGAACTGGGACAAGTAAAAAACAAAGAACTGACAGACAATGTCAGCATAAATTACCATTATGATATCATAAACCGAATAGATACATTGAACGCAGCTCCCTATTTTTCAGAAAAAATAGGATATCGATACAAAAACATAGCTTCCATAGCATGGACTTCTGCATCCCGCCCCGAAAAACAGAGTTACGGTTTTTCCTATAACAATAGAGGCTGGTTGACATCAGCCGGTTTTACTCCAGACTCTTTGAATTTCTACTCGACATCTTATACACATGACAGAAACGGCAATATTACGCATCTCGAACGAAAAGGCATAATCGGGAAAGAGTTATTCACGTATGATGACGGATCACAGGCTTGGGTAGATAAATACGGGTATATAAACCACCTGACTTTTACCCATAACGGGAATCAACTCAAATCGGTACAACAACCCGACAGCATATACGATATAAATATCGGAAATATGGTGGAGGAAGAAACGGAATTCTTTTATGACAACAATGGCAATCTGGTACAGGACAAAAACCGGAGTATAGATAACATCGATTATAATATTCTCAATTTGCCGAATAATATCTCTTTCAAAGAGAAAGGTCTGAACATCGGTTTCTCGTATGATGCCGTCGGTCGGAAATTAAAGGCCCGTTACGGAACTTCGGCTCACAACCTTTTTGTTCCTGTAGGAAATACGATGCCCGTTTCAGAAAACGATATGCAATATACCGACAGTACCGACTATTGCGGGAATTATCTATATGAGAACGGAGCATTAAGCAAAATATATATACCCGACGGTTATATAAAAGTCGGTAAAGGAAACGGTAGCGAGCCTGAATATACTTTTTACCAGTATATTCACGACCATCAGGGGAATATACGTGCCGTGCTGAACGGCAACCGGCTATGTTATAACTACGATTACTATCCCGAAGGAGCCATGCACGGGGATATCGACGGACTTGAACCGCAAACCGATGACCGTAAACGGTATAACGGGAAAGAACACGAAACCATGCACGGATTAGGTTGGTACGATTATTCTGCACGTTGGTATGATCCCCGCCTGACTGTCCGATTTACCACTCCCGACCCCAAAACCGAAGAATTTTATGATCTAAGTCCTTATATTTATTGTGGCGGAGATCCGGTAAATTATATCGATCCGGACGGGATGAAACTATTATATGCCAACGGGGTTTCAGAAAATTTCAAAACTAAATTTAGTTTAACTATCCAATTTATGAATAGAATGGGATCAAGTGGAATTATAAAAGCAATAAACGATAGACCTGAAATTATTTATATTTCCGAAAAAAAAGGACAATCAAGTTTCAACCCTAAAACTAATACAATAGAATGGGATCCTAATTTGGGAGTACTCACAAATAATAATATTATCATTTCTCCTGCAACAGTCCTTAATCACGAAGCAGATCATGCTTTACAAGAATATATTCATCCCATACAAAAAAGAGAAGATTTAAAGAGTAGTGATATAAGATATAAAAATAAAGAAGAAAAAAGAGTAATAACAGGTAGTGAACAAGAAACAGCATTAAAACATGGAGAAATAAAAAAAGGAGAAATAACTCGTACAGATCATGAAGGAATAAGATATTATACAAAATCTCCTATATCAACCAAATCCAAATTTGAAATTAACGTCATTGCTAAGCCTAAATAAAAACATCATGAAAACACTACTATTAATATCTTATTTATTAATCTCATTTTCTTGTTTTTGTCAAAAAGTGAGCCATATTGATATTTCCTATGTCGATCCTAACACTGATTTCGCTTATACAATTTCCAATACAGAGTTTGAATCAACCTTTAAAGAAGAAATCAAAACAAAAAAAATATCTGATAAAAAAGATATAGCCCAAATCATATTTGAACTTAATAATTTGAGGATCTTTAAACCCTGTACTTCTTTAGACATACGAATTAAAATGGAAATTTGGAATGATAACAAACTATTATCAGAAGTATATATTGATCGGTTTTTCGTTTTAAAAAACGGAATGACATTCAACTTATCAAAATCTCTCAAAAAAATCATATATAGAGAAATAGGTTTCCCAATCAAATAAACACAAGTTATATGAAATATTTCACACTTATCATTCTACTACTTTGCTCATCCTGTAAAAAGGAGAAAAATACATTTTATTCTTTGGATGAATATTCATTAAAAGGGACTCAATATTATGATATAAAAAAAGACAAAGGTCCATATATATTTCTCAAAAGACATAAAGACTCTCTTTATGTCTCAATATTGGGAATTGAGAAAGATAAAAGTTTTACTCGTATTTACACGAATGAAGGGAATTATTGGTATAGTGAAATGAAACGAGAAATTCCAATGTCCCAAACAGACTTGAATACACCTATTTGGAAAACACAAAAACGCTATGTATATAATGATACGATTATGACCTACGAGTATTATACGATAAATGATAGCCTGTATAAATTTCCAACATTGGAATTCGAGACTCGACATAATAAAATACTATTTAATCTATCTGATAAATTCTTACAGAAAATATCTTTTAAAGAATTAAAAAACTTATTTTTCAATTATCAAAATAAATTCAATTACATGCAATACAATGTTTTAGGTAACAATATTTCTTACAGGTACTATAACAAAATAAAAATAAATGACACATTATATATCTACGAAAAATCAGATACAAACCACTACAAAATAGGACAACTGAGAGATGTTCTAAAACTCGGAAATTTAGGAGAATTTGGTATTCAGTTTGAAGAATATAAGAGCATTTATTATGATATTGATATCGCTTTATTCAAATAACCCCACAAAACAATGAAAACCCGAAACAGCATTATCGCACTGACAGTCTTAGTTTTATCTGCATGCTCCGGATACAAGCGAGATACTTATAGAGTATATAAAACCTTCGATGAGTATGCCATGAAAGAGATCCCTTTCAGAATAACCGAAAAGAAATCGCTACCCTATGCTATGGTGAAAAGAAATGACGACACCATACGGGTACTTTTGTGCTTCGCCGATACAACCCAAAATCAATCCATTGTATATATAAACAAAGGGGAATATTGGTATAACCTAAAAAAATACCAAACCGACCCGATTCTATATTATTTTACCCTATGTGATACTATTCCAATATATACCGAAAGATATATACAAAACGACACGATTTGGGAATACAAATATAATATCAGAAACTCAATACTTGAATCAAGTTCTCTAACCAGACATACACGTAATAATGAAGTTTATATTTCCGTTCCCGACACTTTTAGGATTTCCGAATCAAACCGGCTGGATAGTATAAAAAATTTCATATCCCACTATTCGGAAAAATATCCCTATTATACTTCAAAAAAAATTCAACCCATACATTATTCGTATTATAACAAAATATTACGAAATGACACCCTTTATATCTATGAAAAACCTGCCGGAACAAATTACAGATTAGGAGAATTATTCTCTGTATATAAAATGAGTAATTTAGGTATAATAGATATGTATAGAGGAGGAAGTATCATATACGAAGCAAAAGTACCTAAAGCGGAATAAAATAAAAACAGATAAAACATTATGAAAAACTTTTTTTACTTTCTATTGGGATTACAGCTCCTGCTTACCGAATGTAACAGTTCTCAAAAACACGATATGGAAAAAGCATATTGTAATAGCAATCTGGACTCTATCTGAACCGTATTATGATATTGATATCGCTTTATTCAAATAACCCCACAAAACAATGAAAACCCGAAACACCATTATCGCACTGACAATCTTAGCTTTATCTGCATGCTCAGGATACAAGCAAGATACTTATAGAGTATATAAAACCTTCGACGAGTATGCCATGAAAGAGATCCCTTTCAGAATAACCGAAAAGAAATCGCTACCCTATGCTATGGTGAAAAGAAATGACGACACCATACGGGTACTTTTGTGCTTCGCCGATACAACCCAAAATCAATCCATTGTATATATAAACAAAGGGGAATATTGGTATAACCTAAAAAAATACCAAACCGACCCGATTCTATATTATTTTACCCTATGTGATACTATTCCAATATATACCGAAAGATATATACAAAACGACACGATTTGGGAATACGAATACGAAATCGAAAACTTCATACTTGAATCAAATTCTTTAACCAGACATACACGTAATAATGAAGTTTATATTTCCGTTCCCGACACTTTTAGAATTTCCGAATCAAACCGGCTGGATAGTATAAAAAATTTCATATCCCTCTATTCGGAAAAATATCCCTATTATACTTCAAAAAAAATTCAACCCATACATTATTCGTATTATAACAAAATATTACGAAATGACACCCTTTATATCTATGAAAAACCTGCAGGGACAAATTACAGATTGGGGAAATTACGTGCAGTATATAAAATGAGTAATTTAGGTATAATAGATATGTATAGAGGAGGAAGTATCATATACGAAGCAAAAGTACCTAAAGCGGAATAAAATAAAAACAGATAAAACATTATGAAAAACTTTTTTTACCTTCTATTAGGATTACAACTCCTGCTTACCGGATGTAACAGTTCTCAAAAACACGATATGGAAAAAGCATATTGTAATAGCAATCTGGATTCTATCAAGGTTGTATATTTTAAATATAGATTTTTTATTTACAGCAAACAGGCGGCAAAATGTTCTTGGCAAACAGTAATGAATATACCGAACGCCAAATGTCAGTACACCAGAAGCTTCGTAAAAGATACAATGATTAGGGATTGCGATCAATTAAAAGAAATAGAATCTGAACTGACAAAACTACATCCGCAAAAAGGTTTACCGGATTCATTGGATTATTTAGATGCCCGTATGGCAATTCTGGTCTATAAAAAAAACGGAATACGAGACTCTATTACGGTTAATGACCTTGCCTTAAATACTATTTATAAAAACCGTGTCATGCAAAATAAAAATAACAGACTCGTATATCTGATACGTAAATATACAGGATACTATTCTTGGTTTCCCAAAGATGAACTGCAACATGCGGCAGAACTTAAGGATACCACATTTAATCGGGACTCCATAGAAATCACCTTAGAAAACAATCCGCTGACGGAAGAGTTATGAAAACGAGGAAGAACTGAATTTCGGCCGGATTAATAATTTCTAATATCTATATTGTATTTGATTGATCAAACCAACTCAAAATAATATGAAAGCATTTATTCTTATCCTCTTTACATGTCTCGCTTTATCCGCAAAAGCGACGGACATCCCATTGGACAGCATCTACAATGCGGTATTCGCTTTCCAAAAAAAGACTGAACAATGCAATTATGAAGAGCGTATAGATTACCTCTTTGATCCTGTAACCCAAAAATATTTGAAACAATCCGATATTGGCATTTATCAGATATATTATTATGCAAGCCCAGAATATGTTAACTTCATCATCATTGAAAAAAAATCTTTTCAACTAATAAATATGCATGATCCCTTAGAAAAAAACGTGGAAATATTCTTTGATTATTTCAAAAGAAACAACATTCCGGACAAACTGATTTTAGAATATCTATCTTATTTAGCTTCAATCGCTAAAAGAAATGAGTATGTGGATAGATCTCATTCCTTCTATATAGGGCCAAAATGTACAAGGGAAATTGAAAGGGAACGCGAGCAGGTTTTCGATATATCCCAATGTAAAATTAAACGGTTCTCCCCCAAAAGCAACTTGTCCTATTTTATCTATTCCGCTTTCGGAATTACCAATCTCGGTATTATCGAAAAGAAAAAGGTCTCTTTATTGAATATGTATGGTGAATATTTTGATTGTCTTATCCCATTGATCAATTGCATGATAAAAAATAATACCAAACAAGACGAAATCTTCAAATACATAAGGCTATTAAACAAAACCTATTCGGAAAACCATGCGTATCTTGATTCGCTATTCAAAAGTCCGGTATCAGAATACGATACCATAGTGCTAAAAGTAAACGGACAAAAAGCTTATTGAAATCAATTAGAAGATAATCCATAAACGAATAACTTTTTATTTTAAACCCAACATTGACACCCCTAAATAAGAACGACATGAAACACATCACAACACTATTTATCGGATTTCTAATAAGTATCAATATCCATGCTCAGACAGAACCTCTATTTCCTGAAATGATGGGGGCTAAAACAATAGATTTCCCGACACCCAATGCAGCCTCGTTAGGGAAATACGGGCAAATACCTGTAAGTTACTATAACGGATTGGTCAACATATCTATACCTATATATACAATCAAGTTACAAGATATCGAAGTCCCGATCGTTTTACAATATCATTCCGGAGGGAATAAAACCGATGAACACCCCGGCTGGGTAGGTTTGGGCTGGAATTTACAAGCCGGAGGCAGTATAACCAGAATTGTAAAAGGGAAAAAAGATGAAGCATTACAACGAGATATTATTCTTTATTATAAAGATCTTTATCAAAGTAGCCAATATGGCTTCTTCTATAAAAACAGTTTATTAAACATAGACAATTGGACTGCAGAAAGTTCATTAGTTACTATTTTAAATGATGCCGCACATTTTCACTATGATACAGAACCGGACGAGTTTATATTTAACTTTTCCGGTATAGGAGGAAGTTTCTTTTTCACCAATGATCCCCAAACAGGAGCAACTGTTACTAAAGTGCAAAGCAAACAACCGATCGACTTAAAAATAGAATATGAATTATATCAAAGTGATATTCAATCATTTACAACTTTCAATAATGATTCTCTCGTAGAGGGTCCAACAGTCGATGTAACCAAACCTTTTATTCAGTTTACCATTACAACATCCAACGGCATAAAATATATTTTCGGAGCAACAGGTTACGGGAGTTATAACGACCCTACACAAGCATCTATCGCTTATACATCAGCTCTTGCAGGAAGCGGGTACACCACAACTCCAACCACATGGAACCTAACCTCCATCGAAAGTCCGCATGGAGAATATATTCACTTCTTCTATGACCGAAGCACCGATGCGCTAATCAACCAGAAATGCGGATATAGATATAAAGTTATTAACGATCCGAACGCCCATTATCCAGATCCGGAATATGATGACAATTTTATGGTTATACATCCTTCTTATTTAAAGAAAATCATAACATCCAACCATGATACCATAGATTTCTCAACTTCTACATCAAATGAACTCACATATCAATATAGTAATAAAGATAGAGATAATCTCAAAATATTTGCATCGAAATATGGAAATACAATCTTAGACGATATAGGACTAATCGAAAAAAGTGCTTTTCTAAAATTAGACAATATAATAGTAAAGAACAAAATGAATGTGAAGTTCAACTATATCGAGAATGAATCTGAAAGGTTAAAATTGGAGTCATTAGAAACCTCTTTCCCTCAAACAAAAGAAACAAAATATCGTTACCAATTCCAATATAATCAAACGAAATTACCCCCCTACAATGCAAAAAAATCGGACAAATGGGGATATTTCAACAATACATACTATGGAAATGGATATATGGCAAATATAGATGATTCTACCGCCATAGAACGGATAAGGCAACCTAATCCGGAAGTTATGGATGCTGAAATACTAACGCGAATTTATTATCCTACAGGAGGATATACAACTTTCGAATATGAACCACATGTTTATTCTCAAGTAATGAAAAAATTTCCTATCTTTAATTATATTATTGAAGATAGAGATACAATATACGATTTTCAAGCATGCGGTTTGCGAGCTCAAATCGGAATTTGTGGAGGACTCCGTATAAAAAAAATAACAGATACTCCTAATACGGATTCTGATGGAAATGATATAATACGAACTTTCTCTTATGAATTGGAAGATGGAACTTCAAGTGGAATTTTATCAATTGAACCAACTTTTTGGGCAAGAGGACTCACTAAAAATATATATGAATTCAAAGAGATAGGAAAAGGATGGTTTAATCAAAAAACACATGAAAGAGGCAGGTTGGAAATTCTACAAATTTCAGAAAATTTATTAAATCCTCTAAACAACTCAAGCGGAGCTCCGGTAACCTATTCCAGAGTAATCGAACATTTCTCTAACGGAAGTAAATCGATATATACTTATACTAACCATGAAAATTTCATGGACGAACCAGCCATAGCTAGAATTGAGAATATATTAGGACTAACATTGGATGAACCTTATACCTCTGATGAGTTAGAAAGAGGCCTATTAAAAAGTGTCACGCACTATACAAGTACAGGAAATATCGACTCAAAGATAGAATATCAATACAATAACGACACAACCCGATATGACAATTATATAAAATCCATAGTACAGAAAGTTTTACCAAGTCCTCGTGGTCTGAATTTCTGGAGGCTAAGTACTCAAAAAATATATACATTCTGTCCTTATGTAATAAAAGAAATCAAATCTAAAGGAGATGGCTCGAGTAACAACAATCTGATGGATATCGAAACAAGTTATAAATATGATGATAAAAACAGAGTCATCGAAACAAGTATGATAAACAGCAACGGCGATATACACAAAACTACTTATGAATATCCGGACGATATACAAGGTGATTATAGTCAACTGATAGAACATCATATATACCCGGTAATACGTACAACCAAATACGTAAATGACAATGTTATACAAATAATACAACATGAATATGACGGTATAAACTTAAGTAAAACCTATATAGGGAAAAATGCAAATAACCTGGAACCGAGAATCATATATTCTCACTATACTCCTTTAGGGAATCCGACATATATAGAAAAAGACGGCAAACCGGAAGCTATTTATATATGGGGATATAATTATCAATATCCGATTGCGGAAATAAAAAATGTGACATACGAAAGATTCAGTCATATTATATCATCCCAGACACTGGAACAAATCGGCTCTCGGAATATCCCCTCCGTCAGTCAATGGCAGGTAATCAACAACCTTCGGGACGACTTACCGGAAGCATTGATAACTACTTATTCCTATAAACCGGGGATCGGCATCATTTCTAAAATCGATCCGAGAGGTATAAAAACATCTTATATATACGATCCGTTCGGACGGTTAACCGATATAAAAGATCACAAAGGGAATTTGTTAGAACATTATGACTACCAATATGCCACAGAGAGTCAGAATTAATACGTGATCAAGTAGAAGTCGGACTAAAAAATGCGTATGCCCATTATATACAATGGGAGCATACGTATTTTTTAAAACGAGAAATGCATGGCAATGCGCACTCCCGAACGATCTATTCCGGGATGATTACGATAAGTCAAACGCCAGACATATTCGACCCGCAATATCGTAAATATGTTGTCGAGACCAGCTCCAAACTCCATATAAGGGGTCTTCTTATCCATCATACGGGTTGTCGACGGGAAAGCCCATAAAAAATCGGAATCGGGATGTAATGCCGGATTATTTTTATCGGATAAATGTCCGAACATGCCTTTAAAAGAAATCACTTCCCTAAGTTTCATATACTTAACCAACGGAATACGATTGAATAATATACCGTTAGCAAAATAGGTCAAATCCCATGACGCATACGAATCATTTATGAATTCCATCGGATTCATCAACGAATAAGAGCCTTGTTGGATTAAATAGGAAAGATTGGCATTCGGTATGATCAACATGGGATAAGGAACTTTGTTCCAAACTTTTCCGGCCTGAAGCATAACATTCAAATGACCGAAAGCTGAAAACCAAAATGCTTTTCTTACACTGAAATCGGTGCGATTATAATTATACTTGCTGTCAAAGACACCTTTCAATCCCACGACATGAGATAATGTAAATACCGGTGCATCTTTTGTAATCGGATAACGTTGACCTTTCGTCTGATAAAATTTTTCATTCGGAGCATAACGCAATTTTATTTCAGCTTCAGCTTCGGAATATCTTTTAAATTCATTTCCTGCTAACGGTTTGAACGGTACCCATTTCGTTGCCTCTTCTGTCTTATAGCGCAAATCCAAACCGTATGAAAATCCGAACTTATGTTCACGCAAATATCCTAACTCTGTATTCCGCAAATAGGTAGAGCGAACATCTTCCATACGTTTTAATGCCAGAAATACATTGTCTTTGTTGGTATATAAATAATGTTGCCCGAGCTGATTAATGTCATAGCTATGCATCAACCGGATAGAATGTACAGGGAATTCTCCCGGATGATATTTTTTCTTATTGAAAGAATACTGCAACTCGGCCTTATATTTGAATTTCTTATCCCGAGTTCCGTATGCAAGATAACCGTTACCGAACCAATGCGGATTCAAATTTGCCGTAGTCAGACCTCCTACTCTAAAACGCGCACCCTCTACAGAATTACCGCTGATCGTCGTATTCATCGGTCCGAAGTCGAATTTACTCTCCTTTGAGGTTTCGATATATCCCGAAATCAGAATAGATATAACCTTTTCCGTCCAATAAAACACCGGCACTTCCCGTAAACGGATCAGCAACTTATCGACTGCATTTTCTTTCGACTTCACTGCTACGTGCCGATTATCGATCCAAAAAGCTTCGGGCTTTACCTCCGCCATTTCATCAACAATCACACGCCCTTCCTTACTAAAGATAGACATATCGGCAGGAGGTGAAAAATTATGTTTTGTGTAAGTAGACAGACGTCGGGCATACAGTCCCTGCGTACCGGGCAATATTCTAAATTCTACAACAGCATCATCTTTTGTCTTGATACGAGTGCCATCCGGAAATCGTTTAAAATCCTGAGAAATAACAAGATTCTCCACATAATTCAAATTAATGGCTTTAGGAACTGTAAGCTTTGCTTTTTTAACAAAATAGGTAGAATCTAACGTAACATACAAATGTCCGACAAATCCCGTAGATTCGGAGTTAAAAGGAGCAAACGCCAAATCAACACACTTTTCACCTTCTATTTGTATGGTGTCCATCAAATAATAACGATAAAAAGCCGGTCCTATATTTGACAAAGGGCTGACAAAGCGTGTCAACAACATAGTTACATCATTGCCGAAAATATCAACCTCTTTAAACACCTCATCATAGAACTGTTGTAGGCTCTCCTGGTTGAACATCTCGTCTATACCCGCTCTTTTTATCCCTGTCACTTGTTGTTTATGACTGGCAGGACTCTTTCGATAGTGGTTTTCTGCTATTTTTTCTTTGATCGAAACCGTCAGTATCGGTTTTCCGGAGACCTCCGAGGTATCTACATAATCAAAAATAAACTGGAATTTCTTGAACAACCACTTCTTCTTTTGCTCCTCAGAAAAATCATTCAAGGCCAATGTCAGTTTATCATACTGTTCATAATTATAATAATCGTGGTTTTCCGGAGAATTTTGATCACGCCGTTCTATGATATTCTTGACAAAATCTACCGCCGGATTTCCTTTCCTTTTATAACGCTCTCTTTTAGGTCTTACTATCACTTCCTTTACATCATAGGTCGAAGGTACCAACTTGACTTCTAAAGTATGCGTTCCTCCACGTTTTACCGATATCTCTTTCCCTCGATAACCCAAAGAAGTAAAAATAATCTTAGAAAACGCAGAAGAAGTTTTTATAGAAAAACGCCCTTCATCATCTGTCGTTACCCCAACTTGAGGACCTTTCAAAAAAACCGACACGTAAGGCAGAGGTTCATTCGTAACCGAATCGGTAACAATCCCGGTTATTACAGTAGATTGAGCAACGGCTTTATAAGGGAACAAAAAACAGATACAAAAAAGGGAGATTATATATATTCTTTTACTCATGTCTCTCGATTACTATCCGAGGCGCAAATTTAGATAAAATATTAACGTTGAATATTGCATTAAAGATTTCACTCGCAATGTTTAACAAAGTTTAAATTCAAAAATCAAACGTTTAGAACATTTTGACTTACAAGCATTTTATCTTTACAAAAGATTTTATTTAATTGGAAATGGGAAAAGAAATTGAACGGAAATTCCTCGTAAATGGAGATAAATATCGTGAAAACAGTTCTAAAACTTACTACAAACAAGGTTATTTATCAGTCGATAAAGAGCGTACTGTCCGCATCCGCATTGCCGGGAATAGGGGCTTTATAACTATAAAAGGAAAAACTACAGGATGCTCGCGACAAGAATATGAATACGAGATACCGGTCACGGAAGCAGAGAAAATATTGGACAATTTATGTTTAAAACCGATTATCGAAAAATATAGATACAGATATATCGATGCAGATAATATAATCTGGGAAATCGATGAGTTTATGGGAGAAAATGCCGGATTGACAGTGGCCGAAATCGAACTCCCTACAGAAGATTCTCTTTTTACTAAACCTGATTGGATCGGGCAAGAAGTAACCGACGATGCCCGTTTTTATAATTCAAATCTTATCCGCAATCCTTTTAAACGATGGAAGAACAATAAATAAAACATTTCTCATCTTTAGAGCCTATCTGAATTTTTCAGGATAAAGCCCGAGAGAAATTTACAAGAATAGTTATTTCTCCTCTCAAAAAACTGAATTCTAAATCCTCTACAAAGAGGAACTGTATCGATACTGCCAGCAATATATAGACCGGAAGAAAATATAAAAAAGATATGATAATATTTTTTATCAGAAAATCCAGACAGGTTCTTAATAAATTCATCAAAGAATATTTGCGAATACAGAATTAATCACTACCTTTGCATCGCTTTTGAAGGACAAAGGCATTGGAGAGGTGGCAGAGTGGTCGATCGCGGCGGTCTTGAAAACCGTTGTACTCAAGGTACCGGGGGTTCGAATCCCTCCCTCTCCGCAAATCTTAAATAAACAATACCTAATACTTAATTGTATTAAAGAAAAGTCGAAACAGACAAATTATATTCACAAACAAATTTAATTCTCCGAAAAAGCACTTCCTAAATACCGATAAGATCGTATTTTACGGAGGACATCAATCTAAATCAGGCTACTATTTCAGATATATTTATAGAACTTATAAAATATATTGACGAATGCCCTTATTTAGACTTTCAACAAAAAAATCTTATGCGAAAATGTATCGAGCACAACTCACAACTTATGAACAGGCTCTATTTTTCTTTAATTCGATGTCAAGTCTGGGAAAACCTTGGAGAGAAAAAAAAGAAAACAAAAAATACTTAATTGAGAAATATGAACTAATAAAAAACATACCTCCTCGTTTTTTAGGAGAAATAGACGTCAAAGACTTTTATTCTGAAATGGAATATAAGTTCTAATATTTTTCTATCATAAACCATATAATATGAGTAACAGACAGTATAATAATATTGAAGACACGATAAGAAATTGGTTGGCTCAAAACCTCTCATTCATTGCTCCGGAATTATCATTGATACGAACGGAATTTCCTTTGCCCGATCACATCGGTAGCAAAGGCTTCATTGATATTCTAGCCAAAGACGTATTCAACAATTTTGTTATCATCGAAGTTAAAAGGGCTAATAACTCGGCGAGAGATACTATAACAGAAATTCTTAAATACCATGCACTTATAAAACAAAAATATAAAGCTAAAGATGGGGAAATTCGCATTATAATTATTTCTACTCACTGGTCTGAAATAATAAGGGCTTTTTCTGAACTTGTCAATAACACGACCTATGCAATTAAAGGATATAAAATCGAAATCGATCCGGTCTCATTTATCCCTTATTCCATAGAAGAACAACAAGCTTTATCTCCTAACATTTTTGACAGACACTTTCCAAGAACATATTCGCTCAATCTCTTTTATACTAAAGAAAAAAGGGAATTGTTTAGACAAACATTCGAATCATTGTGCGCTCAGGCCCATATTTCCGATTATGTAATGATATATATGGATTCTACTCATAAAATCATATATCCGTATGCATCTGTCTTTACCTGGCAAAAAATGAGCGATACAGAACTAATTAAAAAAATAGGACTTATAACCGGTAATATTTTTGAAAACGAAACCGATTCATATGAAACGAAGGAGGAATATACCCAGCACTTAGAAGAAGAATTGATTATCGCTTTGTGTAAAAAAGCAAATTATGATGCCAGTGAAGCCGGATATCCTGAAAAATTCGACGCCGAACTAAGTGCTGGAAACTGGATGATACCCACTATTTATAAATATGGTATATTTGCAGATGACCCTAGATATAACAATGAAATGCTTATATCCGAGATCAAAGGATTGGACGGCAACAGTTATGAGCGCTACTCTTTTATAGGAGAATCTTCTCAAGAAAAACGAATTACTGAAGCATTGGAGAAAAGTATCAATTGTCTGTCCAATACAGAAGCTTGGTATCAATTAATATCGTTCAGACTAAAGCAGATATTAATCAAAAAAGAAAAGGTCAGGATAGGCTTATATATCTATAATCCACAATCGACTCTTCGCGCTTTAGCTTTTGCCGCAACATTGAATTATGAAGATTACGCACCTTTCTATCAATTGATAATCGTATATACCGATCAACCGACTATTGAAATTTATAATGGAGATATTGCTTGGAACGGGAAAAAAAACAACTATTCCATTCTTAACAGAAAAAGTTCTCCTTTCGACACTCTTATGAAAATGCAATTAGGTTTACTCGATGATGAACTGATCTTAACATTATCCAACTTATATTTTTCCTCAAAAAAGATCGTCATACAAGACGGTAACTCAATTTTCAATAGTTATATAAAATATGACGAGGATACCGATTCTTTAGTCATAGACAAAAGAGATAAAAGATCAATATCCGATTATTATAAACAAAAGCCAAACATAATAGAGGAGTTAATCTCGATTTACCGAACCTACTCAAATTATATATAGAGCTCTTAAAGGCCATCTAAATCTGATCCGGGTAAAATATCCTCATAAATAGCCGGTTCTCCTTTCAAGAGGAGAACCGTACCGACACCGTTAACAACGTTATAGCCCGGAAGAAAACGTAAAGACGAGCTGATAATATTTTAGACGAACTCTTAACGCCTTTTTCTCCAATCGAATGGAGTATCAGGATCTTCGATACGAACTATTCGAACACCGGAAACAGAAAACCCGTAAGTATCTTTCGCCTCGATACGTATCGGATATATACCCGGCATAAGGTTCTCCGGCAATCTAAAATGCCATAAATGTGTAGATGCACTTTTCCGTAAAGGACTCCTACGGCTTATTTTTGTAGGATATATTTT
The DNA here is from genome assembly GCF_030296935.1 of Coprobacter fastidiosus. Lineage (NCBI taxonomy): Bacteria > Pseudomonadati > Bacteroidota > Bacteroidia > Bacteroidales > Barnesiellaceae > Coprobacter > Coprobacter fastidiosus. The sequence goes on along the minus strand of NZ_AP028032.1, from coordinate 102,822 downwards.
ATCTTTATACCACTGATTTTGTCTGGTAACCGTAGGTGCTGTTACTTCAACTTTTTCCATACGAACAGGTAGAGTATTGCCTATTTGTATACTAACCTCCGTACTATCCGACCCTCCATATATATTAGCAAAAATCTCTCCTCGTGCAAACTCTCGAAAATCTTTCACATGCCGATCTATTGTATCGCAACCTTGCACCCATATATCCATTTGCCTTTCAGAATCCAAACCGACTCCTTTAAAATGTATCTGATAATCATCAGGAGAAAATTCTATCGTAAAATAGTTACGAGGAGCACCGCACTGCATTAAAGCCGACGGAACTCCGAGCCAGTCTTTCTCTCCGACCCACCAATGTCCGCAAGTAGCACCGGCAACCAGTTCCTGCATTACAGCATTTCCTATCGGTATAAAATGCCGGCTGACTCTATGAGTATGTCCCGACAAAGCAAATAACTTATTTCTCCCATTTAACAAAGTTTTCAGATCTTCGATATTCTCGGTATGCACCAAAGGTATATGTTGACAAAAGACGACAAAACGATCTTTCGGTACATAAGACAAATCATTTTTTATAAAGGTCATCTGCCGATCGGAAATACGTGCCTTATACCCTCTTTTACTATCCGGAGCTACATTATTTAAAATAATAAAATGGACATTTCCATAATTAAATGCATAAGCTGAAGCCCCGAAATAACAATTAAAAAGAGAGTCTTGTAATGTATGTCCGTTCGTAATCCGATCATGATTTCCGGGAAGTACCCAAGATGGTATTTCCGTACAACGAATCATCTCACGTACATCTTCGAAAAGTTCAAGACGGTTATTTACCAAATCTCCCAACCATACAGCCAACTGAATATCCTTTCTCCCGGCAAGTTCAGGTATAATAGTTTGATTAGCATAATCAAGTTCTTGAGGATTTCCCATTTGTATATCTCCGATAGCGCCCAATGTAAAATGTTCCGGCTGTTTTTCTTTCTTCAGAGCAAAATCCACTTTATCTTTCGATTGCCTTGTTTTAAAAAGGAAATCGGAACTTCTGATTATATCTCCGGACGAAGAAGTGTATCCTGAAGGGATGATAGGGAAAAGGCTTTCTCCGTCCGCTACCGATATAGAAAAGTTTCCATCTTTATCCGTAAGAACCACATCTCTTCCATTCGATACCGGAACAGCCTTTATTCCGTGTTCCGATCGGTCTTGAATACCATTACCATTTTTATCTAAAAAAACTTTTCCCGATATAATATTCTGTGCGGTCAAGGGCACAAAACAGGCTAAATATACAAGAAATAGGAAATATTTAATGCTTTTCATTCTTTATCGTCTTTAGGTAATAGAACTGCTTTTACAACCGGAGTTTTCAAAAAACATTTGCGAATATGATCTGCGACATCTTCACTTGTTATATTCTTCACTCGAGCTTCATAATCCGTTATATGTTTCCAATCAGGAATATTATTATACAATGTATTACGTATCTGCGTAGTCCAAAAAGAACTTCTTTGCTTTGTTATTTTCCAATCTTTTATAAGATTCGTCTTAACATCTTCCAATTCACCAGAAAAAGAGTCCGGATCATCACACATATTTCCGATAACGAGAAAAGTGCTATCGACCAATGCCTGCACATTATCTGGCAAACAACTGAAGCTTATCGTTTCACGGCATAAGGCCGAAGGATGCTGAGTAGCTCCGACCGATACCCCAACACTGTAAACCATTCCCATTTTTTCTCTTAAGACTGCCAACAATTTCATACGCAGAATTCCTTTTGTTACATCATTCTTTAAATTCAGATCCATAATATTCCCGTCAATACTATCTTGCTGAAATATCAAAGAAACAACAGCCTTGGGTGAATCTCCGGCTTTGCGGCTAAAAACAACCGGTTCAACAGGTATTTTACCACCTTTATGCACATATTCCGTACAAGACTTTCCTCCGGGCAATCCTCCGAGATAAGTTTCGATAAAAGGTTCTATATCCTGCAACGGCTGATCGGAAGTTATGATAAAAGTATATCCTTCTGCCGCACCGAAACAATGATTATAAGCCGGCAACAACCATTCGGCTTTTACTTCATTCTCGATAATAGTATCCGATATTTCCCGATCGGTATAATCAGGAGTCCGCAAAATGTTTCTCAGCTCCGTATTAAATAAATCTGCATCGGTTTTACGTATCGTTCGGTATTTTTCGATGCTCTTATCCATCACCTGCCGTAATAAATCCATATCGACTTTAGGTTGAGTCCACCTCAAAAAAAGTAATTGGAACATCGTTTCCATTTGATCTATCTTAGAGGTCGCTATAACACCCGAACGGTGTTTCTCCACCAAGAAACGACAAGAAACATCTTTACCTGACAAGAAATAACTAAGGGCATCCCTCGAAAATTCACCCGCTCCACTCAATGGAATTACAGATCCTGAAAAAATACCCGAAACATAACGTGTCGAGTCTAATGCATAAAGGCCGCCTTTACGAAAACCGCTAACCACGATCCGGTCTTTATCTAAAGAATTATTCTTAAAAATCACTTTTACACCATTAGACAGGATCAACTCCTGAGCATCGATCTCGTCAATACTTCTACGTCCCACGATTTTCCCACCTTCCGGTTTTTCCGGTAATAATTGATCAGGCACTTCAAATTGCAGGACATAAGGAGCAAGGGTTTCTTTTTTCACTTGTTCAAAGATCGAAAGGAGTTTTCGGTCATCCGGAAATTCATCTTTATTCTTTTCGGATGAAGTAATCAGATAGTGCGGCAATGCCGACCGTTCTAATTTTTGTAACTGTTTTACCAACATCGAAGAGTCTATTTGTGCTATGAATTTTCTTGCCATACGATACTCTTCGGCCGGGGTAAATATTTGATGACCGATATAAAAATTTTGATACATTTCCTCGATAAAAGAAGAAGACTGTTCCGGATTTTTAGACTCTGCCCTACGACGCAATGTATTTAAAAGCCGTTTTTTTTCTTTATCTATTTCTTTCTTGGAAAAACCATAACGAACCATACGCTCGGTTTCTCTGGCAAATTCTGTAATACCGGCTTCTATTTTTCCCGGAATCAATTCAACGGAAGCAAATAGTCCTCCTTTAATATTCAGAAAAGAAGAATGGGACAAACTCGCCCCATTAAACGGGACATCATCAAAAGTAAGAGCATTATAACGAGCTTTTGTCAATCTGTTGAGCATGGCCCGCTGTAAATAATTTTTATAATCTTTTTCGGTTTGCACCGGATCAGGCATCGGCAAAAGGCGAATAATATTCAACTCCTCTTTTTTTAACGAAGGGTGAGCAACTCTCTTAACCGATACGCTATCATAATCATCAATAGCATAACTCGGTATCTCTTTTACAGATCCATTTTTTAAAGAACCGAATTTTTCAACAATCAAGTTTTTTACATACTCCGAGTCTACATCTCCGGCAACAGCAACAGCCATAAGTCGAGGTGCATACCAATCTCGATAATAATTTTTAATTTCTTCATGTTTAAAATGCCGGATAACTGCTGTATCTCCAATTGTTTTTCGCTTCGAATAACGCGAACCGTTCAATATTTCCATCAAAAATGCCTCACCGATTTCACTTTCAGGTCCGGTTCTGGAAAGCCATTCAGACAAAATTACCCCTCTCTCCTTCTCTATTTCCAAGCTATCAAGCAGCAAATGTCCCGCCCAATCGGCTAAAATCGTAATAGTACTATCGACCATCTGTCGGTCTGAAGAAGGAAGCTGTAATTTATAGACAGTTTCATTCATCGAAGTATGGGCATTCAAATCTTTTCCGAACTTCGCACCATGAGATTCTAAAAAACGAATCATGGAATTTCCTGGAAAATGTGTTGTCCCATTAAAAGCCATGTGTTCAAGAAAATGCGCTAACCCTTTCTGATCCTCCGTCTCGAATACCGATCCCGACTTTATAAAAAGTCGATATATAGCCTCTCCTTTCGGATAATCATTAGGATAAATATAATATGTCAACCCGTTAGATAATTTTCCCTTGATAAGATTCGGATTTTGCGGTATTTTTTTCGCACTGACCGAAAACAGTGTACCACTGATCAAAAAGAATAGCAGAAGTATTTTTTTTATTAAATCAATCATATAAGAATAGCAATATACGAGATGTTTTCCAAAGTTATTTCAATATTAGTTGCAACATTATTCTAAACGGAAAGAAAAGCAGGAGCATAGATGTAGCTATGCTCCTGTTTCACTTATTAATATTTATCGACAATTAATCAGCATCAACATCAACATAAGTATAAAGTTCTATCACATTGCCTTCTTCCATAAGCACACCGATAAAACCATCGTTATTACTGTTGAAATCGACAAACGCACGTTCTGAAGAAGCTGTATTCAAGGCAAACGCATCGCTCCACTGTTTGGTCGTATTATCAAGATTGATAACGAACGAGTTCTTAAGTCCTTTATAATCACGATAAACTACAAACGGTGTATTCTGAGCATCGACAGCGACTTTGTAAAAATTGTGCGATTCAAAAACATTATTTATCGCACCGCCTACTATGGCCAATTGTCCCGATTCCAGATTATATTTAAACAATCTTGGATTTCCGTCTTCCGTATCCGCATTATCTACAGTGCAAAGGAATACATTACCATTACCATCAATATCTATAGACAAATCTTTAATACCGTTCGAAGTCGCACCTTCTTTAAGGAATCCTCCTTCAACTACCGGAGCGATCGTACCATTCGTAAATTTGTACAAAGAATAGCCGGCACCGTTATTCGACATTGCAATATAAACACTATTTCCATAAGTTGTGGCTACAGGAACAAAAGCAGCATAAGTCGTGCCACTCACTCCCGGACGTCCGGTAAATACTTGTGCCGTTACCCAACTTGACCCGTTGAAATAAGACAATTCGGGAGCACGACGAGCAATAGCGGCTGAAGCATTATTGGATATGGTAACGACAACCGGATTTTTTGTCTGAGGATCGATAGCTAATGTCGTTCCAGAAGAAGCGTTGGCCTTAATAGAAAATCCCGGATTTCCAACGACACTCCAATTGCCACCCGTATATTTCATAACGGTCGCGGCAGTTCCGTTATCTTTATCTATATATAATACATAAGGAATACCATCGGGATCAAAAGCAATATCTATACCACCTGAAACTGCCGTTGAGAAATTTTCTGTACCCACATTTTCGAAAGCAGAACCATTCCATTTGGCAACACATAACTTATCAGAGCCATTATCATCTACCGTATAAGCAATATAAGGCATATTATCTTTCGGATTCACTTTCATTGCAAAATCTCCGGCAAGTTCTGATGTAGGGTTAAAATCGGTTATCTTTTTCCATATTTTAGGAGATTGGAACACAATAGTAATTACATAACTTTTCGAAGTATTCGATTTGGTATCCGTTACAATAATATCAACCGGATAAGTATAATCATTAGCAGTCACTCCGCTTTCTTGCAACACGCCGTTTATCTTCACCTCATTCCCATCTTCTGTCGTAAATCGGGCAACCAAAGCTGAAATATCCGTATTAGCAGGTACAGCTATTCTCATATCCCCTGTGATTTCAGGAACGATATAATCTTCAGCCAAAGCAGAATTATCTTCGGCATAAAACCCGAAAGACTTTAAACCGACAACAGCGGTAACATCCCCGTCATTGTCATCATCAGAGCAGGCAACAAATAATGCACTGCACATACTCAATAAGAGCAAATTAAAAAATAACTTCTTCATACTCAATTTTTTATAGAGGAAAACCCTCTCATTAAACAATTTAAAATGGTATTTGCTTGGTAATCGTATATTCACTATTCAAGTGATCCGGTCCCGGAAATCCGATAGTAAAATTCTTACTGTTACTCTTCAATACAATCTTAACCGTATTATTTTTCCCTGCTTCAATCATGTGATTCAACCACTCTATACGAATAGGCCTTTCATATACACCGCTGGGAAACACGATAGAAGAACCGGGAGATACTTGTCTAAAATCAACACCTTCCTGTAAACCGTCTCCTACGACAAGTTCATAATCAACCGTGACATCTTCTGCAATTTTTTTCGTACTCATATACACATAATAAGTAGCGACAAAAGTACCGTCACAATCTATAACAGCAGATGATCCTCCCTGTGCATCAGCAATATAAATAAAAGGATGATCGAACGGTTCTTCATCTTTAGAACAAGAAGAAAGTACAATAGCTACAGCCAGGAGAAATAATATTTTTACAAATTTCATATCTATAACTACTAAATTTTATCAATCAATAATTAACTCCCGGATTAAGCTGTATCTCGGGATTGGCCTCAATCTCATCCATAGGTATAGGTAACACAAACCAATCATTAGGATAAGTTTTTATTTTTACGATAGAATTCGTACTTGATTCACGCACCATATTTTGTTTTTTCCGAGTAATATCAAACAATCTATGCCCCTCAAAACAAAGCTCTTTAATACGTTCTTTCTCAACTAATTTCAGTAAATCTTCAACACTGCTATAAACTAAATTAATTTCCGAAGGCTGTTTTCCTAAAGCCCTTGCCTGCAATGCTTTGATGTCATTTGCCGCAGTTGTTTCTCCTCCGGGAAGATAACAATTGGCCTCCGCTCTAATCAAATACATCTCCGACACCCTCGAAACGAACGGATCATAATGCTTGTCATCCTCAACCACATCTTTAGCTACATAAAATTTACGGCATGCTTTAGTTTTAACTTCATCTTTTGTAGCATAAAGCAATTCGAGACGAATATCGTCAGGTTGGTCAAAAAAGGTATATAATGTATCTGCCGGACGAGCGATAGGAGACACAGGATCATAAAATTTCCACAGATCTTTTGAAGCCCGAAAACCGTTTAACCGGAATATAGCCTCACTCCCAGTTTCTATATTAACATACATATTGACATAATTTTCATACGAGGTTAAAGGAACTTTAGCAATAACCGTTGTCGCATAGTCACTTGCTTTTTGCCACTGCTCCATATAAAGATATACTCTGGCAAGCAAAGCTTCACATGCTGTTGCAGAAGCATGATAACAATCCATTGTCGTAGATCCGAAAATTCCTATAGCCTCTTCCAAATCCGGGATAATACGTTTATTATAAACATCATATACCGAAGCCCGCAACACGGGGTCATTCGCACTGGGCAAAATAGAGAGATTGGGGACTCCCCAATGTGAGGCATCAGGCGTATAAGTATAATGTTGGCCATAACAGCAGCAAAGGTTTAGATGAACTAATGCCCGGATATAGAGAGCCTGAGCCCGAATAAGTTCTATCTCTGCCGCATTTCCCGGATATTTTTCTTTCAAATCGGGAGCATATTGCAATATATTATTTACATTCCCTATTATCTCCAATCCATCTCTCCAGATATACCCCACAGCGCCGGTTTCCTGAGCCGGATCGGAAGTATAATTATACTGATCGGCAATACTTACTCCTTCTGAATTAGATAAATACAACATATCTGCTGCAACCTCAGGATATTCAGAAAATTCTCCGTCATAGAAATTATACAACAAACGATAAGAGCCCGCCAATCCGGACCGTAATCCGTCAACATCCGAAAAAAAGGTTTCTATATCGCTTTTACCGAATTTTTCTACTTCCAGGAAACTGCATCCCTGAAAACCGGCAAGAGCAATCCAAAACAAAATTTTATATATTCTTCTCATCATATTCGTTATTTAGAAAGATACACCTAAGCTCACCGAATAGGTCGTTGTCATCGGGAATCCGTTCATTAAAGTTTTATAACTGTTTTTCCCTTTTTTCTGATCCGGAGTAAATATTGCCACATTATCTCCAATAAGAGAAAGAGTACATCCGCTCATATTCATCTTTTTACAAATCGACTTCGGAAGATTATATGTCAAAACGATATTCTTCAATTCAAAATATGTCGCCTTATACAGATACCGAGTCGAGTACATACTCGATTTACTCGGATTATTATTGACAAATTTCGGATTCACCGCCAAGTCTCCGGGATTTTGCCAACGATCGAGCGCCTCGATCGGCTGATTGTAAGATAGAACACTACGTCCGTCATCTAATGATCCCGACATAAATGAACTCAACAAATATCCACCGATAGAATAGGTCATATTTACACGCAACAAAAGATCTTTCCATCTGAATGTATTATGGAATCCTCCATAAACAGTCGGAGAAGAAGTTTTATACGGGACTCTATTATCATAACTAAATGATCGGGTTATATTACCGTTCTTATCATACCACAGAGGGCTTCCGTCACGAGGATCTACCCCTGCCCAGCGGACCAAATAATAAACATTTTTATCTTCTCCTTTTCTCCAAACATTAGTTATACGACCGACTTCCGTGTCACTATACAGCTCTAATATCTTATTTTTATTATGAGCAATATTAAAATCGGTAGTCCATTCAAAATCTTTCATCCGTATATTGACCGTATTCATATTAAACTCTACCCCTTGATTTCGCATCGATCCGGCATTACGATAAATACGCGTGCTACCCACAGCACGGGATACCCCCAACTTACTCAGCATATTCTCCGTCACATTCCGATAATATTCCAATTCCATATCAAACCGTTCTAAAAAACGTGCACGAATACTGACATTAGTCTTGTAAGTAGTTTCCCACGTCAATCCCGGATTAGGCGGTTCTGACATGACAGCCCCTAATCGGTTATCATAAAAATAAGAGTCGCTATAATTATAAGCGCCTTTTGCAGAAACGCTCGAACGCGAATTATTCATATTTCCATACGAACCTTTCAATTTCAATACATCCATAAAATCCCATGAATAAAAAGGTTCGTTATGAATATTCCAAGAAGCTCCGATCGATGCCGAATTAGCCCAACGCGCAAACTTTCCAAAATCAGAACTTCCGTCTCTTCGACCCGAAACTGTCAGATAATAACGAGAAGCCCAATTATATCCTGCCGAAAAAAAGTAGGAAAGATTCCGGGTAATATCAGAACTACTAGAACCTAATCGGCTATCCTGCTCAGCATAACCGACTTCTTGAATAAAATCATTCATAAATCCGCTGCCCGAAGCGCTGTGAGAATCTCGAGAAACATTTTTCAACTCAATACCGACAACAGAATTTACTCCATGTTTCCCAAAACGGCGATCGAGATTTACCCGGTACACATTGACCCATGTAAGCACATTCGATTCTTCTCTACGAGCATAACCGATTCCCTCTCCATTAGAGTCCATTCCCGCCCAATTTGTCCGAGCATCATAAGAAGCTCCATGATTATTCAAATAATTTACACCGAATTGTACTGTAGCGTTAAGTCCTTGAATAATATCATATTTTAAAGAAAAGTTGCCTTCAGCTTGTACCGCACGTTGCTTATCCGAATTCTCAGCCCTATAAGCCAACGAATTAAAAAGTTTCTTCTTTTTCCAATTCGGGACTACATTTCCAAAGCTATCTGTTGTCGTTCCGTCGATTATATTATCATACAGCCTATAAGTTGTTCCGTCCATATCATAAGGAGAAAAAATAGGCAACAATTGATAATAGCTTTTCGATACGGCAAACAAATTATTCGGGTTATAGGAAACTCCTAATGTAACAGAAGAAGAAAACTTAGGGTGTATCTGTACATTCGTAACCGATCTTAACGTAATACGCTGCTGACGATTGCCTTTTTCAATTTGATCCTCTTGATAATAAGATGCAGACAAACGGTTAGACATTCGTTCACTTCCTCCGCTTGCAGAGACGTTAACCTGTAAGGTCTGTCCATTCCCGAAAAGAAGATCATGCCAATTGGTATTTGTCGTCGAATACGAATCATGAGGATTATCTGTATATGGGAAATAATCCAGATTTTTCTCACCGCCGTTCAGCCAAGCTTCCCGAGCCAACTCAAGGTATTGTGAGCTGTTTGTAGTTTTAAAACGTGTCGATTCATTTAAAAACGAAACTCCATACTGCACCGTAGCATTCAGCACGGTCTTTCCCGAATGGCCCTTTTTAGTAGTGATCAAAATAACACCATTCGAAGCATTAACACCGTAAATAGCAGTAGCAGAAGCATCTTTTAAAACCGTAATAGATTCGATATCGTCCGGATTCAAAAAAGAGAGCGGGCTTATACTCGTGTTCATTCCTTCTATAATATTCGTTGCCGTACCCGTATATACAGGCACACCATCGACAATCCACATCGGTTCGCTCGACGCATTCAAAGAACCGTCACCTCGAATACGGACATTATTACGAGTTCTGACCGATGGAGAATCAGTATTAGGCTCTATACGCATACCCGGAATCAAACCGTCCAACATATCATCAACTCGTCCGGCCGGAAGATACTTTAACTCTTTTGATCCTACCTGAAATGCACTCCCTACCATATCGGATCTTTTCTGAATAGTACCGTATGCCCCTTGAACCACGACTTCTCCGATCTGATGATCATTATTCTTCAAAACAACTTTTAAATCGGTCTGCTTGGTAACAATAATAGTTTCAGATTCCATTCCGATGAAAGAAAAAACCAAAGTAGCCTTATCTGCAGGAACAGAGATAGTAAACTTTCCATCCATATCCGTAACAGTTCCCTTCTTGGTTTCTTGCACAAGAATCGAAGCCCCGACAACTGGACTACGTTCAGTATCAATAACAACACCTGTCACCTTTCTGACTCCAGCCTCTTGAGCTTCTACACTTTGATTTACCGACAATAACAAAATTATAATCAGTAAATGATATAAAAACCTTCGCATATTTTTCAGATTAAATAAAGTCTATCAAAAAAGCCTTTCTATTCATTTTTTAAATAATTTTACAAATGTGTGAAACGAATTTGAGAAGTACAAAAGATTTGAAGAAAATTAATAATATGTTCCTTTTTTTAAATTTACACACAACAAATAAGTTATTTATTATTATATAAACCTAAAATACAAAAATAAATTCATTCTTTTTATCGGATTACAAAATGCACAAAAAAGAAAAACTATTAACAAAAAGCAGATTGTAATAATATTTTTAAAATAAATACGCTGTACTAATAAATTATTTGATAGAAACAACAATACCCGATATCACTATTAAGAGAATAAGAAACCATTCAAAACAAAAAAATCTTCGCATTTTTTTAATAACGGTATGAGAGGCTACTTAAATTTTATGAGAATATTTCTCAATTTTCCATTTCTTTTGAGCCTGTCCAAATTTTCCAATAATAAAAATATCATCAAGTTATCTTTGCATTTTCTCCCTGGTTATAACTCGGTACAATTCTTTTTTCAAGAAGGAAACTGACTATTAACGAAGGCTTCTCTCAAACTTTGCCCGAGTAAAACTCAGATAGGCCTTAAAAGAAATAGAGACATTTATTTTGTAATCGGAAAGTGATTTTTTAACTTTGCGAGTTGTCAGTTATATAACAACTCTTCACATGGATAACGATATAAAAGAGGCATGCAAAATCATGCAAGAGGGCGGACTCATATTATATCCGACCGACACGATATGGGGAATCGGATGTGATGCCACCAATGAACTTGCAGTAAAACGAGTATATGAAATAAAAAAACGAATCGACAGCAAAGCTTTAATCGTTTTAGTAGATAGTCCTGCAAAAATAGATTTTTATACCGATCATGTTCCGGATATAGCATGGGACTTAGTAGAAGTAGCAGATAAGCCTCTCACCATAGTTTATCCCAATGCCCGTAATCTTGCCCATAATTTGTTAGCAGAAGACGGAAGTGTGGGTATCCGCATAACAAAAGAACCTTTCTCACACAAACTTTGCGAAAGATTCAGAAAAGCAATCGTCTCGACATCCGCCAATATCAGTGGAGCACCCTCTCCCCGTAATTTTTCAGAAATTTCTCAAGAAATAAAAGATGCAGTAGATTATATTGTCGAATACCGTCAAAATGAAATGACCCATCCGTCACCATCAAGTGTTATAAAATTGGAAGAGGGAGGGATAGTTAAGATATTACGGCCATAAATGAAACAAAAACTACAAATAGCAAAATATTTCGTAGGCGACATCATTTCGGTCAGCCTTGCTTGGTTTTTGTTCAATTTGTTCCGTTACCATTTGCTAAATATACAATATTCATTCGGATCTTTATCGGGCTATTTAAATTCGTCTAAAATAATAGAGGGACAGATAATCTTTCCCTGTATATTTCTTTTTATTTTTTATTTATCCGGATACTATAATCATCCTTTCCTCAAATCCCGGTTAGGCGAATTTTTCACGACATTTCTTTCTACGCTGCTCTGTACTTTTATCGTTTTCTTTGTAGCTCTGCTTAACGACCAATCTCACGTCTATACCAGTTATAAATTAATTTTAGGACTATTCGGCATACTGTTTACTTGTGTATATACTTGTCGGGCCATTATCACACAACGAGCGACATTCCGAATACATAATCGGATATGGGGTTTCAATACTTTGATTATCGGGGCAGGTAAGAAAGCTCAAAATTTGGTCTATGAACTGAATCACATGCAAAAATCTATGGGATACAAAATTATCGGGTATGTAAGAACCGATGACCAACAAGAATGTATTTCCTCTGATTTACCGATATTTACATTCTCTGAACTTCCTGAAAAGATCAAAGAATTTTCTATAGAAGAACTTATCATCGCTCAAGAACATCATAATCGCAAAAATATGCATAAACTGATCAACAGTTTATACCCTCTCGGGCTACCGATACAGATAGAGGCCAGCGAATACGAAATGTTGACATCCCGTATAAAATTATCAAATATATACGGAACACCATTTATCGATATAAGTATATGTTCTCTTTCTGACTGCCAGAAAAACATTAAAAGATTATTAGACGTAATTTTATCGGTACTCGCTCTAATCATACTCTCCCCTCTATTCTTATTTCTGGCGATAAAAATAAAAACCGGATCGAAAGGGCCTGTTATCTTCAAACAACAGCGCATCGGCTACAGAAGAAAAGAATTTACTCTTTACAAATTTCGGACGATGGTAAACAATGCCGAAAAAAACGGTCCGGCACTATCGAATGAGAATGACTCCCGCATAACCCCTTTCGGTCACGTCATGCGCAAATACAGACTGGATGAATTACCCCAATTCTGGAACGTCATAAAAGGAGACATGTCTATTGTAGGTCCACGCCCCGAAAGAAAATATTTTATAGACCAACTGATACGCCGTGCCCCCTATTACAGTCTATTGCATCAAGTTCGTCCGGGAATAACATCATGGGGAATGGTTAAATTCGGCTATGCGCGTAATATAGATGAAATGATAAAACGACTCAAATATGAGATTCTTTACCTTGAAAACATGTCTTTATTAGTTGATTTGAAAATTATTATTTACACAGTAAAAACAGTACTTACAGGGAAAGGTATTTAATATGGGAAAAGATTGGTTCTTAAAGCTTCTTGTCTGGCGGGAAAAAAATATAAAGGAAAAAAACTTTATCTTAATTCTCAGCTTCATTATCGGTATTTTAGCTGCAGGAGCTGCTCTTATACTAAAATATCTGATACATTTTATACAAAATTTGCTCACCGAACATTTTTCTATCAGTGACGCCAACTACTTATACCTGGTATATCCGATTATAGGTATTCTGCTTTCAGGCCTATACGTACGATATATTGTTAAAGATGATATCAGTCATGGTATAACTCGCATATTATATGCTATCTCACAACGTAAAAGTCGATTAAAACCGCAGAACATGTACACCTCGGTAGTAGCAAGTTCTATTACGATAGGATTCGGAGGATTTGTCGGAGCCGAAGCGCCTATCGTATATACGGGGGCAGCTATAGGTTCGAACATTGGTAGTGCCTTCAGACTGGATACCCGTGTGCTTATGCTTCTTGTCGGATGCGGAGCATCTGCCAGTATAGCCGGAATTTTCAAAGCACCTATTGCAGGTCTGCTATTTACTCTGGAAATACTCATGATGGACTTGACCACAACATCGGTTATGCCATTACTTATCTCCTCTGCAACAGCGGCTACCGTTGCTTATATTTTTACCGGACCGACGGCTCAGTTTAGTTTCGTCCAGACAGAGCCTTTCATTGCTGAGAGAATTCCGTATGTTATTATCTTGGGAATTTTCTGCGGTTTCGTTTCTCTCTACTTTACCAGAGTCATGAACTGGCTCGAAGGGAAATTCCGTAAACTCGGAAATCCTTGGAAAAAGTTCGGATTAGGTTCTATAATCTTAAGTTTATCTATTTTCTTACTTCCTCCCCTTTACGGTGAAGGTTATGAATCTATCACTCGATTGCTCAGCGGACATCCTGATGTTATCACAGACGGTAGTATTTTTTATCCGTGGAGAGATAATTTTTGGGTCGTTTTTATGACTTTAGCTTTAATCGTGCTGCTTAAAGTATTCGCAACGAGTGCGACAAACGGAGGAGGTGGCGTCGGAGGAACATTTGCCCCAAGCCTTTATCTCGGTTGTATGGGAGGCTTTCTGTTTGCCTATACGATCAATCACTTCGAAATGGTAGTTCCTCTATCCGAAAAAAACTTCGCTCTTATGGGAATGGCCGGAGTCATGTCGGCAGTAATGCATGCTCCGTTAATGGCTCTTTTCCTCACGGCCGAACTAACCGGAGGATATGATCTTTTCCTTCCGCTAATGATCACCTCTACCGTAGCATTCGGCACAATCAGAATTTTCGAACCACACAGTATATACACTATGCGTCTGGCCAAAAAAGGAGAGCTTCTTACTCATCATAAAGATAAAGCCGTATTGACATTATTAAAAATGGACAGCGTTATAGAAAAAGATTTTCTCATAGTGCACCCCGAAATGAGTTTAGGGGATATGGTAAAAGTTATATCTCAATCGCATCGAAACATATTCCCGGTTACGAATCATCGCAATCAATTACTCGGTATCGTACTATTAGATGATATAAGAAACATCATGTTCCGTCCGGAACTATACAATCGCATGTTTGTCCGAAAATTCATGATCGCGCCTCCGGGAAAAATCGAAGTGGGTATGACAATGGAAAAAGTGATGAAAATATTCGATGAAACAAACGCTTGGAATCTTCCGGTCGTAGAGAACGATCAATACGTCGGATTTGTTTCAAAATCGAAGATATTCAATTCATACCGGCGTGTATTAGTACATTATTCTCAAGATTAACAGATATACATGGAAAAGAAAAATATAAGAATCGTTTTTATGGGGACTCCCGAATTTGCCGTAGAGAGTTTAAAACATCTCGTGGAGGGAGGATATAATGTCGTAGGAGTAATTACGATGCCCGACAAACCGGCAGGGCGAGGACACAAAATACAATTTTCTCCGGTAAAGGAATATGCTATTTCTCAAGGTCTTCCTCTTTTACAACCTGAGAAATTAAAAGACGAAACCTTCCTGACCGAATTAAAAGCGTGGAATGCCGATCTTCAAATTGTCGTAGCATTCCGTATGCTCCCTGAAGTTGTATGGAACATGCCCCGATTAGGGACATTCAATCTGCATGCTTCCCTCCTGCCCCAATATCGTGGGGCAGCGCCTATCAACTGGGCGATAATCAACGGTGACAAAGAGACCGGAGCTACCACTTTTTTTCTTACTCATGAGATAGATACCGGTAAAATAATCATGCAAAAGCGTATCCCTATTGCAGATAATGATAATGCAGGAACGGTACATGATCGATTGATGGTTATGGGTGCTTCGATGGTAACAGAAACGGTAGATGCAATTCTAGACGGCAGAGTTTCACCCGTCGATCAGGAATCTGTCAATGTAAACGAACCGTTAAGACCTGCTCCCAAAATCTTCAAAGAAACCTGCCGGATCGACTGGAATAAAAGTGCAAAAGATATATTTAACTTTATAAGGGGATTATCTCCTTATCCGGCAGCATGGTGCGAATGGGAAGCTCCCGACCAGACAGTCTATACTGTAAAAATATTTGAAACCGAAGTTATAAATACGACAAACGGAAAACCCGGGACTTTATATACAGACGGCAAAAAATATATTGAAATATCTTGCGGAAACGGAGGCTTACGATTAAAAGTGCTACAACTTCCCGGAAAAAAAAGACTATCGGCAGAAGAGCTATTACGAGGATTCTCACTCACCGAAGATTTTATTTGCCGATAATGCTAAAAATCGACTCGTACAAAAAAATATTATATATCGTATCTGGGACTTTATGTCTTATTTTAGGGAGTATCGGTCTATTCGTGCCGATACTCCCGACAACTCCGTTTTGGCTACTGACCGCATGGCTCTATACTCGCAGTTCTCCATATCTTTATCGTAAAGTCATGAACATTCCTCTTTTCGGAAACTGCATTCGTAATTTTCATGAATATAAAGCAATCCCTTTACGAGGAAAGATCATAACCATAACAACTTTATGGATTACGATAGGAATATCTATATGGATCATAGCTAAAGTATGGATAGCCATACTTTTGATAGCAATAGCCATCGGTATAACCATACATATTTTATCATACAAGACCTTACCTCCGGATATACATAAGAAAAAAGATATACACTAAAACTCAGTCTTCTACGAACAGAGTATAAAACAAAAACGTTATACTATGAAAATATGTATTCTTCTTGTTTATAATGAAATTTTCTCATGTAAAATTATATCTGCTCTGTATCGTAGTCGGAGGAATGACCGGACTTATTACTGTTCCTTTCCGTTATTTACTCGTGAAGTCTTCTGATTTACGGGACATTCTTTTTTCATCGTCTTACTCTTGGTGGTTTCATCCGGTAATCATAACAATCATGTGGATTACCGGAATAGCAATATGGTATCTTGTAAAAAAATATCCTATTATCTCAGGGAGCGGAATACCTCAAATCGAAGGTGCAATATTCGGAAGATTTCAATTTATCCACCCGCTAAAAGCATTAATAGCTAAATTTATAGGAGGTGTTGCCGGAATAGGTATGGGATTTTCTTTAGGAAGAGAAGGTCCATCTGTCCAGATGGGAGGGTTCATTGCAAAATTAATCGGAAAGTGGGGAAAGGCTAACATCTCCGAACAACGTTATTTATACACAGGCGGGGCAAGTGCAGGCCTCTCTTCTGCTTTTACCGCGCCATTGGCTTCTACGATATTTATCATCGAAGAAGTGGAAAAGTTCGATTCCGTAAAAATCGCCATATCATCACTTTTAGCTGCAATCATATCCGGCTGGATAGCATCTCAGATATTCACGGTCAACTCATATACTTTGATCAATACGGCCTACCCTGATGAAATGAATATCGGCGAAATAGCTATTGCATTTATCCTTTTCTCAACGCTATTGACTATTATAGGAAAAACCTTCAACTATTTATTACTCCGATTTCAAAAGCAATATAGAGGCAGCCGGATACCTGTCTCCATACGTATTCTCGGAATAATCATTGTTACTTATATTTTAGGATATTTCTTTTCAGGATTAGTTGCAGGAGGAGAGAAATTCCTACTAAAAGAGGCAAATGCTATTCATACCGAAATGGGGATATTGATAATTCTTATTATCATAAAACTTTTATTTACAACGCTTTGTTACGCAACTGGCTTTCCGGGAGGTATCTTCCTCCCGCTATTGGTCATAGGTGGACTTACAGGAAAATTATTCGCACTTCTCTTGATTCGGATCGAAATACTCTCGCCCGAGCATTTTGGCTTTTTCATGCTAATCGGAATGTCTGCTCTATTTGCTGCAGTAGTGAGATCACCTATTACCGGAATCATTCTAATACTCGAAATGACTCAAAAATTCAATATGTTAATACCAATAACCGTTGTCGTAGGCATAACTTATTTTATCAGTGAAATTTGGAAAGTAAAACCTATTTATGATCAATTATACAAAAACTTATTACCTGCCAATTATTCACAATCGGATGAAAGAATTACTATTCCGTTTGAAATAAATACGGAATCCTATCTCGCCGGCAGAACAAATAAAACAATTAACCTCCCGTACGGTTGCCATATAGAAAATGTAATTCGAAACAATGAATGTATTTCTAATAAAAATTATTCACTCAAACCGGGAGATCAAATCAACATATCTCTTTATTCTAAAGATTTAGAAAAGTTATACCGTTCTTTGAGAAATATAACGAACGAATAAACGTAAAAAGACTATTATTCAAGAGATAGAACAGCTAAAGCTAAACGTATCTTGCCATAATCTATTTCACCATTTAACGCTTCATATATAGGCTTCAGATTTTGAGTTTTACTTTCGGAAGATGATATGACATTCGCAACGGACTCGATTTCAAAAACCGAAATATAATTGCTCCAATCTGTTAACTTCCGGGATATGATCAATTCTGCTATATGAGAATAAATCGTAACAGGCTTTAAATTCCGGCTTTCTGCAACCTGCTCGATCGTCAGTCCTTGACGTAAAAGCATCAAAGTCTCGATATAAGAATCGCCTTTTTCTCGTTTAATATTCAATTCTTTACGAAGCAAATCGACAAATTGTTTACCATAGCGAGAAACTTTTGCTTCTCCAACTCCGCTGATCCGGGCAAAATCATATAGCGTAACAGGTTTGCGCTCTACCATCTCTTGTAAGACACGATCTGTAAATATCGTATAAGCAGGTTTATCCTCTTCTACCGCAAGTTTCATTCGCAATCCACGCAATGCTTCAAAAAGTTTTTCGTCATCAGATAATTCTGCAACCTCATGACGAATTGTTTTTTTAGGAGTTTTGGCTACCGGTTGCACAGGTTCATCGGTTACCCATGTAAGCTTAATTTCCAATTCATTCCGAAGGGCTTTCCAACCCAATTCTGTCACAGATAATTGTTCACCCTGATTATAAAGCATTTCGAATAATCCTAACTGCAACATTTGCAAAAGATATCCCTGCCATTGCCGAAATGTCAAATCAGAACCGACTCCGAATGTTTTTATTTTATCATAATTTCTTTTCAGAATTTCTGCTTTATGCGACCCTCGCAAAACATCAATCAACAAATTAAAAGTCACTTGTTGTTCTGTGCGAACGATAGCACTCAAAGCCTTCTGTGCCAATACAGATCCATCAAACCGTTGAGGCGGATTCTTGCAAACATCACAGTTTCCACAATCATGATCGACTGTTTCGCCAAAATAACTGAGTAAAATACGTCTGCGACAAATCGGAGATTCTGCATATTGCTGCATTCGGCGAAGCTTCTCCAAATTGATTTTCTTCTGCCCGCTTTCTTCAGCAAATTTTGAAAGCATTACCACATCACCTAAAGAATAGAACAGCAATGTGTCGCCTTTCATTCCATCCCTTCCGGCTCTCCCGATTTCCTGATAATAACACTCTATACTCTTAGGCATATTATAATGTATGACCCACCGCACATTAGATTTATCGATTCCCATTCCAAAAGCAATCGTAGCACAGATTATCTGTACCCGATCATTCAAGAATGCTTGTTGTGCCGTTTCTCTCTCCCGAGACGACAACCCGGCATGATAAGCTGTCACTGAAATTCCGTATTGAGACAGTTCTCGGACCAATATCTCAGTACTGTTCCGACTCATACAATAAATTATTCCGCTTTGGCGCGGATGCTGTTCTATAAATGAGAGTATTGCTGATAGTTTTTGCTTCTTATTCAGATTTTTACGCACCGAAAGCGTGAGATTGGGACGATCAAAAGAAGATATAAACACCTGAGGATTATCCATAGCAAGCTGAGTCACGATATCTTTACGTGTCAACTTATCCGCAGTAGCAGTCAATGCCATTAACGGCACTTTAGGAAAATATTTTTTAAGGACGGAAAGACGATTATACTCAGGCCTAAAATCATGTCCCCACTGCGAGATACAGTGTGCTTCATCGATAGCAAATAAAGAAATATTCATCTCTCTCAACAGTCCGTCTATCTCACCCATCAACCGTTCAGGAGAAATATACAATAGTCTCAGATCTCCCCGCCGAGCAGCAATCTTTACTTTCACCGTTTCTGTCTCATTTTGCAAACTATTCAGCATTGCAGCAGGAATTCCGTTCGAATCGAGAGTGTCGACCTGATCTTTCATTAAAGCCAATAAAGGAGAAACGACAACCGTCGTTCCTCCTTTTATAATTGCAGGTATCTGATAACAGAGAGATTTTCCTCCTCCCGTAGGCATTAATACCAAACAATCGCGACCGGATATAATCGTATCGATTATTTCAGCCTGTTGGAGACGGAATGTATCATATCCATAATATTTCTTCAGTATCTGTAACGGAGTGTTCTGGTTCAAAGTCATCTAACGTCCTATGCATTCGTAATCAAAACCTAAAGCTTTTACCTCTTCCCGGTCATAGATATTGCGACCGTCCAATATATAAGGGGTTTTCATTAACTTGCGGATAACTGCCCAAGAAGGTAATCTAAACTGTTTCCATTCAGTCACCAACATCAAACAGTCTGCATCGATCAGAGCATCATACATATCATCGACAAAAATAATATGATCCTCGCCTAACCGACGTTTAGCCTCAGGAATAGCGATAGGATCATAAGCTTTTACAACACATCCGGCCTTGACCAAAGCATCAACCAACAACAGAGACGGGGCATCTCTCATGTCATCGGTTTCCGGCTTGAACGAAAGCCCCCAAACCGCAATCGTTTTTCCCGATAACTTATTTGAATAATAAGCAGACAACTTCTTAAACAAAATCATTTTCTGCTCGTCATTCACCCGTTCTACTGCTTTCAGAATTTCAAGATCGACATCGTTTTCCGACGCAGTCTTTATCAACGCCCGAACATCTTTCGGAAAACATGACCCTCCATATCCGCAACCAGCATACAAAAATTTGCTGCCAATACGTTCATCACTTCCGATTCCTGCACGCACCATATTTATATCAGCACCGACTTTCTCACAAAGATTAGCAATATTATTCATAAAACTGATGCGGGTAGCCAACATCGCATTTGCCGCATATTTAGTCATTTCGGCCGAT
The DNA here is from genome assembly GCF_030296935.1 of Coprobacter fastidiosus. NCBI lineage: Bacteria > Pseudomonadati > Bacteroidota > Bacteroidia > Bacteroidales > Barnesiellaceae > Coprobacter > Coprobacter fastidiosus. The sequence goes on along the minus strand of NZ_AP028032.1, from coordinate 81,772 downwards.
GGAACATCCATAAATATAATACGGAAATTATTGATCAAAAACGGTTTATAAAGACGAGACAACAAAGCTTTCGCTTTTTCTGATTCTACTCCGACAACGACACGATCGGGATGCATAAAATCATTCACAGCATTTCCTTCTTTCAAAAACTCGGGATTAGAAGCAACGTCAAATTGAATATCCAGATTCCGAATATCCAACTCGTCTTGTATAGCCTTACGCACCAAAGCTGCAGTTCCCACAGGGACAGTACTCTTCGTAACAACAAGCAAGTACTTATTCATCGTGCGTCCGATAGTACGTGCAACCTCCAAAACATAACTTAAATCGGCACTTCCATCTTCGTCGGGAGGAGTACCTACCGCACTAAAAACAATATCCACATCATTAATACATGAAGCCAGATCTGTCGTAAAATTCAATCGTCCGTCATTACAATTCTTTTTAACCAACTCTTCTAAGCCCGGTTCATAGATGGGAATTATACCGTTTTTAAGCTTTTCGATTTTAGTCCGGTCAACATCAACACAAATAACATTCGCTCCCATTTCAGCAAAACAGGTTCCTGTTACCAAACCCACATAACCGGTTCCGACAATTGCAGTTTTCATAATCTATGCTTCTATATTTAATACTTTAATTCTCAAATTAATTCCGGAAAATTCAAATAAGTCTCCAACATTTTCTAATCAAAATGCATTCTTATCACCTTTAAAAATACCGATTAAAGTTAAAAAGATAATCTTCATATCGAGCATAAAGTTCCAATTTTCAATATACCAAACATCATACTCTACTCTCTTTTCCATCTGCCAAAGTTCTTTTGTTTCTCCTCGATACCCATTTACTTGCGCCCATCCCGTCAAACCGGGTTTTATGAAATGACGCACCATATATTTATCGATAATCGCCGAGTAGTCTTTGGTATGCTTCAGCATATGAGGACGAGGACCGACAACCGACATCTCTCCTTTAAAAACATTAATAAACTGCGGCAATTCATCCAGACTTGTCTTTCGCAAAAACTCACCGATACGAGTTATACGGGGGTCTCCTTTAGTTGCCTGAAGTTTATCACTTTCATTATTTACCCTCATCGTCCGAAATTTCAAACAATTAAATTCCCGTCCCATAAAACCTGTACGTTTTTGCTTGAACAATACAGGACCGGGCGACGACAATTTCACGCATATAGCTATCGGCAACAACCACAAAGGAGAAAGTAAAAGAATAACTGAGGAAAAAACGAAATCGAACAAACGTTTGACAGCCCTCATCTCCCACCTCTGCAAGGGTTCTTCCCGAACAGACAATACCGGAACTCGTCCCATAATCTGAAAATGCAGCCTACGTAAGACATAACGGCTGATTTCCGGCACGATAAAAAAACGGATGGCATGACGCTCGGAAAACTGGAGTAAATTTAATATTTTAGCATCTTGAGATCCTGGAAGCGCACAATAAATTTCGTCTACATTATTTTCCAATGCAAATTTTTCGACCATACCGGTATCGCCCAGCAATTGGGGAATCTGCCCTTTCAACTCCGCATTATCATCAAAAAAACCTAAAAATTTATATCCATATCCTAAATCAGAATGTAGTTCCCGAAACAGCATTAAACCGGTTTTCCCTGCACCTACAATAATGATTCTCTTAAAATTAAATCCCTTACTTCGATAATATTTAAGAACCCTACTTGCCAATAACCACCAAAGATTCAAGGATATAAAGAAACCCACAAAAAATGTAAGCAGGACAATTGTCCCGACCTCGATTTGCAAAAATGTCAACAACGATATAAAAATCAGAAACAATAATACAACCGACTCAGAAGCCGCCAATAATAAAGAATCGATATAGATAATACGGGTATTATGTATCTGATTAAACATCAATACTACCGGGAAATAAGATATATTCAGTAAAAGCCAAACTATTTTCTGATTGAATTGATGGGTCATATCTGAATCGAAAAACAGATAAACCATAAGGAAAACAAGATTGATACAACAAAAATCTCCAACTGCAACCAATCCCCTTATAAAACGTCCTCTATCTCTTCTTTCCATATTATCAAACACTTATTTCACAATAGAAGCATCTATGTGATTATCGATAAAACAGCCCGTAACAAACCTCAGTCTGTTACGAGCCGTACAAAGCTTTACTTATTTTACAGATTCTCGTCGATCAATTCGATTTTTTGGGCAATCAGCTGCATTTCATCTTTTAATTTTTGCATCTTCCGTTCCATTTCCTTGAGCATACCTCCTCCACTTTTCGAAGAGATATTTAAAAAGCCCATATTATTTTCGTACGTCTGCAACTCCGCTTTAACATGTTCATACGAACGCATCAATCGTTCTCTTTCCCGATATAATTTATTTTGAGCTTGGTCAGAAGACGCCATTTGTTGGACAGCAGAAGTAAAGGAATTTAAACGATTCTTGGTTTCATTCATGTTCAAACGTTTAAAATGCTTATCCAATGCAGCCTGATAACTCTTATAAATTTTGTCTTTCTCTTTGAAAGGGACATGTCCTATCTGATTCCATTCGGCCATCAAAGTCTTTACCAAAGCAACCGCTTCGCTCGGAGCCATTGCTTCGTCAAGAGCATTTAGTTTTTCAATGACAGCTTTTTTCAACAGAAGATTTTCCTGTTCAACTTGACGTACAGAAGCTGTCTGCTTATTTTTTTGTTCAAAGAAATAGTCGCAAGCCGCAATAAAACGAGTCCATACAGCATCCGAATATTTTTTTGCAACCGGACCTATAGTTTTCCATTCTTTCTGAATAGCTATCATCTGATCGGTTGTATTTTTCCAATCAGTACTGTCTTTCAGAGCTTCAGCCTTTTCGCACAAAGCTTTCTTTTTCTCAAGGTTGAGAGACATCTCGTCTTTCACTCGTTTGAAATACTCCGCCTTTTGTTTAAAGAACTCATCACATGTTTTACGGAAACGTTCGAATAAAGCATTATTCACCTTACGGGAAGCGAAACCTATACCTTTCCATCGTTCTTGCAATGCTATAATATCTTTTGTTTTTTCATCCCAAGCACTAAACGATTTCAACGCAGTCATATCGATAGCTTCAATTTCCTCACATATCGCAATTTTCGCCGCTTCATTTTTTTGCTCGTCAGCCTTCAAAATTTCAAAATGCTGCTGATGAGCCTTATTAATTACTGTAGAAGCCGCCTTGAACCGATTCCACAAATCTTCACGCAACTCTTTTGCTACCGGTCCTATAGCTCTCCACTCGTCATGCAAAGTTTGTAAAGACTTAAAAGCAGCCACAACATCATCATTTTTAGCTAATGCTTCGGCCGACTCACAAATTGCCAATTTCAGATCAAGATTTTTTTTGAAGTCATAATCTCGCAACTCTTTGTTGATTTTTAATAAATCATAAAAGTGCTCGACATATAATTGATAATTTTTCCATAATTCATTAACAGCAGAAGCCGGAACATCCGTAATTTCTTTGAATGCCTGTTGTAATTGTTGAAAATCATTATAATGCTTATTGATATTATCAGAATCTTCGGTAATTTTCTTTATTTCTTCAAGAATAGATTTTTTACGCAGAAGATTTTCTTCTTTCACTTTTTCTTGTTGCTCAAGCAGTTTTGCCTTTTTTTCTTTAAACACATTCAACAAGCCTTTCAATGTCTCTTCACACTCATCAGGCTCAGGAGTAAATCCTGATGTGTCACCAGTCTCTTCTTCAAACTTCCGACGAGCTTCCTCTACTTCATTTTTACGAAGCTTATAGTAATTTTGTTTCAACGAATCTATCTCGTCTTTTACAGACTCGACAGGTTGATCTACAAGTTCTTTGACTCTCGCTACTATTTCTTCTCGCGATAGTTTATTTTCAACCAATTTATTTTCTTTGGCAGTTTCTGGTAAAGAAACATTTTCCGTGGTAATGTTCTCCTCTGCCTGAGCAGACTTCTCCAACAAAGGAGCTTCATGAAGGTCCATCATATTCAAATTCTTTAAGAAAAAAAGCTAATTACTTTAGAGAGACAAAATAAAAAAATTATTTTGTCAAATCATATAAAAAGCTTCACTTTTTTCAAAGATTTCTTTTTTTCGGAAACAAAGATGCAAATCATTCTAAAATTTCAATACAACCAAATCCCAAATTGACTTTATCTCCCAATCCGGTATTATGAATCAACTGATGCAAAACAGGATGCAATGTCAGCTTAAATTTATACATATAACCGATAATCTTCGATTCTTCTTTTGTAAAACGTTTTATAAATATACCTTTTCGCTTAGGTTCAGATAAGAGCTCAAAATTAAAATTCATATCGCCAGAAAAATCTTTCCCATAAAAATGACGATACTTTTCCAGAATATGATCCAATAATATCTCTCCATATCCCGGAGTAGAGGGACTCACATATTCTATACTTCTATTAGGACGAACATGCACAAATACAATAGGAGATAATGAAAGATAGCTCAACGTCTCAGGATAAGAATCCATATCTGTTTTTATTATGTCATCCACTTGCAATTCTACTTGAGTATGACGATCTCCTATCAACAAAATTTTTCCTGCAAAAAGCGCTTTTATAAAATCTTCAGTACCACGCTCCGGCAAACAAGAAATCCATAATTGTACTCTTTTCGAAAGAATAAAAAGACGATCGGTTTCGACTTTTATTTTAGGAATATAAAAATTTGAGATAGATAATAACCTATATTTCACACTCATTTCCGGTAAGAACCCATTCATCCTCAACCACTGTTCATACAGTTCTTTATTATCAGTCAATATTCGATGAATGCAAGAAGATAATTCATATTGGTAACTCACCGGAAGTACATTTCCAGAATGTTCTGAATTTACTGTAAGTATCAACTTAAATCGCATATATTCCCCCATTTATTCACAATAAAGGTTATCGGGCAAAATCTCTACAGCCCCGTTTCTACCTGTATTGATTGTCTTTCTTATATTAATCTAACTACTCTAAAATCACAAAATGGATTTTATCAATTCTACTATATATGCAAAAACGGTTTATGATAAGTCTCCGTCTGCACGATAATATAGAGTAGAACTATTCTCCTCAACAAATGCTCTTTCTGCTACTTCTTTCAGCATACGGGAAGTGATACCTTTATATTTTTCTATTTCACTATCGATATTTTCGGCTTTATCCAATAATTCGTAATAGGCTAAATTAGTTGCTTTATTCAAGTAATTAATATTGGAAAACAGATCGTTTGACTCAAATTTATTGACTACTTTTTGCAATTCATACGCCGACACCTCATTCTCTCCCAATCTACGCAACTCTTCAACAATAGCACGATCTGCCTCCTCTAAAGAAATTCCTTTATTGACTTTTCCCTTGATCATAAACAATCCGGCATCTATATCACCTGTAATACTGGCATCTATATCGGCAAACAGTTTCCGATCCATAACAAGCCGTTGAAACAACCGGGAAGATCGTCCATTGGATAGTATGTCGGATAACAAGTCAAAGCAATGATATGCTTTATCCATTCTCCGGCACATGTGATACACCTTAGTAATCGAATCTAACGGTACAGAACGTGAAACTTCCTGAAACCGTGCAGACTTCTGAACAGGCTCTGCCGGTAAATTCCGAGGCTCTATATCTCTTCGCTCTATCGTGCCAAACCATTTTTCGGTAAGTTCAACAGCTTCTTCAAAAGAGATGTTTCCCGTAACTGCCAAAATGGCATTATTCGGAGCATAATGTTTATAAAAGAACGACTTCACATCTTCCAGTTTTACCTGTTCGATATGCTCAACCCGTTTCCCTATCGTAGGCCACCTGTACGGATGCACTTTATATGCCAATGGCCTTATCAATAACGGAATATCACCGTACGGCTGATTCAGGTTACGCTGCTTAAATTCTTCGATTACGACTTGCTTCTGTACGGACAGACTTTTTTCCGAAAAATCAAGCCCCAACATACGATCCGACTCCAGCCAAAAAGCTGTTTCTACATTCTGACGCGGAACTACCGAATAATAATTCGTTATATCATTACTTGTCCACGCATTATTCTCACCACCGGCTTTTTGCAACGGAGTATCGAAATCGGGAATATTAACAGACCCACCGAACATCAGATGCTCAAACAAATGAGCAAATCCTGTACAATCCGGATTTTCATCCTTAGACCCGACATCATACAAAAGGTTTAATGCCACCATCTGAGTTTCTTTATCCTGATGGTGAATTAAACGCAATCCATTTGACAGACAATATCTATTAATCCGAATCACTATTCTATAATTTTCATTCGCATTGAAATATCTTTTTTCGGGCGATCAGCTTTACCGGTAGTCACCAATTGTATTTTATCAACAATATCCAGCCCCTCGACGACTTCACCGAATACAGTATATTCACCGTCCAAATGAGGAGCACCGCCCACCGATGTATATGCCGTTTTTTGCTCCGGAGTGAACATTACCGGACCTTCCTCCATCAAAATTTCATAAGTCCGAGCAATAAGAGTATCTTGCAAAGCCATCAACCCTTCTTGATCACGATTTTTACGCAACTGCATAATTTCCGACCTATGCTCTCCCACCAAACGATTAAAGATATTCCGTTCTTTCATTTGAGTGAGCTGCTGTTCCAAACTTTTCAATTTCCCTTCAGAATATACGTTTCCGGTAACTATATAAAACTGAGATCCGGAAGACTCTTTTTTCGGATTCACTTCATCTCCCTGACGAGCCGCAGCCAAAACTCCTTTTTTATGGAAGTATAAAGGATACACGATTTCTGCAGGAAGAGTATATCCCGGTCCTCCGCTCCCCAATGTTCTATCAGCAACAGCTCCTTTAGAGTCAGGATCTCCGCCCTGTATCATAAAATCTTTTATAACCCGATGAAACAAAAGGCCGTCATAATAGCCTTCTTTTACCAATTTGACAAAATTATCTCTATGAAGAGGCGTTTCATTATATAGTTTGACCTTAATATCGCCCAATTCAGTTTCAATCAATACATAAACATGTTCTTTGTTTACAGACGTACAACCCATACAAAATAAAATTAAACAGATTATTAATTTACTTATTCCTTTTTTCATAAAGAGAAACCACTCTAAAATCTTTACAAAGATAATCAGCAAGTCCTAATATATCGTAAAAAAATGGCTTTTTGACAGATATTTAATTCTTCCTATATTTAAAATCTGTTCCACAATCAAAGCAATGAAACCTCTTACGGATTGCAAACGGATATACCTGAAGGAATATGGATATAAATATAGTCAACCAATTATATTTATGTTGGACAGAAGCTCCATAAGCAACATTTCGTGAGCCACAAACAGGGCATACAGGCCCGTCATCCACCAAACTATTCACACCTTTTTGATCTTCAGGAATAAAAGAAGCTTCTTGTTGCTCTTTAACTAATCTTATCGCACTCTCAAGATCTCTCTCAAACACAGACAATTTTATTCCTCCTAGTCCTTGATTATATAAAGGATAAACCGACAAAACATTCTCATCCGATATAAAAGACGGAATTGCATTATCATCTAATATACCTTTAACAAGATATGCTTCCGTCAAATCACCGAAAGTCATAAAGACCACTATATTATCACCTGCCATGATATAATAATTTATTTTGAATCAAATATATGGATTATATCATAAATGTATACTATTTTCAATCAACTAAAAGAAAAAAATATATTTACAATAAAGAAATATTATCAGGTCATTTTTACGTTTTTCCCGAAAATATATTTATTCCTATTCCAACAAAATCGCTACCAAACTTTTACTCATTATCAAATTTCTCACAGTATATAATAAAGTTTTTATTATCTTTGTAACTTCATTTTAGGGAATCAAGCATTTGCTTATACCTTGTTTTTATCCGAAAATATGCAAAATGAATTAAATACTGCTATCCGTGCTGCCATTGAAGCAGGCTCAGAGATTATTAAAATATATTCCGATCCGAACGCAGATTTCAAGATCGAACAAAAAGCAGATAATTCTCCTCTCACGATAGCCGATAAAAAATCAAATGAAATAATTTTATCTTTTCTGAATCAAACTCCTTATCCGGTATTAAGTGAAGAAGGAAAAAGTATTGACTATTCTATTCGCGAATCATGGGAAAAATTATGGATAGTAGATCCTTTAGACGGAACTAAAGAATTTATTAAACGTAACGGAGAATTTACCGTCAACATAGCCCTTGTAATAAACGGAGTCCCTGAATTGGGTGTAATTTATGTTCCTGTAAAAAGAACTCTTTATTACGGTCTGACCGGATACGGAGCATATAAAATCGAAAATATTGATGCAAAACCTGAAAATTTGTCTGCCGAAAATTTAAGACAATTTGCTATTCAATTACCGATTAAAAGAGAAAAACGTCCATTCACAGTTGTAGCGTCCCGTTCACACTTGAGTCCTGAAACAGCTTCTTTTATTGCAGACTTACAACAAAAACACCCAGATTTAGTAACAACTTCAATAGGAAGCTCTATAAAAATCTGCCTCGTAAGTGAAGGTAATGCTGATATTTACCCGCGTTTTGCCCCGACAATGGAATGGGACACGGCTGCCGGACATGCAATAGCTCGTGCAGCAGGGAAAGAAATATACCATACAGACCGGCAAACACCAATCTCCTATAATAAAGATAATTTACTTAATCCCTGGTTTATAGTTGAATAAGCCTGAATAAATTTTGAATACATCGAAATGAGTATAGATGCTATTATTGTTTTAACCGCCCTGATAGCCATGTTGATTGTCCTGGCAATGGATAAAATGAGACCCGGTCTTACATTATTGCTGGTGGCTATAGGTTTTATGCTCATGGGAATTATTACTCCCAAAGAAATGGTAGCCGGATTCAGCAACCAAGGGATGATAACGGTTGCCATCTTATTTCTGGTCAGTGAAGGAGTCAGAAGATCCGGAGCTCTGGATTATTTGATAAAAAAAATATTGCCCCAAACTAAGACGTCTGTCAGAAAAGCTCAATTAAGGATGCTTCCGACAATTAGTTTCATCTCTGCATTTCTAAACAACACAGCCGTAGTCGTTATTTTTGCCCCGATCATTAAAAAATGGGCGGAATTTGTAAATATGCCTTCGCAAAAATTTTTGATTCCCCTCTCATACGCTACCATTTTGGGAGGACTCTGTACTTTAATAGGAACTTCGACCAATCTTGTTGTTCATGGGATGATGCAAGAATCAGGGTACGAAGGTCTAAAAATGTTCGAACTAAGCAAAATCGGCATTATCATAACAATCGCGGGACTTATCTATATTTTCATTGCCAGCAAAAAATTACTGCCGGGAAATAATCTCAACGGAGATACCGGGAAAGAAATAAAAGAGTATTATTTCGATGCGATCGTTCCTGAAGACAGCCTCCTGACAGGAGCGGTAATAGATCACGGACATTTTAAGGAAATTCCTCAAATGAGCGTTTATGGAGTATATCGTAACAATAGCTTCATGCCGGCTGATAAGCAACGTATTATTTTACGGGCATCAGACCAAATTATTCTGGCAGGAAAATCTTCCAGCTTAAAAACGCTTATCAGCATAGAGGGAATAAAACTGACTTGTTTACAAAATGTAGATAAAGACTTTATTCAATCAGCTGTAAAATTGGTAGAAGTTGTTTTAGGACCACGCTTCCCCGGTATCGGACAAACATTGGGTAAATTCGACTTTTTCCGACATTATGGAGGAATTGTCACCGCCGTAAATCGTAACGGAGAACGCATCACTACCGGTTTGAATAAATTAAAACTACAAGAAGGTGACAACCTCGTTCTACTTACGGATGACTCTTTCATATCGACATGGGGAGATTCAAAAGTGTTTTATCTCGTATCCGATGCCGGAGATTTTGAAATTCCTCAACAAAAAAGCCGACGTTGGCTTGCTTCGGTCATTCTTATCTTTATGATTGTTGGAGCGACAATCGGGGAATATATGCCCAAAGTCAACGGTATGAAAATAGATATGTTCTATTTCGCTGCCGCCGCTTTATTTGCCATGACTGCATTAAAAATATTCCCGGCAAAAAAATATACAAAATACGTAAGTTGGGATGTATTGATCGCCATAGCATCGGCATTTGCAATCAGTCAGGCAATGACAAACTCTGGAATAGCCAATATTATCGCCGGTGTAATTATAGATATAGTGAAAGATTATGGTCCACATGCCGTACTGGCAGCATTATTTCTTATCACCAACATCTGCACCGAAACGATCACGAACAATGCCGCAGCAGCACTTACTTTTCCGATAGCGCTATCACTCTCCACTGAATTAGGTGTAGATCCGATGCCGTTTTTTATTACAATCTGTGTCGCTGCATCAGCAAGTTTTTCTATTCCGATCGGATATCAGACCAATCTGATCGTACAAAGTGTCGGAGGTTACAAATTCAAAGATTTCCTTAAAATAGGACTACCGCTCAATTTAATAATATTTATTTTATCTATCATATTGATCCCCCTCATTTGGGAATTTACACCTATAAAATAATTATAATATGGAAGAGAGACATATTTACCCTATATTCGATCGAATGCTGCAACGTAGCGACCGGGAAAATCTTCTGAAACAAAAAGGTCTTATGCTCTGGTTCACAGGGTTATCGGGTTCTGGGAAAAGTACATTAGCCATCGCACTGGAAAGAGAATTATACCAAAACGGTATATTATGCCGAATCCTCGACGGCGATAATATTCGCAGCGGCATCAATAACAATCTCGGTTTTTCTGAAGCCGACCGAATTGAAAATATTCGGAGGATCGCTGAAGTATCTAAACTGTTTGTAGATTGCGGAATTGTCACCATCGCTGCGTTCATCAGTCCGACAAACGAAATACGGCAAATGGCTGCCGATATAATAGGTAAAGACGACTTTATGGAAATTTATGTAAGCACTCCGCTTGAAGTGTGTGAGCAACGCGATGTAAAAGGGTTATATAAAAAGGCAAGAAAAGGTGAAATAAAAGACTTCACGGGTATATCTTCACCTTTTGAAATTCCGGAACAGCCTGATCTGACAATCGATACATCTACTCAAAGTTTAGAGGAGAGTGTAGCAATCCTTAAGAAAACTGTTTTTCCAAGAATAGTTTCTTTTAACATTTAATTCGGTTCAGTATCTTACTGAATGAGTATTTTTGCGCCTAAAATTAAATTAGAACAACACATGTCAACTTATAAACTAAGTCATTTAAAAGAACTGGAATCAGAAGCCATACACATTATACGGGAAGTAGTGGCGGAATTTGAAAATCCGGTAATGCTATACTCCATAGGGAAAGATTCTTCTGTAATGGTACGTCTGGCAGAAAAAGCTTTTGCACCAGGACGTCCGCCTTTCCCTCTAATGCATATCGACTCTAAATGGAAATTTAAAGAAATGATCGAATTCAGAGACAAATATGCCAAAGAGCATGACTGGAATTTGATCGTGGAATCTAATATGGAAGCTTTCAAAGCCGGTGTTGGCCCTTTTACTCACGGAAGTAAAGTTCACACGGATTTAATGAAAACCCAAGCTCTTTTAAACGCTCTTGATAAATATAAGTTTGACGCTGCTTTCGGTGGAGCTCGCAGAGATGAAGAAAAGTCTCGTGCAAAAGAACGTATTTTTTCATTCCGCGATCGTTTTCATCAATGGGATCCTAAAAACCAACGCCCCGAACTTTGGGATATTTACAATGCACGAGTGCACAAAGGTGAATCGATTCGGGTATTTCCTCTCTCTAACTGGACAGAACTCGACATATGGCAATATATCCGGTTAGAAAATATTCCTATTGTTCCTTTGTATTTTGCCAAAGAACGTCCGATCGTCAATATAGATGGAAATCTAATCATGGTAGATGATGACAGAATGCCCGAAGAATACCGTAAAAAGGCAAAAATGATGAAAGTCAGATTCCGCACTTTAGGGTGTTATCCTCTTACAGGAGCGATAGAGTCTGATGCCGATACTATTGAAAAAATCGTAGAGGAAATGATGGTTACTACCAAATCGGAACGTACGACTCGGGTAATAGATTTCGATCAAGAAGCCAGTATGGAACAGAAAAAAAGAGAAGGTTATTTTTAAGGACAGAAAAGATGGCAACAAAACTAAATATATCCGATTTTCTCGACCAAGACGAGAAAAAAGATTTGCTTCGTTTACTAACTGCCGGCTCGGTAGATGACGGGAAATCGACATTAATAGGTCGTTTGCTTTTTGACAGCAAGAAATTGTATGAAGATCAACTGGATGCTTTGGAACGTGACAGCAAGCGAATCGGAAATGCAGGTGACAACATCGATTACGCTCTATTATTAGACGGGCTAAAAGCTGAACGTGAACAAGGCATCACAATAGACGTAGCTTACCGATATTTTTCTACAAACAAACGGAAATTTATCATTGCCGATACTCCGGGTCACGAACAATATACCCGAAACATGATCACCGGAGGCTCGACAGCAAACCTTGCAATTATTCTCGTCGATGCACGCACCGGTGTTATTACCCAAACACGCCGACACACTTATCTTGTATCTCTTCTCGGCATTAAGCATGTAGTTTTGGCGGTTAATAAAATGGACCTTGTAGAGTATGACCAACAGGTATTCGACAAAATAGTAGATGAGTACAAGCAATTTGTAACTCCATTGGGCATTCCCGACATCAACTGCATCCCATTGTCGGCTTTAAAAGGAGATAATGTCGTAGATAAATCGGACAATATGCCTTGGTATAAAGGGACTGCCTTACTTGACTTTCTCGAAACCGTACACATTGCCAACGACCATAACTTAAAAGACTTCAGATACCCGATACAATATGTATTGCGCCCTAATTTAGACTTCAGAGGTTTCTCCGGGAAGATATCCTCCGGAATCGTGCGTAAGGGCGATAAGGTCATGGCTATTCCGTCAGGAAAAATATCCCATGTAAAAGGGATTCATGTATATGAAGGAGAATTAAAAGAAGCTTTTTCTCCCCAATCGATTACTATTACATTAGAAGATGAAATAGACTTATCGAGAGGTGAAATGCTCGTACATCCCGATAATCTTCCCCGTATCAGCAGAAATTTTGAAGCAATGCTCGTGTGGATGGATGAAAAACCTATGGACAGGGATTTGCAATATTACATTAAACATACAACAAATACGACAAGAGTCAGAATAGACCAGATCCGCTATAAAGTAGATGTCAATACCATGGAACAATCCATGACCGAGAATCTCCAATTAAACGAGATCGGTCGTGCCGTATTCATGACTAACAAGCCTTTATTTTTCGATCCTTACAAACAAAATAAAAGTTGCGGAGCATTTATTTTGATCGATCCGATTACCAACAATACCTGCGCCGTAGGAATGATCATCGATCAAGTAGATGAATCGGATCTTGCATCAACCATTACAAAAGAAGATTGTGAACGCATGAGACAGGGAAAATCCCTCGTTTCGACAGAAGAACGCATAAAAACGTTAGGACAGCAAGGAAAATTATTCGTTATTTCCGGAAAAGAACTCTCTTCGGTCAGAGAGTTTTCAGGGATATTGGAACGACGTTTATTCGACACAGGCCACATTGCAGTCGTGTTCGACTCCAAAACCTTAGGCGTCTCAGGAAAAGATATGCTATCTTTAGGTTTTGCTCTACAAGAACAGGGTATTATTGTAATTTGCATCGATTCGCGAAATGAAATCACCGATGTCCCGGAAAAGACGGTTACCATACGATTATCCGATGAAAAAACAAACGATACGATAAGTTCCGAAAGCGACCAATGCACAGTATTTTGTCAAAATATATCTTCGGCAGTAGAGGACATCATCAACATCAAGTTATCATAATATGGGTTTATTAGAATTTTCGAAACTTCCGATCAACACTCTTGTTGGTGCAGACTGGAAAACATTTAAAGGAGTTACCGAGGGGCGCATTGTCGATAAAGGGTATAAACAAAAATATTACTTGACAAAATCAGTATGCCGGTTATTGAGTTTATTGCAATCATTCGAAGATCGTAAGTACAAAAAGTTACTTGCGGATAAAAAAATAGAAAATGATCCGGTATTCATACTCGGTCACTGGAGAAGCGGAACAACTTTTGTCCATAATGTATTTTCCTGCGATAAACAATTCGGATATAATACAACTTATCAAACCGTATTTCCCAATTTGATGTTATTCGGACAATCGTTCTTCAAGAAACAGACATCCTTGCTTATGCCGGATAAAAGACCGACTGATAATATGGAGTTAAAAGTGGATCTTCCTCAAGAAGAAGAATTCGCATTGTCCAATATGATACCATATTCTTTTTACAATTTTTGGTTTTTCCCCAAATATTGGCAAGAATACAGTAAAAAGTATCTGCTTTTTGAAGATATTACACCTAAAGAACTGGAAGCATTTAAATCTGTTTTCGAACGTTTGATCAAAGTGTCGCTGTGGAATACGAAAGGTAGTCGCTTTTTGTCAAAAAATCCGCCTCATACGGGAAGAATACCTCAATTGTTGGAGATGTTCCCGAATGCGAAATTCATATATTTGATGAGAAACCCATATACCGTATTCGAATCGACAAGAAGTTTCTTTACAAACACCATACAACCTTTGAAATTAGAAGATTTCTCGAACCAGGAAATTCAAGATAATATTGTCAAGACATACCGAGATTTATATTTCAAATATGAAAAAGACAAAAACCTTATCCCCGAAGGGAATCTTATAGAGGTCAAATTCGAAGATTTCGAAAAGAATGCCTTGGAGATGACCAAGAATATTTACGAATCGCTATCTATTCCCGGTTTTGAAAATGCCCGTCCGGCAATCGAAGCTTATTTGGATACAAAAAAGGGATATAAAAAGAACCAATATAAATACGAAGAAGAAACGGTACGCATCGTAGAGAACAATTGGGACTTTGCTTTGAAGGACTGGGGATATGAATTATAAATTCATCCTTTAAAATACTTATTTCCAAACAAAAAAGTCACTCTAAAATCGAATAGTTTAGAGTGACTTTTATTATAATTCAAACTTGTCATTTCGCGTCTGAAACAGAAGTGTACAGAACAACCCCTCGACGGCTAATAACCCAGATGTCGTCTTCTTTTGTTACATTATATGTATCATCATCTTCCTGATTCCATGCATACCCACCTTTCGGCAAAGAACGGCGGTCCAACACAGGCTGAATATCTTCTTCAGGAAGGAATAACTCTACTTGCAATGAATCGGGAGAGAAAACCAAAAAGGCCGAAGAAGTAGCATTTTTATCAGTTTGCGAATTCATCCGTATTCCCGTCTCAAATATGCGGATGCAATCTTTTTTTACTTCAGACCACATATATCCGGCAGCCGCGTTACAGCCATGTTCATCCATAGCCACTCCCACTTCCTTAACATAAGGTTCATATATCAAAACAGTCTTTCCGTCATTCCCTTCAATAATAAGCCTTTCATTTTCCATCGATGCAAAATGAGAACCGGACAATGCTTTCATATATATGTCTTCAAATTCAAGATCCGGACAAGCCATCATAGTCATACCTCCCGGGTCCATCACAAAACCTTTTTCTTTAGACAATTCATAACGCCCCATAAAACGATTGCAACCAGCCATACCGTAAACGGTATTTGTATCGGTAAAAAATATTGTCAATTTCTCAGCCGGCAATTTTTGCAACGTATCTCCATTCTTAAATTCGGATAATATCCATTCCTGAGATGCCAACTCTTGTTTATCTATAAGCTTTTTCCCTTTGCAGGCAACCAGAAATATTACTGTCAAAGACAATACCATTATAAAACACTTTTTCATAATATCAATACTTTTAATTATTTTCTCAGTATAAAAACATTCATCATTGCCTAACGTCCGTGAAATTTCGGTATTAAAAAAACAAACAATATTTCAAAGATAATGAAAATATAGACAAACAAATCAAAATCATACAGAATATGCCAAACGCAGATAATCTGATAATGAAGTCAAAGAATGAGTCCATTCCAACGGTGCAGAATCCTTTTTAAAAAACCAACTTTTAATTCCGGATTTCAATTTCGGTAAAGAATTTTCCCTATTCAACAACTTTTGCAGCGTATAACCAGTCTGATCGAACTCATTACGAACTATAGCAACAGCAACAGAACTTAACCGTTTTACAACAAATATCGACAAATGCATATCTAAAAGCGCTTCCTCATATATACTGAGGTCTATCGGCTCGTACTCTATCTTATATCCCATTTGTCGAGAGAGTTTATCTGCAATATCCTCAAAAGAGTATGAAATCTCATGCGTCAATGTAAATACTCTATTTTCAGGCTTATTCTCTATCAATAATTCAGAGATGACTTCCGCCACATCTTTCGAAGATACAAAACCTATACGACCATTTCCTCCCGGATAATAGATATGCCGACCTTCGATCGATGTTCCTATAAAAAAAGGAAGATATTCCATCAACATATTGACTCTAAGAATCGTATAAGGTATTCCCGACGACTTTATGAGATTTTCAATTTCCCTATCCTCACATACCATCCGAGAAGATATTCCGGAATGAGAAACAGAACTGACAAACATAATATGTCCGACTTTCGATTCCTGAGCACACCTTATTAAATTGGTATATGCCGACCGATAATCTTGTAAAAAATTAGAATTACAAATTAAAAGTCGGTCGATATCTTGAAAAGCCTTATCTAAAGAAGGCATATCAAACAAGGATACTTCAGATACTTCGGTATTTAAATATTTAAGAGATGGCAAACCTTGCTGTCGATCTGCCATTACCCGAACAGGTATTACAGATTTTTTTTCATCTAAAGCAACCAGTACATCATTACCTAAACAATTGACAATGTCCGTTACCAATATCATAAAAATAGTTTTTACAGTAGAACAATATCATATTGAGAAAAGTTCTTCAAATATTCTAAGAGTCTATTTAAAAGCAAACCGAAAAACGTTAACAAGAAACCTTTATTTTGTTAACACATTATTCTCATTTAACAAATCATGTTAAATAAAAAACTATTTCGATCGACATATTTGTTTTATACGAAAACATATCTTTATATTTGATACAGATTTTCATGGAATTAAGGTTTAGGTTAATTAAGTAGTAAAAAAGATAAGGCTGTCGGGATGACAGCCTTATCTTTTTTATGTTTTTTGTCTATTCATAATTCCTCATCGGACAAATGTTTCGGTAAAAACAAATTCAATAATGTATAACCGATAATACCGGCAAGTAATGAGCCTAACAGAATCCCCATTTTTGCCTGATTCAGCAATAATTCACCTCCGGGCATATCACCGTACGAAAGATTTGCAATGAAAAGAGAAACGGTAAATCCTATCCCTCCCAAAGCAGATACTCCTGCAATCGTTTTCCATGTAGCTCCATGAGGCATAGACACCCATCTCATCTTTATTGCAATAAAAGTAAAAGAGAATATTCCGAAGAATTTTCCCAATACAAGTCCCAAAAATATTGCCAAACTGACTCCTTGAAAAACAGAAGAAAGGTCAAAGCCATTCAATGCTATGCCGGCATTAGCAAAAGCAAATAAAGGAATAATCAAATAATTTATGAGGGGATGCAATGTGTCTTCCAGATCTTGCAACGGACTAATAACCTTATCGGAGGCTGATTCGACACACTTTAATAAATTCAACTGCTCTTTACTCAAAATATGTGTCTCACCGCTTTCTTGATTTTCAGATGCCGGAAAACGGGAAACCGTATCTCTGATCTTGTTAATAAATTTTTCGGTATGCATCACAGGATGTGCCGGTACGCAAAATGCGACCAAAACTCCGGCAATAGTCGGATGTATTCCCGAATTGAGAAACAAAAACCAAACAGCAATACCAATCAATATATAGAACATTTTACTATTAATATGCCATTTCGAACCCATTAGTAGAACCACTAAAAGCCCAAAAGCATAAAGCAAATAGGTAAAATAGATTTCTCCTGAATAGAATATCGCTATTGCCAAGATTCCTCCGACATCGTCCGCTACTGCCAAAGTAGCCAAAAATATTTTCAATCCGATAGGCACTCTTCTACCCAACATACTTAAAATACCTAAAGAAAATGCGATATCGGTAGCCATCGGAATCGCACTTCCTCTTAATATATCTTCTCCTTCGGCAACCATTCGAAAAATCAGAATTGGCAACACAATACCCCCTACCGCAGCGATAACCGGTAATAAAGCCTGCTTCACTGATGATAATTCACCTACCAACACTTCTCTTTTTATCTCGAGTCCTACGGAGAAAAAGAAAATTGCCATAAGAGCATCGTTTATAAATTGCATCAGAGTCATCGGTTCTCCGTGGTGGCTAAACAGATTGAAACTTCCTATCTGCAATGAGACAGGAACATCCCACCAAGAAAAATACATCGATGCTAAAGGAGAATTGGCTATAATCATGGCCAATACCGTTACCATAATTAATACGTACCCGCCATTCGTATAATTTTGTAATGTACGACGGATTGCAAAAATAGAATCTTTCATAACTTAAAAATCTTAACTTTTTGTAGAACAGAAATCAAGCTGTCACAGTTTAATTATTATCTGTTTTTTTAAAGAAACTGTCTAAACCATACAGAAATATATAAAAATAATTCTACTCACATCGCAATACGACGCTCCAAATCTAAACAGTATCAGATATACAACGCAAAAATAATATTTTTCGGCAAAAAAACGATATAAAAAAGGAACATCCTCATAAAGAATGTTCCTTTGTCAAAACCGATATAAAGTTTATTTCAGTCTAATTTCAACACGGCAAGAAAGGCCTTTTGTGGTACTTCTACCGAACCGATCTGCTTCATTCGTTTTTTCCCTCTTTTCTGCTTTTCCAAAAGTTTCCGTTTACGACTTATATCCCCCCCGTAACATTTTGCCGTAACGTCTTTACGCACGGCCTTTATGGTTTCACGAGCAATGATTTTTGCACCGATTGCAGCTTGTATAGCAATATCAAATTGCTGGCGGGGAATCAGTTCTTTCAGTTTTTCACACATACGCCGCCCAAACGAAACCGCATTGTCAAAATGCGTCAAAGTAGATAATGCGTCTACCGACTCTCCATTTAACAAAATATCCAGTTTAACTAATTTAGATGGTCTGAAATCGTGGAGATGATAATCGAACGAAGCATATCCTTTAGAGATACTTTTCAACTTGTCATAAAAATCGATAACAATCTCACCCAAAGGCAAATCATAGATCAGCTCAACTCTGTTACCCGAAATATATTCCTGCTTGATAAGCTCTCCTCGTTTTCCCAGACAAAGCGTCATAATCGGCCCGATATAATCGGTTGCCGTTATAACAGAGGCCCTTATATAAGGTTCTTCTATTTTTTCTATCAAAGTAGGATCGGGCAAACCGGACGGATTATGTACCTCTGTCACATTTCCTTTTTTATCATATACTTTATAGGATACATTAGGTACTGTAGTGATAACGTCCATATCAAATTCTCTATCGAGCCGTTCCTGAATTATCTCCATGTGTAGTAACCCAAGAAAACCGCAACGAAAACCGAAGCCTAATGCAACCGAAGACTCAGGCTGGAAAGTCAGTGAAGCATCATTCAATTGCAACTTTTCTAAAGATGCTCGTAAATCTTCGAAATTTTCACTTTCGATCGGATATACTCCTGCAAACACCATAGGTTTCACTTCCTCAAAACCATCGATTGCTTTATCGCACGGACGTGCTATATGTGTAATCGTATCTCCAACCTTTACCTCCCGAGATGTTTTTATTCCTGAAATAATATATCCTACATCACCCGTTCCAAGTTCTTTTCGAGGAGACATGTCCAGCTTAAGTACTCCTATCTCATCGGCTTCATACTCTTTGCCAGTAGCAACAAACTTTACTTTATCACCTGTCCGAATCACGCCATTCATAATCTTAAAGTATGCGATGATTCCTCTAAACGGATTAAATACAGAGTCGAATATAAGACATTGTAAAGGAGCTTCCGGATTACCTGTCGGGGCAGGAATACGTTCGATAATCGATTGAAGAATTTCTTCAACTCCGACACCGGTCTTACCGCTGGCACGTATTATCTCTTCTCGCTTACAACCGATCAATTCAATGATCTGATCTTCGACTTCATCGGGCATTGCGCTGGGAAGATCTACTTTATTGACAACAGGTATTATCTCCAAATCATTTTCGATCGCCATATACAAATTGGAAATCGTCTGCGCCTGAATGCCCTGAGATGCATCTACAATCAACAAAGCCCCCTCACAAGCAGCGATAGAACGAGACACCTCATATGAAAAGTCAACATGGCCCGGAGTATCGATCAAGTTCAATATATACTTTTCATCATTATATATATATTCCATCTGTATGGCATGACTCTTGATCGTAATACCTCTCTCCCGCTCCAAATCCATGTTATCCAATACCTGATCCTGCAAATCCTTAGCAGCTACGGTATTCGTAAACTCTAATAAACGGTCGGCCAATGTGCTTTTTCCGTGGTCTATATGTGCAATAATACAAAAATTGCGAATATTCTTCATTTATTTTTTCTTAGTTTTTTCTCTTTGCAAATATACGCAATTTTTTGATTCTCCGACAGCAAGTTGTTCTTTAGAACATCTGAGAACGGCACACCCCTTTTCTGTCAATAAATAATGAATGCCTCACCCTAATACCAATCAAATGTTTTTCTTACCTGATCAAACAAATTTTTATTTTTATCTTTGTCAAAAGAACAAGATTACCCCCTTGCAAAGTAATATCTTTGTAATATATATTTCACACTAACGAAACAGTGTTTTCCGACTTTTGTATTGCAATAAAAAATAAACAGTTATGACAAATTACAGAATTCTGGTAGTCGATGACGAAGAAGATCTTTGCGAAATACTAAAGTTTAACCTCGAAACAGAAGGTTATGAAGTAGATACCGCTAATTCTGCAGAAGAAGCACTAAAGAAAGATCTGTCGGTATATAATCTGCTCATGCTGGATGTAATGATGGGAGAAATCAGCGGATTCAAAATGGCAAACATCATTCGCAAAGATGATAATAAAGCTAAAATTCCAATTATTTTTTTAACAGCAAAAGATACGGAAAACGATCGACTGACCGGATTCAATCTCGGAGCAGATGATTATATTTCTAAACCTTTCTCAATAAGAGAAGTTATCGCTCGGGTAAAGGCAGTTCTGCGACGAACGGCAACAGATAACAACACAAGTCAAGAAACTCTCTCCTTTGATCAACTTCTTGTTAATATACCACAAAAAAAAGTAACAATCAAAGGAGAAGAAATTACGCTGACCAAAAAAGAGTTCGAAATTCTGAAACTTTTATTAGGAAATCAAGGTCACGTTTTCTCCCGTGAAGAAATACTATCCCGTGTCTGGAGTGACGAGGTATATGTATTAGACCGCACAATAGACGTGAATATCACCCGATTAAGAAAAAAAATAGGAGAATACGGGAAAAATATCGTGACCCGTCTGGGATATGGATACTGTTTCGAAAATGCTTGACTAAAGCTAAAATAATGAGTTATACTGAAAAAGACAAACGCAGAATACCTTTTCACATAGAGCTTTTCATATCGATAGCTTCTTTGTTTATCACATTCATTTTGGTCATTTTCTTTACCCAGTTCAATCTGGATAAAGAGACTCGAAAAGGAATGCTTAATTCGATTCTTCAAGATTACAATAATCTGATATATAGAGAATATTCTTCTTCACAAATGACCGAAGCCAAACTTGACTCTATAATAGCCGGAATTACCGACAAAAACTTACGTGTAACCATTACGACTCTGGACGGAAAAGTCATTACCGACAGCGGGCATAACGATTCTATCCCTCTGCCCAACCACAAAAAACGACCGGAAATAGATCAAGCAATTCATTCCGAAATCGGATATTCTTTACGAAGTTCCGAAACACGTCCGGGAAAAGATTATTTTTATTCCGCCCGGAAATATAAAGACGTAATCGTCCGATCGGCTCTTCCTTTCGATTTATCAACCGGATCTATGCTGAAAAGCGATAGTCAGTTTACTTATATATTAATCATAACTTCCGCATTAGCTATCATCATACTTTATTATTTTTGTAATAAATTGGGAAAATCGATCTCTATACTTCGAGATTTCTCCAACCGGGCAAAACAAGAAAAACCGATCGATGTAAATATGCCTTTAGCTCATAATGACATCGGAGACATAACACACAATATCATCCGCATTTACAAAAATCTGCATCACACCAAAGAAGAACTGTCTATAGAAAAAGAAAAGTTGATCAAACATTTACAAATATCTAAGGAAGGGCTTGCCGTCTTTTCTCAAGAAAAGAAGGTTATCGTAGCAAATAATCTATTTGTACAATATGCAAACTTGATTTCCGACGAGCCGTTTTCTTCTATCGATGATATTTTTGAAGTACAAGAGTTCAAGCAAATATTCGATTTCGTCGATAAAAACAGCTACCCGAATCATTCCCGTGAAGAAATTATAAGCGATTCATTTTTATTGAGTAAAAACAGCAAATCATTCCAAATAGAATGTATTTTGTTTCAAGACAACTCATTCGAAATATCGATAAATAACGTAACTCAACAAGAAGAGGAAAGTCGTCTGAAACGTCAATTGACACAAAATATCGCTCATGAACTTAAAACTCCGGTTAGTAGTATTCAGGGATATATGGAGACAATCATCGACAATCCGACTTTACCTGAAGAAAAGCGTACACTATTTCTCAATAGGTGCTATGCCCAAACAAAACGACTGACAGATTTATTGCATGACATTTCGATACTGAACCGGATCGATGAATCGAACGATCTTTTCGATTGCGAACCTATATCGATAAATAAAATTATCGAAGAGGTTATTGCCGATACTTCTACTTCATTGGAAAACAAGAAAATGGAATTGGATATTTCACTACCCGAGAATATGATACTGAATGGGAATCATTCTCTCCTATATTCTATTTTCAGAAATCTCACGGATAATGCCATTGCCTATGCCGGTACTGAAACAACGATTTCAATCCACTGTTATTTGCAAGATGACAACTATTATTATTTTTCTTTCTCAGATAACGGAATCGGGGTTTCGGAAGAACATCTGAACCGCCTATTCGAACGTTTTTACAGAGTAGATAAAGGCCGTTCCCGCAAATTGGGAGGTACCGGTCTCGGACTGGCAATCGTAAAAAATGCTGTATTATTCCATAAAGGTGAAATTTTGGCAAAAAATCAGATCAACGGAGGACTCGAATTTCTTTTCACACTGAAAAAATAAACCTACCGACAATATAGAACCTGTCATATTTATACGACAGGTTCTAACAATCTATCAAAAAATCAAAGAAACAAAGATTTACACACATCTTTTGATCTGTCCCATATTTTCCTTATTGGGCATTCTTATCTTTTTATCCCCCGACTATTATATAAGTTATATGATTTTCTAATACAGTTCCCATTTAATTTATAGAAATATTTTTTATTCTATACTTTAATCTTATTTTTGTAACATAACATATACATTTATGACACAGACTGAAATTTATTTGAACGATCTACAATCTCCCATACTTGAAACATTCAAACCTATATTCAAGAGTATCGAGAAATTTTATGCCACATGTTATCTGATTATTAAAAACGAACATGTCTTGTCTCAAGAACAGCCCGAATTATGGGAGGAGAAAATAAAAACCGTACAATGGTTTAAAGACAAAATAGAGAGAAAGTTGAACGATAACAATCTGAATGGAAAAGACATTGTCGCCGATATAGCCAGTGACTATTTCGAAGATTATGTACATTATAAAGAACGCGATTTTAAGATGACTAACGAAGAGTTCATATCTTACATAAAACAAATTCAAAGTTTACCCTAAAAGATATTATCGATTAAACTTCCCAATCATTCGGAAGTCTAACAAGATAACCCCCAACAGAACAAACCTATTTCCAATAACCCTATATAGAAAAACTCCATGAACACATATTTATACAAACTTAAAACATCTGTTGTTTTATGTTTATTAATAGGATTAGGCCCTAGTATATATAGCCAAAATAAAGACAAATCAGAAACATTTTCTCAAGAAGACAAATTAACCTCATATTTCGATATAATCAGCCGCATTCCTCAAGAAAAGTTATATCTACAATTGGATAAGCCTTATTACGGTGCAGGAGAAAGCATTTGGTTCAAAGGTTACCTTGTCAATGCCATTACTCATATCGACAATACTCGCAGCAACTTTATTACGGTAGAACTGATAGACCGCAACGACTCTATCATTCAACGAAAAAAGGTAAAACGACAAGAACACGGGTTTCAGAACAATTTCGTTTTACCTGCCGAAATGCCTGCCGGTGATTATTACATAAGGGCATACAGTAATTGGATGGTAAATGCTGATCCCGAATACATGTATCTCAGGGATATTAAAATAGGAAATGCCATAGACGTGAGCATCCTCTCCTCTATCGAATATCAGAAAACAGATGACGGATATCTTGCTAAAATCAAATTTTTTAACAATACAAATGGGGTATTCAGCAAAACAAAGATAAAGTATACGGTCTTTGACAACGAACTAAAAAAGCCGATAAAAGGAACTTCGGTAACAAACGAAGAAGGATATATATACATCTCTTTGCCGGAATTTAAAACTCCCGATATACAACGTCGCATCGATGTCCGATTTGACGATAAGCAATATACTTATGACAGAACGTTTTTCATTCCTAATTTTTCAAAAGATTTTCATGTCGATTTTTTACCCGAAGGTGGAGAATTATTAAATACGACAAACCAGATCGTAGCATTCAAAGCTTTAGGCAGCGACGGTTTCTCTAAGGAAATAACCGGTGTAATACTAAATCAAGCTGGTGATACTATCTCTATATTCGGCAGTGAGTACAGAGGAATGGGAGCTGTCAGTATTTCTCCTCAAGCCGGAGATAAATTTCATGCTATCGTCACATCGAGCGACAATGTTACGAAACGATTCGAACTCCCCGAAGTAAAAAACGACGGGATAAAATTAGCAGCGGTTCACTACAAAGGTTACATACGTTATCAAGTACAAAAAAGTGAAAACACGGTTTTGCCCGATACACTGTATTTATTGGCTCATACACGTGGAGAATTAAGAGTATTGACCCGTATTACTGAACAAAATAGCATAGGAAAAATAAGTGACAAAACTCTGAAAAACGGAATTACTCACCTCATGCTGTTAAACAGCAAGGGGATACCTATCAGCGAACGACTTGTTTTCATCAAACATCCATCTACGGATCAATGGGAGATAAACACGGATAAAAAAGAATATGGAAAAAGAGAAAAAGTAAAACTGAACATTGCAGTAACGAATAGTATCGACGGGATGCCTTTACCGGGAGAATATTCAATCAGCATAACCGACAACAATCTTGTAAAAAACGACTCTCTGGCCGACAATATATGTTCTAATATTCTTTTAACCTCTGATCTAAAAGGATATATAGAAGCCCCCGGATTTTATTTCAAGGATAATTCCGGTAAAACCGAACGTTATTTAGATTTCGTAATGCTCACTCACGGATGGAAAAGATTCAAGGTAAAAGACATAAATAAACTCCCCGATATAAATGTTCAATATCCGGTAGAGCAGGGACTGTACATCAGCGGTACGGTAAAAGGACTGTTCGGGAAAAAGAACAAAGCCCCGATTATTGCACTTGCGCCAACACAAAATATACTGCAAATGACAGAGACCAACCCCGAAGGGAGATTCATGATAGATAATCTTTTATTCCCGGACAGCACTACATTTGTCATTCAAGCTCGAACTAAAAAGGGATTTGCTACAGTTGACATTACAATCGACTCGACGGCCATTCCGAAAACAGTACACAAAATACCTTTTTCCAACGACTCTGTTCAATATATGGATGATTATTTAGCAAACGTACGGGATAAATATTATAATGAAGGCGGCATGCGTGTTATCAATTTAAAGGAAATCGTTGTAAAAGGACATAAAATAAGTCAGGAAAATGAAAATAAAAGCATTTATTCGAGCGTAATGAATTATTCTATAGATAGTGAAGATATAGAACGCACTAATGCAAACTCTGTGTACGATTTACTTGGAACGATTCCCGGAGTGCAACGAAGCGGAAATCAAATACGCATACGGGGAAATAATCGTCCCCCTGTCGTTGTTGTCGATGATGTCATGTATGATGCTCCTGTAGACGAGATGGAACAAAATGAAAACTCATTCGGACCGATCGGAGGATCGATACTCGAATCGATAGTTGTGTCGGATATAGCATCCCTTGAAATCATGAAGGGAAGTAATGCTTCTATTTTCGGAAGCGCCGGAAGTGGAGGAGCAATCATTATCACTTTAAAAAAAGGTGCGGAAGTAAAAGGTGCTCCTTCTCCCGGATTAATAACAATCAAGCCATTAGGATATACCCAAGATGTACAATTTTATAACCCTAAATACGAAACTCCTGAAGAGAAACAAGAATCTACTCCGGATCTCAGAAGTACGATTTATTGGAATCCTTTTGTCACAATCGGAGCAGACGGTAAACAAGAAATAGAATTTTATACTTCGGATAATCCCGGATCATACCATATCGTTATCGAAGGAATAAGTGCCGACGGCAGAGTGTGCCGATATGTAAAAGATTTGTAATCTCGACCGTTCGATAAAAAATGCTGTATGATATCATACAGCATTTTTTATCGAACGGCTTTTTCTACATCCTTTCTTTAAGATAAATCTGAAGAAAATAGCAAATTGTTTTCCAACCGAACTTTTTTTCGTAAGTTTGTAATTAGAATATTATTAAAAGCCATAAATATGCAACAAAGTTTTAATGCGTATATAGAAAACAGCATTCGTGAACACTGGGAACTGGTCGCTTTATCGGACTTTAAAGGTGTTTCATACCAATATAAAGATATTGCCCGCAAAATAGAAAAGCTACACATTTTGATTGAAGCCGCAGGAATACAAAAAGGCGATAAAATCGCAATATGTGGACGAAACTCGTCGCATTGGGCAGTCGCTTTTTTCGCCACATTGGCATACGGTGCAGTAGCCGTACCCATACTTCATGAGTTCAAAGCAGATAACGTTCACCATATTGTCAATCATTCTGACGCTAAACTTTTGTTTGTTGGAGACGTAGTATGGGAAAACTTGAACGAGTCGCAAATGCCTAACCTCAATGCGATCATTTTGATC
The DNA here is from genome assembly GCF_030296935.1 of Coprobacter fastidiosus. NCBI lineage: Bacteria > Pseudomonadati > Bacteroidota > Bacteroidia > Bacteroidales > Barnesiellaceae > Coprobacter > Coprobacter fastidiosus. The sequence continues at coordinate 54,379 of NZ_AP028032.1, read as the reverse complement.
AACGATTTTTCCGTACTTATATCTAAAAAGAAAAGCCTGACAGATGCACGGGAACATCTGAACGAATATTTCGGAAAGAAATTTCCGAATCGATTTACAAAAGACGATGTAAAATATTATGAAGACCAACCTGACGAGTTGGCTCTCATAAATTATACTTCCGGTTCTACAGGTTTTTCAAAAGGTGTAATGCTCTCTTATCGCAGCATTTGGTCGAACTTGAAATTTTGTTTGGAGAATCTCGATTTTTTGCGTGAAGGTGACGGGACAGTATCGATGCTTCCGATGGCACATATGTACGGTCTGGCCGTAGAATTGATGCATCCTTTTGCAAAAGGTTGCCATATTCATTTTTTGACCCGCATTCCCTCGCCTAAAATAATTATGGATGCTTTTGCCGAAGTAAAACCAAAACTAATCGTAGCGGTACCTCTAATTATTGAAAAAATCATTAAAACCAAAGTATTCCCGTTGCTGGACAAACCTTTGATGAAACTTATGTTGATGATCCCCGTTCTTGATACTCAACTTCTTTCAAAAATTAAAATGAAGCTCGAAGAAACGTTCGGAGGGAATTTGCATGAATTAATTATCGGCGGTGCCGCACTGAATAAAGAAGTGGAACAATTTCTGAAAAAAATCAATTTTCCGTTCACGGTAGGATATGGAATGACAGAATGCGGACCATTGATTTCATACGCGCCTTGGAAACAAAGCAGAGCCACATCTTGCGGTAAAATAGTAGATCGTATGCAAGCCCGAATCGACTCATCCGATCCGGAAAATATCGTAGGAGAACTGCATGTCAAAGGAGACAATGTTATGCTCGGGTATTATAAAAATAATGAAGCTACAGAAAATGCTTTCAAAGACGGATGGTTGAATACGGGAGATCTCGCCGTTATGGACAAGGATAATTTCATCTATCTCAAAGGCCGAAGCAAAAATATGATTTTAGGACCGTCGGGACAAAATATATATCCTGAAGAGATCGAAGGGAAATTGAACAATATGCCCTTTGTCAGCGAATCCATTGTCATTGAAAAAGAAGGGAAACTTATCGCTTTGGTTTATCCTGATTTCGAAAATGCCGGAAAAGAAAATATAACTCAGAAAAATATCGAAACTCAAATGGAGGAGAATCGAATCGCTTTGAATAAAGAGCTTCCGGCATACAGCCAGATAAGTCAAATCAACATCCATTATGAAGAGTTTGAAAAAACACCGAAACGCAGTATCAAAAGGTATTTATACCAATAAACATAACCGACACACATTTTTAAGTTAATTTCCAACTATGTACTATCAACCCGAAATCGAAACGATCAAACGTTCTGAATTACAGAAATTACAGGTCGAAAGGTTGAAAAGAAGCATCGACATTGCGCTTCATTCACCTTTTTATGCTAAAATTTTAGGAGAAAAAGGGATTACATCCGATTCTATATCGACCGTAGAAGACATTAGAAAACTACCTTTCACAACAAAAGCCGATTTAAGGGAATATTATCCTTTCGGACTGGTTGCTACAGATATGAAAAATGTCGTACGATTGCACTCTTCAAGTGGGACGACTGGTAATCCGACTGTTATATGTCATTCACAACATGATCTCGACCAATGGGCTAACCGAGTAGCCCGTTGCATGTATATGGTAGGCATACGGAACACCGATGTATTTCAAAATACATCAGGATACGGTATGTTTACCGGCGGACTCGGATTTCAATACGGAGCAGAACGTTTAGGAGCTCTGACAGTTCCTGCAGCAGCGGGAAATAGTCTGCGGCAAGTAAAATTCATTACCGATTTCGGAACGACAGCCATTCATGCCATACCCAGCTATGCAACCCGTCTGGCCGAAGTCTTGTTCGAATGCGGTATCGATCCTCGAAAAGACACGAAATTAAAAACATTAATTATCGGTGCCGAACCCCATACTGAGGAACAGAGAAAACGAATAGAAGAATTATTAGGAGTGAAAGCATATAACAGTTTCGGAATGTCCGAAATGAGCGGTCCGGGTGTAGCTTTCGAATGTACTTATCAAAACGGTCTGCATCTGTGGGAAGACTGTTTCCTCATGGAAATCATCGATCCTGAAACTTTAGAACCCGTACCTGACGGTGAAATCGGAGAATTGGTACTCACGACTCTCGACCGGGATGCTATGCCGTTACTGAGATACAGAACCCGGGATTTGACCCGGATTATTCCAGGAGAATGTCCCTGCGGACGAACTCACCGAAGAATAGACCGGCTGAAAGGACGTAGTGACGACATGTTTATCGTAAAAGGTGTGAATATCTTCCCGATGCAAATCGAAAAGATTCTTTTACAATTTAAAGAACTCGGGACAAATTACCTGATTACGATCGAAACAATCGGCAATAATGACGAACTCATGATAGACGTCGAGCTCGGAGAGCTATTTACCGACGATTACAGCCAATTACAACAGCTTACAAAAGAAATTACCCATCGATTGAAAGACGAAATACTGTTGACGCCTAAAGTAAAATTAGTCGATAGAGGAAGTCTTCCGCAGTCAGATGGTAAAGCTGTGCGAGTAAAAGATTTACGCAAAAAATAAATAAAACAAAAGATATGATCATACAACAACTTTCGGTTTTTCTCGAAAATAAATCGGGACGGCTTAACGAAATTCTCGACATTTTAGGTAAAGCTAATATCCGTATTATTGCTGCCACAGTAGCCGACACTTCGGAATACGGGATATTGCGATTGATAACTTCTGATACAGCCTATGCCATAAAACTGCTCAAAGAGGCTAACGTCAGCGCAAATACAAGTGATGTAATCGCTCTTACGTGCGATTCTATGGCCGGAACATTCGCTAAAGAGTTGAAATATTTTGCAAAGGAGTCAATCAGTATCGAATATATGTACTGTTTTTCAAAACAAACCAATGCATTTCTTATTATACGCACAAGCAACCAGCATGCAGCATTGGAGACAATAAAAAAATATGGGCTACATAGTATTGCCGAAAAGGAACTGATCGAGCTATAATCTTATCGGGAATAAAATGAAAACGAAAGACCTATTATTCGGAGGGATTATAATACTCTGTTTCTTGCCTTTTTTCATTTCGGAATCTTTTTATAACGGATATACGGAATATAATGGATCTCATCCGTATATCATGGCATTTTTTAAATTCGCCATTCTCGCAACATTAGGCGAAGTCATCGGACTAAGAATTAAAAAGGGAATATATAACGAACCCGGATTCGGAATTCTTCCTCGAGCCATCATTTGGGGATTTTTGGGAATGTGGATTGCTGTCGCAATGAAAACGTTTTCTTCAGGAGTCCCCTATTTACTCCAAAGTTTCGGAATAGAAGGCGTCCCCGATGCTATGAAGCAGAGTTTGTCAATGGAAAAAGTATTCGGTGCGTTTTTTATCAGCGTCATGATGAATACGACATTCGGGCCTGTATTTATGACCCTACATAAAATAACCGATACTCAAATATTACAATACGGAGGTAAATTAACAGCATTGATAAAACCTCTTCCCATGGGAAAAATTCTTTCGTCTCTAAACTGGAATGTTCAATGGGGATTCGTGTTTAAGAAAACGATTCCGTTTTTTTGGATTCCGGCTCATACCATAACATTTTTATTACCCGGGCAATATCAAGTTTTATTTGCAGCACTTTTAGGCGTCGCTTTAGGAATTATTCTGTCGATAGCCGCTGTTATGTCAAGAAAAAACAACAACTAATGGAAATATTAAAAAAACGAATATTAGAAGACGGGACTTGTTACGAAGGCGGCATTCTCAAAGTCGATAGTTTCATCAACCATCAAATGGATCCTATGTTAATGAAACTTATTGCCGAAGAGTTTGCCCGACGATTTGCAAACGACCGAATTAACAAGATACTGACTATCGAGGCCAGCGGTATAGCACCTGCAATCATGACCGGTTACACAATGCAACTCCCTGTTGTTTTTGCAAAGAAAAAAGAGCCGAAAACTATGCGTCATGCCTTAAGCACAATAGTACATTCTTTCACAAAAGACCGGGAATATCCGGTAAGCATAAGTGCAGAATATTTAAAACCTGGAGACCGAATATTATGCATCGACGATTTCCTCGCATACGGAAATGCAGCTTTCGGATTAATCGACCTGATCCGTCAATCAGGTGCGACATTGGCAGGAATGGGATTTATTATCGAAAAAACATTTCAACACGGAGGAGACCAATTGAGAGAAATGGGTATTCATGTAGAATCACTCGCTCGTATAAAAAGTTTGGAGAACTGCCAGATAATTATAGAATAACAATAAAATAGGGAATAACTAATTCTGATTATTCCCTATTTTATAAGTCTCTATCCGTTTTTTACCTTCGAGGTAATAATCAAATAATAAAAATCACTATTCTCGACAGCTTCCAAAACACGCAAACCAACTTGTTCTAATTTTCGTTTTTGGGTCTGTACATCAGTCAACATATCCTCCGAAACCCGATCATCCCGCATTCGGTGCATCCGATTCAACTCTTGTCGGCTCTGAGAATGAGCAATAAGCAATACTCCATCCGGTTTTAAATTATGAGAAACCAATCGAGAAACAGTCTCTTCTCTAAATTCTAAATGAGGAAATACAGAATAAAGCAATATTTGATGATAGCGTCCCGGAATATCATCTGATTCTGCATCTGCAACCTGAAAAGAAAGATGAGAATCATCTCCATATTTACGTGAAGCTACCGCTATCATTCCCGGAGACATATCGATTGCCCGAATATCTCCCTCATGATTCAACTCCCGGATATAAGGAATCAAAACACCAGTTCCAGTCCCCACATCCAAAACAGAATCTCCTGATTGTATAGAAACACGGCTTAACAAATAACGGAGTTTCATTTTGTCGTGACAACAGATAGCATCCCACCGTTCACTCAACTGATCAAAGAAACCGGCTTTAACCTTCATCCGTTTATTTTTTTTACTTGATCACATAAAAAATCACACCATCGATCAATACCCGTTCCGACAGTTGCAGACAGTTCAAAAAATATAAGATTCGAATTTATTTTTAATGCATTATCTTGAATACGCTCTATCTTACTGTCGACATAAGGTAAAAGATCGATTTTATTGATAACGCAAATATCTGCACTGTCGAACATATAGGGGTACTTTAACGGTTTATCATCTCCTTCAGTAACACTTATTAATACGACTCGTTTATTCTCGCCTAAATCAAAAAGTGCAGGACAGACTAAATTACCGACATTCTCAATAAACAGTAAAGAATTATCTTGCAAGTTCATTTTTTTCACCGCACGATGAATCATTGCAGCATCGAGATGACATCCGTTCTGAGTATTGATCTGTATACAAGGTATGTCTAACTTACGTATTCGATCCGCATCATTATCGGTCTGCTGATCTCCTTCAATTACAGCAATCGGTAATCTCGATTTCAGATTAAAAAGAGTCTTCTCCAATAAGGTTGTCTTTCCCGAACCCGGAGAACTGACCATGTTAAGTACAAATACCGATTTAGCCTCAAAATATCCTCTATTCCGAGCAGCTATCAAATTATTTTCCGAAAGAATATTCTGTTCAACCAGATGTTCTCTGCTATTACGATTTTCAGAATGATGCCGTTCATGTTCATGAGCTATACCCAAAGCATGCATTTCTTCATGAGTTATCCCGTCTATAAGATGATCACAACCACAAGTCTCACACATAATATATGTTATTAGTTTACAATTTACTCTATCAACAGAGATTTAAGTCTAAGTTCCCGTCCTCGCAAAAATTCTATCTCATGAGAATAGCAACGAGGACACGGATCAAACATAGACACAGGAGAGAAACGTGTCTTACAATCTCGACAAACTGCCAATGATCTTATTTCGACAATACGAACTTTAGCTCCTTCCAATATAGTATTCTGCATAGCGATACTCATAGAAAATTCTAAAGCTTCGATATTGACACCGGCCATTTCTCCTATTTCCAACTCCAGCTCACTCACTCGAGTTGCATTGCTTTTTTCAGCCTCTTTTGTCGCCAAATTAATAATGCTCAAAGCGATAGATAATTCATGCATAATTTTATCCTCTTTTTTTTAAAGCAGCAATATAGAGCTGTCCAACAGCAATTGCTCCATCATTACAAGGTATTCTCGATGACAAATAGTAGGATATCTTTCTGTTCGCCAACTGTTTTATTAACAAATTCGTAAGCCTTTTGTTCTGAAAAACACCGCCGGAAAGTACGACAGTCGTCAATCTCTCAGTTTTTACTTTTTGAATAATAATATTTAATAACATGGCAGATAAAGTATTATGGAATACCGATGCTATCTCCGAAACAGGTACAGATAATCTGTAATCCTTCAAAATTCCATCAAAAAGAGATCGGAGATCAAGCGGATTATCAGAATTTATCGGATAACAACGGGATATACCATTCTCAGCTATTTGTTCCAACAGTGCTGCAGCTTCAGCTTGATAAGTATTTTCATCACAAATTCCCAAAAGCGAAGCTACGGCATCAAACAAACGTCCGGCACTCGATGTCAGAGGCGTATTGACACCTTTTTCTATAAGCATCTCAATCTGCCGTATATGAGATTCGCCCAATCGTTCGATGAACGTCTCCGGATAATCGGCCTTACTACCATATATGCTTTTCAAATAAGAGACAGCCATTCTCCACGGTGATTTCGCTGCCGCATCTCCTCCGGGTAACGGTACATAAGGCAAATGAGCGATTCTTCTATATTCCGACTGATTACAACGAAAGATCTCCCCACCCCAGATGCAACCATCATCTCCATACCCTGTCCCATCCAAACAAACAGCTATAACATCCTCAGTCAAACCGTATTCTGCCATTACTGCCGCAGCATGAGCATGATGATGCTGCACGCGTAACAGCGGAATCTGAAAACGTTGTGCCAATTGCAACGCCAACTGTGTAGAGAAGTAATCGGGATGTGCATCACAAACCAAATATCGAGGAGTGAATCGAAATAAAAGACAGAATTTATCCAAAGCCTCCCGATAAAAAAGATACGTTTCCCGATTCTTTAAATCTCCTATATATTGGCTCAAAATAATCTCCTTATCTTTTCCTAAGGCAAACATAGATACTCGCTCTGCTCCAAAAGCCAAAATGCCCTCAGTATCAAATTTTAAAGATAACGGTTCTGGGGTAAAACCTCTTGAACGCCGAATTATTCGAGGCTGTGACCCTACTACTTGAACAATCGAATCATCTACCCGATTGGATATATCTCTATTGTGTTCTACAAATAAATCTACTTCTCTAAGTAAATCGGATAAAGCTGCATCATTATCTGTCAGTATAGGATTATCCCCTCGATTACCGCTTGTCATCACCAATGCTTTCAATTCGGACGAAGCAAATAAATGATAATGTACAGGCAAATAGGGCAACATAGCACCTACAGTTTTATAACCGTCATTAATTCCTGTGCCGATTTTTTGTTTTTCTTCCAATAAAACAATCGGACGACGCCAAGAAGAAACAATCTCTTTTTCCAAAGGCAAAATATTCAGATAATGACTTAAAGTCGGAACATCCGGAAACATTACTGCAAACGGCTTTTTATATCTTTTTTTAATTTCCCGTAAACGACAAATAGCTTTTTCATTTTCTGCATTGCAAATTAAATTGAAACCTCCAAGACCCTTCAACGCAACAACTCCGCCTTGTCGCAAAACCGCCGCCATACGAGAAAGTATCTCTTCATAATCAACAGTTTCATAACCATTCTTCATAAACAAATGATAATGTGGCCCGCAATGGTTACAAGCAATAGGCTGCGCATGAAAACGGCGATCCCGAACATCTGTATATTCAGCTTCGCATTCCGGACACATCCGGAATACCGACATTGTAGTTCCCGGTCGATCATAAGGGAGCGCATTTATTATTGAAAAGCGCGGTCCGCAATGGGTACAATTGATAAACGGATACCGAATACGATGCGGCTGTGAGATTAAATCTTGCAAACACTCATCACACACGGCAATATCCGGGCTTATACGAGTAATATGATTATCAACCTCCCGACTGGGAGCAATAAAAAAATCGGGTAAAGGCTTTGATACGGGTTTTTCAAGAACTGTAACAGTCTCGATCTCTGCCACATCCGGCTTATGTGTCGTTAACCCCTTGACAAAATCATCTTTTTGAGAAGGTGTCGCTTGTATCATTACGAACACTCCATCGTTACGATTATCGACATAACCGTGCAAGTGCATATCAGTGGCAAGACGGTACACAAAAGGACGAAATCCTACTCCCTGAACCAAGCCTTTAATGTGTATATTATACTGACTAATCATTCTTTAATATTTGATTGTGAATAAACAAAAACATATTAAAATTTGTTCATAAGGAAATTCTCAAAACTAACCCGAGTAAAATTTAAACAGTCTCTAAAACTTCAAAATATATGTGTTTAGCAATTCCCGGTAAAATAATCTCTGTAGAAGTCCCTGAAGACGGAGGATTGAAAACTGCTGTCGTAGATTTCGGAGGAATACTCAAAAATATTTGTATCGAATGGGTAGAAGCTACTCCAGGAGAATATGTTCTTGCTCATGCAGGAGTCGCACTGACAACAATCGATATTAAAGAGGCGGAAGAAACTTTAAAAGATTTCGAGATCATAGCCTGTCATAATGAATCTATAAATCCGAAAGACCATGTTCAATGAATTCAGAAATCCCCAAAAAGCAAAAATATTATTAGAGGCCATACATAAGATAACCCGTCACTCATGGCATATTATGGAAATATGCGGAGGGCAAACTCATGCTCTTGCCCGCTATCGCATAGAACCGCTATTGCCTAAAGAAATAAAACTGATACACGGCCCGGGATGTCCTGTTTGCGTCACTCCGGTTTCCATTGTCGACACTGCAATACAACTGGCATTAAAAAATAATGTTATCTTTACTTCATTCGGGGATATGCTCAGAGTTCCAGGCTCTCGGCACGACTTACTCGAAATCAAATCTCGAGGAGCGGATATACGGATCGTATATTCTCCTTTAGATGCGTTACGCATAGCTTCGGAAAATCCGGGACATGAAATTGTCTTTTTCGGAATAGGATTCGAAACAACAGCTCCGATACATGCTCTTACTATTCTCGAAGCTTATAGAAAAAAAATCAGGAATTTTTCGGTATTGACATCCCTATTTACTGTACCTCAAGCCATAACAACTATCGCCCAAGACAAAGAATGTACTCTAAACGGTATTCTTGCCGCCGGTCATGTATGCGCCATTACCGGAACATCCGAATATGAAAAACTGGCAAAACATTTGAAACTATCTATCGCTGTTACCGGATTCGAACCCCTCGACTTACTATTAGGAATATACACCTGCATTGATCTATTAGAAAACCGAGAATATACCGTAAAAAACGCGTATAGACGAATAGTAGCCTATGATGGAAATCCTAAAGCACGACAAGAAATCGATGAAGTTTTCGAGATTTGTAACCGAAAATGGAGAGGTATAGGAGAGATCGAAAAAAGCGGTTATCAAATACGCAGCAAATATGAACAATACGATGCCTTAAAACGTTTTAATATAAAAACCGATAATAAAAAAGAGGCGTCATCATGTCAGGCCGGAGATATTATGAAAGGTAAAATAACACCTATGCAATGTAAGCAGTTCGGCATTTACTGTACTCCCGAACATCCGCTCGGTGCTCCTATGGTCTCCTCAGAAGGTGCATGCGCAGCCTATTATCGTTATAACATTTAATCAAAAAAATAATGAAATCGGCACAATGTCCCATCCCTAAACAACGATATGATCGAGTATTGCTCGGTCACGGAAGTGGCGGTACACTCACTCAGTCCCTGATCGACGAAATATTTTATCCGGCATTCAGCAATCCGTTTCTTCAACAACAACATGATGGAACAGTATTACCGCTAATGTCTCAGCATATTGCTTTTACGACCGATTCTTTTGTTGTTTCTCCATTATTCTTTCCCGGAGGAAACATTGGTGACCTTGCTGTAAACGGGACAGTAAACGACCTTTTATGCTGTGGTGCAACTCCGCTTTATTTGTCTGCGGGTTTTATACTGGAAGAAGGTCTTCCTTTGGAAGATCTGAAAAAAATTGTAAAGACAATGGCCAAGGCAGCAGAAAAAGCCGGAATCACGATTGTCACAGGAGATACCAAAGTGGTAGAAAAAGGTAAATGTGACGGAGTTTTCATCAACACGAGCGGTATCGGATCTATACAGAAAAATCTCCGAATATCTCCTAAAAATGTGACCGAAGGAGATATTGTCATAGTCACAGGTCCTATCGGAGAGCACGGTGTCTGCATTTTATCAACTCGTGAAAATCTCGGATTCGAGTCTAAAATAAAAAGTGATACTGTCGCACTGCGTAGCATGGTAATGAATCTGCTCTCAGGTATTCCCAATATCCACATGTTACGAGATGCGACACGAGGGGGAATCGCCTCTACACTAAACGAAATTGCCGACACGGCACAAGTCAGTATAGCTCTCGACGAATCAAAGATTCCCATCGAAGAGCCTGTACTATCTGCATGTGAATTACTCGGATTAGATCCGCTTTATGTTGCTAACGAAGGCGTATTGCTGGTTATTCTCCCCCCGGAAGAGGCCGAAAGCGCTCTACAAATCATAAAAAACGATCCGAACGGAAGTAAAGCTGAAATTATAGGTGAAGTAGTAAAAGGTACACCCGGAGAAGTATATTTAAATACGGCTCTCGGATCTTCACGGATCATCGGCAGACTATCGGGGGAGCAGTTACCCAGAATATGTTGAAGATTAAATAAGTATATGGATATGGAAGCAAAAAGTTTTTATCAGGAACTCATGGATAAAGGATATTCGCGCCGGGACTTTCTCAAATTCTGCGGAATGATGGGTGCTATGCTCGGACTACAAAGTTCAGGAGTAGCACAAGTCGTAGATGCCCTGCAAAGCAAACCGAGAAAACCCGTTTTGTGGTATCACTTCCAAGAATGTACCTGTTGTAGCGAATCATTCTTGCGTTCATCCCATCCTCTGGTAGGCCAAATTCTATTAGAAATGATTTCTCTCGATTATTCCGACACCTTAATGGCTGCAGCCGGAGAACAGGCCGAAGAAGTTCGTCACCAGGCCATGAAAGATAATTACGGACATTATATCATGATCGTAGAAGGTTCAGTTCCTTTAGGAAGTCCCGGATATTGTACCATAGCAGGACGTGATGCCAAATCGATATTCGATGAAGGCGCTGCAGGAGCTGAGGCTATTATAGCATGGGGAAATTGTGCATCTTCAGGGTGTATTCAACACGCCTATCCCAATCCGACTAAAACAGAACCTGTTCATAAAATATATTCGGGAAAGCCCATTATCAATGTCCAGGGATGTCCGCCTATTGCAGATGTCATGGCAGGCGTCATTACTTATATCTTGACATTCGACAAACTTCCCGAGTTAGATAATATGGGACGCCCGTCTGTATTTTACGGACGACGAATACATGACACTTGTTACCGCCGACCAGCCTATGATGCAGGATTATTCGTTCAATCGTTCGATGATGAAAACGCCAAAAAAGGTTATTGTCTCTACTATATGGGCTGCAAAGGACCCAATACATTCAACTCTTGTGCTGTAATCAAATGGAACAACAGCATCAGTTACCCGATCCAGTCGGGACACGGTTGCATCGGTTGTGCCGAACCTAATTTCTGGGATTACGGCCCATTATATAGTCACATACCTTATGTTCACGGTATAGGAATAGAAGCAACAGCCGACAAGATAGGAGCTGGATTAAGTGCCGTAGCTTTAGGCGGAGTTCTGGCACATGCAGTAGTTACCAATATACAAAAACACAAGTTGATCAAAAATCAAATGGATGATCTGAGTATAAATGAAGAGGATTTCGACAAGACAGAATCGCATCTGAAAAATGAAAAAGAGAAAATAGAACAAAAAATAAAAACAGAAGAAACAGATAAACTGTAGTAAGACATAGCTATGAGTACACGAGTTGTTGTTGATCCGATTACCAGAATCGAGGGTCATTTAAGGATAGAAGCAGATATTGAGAACGGTATCATCAAAGATGCCTTTTCCACCGGTACAATGGTACGCGGCATTGAAATTATTGCACAAAACCGTGATCCGAGAGAAGTCTGGGCTTATGTAGGACGTGTATGCGGAGTATGTACGTCTATACATTCTCTGGCTTCGGTCAGGGCTGTAGAGAATGCGCTGGGAATCATTATTCCGCCGAATGCGGAACGTGTACGAAGTCTCATGCAAATAGCACTTACAGAACAAGATCATGTAGTTCATTTCTATCAATTACAGGCTTTGGACTGGGTAGATGTAGTTTCAGCGCTCAAAGCAGATCCAAAAAAAACATCTGCTATTGCTCAAAGCATCTCGGCATGGCCGAAAAGTTCGATAGGTTATTTTACGGACATACAGAAGAAAATTAAAAAATTTGTTGAATCCAGCAAACTCGGAATCTTTGCAAACGGATACTGGGGACATCCGGCGTACAAATTGCCTCCGGAGGTTAATCTGTTGGGAGTAGCCCACTATCTGGAAGCTCTGGAAGTACAAAAAGACATAGTAAAAGTACAAACTATTTTCGGAGGTAAAAATCCTCATCCCAATTATTTAGTCGGGGGAATGGCGTGTGCGGTCAATATCAACGATCCCAATGCCATTAATCTGGAACGCCTCAGTTATGTAGCCGAAATTATTCAAACAACTCAAAATTTCGTCCGACAAGTTTACTTGCCCGATGTACTTGCCATTGCATCCTACTATCCCGAATGGACAAAAATAGGAGGAGGATTGCGAAATTATATTTCATACGGAGACTATCCCACGGGAAATTATGGGGAACTAAGTACTTACAAAAGTCCGAGAGGAATCATCATAAACCGAGATCTACACCATATCGAAGATTTCGATCCTTATGCAATGGATGGGCTTCAGGAATATGTAAATAATTCATGGTACAGTTACAGTGAAGGTAAAGAAGTCGGGCTGCACCCTTCTATCGGAGAAACGAATCTGGATTATACCGGTCCTACCCCTCCCTACCAATATCTGGACAATTCTCAACCTTATAGCTGGATAAAAACCCCACGCTATAAGAACCGACCTATGGAAACCGGACCTTTGGCTCGAATGATTGTCGGGTATGCTTCCGGTCGAGACGATTATAAAGATTTGACAGATCGCTGTTTAAAGCAACTAAATGTTCCCTTTGAAGCTATGTATTCAACTATCGGACGGACTCTGGCCCGTGCTATGGAATCGAATCTATTGGCTGACTGGATGCAGGATTTCTATATTCAATTGTTGCAAAATATAAAATCGGGAGATTATCGAATGTTCAACAATATATATTGGGAACCTTCTACTTGGCCTCAAAAAGCTCAAGGAATCGGACTGGCAGAAGCCCCTCGCGGATCGTTAGCACATTATGTCAATATAGAAAATAAACAAATAAAAAACTATCAGATGGTAGTCCCGACAACATGGAACGCCTCTCCAAGAGATACAAAGGGACAACGCTCCTCTTTTGAAGAATCATTATTGGGAACTCCCGTACATGATACTTCAGCTCCATTGGAAATCATACGTACCATTCATTCTTTTGACCCGTGTATGGCTTGTGCCGTACATCTATATGACGAAGAAGGAAAACATATACACCAGTTCGACACTCTATAATAAACCAAATAGTCATGATCAGTAAAAAAGCTCATCTAAGAGAAGTATATGTATGGCAGTTACCCGTCAGAATTTTTCATTGGGTAAACGCATTCGCCATTACGATATTATGTATTACCGGCTACATTATAGGAGATCCTCCAGCGATAATGCACGGGACAGCACCAGAATTTAATTACTGGTTCGGATGGGTACGACTGACACATTTCATAGCCGCATTTATTTTTATAATCAACTTTTTGGTACGCATTTACTGGTTCTTCGCCGGAAATACATTTTCCAGGTGGCCTAATTACATACCTTTGACTAAAAAACAATGGAGAGGAATCTTCGAAACGACCAAAGTGGATGTTCTGTTACTATCTCCCAAACCGGTTTACGATATCGGGCACAACAGTCTCGCCGCGTTTACTTATTTCGGACTATTTCTCATAATGATCGTACAGTCTGTTACCGGACTGGCAATGTTCTATGTAGACTCCGACAGTATTTTAGCTCCATTTTTCGGCAAACTGTTAATCATTATGGGAGGATTTTATCCGGTAAGGGACATACATCATATTCTCATGTGGGCGTTTATCCTATTCGCCATTGTTCATATTTATCTGGTATTTTACCACGATTATATAGAACGGAACGGCATTGCATCATCGATCATCGGCGGCTGGAAATTTATAGACGAACATCTCGTAAAAGAATATGAAGACGAACAAAGAACAAAATACAAGATCGTTCTTAAAAAAGAGAAAGAAAAATTATTGAAGAAGGAAATCGAAATAAAAGAAAAATCCAGACAGGCTCTTAGATAAAAAACAAGAAACTGTTTAAGAGCCCAAATTTTTATGGGAATATTTTTTTAATACGATCTTTCTCTGTTGCAATATGAAGATTTTCAAATGACTGAAAATCATACTTGCTACATCTCAAATAATATAAACAGATTCTAACAAAATCCGAAAAATGAAAGATATACTTATTCTGGGCGTAGGAAATCTGGTTTTAAAAGATGAAGGTATAGGTATTCATGTTATAAACCGATTAGAAAAAGAAGAATTACCGCTGGGGGTCGATTTGTTGGACGGAGGCACAGGCGGTATCTTCTTAATCGGTACTTTACAACAGTATAAACACCTGATATTAATAGATGCGACTCTCGATAGCCGTCCGGCAGGTACTATCCGCCACTTAAAGCCTAAATATTCTCATGACTATCCTCTTTTGCTAAGCGCTCATGAAATAGGCCTGAAAGAAATGATCGATGCCATGATTTTACAAGAGCAAATTCCCGAAATCGATTTATTAGCAATATCGGTTCAAGAAGTCAGAGAAATAGGAATGCAATTATCTCCGAAAGTCGAAGATGCAATTCCTGCAATTATCAATAAAATTCATGAATTAATCAAACAAATAAAATCATGAAATGATCTGCCATGGAAAAACAGGAAGAAACTAAATGCATCGTAAATTTTACCATCCACCAAACTGCATTCAACTATTTTCAGATTGATTATAATATAGCCATCCGCATTCATATCAAACGATATCGAATAACTTGTATCCGTAAAAGGTGTTCGTACAAAATAAATATACCCTGCAAGAAATAGACCGGTTCTGGGATCTCAATATCTTCAAGCCGAAAGATCGATTCTTCCGGCTTTTATCCCCCTCTAATAACCTTTTGTACAGAAAAACAAGTTAAAGCCACATCTTGTTATTTCTGACAAAAAAAGGTTAACACAAGTAACATATTCTCCTCACAGACAAAACATTCTTGGTAATTTTGCAATGGTTTTTAATTAATAGGAGATAATATATGAAAGAGAATAATTCTAAAGCATTTTTATTGATTTTGTTAGGAGCTCTTACAGCTTTCGGTCCCTTAGTAACCGATATGTATTTACCGAGCCTTCCGACTATGACAGGATATTTCGATACAAATTCGTCAATGGTACAACTCGGACTCACATCAAGTATGATCGGGTTAGCGATCGGGCAGATTTTTTTCGGCCCGTTAAGCGATAAATACGGACGACGACCGCTATTGCTTATTTCCATGTTACTTTTTATCGTTTCAACCGTATTCTGTATTTTCTCACCGAACATAGAAAGCTTCATTGCTTTCCGCTTATTGCAAGGTATAGCAGGATCAGGAGGTATTGTCATTTCCCGGTCAGTAGCTACCGATAAATTTTCGGGACAAGATCTGGCAAAAGCCATGGCTATCATCGGAGCTATTAACGGTATAGCTCCGGTTGCTTCTCCGGTATTAGGCGGGTTTCTAACTGATTCTATCGGCTGGAAAGGTATTTTTATAATACTGTTGATCATCGGTATTATTCTTCTGATAGGAAATTTTCGTTTTAAAGAATCTCTACCTAAATCGAACAGAAAACAGGAGAATATCAAAGGATTATTATGGGGATTCGGGAAAATACTACATAATCGTCGTTATGTTTTCTATGTGCTCCAAATGGGATTCGCCATGGGGGTATTATTCGCCAACATATCTTCATCTCCTTTTATCATGCAACAACACTACGGTTTCTCAGCCTTTACATTCAGTCTGTTTTTTGGAATAAACGCATTATCCATCGGAATAGCAGCAGCATTATCTATAAAATTTAAAAGTCCCGAACATGCCATTTTCTTTGGTTGCATAGGAATGGTCATTTTCTCAGTAATCGAATTTATCGCTCTTAGCAATAATTGTTCTTTCATTATTTATGAAACGCTGTTATTCTTCTTACTCTTTACTATGGGACTTACCTTTACAGCTTCTACGACTTTGGCAATGGACAGTGAGCGACAAAATTCAGGGACAGCCTCTGCACTATTTGGAGCTACAGGGTTTGCGTTCGGCGGTATCGTGTCCCCTCTTGTCAGCATAGGAGATATTCTCCCGACCACAGGACTAATATTTCTTTTGTGTTCTTCATGTTCTTTAGGATGTGCGATAATAGCCCTGAGACAAACACATCCTCACTTATGGATAAACGTCAAAAGAAAGCTAAAGCCGACAGTCCAGTTCATATCTGCCTCTAACTCTAAAGGGAAAAAGGAATAAAAATAGCTACATATATAAATTCAAGAACCACGATAAAGCTTTAATAAAAAATCCTCATATTTCTTTATCCTCATTTTAGAATGAGGATAAAGAAAGAATCCAATATCAGATTTATTGTAAATCCGAATCAATTATTATTCTCTATTTCTCTCTTCACTAACTCTTTTATATATATAGTTTCTTCAGAATTAACTTTATTTTTCAAGTTCATAATATAATAAGCTAAAGTAATCATTTCCTCTTTCCTACATTGTTCTTTATACAAGTTCATTCTCAAATACAACGGGTATATTTTATGAGGAATTCGATAATAAGCTTTATAAAACATATTTTCAGCTAACTGAAAATATCCCTGTTGTTGGTAATTCTTCCCTATTATATTTAAAAACATCGGATCCCCGCTATAAAACAACCCTTCTTTCAATATATCATTACTTTTCTCATATTGTTTTATTTGCGATAAACATTGACCATATTCAAATAAAAAAGCTGCATCTGTTTTTAAATAGGGATACAATACCGCATAATTTTTTGTTATTTCACTAAATTGTCCAGCATAAAAATAAGGCTTTAATGCATTCCATTGCTTATACGCCATTTTTTTATTACCCAATACCCCAAATGAATAACATATATCAATTGCTGTGACAAAAAATATTGCAAAAACAACCCCTCGTTTTATGGTAAAATATTCTTCATATTTTTTATGTGGAAACAATAAAGAAAAAAATATCACACAAACAGACAGCAAACAAGTATATATATTTCGAAATGGATAAGAAAAAAAAGAAACGATTAATAAACTTATAAGAGCTCCTATAAACGCAATTTTATACTGGGATTCTGATTGTATCAAATGATAAAAAGCATATACTATAATAAAAACAAAAAACAAAAATCCGACTAAACCCTGCTCTATCAAAATTTGTATATACTCATTATAGGCAAAAGATGGTGATCCTGCTATATATTTTTCATATTCACTTCCTTTTCCATTTTTAAAATACTGTTCTTGAGCTTCTCCATACACACTTGAGAAACGACCATTTCCCACACCTTTTATAAAATGCTCTTGTAAAATAGACGTTGAGATTTTCCAAATTAAAAGTCTACCATCCGCTGATTCTTTTTTAATTCCATAAAACAAATAGCTACATAGAAGGGATATAATACATCCAATAAAAATCATTAAATATCGTTTAATAATAGTAGGACTAGAGTATTTTATAATACTATAATAAGCTATTACACCACAACTTATCATTCCTGCAATCCAAGAAGTCCTACTAAAAGTAAACGGAAGTATACACAAAGCCAAGAAAACATATAATGTTGATAATAAAAAAATGAAACGTCTTAATAAATTACCACGCCGCAAAGATTTCATTTGTAAAAAGCAAAACCATGCAATAGGAAAAATCAATACAATAAATATAGAATATACAACTTGATTATTAAATGTTCCACAAATACTCTGGCATGACCAATCATAAAAAATTATCCCCACAAATTGTCTTAGACCAATAACCAATTCATAAAGGCCTATGAGCAAGAACAAAATAATAACAATATGCATTAAATTATCCTATTATTCCAACTTCAACACAAAATCTCCTCTCAGTGAAACAGATTGCTCATTCTTTAATTTATCTAAATAATAAAAACATCCTACATAATTAACAGATATCCATTTTGACTCTTTCTCATAAGAAACATTTAGGACAGGGTTAAAACTAGAAAAAGGTGCTATAGAAACAATATCACATTTAAGAATGTGACATTCCTCTTTAATTGTATCATATGTGTACCATATTGAACATTCCAGATCGGTCTTTTCCGCATTTTTAGCTTGATAAATAACAGACTTTTCTTTACAGAAACGAATATGTTCATTTATACGAAATAAAATCTCTCGTTCCCAATGCACACTTGTGTCTCTATTAGAAAAAAGATTTATAGTAAATAGCTGGCCTTTTTCATTTTGACATTCTCCCTTCTTAATAGCAGCGCACAGCGGTTTAACAATATCTTCATAAAGACTTTTCTTCTTATCAAAAGATATTTCTTGTTTCAAAAAGTTATAGTCCACTTGATATACACTGCTCATAGTCTTCCATAACTGGAATTCCTCTACCGATACTTTCTCTTCCACCCAATCAGGAATAACTCCTACAGGCGAATATTCTTGTAAAGGTATCTCTTGAGCCTTTTGCGCACGCAAAGTGACAAAAAATAAAAATAAAAAAACACTCAAAATAATATTTTTATTCATATTTCTATATAATTTACAATTTAGAAAATAACTCCTAATCTTACAGTTTTATTAACTTTTACAGAAGAAGTAGCCCCACTATTAAGTTTATGTACAAATGTTCCATTAACAGTAACCATGACAAGTCTAGTAGCGACATTGGAAACTCCAGTTCCATGAAAAGATACCGCAGCTCGTCCTTCAACAGAAATTATCGGATGTTCTGCACTTATAATTTCTTGTCGGCCAACATCAACACGACATCTAACACTAGCAACAACTCGTGCATCTACCGATGGTGAAGAATATATAGTACCTGCAGCTATACGATACTCAAGACCTTCACTTTCAGAGTTACTCAATCTTTCTATTTCCAAAGATTCATTGCCAGATTCTGTTAATCTACAAAAAGTAAAAAGACCTGCATATTCCTCTATTTTACCCAACCTTATATCTTGTACACAAGAAATTAAAATAGAATCGACCTGTTGTTTTTGTGAAGCTGTAAGCTCAGTAAGTAAAATAGAATAATCCACTTCATATTTAGAGCTCAGAACTTTCCATAATTCATACTCTTCAGAAGACACACGAAATTTAACCCACTTAGGGATCATCCCTAAAGGCATATATTCTCGAACTATTTCAGATTTACTTCGTGCTCCTAAATCTAAGATACTTTTCTCATTTGTTTTTAAATTCTCTGCAAAATCTAAATCACTCCCCTGTTGGCAAGCAATAATACCTAATAATATTCCAACTAAAAATAAAGTAATTTTTACAGTTTTCATTTTACTTGCTATTTTAATGTATATACAAATATATATATTTTATCTTATCTAAAAAGTTAATATATATAAATTTATTTTTATTTATCCTATTTGTATACTTTATAAGAAGCAAAAGAATTCGTCTTAATTTTACCCGGGTAAAATTTATAGGTGTCATTCGGTGATGTTTATCTGTTTTTTTTACAAGAAGGATAGCAGATGACTATAAACAAATAAACTGACTGAAAAAAAGCAAACATAACAAGTAAAAAGAGCCCGGCTTATAATAAGCCGGGCTCTTTTTACTTGTTATGTTGTTGCGGGAGCCAGACTCGAACTGACGACCTTTGGGTTATGAGCCCAACGAGCTACCACTGCTCCACCCCGCGATATTTGTGATTGCAAAGGTACAAAAAATTTCATACGATACAAATTTTTCAAGACTTTTTTATAATCATAACTATTAAAAAGAATCTGCAAGAACTATTTTAGGATAATCTTGCAGATTCTGACAAACTGACTCAGTAATTATTTATGAATAACTATTACATGAGTTTATTCGGTCTATCAACCTTAGTTTTTTCTAAAAAGTCCAATTTTGAAACTACCCGCTTATCTATTTAAAGACTTACAAATACGACTATTAATCTCGTTCACCCGTTTTTCATCTAATTTGATTACTCTACGGTCATACGTTATCAATCCGTTGACTTCAACCTCTACATCCGTTGTCTGAGTATAAACAGCCGCCGAAAAGCCTTTGAAAATCAAATCGTATAATTGATCGGCATATTTTAAATACTCGTCTGTCGCCTCTTTTGAAGAATTGAACTGAATATATCCCCAATTACGGTCAGGTTCCCACAGATGACCTTTTATAATAAGCCCTATTCCACCATATTCACCCAGAACCGTAGCCCTCTGTGCATCATACAAATACAAATCAGGAGTAGGATAATTATGCAAATCGAGCATATCTCCGCAGGTAAAATGGTTACCTCCACTCGCCGGATTTACCAAACGTGTAGGATCATACCGTTTTGTCCATTCTGCAATCTCGACCGTTTTGAATTGTCCCCAAGCTTCATTAAACGGTACCCATGTACTAATACAAGGATAAGAATAAAGATAATCGATAATCTCTTTCCACTCTTTTCGATAACATGCTTCAGACTCGGAAGAACGATACATTTCAGGCCCTTCATAATAACTGCGGTTTTGCCATTGTTGTCCACGATCGCCATTCGGCATATCCTGCCAGACAATGATGCCCAACTTATCGCAATAAGCATACCAACGTGCAGGTTCGACTTTGACATGTTTTCTTATCATATTAAAACCCATATCCTTCGTTTTCTGAATATCGTATTTCAAAGCTTCATCGGTAGGAGCTGTATATAGTCCATCCGGCCACCAACCTTGATCCAATGGCCCGAACTGGAACAAGGGCTGATTATTTAGCCTCAGCCGAACAATTCCTGCAGCATCACGCCCGACAGAATATTTACGCATAGCTGCATAGCTATCAACCCGATCTAACACTTTATCGCCATTCTTCAAAGATATTTTCAATGTATATAAAAATGGAGAATCAGGACTCCATAATTTACTATCTTGAGGCATAGATACAACGAGTGGTTCTCGGTTAATACTTCGGGCAGTCGCAATCAGTTTAGATTCATCATAAACTTTTACCTCAATCAAATCTTCATCAGAAACCACATTCCGGTCGACTTCTACAGTTAGCAAATGCTTATCGATATCCGGTGTAATACGCAATTTTTCTATATATTTCTCAGACACCGGCTCTAACCATACCGTTTGCCAAATTCCCGTAACAGGGGTATAATAAATACCTCCGGGATTTTTTACTTGTTTTCCTCTCGGTTGATAACCATCATCCGTAGGATCCCAAACTTTCACCATCAACTGATTATCACCTTTCGCTACAAGAGCTGCGGTTATATCAAAAGAAAAAGGGGTGAATCCTCCTGTATGATTACCCACCTTTATACCATTTACCCAAACATCCGCTTTCCAATCTACAGCACCAAAATGAAGCAGGATTTTTTTATTTTTCCAAGACGAAGGAATATTAAACGTTCGGCAATACCATAATTCCTTCTCCTTTCCAACAGCTTTCCCGACACCGGATAAAGCCGATTCGACTGCAAAGGGGACTAATATCTGCCCGTCAAACTGCTTCGGACAACTTTTTCCGACATCCGTTATAGCATACTCCCATAGTCCATTCAAGTTTTTCCATTCATTTCGTTCCATAATCGGACGAGGATATTCCGGTAAAACCGAAGTCACATCCACCTTTTCTGTCCAAGGTGTTACAATCCTATTTCCTACGGGTTTCCATTGAGCACGAATATTCGTAAAAATACAAACCAAGATCGTACAAATAAAAAACGTCTTTTTCATGATATAACAATTATTTTTTGTTTTCACAAAGGTAGGATTTATGCCAGGACAACAATAAAAATATTTTTTCAATTTATAGAAATATCGGTGCAAAAAACGAGATTAATTGTACAGAGTTCTTTCTAAAGAACAGATATATCGATTCTTATCGGACAAATAATTTTATTTATAACCACGCTTTCTTATTTTATATTACAATACACCTCCACACATCATTATCATCAATAATTATTTCTATTTTTGTACCCGACATAAACATTGCCAATATTATAAAGTAAATTTAAATATGGAAAAAAAATTCAGCCAGGCAACTCTTTGCGTACAAGGAGGGTGGAATCCGAAAAAAGGAGAACC
Source organism: Coprobacter fastidiosus (assembly GCF_030296935.1). NCBI lineage: Bacteria > Pseudomonadati > Bacteroidota > Bacteroidia > Bacteroidales > Barnesiellaceae > Coprobacter > Coprobacter fastidiosus. The sequence goes on along the minus strand of NZ_AP028032.1, from coordinate 31,716 downwards.
GAGAGTATTGCCGATTTATCAGAGCACGACATTCAAATATGAAACCAGTGAACAAATGGCAAAATTGTTCGATCTGGAAGAGTCTGGTTATTTTTATACTCGATTACAAAATCCTACTAATGATGCCGTAGCTGCAAAGATCGCAGCTTTAGAAGGGGGTATCGGAGCCATGCTAACTTCATCGGGACAAGCGGCTAATTTTTATGCTATCTTCAATATATGCCAAGCCGGAGATCATTTCGTATGTTCTTCCACCATATACGGCGGAACATACAACTTATTCGGCGTAACCCTAAAAAAATTAGGAATAGAATGTACTTTCGTCAATGCCGACGACAGTGAAGAGGAGATCAGCAAAGCTTTTCGCCCGAATACCAAAGCCTTGTTCGGTGAAACCATATCGAACCCAAGCATAGACGTGCTCGATATTGAAAAGTTTGCTCGAATTGCACATAAACACGGTGTTCCCCTAATCGTTGACAATACTTTTGCCACTCCGATAAATTGTCGTCCATTCGAATGGGGTGCTGACATCATAACTCATTCCACAACAAAATATATGGACGGGCACGCAACCTGCGTAGGAGGAGTTATCGTCGATAGCGGAAATTTCGACTGGGAAGCTCAGGCAGATAAATTTCCGGGACTGACACAACCGGATGAATCGTACCACGGACTGACTTATACTAAAGCTTTCGGGAAAATGGCTTATATAACTAAAGCCACAGCCCAGCTAATGCGTGACTTAGGTTCTATACAATCTCCTCAAAACGCATTTTTACTAAATCTCGGACTGGAGACTTTACATTTACGTGTGCCCCGGCATTGTCAAAATGCACAAAAGGTTGCCGAATACCTTGAGGCTAACGATAAAGTCGCATGGGTAAACTACTGTGGATTAAAAAGCAGTAAATATTATAAATTAGCACAAAAATATTTGCCGAACGGCTCTTGCGGAGTAATTGCATTCGGTTTGAAAGGTAGCCGTGAAGATGCTATAAAATTCATGGACAACTTAAAATTAGCTTGTATCGTAACGCATGTGGCAGATGCACGCACATGCGTACTTCACCCGGCAAGTCATACCCATCGTCAACTTACCGACGAGCAATTGATCGAAGCAGGAGTTGCTCCTGATCTGATTCGCTTATCAGTCGGTATTGAAGATGTAAATGACATAATTGCCGATATAGAACAAGCTTTGGCTAAATTTTAAGAGCCTGTACAAATTTTACATATTCTTTTTTCAGGAATGTGTAACTTGCGATTATTACGAATAGTAAAAAGCTTGATACACAAATCGTATCGTAGATCTTTTTACTATTCGTATTTTTTCAAATCAAGTTCTTTCCACTTTAAAAGCAAATTTAATCTCTAAAGCTGTTTTTTCTGGCAATTAATTATCACGTAATTTCTTAAGAGCTCTAAATTTTCCGATAAGAAAATATTATCAGTTTTTTTAACAAAAATAAACTTTCAATCGTTGCGCAAATTGAAATTTATATTTTCATTTGCATATCCTAATAAGATTATTAAACATAGTAATTAAATATATTGATTAAATAAATATATTAATAATATAGAGATGGCAAATACCGAAACTAATCACGACATGGAGCAATCAATATTAAAGGTTGCCGAACAGCTTTTTTTAGACAAAGGTTTTAACCGTACTTCAACAACTGAAATCGCACGAGTTGTAGGATGTAACCAAACACTGATACACTATTATTTCCGTACGAAAGAAAACTTGTTCAACCGCATTTTTGAGAAAAAATTAGAACAAATAATCCCTCAACTTTTCGAATTAAGTCAACAAAAAGTTTCTTTTCTCGAAAGAATACGACAAGTTATAGAAATCCATTTTTCTATCTTACAACAAAATCCGAAACTACCGAGAATGATCTTGAACGAACTCGGCACTGATCCTAAACGTACCGAATGGTTAAGAAGTTTGCTATTAGAAAAAGCAAAACCTTACTATATGCAATTTGAAGAAGAACGAAAACAAGCTATTCAAAACGGGGAAATACGACCGATAGAACCGATTACCTTGCTCCTCGACATTCTATCCATGAATGCTTTCATATTTCTCGTCTATCCATCTTTTTGCAATATAACGGGAATAGAGCTCGGAGACTTCGAAAAGGTTGCAGAAACTCGAAAAAAAGAAGTAATCACTCTTATCACTAACGGCCTTCGTCCATAAATAAATTATAAGTTCTAACAAAAACAATTCCTATGAAACGTTTTTTTATTTTAGGTGTTTTCTTTTCCTGCTTACCGGTTTTTTCCGGTTACGGACAACTATCTTTAGAAAGTTGTCAAAAAAAGGCGATAGAAAATTATCCGCAAATCAAACAATACGGATTGATAGAGCAAATGCGGGAATACAATCTATCCAATGCAAACAAAGGTTACCTGCCTCAACTCTCTTTCTCAGCTCAAGCCACCTATCAATCGGATGTCACGGAGATTCCTATTCAATTGCCGAATCTTAATATCAAGGAATTGAATAAAGACCAATATAAAATTGCCGTTGAATTAAATCAAGTCATTTGGGACGGAGGTGCTATCCGCTCTCAAAAAAACAACCTTCAAGCCTCGTCCGATGTCGAGAATAAAAAATTAGACGTAGAAATGTACGAGTTAAACGACAGAGTCAACCAACTCTATTTCGGCATTCTTCTTATCGATGAACAGTTGAAACAAAACATACTGTTACAGCAAGAGCTGGAAAGAAACTACAGACAGATAGAGTCGTACATGATAAATGGTATTGCTAATCAAAGCGACTTGGATGCCGTGAAAGTAGAGCAGATCAACGCCAGACAACGCAATACGGAATTACAAACCGGACAAGATGCTTACCTCCGGATGCTCGGTGCAATGATCGGGGAAAATATTTCGGACAGCAAAACACTGGAAAAACCGACTGCGACATTGCTTTCCAGTAATGAAATAAAGCGCCCCGAACTACAACTTTTCAAGGCTCAACACACTTTGTTAGAATCCCAGAAAAAAATTCTATCAGCCTCGAATATGCCTAAATTAGGTTTATTTATACAAGGTGCATACGGAAATCCCGGCTTAGACATGCTAAAAAATGAGTTTACACCTTACTACATAGCAGGGGTACGGTTATCTTGGAACTTCGGGACTCTTTATACTAAAAAAAATGAGAAAAAAATCATCGATACGAATATCCGGAATAATCAAATCGGACAAGAAACATTCTTATTCAACACTCGCCTGCAAATGCTTCAGGAAAACAGCGAAATAAAAAAAATCAAAGAACTTATGAAAGAAGATGATCAAATCATCTCATTACGTGACAACATAAAAAAGGCGGCTGAAATAAAAGTGAAAAACGGGACACTATCGGTAACCGAACTTTTACGGGAAATCAATGCGGCAGATCAAGCCAGACAATCTAAATATTTACATGAAATACAATATTTAATGGCTATATATAATTTGAAAAATACAACAAACAATTAATATGAAAAAGATATATCAATACGGAATATTATCAGGCTTTCTCGCTCTATGTGCCTGTGGAAATAATAGTGACAACATGGATGCTTCAGGAACTTTTGAAGCTACCGAAGTAATCGTTTCTGCCGAAGCTAACGGTAAGATAGAACAACTCGATATCGAAGAAGGGTCTATCGTAACTACCCGACAAAAATTAGGCTATATCGATACGGTACAATTATATTTGCAAAAAGAGCAACTATTAAAGAATATCCGTTCTGTAGAAAGTAACCGCCCGGATATAAACAAACAAATTGCGGCTACAAGACAGCAAATTGCGACGGCCCAAATCGAACAAAGGAGAATTATCAACCTGCTTAAATCGAATGCTGCCAATGAAAAACAATTAGATGACATCAATGGGCAGATCGCTGTTCTGGAAAAACAACTGAAAGCTCAGGAATCTACATTACAAAACAATAGCAACAGCATTACAGAGCAAAGTTCGGCTCTTGAAATTCAAGTCGCACAAATACAAGACCAACTAAAAAAATGTTCTATCAGCAGTCCTATCAACGGAACTATACTCACCAAATATGCCGAAGCCGGAGAATTGGCAAATACAGGAAAACCTCTTTTCAAAGTTGCCGACATCGAAAATATGTATCTCAGAGCATATATTACTTCTGTTCAACTGTCCCAAGTCAAAGTAGGGCAAAAAGTAACGGTAATATCGGATTACGGTGATGGGAAACGGAAAGAATATCCCGGTATCGTCACATGGATCTCTTCTCAATCGGAATTTACTCCCAAAACAATATTGACTAAAGACGAACGGGCAAACCTCGTTTATGCAGTAAAAATAGCAATAAAAAACGATGGTTATGTAAAAATAGGAATGTACGGAGAGGTAAAATTCACCTCGAATAATGACTGACTACCAAAAACAAAGTCCTATGCAAGCTATCGAAGTAAATAATATCAAAAAATCTTACGAAAACAAATATGCTCTCGGACAGCCGGACTCTAAAGAAGGCATTTCATTTTCGGTATCTCAAGGTGAACTGTTCGGGATCATAGGTCCGGACGGTGCGGGGAAAACGAGTTTGTTCAGAATATTGACAACTCTTATCCTGCCTGACAGCGGAACAGCCTCCGTCGATGGACTGGATATAATAAAAGATTATAAAGAGATCCGTAATCGTGTCGGATATATGCCCGGTAAATTTTCTCTATATCCCGACTTATCGGTAGAAGAAAACCTGAAATTTTTCGCATCTGTCTTTCAAACTACCATTCAAGAGAATTATTATTTAATAAAAGATATTTACCAACAGATAGAGCCGTTTAAAGACAGAAAAGCCGGAGCTTTATCCGGAGGGATGAAACAGAAACTGGCTTTAAGTTGCGCTCTCATTCACAAGCCTTCGGTTCTGTTTTTAGACGAACCGACTACCGGTGTAGATCCGGTTTCCCGCAAAGAATTCTGGGAAATGCTGAAACGATTAAAAAATCAGGGTATTACAATACTCGTATCTACACCTTACATGGATGAGGCCCGTTTATGCGACAGGATTGCCCTAATCAAAGAAGGCAAATTCATAGGAATAGATACACCCGAAAACATTACTGCCGGCTTCAATAAAACCTTATGGTCGGTACAAAGTAACAAAATGTTCAAATTACTGACAGATTTACGGTCTCATCCTTTTATCGACAGTTGTTTTGCATTTGGTGAAACACACCACATCACTTTAAAAAACAATGATTTAACGATAAATAATTTATGCAGATGGTTACAACAAAAAGGCCACGAGGAAATTATAATTCAAGAAATTAAGGCCTCTATAGAAGATTGTTACATGCAGCTTGCTCAAAACGGATAATATGAACGAAATTGTTATTGAAACGGAAAACCTGACTAAAACATTCGGAAATTTTACGGCAGTAAACCATATTTCTTTCAAGGTTTTTAAAGGTGAAATTTTTGGTTTTTTAGGGGCCAATGGCGCTGGAAAAACAACCGCAATGAGAATGCTATGCGGTCTTAGCAAACCGACTTCAGGAAAAGGAACGGTCGCAGGATTCGATATATACAGACAAGCCGAAAATGTAAAAGAGAACATCGGATACATGAGCCAGAAATTTTCACTTTATGAAGACCTAAAAGTATGGGAAAATATACGGCTTTTTGCCGGAATATACGGAATGAACGACCGTCAAATCTCCGAAAAAACGAACATACTTCTAAAACAACTCGGATTTGAAAGCGAACGGAATACTTTGGTAAAAGAACTTCCCCTCGGCTGGAAACAGAAACTCGCGTTTTCGGTATCTATTTTTCACGAACCGAAAATAGTATTTCTCGATGAACCGACCGGAGGCGTAGACCCTTCGACACGACGTCAATTTTGGGAACTGATCTATCAGGCCGCTGATCGGGGAATAACAGTATTCGTCACGACACATTATATGGATGAAGCGGAATATTGCAATCGGGTCTCGATCATGGTTGACGGACGCATAGAAGCATTAGATACTCCTAAGAATTTGAAATATCAATTTAAAGCAGAAAGCATGGAAGATGTCTTCCAGCAATTAGCCCGTAAGGCAACTCGTAAAGCAGAGTGATATGAAACAATTTATAGCTTTTGTACACAAAGAATTTTATCATATTTTCCGGGATATCCGGACAATGATGATTCTTCTCGGAATGCCGATTATAGAGATTATAATTTTCGGTTTTGCACTCAGTACCGATATAAAGGACATACGGGTCAGCATACTAAATCCAAATGAAGATATCGTCAGCAGAAAAATAATAGAGCGAATAGACGCCAGCGAATATTTTATCGTAGACCGCTATCTGCATACCAGTAACGAAATAGAAAAAGAGTTTAAAGAGGGCAAAGCAGACATGGTAATCGTATTCAGCGAACAGTTTAGCAGCAAATTATTGCACACCGGAGAAGCCGGCATACAAATTATTGCCGACGCAACCGATCCCAATACGGCAAAAACATTCACTCAATACGCTGCAAGTATCATTGCTGCCAGCCAGCAAGAACTGACTCTCGGCAACAATATCCCCATGCATATCACCTCAAGCATAAAATTATTATATAATCCTCAAATGAAGAGTGCATATAATTTTGTACCGGGTGTTATGGGGCTCATTCTGATGTTGATATGCGCAATGATGACATCTATATCGATTGTCCGGGAAAAAGAAATGGGGACAATGGAGGTATTGTTGGTTTCTCCGATGAGACCTATCTTTATCATTTTGGCAAAAGCAGTTCCTTATTTCGTTCTTTCCTGTGTAAACTTGTTTACCATACTTATTTTATCAGTTTACGTTTTGCATGTTCCTATTGCCGGCAGCTTATTCTGGCTGATTATCGTATCTCTCCTTTTCATTTTCGTATCATTATCTCTCGGATTGTTGATCTCGACTTTGACAAAAACACAGGTAGCGGCTATGCTGGCTTCGGGAATGATATTAATGATGCCTACCATGTTGCTTTCCGGAATGATATTCCCGATAGAAAGTATGCCTCCCATACTACAATGGATATCGCACATCATTCCGGCAAAATGGTATATAATGACCGTAAAAAAACTGATGATCGAAGGGGTAAATGTCTCTCTTGCATGGCAAGAAATATCAATTCTCATGTTTATGTCCATAATATTAATTACTATAAGTCTAAAGAAATTTAAAAACAGACTCGAATAATATGAAAATAAAATACCTCATAGAAAAAGAGTTCAAACAGATGATCAGGGACTCATTCATGCCGAAATTAATATTGATCTTTCCGTGCATGATGATGATATTGATGCCTTGGGCGGCAGACCTTGAAATAAAAAATATCAATCTGGGGATAGTGGATAATGACCATTCGGATTATTCCCGAAGGCTCATACACAAGATAAATGCATCCGAATATTTCCATTTAAAAGAAATATCTCCGACATATAACGAAGCCATGCAGTCGATAGAAAAAGGTTCTATCGACATTATTCTCGAAATACCGCCTTTTTTTGAAAAGGACCTTATCAAAGAAAAAAATACGAATGTGCTGATCTCCGCTAACACCGTAAATGGGACAAAAGGGGGATTAGGGAGTTCTTATATGATGGAAATAATAAACAGTTTTGCCGGAGAAATACAACAAGAGTGGCTAAATTCAAGTAATGCGAATAATCTATCGGCAACCGTAAATATTTCGGTGCAGAACCGTTTCAACCCACACTTAAATTACAAATTCTTTATGGTTCCGGCACTCATGGTAATGTTGCTGACTATGCTTTGCGGATTTCTTCCGGCACTAAATATAGTAAGTGAAAAAGAAATAGGAACTATCGAGCAAATCAATGTAACTCCGGTAAGCAAGTTTACATTTATTCTTGCCAAATTGATACCTTATTGGATTATCGGGTTCATAGTACTGAATATATGCTTCCTATTAGCCAAAGTATTATATGGAATCTCGCCTGTCGGGAGTCTGTTCACATTATACTTTTTTTCACTGATTTTCATTGTTTTAATCTCCGGATTTGGCTTAATTATCTCAAACTACTCAAGCACTATGCAACAAGCGATGTTCGTCATGTTCTTCTTTATAATTATTCTGATTCTGTTAAGCGGACTATTCACACCGGTTGCAAGCATGCCCAAATGGGCACAAACAATAGTCATATTCAATCCCTTAAAATACTTTATTCAAGTAATGAGAGCTGTTTATCTGCGCGGAAGCGGAATAACTGAATTAATACCACAACTGACAGCATTATTAAGTTTTGCCGTGACACTTAATATATGGGCGGTTCTAAGCTATCGGAAAAACTCATAAAGGATTATCTAAAGACAAAGAAACTGATAAAGTTATTTCAATATGATATATCAAAAAACAACGGACATGGTACAAATAAAAAAATGCACATTCGAGCATATGACGAAATCATACCCCTGCAAAGAGAAAAGCGTGCTTGACGGTTGCATGATAATGCGACAGAGTATAAAACCAGAAGATGTACAATCACCTTTCCAAATTGAAGCTTATGCCTTACTATTTTGTATCAGCGGAGAAGTAAACATAATATCAGACTTAAGATCATACACCGTAACTCCAGGTACATTGTTCGTATATTTACCCAATAATATTATAAAAATAGATTGCAAAAAGGAGAGTATCATAAGCGAGGTGATCTTAGCATCCGACTATTTAAGAAAGAATTTTTTGCAATGGAATAAAATATCTCCTTTATTCATCCAAACAACAAATAACCCGGTCATCACCATTCCGACAAACAGAAGAGATGAACTCATCCGAATGTTGGGTAATATACAGGAACGAATAAGAACCGCTACATGCTCGGAATGGAACAGAAAAGCTTATCATGCAGCTTTAAAAACCTTCTTATATGACATAATCAGTCTGGCCAATAATCCCGAGTTTCTCGAAATCACAAACATTCACCAAAGTAGAAATCAAGATTATTTCGCACGATTTATGCAATTGGTCTCACAATACTGCAAAAAAGAAAGAAAGGTTCATTTTTATGCATCGAAATTATGTATTTCTTCTAAATATTTATCAACTATAATCAAAGAAGTAAGCGGGAAAACACCTTCAAGGTGGATAGACGAAGTCATTATGTCAGAAGCTATTTTTCTTTTGAAATATTCCAATGCAACGGTTCAAGAAATAGCTTTTCAAATGAATTTCCCGAATCCGTCCTTTTTCGGTAAATTTTTCAAACGTTACACAGGTTTTTCTCCCAAGTATTACCGAAGCAACGCGATCTCAACTATTCCATAAAGATAAGATAATTCTAAAAAGTTTCTTCTTATAAATACAGGCCGAAAAACATAGATAAATACTCTTTTTTCGGCCTGCATTTTTATTCTTCTATATCCATAATACACATATCTACAACATTTTATAATCTTCTAATCAAATTCTAATTTCATATAAGTATATTATAATTCATTCTGTACACTCTCCCAAATATCGAACCCTATCTTTGCCAAAAATTAAATATACAGAATGAAAAAAAATTTAATCACTTTATGTTTCTGCGGATGCCTACTTTATGGAAATGCACAACCGGACAGTACTCAACTGTCCTTACAAAAAGCTGAGCAAATTTTCATTTCCAGAAATTTAACACTTATTGCCGAACGATATAATATCGACATTGCACAAGCAAAGATTACACAAGTCAAATTATGGGATAATCCGTCTTTATCTCTTGAACAAAACATATATAACCGATTAAACGATAAATACTTCGATGTCGGCAAAGATGGTGAAGCCAGTGTAGAGATAGAGCAAATTATCCAAATTGCAGGACAAAGAAACAAACGTATCAAATTAGAAAAGATAAATAAAGAAAATGCAAAATACCAATTTGAAGAAGTTTTGCGAACACTCAAAAGTAAACTCCGTGAAACATGTATAGAAATTTATTTCGATAATCGGTCTGTTAAAGTCTATGATACAGAAATAGCTGCGTTAAAACTTTTACTGAACACCTATCAAGAACAACATCAAAAAGGGAACTTATCTCTTCTGGAAATCTCACGACTTGAAGCATTACTCTTTTCTTTAGAGAAAGACAAAAGTGAAATTACCGCCCGGCTTATAGAAAATAAAGAGACATTGAACCTGCTACTGAATTATGAGGCCGGCAAACCAATTTCTCCTATTATCGATACATCTGTAGCCGACAAATACAAATTAGAAGAAATACCCTATAATGATCTATGCCTGACATTAACGGAAAGACCTGATATAAAAATATCCCATACAGAACTACAAGCTTCAAAAGCAAATCTGAAACTCCAGAAATCAATGGCTGCCCCTGAATTCGCCGTAAAAGGGATATATGACCGAGCCGGGAATTTTATAAATAATTATTTTGCCATAGGGATAAACATATCCATTCCTTTATTTGACAGAAACCAAGGAAATATCAAGGCTGCTCGATTTGATATACAAAAGAAAATTAAAGAAAAAGATTTATCAATAGAAAAAGCCCGATCAGAAGTATATGCAACATACTCTCAATTAAAAAGAGCATTACAACTTTACCGTTCAGGAAACTCCGAACTGGAAAATAATTTCGATACATTAATATCGGGAGTAAATGAGAATTTCAAGTTACGAAATATCAATATGCTTGAATTTATCGATTACTATGAAAGCTATAAAGAGGTATGTCTGCAATTGTGCGAATCCAGAAAAAACGTTTTCCTACTTATGGAAAAGCTAAATACACTTACCGGAAAAAATATTTTCAATTATTAATTTAATGCATACAAATATGAAAGGGAAATCATCTATATTCCACATCTTACTACTTTTTGTTCTTTTTTCTTGCTCCGGGAAAAAGATAACAGAAAAAAATCCCTCATCCGAAATTATTTCTGACAGTCTGCAAGAGATTATTTCTATCGATACCGTACAAATATATAAAATCTCAGACGAGTTGACTCTCAACGGACGAGTAACTCTCGATCCGAAACAAACGGCTCGTGTTTTTCCAATATTCGGAGGGACTATTACAGAAATAAATGCAGAAATCGGTGACTATGTAAAAAAAGGTAATACATTGGCCATAATCCGAAGCGGAGAAGCCGCCGATTATGAAAAACAATTGAAAGACGCCGTAGAAAATGTAAAAACTGCACAAAGAAATTTACAAGCTACCGAAGACATGTTTCACTCTGGCATGACTTCAGAAAAAGATGTCATGATAGCACGACAGGAACTTACCAACGCTCATAATGAACAACAACGATTACAAGAGATTTTCTCCATATATCACATTCAGCCGAATTCATTTTACCAAATTAAAGCACCTGTAACCGGATTTATAATAGATAAAAATATCAATAAAGGAATGCAAATACGCAACGATCAAGATGGGGATCTTTTTACTATTTCAGGACTTAATGATGTATGGATAATTGCTGATATTTATGAAAGCGATATCAATAAAATACATGAAAACGATTCGGTAAGAATCACGACATTAGCTTATCCGGACAAAGAGTTTACGGGTATCATCGAAAAAATATCTCATATACTCGACCCGGAAAGTAAAACAATGAATGCCAGAATTGAACTCAAAAATATAGATCATATTCTTAAACCTGGTATGTTTACCAATATTCATGTACAATCGACTCTTTTTGAAAAATCAATGCCCCGCATCGACACTCAGGCTCTAATTTTTGAAAATGGCAAAAATTATGTTATTGCCATAACTCCCGATAATCGTACGAAAATCAAGGAAATAGAAATATACAAACGATCCGGGAAATATTGTTATTTAAGTTCAGGTCTAAACGAAGGTGAAAAAATTATCATCCAAAATGCTCTTTTGGTGTACAATGCTTTAAAAGCTAACTAAAAAAACATTACTATGCATAAATTCATAGATAACATCATTGCATTCTCTCTAAAGAATAAATTTTTTATTTTTTTCTTGACATTTCTTGCTGTCGTCATTGGAGCAGTTTCCTTCAAACATACTCCGATAGATGCATTTCCAGACGTAACGAATACAAAAGTAACGATTATCACCCAATGGCCGGGAAGGAGTGCTGAAGAAATAGAAAAATTCATCACTATTCCGATAGAAATAGCGATGAATCCAGTACAACAAAAAACCGACATTCGATCCACTACATTATTTGGATTATCAGTCATCAACGTAATGTTCGATGATGATGCAGATGATTTTACGGCACGACAACAAGTATATAATTTGTTAAACGATGCAGATCTTCCGGAAGGGGTAACACCAGAAGTACAACCCCTATACGGACCTACCGGAGAAATCTTTCGTTACACTTTACGAAGCGATAAAAAAAATATCCGAGAGTTAAAAACAATTCAAGATTGGATTATCGACCGTAGCCTCCGTTCTGTGCCTGGAGTTGCTGATATTGTCAGTTTCGGAGGAGAAGTTAAGACTTTCGAAGTAAGTGTAAATCCTCATCAACTAAAAAACTACGGTATTTCATCGTTAGAATTATTTGATGCCATCGCAAACAGTAATATCAATGTAGGAGGAGATATAATAACCAAGAGTTCTCAAGCCTATGTGGTCCGTGGAATCGGGTTAATCAACGACATGGACGAGATCAAAAACATTGTCGTAAAAAATATAAACGGAACTCCTATTTTAGTAAAACACCTGGCTGAAGTACACGAATCGTGCCTACCTCGTTTAGGACAAGTAGGACGCATGAACGAGAACGATGTGGTAGAAGGCATTGTCATTATGCGAAAAAATGAAAATCCCAAAGAAGTCATCGATGCGCTGAAAAAAAAGATCTCTTATATCAATGAAAACATATTACCTAAAGATGTAGAAATAGTATCATTTTATGATAGAGAGAATCTGGTAAATCTTGCAGTCAATACGGTAACTCACAATCTCATCGAGGGGATATTGTTAGTTACTTTTATCGTTTTGATATTTATGGCAGATTGGCGTACTACCGTTATTGTCGGGATCGTGATACCTCTGGCTCTTTTATTTGCCTTTATCTGTCTTCGTATGATGGGTATGTCTGCAAATCTTCTATCTATGGGAGCAATCGATTTCGGGATTATCATAGACGGGGCAGTCGTAATGGTAGAAGGAATTTTCGTTGCATTAGACCGTAAAGCAAAAGAAAGTGGAATGACTGCATTTAACAGAATGTCTAAAATGGGGTTGATCCGAAATATTTCCAAAGAAAAGGCTAAAGCCGTCTTCTTTTCAAAACTAATCATTATCACGGCACTAATTCCGATTTTCTCTTTCCAAAAAGTAGAAGGGAAAATGTTTTCTCCCCTCGCCTATACACTTGGCTTTGCTCTATTGGGAGCTTTAATATTTACTTTGACTTTAGTACCGGTATTATCTTCAATACTGCTGAAAAAAAACGTAAAAGAAAAAGAAAACCGATTTGTTCGTTTTCTAAAAGAAAAATCCTCTTCTTTCTTTGAAAAATGCCTCTTCTACAAAAAAACCACGATCGGAATTGCAAGTGCTTTTGCACTTTTCGGATTATGGTGCTTTACATTGCTCGGGACAGAGTTTCTTCCGCAATTGAATGAAGGCTCTATCTACATCCGGGCAACTTTGCCTCAAAGTATTTCTCTAAATGAATCGGTAAAACTGGCAAACGAGATGAGAAAAGAGCTGAAAAATTACCCTGAGGTACGACAAATTATGTCACAAACCGGACGTCCTAATGATGGGACAGATGCAACCGGTTTTTACAATATCGAATTTCATGTGGATATTCATCCAGAAAAAGAATGGAAAAGTAAACTTTCCAAAGCCGAACTTATTGAAAAAATGCAAAAGGATCTGAGCAGATATCCCGGAATAGATTTCAATTTTTCTCAACCTATTACCGACAATGTAGAAGAAGCCGCTTCCGGAGTAAAGGGTTCAATTGCTGTAAAAGTTTTTGGCAAAGATCTCTATTATTCTGAACAAAAGGCTTCTCAAATCAGTAATATATTAAAAACCGTAAATGGAATAGAAGATGTAGGAGTAATCCGAAACATAGGACAGCCAGAATTAAGAATAGAGCTGAATGAACAAAAACTTGCCCGTTACGGAGTATCGAAAGAGAATGTTCAAAGTATTATAGAAATGGCTATTGGAGGCAAATCGGCATCGACCTTATACGAAGAAGAAAAAAAATTTAACATTATGGTACGTTATAAAGAAGAATTTAGACAAAATGAAGACGAAATAGGAAAAATTCTCGTTCAAGCAATGGACGGAACAATGATCCCCATAAAAGAATTAGCAGAAATAAAAACAATCACAGGACCTCTACTTATATTTCGGGATAATCATGCCCGATTCTGTGCGGTCAAATTCTCGGTACGAGGAAGAGATATGGGAAGTGCTGTTGCCGAAGCACAAAAGAAAATCAACGAACAAGTCGTTTTACCCGAAGGTTATACATTAAAATGGACAGGTGATTTCGAAAATCAACAACGTGCATCCAAACGATTAGCCCAAGTCGTTCCTATCAGCATCATTATTATATTTATCATTCTATTTATTTTATTTTCCAATGCTCGAGATGCCGGACTTGTCCTACTCAATGTTCCGTTCGCTGCTGCAGGCGGAATAATAGCTCTTCTGTTAACCGATTTCAATTTTTCCATATCTGCCGGAATCGGATTTATAGCTTTGTTCGGAATATGTATTCAAAACGGCGTTATTATGATTTCGGACATCAAACAAAACATTAAAACTCGGCTACCTCTTCAGGATGCAATAAAATCAAGCATGCGTTCCCGAATACGTCCTGTAATAATGACTGCTGCTATGGCAGCAATAGGATTAATGCCGGCTGCACTGAGTCATGGCATAGGATCTGAATCACAACGACCATTGGCAATTGTAATAATCGGGGGATTGGTCAGTGCAACCATCTTCGCTCTTTTTGTTTTCCCACTAATAATCGAATGTTTTTATCAGAAAATGTTATATGACAACAACGGCAATCTTAGACAAAGACGATTGTAATTTGTTATATTTGCGATAATATACAAAGGTAACTACATAAAACAGACATGGCTTATATACTTTTAGCTGAAGACGAAATAAATATCGCCTCATTTATTGAACGGGGGCTTCAAGAATCCGGACATACGGTTTATACCGTTCACGATGGGATTTCTGCATGGAAAGCTATACAACAAAAACAATATGATATATTGATTCTGGATATTATAATGCCGCAAATGAACGGGTTGGAAGTTTGTAAGAAATTCAGGCAAACAGAAGGATACCGAACCCCCATACTTTTACTTACGGCATTAGGGACAAGTGACGATATTGTCTCCGGACTGGAGGCCGGGGCTGATGACTATTTAGTAAAGCCCTTTAACTTTCAAGAGCTCGGAGCTCGCATCAAAGCACTTGTTAGACGAAGCTGCAATGACAAGAGTGTACAAACACTAACCTGTGCAGATCTGGTATTGAACTGCAACACCAGAAAAGCTCAACGAGGAACTCAAGAAATAGAACTTACGGTAAAGGAATACCGTCTGTTAGAATATTTTCTCCAAAATCAGGGATGTGTACTTTCAAGAATGAATCTATTAAAAAACGTATGGGACAAAAATTTCGACCCTAACACCAATATTGTGGATGTATATGTCAACTATTTAAGAGCAAAAATAGATAAAGATTTCGATAAAAAACTCATACATACGGTAATGGGTACTGGTTACATTATGGAAGCGCATTAGACAAAACATGAAAATAGGCCACAAAATAGCATTATTTTATACTACGACTGCAGTAAGTATTATTACGGTTATCGTGATTATTTTCTACTTTTTTACAACACGGTACATTAATACATTGTATTACTCTTATCTTGTTGATAAAGCTTATATAACAGCTCAAAAACATTGGGAAAAAGACGAAGTAGACGAATCGAGTTATCAAATTATTCAAAAAAAATACAATGAGTTACTCCCCCTCGCTCATGAAATATTATTGAATGCAGACAGTATTTCATCAGATGAAGATTCATTACAATTATTTCTTTCTGCAGATCAAATTCAAAAGCTTTTCACAAAAACTCCCATTACATTTAAACATGGTAAACAATTAGGTGCAGCCTTATATTATCCGGATAATGAAGGAAATTTTATTGTCATAATTTTATCGGAAAACCATTATGGCGACAATATCATTGACCATATTCTAATATTAATGATTATATTAATATTTTTCAGTATAATTTTGATCTATCTTACCGGAAGAATTTATTCAAATCGAATACTTGCCCCCTTACAGAATTTATTAAAAGAATTAAAACGAATACGTGGAAATAATCTGAACATAAGACTTAAAAGAACTGATAACAACGACGAATTGGATACATTGATACAGACATTAAATGAAATGTTGGATCGCATCGACACAGCTTTCAAATCAGAAAAAGCATTCATAAACAACGCTTCTCACGAATTAAACAATCCAATTACGGCAATTCAGGGCGAATGTGAAATCAGCTTAATGAAAAAACGCTCTGTAGAAGAATATATCGCAGCACTACAACGAATAATGACCGAAAGTAAACGCATATCCCGATTAACTCAAAATTTGTTATCTCTTTCTCATCAAGAAGAAGAGATGCAAATGCGCCCATCAGAATTGATTTTCTTAGGATACTGGTTAAAAGAACGTTTCAAAAATAATGACCGCATACAACTTCTACTTAACGAAAAATGTTACGATATAACAGTCGAAGCAAATTCTGAATTGCTGGAAATAGCTCTCCGGAATATTATTGATAATGCTTGTAAATATTCGGGAAATAAAACCGTACAGATACGTCTATTCTATGATTCTTCAAAAAAAATAATAGAAATAACCGATCATGGTATCGGTATACCACAAGAAGAGATCAACCATATCTTCCAGTCTTTTTACAGAGCATCCAATGCTCGGGAATATCCCGGATACGGAATAGGGCTAAGCCTCTCTTTAAAAATATTGTCTTATTATGGAGGAAAAGTAGAAATATCGTCCGAATTGAATAAATATACAACATTTTCTATAATTTTCGAATAATATTTGAATATAACCCGACTACGATTTATAACACAAAATACCCTTTAATCAGAAATAAACAAGTTTCTATCTCAAATTTTACTTAAAAAATTCCAGATCAAATAAAAATAAAAGCTGTAAAATAGCTCATTGAAAACTCACAATTAAAAAATAATGATAAATGTCCAAAGCTAATAAAATAATATTCTCTAAAATTGCCTAAGCTTTTGGAGTTTTACCGACAAAACTTTTTTCTTTAGCCTGAAGATTGTACTTTTGCATATACATTGAAACACAGACCAAACAAAATGACAATGAAAAAAACTATTTGTATGATAATAGCCGCAGCTACATTTTCAACATCTGTCGAAATATCGGCAGCTGAAAAAAATTTCTATTCGGTTGAAAAATTTGCAGATCTGGAAATACTTCGTTATAAAGTTCCAGGATTTGAAGACTTGACACCTAAACAAAAAGAATTAGTCTATTATCTTTCTCAAGCCGCATTACAAGGACGAGATATTTTATATGATCAAAACGGAAAATGGAATCTGGCTATCCGTCGGACTCTTGAGGCCGTTTATATCCAATATAAGGGAGACAGAAACAGTAAAGATTTCAAAGCTTTGGAAAAATATCTGAAACAAGTATGGTTTGCCAACGGAATACATCACCATTATTCTACAGATAAATTTAAACCCGAATTCAGTCAAAACTTCTTCGTTCAAGCAGTCAGCTCTATACCGGCTCAGTCTTTGCCTTTAAAAAAAGGAGAAAGCATTAAAGATTTACTAAACGACATCACTCCGGTAATGTTTAATCCCAAAATTATGACAAAACGGGTAAATCAAACCGAAGGAGAAGATCTTGTCGCAACTTCGGCAGGAAATTATTATGACGGAGTCACTCAGGCCGAAGCCGAAGCTTTTTATAATAATATGAAAGATCCCTCCGACCCCACTCCTATTTCATACGGATTGAACAGCCGTCTGGTTAAACGGAACGGAAAAATACAAGAACAAGTTTATAAAGTCGGAGGTCGCTACTCCGAGGCTCTGGAAAAAGTCGTTTATTGGCTTGAAAAAGCTGCTGCCGTTGCAGAAAACGACCAGCAAAAAGCAGTAATCGAAAAACTGATTTCTTACAATAAAAGCGGTGATTTAAAAGAATTTGACGAATACGCAATTCTTTGGGTCGGAGATCTGAACTCTGACATTGATTTTGTAAACGGATTTACCGAAACCTACGGAGATCCTCTTGGCATGAAAGCCAGTTGGGAAGCATTGGTCAACTTTAAAAATAAAGAAGCTTCGAGACGTACCGAGATTATCAGTAACAACGCTCAATGGTTCGAAAGCAACTCTCCGGTAGATAACCGGTTTAAAAAAGAAAACGTGAAAGGTGTATCGGCAAAGGTAATCACCGCAGCTATTCTTGGAGGAGACTCTTATCCTTCTACTGCAATCGGAATCAATCTTCCGAACTCTAACTGGATACGTCACGATCACGGTTCAAAATCTGTAACGATCGAAAATATTACAGATGCTTACGATAAAGCGGCACAAGGAAATGGCTTTGCAGAAGAATTCGTATGGAGCGATACAGAACGCAATTGGATAGAAAAATACGGATTTCAAGCCGATAATTTGCATACCGACCTGCATGAATGTCTCGGGCATGCTTCCGGGAAATTACTCCCGGGTACAGATCCTGATGCATTAAAAGCCTATACCTCTACTCTCGAAGAAGCACGAGCAGACTTATTTGCCCTCTATTATATCGCCGATCCGAAAATAGTATCTCTCGGACTCCTGCCAACAGCAGATGCTTATAAGTCGGAATACTATAAGTACATGATGAACGGCCTTATGACTCAACTGACCCGTATCGCTCCCGGTAAAAACATCGAAGAAGCGCACATGCGTAATCGACAATTGATCGCAGCTTGGGTATTGGAAAAAGGTGCTCAGGATAAAGTTGTAGAATTTAAAAAGAAAAACGGAAAGACATTTGTCGTTATAAACGATTACGACAAAATGAGGACATTATTGGGCGAATTGCTGGCAGAAATACAACGCATCAAATCTACGGGAGATTATGAAGCCGGAAAGAATCTTGTGGAAACTTATGCCGTAAAAGTAGACCCCGATCTTCATAAAGAAGTATTAGCCCGTTACGAGAAATTGAACATTGCTCCGTATAAGGGATTCATTAATCCTGTATATACCCCCGTAAAAGATAGTAACGGAAATATCACAGACGTAAAAATCTCATACGATGAAGGATATTCTGAACAAATGTTACGGTACTCAAAAGACTATTCTCCCCTACCTACTTATAACGATTAGAAACTCATAAACAATAATATGGAAAACGGATAATTTCAATTATGAGATTATCCGTTTTTTATATTTTATATTGAGTAAAAATAAAAATTCTACGTACCTTTGAAACAACCTATTTTATATCTTAACTTTTATGGAGGAAACTTTACGGGAAATAAAAAAACGATTCAGAATGGCAATGAACGGAATCGTTTCTACAAGTATGCGAGAAAAAGGGATGGACTACCGGATTAATTTCGGTCTCACCCTTCCATTGATACGCAATATCGCAGAATCATATACCCCCAATGCAGAATTAGCCCAATATCTTTGGAAAGAACAAATAAGAGAATCGAAAATGTTAGCTACATGGCTATACCCGGTAAATGAAATGAATCCGGACAAAGCCCAACAATGGGCTGAGGAGATTCCCTATCCTGAAATTGCAGACATCTGTTGCATGAACTTATTTATCAAACTCCCGTTTGCAATACAAAAAGCAAGCGAATGGGTCACATCGGACAAAGATATTCTTCGCTATACAGGATACCAATTATTTAACCGGCTAATGATGCAAAACAGGTATCCGGACAAAACAGTAGAAGAAAATCTCATATCCTCAGTCTTAAACCAAGACGACCGGGAAATCTCCTCAATACGAATAGCGACACTCAATTGTATAAAACGGCTGATGCACAGAGATCTTCAAACAGCAAAACATACAGCCGACATATTTCGCCATATATCCGAAACAGGAAATGACAGACAAAAAAGATTTGCAGAAGAGATCTTACTGGAATATGAATTTTGCAAAGACACTCTTTTTCCGACGCAAGATAAATGAACTAATGTTTCATTGTTCTTGTTATAAAAATTAATTATCTTTGTCCTGTTTCCTACAAATGACACCATGCCGGAAGATAAAACGAAAGAAATCGTAAGACAAAAACTTACTCAATATTTAGAAGCGAAAGGTCATCGCAAAACTCCTGAGCGCTATGCCATATTGGATAAGATATATTCGACGAACGAACACTTCGATGTTGATTCGCTTTATGACATTATGTCTCAAAGCGAATATCGGGTAAGCCGGGCAACCATTTACAATACCGTAGACCTGCTTGTCGATGCCGGTCTGATAAGGAAACATCAATTCGGTTACAATCCCGCCCAGTACGAAAAATCGTATAATATGGTCAGCCATCATCACCTGATCTGTACAAAATGCGGGAAAGTACAGGAAGTGAAAGATCAAGAGCTATTAAATGTATTGGCAAACAAAAAATTCGGGAAATTTACAACTTCATATTATGCCTTATATGTATATGGTCTATGTAACCGTTGCAATCAGGCAGAACGAAAAAAAGCATCTCGTAAATAGCCCTTATTTTTTCAAGAACAAGAAAGTTTATATAAAATTAGGAATATACGTATGAAAGTAGATGTGCTATTAGGTTTACAATGGGGCGACGAAGGTAAAGGAAAAGTAGTCGATGTGCTAACCCCTAAGTATGACGTTATCACCCGTTTCCAAGGAGGCCCAAATGCGGGACACACTTTGGAGTTCGACGGTCAAAAATATGTACTCCGCTCTATTCCTTCAGGTATTTTTCAAGGAGGAAAAGTAAATGTAATCGGTAACGGAGTTGTTCTCGATCCTGTTCTTTTCAAACAGGAGGCCGAAGCTCTGGCAGCCAGCGGACATGACCTGACACAAAGATTATACATTTCGAAGAAAGCACATCTTATACTCCCGACTCATCGTATATTAGACGCAGCATACGAAGCTGCTAAAGGCGACTCTAAAATCGGAACGACAGGTAAAGGTATCGGCCCTACCTATACCGATAAAGTAAGCCGCAACGGATTGCGAGTAGGTGATTTGTTACACAACTTCGAGGAGAAGTATGCCAAAGCCAAAGCCCGACATGAATCTATTTTAAAATCACTTAATTATCAATATGATATTACAGAACTCGAAAAACAATGGTTCGAGGCTCTGGAATATTTGAAAAAATTTAATCTCATCGACAGCGAACACGTCGTAAACGGATTTTTAAAAGAGGGTAAATCGGTTCTTGCAGAAGGAGCACAAGGGACTCTGTTAGATGTCGATTTCGGTTCATACCCTTTTGTGACTTCTTCAAATACCATTTGTGCCGGTGCTTGTACGGGACTCGGTATAGCACCTAACAAAATCGGGAATGTTTACGGTATTTTCAAGGCATATTGCACTCGAGTAGGAAGCGGTCCTTTCCCCACAGAGTTATTCGATGAAACAGGTGAAAAGATGTGTAGTATCGGGCACGAGTTCGGAGCTGTAACCGGACGTAAGCGTCGTTGCGGATGGATAGATCTCGTTGCCTTGAAATATGCCATTATGATAGACGGCGTTACACACCTCATCATGATGAAAAGCGATGTGCTCGACACATTCGAAACGATAAAAGCTTGTGTTGCTTATAAAATTGATGGTAAAGAGACAGAAGAGTTTCCTTTTGAAATCGATGATTCTATCGAACCGGTATATGTAGAGCTCCCGGGATGGAAATGCGATATGACCAAAATGCAAAGTGAAGACGAATTTCCGGAAGAATTTAATGCTTATATCTCATTCTTAGAAGAGGAGCTGCAAGTTCCGATCAAAATCGTTTCGGTAGGTCCTGACCGTGAACAAACAGTTGTGAGATATACAGAAGAATAAAACTGCTCTTTAACAAAGTAATCGGGTGGGATTTGATTCCACCCGATTGCTTTTGTAAATCATTCTCTCCCACCGGATCTCACCAGCTCGAATATCCGTTCATTGAAATCGGAGTTTTTCAACAAATCTTCTATCGTAATATGCATACGATAACGCCAATAATTGCGAGGATTAGCCGGAACATTTATCCTCTCTTCCACAGGATTATTACGGCGTATATTTCCATCAATCGAAAACCAGTCTTGTAATGGAATGATAGCCAACATAGAAGGCGAATGCATATGCATAGCAAGAATCTTTTCACATATCCACGGTTCACAGTAATAAGGAGCTTCTCCTTGTTCTTGTAAAATACAATTATAATACCGTTGGGTCTTACTTCTGTCTTCCTCCCACCATGCTCTGATTCCGGACATATCATGCGTAGAAGTAGTGCATACCGACAAGTACGGATAATTAGCAACATCTCCAAACTCTTTATCCGGATCTTTCGGCATTCTTTGTATCTCGAGTGACAGAATCTGCAACGCATTCATTACTTCCGGTACAGATTGCGGTATCATCCCCAGATCCTCACCACACACCAGCATCCCGGTTGAAGATATCAACGGTGGTAGTTTCTTCATTGCTTCATTTTTCCAAAAAGCATCTTGTCTATGGTAAAAAAAGTCAACATACAGCCGATCATAACACCATCTTTCATAATCAGTCAAAGATTTATAACTATATGTTTGCCGGGCAGAGATACAAGGATGGTACTTCCTTTTCTGGTAAGGATCTTCTACGAACAAAATTTCATCTGTTAATGCAAAAAGTCCGGATTTTATTTTTAAACTCTTCTCATCACTTTTACCACAAAAATGGTTTTCAATTTTCCTTTGCGTATTGAAATCGAGACTCAATGCATATATTCCATATCCGCATTCAAGCAGATAATCATGTATTACCTCTCCGGCATATTCGCCGAACAGACTTTGTAACATATATTCTCGAATATACGGATGTGCATGTCGGTGTTCTTCAAAATAAAATCCATAAGACTGTAATTCTTCTATCGAAAAAGGAATAGCCGGATTAAAATGCCCCAATACTCCTTGTATGGCACTTTCGGGAATTTCCCAGATTCTGAAAAAACCCAATATATGATCTATGCGGTACGCATCGAAATATTCTGCCATTTTACGAAAACGGGCTTTCCACCAAGTATAACCGTCTTTAGCCATCTCATCCCAATTATATGTCGGGAATCCCCAATTTTGGCCTTCTACAGAGAAATCATCAGGTGGAGCTCCAGCCTGCGAATCCATGTAAAACAATTCGGGATGAGACCACGCATCCACACTATCCCGACTTACCCCGATAGGAATATCGCCTTTAAGCACTATGCCTTTTGCATGCGCATAATCCCTGACTTCAAGAAGCTGTATATGTAGATGATACTGAACAAAATAATAAAAACTGACTTTATCATAATAAATATTCCCACATGCACAGAATTCGGCTATATCATCCGGGTTGAAAACCGAATACATCTTCCATTTCCTAAAGTCCGGAGTTTCATAAATATCACGCAAACAGCAATAAGCAGCATAAGGCTCAAGCCATTCTCTGTTAGCCTTAAAGAACTCTTTAAAACCAGATGAATTCAATGTCTTTTTCCCTGACTGCAAAAATACGGCTTTTAAATACTCCCATTTCATAAGAGTTACTCGCTCATAATCGATCTCCGGTAAAACATTCAACTCTGCCGCAAGTTTTTCATATGCAACCATAGAATCATTGTCTTTCAACCGATCTATTGCCGTTACTCGTAAATATGCCGGATGAAGAGCAAAAATAGAATTCGCCCTGTAGGGATACGAGTCAAGCCAAGTATGAGTCATTGTAGTATCATTAACCGGCAGAACCTGAATAAACCGCTGACCTGTCTGTACAGCCCAATCGACCATCTTCTTCAAATCAAGGAACTCTCCTATTCCCCAACTTTCTTCTGAACGTAATGAAAAGACCGGAATTGCGACTCCTACCCCTCTCCAATCCGGTAAAGGAAGATTCCATTTAAAGCCGGAAAAAACGATGTTCTCACCCGGTCCCAAATGAGGAATCTCCAAAACTCTGTTATTCCCAGATTCCCATGCAACGACATTACGGGAATCTTTCTTCATGACCAAGAATTTATATTCTACGGGATGTTTCAAAGATGATGCATCCAATACAGCCTCCCACAAAGGGAAACGTGTATCATCCATAATAATAGCATCCTTAATACTCCATGCCTCAGACATCATTGTCCCGGTCAAAGCCACAACTTCATCCGGACGAATAGAGGGTGCATATATCTGTAACGTCACGGCAGTTGAATAAGAAGGCAAAACATCTGAACCTGTCCGATGACGTGCCAAAATTACTTTATTAAACGCAGAAGAATAAAACGAACTGTCGGCAGGCATATTCTGCCAAACATCATATAAATAATAAGTATGATTTAATTCTGATGGTATAAAAGTACGAGGCTCGCCCCATTCTTTATCATAAGACTGCCCATATTCTTTCACTAAATAATGATAATCAAATCCGGAAGATGCGCTTTGCAAATTCAGTGTTAAAGACCATATCCCATCTCCTTCATACCGCATCGGTACAGCTTTCTCCTCCTCAAAATTACCAAGAGAAGAATGACTGCCTGTCACATAAAGTTCTTGTCCCCAACGGGTACGATATTCTATTTTAAATACTATTTTCATAGCTATTCATTTTAATCATTAGCTCGTTATGAAGTTACGAATTTATTCAAAACCGATAATTATATCTCAGCCCAAAAATAAAATTCTTTCTTTCAAATATAGTTAAATGCCTGTTTAAATTTTTATCCGAAATGAAATAGTACAATTTTCAAAAGATTTAAAACAGGCTTATAAGTTCAAACAAAAAAAGACGAACATGTGTTCGTCTTTTTTATCTATAGAATATCTTTTTATACAATAATCGACCGATTTATCCGCATTTAGATGTACCGCACGAAGTACAAATTAAACAGCCCTCCTGATAAATGAGAGTTTCCTGACCACAATTCGGACACGTTTGTCCGCTGGCTTTTGTTCCGTTCGGTAAATATTTTTTCAAAGCTCTTTCTACCCCGTTTTTCCACGTATTGATAGACTGACTATCCAATTCAAGAGTAGAAACGAGCTTCAAAACCTGATCTATAGGCATACCGTAACGCAAGACTCCCGAAATCAATTTGGCATAATTCCAATATTCAGGATTAAACTTATCGGATAAACCTTCAATGGTCGTTTTATATCCTCTCTTATTTCGATATTGGAAATCATAACGTTTATTGCCTTCTTCATCGATAGCTTTAATTATCTTTCCTTTCGTAATATTTTTCGGAAGTAAGATTCCCTCTTCATCATCCGCCAAACCTGTAAAAATTTCATAAGGATTCCCGTCTTTCAAACCAATAAAAGCAATCCATTTATCTTTATTATTCTGAAAACGGACTACATCGGCATCCAACTCTATAGGACGTTTAGGATCAAGATGTACCGGTGCTTTTTTCTCCTCCTTTTTGGTTGCGAGAAGCACTCCTGCCCGAGAACCATCTCTATAAACGGTACAACCTTTACAGCCGCTCTTCCAAGCTTCAACATACAACTGTCCCACCAATTCCTCTGTTACATCTGACGGTAGATTGATCGTTACACTGATCGAATGATCTACCCATTTTTGAACACGACCTTGCATTCTCACTTTCTGCAACCAATCGACATCATTCGATGTAGCCTTATAATAAGGTGATTTGGATACTAATTCGTCTATTTCTTCCTGTGTATAATTCGATCGCACTTCATAACCATTGGTCTGCATCCATGTTATAAACTTATGATGGAATACGACATACTCTTCATACGCATCTCCTGATTCATCGACAAAATCGATACGAACTTCAGGGTCATTCGGATTTACTTTCCGACGGCGACGATACACAGGCATAAACACCGGCTCAATACCGGAGGTAGTCTGCGTCATAAGGCTCGTCGTACCTGTCGGAGCAATCGTCAAACAAGCAATATTTCTACGTCCGTACTTCACCATATCAGAGTAAAGCTCAGGATCGGCATCCTTTAAACGCAGAATAAACGGGTTCTTCTCTTCTCTCTTAGCATCGAATATTTCAAAAGCTCCTCTTTCTTTCGCCATCTGCACAGAAGAGCGATATGCCGCCAAAGCCAATGTCTTATGGACTTGTTCCGAAAATTCCGTCGCTTTTTCTGTCCCATACTGCAATCCGAGAGCAGCCAGCATATCTCCTTCGGCTGTCGTTCCGACTCCGGTACGACGTCCTTTCAAAGTCTTTGACCGTATCTTTTCCCAAAGATGTAATTCTGTCTGCTTCACTTCATCCGACTCGGGATCAGACTTAACCTTATCCAATATTTTATCGATTTTTTCCATTTCAAGATCGATAATATCATCCATAATACGCTGAGCCAGCATAATATGTTGTTTGAACAGGTCAAAATCGAAATATGCTTTATCTGTAAACGGATTTACAACGTATGAATATAGATTGACGGCTAATAAACGACAACTGTCATAAGGGCACAAAGGTATCTCTCCGCAAGGATTGGTAGAAACTGTTTTGAATCCCAGATCAGCATAGCAATCGGGTACAGATTCCCGAGTAATAGTATCCCAAAAGAGGACTCCCGGTTCTGCCGACTTCCACGCATTATGTACTATCTTTTTCCAAATAACCTGAGCATCGACTTCTTTTGTAACTTTGGGATTTTCTCCTTCAATCGGATATTGCTGAACAAAAGGCTCTCCGGCAATAGCAGCTTTCATAAAATCATCGCTGATTTTTACAGAGACATTTGCCCCTGTTACCTTACCTTCTGTCATCTTTGCATCGATAAAAGCCTCCGAATCAGGGTGTTTAATAGAAACACTCAACATTAAAGCTCCACGACGTCCGTCTTGAGCGACTTCACGGGTAGAGTTGGAATAACGTTCCATAAACGGAACTAAACCGGTAGAGGTCAAAGCTGAATTTTTTACAGGCGAACCTTTAGGGCGAATATGAGACAGATCGTGTCCTACTCCACCCCGCCTCTTCATCAACTGTACTTGCTCCTCATCTATTTTTATAATACCGCCGTATGAATCGGCCGAACCGTCCATACCGATAACAAAACAATTAGACAAAGATCCTATTTGAAAGTTATTTCCGATACCACTCATCGGACTTCCTTGAGGAACAATATAACGAAAATCTCTAAAAAGGCCCATCAACTGCTCTTCTGTAAGAGGATTAGGATATTTTTTTTCGATTCTCGCAATTTCACTTGCCAAACGAAAATGCATTTCATCCGGATTCTTCTCATAAATATTTCCATAAGAATCTTTAAGGGCATATTTGTTCACCCATACTCGGGCTGCAAGCTCATCACCCTTAAAATACTTTAATGAAGCTTCGAATGCTTCATCATAAGTGTAGTTTTTAGGTTCCACTGTTCTTTAGTTTAAGTAGGTTTTGTGTTTTTAGAATAAATTTCCAGTATTGATTTTTGTAGAAAAATTTGAGATTACAAGTTTATAGAAAACATTTTGTTTACACAAATAAAAAACTAATTATTTATCAACAATATCAAAGTTTTCCATTTTAATAAAATAATAAACTAATAATCAGATTATTAAAAATTCAAGAATCAACAAAAGTTTTCCAAAATAGAAATTGAATCTCAAAAAGATAAAAAACACGATACAAATACAGGCTTATCCGACAAATTATCCTATTTTTATTTTATTAATACGAGTATTTCTACCAACTCCAGACAAATTCTTACAAAAAAAAGGAATAAGTAATAAAAATATTTGCGCAAAATGTCAAGCTACTAACAAGAAAAGAATATTCTCCTGATTTTATTTTGTATTTTTGTAAAAAAAGACTGCCTATGTTATTTGAAGAATTAAAACAAAGACGTACTATCCGTAAATATACCGGAGAAGATATTCCCGAAAAGTTATTGAACGAGCTTATAGAGACGGCATGTCGGGTCTCAACAACGGGTAATATGCAATTATATAGCGTAATTATTACTCGAGACAAAGAAATGAAAGAAAAATTAGCCCCGGCTCACTTCAATCAGCCGACTGTCACATCTGCCCCCGTAGTTCTTACGTTTTGTGCTGATTTTAACCGTTTCATCAAATGGTGTGATTGGCGAGATGCTCAACAAGGTTACGACAACTTCCAATCATTTTTTACAGCGGCAATCGATGCCCTCATCTTTGCCCAACAATTTTGTACAGTCGCAGAACTCGCCGGATTAGGAATATGTTATCTCGGAACAACAACATACAATGCACCGCAAATTATAGAAACGTTACAGTTGCCCAAGTATGTAATTCCGGTAACAACAATTACTGTCGGTTATCCATCCGAAATCCCAGAACAGGTAGAACGCCTTCCTTTAGAAGCAATTATACATCAAGAAAAATATAAAGATTATACTCGTGAAGATATAGATCGTTTATACCGAGATAAAGAAAATCTTGCCGCAAACTTGAAATTCATCAAAGAAAATAACAAAAAAACTTTAGCTCAGGTATTTACTGACGTACGTTATAAAAAGGAAGATAATGAATATTTTTCAGAGGTGTTCTTGAAGATAATCAAGGAACAAGGTTTCAGATTTTAAATATATATTTGCAAGTATAAAAAGCCTGTTCGGATTTTCCAATAAAAAATATTACCAGGTTATTTTTTACTTTTTTCCGTACTATAACTTGTTGGCGGTACCGATACAGTTCCTCTCTAAAAAGGGGAACTGATTTTTTTGTGTCTCTCAAATTCTACCCGAATAAAATTTAGATAAGCTTTTAGAGCACCCCCCAAATGTTACTTCAACATACATGTACATTATGTCTGATAAAAATTATTGGAGTAACGAAAGTATAACTCGCTATCTCTATAAAGAATCTGCATTATTAAAAGAAAAAACTAAACTTTTTTCTTTATAAAAACAAATCAAAAGATAGATAAAGAACCTTCAAGCTTCTAATTTCGTCTTTCCTTTTAAAATTAACTGACGAATAAAATCTTGTCGCTTACACTGCGTCTTATTCTTACAACGATATTTGCAATATATACAAGAACCCCATGTATTTATTCCTCTTTTCCTTGCCAATTTCAAAAGCTCTTCTTTACTGTATCGCTCCCGATCTTGAGGAGACAAAAAAGAATCATACTTTCCAAATAGAAAATGGGTGAACCAACATGCAAATATATAATGGACTTTAGAGAATACATTCCATGCCCCAACTTTATTATAAAAGAATTTATCCCAATTTATAATCTGTTGCACTGATGGCGTGTTAGTAGAAGTCCAAGTGTCTTGTCCCTTATGTCTGCGAATATAAAATAATGAAGGGTCATCAAAAAGTACCGTATTCCCGTAACCAGACATTTTTACCAAGAAAGGCCAATCATTGAATTTGTTGAACTTCTCATACTCGATAGCAGTTTTCTTAAAATCGACAGTCCGATATAATGCTGTCGCATACGCAATACGTTCTAAAAAATACATATGCGAAGCAAAGTCTTTTTGTTTTTCAAAATAATAATAATCAGGAACTATCGATTCCGGCATTCCGGGAAAATCATCATCAAAAAATTCTGTATAACGTGTTGTAATAAGAGATATATCATCTTTTTCATTCAAGACTTGCAAAGCCAGTTCTAAATATAAAGGATGCAAAATATCGTCATCATGAAATAACATCACATATTTTCCGGATGCAATTTCTTGTGCCTTTTTGAAATTTCCGAGAAATCCTTTTGTCCTGATGTATCTTACTCCACGAGAAGAAAAGCGTTCTACTGCCGATAACGTATTATCTGTACTTTCATTATCAAGCACAGTAATTTTGCTAACTCCTGCCGATTGATTTAACAGACTCTCTATAGAGAGCATCAGATAATCCGCTCTATTATGAGTCATTATATAAATATCTATATCATCAACCGTATATTTCATTACAACATGAACTAAAACCGGACAGTTTTAACATTGTTCCGGAACAGGAGTAACCGAAGTCTATTTTTTTAAAGATTCTTCTATTTCAAGAACATTAGCTCTTAAAGCTTTATCAATTTCTAATTGTTCACTGATCGTTTTACATGCGTGCAAAACAGTGGCATGATCCTTTCTCCCCAATATATCTCCGATACGGGACAACGAGTAATCGGTATATTTTTTTGACAGATACATAGATATTTGACGTGCCTGAACAATTTCTCTTTTACGAGTCTTTGCCTGAAGAAGTTTAGGATCCATATCATAAAATCCGCAAACTTTTTCTTGAATGAGTTCTATTGTAACCTGTTTCTTCTCTACATGAACGCTGGTCGAAAGGACACGTTCTGCCAAATCGATCGTTATTTCACGATTAAATATCGTAGAACGAGCCATCAACGAAACAATAATCCCTTCCAGATCGCGAACATTATCGGCAACATTACGAGCAATATAATCAACTACTTCTTCTGAAATAGGTAGACCGTCTTGATGTATTTTATTTAAAAGAATATTTCTACGCAACTCATAATCAGGCCTTTCTACTTCTGCAGTAAGCCCCCACTTAAAACGAGTCAACAAACGGGGAACCATACCCTCCAAAGAAACGGGAGGACGATCCGAAGTAAGTACCAGTTGCTTATTATTCTGATGTAGATGATTGAAAATATGGAAAAAGGTATTCTGTGTTCCGGTTTTTCCCGCCAAATCCTGAATATCATCAATCAACAAGACATCTATACTTTGATAGAAATTGATAAAATCATTGACTGTATTGCTTCTGACAGCATTTGTATATTGTACCTGAAAAAGATGAGAAGACAAATACAAAACACGTGCCGAAGGATCTTTTTCCTTTATACGTATACCGATAGCCTGCACCAAATGTGTTTTTCCAACGCCCGATTCTCCATACAAGAACAAAGGGTTAAAGGCTGTCTTACCGGGTTTTTCAGCAATAGACTCACCTGCTGTACGAGCAAGTTTATTACTTACTCCCGAATAATAATTTTCAAAATTATAAACCGGATTCAATTGCGAGTCCAATTCTTCATACACCTGCTGTTTAAACGGATCAGGAACATGAGTTGCAGGAGCGCTTACCTGCGGCACTGCATTAACAGATTTATTAGCTCCGGCAACAACGACATCCGTTTTGGGATTCTCTACGACACCAACCTGATACTTCAATTGCACCCCGTTTCCAAAAACGCGATACAACACTCGTTGCAGAAGATCTATATAATGCTCTTCCAGATATTCGTAAAAGAAATAAGAAGGAACACCAAGTGTCAAGACATTATTGTCAAAGCTTAAAGCCCTGACCGGAGTAAACCACATAACATAAGCGCTCTCCGAAAGATTGTCCTTAATAATGTCCAAACAGCGGTCCCACAAAGTGACATGATTTGAACTCATTTTTATCAATCAAATTTTTCTATCAAAATCAAAAACAGGATTACAAAATTTGAAATTCTTTTCGAGAAAAACAAATGACTTTTTCTTTGTTTTTTTTGAA